>NZ_JAGFPG010000002.1:0-779099 GCF_025962675.1 Candidatus Symbiopectobacterium sp. NZEC127
GCCGAACTCAGAAGTGAAACGCCGTAGCGCCGATGGTAGTGTGGGGCTTCCCCATGTGAGAGTAGGGAACTGCCAGGTTTTTATATCGATTATCAGACGGTGTCTGGTAATGAAAAAGTATCGGTGGAGCGGTAGTTCAGTCGGTTAGAATACCTGCCTGTCACGCAGGGGGTCGCGGGTTCGAGTCCCGTCCGTTCCGCCACCCTATTTAGGGGCGTAGTTCAATTGGTAGAGCACCGGTCTCCAAAACCGGGTGTTGGGAGTTCGAGTCTCTCCGCCCCTGCCAGATAGACAAAAAACCTTCCGTCGAAAGACGGAGGGTTTTTTTGTTTGGTTTAAATCTATATTCATGCTTAGGAAAGGAATTCCAGTAATGGATGCTGCTTATCGACTTCGCGCCACGTCTCGGCAGGGGCTCTCTGCTGGCCTGTTTTTTGCCCTGTTTCTTACGATATTCTCCGCTGTCGCCAACTATGATTCCGTGTATTTCACCCATAAAGAATGGGATCTGGTGTGTGATAACACGCTGACTTGTCGTGTGTCGGGCTATTCTCCCGACAGTGTGACATTTGGCGTTAGCGTCTTATTAACGCGTAAAGCTGGCGCTGGCACGCCGGTGGATAATCAGGTGATGCTGAGCGATGGGCTGGGCCACGATGACGTATTGGCGATGCGCGGAACGCCCCAATTGATCATTGCTGGGCGCGTACTGGGGGTGTTGCAGGTCGCTGATAGAAAAAAAATCAGTTGGCGTATGAATGCGACGCAGTATGCTGCTTTTCTTCGTGCGCTGCGTCGTGACAAGCCGATTGTATTTAAGGATAAGCTGGCCGAGTATCCCCTTTCCAATGCAGGTTCCAGCGCTGTAATGCTGCAAATGGACCGGGTTCAGGGGCGAATGGGTACGCGTGGCGCGATCTATAAAACCGGCAAAAAGGATGATTCCAACGTTAAAGCTCCGATTGCCGCACCGGTGATTATCAAAGCGCCCGTCAAAGACCAGGCGGCGCGCGACATGACCGCACAGGAATTAGCCCGGTTCAAACCAGCGCTGATGAAAACCCTGGTAGGGGATGATGCTTTTGACTGCACCGACGACCAGCTTAACAGTGACCACCTGCCTTGGCAGATTGCTCGCTTGAATAAAACGCAGTCCTTGGTCATCGCGCCTTGCTGGATGGCTGCCTATAACGGGGGTTCCAAATTCTGGTTGGTGGATACCCTGATGAAGCGCCCCGCGCAGCTGGTTGACGTAGGTATGATGGCCAACGACTACCAGAACGGTGCCATTGTATGGATTATGCGCGGGCGTAGCGTGGGGGATTGCTGGTCCACCAAATCGTGGCAATGGAATGGCAAAGCCTTTGTGTACAGTGCCAAAAGTTGGACCGGGCGCTGTCGTTACATCCGCAATGGGGGCGCGTGGGATATCCCGATGCGGGTATCAACCTTTAAATAGCGTTTGTTCGGTAAACGGCCCACGCCTGACGCGGGCCGTTACATCAATTAGTGCAGGATCTGCGACAGGAAGGTGCGTGTACGTTCTGAACGCGGATTGCTGAAGAATTCTTCCGGCGCAGCCTGTTCCACAATTTCTCCCTGATCCATAAAGATTACCCGGTCAGCCACCGTTTTGGCAAAGCCCATTTCATGCGTTACGCACAGCATGGTCATGCCGTCTTGCGCCAACCCGAGCATGGTATCCAGCACTTCCTTCACCATTTCCGGATCGAGCGCTGAGGTGGGTTCATCGAACAGCATGATTTTCGGCTTCATGCACAGAGAGCGGGCAATCGCCACGCGCTGCTGCTGACCACCGGAAAGCTGGCCTGGGAACTTGTGTGCGTGTGCGGCAATACGCACGCGTTCCAGATAATGCATCGCCAGTTCTTCCGCTTCTTTCTTCGGCATATGACGCACCCAACTAGGTGCCAGCGTGCAGTTTTGCAGCACGGTCAGGTGTGGAAACAGGTTAAAGTGCTGAAACACCATCCCCACTTCGGCGCGGATCTTCTCGATATTGCGCAGATCCCCGTCCAATTCGGTGCCATCAACCATGATCTTGCCTTGCTGATGTTCTTCCAGGTGGTTGATGCAGCGAATCGTGGTCGATTTTCCAGAGCCCGACGGCCCGCACAGCACAATGCGCTCCCCCTGCTTCACGTGCAGGTTGATATTTTTCAGAACGTGGAATTGGCCATACCACTTGTTCACATTGTCCAGTGTGATCATATAGTTATCAGATGTTAATGCGTTCTGGTTCATAAGAGCCTCAATGCGACTTGTGTCCGGTGTTAAAACGTTTTTCCAGATGCTGGCTGTAGCGCGACATGCTGAAACAGAAGATCCAATAGATCATGGCGGCAAAAACATAGCCTTCGGTCGACATCCCCAGCCAGGTCGGATCAACGGTCGCCTGCTGGATACTGCTGAACAGATCGAACAGGCCGATGATGATGACCAGACTGGTGTCCTTGAACAGCGCGATAATGGTATTCACCAGACCGGGAATGACCAGCTTTAGCGCCTGAGGCAGGATAACCAGCCCCTGCATACGCCAGTAGCCCAGCCCTAACGCGGCAGACGCTTCATACTGCCCTTTCGGCAATGCCTGAAGTCCGCCTCTGACCACTTCTGCCACATAGGCTGACTGGAACAGAATGACGCCGACCAGTGCGCGCAGCAGTTTATCGATGCTGGTGCCTTCGGTGAGAAACAGCGGCAGCATTACCGAGGACATAAACAACACGGTGATCAGCGGCACGCCGCGCCAGAATTCGATAAACACCACGCACAGGATACGCACCACGGGCAGGGTTGAACGTCTTCCTAACGCCAGCAGAATCCCCAACGGCAATGCGCCTGCGATACCTATCGCTGCGATGATCAGGGTTAGCGTCAGTCCACCCCATTGGCGCGTTTCTACGCGCGTCAGCCCGCCGAATCCACCGTACAGCAGCCACCAAGCCAATAACGGGTAGCACACCGCCCAGATTGCGATATAGCGCCCGCGACGCGGCATACGACGCCAGAACATCGGCAGGATACTGAGTAAGCCCAAAACCAGCGCAAAGTTAATGCGCCAGATCTCTTCTGTCGGATAGAGTCCGTACATGAAGTGGCCGAAGCGTGCCTGAATAAACACCCAGCAAGCTCCGTCGCGGGTGCAGTCAGCGCGGGTTTCACCGACCCAGTTCGCCTGAAGCAGCGTCCAATTCAATAGCGGAGGCAGAATGTTCCACAGCAGCCAGAAGCAGAACAACGTCAGCAGGCTGTTCGGGACGCTGGAAAACAGGTTCTTTTTGGCCCAGTGCCACAGCGCAAACAGCGGAGCCTGACGGTGTGGTTGTGGTTGTGACAATGTCGTCATAGCGGCCTCTAGCGTTCCACGAGCGCGATTTTGCGGTTATACAGGTTCATCAGCAGGGAGATGATCAGACTGATAATCAGGTACACCGACATGGTAATAGCAATGGTTTCAATCGCCTGACCGGTCTGGTTGAGCACGGTACCGGCAAACAGGGAAACCATATCCGGATAACCAATCGCGGCAGCGAGCGATGAGTTCTTCACGATATTCAGATATTGGCTGGTCAACGGTGGGATGATAACGCGCAGCGCCTGCGGCAAAATCACCTTACGCAGCGTGATCGGATTGGGCAGCCCCAGAGAGCGAGCCGCTTCATGTTGCCCGTATGACACTGATTGAATGCCGGAACGGATGATCTCTGCGATAAACGCGGAGGTGTAGACCGACAATGCCAGCGTCAACGCCGCCAGTTCCGGGATCAGTACCATGCCACCTTGGAAGTTAAAGCCTTTCAACTGCGGGATATCCCAGTGCAGGGCAGGGCCAAACAGCCCATGGCCCAAGCCAAGCAGAACCACCCACAGTGCCAGAACGACAGGCCAGGTGCGGTGATATTGCCCCGTCAGCGCCTGAATCTGTTTATTGCGCCGATACAGTACAATGCCGACCACCAACGGGATGAGCAACGCGAAGAACGCGGCCAGCGCGCCGGGACCAAACTCTCCGGCGGGAAGGTATAAACCGCGGTTACTCAGGAACGCAATATCGAGCGTGTTAAGCGCCTGGCGCGGGCCCGGCAGGTTACGCAGTACGGCAAAATACCAGAAGAAGATCTGCAAAATCGGCGGGATATTACGAAACGTTTCGATATAAACCGTGGACAGTTTCCGTAACAGCCAGTTATCCGAGAGCCGCGCCAGCCCGAGCATAAAGCCCAGCACCGAAGCGAAAACAATACACAGTGCTGAAACCAGCAGCGTGTTGAGCAGCCCGACCAGAAACACGCGGGCATAGGTATCGCCCTGCTGGTAGTCGATAAGGTGCTGAACAATACCGAAGCCCGCGCTGTTGTTCAGAAACGCGAAGCCTGAGGTAATACCACGCTGGGCCAGATTGGTGACGGTGTTGTGCAACAGATAACCCGCCACGGCAATCACAATAACGATGACGAGAAGTTGATACAGCCAGGCGCGCACCGCTGGATTTGATAGTGAAAAATCACGTTTCACGGTTGGGCGTTGTTGCATGCGAGTGCCTCAATAGCAGGAACACGGAAAAAGCGGGAACACAGAGGTGCCGCACCCTGGCGCGGCACCCGTTTTCTGTTAGCGATTAACGTACCGCTGGTGCGTACTGGATACCGCCTTTGTTCCACAACTCATTCAGGCCACGCTTGATTTTCAGCTCGCTGTCCATACCAACGTTGCGTTCGAAGATTTCACCGTAGTTACCAACTTGCTTGATGATTTTGAACGCCCAATCGGCGGGCAGTTTCAGATCTTTGCCGTAGTTGCCTTCGTGACCCAGCAGGTGAGACATGTCCGGGGTGGTCGGCTTGGCGGCCAGCGCGTCAACGTTCTTCGAGGTCACACCCATTTCTTCCGCATTCAGCATGGCGAACAGGGTCCAACGTACAATCGAGAACCACTCTTCATCACCGCGACGTACCACCGGTCCCAGCGGCTCTTTGGAGATAACTTCCGGTAATACGATAAATTCAGCCGGTTTGCTCAGCTTGATACGCAGTGCGTACAGTTGTGACTGGTCGGACGCCAGGGTATCGCAGCGGCCGGATTCCAGCGCCTTGGCGCTTTCGTCAGAGCGGTCGAAGGTGACCGGGGTGTATTTCATGTTGTGGGTTTTGAAGTAATCCGCCACGTTCAGTTCGGTATCGGTACCGGCCTGAATACAGACGGTAGCGCCATCCAGCTCTTTCGCGCTGGTCAGGCCCGCTTTATTGTGGGTCAGGAAGCCGATACCATCGTAATAAGTCACGCCAGTAAACAGCATGCCCATCCCGGCGTCACGGGAAGAGGTCCAGGTGGTATTGCGCGACAGAATATCAACTTCACCGGATTGCAGAGCAGTGAAACGCTCTTTGGCGGTCAGCGGGGTGTATTTCACTTTGTTGGCATCGCCAAACACGGCGGCAGCGACGCCGCGGCACACGTCTACGTCGATACCGGAATATTTCCCGCTGGCATCCGCATAGGAGAAGCCCGGCAAGCCGTCACTGATACCACACTGAACAAACCCTTTTTTCTGAATGGCATCCAATGTTGCACCCGCGTGGGCTTGATTGATGGCAGCGAAGAGGGATGCGCCGGCAACCAGCGTGGAAAGTAGCATTCTTTTCATAATTATCCTATGTAGCTCAGTCGTTGTGTGTTGCTGTGCGGTAGCAGCCATCCGGCTGCACCATTCCTGTCTGTCGGCACCGTTGTTTTGTCAGACGGTAGCGTGCCGTGACAGGGTTAAGCAAAACCGATGCCAATAATTTATTTTGATGATAAATAACAAGAAAATAGAAAAATTGCTGAGCGGCGATAAGGTTTATTCGGTCAGGGTGCACTTAAATGGCACTTTGCTGCAAAAGATGCGCTATTGGAGTGCAAAGCGCCCCGTTTCAGGTGAAGGAAATGCGCGGGGAAAAGCCACCTGCCCCAAGACGAGGCAGGAAGGCGAAATCAGTGGGGAATGTGGCGTTGATAGTAGGTTTCGAGCCGGGTTTGCAGCTTGCTCAGCACCGTGCTGAACAGCAAATAGATCAGCGCGGCTTCCACATAAAGGATCAACGGTTCGTAGGTGACGGAAACGATACGCTGTGCGGCCAGAAACATCTCCGGCACCGTGATGACGGCGGCGAGCGAGGTGTCTTTGATCAGCGAAATAAAGGTATTGGAGAGCGGCGGTATCGAGACAAAAATCGACTGTGGAATAATCACCCAGCGCAGCGTTTGGCGTCGATTCATGCCCAGCGACGCCGCGGCATTCCACTGGCCTTTCGCCACGGAAAGGATCGCTCCGCGCACGATCTCAGAACTGTAAGCACCCACATTGAGCGTGAAGCCAATCAGCGCCGCCGGAAAGGCATCCAGCGTGATGCCCGCATTAGGCAGCCCGTAGAAAATTAAAAACAGCTGCACCAGCAACGGCGTGCCGCGAATCACCCACACGTAAAAATCCGCCACCCATTTCAGCGGCTTGGGTCCATAGAGACGGATCAGCGCCACCAGAATGCCCAGTGCTAACCCGAGCACAAAAGAGAGAATGGCGAGCGGAACGGTAAACTGTAACCCAGCAGAAAGCAGACTCCAGAAGGAGTCTGCCATGAGTTGTAGCCATGGTGGCATCAATAGTGACCTCGAACGCGACGATTATTGGGAAACATCTTCCCCAAAGTATCGCACTGCTATCGTCTTATAGGTACCGTCCGCTTTGATTTCATCCAGCGCTTTGTTCAGCGCGGCCACCAGTTCCGGCTGGTTTTTGCGTACCAGAATACCGGACGGGTCACCTTCGGTGGCGGTTGCTGCCACTTTGACCTTGGCATCCGGCTTCTGTTTTTTAAAGTCCAGGTATGACAGGTTGTCATTCAACGTTGCTTCCGCCCGTCCGCTGAGTACCAGTTCCAGCGATTGGTTGAAACCGTCGGTGGGAACAATTTCAGCGCCGTGACTGCTGGCCAGTTTGGAGAAATTGCTGGTCAGGCTTTGTGCCGATTTGCGGCCTTTCAGGTCAGCAAAGCTTTTGATGGTATCGTTGTCGCTACGCACCACCAGTACCGCTTTGGAGTCGATATAGGGTTTGGAGAAATCAAATTTGGCCTGACGCTCTTGAGTGATACCCACCTGGTTAATTACCGCGTCATAGCGCTTGGCGTCCACACCGGCAATCAAACCGTCCCAACGGCCTTCCACAAACTCGGCTTTTACCCCCAGTTTTTCAGCAACCGCACGGCCGATATCCACATCGAAGCCCTGAAGTTTTCCTGATTTATCATGGAAAGAGTAAGGCGCGTAGGTGCCTTCCGTACCGATTTTGAGTACGCCCGCGGCCTTGATGGCGCTGAGATCGTCTTGTGCCTGCGCGGCGGTACCCGCCATCAACAGTGCACCGGTGAATGCTGCCAAAGCCAGTGTTTTCATTGCGTTTACCTATTATGTAGTGGAGAACGTCATATACCCGTCATACTTCAAGTTGCCGGTGCGTTGGCTGCGCTCGCTCACCCGAATCACTTACCTGAGTAAGCTCATCGGGGTTCACTCACTTGCCGCCTTCCTGCAACTCGAATTATTTAGGGTAAGTCACGTTCGATGCTAAATAATCTACGACGTAAGCCATAAGGTTCTAAATCACATTCGACGATGATTTAGAACTGAAATGAATATAGCCCAGATGTTGATTTCTGCGTTTTAGCCGTGCTTTTTGCCATTGCTATCGGGCTTTGAGTGAGGAAAGCGTTAAGCAATGTAAAGTCGCGTCAGGGGCCGTGTAATTAGGAATACAGGAGATATTCGCGCGTGAGGCGAAGGCAGATAGTAGCGGCAACGGCGGTTACCGTCGTTATCTTGAGGATACGCATATGCGCAAAACCATTCTGACGCTCGTCATGACCGCTCTGGTTCTCGGTCCACTCTCCGCTTCTTTTGCTTATGCGCACGGCCCTGATGGCCCGAGAGGTGAAGGGGGACGTCACTGGAATGGCGGCCCGCGCGGCGAAGGTGGGCCCGGTTGGGATCGCGGGCGAGGCCACGGTCCGCGCTGGGACAATGGCCCAAGGGGCGGTTGGGGACGCTATGACGACAGGCGCGATCATTTCCGCTGGCGCGGCTATGATTTTCGTGCCGGGCATCCGATCCCCGGTCCGTACCGCGGCGATCGCTACTGGGTGCGTGACTGGCGCGGCTATGGCCTGCCCAACCCTCCGCCGGGCCACCAGTGGCGCCATATCGACGGTAATTACGTGCTGATTGCGGTGGCAACGGGCGTGATTACCTCCATTCTGCTCAATCAGGCGTTCAACTGATACGCCTTCAGCGGTCGATCATCCCGGCGCTATGCGTTTGATAGGTTGCCGGGATGCCTCGGAATTGCTCCCTTTTCCGTACCAATCTTGTTGCATCCGCGCGCCATTTCCTGATATTTGCACGAATAATGCAACAGTGCTGCTCGAATATCAGGCCTTATCTTGTTTCCGCGATGTCTTACACTACGGTCAGTGGCAAGCTCAACCGATGAGCTTGGTGAAACGATCTGATGACGGAGAACACGATGAAAGTTGCCCTGATTGGTGCAACCGGCATGGCCGGTAGCGAGATTCTGAAAGAGTTGGTGGCGCGTGGCCATCAGGTAACGGCGATCGCGCGTAATACCGCCGCTATCCCACCGCATGACGCCGTGACGCCGCTGGCGTTAGATGTCAGCGATCGTGATGCGTTAAGTGCCGCGCTGGGCGGTCACGATGCCGCGATCAGTGCGGTGCGCTTCCAGGCGCTCGAACCGTCGCAACTGATTGAAGCTGTCAGCCAGTCAGGCGTGAAGCGCTATCTGGTGGTGGGCGGTGCCGGTTCGCTCGAAGTGGCGGGCACCCGCTTGCTGGATACCCCAGACTTCCCCGATGCCTATCGCCCGGAAGCCACGCGAGGCGCTGAGTTCCTTGCTGCGCTGCGTCAGCACGATGAGCTGTCATGGTCGTTCCTGTCTCCTTCTGCGCTGTTTACGCCGGGACCGCGCACCGGGCACTTCCGTTTGGGCAAAGATACCTTGCTGGTCGATGAGGCAGGCAACAGCGCCATTTCGGCGGGTGACTTTTCCGTCGCGCTGGTGGATGAACTGGAGCAGGGCAAGCACCTGAAGTCGCGCTTTACCGTCGGTTATTGAGGTTGCTCGCGCTGGGCGTCATTTGAAAGGGGGCATGGCGTAAATTGGCTAATAAACGCACATGATGTTTGGTATTATAGGTTCCAATCATGTGCAACAGGCTATGCTTACAATGTCTCCAATCCTAAATGATAGCGGGAGTTTTGATATGGCGGTTATTCCAATGTCATATAGCCCCGCCACGGTGGCGCGGGAATACCGAAAAATTGGCGAAACAGGGGTCAATGGTCGAGCCGTGGATATCTATATCCACAATGAGCAACACCATGCCGTCGCGATATACGGTGAACCTGATGACGTTAATGGTGATTTACGGCATGTCGTTGTCGCAAAGATTGATTTGAAATCCCGTAATAGCGATGACGAAACCGAAACAATCTTGGCCGTCATTGGTTATTACGAGAATCTGCAACCTGTGTTGCCTCCTTACGCACAAGTAGAAGGTGTCATCGTCACCAAGCGTGAACGAAATGCCAATGTTGCCAGTGCTATGTATAAGGCGCTCATCAATGATGGCATTGTGCTGGTGAGCGATAACGTGCAATTTCCTGGAGGAAAGGCGTTATGGTCGCGTATGGCACGGAAAGAGGTTGGTATCGACGTGTTTGTCTTCGATTCCGAACAACATGCTTTCTGGCCCTACGACGGTGAACGGATTCGATACGATGGCCGTAGTATTCCTGAAAGCGATATCTGGAGCCTTGCCCCTAACGAATCGCGAAAAGGGGTGGTGTTGGTGGCCGAACGTAAGCGAGATGGCTTAACCGCCTGATAGCATCCCTATGAAACATCAAGCGTCTGCCTTTCAGGCAGACGCTTTTTTTATGCCTGAAAGGGAGAAACCGGCAGTGTACTCGCCAGTTGGTGCTGGTTGATGTCAAGTTTATGGAAGAAATGACAAGTTTGATAAGTTTGTCGTATTAGACAAGTTTGACAAGTTATTGCACGGTGAAGTGCGCGCAATCGACATCCTTGTTATCCGGCTTCGCGTTTTTAGCAGTCGGAAACGCCGTTAGTCAGGAGTGTATGATGACCCTTTCACCTGCAAGAGAAAAAATGCCTTCTGGCGATCCTGCCGCTCCCGCGGTGGCGATTGCCATGAAAGGCGTAAAAAAACAATTTTTGGATCATGACGATAACGCAGTCGACGTTATCAAAGACATTTCCCTTGATATTTATCACCAGGAATTTATCAGCATTGTCGGGCCGAGCGGCTGCGGCAAAACCACCATGTTTAACATTATCGCGGGGCTGCTGCCTCCGACAGCGGGCGAAATTCAGGTGTTCGACCCGTACTACGCCATGCCCGGCAAAGGGCGAGTGGGTTACATGTTGCAAAAAGACCTGCTGTTCCCGTGGCGCACCATTCTGGATAACGTCTGTCTCGGGCTGGAAATCAGCGAGATGCCGAAGAAGGAACGCCACGAGCGGGCCATGACCTACCTCGATAAGTATGGGTTGGGCGATTTCGCTCACGCCTATCCCGCCACGCTGTCGGGGGGGATGCGTCAACGCGCGGCGTTGATCCGCACGCTGGTTATCGATCCTGACATCATTCTGCTCGATGAGCCTTTCTCGGCACTGGACTACCAAACCCGGCTGGTGCTGGAAGAGGAGATCCTGACGATCCTCAACGAATACGGTAAAACCGTGGTGTTGATCACCCATGATATTGGTGAAGCCATTGCCATGTCCGATCGCATTGCCGTGATGTCGCAGCGGCCGACCTGGAACAAGAAAACCTACGATATTGGCCTCGCCAAGCGGCACGGTTCCGCCATGGGTGCGCGCAAAGATCCCGAGTTCCAATCCTTCTTCGATGCGATCTGGGCTGATATGGATATCCAACTGGGGGACCATGCATGAACAAGTCTGCCGTGGTTGCTGATAAAACGGCCTTGGGTCGTTCACGTCAGGGAAGTCAGCGCAGAAAGCGCTGGTTGTCGCTACTGCGTGACAATGGCTGGCGCGCCTTGCTGATTGCCAGCATTGTGGCGCTGTGGCAGTTCGGGGTAAACACTGGTGTGGTCAATGCGTTTTTAATGGGCTCTCCGGCAGGGATTTGGCAGGAATTTTTGCGCCTGGTGGGTAACGGTGAACTGTTTCAGAACACCTACGTCACGGTGTATGCCACTGTGACCGGGTTTGTGCTGGGCAGTTTGCTCGGTTCCTTTTCCGGGCTGTTGCTGTGGCATACCCCGACGCTGGCGCGCATTCTCGACCCGTTTTTCATCGCGCTCAACAGCCTGCCGAAGATTGCTCTGGCACCCATCATCATCATTTGGTTCGGCTCCGGGCTGTTTTCCAAAATAGCGTTGGCCTTTATCGCCACCTATGTCGTGGCGCTGCTCTCCGCGTGGCAGGGCACGCACCAGATTGATGATAGTCAGGTCAACCTGATGCGCTCCCTCGGGGCCAATCGCAACCAGATTTTCCGTAAGGTGGTGGTGCCGTCGACCCTGCCGTGGATTATCGCCGCTTTCCGACTGAACATCGGTTTTGCCCTGATCGCTAACATCGGCGGTGAGTTCATCTCTTCCGATTATGGTCTGGGGAAAATGATTTTCGTCGCAGGCAATCTTTTCAATCTCAATGTGGTGTGGGTCGGTGTCTTTACGCTGCTGCTGGTCGCCATTGTGCTCTATCTGGTGGTGGTTCAACTGCAACGCTGGCTGCTGCCCTGGGAGCGCCAGAATACACATCGCTAGTGGTATCCGTTCCGTTGTTCCTTAACTGGTTAAGAAGGAAAGTGAGATGAATAAAATCGTTGCATGGGTGTGCGCGGCGCTGTTTACAGCCGGTTCTGTCAATGCGTCAGCGGCTGATGCCAAGCCCGATCGCGTGCTGGTGACGGAGGCGTTCCACTCTTTGTTGTACTTACCGGTCTATGTTGCCAAACACCAAGGGTTTTTCGAAAAAAATCAGATAGACGTGACGTCGATTCGTTCGGCGGGTTCCGGCCCGACCGCGCTGGCGGCAGTATTGTCCGGTGAAGCGCAGTTCTCCGTACACGGTCCGGAGCACGTCGGGTTCGCCCAGCAAAAGGGCGGTAAGGCCAAGGCGGTGAGCGCGGTGGCTAACAGTGCGCCAGTATGGATTGTGGCTAAACCCGATTTCAAATTCACCTCACCGGCGGATTTGAAAGGCAAACGTGTGGTGGTGGGCCTGGCGCCGGGAACCTCTAACACGCTGTTGCTGCGCCTGCTGGGTCAGACCGGGTTAAACCCGAAGACGGATGTGGCGATTAACGAAGTGCAAAACGGTTCGGAACTGGGGCCACTGTTAGCGGGCCGTGCGGATGCCGCCGTGGTGTATGAACCGCAGGCGGATCAGGGGGTAGGGCAAGGGCTGAAAGTGATTTACGATTTCACCCGTGACTATCCGGAGTACGCGTTCTCTACCATCAACACCTCAGAGAAAATGATTGCTGATAACCCGCAATTGGTGGCGCGCTTCGTGAAAACCATCAACGAATCTCTGGCGTTTATTCATCAGAACCCCGATGTTGCCAAACAGGTGGCGCGTCAGGAGTTCGCGGCATTGGAAGGTAGCGTGGTGGATGCGGCGGTGCAGCGAATGATTGACAGCAACGTCTATCCGGCCAACGCCATCATTTCGCCACAAGCCTTCACCACGGCGATTGATATTCAGAAATTTGTCGGCAACATCACGCAGGATATGCCTTATACGCAAATCGTTGATGGTCAGTTTGCTGCCAAGCCATAACAAGGACATCAAGGCATGAACGCTATATTGGGTATGAAAACTATGTTGGATACCTCGCCCTTTGCCACCATTGCCGCTACCCGGCGGCAGCTGGCCGCGCGCAAAGTTTCTCCGAGCGAGTTGCTGAGCCATTTTCTGGCGCGTATCGAGCAACGCGACGGCGACATTAAGGCGTGGCGCTATCTTGATAAAGAAGGGGCGCGCCAGCGCGCCCTGGAGCTGGACCAACACATGGGGGCCATCGCCTGCAAGCCTGCACTGTTTGGCATTCCTTACGGTGCCAAGGATATCTTCCACACGCGCGGTTTACCGACGGAAGGCGGCTCCAAGGTGTTGGAGGGCAATATCTCCAGTGAAAACGCCAGCGTGATCGATAAACTCGATGGCATGGGGGCTTTGCTACTGGGGAAACTGACCACCACCGAGTTTGCCAATCTGGGAACGCCGCCGAAGACCGGTAATGCCTGGAACCCGGCGCATACTCCTGGTGGCTCAAGCAGCGGTTCTGCTGCTGCCGTTGGTGCGCGTATGGCGCTGATGGCATTGGGCACGCAAACGGCGGGCTCGTTGTCTCGCCCGGCGGCATTTAACGGCGTGACGGTGTTGAAGGCCACCTATGGGCGCATCAGCAAGGCGGGGGTGATTCCCGCCAGTTGGTCGCTGGATCATGTGGGAGCCTTTACAACGACGGTAGAGGATGCGGCGCTGGTGTTTAATGCACTCTCTGGCCCGGATCCGCGTGATGACACCACGCAGTCATTGCCCTATACGCCGTTGCAACTGCGCGAGAAGCACGATTACACGGTGGGGATCGTCGAGCATCCCTACTATGCCGGGGGGGATGCTGAAATTGGTGCGGCCTGTTTGCAGGCAATGGATGCCTTAGCGGGGCGGGGCGTAAAGCTTAAGCGTATCACGCTACCGGACAGTTTCGACGATGCCTGCCGTGCGCACCATATAGTGATGCAGGCCGAATGCGCCGCCTATCATCGCGACACCTTCTTACAGACGCCTACGCTGTTCGGCGCCTATTTGCAGGAATTTCTGCAACAAGGCCTGGCCATTTCTGCGCAGGCGTATATACAGGCGCAGCAGGTGCGTGCCCGTTATCGCCATGAGTTGGCCGCCTTGTTCGATGATGTGGATATGCTGATGACGCCTGCAACGCCGACATTGGCTCCGCACGGTCTGGCGGCGACCGGGTCTCCCGCTTACAATATGCCGTTTACCAACGCGGGTGTGCCAACCTTGGCGCTGCCGGTGGGCATTTCTGCAACCGGCTTGCCAATCGGGATGCAGTGGGTTGCCCGTCACGGCAATGAACAGGCGCTGGTGGATTTGGGGATGCTTTACCAGCAGATAACGGACTGGCATGCTTGCCTGCCGCCACTCTGTCAGGCATAACAGATTACTACCTGAAACAGTCATTCCCGCCACTGCGGTCATTCCCGCGAAGGCGGGAATCTCTGACAGAAGAAACGCGTTTATTCTCACAGAGATCCCCGGCTTTCGCCGAGGATGACGAGGAGTAAAGTGACTTTGTCATCAGTCTGCGCCTTCTCATCAGAAGGCTGCTCGCGATCGCACGTGCAGGAAGCACCGGTTTTGTCTACAGCTCGCTTTTCCGGTCAATGGGACACTATGTAATGTACGATAAATTATTGACGGTTTCTGATGCGGCTAAAATGCTGGGTATTTCCGCCAGCACGCTGCGTCGGCTGGAAGATAACGGAGAAGTCAAAACCTATGGGCTGAAGGTGGTTTACACCCCCGGCGGTCAGCGCCGTTACCTTGCCGACGAGATTCAGCGCGTTTTCTCTCAGACCGGTTTTGCCCACAAAATAGGCTTTGGCTCCAAAGCGGCGATTTTGGTGCGGGATGTGACCTACGCCTACATGGACTCCGGCTCGACGCTGGCCATTGATACCCCGTTTGATAAAGCGGGGCTACATCGATTACTGAGCATGGCGGCACAGCGTGGGTTACCGACGGTGTTCACCCGCACGGTGTATCGGCCAGAGCATCCTTTTTCCTGGCTGTGGGGTAAAAAATACCCGTTTATTACCACGTTGACCGAAGATGCCTACCTGAACCGCATTGATGAAGCGCTGGGCGATGCGCCCTTTGAGCGTAATCATTCCACCTGCTATGTGTCCGATTTTTATGGTCATGATTTGGCGGCATGGCTGAAGCAACAAGGTATCGACACCCTGATTCTGGGCGGCGTGACCGCCAGCGGCAGTATTCGTGCCACGGCGATTGAAGCGTTCCAGATGGGGTTTCATGTGATGTTGCCGCGTGAAGTGATTGGCGATCGCAGCCAGTCGTTGCTGGATTTCACCTTGCTGGATCTCAATGCGCGCTATGCCGATGTGCTCAGTCTTGAGGAAGTGTCCGGTTGGCTGGCGACCTTGCCGGTGGCGGTGAGCGAGTCAACCACCCGTCACCGCCAGCCTGATGCGTTGAGTGAATAACCGTTACTGTTTGGTGTTTAACAGATTTTCCGGTGCGGGCGTGAGCGTGCCTGTTTCAATAGCCCGCACCCGGTCATACACGGTTTGGTTGGCTGGCACCGGGATGTCCAGTTCTGCGGCACGTTGAATAACCAGACCGTAGATCTCATCGATTTCCGTGCGCCGGCCCTTCACAATATCTTGCCCCATGGACGGTCGTTGCCCGGCCGCGCCGCGCTGCGCCGCATCGATCAGGCGCTGTTCGATCTCCGAGAACGCTGCCGCACTGCCGTCTGCGGCGGCGGCAAACAACGCGGCGGGAATGGCACCGAGCGCGGTCAGTGAATAGCCTAACCGTTGCCCAACGCGCACCGCCTCGCTCGCCACCTCGATGGAAAAACGCCGCAGTTGCGGGTGAATGTCCAACGCGTCAATGGTCAATCCCGTGGCGGCAGAAACGCCATTGCGCATCGCATTGACTGCCAGTTTCGACCAGCGCTCACCAGCCAGATTATCAATCACCGCGACGGAGTCCACCTGCCGCAGCAGCGTTGCCAACGTTTCGATACGCGCGCTGCGCTGCCCGTCCAGTTCCCCGAGGCGAAACACATCAATTCCGGGGCTGCCATGCACCACGCGGCGGCGAATCACCCCCGGAGCCGAGAGTTCAACGCCGATGCGCGCGGCAATCAACCCGGCCGTTCGCGACGCGCCGACAATCTCGGCAAGCGTCGCCTCGTTGCAGCCATTTTGTGCCGACACAACCACGGCATCCGCGTGAAGATAGGGCAACACCAACTCGGCGGCCCAGCGTGTGTCATAGGATTTCACGCTGATGAAGACGATATCGAGCGGCGGCAGCGCTCGCAGGCTGTCAACCTCATCGGCGGCCAGAATACGCACCGGCACGATGGCGTTATCCTGCGGTACGGCACCGTCAATGCGCAGGCCGTCGCGGCGCGTGGTGTCTACGTGTTCTCGCCAACGGTCGATGAGCGTCACGTTTTCTCCTGCGGCAGCCAGTCGCGCGCCAATGAATCCGCCTACTGCGCCAGCACCGACAACCGCAATGTGGGGAGCCATTACTGGCCCTCCTTATCCAGCCAGACATTTTTTAGCGAACTGAAGGTTTGGTCTGGCGTGTTGCTGATGCCGTGCAGGTGCGAGCTGTAAACGGTCTGACGCTGTAACTCGAACAGCGGCAGGTTAGGCAAATCCGTCATCGCAATGCGTTGCCATTCATGGAACGCTTTCAGGCGGTTCGCGGGGTTGGTGTCGGTTTGCGTGGTTTTGATAATCGCATCCAACGTCGGGTTGGAATAACGCGCCCCATTGGTGTTGGGCACGCCTTTCACAATGGAGTCGGTGCCGTACAGGCGGTATAGCCCCATGGCCGGATCGATCAGCGCGGAGAACTGTCCGGCACGGGTTTGGAAATCATAATCGGTGTAAATCCGACGGTAGTAGCTTGGGGTGTCCTGCGTGCGCAGTTTTAGCGTCACGCCGACCTGTTTCAGGTTTTGACGCAAAAACTCTGCGGTATTCTGCAAGGATTCATTGTTTCCCTCATAGTCGAAAAACAGCGAGAAGCGCTCACCGTTGGCACCGCGCGGGTAGCCTGCCGCATCCAGCAGTTGTTCCGCTTTCTTGGCATCGAAGGGGTAATGCGGAACATCATTGGTGAAATATTTTTGATAATGCGGAATAGGGCTGGTAGCCACTTTACCAATGCCGTACCACGCACTGTCGATCAATCCCTGACGGTCAATCGCGTAAGCCAGCGCCTGCCGCACGTTGACCTGCCGCAGAATCGGGTCTTGCGTGTTGAATTCAAAGGTAAAGAACGGGGAGAGCCAGTTATAGCCTTCGCTGGTAATTTTCAACGTCGGATTTTTTTTCAATCGGGCGATATCGGCCAGTGGAACCGGATCGAACGGGCCGTATTTTACCTCTCCGGTTTCAAACGCGGCGGCTCGTGACGCATCGTCTGGGATCAGGCGGAAAATCAGTTTATCGAGATAGGGCTTGCCCTGATCCCAATAGTTTTCATTGCGCGCCAACTCGATGAATTCCCCCCGACGCCAGCTCACAAAGCGGAACGGGCCGGTACCGATCGGCGCAATATTGTGGGGGTTTTTCAGTGGATCGCTGCCCTGATACAGATGCGCAGGCAATACCTGCGATTCTGCCGCACTCAGTGCGCTGAGCAAGATCGGTGACGGTTGAGACAGTTTAAAGATCGCCGTCAGCGGGTCGGGCGTTTCTACATCCACCAGATTGGCAAAGGTGGTGCGTCCGCGCGGGTGCAGTTTTTTCCACAGTTCCAACGCGCTGTAGCGAATATCCTGTGAGGTGAAGGGTTCGCCATCGTGCCATTTTACGTTGGGGCGCAAGTTGAAGCGCACCGAGAGACCGTCTGCGGCGGTTTCCCAACTCAGCGCCAGGCTCGGCTGCGGGTTCATGTCTTTGTCGTAAGAAAGCAGACCATCGAACACATTGGGCGATACCGCGTTAACCGAGAAGTGGTTATTAATGGCACTGCTCAACACGCTCGGTGCCGGATTGATGACCGCGATCAGTGTGCCACCGCGCACCGGTTCAGCGGCGTAGGCCAGACTGCCGCCCAACAGCAGAGTCCCTATCAACAGGCTTGTCGGAAAACGAATATCCTTTAGAACATGGATGTACTTTAGAAAACGAATGTACTTAGGCATGAGATTTCCCCTTACTGGTGTGTAATGTGTGGTTAAGGCTTTTATTGTTGTGACTTCACGAGCTGTTAGTTGAACGGGCTTTCCGTTGACGGTGCGGATAAATGACAAGCAACGAGAGAATCCGAACCGACGGAATGCAAGGGTGGTACGCTGCGGCGACAGCGATCGGTCGCAAAACGGCAGCGGGTATGGAACGCGCACCCGCTGGGGATAGAGAGCGGACTGGGGACATCGCCGGTGAGTATCTGTTTATCGGCAATACGTGAACGGCGTGGGTCCATCACCGGGATCGCCTGAAGCAGTGCCTGGGTGTAGGGATGCTGCGGTGACTCCATGATGTCGGCATAAGGTGCTATTTCCACAATGCGCCCCAAATACATCACCGCGATCCGGTCCGCCATATGCTGCACCACACCGATATCATGGCTGACAAACAGGTACGCCATCCGGTACTGCTGCTGCAAATCCACCAGCAAATTCAATACCTGCGCCTGCAACGAGACGTCCAGTGCGGAGACCGGTTCATCCAGCACGATAATGTCTGGGCGAGGCGCGATGGCGCGAGCAATGGCGACCCGCTGGCGCTGACCGCCGGAAAGCTGATGTGGGAAACGGTCGAACAGCGCAACGGGTAACCCGACGTCATCCATCAACGCCAGCACGCGTTTATTGCGCGTAGCCCGGTGTTTTTCCGTCAGCGTTAACGGCTCGCCAATCAATTGCCCCACCGTGAAACGCGGATCGAGGGATGCTGCCGGATCCTGGAACACCATCTGAATGCGCTGACGCAACGGGCGCAGCTTTCGTTTCGGGAGCGAGGTTACGTCCACGCCACCGATCACAACGCGCCCGGCACTCGGTTCCAACAGCCGCATCACGGCGCGGGCCAATGAGGATTTGCCACAGCCAGATTCACCGACAATACCGACCGTTTCGCCCGCCGCAACCTCAAGGTTGATGCCGTTGACCGCATAGGCCTTGCCTTGCGGGGTGGGGTAGGTCACCTGTAAATTTTGCACCTGTAACATTACGCGGCCTCCTCGCTGCTGCGGGCATCATTGACGCTGTGCAGGCGCGGTCTGGCGCCATGACGCGCACGCGGCTGGGGGCGCGCCAGCAGCAACTGGCGGCTATAGGGATGGCGTGGACCATCAAAAAAGGAAAACACATCCTGCTCTTCCACAATGACGCCGTGGCGCATCACGGCAACGCGGTCGGCAGTTTCGGCGATCACGCCCAGATCGTGGGTAATCAGCAGCAGAGACATGTCCAGTTCGTCTTTTAGGCTGACCAGCAGTTGCAGTATCTGGGCCTGAATGGTGACATCCAGTGCGGTGGTCGGCTCATCGGCAATCAACACGGCCGGACGCGCCGCCAGTGCCAATGCGATGACCACCCGCTGGCGCATCCCGCCAGAGAGCTTATGCGGATAGTCGTTAAAACGGCGTTCGGGTTCTGGAATTCGCACTTGCAGCAGCAGATCGAGTGCGCGCGTCTTGGCCTCGCGCTGGGAAAGTGAGCTGACGGCAAGGATCGCTTCAACCAACTGACTGCCAATGGTCAACACCGGATTCAACGCGCTCATCGGGTCTTGGAATACCATAGCCAATGCCGGGCCGCCGCGCTGACGGCGCTGGCGCGGCGTGGTATGTAAAATATCGGTGCCACCCAGCAGGACGTGCCCGGTGCTGTGTGCCTCGGGTAATAATCCCATCAGCGTCAGTCCGGTCACGCTTTTACCACAGCCAGATTCCCCCACCAGCGCCAGCGTTTGACCTGCGAAAAGATCGAAAGAGATGCCGTGCACCACGCGTTGCGGCACGGCATGGCGGGCCGAAAACGCAACCGTGAGATTCTGAACCTGAAGCAGCGGTGCGGTCATTTTGTGGTCCCCTTATGCGGATTCCCTTTATGTGGATTGAGCAGATCCGTAAGGCCGTTGCTTAACAACGTAAAGCTCATGACGGTGATAAAAATAGCCAGCCCCGGCAGCGCGATGAGATACCAGGCGGTTCTCAGTAATGGTCTGGCGTTGCGAATCATCGCGCCCCACGACACGGTATTAGGATCGCCCAGACCGAGAAACGCGAGCGCGGCTTCGACCAGAATGGCGTGGGCGATCACCACGGAAATCATCACAATGACCGGCGCGGCACTGTTCGGAAGGATGTGCTGACGCACGATGCTGAGATGGCCGATGCCCATGGTTTCGGCGGCCAGTACATAATCGGCGTGACGGATTTTGAACACTTCGGCACGGGTCAGACGCGCAATTTCGGTCCATGACGTAAGGCCGATTGCCAGCGCCACGCTGCCCAGCGACGGGGAGAGCAGCGCGACCAGCACCATTGAAAACAGAAAGGTCGGGATGGTTTGGAAGTATTCGCAAATGCGGATCAGCACATCGTCATACCACCCGCCGAGATAACCGGCGGTAGCGCCGACGCTGACGCCAATCACCGTGGCAATTAGCGCAGCACCGAGACCAATGGCTAATGACACACGGGCACCGTGTGCCAACTGCGCGGCTACGTCGCGCCCGAGCTGATCGGTGCCTAACGGAAATTGGGTATTTTGCAGTGGCCACAGCGTGCGCGGCCCCACCATCGACTGGGGATCGCCGGGGAACAGCAGTCCGGCGCAGGCAGCGATAACCAACAGCGCTGCTAACAGGTAGAGCCCGATGCGCAGATAGGCATTGAGATGAACGTCAGGGCGGATTTTCATGACGCCAACCCAATGCGTGGATCGAGCACGCCGTACAGAATATCAATCAGCAGGCTGCTCAACACCACCAACAACGAGTTGCAGAGGAACAGGCTGAGCAACAGATTGATATCGCGATCGGACACCGCCTCAAAAGCCAATCTCCCCATACCCGGCCAGGAGAAGACGGTTTCGACCACCACGGCACCGCCAAGCAACGAGCCGAGCTGTAAACCGGTAAGGGTGACCACCGGCAACAGTGAGTTGCGCAAAATGTGGCGCAGGGTGACTGCCGTCTCGCTGATGCCTTTCGCCCGCGCAGTGCGCACAAAATCGAGGGGGTACACTTCCAGCATTGAGGCGCGTGTCACCCGGGCATACAGCGCTAAATGCGATAAACCCAGTGCGATGGCGGGCATAATCAGATGCCAGGCGACATCGCCTGCCACACCGAATGCTCCAGGCGTGGCACCTACCGTGACCATGCCGCCGATGGGCAGCCAACGGAAATGTACTGCGAACAGCACAATGCCCATCAAGCCGAACCAGAACACGGGTATGGCAAACACCACGGCGGAAAACAGCGTAACGCCCTGATCGAAAAGGCCATGGCGATAGCGTGCGGCAAAACACCCGAGGATCACGCCAAATATCACGGAAAACAGCAGGCTACTGCCCAGCAGCAGCAGCGTGGCTGGCAGTCGCTCCAGAATTAATGTTTGCACCGGCAGGTTATAGCGAAACGAAAATCCCAGATCGAAATGGGCTATTTGAGAAAAATAGGTGGTCAGCTGTTCAAAACCGGAGCGGTCGAGACCGAATTGCGCACGCAACATCTCCATATATTCAGGCGTTGCTGCACCGGATTCTCCGGCAATAACATCCGCCAAATCTCCCGGTACCGATCTGAGTAAAATAAAATTACCCAATATCACTAATCCGGCGACAATACTGACCTGTGCAAGCCGGCGAAATAGATAACGCATCATTTCAGTCAGTGTGTCCTGATTAATCACTAATCCAAATAATCATACGGAGAATGCCTTTGGTGTCTATTTCATTTTTTAGCTATAAATAGTCCGAGAGTGGCAATATAAATAGCGCTGGATTGTCTGCTTTAATTATGTTTTCTTATTTGAAAGCAAACAACAAAACTAACGATTCATTATGTTTTATTAAGTATTAATAAAATAATGGCATCGTGATGTAGACCGTATTCTTTAAACACCAGTATCGCTAAACCAATAAAGGAAACACCCGTTATGTCCATCAAGAACGTGAAAACCAAGAATATCTCTTGGTTAAAACTTAAAAATACGACAACGACGCAAGAGACAGAAAAGTTAT
Source organism: Candidatus Symbiopectobacterium sp. NZEC127 (assembly GCF_025962675.1). Taxonomy (NCBI): domain Bacteria; kingdom Pseudomonadati; phylum Pseudomonadota; class Gammaproteobacteria; order Enterobacterales; family Enterobacteriaceae; genus Symbiopectobacterium; species Candidatus Symbiopectobacterium sp. NZEC127. The sequence continues at coordinate 22,140 of NZ_JAGFPG010000002.1, forward strand.
TCGAGGACTCCATCGAGACACGCGGTTTTATCCGCAATATGCAGGCGGTATTGGGACAATTCCCTGCGGCGCTGCTGGCTCAGGATGCGCTAAGCCGCGCGCTGACCGTGGAATACGAAGGAGGATTGAACGGTAAAGAGCGCGAATTGATTGCGCTGGTGGTGAGCGTACAAAACCGTTGCCGTCCTTGCGTTTGGGGGCACGCGGCGAAACTGCGGCAGATCACCGGTGATGCGCTCTGGGTTGGCGGCATTGAAGTGAACTACCGTGACGCGGAATTAACCCCACGTGAGCGGGCGATTGCTGACTATGTGCAGAAATTGACGGAAGCGCCGGAAACCGTGGAAGAGCGCGATTTGGCACCGCTGCGCGCCAGCGGCGTCACGGAGCAGGAGATTATCGAAGTGGTCGCTATCGCCGCCTATTTCAACTTCAGTAACCGCATCAACAGCGGGCTTGGCGTCCAACCCAACCCGGAACCTTTCCTTTCATTCCGCTAAGCCTTGCCCACGCCCCTGATGCGTTGATGTTTTTCCTACGCTTATCAGGCGGGGGCGTTGCCACGCTAACAGGAAGATGACTCATCATGTCTGAACGTATTTTAATTATCGGTGCGGGGGCGATTGGCGGCTATCTTGGCGCCTATCTGACCCGCGCCGGGCGTCAGGTCACGCTTATCGACCCCTGGGCCGAAAATGTCGAGGCGATCCGGCGTGACGGCGTGTCGTTGGAAGGACTGACGCCGGAAGAGCATTTCACCGTGCCGTTAAACATTCTTCACCTTGGCGACGCACAGCGCCTGCACCTGGAGCCACCGTTTGATATTGGGCTGGTGGCGCTCAAGTCTTACGATACGCTGTGGGCCACCCAGTTTATCCGCCCCTTTATCCAGCCCGAGGGGGTGATTGCCTCCGCGCAGAATTGTATCAACGACGCGCGCGTGGCGTCGGTTGCCGGGAAGGAGAATACGCTGGGCATTGTCATTACCATCGCTGCCGAGCTGTATGCACCGGGCAAGGTGCGTCGCGGTAACCAGCGCGGTGCGCCGGGAACGCTGCGCGTGGGCGAGTTTGGCGGTGGCATTACGCCACGTTTGCAGCGTGTGGGTGAGCTGTTGCAGCCTGTCGATGCGGTGCTGGTGACGCCTGATTTGTACGCCCACCGTTGGACCAAACTCAGCATCAATGCGATGCGTAATTCGATTGCCGCCGCCAGCGGCCTGACCGGTAACGATCTGATTCGTCATGAACGGGTTCGGCGCTTTGCCATTCGGTTAGGAGGAGAAGCGGCACAGGTAGGATTGGCGCAAGGGCTGGCACTGGATGCCATAAACCGCAGTACGCCAGAGGTATTGGTTAAGGCGGCACAAGGTGATGTGCACGCGCTGGCGGAGGCCGAGGCCAACTTTTTGTCTTATGTGGAACTTGGGACACAGAGTGAACATCAGCGTCCGTCGATGGGGCAGGATATCCGCCGCCAGCGGCGCACTGAAATCGATTATATGAACGGCCTTATCGTTGAGGTCGGCCAACAGGTTGGCGTTGCTACTCCGGCGAATGCCGCGATTGTTGATGCTATCCATCAGATTGAACGCGGACAGCTTTCACCCTCACCAGAATTGATCGTCCAGTTGGATGAATCATTGCAGCGCTAATGAATACGGAGCGTGGGTTTTGCACTCACGCTCCGTATCTCATCCCTCTTTTTCCTTGTTACTCAACGAAGATTTTATCCCGCCCCAACCGCACCATCGGTGCCAGCGTGATCAACAGCAGTAATCCCGAGGCAATCAATAACCCTAAGCTAATGGGCTCATGCACGAAAATACCGAAATCTCCGCGTGAAATGATCAGCGCCCGGCGTAAATTCTCCTCCATCATCGGTCCGAGAATAAAGCCCAACAGCAGCGGCGCAAGCTCAAAGCGCAGCATCGCCAGGGTATAACCCAATAAGGCAAACAGGGCGGCCAAAAACAGGTCGAACGGATTATTGGAGACGCTGTAAATACCGACGCAGCTAAACAGCACAATGGCCGGATAAAACAAGCGATAAGGTATTTTTAACAGACGGACCCACACGCCGACCATCGGCAAGTTGAGCACCAGCAGCATCGCGTTCCCTACCCACATGCTCGCGACCATGCCCCAAAACAGGTCCGGTTCGCTCTGCATAATGCGTGGGCCGGGGTTAATACCGTGGATCATCATGGCGCCCACCATCAGGGCCATAATGGCGTTTGACGGTAATCCCAGCGTGAGCAGCGGAATAAACGAGGTTTGCGCCGCTGCGTTATTGGCGGATTCCGGCGCGGCAACCCCTTCGATAGCCCCCTTGCCGAAGCGGGAAGGGTCTTTCGCCAGCTTCTTTTCCACCGTGTAGGCGGCGAAAGAGGCGAGTGCGGCCCCTCCACCCGGCAGCAGACCGAGCACTGAGCCCAGTAAGGAACCGCGTAAAACGGCAGGAGTGGCCTGACGGATATCCTGCGCGCTTGGCATCAGCTTACCGTGTTCAATCACCGTACCGCCGCTTTTTTCCTGCTGTACTAACACGCGGATGATTTCACCAATGCCAAAAACCCCCATTGCCAGCGGCACAAAATCGATGCCGTCAGCGAGTTCAGGAATACCAAAGGTGAAGCGTAATTCACCGGAGTTGATGTCGGTGCCCACCAATCCCAGCAGCAGTCCAACCACTACCATGGTGATGGCTTTTAGCAGTGAGCCTTGTGCCAGCACCACCGCGCCAATGAGGCCTAACACCAGCAGCGAGAAATAATCTGCCGGCCCGAAGCGAATGGCCATGCTGGCGAGCGACGGGGAGAAAAACCCAATGACAAAGGTCGCCAGGGTTCCGGCAAAAAACGACCCCAACGCGGCAATCGCCAATGCGGGACCGGCACGGCCCTGTTTCGCCATGGCGTGCCCGTCCAGACAGGTGATCACCGAGGAGGTTTCACCCGGCATATTCAGTAGAATCGACGTGGTAGAACCGCCATATTGTGCGCCGTAATAAATCCCCGCCAACATGATCAGGGCACTGGTCGGTTCCAGCGTGAAAGTAAACGGCAACAGCAGCGCGATGGTGACCAGCGGCCCGACGCCGGGTAACACGCCCACCAGCGTGCCAAACAGCGCGCCGCAAAAGCAATAGAACAGGTTGTTCGGTAACAGTGCTATCGACAGGCCGTGGAACAACCCCTGCCATACATCCGGGATCATAGCGGCCATACCTTAAGCGGTAAGCCCAGCACCTGAACAAACAGCAGTGGGACGGAAAACGCCAGCACCGTCGCCAGCGCCAGCGTTTCCTTGAGTTTGGCTTCACGGCTGCCGATTGCGGCGGTAATCACCGTCAGCAGGCTGGCAACAATAATGCCCCACTGATCGACCAACAGGGCAAATAAAATCACCGCACCCAGCATCAATAGCGGAGCACGCAGCGTGAAACCGGCTTCATCGGGGGCGCGGCGACGTGGCGATGATAGCCAGGCACGCACGGCAATCAATCCCCCCAGCAGTACCAACAGTGCACCCAAAATGGTCGGCATGTAACCGGCACCCATTCTGGCGGCGGTGCCGAGCGTGTGTTCGGTGTTGGCAATGGCGATGGCACCTGCGCCAAGCAGGGCAATCGCGATGCCGGACAGGAATTCGCCCTGTATGCGTTTATGCGTTGCAGACATGGGTCTACCTCGTTTAATCATTTATTGTTTAAGCGTGATGTTGTAGCGATACCGGGGGATCACCACTTGCCGGGGGGCAGAATACCCGCTGCGTCACGCGCCGATGCGCCCTGTTCCAGCGCTTTCAACAGATGACTCTCTTTTTCTGCCGCTTGCAGCGCGCGATCCAGCACGGTCTGCGCAACATCACTGGGGACGATAATCACGCCATCGTTATCCGCCAGAATCAGATCGCCGGGCCTGACCTGAACGCCGCCGATATTGACCACATCGTTAAACGCCACCAGTTCCAGACGGCGCTTGCCGGTGCGCGGTGTGACGCTGCGTGACCAGACCTTCAGCCCCGACTCAACGATACTGCCGCTGTCGCGCACGGCACCGTCAACCACCACCCCTGCCAGCCCTTTGGCCTTTGCCGCCGTGGCAAGAATGCCGCCAAAGCTGGAGGCATCGCTGCTGCCTGCCGCATCAACCACGAACACATCGCCGGGCTGCGTTAGCGTGATTTGGTCGATACCGCCGCCTTGCGGCGCGTTGCCAGCGGACAGCGTGAAGCCGGGCAACTGTCTGGCGCGGCTCTGACGCGCTGTCACCGCTGGGCCGACGATGCGTTGTCCCGGCGTAAGTGGCCGTAGCGTCTGTGCCGGGATCGCCGTGTCATAGCCCAGTTCATCAAGAATGTCCGCCACCACCGAGGTCAGATCCGGCAATGATAAAAACCCCTGAATCACCTCTGCGGCCGGTCGGGTGATCTCCACGTGCCTGATTAGCTGTGGGTTCAGCGTGCCCAGCAGGCGATCGGCATAAGGCTGTAACTGTTGTGCGATTGATTTTGTCTCACTCATGGCGCTCTCCTGACTTATTGCTGCTGGATATTGGCGTTGGTTACCACGGTGCGCCATTGCTCGTAACCGCGTTTGATTTCGGCATCGAATTCCGCTGGCGTGCTGTTGACTAACGTCATGCCGGCCTTATCGGTGATCGCGATGTAGCTCGGGTCATTCTGGTAGCCAACCACGGCATCGTGCAGCTTTGTCACTACGCTATCTGGCGTCGATGCCGGGCCAAGCAGCCCCAGCCAGGAACGGGCAACAAAGTTAGGGACACCCGCTTCTGAAAGGGTCGGAATATCAGGGGCAAACGGGCTGCGCTGTTCGGTTGAAACACCCAGCGGGCGAATGGTGCCGGCCTCAAAGTAGGGCACCGCCGTGCTCAGCACCAGGAAGCCCAGTTGAATCCGCTTGCCCAGCAGCTCGGAAATGATTTCGCCCTGGCCCTTGAGCGGCACATGCACCACATCAATACCCGTTAACTGTTGTAAATAGGCGGTGCTGAGATGCTGGCCGGAGCCTATGCCCGCCGTGCCGTAATTGTATTTCCCCGGATTGGCTTTGATGTGCGCCAACACTTCCGTCAGGTTTTTCCCCGGCAGGTCGGGCGAGACGGCGAAGACGCTTGCCTGATCGCTCACCAGAGAGATGGATTTGAAATCCTTGAAGATGTCATAGCGCAAGTGGGTGTTGAGTGCCGGTACGGTCACGTGATTGGATGAGGCGAACAGGAAGGTGTGACCATCGGTCGCTCGTGCCACGTATTCGGTGCCGACAGCCGCTCCTGCTCCCGGCCGGTTTTCCACCACAAACGTCTGACCGAACGATTTACTCAGACGCTCCGCCAGGGCGCGTGCTAACAGGTCGGTGCCTCCGCCGGGTGGAAAGGGCACCACCAGCTTGACGGTTTTGGTTGGCCAGTCAGCGTTCGCCGCCATGGCCGGTGACCCCAATGCTATTCCGGCGGCCACTAAGGATGCGGATGCTAACTGTAACCAGCGACGGCGTGATATCCCCGATGTATTCATAATGTTTACTCCTCAATGATTTTATTGTTATACCCGTCATACTTCGAGTTGCAGATGCGTTGGCTACGCTCACTCACCCGAATCACTTACTTGAGTAAGCTCATCGGGGTTCCCTCTCTTGCCGCCTTCCTGCAACTCGAATTATTTAGGGTATAGATAGCTGCTAAGCCAGTAATGGAACGGGCTATTCCCACGCTTTCAGCGCTTGCCAATCTTCCGGGGTTGCGGTGGAAGAGAAACGGTGCAGCAAGCGTGTTTTTTCTTCCTGTAACGGCTGTAAACGCGCAATTGTGTCGTCAAGCAAGGCATAGGGAATGGCGATAACGCCGTCGTCATCGCCGACAATCAGGTCGCCGGGAGAGATTTCCACGCCAGCCACTGTCAGCGGGGTCGCCAGTGGGCCGAGCTGTGCTTTTTCGCCCCGGCTTTTCAGGCTAATGCCACGGGCAAACAGGGGAAGATCCCAAGTGCGCAATAGCGCGGCATCGCGAATGGCACCGTCAATCAAGACACCGCCTAGCCCACGGTTGGCGGCGAGCGTCGCCATCATGTCGCCGAAAGAGGCACCTTGGGTAAAACCGTCCACGCTATACACCAGGATGTCTCCCGGCTGTGCCAGCGTGATGGCGGCATGTCCCGTCAGGTTGTCGCCGGGAAAACCGGCGGCGGTAAACGCGGCACCCAGCAGCCGAAACCCCGAACGCAGCGGCTTGATGGAGGAATGCAGTGCACCACGTTGCCCAACAGCCTGATAAATCAGTGCAGTACTGGCCGTTTTGAACGCCGCCAATTGATCCGCATTGGGTCGGGGGAAATCGGTATTTATTACGCTGGCCAAGGCGTTATCTCCAGATAATCACAATTTCAGGCTGCCATCGGTTTTTAATAGTTGAATCAGGCAGGAAGCAATAAACCTATACCCATTAATCAGGTATGAGAATGACAACCAAGGGTATGAAAATAAGATAATGCCATCGAGAATAAGGTGATTAAATTTTTTGTCTAGTGATTATCCGGTGGATCATTATTCAAATAAGGGCTAATTATTCTTTAAATATGAAATAAGAGAGAAATAGATTAATAATATTAAACAGTCATGAGGATGTTTCGAATTTCAAACTCGATTATTCAGTAAGTGGAAATAGTTAGAATAATATTGGCTATGTTTACGTATCAATTTTGCGTTATATCTTGTCGCTCTGCGCTTTTGTCTAATAAGGGCCATAATGAAAATCACAAATATTGAAACCTTTTTTTATCATCCAGGGGTCGGGAAAAACCTGCTTTTTGTCAAAGTGGATACCGATGAAGGCATTTACGGCTGGGGCGAAGCCTATGTAACGAATACCAAAGAGAAGGTCGTCAGTGAATACCTTAATGCCATCTCTCCGCTTGTTATTGGGCGTGAAGCCTACCATATCCGTCACCTTGGTCAGACGCTGCTTGATGATTTTGCGATTCGCCGTAATTCGGTTGACCTGCTGTGCGCCTGGAGTGCCATCGAGCTGGCGCTGTGGGATATCGTCGGCAAGAAAGCCGGGCTGCCGCTGCACCGTATTCTGGGTGGCGCGGTGCGCGAAAAGATTCGTCTTTATGCCAACGGCTGGTGGTTCGGTGCCAAGAGCATTGATGATACGGTAAAACGCGCAGTGAACGTGGTTGCTCAAGGGTATGATGCCATCAAATGGGATCCCTTCCCTGGCCCATGGCGCACCTTTATTTCCCGCGCCGATGAAACCGCTGCCGTGGAGAATGTGAAGGCGGTGCGTGAAGCGGTAGGGTCGAATGTGGAACTGCTGATCGACGGCCACCGTCGCCTGGCACCAAATCACGCCATTCGCGTGATTGAACGTCTGGAAGAATACGATATTGGCTGGTACGAAGAGCCCTGTCCGCCAGAAAACATCGATCTCACCGTCGAAGTCAAACGCAGCACGCACACGCCGATCGTGCTGGGTGAAGCGCTCTACACCAAAGAAGGGTTTGTGCCGGTGTTTGAGAAACGCGCGGCGGACATTATCAACCCGGATATTTGCGCGGTTGGCGGCTTGTTATCGATGCTGGAGATTGCTGCGCTGGCCGCCCCGCACGGCGTGGCCGTCACACCGCATAACTACAACAGCCCGATTGTCGGGCTGGCGGCGACGGTCCACCTTTCCGCGGTTATCCCTAACTTCAATATTGCAGAAGTGTTCGTCAACTTGATTGAACCGACACAGGGTATTGCCACCCAAGGCATCACGATTGCCAACGGCTGGGCCGACGTGCCCGACGCGCCGGGACTGGGAATCGATCTGGATATTAATGAACTCAAGAAACGCCCTTACAGCCCGTTACCGGGTAAAGGACTGCGTGATTACCGCGAAGAATTCCCGCGCAAAGTCGCTGCCGTTGCCCCTAATGTCTTTAACCCAGCCTGATTCACGGAAAACATAACCATGTCAAAACTTACTCAAGATTTCATTCGCCCAGACCAGGAACTGATTGACGCTTTTAAAGAAATTACCGCCGCTACCGCCCATGAAGCCTTCGGTCGACGCGGTGCGGTAGACTCTGCCATTAAGCCGATTTATCCCGGTTTGCGCGTATTGGGCTCCGCATTCACGGTGAAAACCCCTGCCGGAGATAATTTCACTATCCACGCGGCGCTCCAGTTGGCGAAACCCGGTGACGTTCTGGTGATTGATGCCGGAGACTACACGGAACAAGGGTCGTTTGGTGATGTCATGGCTACGGCGGCCCTCAGTCGCGGTATCGCCGGATTGGTCACCAACGGCGGGGTGCGGGATGCGGAACGCATCCACAAATTGGGCTTCCCGATTTTCTCCCGCTCCATTTCCATTAAGGGTACGGTTAAAGAAACCTTTGGTGAAATCAATCAGCCGATTTCTTTTGGCGGCGTGACGATAAATCCGGGCGATCTGATCATCGGTGATGATGACGGCATCGTTGCCATTCCGCGTGAGAAGATTGAAGAGGTGCTTGCCGCTTCGCGCAGCCGTGATGAAAAAGAAGTGAAACTGCGTGCGCAAATTCAGCAGGGCAAAACCATCTGGGAACTGCACAACTTCAATGCGCTGTTGAAGCGTAATGGCATTGATGTTGAGATTTGATCTGCCCGAGGTATAACTCCGCGTTGTTATACGCTGTTTTTTCTAAATAGCCTGATAGGTGAGTGCTGCTCCGATGCGCGGTGCGGCGCTTGCTTTATTGGGTTGCCATTTTTATTTCTGCTTTCTGAGATTAACAGCAGGGAATAAAAACATCGACCTTCTTCGCAAAAATAAAAAACGACAATAATAGTGCTTATCGTTTGTGTTATTTATTTCGTCTCAATGATGTCATTTATCGGTGATTGAGATGAAAAAAAGCATGTTGATTATTTTTGTACTTTTCTTTAGTCATGGTGCTTATTCCACTTTATTTTTCTACCGTTTCGATAACGTGGACGTTGGGGATGCGTTTAAAATTGGTTTTATTCCCTCGGGACATAACAGGAATATGTATCAACACATAAGGGGAACCAGCTGTTTTGAGGGTGATGCAACCTCTTATTTTATTTCTACTTCCGCTGAGGAACAAGTACCACACGCTATGGCAGCGGAAGTGACGCCTGTTGGAGAGAATTACTACCTCTATACCATTCGCCCCACAAGCAATTTCTATAGTTCAGTGAACAGTCTCCGAGCTGCTTTTGTTCGCACCAACGATTGGCGCTTTCAAAGTACGATTTTAGATTATATCCATGAACAGGAGTGGTTGGCATTAGGCGGCATCGAGACTGAACAGATCTTCAGCGTAAGGGCATATCGAAGTCGAGGGCGCGGTCAGCAGGGGGAGTTGATTGGAGAGTACCCGAATCCCGCCTATCTCGATGCTGACACTGGGCCTAACAGTGGTGTTTATCCTATTCAAAATTTACCTCGCTACGAACCGAGTGAGTATTCTGCGTGTTCTACTTGTTCTATTGAATCAATATCCAGCATGGCTAAAAGAGATATAAATGACAATGTCAGACGATGGGAAAAATGCAGATACAATATGATTGCAATGGTGATGGATGACTAGAAAAATATTAAAGGAGGCTGTGAATGAGAAAGGCGATCGGGTTAATAGTATTGCTGTTAATAAGCCTGTCTACCCATGCTACAGAGCATGTTGGTAGTGAATGCTCTGATGAAGGTAATCGTGTTTTTTTAAAAAATCAACATATATCAAAGTATCTTATATCAACAATTATGTCGGGAAAAGAGTATGCCTTTAAGATAGAAGTGGATAAAAAATGGTTTAAAGTTATCTTGAAAGAGGGCGAAGACCCGCGAGGGTACCGGGATCAGTTTTCCAGCACAGCCAGAATAGCCAAGATACTTAATATTCCTGTGAATGTTTGCGTCGATACAAACGGTGGCTATTTACTGGGTATCGAGCTTTTATAGCGAACGGCATCGGGTGAGGTGCTTAAGGGCCGACGTTGCACCGCAACAGACAAAAAACGCCTGCCATTTCTGGCAAGCGTTTTTCTAAAAAACCAACGGTAATGAACCAGTATCAGTTCATGCCGTATTTTTTCAATTTCTTGCGCAGCGTACCGCGGTTGATACCCATCATCAGGGCCGCGCGGGTCTGGTTACCACGGGTGTACTGCATCACCATGTCCAACAGTGGCTGTTCAACTTCAGCCAGTACCAGCTCATACAGGTCATTCACATCCTGACCGTTAAGTTGAGCGAAATAGTTCTTCAGTGCCTGTTTAACCGAGTCGCGCAGGGGTTTTTGGGTTACCTGAGCCTGAGAGTTTACGGTAGAAACGGTCAGTACGTCAGAATTCACGCGTTGTTCGAACATAGTTCTGTCAGCTCTTTTTCTGTTTACGCAAGATTTTCAAAATATGCCTCCAACGCCTCCAGCTGTTCGCTGGCATCCTCAATGGCGTTGAATGTGCGCCTAAACTGGTCATTGGGGGCGTTCTCCTGGAGATACCAGGAGACGTGCTTACGAGCAATACGGAATCCCTTGCCCGGACCATAAAAGTCGTGCAATTCCCGTATATGCTTGAAGAGCAAACGCTTCACCTCTGCCAATGGCATCGGTGCCAGTTGCTCCCCCGTGTCCAGATAATGCTGGATTTCCCGAAAGATCCAGGGTCTTCCCTGAGCAGCCCGTCCTATCATCAGGGCATCTGCCCCGGTGTAATCAAGAACCGCTCTGGCTTTACGCGGGCTTGTAATGTCGCCATTCGCGATAACGGGAATGGAAACGGCCTGCTTAACCGCCCGAATGCTGTCGTATTCTGCCTCACCGTTAAACAGGCACGCACGGGTGCGGCCATGTACGGTAAGCGCCTGAATACCACAGGCTTCGGCCAGTCTGGCAATGTCTACACAGTTACGGTGCTCCGGTGCCCAGCCAGTACGAATTTTCAGCGTGACCGGTACGTCCACCGCCTTAACCACGGCGGAGAGGATCTGTTTTACCAAATCCGGATACTGCAACAGTGCAGAACCCGCCATCTTGCGGTTTACCTTCTTTGCAGGACACCCCATGTTGATATCAATGATTTGCGCGCCAAAATCAGTGTTGATTCTGGCTGCCGCTGCCATCTCATCAGGGTCGCTACCGGCAATCTGCACGGCGCGGATCCCAGGTTCATCGCTGTGTACCATGCGCAGACGCGACTTATCCGAACGCCACACCTCCGGATTGGAGGAGAGCATCTCGGAGACCGTCATCCCAGCCCCCATCTCATGACAGAGCGTCCTGAACGGGCGATCGCTGACGCCAGCCATGGGGGCGGCGATCAATCGATTAGCTAGCTGAAATTGTCCAATGTGCATAGACAAAGAGTGACCATACTGTGTCTGCAAGGGCGCGTATATTACGCATTTTTTACGCCAGATGAAAGGCCAAACTTTGAGCAATTGAGCGGAACAGATCAAGGAAATGTGTCTTTGCGCGCTTGAAATTCATAATTGTCTTTTTATTACAGCAAGTTATAAGGCAAGTCACATATTGGTCCAACCATTGCACGATAAAACATTTCTGCGCAACAGTACGCAAATGCTGGGACAGGCCGCGCCCGATGGCGTTTTGCTGCGCAACAACCGGCGCTTTATCGCACAGCCGCTATACCCGTCATACTTCAAGCTGCAGGTGCGTTGGCTGCACTCGTTATTCGGCCCATCCCTGGGCCTCACCTCTTACGAGGCCGCCGCAGGCGGCGTTCAAATCTGCTCCCGGCAGATTTGTCACCCGAATCACTTACCTGAGTAAGCTCATCGGGATTCGTTCGCTTGCCGCCTTCCTGCAACTCGAATTATTTAGGGTATATACATCAATGATTTTGACGAGTGCCGCCAACCGCCGTGAAACGGCTAAGGACACTCGCCATGATGCTTAGCGCTTGATGCCGGTAATGCGGCACCACTCCTCTTTCTCAACGGTCGGGTCTAGTTCGAACAGCTCGGTGTAAGCCGCTGCCACGTTCTCTGCCTGTGACGCCAGAATACCTGATAACCCTAAATGCCCTCCTGCCTTGGGCAGTGTGCTAATCAGCGGTGCCAGCTCGCGCAGCGGGCCTGCAAGGATATTGGCAACCACAACGTCGGCAGAGAGATCGTTGGGCTGGTCTTTCGACAGATAGAGCGCCAGACGCTCTGAGACGCCATTACGCTGCGCATTGTCGCGGCTGGCTTGAATGGCCTGAGGGTCGATATCGATGCCAATTGCCTGTGCCGCGCCCAGTTTCAGCGCGGCGATCGCCAAAATACCGGAACCACAGCCAAAATCGATAACCGTCTTGCCTGCCAGATCCAGACCATCGAGCCATTGCAGGCACAGGGACGTAGTAGGGTGCGTGCCGGTACCAAAGGCCAGGCCGGGATCCAGCATCACGTTAACCGCGTTCGGATCAGGGATGTCACGCCAGCTCGGGCAGATCCACAGGCGTTTACCAAACTGCATCGGGTGGAAGTTGTCCATCCACTCCCGTTCCCAGTCTTTGTCTTCCAATTGCTCGATTTTATGGTGAAAACCGGCACCCAGCAGCGGCTCTTGTTCCAGTTGAGCAATCACGTCCGGCATCTCGGTTTCGGCGTCGTACAGCCCAATCACGTCGGTATCGCCCCATAAACGGGTTTCCCCCGGCAGCGGCTCGAATACCGGCGTATCGTGGGTATCCTGAAAGGTGACGGATACCGCACCGCTCTCGATAAGCACATCGCCCAATTGTTCAGCCTGCGCGCCCGTCGTATTAATTTTGAGTTGAATCCACGGCATAGCAGCCTCTGTTCCCGTTAATGTGAAGGTGTAGCGGCAGCGTTTGGCGCAGGGTTGCTGCCAAAACGGTTACCAATAAGAAATGCCAGCAGGCTGAACGAAAGGGCGGGGACGATCGGGTGAAAGCCCGCCAGATTCAGCTTAAAGGTGGCAAGTAGGGTATAGCATAAGGCACCGACCATCATGGCGCTGAGCGCGCCGGTCGCATTGGCGCGTTCCCAATAAAGCCCCAGTACTAGCGGCCACAGGAACACTGCTTCCAGGCCGCCAAACGCCAGCAGATTGAGCCAGATAATCATTTCAGGCGGTCGCCAGGAGGCCAGCAGCGTCAGCACGCCGAGCAGCAGCGTGGTGGCGCTGGAGAGCCATTTGATATGGCGTTCATTCTGCGCTTGATGCGGTTTTACGCTCAGATACAGATCTTTGATGATGGTGGCAGACGCTTGCAGCAGGTGCGCATTAATGTTGGCCATAATGGCTGACATGGGCGCAGCGAGGAAGATGCCAGCAGCCAGCGGCGGCAGCACCTTCACCATCAGTTCCGGCAAGACCTGATCGGGAATGGTCAGGTTGGGCATAATAGCGCGCCCCAGCGCGCCTGCCAGATGCATGCCCAGCATCAGCACGGTGATCACGATGGTGCCGATAATGATGCCGCGATGCAGCGCTTTGCTGTCTTTGTAGGAAATGCAGCGCACTGCGGTGTTAGGCAGGCCGATGACGCCGAAGCACACCAATACCCAAAATGACGCCATAAACGGGAAGGTAAGCGTCTGGCCGCTGCCGTGCGGGTCGACCAAGGCCGGATCGATCTGACGCAGCGTTTCTACCGCGCTGCCCAGCCCACCGGCGGCAGAGATAATCGCCACCAGCAGCAAGACCGTGCCGATCAGCATCACCACGCCCTGCATCGCGTCATTGAGTACGCTGGCGCGAAAACCGCCGAAGGTGGTGTAAAGCCCTATCGTGACGCCGAAAATCAGCAACCCGACGTCGTAAGGGACGTTAGCCGCAGTTTCCAGCAGGCGAGCGCCGCCGATAAACTGTACCGCCATCGCCCCGATAAAGGCCACCAGCAGGCTCAGGCTGGCAAACCACACCAGCAGGCGGCTGCCATAACGGGCATACAGCATATCGTTCAGGGTAATGGCGTTGTAGCGCCGCGCCAGAATGGCGAATTTTTTCCCCAGAATACCGAGAGAAAGCAGCATGGTTGGCACTTGGATAACTGCCAACAGCACCCAGCCCAGGCCGTATTTATAGGCGGCACCCGGCCCACCGATAAACGAACTGGCGCTGACATAGGTGCCAATCAGCGTCATGGCGAGCACAAACCCACCCATCGAACGGCTACCGAGGAAATACTCGTTGAGGAAATTGCCTTCGCGGCGGCGCAGATAAGCGTAAATCGACAGCCCGAACACCAGCATCAGGTAGACGACCAGCGGCAGAATCACATCATTGTGCATCGTCGTCTCCCAATGGGATATCGCGGAACACCAGGTGCGTCATCAGCCAGCACAGCACGATAAACACCAGCGGCAGCAGCAGGCAGGAGAACTCAAACCAGCGCGGCAGCCCGGTCGGTCCGGCGGTATTGTCAGGCACGTAGGCGGTGACTATCCAGCCTACGAGGTAAAAGAGTGTCAGGAACAGTGCCCAGCGCGCCTCTTTGTGGGCTTGGGGGAAGCGTTTGTCCATGGTTTTTCCCTGTAAAGCAGTACCAGCAAGCAAAAAGGCCAGCATGGCTGGCCTTTATACGCTTGTACGATGCAGATTATTGCAGACCGAGTTTTTTCTCCAGATAGTGGATATTGGTTCCACCGTGCTGGAAGTTCTCGTCGCTCATAATCTTCAACTGCAACTCAATGTTGGTTTTAATACCATCAATGATCAGTTCCGCCAAGGCGTTTTTCATCCGGGAAATCGCGATATCGCGGCTTTCACCGTAAGTGATCAGCTTGCCGATCATGGAATCGTAGTACGGCGGCACGGTATAGCCCGCGTAAATGTGCGATTCCCAGCGTACGCCAAAACCGCCCGGTGCGTGGAAACGGGTGATCTTGCCCGGACTCGGCAGGAAGGTGTTGGGATCTTCGGCGTTGATACGGCATTCTACCGCATGACCGCGCACGATGACTTCTTCCTGTTTGATCGACAGCGGCTGACCGGCAGCGATGCGCAGCTGCTCTTTGATCAGATCGACACCGGTGATCATCTCCGTTACCGGATGCTCAACCTGAATACGGGTGTTCATCTCAATAAAGTAAAATTCACCGTTTTCAAACAGGAATTCGAACGTACCGGCACCGCGATAGCCGATATCCACACAGGCTTTGGCGCAGCGATCGCCGATGTAGCGACGCAAATCTGCCGTGATGCCCGGTGCAGGCGCTTCTTCCACCACTTTCTGGTGACGACGCTGCATGGAGCAGTCGCGTTCTGCCAGATAGATGGCGTTGCCCTGACCGTCAGCCAATACCTGAATTTCCACGTGACGCGGATTTTCCAGGTATTTTTCCATATACACCATGTCGTTATTGAAAGCGGCTTTCGCTTCCGCACGGGTCATGAGGATGGATTGCTCCAGATCTTTTTCGCTGCGCACTACGCGCATGCCGCGACCGCCGCCGCCGCCAGAGGCTTTGATAATCACCGGGTAGCCGATGCGTTTACCAAAGGCGCGGTTCTTGTCCATGTCGTCGCCCAGCGGACCGTCAGAGCCCGGTACGCACGGTACGCCCGCTTTCTTCATGGCAGAAATGGCAGAGACTTTGTCACCCATCAAACGGATGGTGTCTGCGCGTGGGCCAATGAAGATAAAGCCGGAGCGCTCAACCTGCTCGGCAAAATCGGCATTCTCAGACAAAAAGCCGTAGCCGGGGTGGATGGCCACAGCGCCGGTGATTTCTGCGGCAGAAATGATCGCCGGGATGTTCAGGTAGCTCTTGGTCGACTGCGCCGGGCCGATACACACGGTCTCATCGGCCAGCAGCACATGTTTCAGATCGCGGTCCGCGCTGGAGTGAACGGCAACGGTTTTGATGCCCAGTTCTTTACAGGCGCGCAAAATACGCAGCGCAATCTCTCCGCGGTTCGCGATAACGATTTTATCTAGCATGGTAAGCCTCGTTATTCGATGACAACCGGTTATTCAATGATAACCAGAGCCTCATCAAACTCTACCGGTTGGCCGTTTTCAAGCAGCACGGCTTTCACCACGCCTGCTTTATCAGCTTCGATTTGGTTCATCATTTTCATGGCTTCAACGATGCACAAGGTATCGCCGACGTTAACGCGCTGCCCCACTTCAACGAATGCCTTGGCATCCGGGCTTGGCGTACGGTAGAACGTACCCACCATGGGAGAGCGCACGATGTGACCGCTCACGGCCGCCGGTGCAGCGGCAACTTCCGGTGCCGGAGCCACCGCGTTTGCCAATGCCGGTGCTGGTTGCTGCATCATGGGCGCATAGGCTTGCTGCATCATCGGGTAAGCCGGTGCTACAGGGGCACGACTGATACGTACTGATTCTTCACCTTCTGAGATTTCCAGTTCGGCGATGCCGGATTCTTCAACCAGTTCGATCAGTTTCTTGATTTTACGAATATCCATGGATGTGGTTCCGTACTCATTTGTTGAAATGGGTTTATTTAGTTTGACGTGGACAGGCGTTTTACCGCCGTCTGTAACGCATAGCCATATCCATCCGCGCCCAGGCCGCAAATCACACCCACCGCCACATCGGACAGGTAAGAGTGATGGCGGAACGGCTCGCGTGCGTGCACGTTGCTCAGATGGATCTCGATAAACGGAATTTCCACGGCCAGTAGCGCATCACGTAATGCAACGCTGGTGTGGGTGAATGCCGCCGGGTTAATTAAAATAAAATCCGTGTTGCCGCGTGCCTGATGAAGCGTATCAATCAGCACATGCTCGGCATTGGATTGGACATGGGAGAAGTGTACATTGAGCGACTGCGCCTGATGTTCCAGACCGCTGACGATCTCTGCAAGCGTAGTGCTGCCGTACTTCTCTGGCTCACGGGTTCCCAGCAGATTCAGGTTGGGACCGTTCAAAAGCAAAATGTGAAATCTCTCTGCCATTGTGCCGCTATCTCCCGCGATACACCCAGTTTGTAGAAAAACGTGTCGCACAACATAGCGCGAAGCACATCGTTTGTCACCTTTTGGCAACGTAAATTGTTCACCGGGCGATAAGGTCGGGCATTATAACCATATCGTGGCAATTAGCAGCTAAATACTGGTCTTATCTCCGCAACTGGCTTTAACACCCCCGTCGCACGCGGCGGCGCGCAGCTGTCGCTTTCCCGGCATTAACGCCACCACTGGCGGAACTTTTTGTAACGCAGTGCTAACAAGAACAGCGCACACAGCCCATAGATCACCGGCTGCGGCGATAAGATTTTTACCGACCACAAATAATGAATCGGTGCGAGCACCGCGATGGCATAGATAAGGTTATGCAAGCGCTGCCAGTTTTTGCCAAGCGCCTGTTGCGCCGCCTGAAATGAGGTTACCGCCAGGGCTAGCAATAGCAGCCAACTGAGTGCGCCGACTGTCAGGTAGGGGCGATTAATCAGCTCCTGGCCCAACAGCGCAAGGTTGGCGATCCCCAGTTCCAACAGCGCATAGCTGGTCAGATGCAGCGTAGCCCAGGCAAAACACCACAGGCCAAGCAAGCGGCGGCAGCGGATCAGCAGCGGCTGTTTGCCGTAGCGCGCCAGCGGCGTGACCAACAGCGTGCCCAGCAACAGCTTTAGCGCCATTCGTCCGGTAAAGTGCTGGATATCTTTGGCCGGATCGGCGCTCAATGCCCCTTGTTGAATGGCATAAAACAGCCACAGCAGCGGCAACGCGGCGGCGGCATGCAAGATGATTTTCAGCCAGAACACCTGGCGGAGTGTCAGACGCATTCAGAAATTATCCCGCAGGTTCAGACCGCGATACAGCGGTGCCACTTGCTCGGCATAGCCGTTAAACAGCAGCGTCGGTTGGCGCTGAACGTTAAGCAGTCCGCCTGCACCAATCACCCGTTCACTGGCCTGCGACCAGCGCGGATGGTTAACATCCGGGTTCACATTGGCATAAAACCCATATTCATCTGGCGCCGCCAGATTCCAGGTTGAGGGCGGTCGTTCGCGCGTAAAGCGGATTTTCACGATGGATTTGATGTTTTTGAATCCATATTTCCACGGTGTCACCAGGCGGATGGGGGCGCCGTTCTGCGGTGGCAAGGTTTTGCCATAGACACCGAGCGCCAGCAGGGTCAAGGGATGTAGCGCCTCTTCCAGGGTTAAGCCTTCTACATAAGGATAGTCAAGCCCGCCGCCGAGAAAGCGATCTTTCTGCCCCGGCATCTGTTCGGGATCGTGCAGGGTTTGAAAGGCAACATAGCGCGCGGCGCTGGTCGGCTCTGCGAACTGAATCAGTTTCGCCAACGGGAACCCTACCCAGGGAATCACCATTGACCAGGCCTCGACGCAGCGAAAACGATAGATGCGCTCTTCCAGCGGAAAGCGCTTGATAATGTCATCGATATCCAGCGTGATGGGCTTGGCGATTTCCCCTTCTATTTGTACCTTCCAGCCTTCCGTGCGCAACCCGCCTGCATTGGCCGCCGGGTCGGCTTTATCCAGCCCGAATTCATAAAAGTTGTTGTAGCCTGTCACCTTGTCTTCGGGTGTCAGCGTAAGTGATGTCGGCGCATTGTGTTCAGGTGTGAAGGTAAGCGGCGTGGACGGTGGTGCCGTCGGCCTTTTTTTGCCGCCGCCGGTGAGCCAGTCCAGCACGTCCGCCTGTGCGCTGTGCGGCAGGCTCAGCGAGGCGGCGGCGATGCCCAGCGCTTTCATCACGGCGCGGCGCTGGTGAAAAATCCCCTCAGGGGTCACGTCGGCGGCGCTCGGTTGGCGTTGACGATGAGAGTCAGACATGATGATGCTCCACGGGTTACAACGGCTGAATGCTATAAGTATGGAAGATAAGACGGCCTGAGCAAAAAAGAGTTCATTGCAGAGTGTTGCACGGTAAGCCTAAAGGGGAGCCTGACGGCGGATATCGGTTGCGAACACGCCACGATCGCGATGGGATTGTGACCGGAGAGGAAAAGTCAGGGAAAATCCTTTAGTGTCTATATTTGTAACAGGTAGTATTGGTGCTAGCGGTGAAAACGGCGCGGGGGATATCACCCCGTGCGGCGAGAGGATGCAGGGATGGGCGAATGACGAAATTTTCTTCATTGATGACGATGGTACTGGTCGTCGTCATATCCCTGCTTTTTATCATAGGGTTAGTCACCATTGTTGACGATAATCTACAGCAGGTTGACAACCAGCTTCACGCTATTGCGACCAGTATCGATCAGGCGCTGTTGGTGCAACCTCCTGAACGGTTACGCTTTTGGCTGCCCTCAATGATGAAGGCGGCGGGGGTTGTGCTGCTGGAGATCCGCGATCTCGATCAAAACCTGCAATATTCGCTGCGACTGCCGGAGCTGATGAGCGCAGAGGGTGATTATGTGCACCACGTGATGCAACTGCCACTGATGCAAAACGCCGATTTCCGCGTCAATCTCACCTATCTTGATCCCTTTTTCGGTTCGCCGCGCTGGATTTTCTCCACCATCGCCATGGTGGTGGCGATGGCGTGCATGCCCGCGCTGCTGGTGTATGCCGTGCGGCGTTTTCGCCGCAAGGTGGCAGGACACGAACAGCTCGAGACGCGTGCCAACCGCATTTTGCGCGGTGAACGCGAGTCGGTGGCGCGGGGTTCGGTGCACGAATGGCCCGATAGCGCCAGCGGTGCGTTCGATCAGTTGCTGTCGGATCTCGCCGACGCTCGCGAAGAGCGCAGTCGACTGGATACGCTGATTCGCGCGTTTGCCGCCCAGGATGCGGAAACCGGATTAAGCAATCGCCTGTTTTTTGATAACCAACTCACCACACAGTTGGAAGACGCGGAAAATGTCGGCACCCACGGTGTGGTAATGATGATTCGCCTGCCGGATTTCGATACCTTGCAGGA
This sequence comes from Candidatus Symbiopectobacterium sp. NZEC127, assembly GCF_025962675.1. Lineage (NCBI taxonomy): Bacteria > Pseudomonadati > Pseudomonadota > Gammaproteobacteria > Enterobacterales > Enterobacteriaceae > Symbiopectobacterium > Candidatus Symbiopectobacterium sp. NZEC127. The sequence continues at coordinate 41,998 of NZ_JAGFPG010000002.1, forward strand.
AACGCACCGTTACGCCAATGAACTGCGCGAGTACCGCAATACGCTGGTCAATATGCTCTCGACCTTTGTCATGCGTTACCCCTCCGCGCTGCTGGCGCGCTATTTCAACAGCGATTTTGCCGTGCTGCTGCCACACCGTTCGCTGAAAGAAGCGGATATTATTGCGGCGCAGTTAGTCAAAGCGCTGGATATTCTGCCGATCACGCCGCTTATCGATCGCGAGGATGTGCTGCATATCGGCATTTGCGCCTATGCCAGCGGGCAGAGTTCTGAACAGGTGATGGAAAGCGTGGAAGATGCCACGCGCAATGCGGTATTGCAGGGCGGCAACGGCTGGTGCGTATTTGACCGGCAGGTGCCTGACAAGGGGCGCGGTAGCGTGAAATGGCGCACATTGCTGGAACAGACGCTGGCAAAAGGGGGCCCGCATCTGTACCAAAAACCGGCGGTGACGCGCGATGGCGTAGTGCATCATCGGGAAATCATGCCGCGTATTACCGATGGCGATCAGGTACTGTTGGCCGCTGAATATATGCCGCTGGTGCAGCAATTGGGGCTGACGCCCAATTATGACCGGTTGCTGGTGGCGCAAATCATCGCGCTGTCAGCCTCGTGGCCGCAAGAGACCCTGGCGATGCCCGTCAATGTGGATTCGCTGTTGCAGCGTCCTTTCTGGCGTTGGCTACAAGAAGTGCTATTGCAATGTCCGAAACAGCAGCGTCAACGTATATTGTTTGAACTTGCTGAGTCAGATGTGTGTCAGTATATCGAGCGTCTGCGTCCGATTCTGAATACGCTGGTGGGATTGGGGTGTCGGCTGGCGGTGACGCAAGCCGGGCTGACCTTGGTCAGTACCACCTATATCAGAACGTTGCAGGTAGAAATCATCAAGTTGCATCCGGGTCTGGTGCGGCGTTTTGAACGCAGAACGGAAAATCAGCTTTTTGTTCAAAGCCTGATTGAAGCCTGCAAGGGAACCTCCGCCAGCGTATTTGCCGCGGGCGTCAGAACCCAGGAAGAGTGGAATACACTTTCGAGTCGCGGTGTTTACGGTGGTCAGGGCGATTTTTTCGCGGCGTCTATCCCCGTCAGCGATGAGTTGAAAAAATATTCACCCCGGCGTCGTGTTTAGGATGAATGTCGCAGGTAAATTGACGTAGAATGCGTGGTTTATAAATCGGTTAGTGTCTGCATATTGCATGGACTGGCCGATAAAATGTTAGATTTTGTGTCCTGTGTTAACGCCATCCGGCTGCGTGAAAAAGCGGTAACTCGCTTTACCGCACAAAGAAATATCGCCCCGACCGTTTTTTCGGGGAACGCGATGCGTATGACACAGGGGAATTTTTCACCGATGCAGAGCGCTGTCGTGCCTTGTCGCTGCACCGTGTGGTTGGTAAAGTAGGCGGATTTCTTTTCGCCCCCAGCTTGCAGGATTATCCTTTCGTTATGTTTAAAAAATTTCGTGGCATGTTTTCCAACGACTTGTCCATCGACCTGGGTACCGCCAATACCCTGATTTATGTTAAAGGGCAGGGCATTGTACTGAATGAGCCGTCTGTGGTCGCCATCCGTCAGGATCGCGCCGGTTCGCCTAAGAGCGTCGCCGCCGTAGGCCATGAAGCCAAACAGATGCTTGGTCGTACTCCGGGTAATATCGCAGCCATCCGCCCGATGAAAGACGGCGTGATTGCCGACTTTTTCGTGACCGAGAAAATGTTGCAGCACTTTATCAAACAAGTGCACAGCAACAGCTTCATGCGTCCGAGCCCGCGCGTGCTGGTGTGTGTGCCGGTCGGTGCAACTCAGGTTGAACGCCGTGCCATCCGTGAATCTGCGCAAGGGGCCGGGGCGCGCGAAGTGTTCCTTATTGAAGAACCGATGGCAGCGGCTATCGGTGCCGGGCTGCCGGTTTCTGAAGCAACCGGCTCCATGGTGGTGGATATCGGTGGCGGTACCACGGAAGTGGCGGTTATCTCCCTGAACGGCGTGGTCTACTCTTCTTCCGTGCGTATTGGCGGTGACCGCTTCGATGAAGCTATCATCAATTATGTGCGCCGTAACTACGGCTCGCTGATCGGTGAAGCGACGGCGGAACGTATCAAGCACGAAATCGGTTCTGCGTATCCGGGCGATGAAGTGCGCGAAATCGAAGTACGTGGTCGTAACCTGGCTGAGGGCGTGCCGCGCGGCTTTACCCTTAACTCGAACGAAATTCTGGAAGCATTGCAGGAACCGTTGACCGGCATCGTGAGCGCGGTGATGGTTGCACTGGAACAGTGCCCGCCAGAACTGGCTTCCGACATTTCTGAACGCGGTATGGTGTTGACCGGTGGCGGCGCGCTGCTGCGTAACCTGGATCGCCTGCTGATGGAAGAGACCGGCATTCCGGTGGTGGTTGCCGAAGATCCGCTGACCTGTGTGGCACGCGGTGGCGGTAAAGCGCTGGAAATGATCGACATGCACGGCGGCGATCTGTTCAGCGAAGAGTAAGAGTGCCGAATAAAAGGAAGGGGAACCGTATGGGGAAACAGCGTTGTTTTTCATCCCGTAGGGTAGCCCCTCTTTTTTTATTCTGTGGCGAGCCATTTTCACGGGTATCGCCATTAGCGTAATTCCCTACGCCCGACGCCCCTCTGCCCCTGCGTTTCTGCGGGCATGACGGCGGTGAATAATATGAATGGTCTCTTTAGTGTCGAGCGTGTCGGGCGTTCTTTATTCGCGTTGAGGAATACGCAACCTTTATGAAGCCGATTTTTAGCAGGGGACCTTCCCTGCAATTGCGACTTTTTCTTGCCGTCTTCACGGCGATGGCGATCATTATCGCCGATAGCCGCTTGGGGACGTTTCTCAAGATCCGTACCTATATGGATACGGCGGTCAGCCCGTTCTATTTTCTCGCCAACGGGCCGCGTGAAGTATTGGATAATGTCTCTGAATCGCTGGCGACCAAAAATCAGCTAGCGCTGGAAAACCGTGCGTTACGCCAGGAACTGCAACTGCGCAACAGCGATCTGCTGCTGCTCGGCCAACTAAAACAGGAAAATGCGCGTCTGCGCGAACTGTTGGGGTCACCGCTGCGTCAGGATGAGCAGAAGATGGTGACCCAGGTGATTTCCGCAGGCACCGACCCTTATAGCGATCAGGTGGTTATCGATAAAGGGGCGGCGCACGGGGTCTATGAAGGGCAACCGGTTATCAGCGATAAAGGGGTGGTCGGGCAGGTTGTCGCGGTCGGTCAGTTGACCAGCCGTGTGCTGCTGATCTGCGATGTTTCCCATGCGCTGCCGATTCAGGTGCTGCGCAATGATATCCGCGTGATTGCCGCCGGTAATGGCTGCACTGACGATCTGCAACTGGAGCATTTGCCCAACAACACCGATGTTCGCGTCGGCGATGTGCTGGTGACCTCCGGGCTGGGCGGTCGTTTCCCTGAAGGGTATCCGGTGGGCGTCGTCTCCGAAGTGAAGGTGGATACGCAACGCGCCTACACCGTTATCAAGGCGCATCCCACCGCCGGCCTGCAACGTTTACGCTATCTGCTGCTGTTGTGGGGTGTCGACGACGTGTCGGGCAAAGGGTTGCCGCCGCAAGAAGTGCACCGCGTCGCCAATGAACGTTTGATGCAGATGATGCCGCAGGTACTGCCGTCTCCTGATGAAATGGGCCCGCCCGCACCGCCTGCCGCTGCGGCACCCGCCGCGCCGTCGCAGGGCAATGCACAACCGAAGAGTGCCCCTGCGCGCAGCTCGTCTCAAGGTCAGCAACCTCAACGTAATACGCCACCTGCTGCTACGCCAGCACAGGGAGGACGCCAATGAACCGCTATCGCCGTCACGGCAACTGGATCATCTGGTTATCGTTCCTGATTGCCATGGTGCTGCAAATCATGCCGTGGCCGGATCAGTTCTATCACTTCCGGCCCTCGTGGCTCTCACTGTTTCTGATCTATTGGGTGATGGCGCTACCCCATCGGGTTAACGTCGGCACCGGTTTTGTGCTGGGAATGGTGATGGATCTTATTTTAGGGTCCACGCTTGGCGTGCGTGCGCTGGCGCTCAGCATTGTTGCCTATCTGGTGGCGTTCAAATTTCAACTGTTCCGCAATATGGCGCTCTGGCAACAAGCTCTGATTGTCATGGTGCTTTCGCTGGTGATGGATCTGATTGTCTTCTGGGCGGAATTCCTGGTAAGCAATGTGTCATTCCGGCCGGAAAATTTGTGGAACTGTGTGGTCGATGGCGTGTTGTGGCCCTGGCTATTCCTGTTGATGCGCAAAATTCGCCGTCAGTTCACAGTACAATAATCAATAAGGGCGTAGTCCTTAACCGGCGCGCCTACAGTAAAATACGTAGGGTGACTACGTAGTGAGGATATATGACTGCGCTCTATCTGGCCTCGGGTTCACCGCGCCGCCGCGAACTGCTTACGTTGCTGGACATCCCTTTTGAACTGCTGCGGGTTGATGTTATTGAGCAGCGGGCAGCGCATGAAACGGCAGAGGTCTATGTGCGCCGCCTGGCGCAGGATAAAGCGCAGGCAGGGGTTGCTGCCGCACCGCAGGATTTGCCGGTGTTGGGGGCAGATACCATCGTGGTGCTGGAAGGGCAGGTACTGGAAAAACCGCGCGATGAAGCCCATGCTGCACACATCTTATCGATGCTTTCAGGGCGACATCATCAGGTGATGACCGCGGTCACGTTGGCCGATCGCCGCACCCAGTGCAGTGCGCTGGTGGTCACCGACGTGACGTTTCGCGCCCTGACGCCGCAGGATATTGCCCATTACGTTGCCAGCGGTGAGCCGATGGATAAAGCGGGAGCCTACGGCATTCAGGGTAAAGGCGGCTGTTTCGTCAGAGCGATCGCCGGCAGTTACCACGCGGTTGTCGGGTTGCCGCTGGTGGAAACCCATGAATTGTATAATCAGATTATAGCGTTACGAACGGCAGGAGCAGAGAATGACAGCTGAGTTACTGGTCAACGTGACGCCGTCGGAAACGCGCGTTGCCTACATTGACGGCGGAATACTGCAAGAGATCCACATTGAGCGCGAAGCGAAACGCGGTATCGTGGGCAATATCTATAAAGGTCGTGTCAGCCGGGTGTTGCCGGGCATGCAGGCCGCCTTCGTGGATATCGGGCTGGATAAGGCGGCGTTTTTGCACGCGTCAGACATCATGCCCCACACCGAATGCGTGGCCGGAGAAGAACAGAAAAATTTCCACGTGCGCGATATCGCTGAACTGGTGCGCCAGGGGCAGGATCTGATGGTGCAGGTGGTGAAAGATCCGCTCGGCACCAAAGGTGCCCGATTGACCACCGATATTACGCTGCCATCGCGCTATCTGGTTTTCATGCCCGGCGCGGCCCACGTTGGCGTTTCACAGCGTATTGAAAGTGAAGTGGAACGCGAACGCCTAAAGAAAATCGTCAGCGAATACTGCGACGAGCAGGGCGGGTTTATTATCCGCACGGCGGCGGAAGGGATCGGGGAAGATGAGCTTTCTTCCGACGCCGCGTTTCTTAAACGCCTGTGGACCAAAGTCAGCGAGCGTAAAAAACGTAACCAGACCAAATGCAAGCTGTACGGTGAAGTGGCGTTGGCGCAGCGTATTCTGCGCGATTTTGCCGGTGCGGCGTTGGACCGCATCCGCATCGACTCCCGCCTGACCTATGACGCGCTGCTGGAGTTCACCACTGACTATATTCCGGAAACCACCAATAAGCTGGAGCATTACGCCGGACGCCAGCCCATTTTCGATCTCTATGATGTGGAGAATGAAATTCAGCGCTCGCTGGACCGAAAGGTGGAACTCAAATCCGGCGGCTATCTGATCATCGATCAGACCGAGGCGATGACGACGATAGACATCAATACCGGGGCGTTCGTCGGTCACCGCAATCTGGATGAGACCATCTTTAACACCAATATCGAAGCGACGCAGGCCATCGCCCGCCAACTGCGGCTGCGCAACCTGGGTGGTATCATCATTATCGATTTCATCGACATGAGTAATGAAGACCACCGTCGCCGGGTGCTGCACTCTCTGGAGCAGGCGCTCGCCAAAGATCGGGTTAAAACCAGTATTAACGGTTTCTCTCAACTAGGATTAGTGGAGATGACGCGCAAACGCACCCGTGAGAGCATTGAGCATGTGCTGTGTCATCAATGCCCGACGTGCCATGGCCGCGGCAGAGTGAAAAGCGTCGAGACCGTTTGCTACGAAATCATGCGTGAAATTGTGCGGGTGCATCATGCCTATGACACCGATCGCTTCCTGGTCTACGCATCGCCTGCGGTGGCTGAGGTATTGAAAAGCGAAGAATCCCATGCCCTGGCGGAAGTGGAAATCTTTGTCGGCAAACAGGTCAAGGTGCAGATTGAGCCGTTATACAGCCAGGAACAGTTTGATGTGGTGATGATGTAATCCCCATGTCGATGGTAAAACAAACAGAATGACTTCCCCGCGTCGCCTGCGACGAAGATCAAGGAGAATAGTGTGAGGCGACTGCCCGGCCTACTGCTGATGACGGGCGCCACGATCGTTGTTGTCGTGGCGCTAATCGTCAGTGGTTTACGATTAGCGATGCCGCAGCTCGATCGTTTTCGGCCGCAAATCATGGCGTGGGTGACGTCGACGACCGGCGTATCGGTTGACGCGCAACGCCTTACTGGCAGTTGGGCTTCTTTTGGGCCAACGCTTTCGATCGATGGCCTGACGAGCGAGTCGCCTGCTGCACGCTGGCAGGCAGAGCGCATCACGCTGGCGCTGGATGTGTGGCAGTCATTGCTGCATGCGCGCTGGCAGTTTCGCGATCTGACGTTCCACCGCATGCATCTGACGCTGGATGCTACGCTGACCGGGCAGCGGGCCGACGGTAGCCTGATCGAAACCGATCGTCTTAGTACGCTATTCCTTCAGCAGTTCGATCACTTCGATCTGCGCGACAGCCACCTCTCTTTCCTCACGCCTTCTGGCGATCGTGCTGAGCTTGCCATCCCGCAATTGACCTGGTTGAACCGCAACAACCGGCACCGTGCCGAAGGGCAAATCAGCCTGTCGAGCTTTAATGGGCAGCACGGTGTGGTGCAGGTGCGCATGGATTTGCAGGCTATTCAGGGTCATCTGAATGACGGCACGGTGTACCTCCAGGCTGACAATATTGATATGAAGCCCTGGATCAGCCGGTGGCTAAAAAATAATACCGGGCTGGAGAGTGCCAATTTCAATCTGGCGGCCTGGTTGCAGGTGCGTAGCGGAGCGCTGGTTGCCAGCGATGTCTTTTTGGCCCACGGCACGGCAGCCTGGAAAGAGGGCGACAACACCCATCGTCTGAACGTAGATGAGCTGGCGCTGCACGCCACGCGGCAAGGTGAGGGCTGGCAGGTGGCCGTGCCCGTCTTGAATCTGGCTACGGACGGCATCGCCTGGCCGAAGGGAAGTCTGGCGGCGAGCTGGATACCCGCACCGTCGACAGATCAGCAAGATATGCTGCGGGTGCGTGCCAGTGAGCTCAGTCTGGCGCGTTTGCGCGACTTACTTCCGCTGCTGTCCACGGTCACGCCCGAGCTTAAAACACGCTGGGAGGCGCTGCAACCGGAAGGCCTTCTGACACAACTGGCCCTCGATATTCCGTTAAAACAGCCGGAGAAAAGTCGTTTTCAGGCGGCATGGCGCGATCTGCGCTGGAAAGCGTGGCAATGGTTGCCGGGCGGCGAGAAGCTGGCCGGCACGCTGAGTGGCAGCGTTGAACGCGGGCGCGTCACCTTTGCATTGCCGAAAAGCGTGCTGCCCAGCGGCAATCAGTTCCGTGCCCCGTTTGAGATTCAGCAGGCAACCGGCGCTGTCGACTGGAGCAATGCTGCCGACGGCTGGGAAGTATGGAGTAACGGGCTGAATGTGCAGGCGCGTGCACTACAGGCTCAGGGTGATTTTCAATATCGTCATCCGGTGAGCGGGGAGCCGCGTCTGGATATTCTGGCCGGGATTCGGTTAGCCGATGCCTCTGAAGCCTGGCGTTACTTCCCGGAACCGCTGATGGGCGCGCAGTTGGTCAAGTACCTGACCGGCGCGTTAAAAGGGGGACAGGTCGATAACGCCACGCTGGTTTTTGCCGGTAACCCGTCACATTTCCCCTTTGAGCATAACGAAGGCCAGTTTCAGGTGTGGGTGCCGCTGCGCGCTGCCACCTTTGAATTTGAACCCGGTTGGCCCGCGCTGTCACCGCTGGATATCGATCTCAATTTTGCCAACAACGGCCTGTGGATGTCCGCGCCGTCAACGCAGTTGGGGAACGTCGCTGGCAGAAACATTCTTGCCGCCATCCCTGACTACAGTAAAGAAAAGTTGCTGATTGATGGCGAACTTCAGGGGGATGGGCCCGATGTCGGACACTATTTTGAACAAACGCCGCTCAAGGACAGCGTGGGGAGCGCGTTAAAGCAACTGCAAATTGGCGGGAGCGTCAATGGCACGCTGCACCTCGATATTCCCCTGTCGCATGGCGCGGTGGAGGCCAGTGGTGACATTCAACTCAGTAACAATAGCCTGTATATCAAACCGCTGAACAGCACGCTGAAACAGCTCAACGGGCGCTTCCATTATCGCAATGGCACCCTGAACAGCGATGATATTGCGGCTAACTGGTTAGGGCAGCCCGTCACGTTCAGTTTCAACACCGAAGAGCAGGAAAAGGCCTTTCTGGTGAAGGTGGGACTGAACGGGGAATGGGCACCCGCGCAGTTCCCCGGTCTGCCAAAATCATTGCAAACCGCTCTGTCGGGAACCGCCGCCTGGCGTAGCAATGTGACGGTGAATCTGCCGTATAAAGGCGTTGAGACCTATGAGGTCAGCGTCGATGCTGACCTGAAAAATGTAAGTACTCGCTTACCTGAGCCCTTTAACAAGGCGCAGGGGACGGCGGTGCCGCTCAAGATCGCCGTTAAAGGGGATCTCAAGGGGTTTGCGCTGTCGGGAAATCTGGGAAAATCCGCACAGTTTAACAGCCAGTGGCTGCTGCAAGGTGATGCGCTGACGCTCGCGCGTGCGGTGTGGCAACAAGGTGCCCAAACGCTGCCCGCGCTGCCGGAACAGTCTGAACTGGTGTTGGCGCTGCCCGCGCTGGACGCCGAGCGCTGGTTGGCATTACTGCCTGCCCTGCGTGGCGATACCGCCTTGCGCAAAGGGGCACAAAGCAACCTCCATGTGCCGGAAAGCGTGACACTGCGTACGCCTGCGCTGCAACTGCTCGGTCAGCAGTGGCATGATGTGGTACTCAATAGCCGCAATACGCCGCAGGGCAGTGAAATTCACACTACCGGGCGTGAGATTGATGCTAACTTGACGGTTCCACAAAGCGGCATGTGGCGCGCTGATATTCGCTATCTCTATTACAACCCGCAGTGGAAAGGGGATGAAGCGACCAACCCCGTGGCGCTGGCGGAGAAGAAATCACCGCTTAATGATCCCAGCATCCGCTTTGAAGATTGGCCCGCGTTGCAGCTTGCCTGCCGGGAATGCTGGATTGCCGGGCAGAATCTGGGTCAAATCACGGCGACGCTGCAACCAGAAAAAGATAAGCTGACGCTCAGTGAGGGTGTGATCGATACCGGCAAAGCCAAACTGACCGCCAGCGGCAGTTGGCAGGAGAATGCAGAGGGGGTTCGCACCGCACTCAAAGGGCGTCTGACGGGCGGCACGCTGGAGCAAAATGCCGACTGGTTTGGTATTGATACGCCGCTGCGCGCAGCAACCTTTGATGTTGACTATGATCTCTATTGGCGCGGTTCGCCGTGGGCACCGCATCTGGCGAGTCTGAGCGGTATTCTGCACACACGTATTGGCAAGGGCGACATCGTCAATGCGGGCACCGGCCAGGCGGGACGCTTGCTGAGGCTGGTGAGCTTTGATGCGCTGCTGCGTAAATTGCAGTTTGATTTTAGCGATACCTTCGGCAAAGGCTTCTATTTTGATTCCATCCGCAGCACGGCCTGGATTAAAGACGGCGTGTTGCACACCGACGATCTGCTGGTGGACGGACTGGAAGCGGATATCGCCATGAAGGGCAGTGTCGATCTGGCTAACCGCCAAATTGCCATGGAAGCGGTGATTGCGCCGGAAATATCAGCTACGGTGGGAGTGGCGACCGCCTTTGTGGTCAACCCGGTGATCGGTGCTGCGGTGTTTGCGGCCAGCAAGGTGCTGGCACCGCTCTGGAACAAAATCTCGCTGATTCGCTACCAGATTCATGGCAGCCTGGATCAGCCTACGATTAAGGAAGTCCTGCGTGAGCCGCAAAAAAGTGCGGCGCAGGAACGGCGTTAATCCGCCTGCATAGTGATGGCTCCGTGCCGTTTATTCATCGGTTTCATGTGAACTAAAGTGGAAAAAATATGAGTCTTTCGTTTGTCAGTGAACAGTTACTCACTGCTAACAACTTGAGCCAGCAAGACCTGTTCTCGGTGTTAGAGGTATTGAATGAACGTCGCCTGGATTATGCCGATCTCTATTTTCAATCCAGTTACCATGAATCCTGGGTGCTGGAAGACCGCATCATTAAAGATGGCTCTTACAATATCGATCAAGGGGTCGGTATTCGTGCGGTAAGCGGGGAAAAAACCGGGTTTGCCTATGCGGACCAGATCACGCTCAATGCGCTGCACCAAAGCGCCCAGGCGGCGCGCAGCATCGTGCGCGAGCAGGGCAATGGCCGCGTTCACACGCTGGGGGAAAACGTTCATCGTGCGCTGTATCCGCAGCTCAACCCGCTGGACAGCCTGAGCCGTGAAGATAAACTGGCCCTGCTGCAACGCGCAGACAGCGTGGCGCGCGCGGCTGACACCCGCGTGCAGGAAGTGAGCGTCAGCCTGACCGGCGTCTACGAACACGTGCTGGTGGCGGCAACCGACGGCACGCTGGCGGCCGATGTGCGTCCACTGGTGCGCTTATCGATCAGCGTGCTGGTCGAGCAGGACGGCAAACGTGAACGCGGTGCCAGCGGCGGCGGCGCGCGCGTAGGTTACGACTACTTCTGGCAAGTGGTAGACGGTGAAGCGCGGGTGGAAGCCTGGGCGAAAGAAGCGGTACGTATGGCGCTGGTCAACCTGTCCGCCGTTGCTGCGCCTGCGGGCACCATGCCGGTGGTGCTGGGCGCAGGCTGGCCGGGCGTGCTGCTGCATGAAGCCGTCGGGCACGGGTTGGAAGGGGACTTTAACCGCCGCGGTACGTCGGTGTTCAGCGGGCAGATGGGCAAGCTGGTGGCTTCTGAACTCTGTACCGTGGTGGATGACGGTACGCTGGAAGGACGTCGCGGTTCGCTGGCGATGGATGACGAAGGCGTGGCCGGGCAGTACAACGTGCTGATTGAGAACGGCGTGCTGAAAGGCTATATGCAGGACAAACTCAACGCACGTTTGATGGGCGTAGCACCGACCGGCAATGGTCGCCGTGAGTCTTATGCCCATTTGCCGATGCCGCGCATGACCAACACCTACATGTTGGCAGGTAAATCGACGCCGGAAGAGATTATCGCCAGCGTAGAATACGGCTTATACGCGCCTAACTTTGGCGGCGGTCAGGTGGATATCACCTCTGGCAAGTTTGTCTTCTCAACCTCCGAGGCCTATCTGATTGAAAATGGTAAAGTCACGACGCCGGTTAAAGGGGCAACCCTGATTGGTTCCGGTATCGAAGCCATGCAGCAGATATCCATGGTTGGTAACGATTTGGCATTGGATAAAGGCGTTGGCGTGTGCGGTAAAGAGGGCCAAAGCCTGCCCGTGGGCGTTGGGCAACCGACGCTGAAACTGGATAGCATGACGGTGGGCGGCACGGCGTAAGCCTGTGCCTGAGTCACCGTCACGCTACGATGAAAATGCATGACGGTGACTACTCAATTCCCGGGTGTGAGACGGTAATGTCAGAAATATTGCAATGTCCGTTTATGTCGATATCAATCCGAGCTTTGGCGTATAAACAGGGATATTTAGATTCAGGACACATTGATTGATAAACCTGGTGTTTTTCAGCGTCAAGGTTATTAATGATATGTATTTCAACGGTAATGTTTCCCTGATTTTCTAAAGAAAGAAACAATTTTTTACTGGGGTCGCCGAGCAGTGACATCGCTTTGGCATGCTGATTAATTTGGTTCTTGATATCGATAACGCCAATTTGAGAGAGTGCCACATTTAGCGATTTTTTTTGTTCTTCTGACATTTTATTAATAATCTGTGGCAGCATGTCAACGGCAATGCGTTCATGATGGGTCGAGGTATGACAAAAATACATTTCACTTCTTGGTATGTCTTTTTTTACTTGTTCCAGATGAATGTCTCGTTCGATAAAATATTCTGGAGTGAAGGTCTTGATGTGCTCATTCAGATTGATGCTTTTGCCCGCCGTAGAAATCTCACCCGTGGAAAATAAAGCACCAATAGACAGATTGACGGTAAACGAGGTATCACTTATCGCTGTCGTCGTGTAGGTAAAGGCATCTTTAAACGCGGGTGACACCATGGCTTTTAACTGGTTAAAAGCGTCTATTTTTATAGTGACATCATCATTGTTGATCAATTCAAATAACGCTTTTTTGGCATTTTCTTTATCGGTTCCACAAAACCAGTCTGCAATTTTACCCCAAAGACTTTTTATTTCATTGGGATTTTTTGCATTTTTAATACCTTCTATTTCATTAAGTGAAATCGTTCTTGAAAATAGATTTCCTGAAATATTAAATGCTGTTGTCATAAATGCCCCCCTGGTTAAGGAAAGCACACTATAACAGCAAAAAGGTGAAGGAAATCTATACCAGGTTGTATATTCAGGTTAATGCCGTAGTGTGAAAATAATTATTTTCCCAGTGTTTCTTCCCTATGGCTTTGATAAATCTGTGCAACATTTTTAAAATACTCCGTCATATAATTGATACACAGTTGCACCTTGAGCGGCAAATTATCCTTGCGGGTATACAACGCATACACCGGGCGCGGATCGGAGTGATAGCGACTGAACAGTATTTCCACTTCACCGCGGGCAATTTCATCGATAATCCACATCAATGGGATATAGGCAATACCTGCACCGGTTTTGAGCCAACGTACCAACGTCTGCGGATCGTTAGTGGCAAAGCGGCCCTGCGGCGCGATTTTGGTGGAAATGCCCTCCGGGGCGATCAGTTCGAACTCACTGTCGGCGCGCACGGTGTATTCCAACCAGGAGAAACTTTCCACATCGGAAGGTTTTTCCGGGGTGCCATGCTGAGTCAAATAGCGTTTGGCAGCGCACACCACCATCGGCATCGAGCCGAGACGTTTGGCAAACAGGCTGGAGTCCTGCAAGGCGCCCACGCGGATGACAATATCCAACCCGTCCGCAATCAGATCGGGAGCCGGAATGCCGGTGACCAGATTGACCGAGAGCCCTGGGTATTTCAGCAGCATCTCTGCCGTCATGGCCGCCAGCACGTTTTGCGCCATGGTGGAGGAGCTGCCAATGCGCAGCGTACCGATCGGCGTATTATTGAAAGCATAGAGCTGATCGTGCGCTTCGTGCGCCTCATGCAGCATACGACGGCAGCCGTGGTAGTAGATCTTGCCGCCTTCTGTGAGGCCAATGCTGCGCGTGCTGCGATTGAGCAGCTTGATCTGCAACTCCTCTTCCAGCCGGGTCACCGTTTGGCTGACAGCGGAAACGCTCATGTTCAATTGTCGGGCGGCGGCGGTAAACGAGCCACACTGCACTACGCGCGCAAACACCGACATGCTCTTTAGTCTTTCCATTGTTCACTCTGGCTTAAAAGTGATTTAGATCACACATCGTAGATGAAACGATAATAAACATCCATAATACACCGCATTCGAACGAATCGGGCGGGAAGAGTTCCGGTGTGCTTCGTGCTATTTGTTTCCATCAGGTAACAGGTTGCGTTCGCTTCTACTAAACAACCTGCAATCTCTCTTGATCAGTGTAATGCCCTTCATGCCTTTTAGCATTGGTGGCTGAAAGGTCCGTGTCGTCGTTGGTAATGAACCCTCATGCCTGTGTCTACGGCGACACGGTCGGTATCGTTTATTCGTCAATTGAAATGAAAAGGAATAGAGGATGAGTTCACTCCCGGTGATGGTGCTGTTTGGCCTGTCATTCCCGCCCGTATTCTTTGTGTTGCTGGTATCGCTGGCACTGTTTTTTGTGTTGAACCGTGTTCTACAGCCCACCGGCGTTTATGACGTGGTATGGCATCCGGCGCTGTTTAACACCGCTCTGTTTTGTTGCCTGTTTTATCTGATCTTTCGCTTCTCCCTTTGAGGTCAATGTGAAAACCCTTGCTCTAAAATTTCCTGTTGTCTCGCTGATAACCAAAAAGCTGCTGCGTGTGGGTATCACGCTGTGCGTGCTGCTGCTGGCTGCCGTTGCGCTGCTGCGCGTGTGGGCGTTCTATACCGAATCGCCGTGGACGCGAGACGCGAAGTTCAGCGCAGACGTTGTGGCGATCGCGCCTGATGTCAGCGGTCTGTTGACCGAGGTGTTGGTGCATGACAATCAGCAGGTGAAACAGGGGGATGTGCTTTTTGTGGTCGATCCACCCCGTTTTCAGCAAGCGCAAGCGCAAGCACAGGCGGATGTCGACTACTACCTGGCGCTGGTCACTGAAAAACGGCGTGAGTCCGGGCGACGTACGCGCCTTGGTGTGCAGGCTATGTCGCAAGAAGCTATCGATCAGTCCGGCAGCGCGCTGGAAACCGCGCAGCATCAGCTAGCCAAGGCACAAGCGACGCTGGCGCTGGCGAAGCTGGATCTGGAGCGTACCGTGATTCGCGCACCGGCGGACGGTTGGGTCACCAACCTCAACGTGCAGCGCGGTGAATACATTACGCGCGGCGCAACCGCCGTGGCGTTGGTGAAAAAGGGCTCGTTCTATCTGGTGGCCTATATGGAAGAGACCAAGCTGGCGAGCGTTCACGCGGGCGATCGGGTCGAGATAACGCCGCTGGGTAGCGATCGGTTGTTTTACGGTACGGTCGACAGCGTGGCGGCGGCGATCACCAACAGCAGCGCCAACGTAGACAGTAAAGGGCTGGCGACCGTGGATGCCAATCTGGAATGGGTGCGGCTGGCGCAGCGCGTGCCGGTAAGAATCCATCTGGATCAACAGCGTGATCTTCCTTATCCGGCGGGCACAACGGCCACCGTGGTGATCGCGCAGGCCGACGCCCCGCAAAACAAGCAGCCTTCTCCGTTGGTTCGCTTGCTCTATCGGCTGCGTGAGTTTGGCTAAGGCGAACTCATGATGAAAATGCCTGCTTTTCCCCACTGGCGTTTTGCCTGCAAACTCAGCGTTGCCGTCGTGCTGTCGCTGTTTCTCGGTTTCCACTTTCAGTTGGAAACACCGCGTTGGTCAGTGCTCACTGCGGCCATCGTTGCTGCTGGCCCTGCGTTTGCCGCCGGTGGCGATCCCTTTTCCGGGGCGATTCGGCATCGCGGGATATTGCGCATTGTAGGCACCTTTATCGGATGTATCGGTGCGCTGGTGATTATCATCGCCACCATTCGTGCCCCTGTGGTGATGCTGCTGCTGTGCTGCATCTGGGCGGGATTCTGCACCTGGATTTCATCGCTGGTTAAGGTAGAAAACGCCTACGTATGGGGATTGGCGGGCTATACCGCATTGATTATCATCGTCTCTACCCAGAGTGCGCCATTGCTGACGCCACAGTTCGCCGTTGAACGCTGTAGCGAAATTGTTTTGGGCATTGTCTGTGCCATTGTGGCCGATTTGCTGTTCACTCCGCGTTCCATCAAACACCATATCGACAGCAGTCTGGAAGGGCTGCTGGTGGATCACTATCGCCTGCTGCAACTGTGTATCCGTGGCGCAACGCGCGAAGAGCTTGACGTGGCCTGGCATGGGCTGGTGCGTAAAAGCACCGCGTTGGGCGGCATGGGCAACCCGCTGCTGCTGGAATCGGCGCGCTGGCAAAATAGCCACCGGCGCATCAACGCGCTGCTGGCGCAATCCTTTACCCTGATAACTCAGGCGTGTGAGACCTATCTGGTGCTACAGGATAAACCGGAGCCGCTCAGAACCAGCCTGGCATTGCTGATTGATGCGCCGGTAGACTCGATGGCCGATGTGCGTAAGCGGGTGAAACAGCTGCGCCATGCGATTGCCGCCGGTGAGCGCAAGACCGTGCCGCCGACGCTGATTGGCTGGGTGGGGGCGGCAACGCGCTATCTGCTGCTGGCAAAAGGGATTCAGACCAACGCTCGTCTGACGCAGGTTGAGGGTGAACTGCTGCGTGATGAAGTGATGGTGAAAGCGGCGTCCGCTGAGCGTCATCATGCGATGATCAACGGCTGGCGCACCGGCGTGGCGACGGCGGTGGGGTGTTTATTTTGGCTCATCACCGGTTGGACCTCAGGCAGCGCCTGCATGGTGATGATTGCCGTGGTGACGGCGCTGGCGATGCGCCTGCCCAATCCGAAACGCATGGCGGTCGATTTCCTGGTCGGCACGGTCTACGCCTTGCCGTTGGGATCGCTGCTGTTCATGTTTGTGTTGCCCTCCACGCAGCAAAGCATGCTGCTGCTGTGCCTCAGCCTGGGCATTATGGCCTTCATTATCGGCATTGAGGTACAAAAGCGGCGTATGGGATCGCTGGGGGCGCTGGCCAGTACCATCAATATTTTGGTGCTGGATAACCCGATGACGTTTAATCTCAGCCACTTTCTGGACAGCGCAATTGGGCAGGTTATCGGCTGTTTGCTGGCGTGGCTGGTTATCTTGTTGATTCGCGATAATTCGCGTGCGCGTACCGGACAGACGCTACTTAACCGCTTTGTTTACAGTGCGATATCGGCACTGACCACCAACCCCAGCAAACGGCGTGAGAACCATTTGCCCGCGCTCTATCAGCAGCTCTATCTGCTGCTGACCCTGTTTCCTAACGACATTGCCAAATACCGTCTGGCGCTGTCACTGATCATTCTGCATCAGCGCATGCGGAATCTGCCGCTGCCGATGGATAGCGAACTGTCGGCGTTTCATCGTCGTCTTCGTCAGGCGGCAGAGCAGGTTAGCGATGCGCGACGAGAGATTTCCCGCCGTCACGCTTTTACTCAGTTGCTGACGTTATTGGATGAGTATCAGGTTGCGCTATGCCAGCGCCAGATAGCGCCGGAGATTGGTGCATCGGTCGGGCGTATCACGGAGATACTGCACCGTTATCAGCATGCGTTGGTGGAGTAACGCCGAGGGCGACTCCACCACGAGGTGATTTACCATAGGGCAATTTACCTCAAGGGCTATTTACCTTAAGGGCTATTTACCTTAAGGGTTATCTACCTCAAGGGGCTAGGCCTGATCTTCAGCCAGTTCGCGCAGATACTGGAAAATTTGGCGGTAAGACTTGGGCGGCTTGTTCGCGGCTTTTTCTTTCTGCGCATTGCGCACCAGTGAGCGCAACTGCTGGCGATCGGCGTTCGGGTAGAGCCCAAGGATATCAGGGATGGCATCATCCCCTTCCTCAATCAGCCTGTCGCGCAGTTGTTCCAGTTTGTGAAACAGGGCGACCTGCTGGTTGTGGCGGTTCTTCAACTTATCCAGTGCGATTTGAATCGGCTCCGGATCGCGGGCGCGCAGCATCTTACCGATCAGTTGTACCTGACGGCGACGACCCTCTTTTTTGATGCGCTGCGCCAGCTCAACCGCAGCACGCAGATCGTCATCCAGCGGGATGCGCTCCAGCGCATTTTTACCGAGCTCAATCAGCTCGACGCCAAGATCTTTCAGCGCTTCTGCATCGCGTTTGATTTCGCTTTTGCTGACCCAGATGATCTCATCGTCTTCATCATCTTCGGCGTGCGGGTCCGGTACGTCGTCCAGCCACTCTTCAGGGTGTTTGTTCATTATCTCTTTCCGTAACAATTCGGGCATGTGACGCGGTTAACGCCATAAAAAAGACGCCGATCCTAACAGGTTTGGGCTTTTTGCGAAATTATCCTGATATCCTGTTAGACTCAAGCATACACCTTTAGGCGCAGAAGAGGGGCAAGGCAGACGCCATTTCCCGGCTTCTGAACGGCTTTTAACTCAGTATGGCAGAACGATGACAATAATCACTCAGGTTGCAGAACAGCGTAAAGCATTGGAGCAGGCAGTTGCACAGGCGTTGGAGCTGGCGCGTGCTGGTTCAGATGCGGCAGAGGTGGCCATTTCCAAAACCACAGGGATCAGCGTCAGTACGCGCTACGGCGAGGTTGAAAATGTGGAATTCAACAGCGATGGCGCGTTGGGAATTACCGTATACCATCAGCAGCGTAAAGGCAGTGCGTCATCGACCGACTTGAGCCCGGCGGCCATTGCACGCACCGTGCAGGCTGCGCTGGATATTGCCCGTTATACCTCACCCGATCCCTTTTCTGGCCCGGCAGAACAAGAACTGCTGGCGTTTGATGCACCCGATCTCGATCTGTTTCATCCTGCCGCGTTGGATGCGGAAAAAGGCATTGAGCTGGCCGCTCGCGCCGAGCAGGCGGCGCTCAACGTCGATTCGCGCATTACCAATACCGAAGGGGGCAGCTTCAACAGCCACTACGGCATCAAAGTGTTTGGCAACAGCCACGGTATGCTGCAAAGCTATCTGTCGAGCCGCCACTCGATGTCGAGCTGTGTGATTGCCGAAGTGAACGGCGATATGGAGCGCGATTACGCCTACACCGTCGGGCGTGCGCTGGACGATCTGCAAAGCCCGGAATGGGTGGGTGAAGAGTGCGCTCGCCGCACGCTCTCGCGTTTATCACCGCGCAAGCTGCCAACCATGGAAGCACCGGTGATGTTTGCCGCCGAAGTGGCTACCGGGCTGTTCGGCCATTTGGTGGGGGCGATCAGCGGCGGTAACGTGTACCGCAAATCGACCTTCCTGCTCGATAAGTTGGGCCAGCAGATCCTGCCGGACTGGCTCACCATCGAAGAACTGCCGCATTTGCGCAAAGGGCTGGCGTCTACCCCGTTCGACAGTGAAGGGGTTCGTACCTCGCAGCGGGACATCGTTAAAGACGGTGTGTTGCAAACCTGGCTGTTGACCAGCTACGCCGCGCGTAAACTCGGCATGAAGAGCACCGGTCACGCTGGCGGCATTCACAACTGGCGTATCGCGGGCCAGGGGCTAAATTTCCAGCAGATGCTCAAGCAGATGGATAAAGGCCTGCTGGTGACCGAGCTGATGGGACAGGGCGTGAGTGCGGTAACGGGCGATTACTCGCGCGGGGCGTCAGGCTTCTGGGTGGAAAATGGTGAAATTCAGTATCCGGTGAGCGAAATCACCATCGCCGGTAACCTGAAAACCATGCTGCGCGACATGGTGACGCTGGGGGATGACATTGAAACCCGCAGCAATATCCAGTGCGGTTCGGCGCTGCTGCCGAGCATGAAGATCGCCGGGATGTAATCAGGCGTATACGGATACAACGGCATGTCTAGGGAGCAGGGAATGCCCGACAGCGCGTTTGATGGCGATCTCGCACAGCAACTCGCGCAGGATAAAACTGATTTTCGCAAGCGGCTGGCGCTGGTGGCGCATTTGCGTGTCGAGCCGGATCCGCGCAGTCTGGTGATTTTGCGCGACATGATGCAGCGGGATTTCGTTTTTGATGTGCGCTGGGCTGCCTGGGAAGCATTGACGGCCAAAGGGGAATCGCCCACCGAACCGCGTAAGAAAGCAGGCCATCTGATGTCACGCATTTGGTGGCAAGGTTTGGGGGATAAACTGACGAACTGGTGGCTGCTGTGGCCGTTTTGACGCAATCATGACTGCCCTGAAATCAGGGCAGTGGGCGCGTGCTTAGCGACGATATTCGCCAGCGGCCTCAGGCTGATAGAGCAATTCCAGTACTTCCACGCGCGTTTCTGTACCGTTATGCAACTGCCAGGTAATGGTATTCCCAACGCGCAGACCCAGCAGGGCTGCGCCGAGCGGCGCCATAACAGAAAGTTGTTCCTTGCTGTCCTGCATGGCGGCAGGATAAACCAGTGTTCGAGTGTGCTCTTCGTTAGTGTTTAAATCGCGAAAGCGTACCCGACTGTTCATAGTGACGACATCTGACGGGATGTCCTCTGAAGGCAAGATCTCGGCACGATCCAGCTCCTCATTCAACGCTTGTGCAATCGGTGTGCCCGCAAACGCGGGTTGTTCCAACAGCCGATCCAGGCGTTCCGCATCCAGTTCGCTAATAGTCAGGTTAGGTTTCGTCATACTCCTCTCCAATAGGTTGGTAAAACACAACTCCCGATAAAACGCATAGCGGTAACAAACAACGTTACGTCATGACAGTAAAATCAAGGTTCATAGGGATATAAACACGTGCTGCATATATGAAAAAACAATATCAAGAGAAAAAGTCTACCGCATTTATAAAGCAACACCCCCGCGCCAGTGACGCGGGGGTGTTGATAAAAATGAGAGATAACTTGTAACGAAGTTATACCATAAGGCAGCGTTATTACCTATGGCATTGTCGATTTTTGGGATTATTGTCGCGTGTTACTCTTCGTCAAACCCGGCTTCGAACAACTCAACCACCGCCGCCAGTGCGGCGGTTTCATCGGTGCCGCTGGCTTCCACTTCAATGTGCTTACCCTGGGCTGAATCCAGCATGATCATGGCGATCACGCTGCTGGCTTCGGCCTCAACGCCGCTTTCATTACGCAGCATCACTTCGGCATCAAAGCTTTGCACCAGTTCAAACAGCTTCATCGCCGGGCGGGCGTGCATACCGAGCTTATTCTTGACGATGACGGTGTGTTTGACGGCCATTATTTGCGTTTTTCCAGCGTGCGGTGGCGGGACTGTACGTTTTTTCCGCGCGAGCGAAAATAGTCTGCCAGTTGCTCAGCCACATAGACGGAACGGTGCTTGCCGCCGGTACAGCCAATAGCCACCGTCAGGTAGCTGCGGTTGTTGGTTTCCAGCATGGGCAGCCACAGTTCCAGATAGCTGCGCGTCTGGTAAATAAAATTGTGTACTTCCGTATGGCGATCGAGGAACGCGGCAACCGGCTTGTCCAGCCCGGTCATCGGACGTAATTTCGGATCCCAGTGGGGGTTAGGCAGGAAGCGCACATCGAACACGTAATCCGCATCGATAGGAATGCCGTGCTTGTAACCAAAGGATTCGAACACCATGGTCAGTTCACGCTCGCGTTTGCCCAGCAGCCGGGTACGCAGCATTTCCGCCAGTTCATGCACTGACATTTCTGAGGTATCGATGATCAGATCGGCGCGAGAACGCAACGGTTCCAGCAAATCGTTCTCTTCATCGATGGCGCTTTCCAGCGAGAGATTTTTGCTGGAAAGGGGGTGCAAACGGCGTGTGTCGCTGTAACGGCGAATCAGAGTGTTGCGATCGGCATCCAGAAACAGCAGTTGCGGCGCAAAACTGGGCGGCAGCTGATCCATGGCGTGCTCGAAGATTTCCGGCGATTCTGGCATATTGCGCACGTCAATGCTGACCGCTGCCGAGATATCGCGTTGTGCCAGCGTGTTTGCCAGTTCCGGCAGCAACACCACGGGCAGGTTGTCCACGCAATAAAACCCCATATCTTCCAGGGCGCGCAGGGCCACAGATTTTCCTGAACCTGAGCGACCACTGACAATCATCAGCACCATCCGACGACTCCCCTCCGGCTATTGCCTTCTTTTGTTACACCCTGACCGAGTGATTCATCTGTGACGCACATCGTAGCGCGAATGTCTGAATGTCGCGCGTTTTCTACCGGGGATTAATCCCCTTCAATCATAATTTGGTACAGCTCTTCGTCACTCTGCGCGGCCCGTAAACGCCGACACACACTTTTGTCAGCCAGGCGTTTGGCGACAAGTGATAGCGTATGTAGATGGGTTTTACATTGTTCTGCGGGAACCAGCAAGGCAAAAAGCAAGTCTACCCCTTGATTATCAATAGCATCAAAGGATATCGGCTGTTCAAGTTGGATAAAGACCCCGGTGGCACCCAAGGCGTTATCATCATCGAGTTTTCCGTGTGGGATCGCGATACCGCCGCCAATACCGGTACTGCCCATTCTCTCACGCGTCAGCAATGCCTCGAAGATCAGCGGCGTCGGCAGGTTTAACTGCCTGGCTGCCAATTCGCTGATGATTTCCAACGCCCGTTTCTTGCTTTGGCAATGAACGGTGCTGCGGGTGCACTCTTGGCGTAATACCGCGCTGAGTTGCAAAATGGGATCGTTATTCATGGTGTTTTCACTTAACGGCCCGCTCATCTCTTCACGCCTCTGACGCTGTGCCAGAGGCGTATTCCCTGCGCCCTGAGGCGGAGATGACGATCAGTGCTGTTTGAGTTTGTCCTTGTGTTTATTTAACTGACGCGCCAGTTTGTCGATCAACAGATCGATGGCGGCATACATGTCTTCAGATTCGGATGTGGCATGCAGTTCACCGCCATTAACGAACAGAGTAGCATCGGCAATCTGCTCCACTTTCTCCACCTTGAGCACCACGTTGATCTGGTTGATGCGATCAAAGTATTGCTCCAGCTTGGCAAATTTTGTGTTAACGAACTCGCGTAATGCGGGTGTGATTTCGATGTGGTGTCCGGTGATATTCAGCTGCATAGCGTCTTCCTTCTCTGTAGAAATCAAACCAACTGCTTACGCTGGTTTGACGGCGGGATGGATAAAGACTCTCGGTACTTTGCCACGGTACGCCGCGCGACAATGATTCCCTGATCGGAAAGCAGCGTTGTCAGCTTGCTGTCGCTCAAGGGTTTGCCGGGGTTTTCCGCCGCGATCAATTTTTTCACCAGCGCCCGAATGGCAGTGGATGACGCCTCACCGCCGCTGTCGGTATTTACATGGCTGGAGAAGAAATATTTTAGTTCGAAAATGCCACGTGGGCTGTGAAGAAATTTCTGGGTTGTGACGCGTGAGATAGTGGATTCATGCATATCCACAGCCTGAGCGATATCCGCCAGCACCATGGGTTTCATAAACTCTTCCCCTTTCTCAAAGAAATCCTGCTGTTGTTCCACAATGCAGCGTGTGACCTTGAGCAGCGTATCGTTGCGGCTCTCCAGGCTTTTTATCAGCCAGCGCGCCTCTTGCAGGTGGCTGCGGATAAACTGGCTGTCACTGTCGTTACGCGCGCTGTGGCCCAGTGCGGCATACTGCTGGTTGACTTGCAGGCGCGGCACGCTGTCGGTATTGAGTTCCACCACCCAGCGATCTTGATGTTTACGCACCAGCACGTCGGGGATCACATACTCCGACTCGCCGGTATTGATCGATTGCCCCGGACGCGGATCGAGTGACTGAATCAACGCCAGCGCCTCTTTCAGCGCATCCTCTTTGATCCGGCTTGCGCGGATCAGTGCACGAAAATCATGGTTGGCCAGAAGGTCGAGGTATTCGTTGACGATAAGCTTGGCTTCCGCCAGCCACGGGGTTTCGGGGGCAAACTGAGACAGTTGGACTTGCAGGCAATCGCGCAAATCACGCGCTGCCACGCCGACCGGGTCAAAACGTTGCACGCGTTTTAACACCGCTTCCACTTCCTCAATCGTCAGGTCATCGTCGCCAATGCTTTCGAGGATGTCTTCCAGCGGAACGGTCAGATAGCCGGTGGTGTCCACCGCATCAACAATCGAGGTAGCGATGGCCGCATCGGTGTCGGAAAACGGCGTCAACTCCACCTGCCACATCAGGTAATCCTGCAACGTTTGCGTGGTTTCACCCTGATAGACCGGCAGTTCTTCATCGCGGTAATCGGTGCCGGTGCCCGAGGGCGTGCCTGCGGAGTAGATTTCATCCCAGGTGGCGTCCAGCGGCAGCTCTTCCGGCATGTCTTTCTGCTCAAGGGCTTCGCATGTGTCTAGTGATTCACTGTCGCTCGTTTCCTGAGCATCGATTTCATCGTGGCTGTCGGTTTGTTCAAGCAACGGGTTGCTTTCCAGCGCTTGTTGGATTTCCTGCTGGAGTTCAAGCGTAGACAACTGAAGCAGACGAATCGCCTGCTGAAGTTGTGGCGTCATGGCCAGTTGTTGACTTAGCCTGAGTTGCAAACCTTGCTTCATAACTCGTGTCACTTTCCCTTAAATGGAACGCCCATTGCAAACGTTACAGTATCAAAGTCGGAAGCCTTCGCCCAGATAGACGCGTTTCACCTGCTCATCCGCCAGGATTTCGCTGGGTGAGCCGTGGGAAATCAGCTGTCCCTGACTGACGATATAGGCGCGTTCGCACACGTCCAACGTTTCACGCACGTTGTGATCGGTAATCAGTACGCCCAGGCCGCTGTCTCGCAGATGCTCAATGATTTTTTTTATGTCGAGCACCGAAATTGGATCGACACCGGCAAACGGTTCATCCAGCAAAATGAATTTGGGATTGGCCGCCAGTGCGCGGGCGATCTCTACGCGACGACGTTCGCCGCCGGACAGTGATTGTCCCAGACTATCGCGTAAATGAATAATATGGAATTCTTCCATTAACTCATTGGCGCGATCGTCCTGCTGCTCCGGCGTCAGGTCTTTGCGAATCTGCAAGACGGCCATCAGGTTGTCATAGACGCTCAAACGGCGAAAAATCGAGGCTTCCTGCGGCAGATAGCCGATACCGCGGCGTGCGCGTTCATGCAACGGCAGCAAGCTTATCTCTTCATCATCAATCACGATCCGCCCGGAATCGCGCTGGACAATGCCGACAACCATATAGAATGTCGTGGTTTTTCCCGCACCATTCGGCCCGAGCAACCCGACGATTTCACCGGAGTTGACCGTTAAACTTACGTTTTCGACCACGCGACGGCCCTTGTAGGCCTTCGCCAGGTTTTCTGCGATTAATGTTGCCATAGGTTATTCAGTTGCCTGTGGTTGCTGCTTGGCTTTTTGAGACGAGGGTGCGGCGGCCTTGCCGTTCTTTTCCTGTAACTGCGAGGGCACCAGCACGGTGGTGACGCGCCCGCCTTTATCGCCCACCGCTTCCATCTGCTGCTGTTTCACCAGATAGGTGATGCGATCGCCTTTCACGTTGCTATCCAGTTGTTCCAGATACGCATTACCCGTCAGTGTGATCTTGTCCTGCGCCAGTTCATAGCGCACTTTCTGTGCACGGCCTTTCACCGGTTTGCCGTTATCTTGCATCTGGAAGAACGTGACCGGATTACCAAAGGCCTCGATCACTTCCTGGCCCTGCGATTCCTGTGGGCGCGTGACCACGACTTTTTCGGCCTTCACGTCGATGGTGCCTTGTTTGACCGTGACATTGCCGGTAAAGGTGACCGTATTGCCCTGCATGTCCAATGACTGCTGCGCGGAATCAATGTGAATCGGCTGACTGGTGTCTCCTGTCACAGCAAGGGCAGGCAGGCTTGCTGCTAACAGGGCGCTGGCAATGGCTGCGTGACGCCAGGCATTATTGGTGTTGAATTTCATAAGAGGTTTTTACCTTTTCAATCAATTCGGCAGTTTTGTTACGCAAATTGCCGCGCATTTTCATCCCATTCGAGAGGAAACTGGCTCCGTACAGTGTCACCTCATCATCGGAGGCGATGTCCTGTGTCACCAGGTTAACTTGCGCATTATCGGTTTTTATCTGCCGTAATTGTGAGTCATTGGTCAGACTGTTGACTTCCACATGCCCGTATAAGAACAACATTTTATCTTTGGTCAGCTTGGCGCGGTCGGCTTGCACCGTCCAGGTGGCGATACCCTGTTCGTTAAACAGCGTAGCGACAGGCGCAGTAAACCAGGTGAGCTGCTCCGCGTTAAAATACTCCACTCTTTGCGCCACCAGTCGATAGTTCAGGCCACCCTGCGGGTTAAACACGCGCGTGGTGGTTTCATCGCTGGTGTAGGTCGGCACCGCATTGTCCTGGGGTTCCGTTTGTGGCGCGCTGTCCTGATCCGTCAGGTTCCAGCCAATCAGAATCAATACAATGAGCGCCAATAGCGCGGTTAGCCAACGCTTCGTCTTATTCATAATAAAAACGTACTCATGGTCATCGCAAACGTGCGGCGATAGCCCATTTGCAGTGACGATACCGTCATATCGATAGCCCTTTGGCTTCGTCCAGCTTACCCTGCGCCAGCAGGATAAGGTCACACAGCTCGCGTACCGCACCGCGTCCGCCAGCAATTTGCGTCACGTAGTCCGCCCTGGGCAGCAGCAGAGGATGGGCATCTGCCACGGCCACGCTAAGGCCTACCTGTGTCATCACCGGCCAGTCAATCAAATCGTCACCAATATAGGCAACCTGATCGGCGCTAAGCGACAGTGTATCTAACAGTTCACGGAAGGCCAAAACCTTATCTGACTGTCCCTGATAAAGGTGGGTGATACCCAGCGTGCGGCAGCGGTCTTCTACCAGCGACGCAGAACGCCCGGTAATGATCGCGACCTCAATGCCGGACGTTAGCAGACAGCGAATACCATAGCCGTCGCGCACGTTAAACGCCTTCAATTCTTCCCCTTGATTGCCCATGTAGATCAGGCCGTCGGAAAGCACGCCATCAACGTCGCAAATCAGCAATTTGATGGCTTGCGCCTTTTCCAACACCCGATCCGCGACGGGGCCGTAGCAGGTGGCGGTTTGCGCCAGGGGGTTATTCATAAACACATATCCTTGATGTCACCCTTCTGTAGGGATCGCCAAAATGACGATCCCGTATACTGTCACACCACGCCAGCGCGCAGCATATCATGCATATGGACGATACCGACCAGTCGATCGGATTGTGCCACCAGCAACGACGTAATATGGCGCGACTGCATCAGATTCAGGGCATCCACCGCCAAGGTATTGGGGGTAACCCGAATGCCGCCTGCCGTCATCAGATCGGCGATACGCGCATCGTTCAGGTTGATCTGCATATCAAAGATGCGACGCAGGTCACCGTCGGTAAAGATGCCCTCGATCGTCATGTCCGGCGTGCAGATCACGGTCATACCGAAACTTTTGCGGGTGATCTCCACCAGCGCATCACGCAACGAGGCGTCTCGGGTAACGTGAGGAATCTCGTCTCCGGTATGCATAATATC
Organism: Candidatus Symbiopectobacterium sp. NZEC127; assembly: GCF_025962675.1. Classification (NCBI taxonomy): domain Bacteria; kingdom Pseudomonadati; phylum Pseudomonadota; class Gammaproteobacteria; order Enterobacterales; family Enterobacteriaceae; genus Symbiopectobacterium; species Candidatus Symbiopectobacterium sp. NZEC127. The sequence continues at coordinate 69,050 of NZ_JAGFPG010000002.1, forward strand.
CGCAACGCGCAGCAAAAGTTTGCGACCCAGTGCGCCGCCGGGGTGAGAAAGGGCAAAATCTTCGGCGGTGAAACCCCGCGCCTGTAGCAAGGCGACGGCCAGCGCATCGCCCATCACCAGCGTGGCCGTGGTGCTGGAGGTGGGTGCCAGCCCCAACGGACAGGCTTCCTGCGGCACGTGGACACAGAGGTGAATATCGGCCGCTTTACCCATGGTGCTTTCCGGGTTGCTGGTGATGCAAATCAGAAACACGCCCAGACGCTTGAGCACCGGGATCAGCGCCAGAATTTCATTGGACTCACCCGAATTGGATATCGCGATCACGATATCCTGCGCGGTGATCATCCCGAGGTCACCGTGGCTGGCCTCGCCGGGATGGACAAAAAACGAGGGGGTGCCGGTGCTGGCGAAGGTTGCCGCCATCTTGCAGCCGATGTGCCCGGATTTCCCCATTCCCATTACCACCACTTTGCCCTGGCAATGGAACATGGTGCGACACGCACGGGTGAAGTTGTCATCGATATACTGGTCCAGATGGGCCAACCCGTCGCGTTCGATGGCGAGCACGTGTCGGCCCGCCTGTTGGAAATCGAAATCGGGCTGTTGTTCAACGTTGGACATAACGGTTAATCCTGACTATTTGAGTTTTCCAAGAAAACGAGTCGTGCGCCGCTAGTACAGCAAAAACAGCGTCGCAAGGTAAGCAATAAACATACACAGTAACAGCGCGCCAGCACCTTGTCCGATAGAGCGCTTTTTCCGCAGACAGAGCAGCGTCAGCAGCAGGCTGGCTCCCAGCATCACGCCGTAATCGCGTTGAAACGCCAGCGGGTTCACCGCACCGGGTGACAGCAGCGCCGGGACGCCAAGCACGATAACCAGATTGAAGACGTTTGACCCGATCAGGTTACCCAGCGCGATATCATCCTCTTTTTTCAGCGTGCCGACGATGGCGGTAGCCAGTTCCGGCAGGCTGGTGCCAATCGCCAGCACTGTCAGCCCAATGGTCAGCTCGTCAAAGGCAAAATGACGTGCGATCACCGTGGCATTGTCAATCACGATACGCGCCGCCATCGGCAGAATAATCAATCCCAGCAGCAGCCAGAGTACGGCAACCGTCTGGTTACCGTCGGCCTGTGCCTGCGGCAGCTCCGCCAATTGTTCGCGTGTCAGGCTGTCACTGCCGTTTTGTTGCGCCTGACGCGCCATGCGCAGCATCAGCACAATCCAGGCACCCGCCGCGGCGAGCAGCATGACACCATCAAGCCGACTCAGGTAGCCATTGTAAAGCACGCCGCCGCTGAACAGCGTGATCAACAGCATGGGGAACAGTTCACGCCGCAGCAGGTCGGAACGAAAGGTCAAGGGGCGAATCAGGGCGGCAGTGCCGAGGATAAGCATGATATTGGCGATATTCGATCCCAATACGTTACCGACTGCCATGTCCATTTGCTGGTTCAGTCCCGCCGTGACCGACACCGCCAACTCTGGCAGTGAGGTGCCGATGCCAACAATCATCACGCCGATAATCAAAGGAGAAACGCCCCACACACGGGCAAGAACGGCGGCGCCATAAACCAAACGGTCGGCACCATAAACCAAAAGAAACAGGCCAATAACCAGCAGAACTATCGCAAAAAGCATGCAGCGTCCTTTATTCGGGTATAATCACCGGTTCATGAGGCAATGAACCGGTGCGCGGACGAATGTCGAGCAAAAATTGCGTTGCATCGTAGAGGGGTAATTTTGACTGTCTGGGCAGAAAAAGTAAAACCTATGGCAGCCCTAACCCGCCCTTTTCGGTAAGAATTGTCGGTAATATTTTGTAAAACTCGGGCTTTGCCTGAAACCTGCCGTTAAGCTTGATAGGAAATGCAACGGTTGTTGCACGTAATGAACGTATAACAGCGACGATCGTCAAGGGGAGTGAGTGAAGGAAAAGATCGCATGAGCCAAGAAGCTACTCATCTGGTTGAAATTCGTGGGCTCAATTTTTCACGCGGCGAGCGGCCCATTTTCACCGATGTTTCATTAACCGTACCCAAAGGGAAAGTCACCGCTATCATGGGGCCTTCCGGTATCGGTAAAACCACGCTGCTGCGCCTGATTGGCGGTCAGCTTCAACCGGACAGCGGCGAGATCTGGTTTGACGGAGAGAATATTCCAACGCTCTCCCGTTCCCGATTGTATGACGTGCGTAAAAAAATGAGCATGTTGTTCCAGTCTGGCGCGCTGTTCACCGATCTTACCGTGTTTGAGAACGTGGCCTGGCCGCTGCGGGAACATACCCGACTGCCTGAAGTCCTGTTACGCAGCACGGTGCTGATGAAACTGGAAGCGGTAGGGCTACGCGGTGCGGCCAACCTGATGCCTTCAGAGCTCTCCGGGGGGATGGCCCGCCGTGCCGCGCTGGCCCGCGCCATCGCGCTCGATCCGCAAATGATCATGTTCGACGAACCTTTTGTCGGCCAGGACCCGATCACCATGGGCGTGTTGGTTAAGCTTATCGACGAACTGAACCATGCGCTGGGCATCACCTGCGTTGTGGTCTCCCATGACGTGCCGGAAGTGCTGAGCATCGCGGATTATGCCTATATCGTTGCTGACCAGCACATCGTTGCGCACGGCTCGGTGGAGGCGCTGCGCGCGAATTCCGATCCTCGGGTGCGGCAATTTATTGATGGCATTGCCGATGGCCCCGTGCCGTTTCGCTTTCCTGCTGGTGACTACAAAACCAGCCTGTTAGGCTCCGGGAGTTAATCAATTCATGCTACGAGAAGCATTGGCGTCGTTCGGACGCCAGGGAATCCGGTCCTGTGCTGCCTTTGGCCGTGCCGGGTTTATGTTGTTTAATGCGCTGGTGGGCCGTCCCGAACTGCGCAAACAAGGCCCGCTGTTGCTCAAGCAGCTGCACAGCGTTGGGGTTCAGTCGTTATTAATCATCCTGGTGTCCGGTCTGTTTATTGGCATGGTGTTGGGGCTGCAAGGGTATCTTGTGCTGACCACCTACAGCGCTGAGGCCAGTCTGGGCATGATGGTGGCGCTGTCTCTGCTGCGCGAACTGGGGCCGGTGGTCACCGCGCTGTTGTTTGCTGGCCGCGCCGGATCGGCCCTGACGGCAGAAATTGGCCTGATGAAAGCCACCGAGCAGCTCTCCAGTATGGAGATGATGGCCGTGGACCCGCTACGGCGCGTGGTAGCCCCGCGTTTTTGGGCTGGACTTATCAGCATGCCGCTGCTGACGATTATCTTCGTAGCGGTCGGCATCTGGGGCGGCTCGTTGGTTGGCGTGAGCTGGAAGGGCATTGATGATGGCTTTTTCTGGTCAGCGATGCAGGGCGCGGTCGAGTGGCGCAAGGATCTGCTGAACTGCGTGATTAAAAGTGTGGTATTTGCGATTACCGTGACCTGGATTGCGTTGTTCAATGGCTATGATGCGATCCCGACCTCTGAGGGGATCAGCCGGGCGACGACGCGCACGGTGGTGCATTCGTCATTGGCGGTATTGGGATTGGATTTTGTGCTGACAGCACTGATGTTTGGGAACTGAGTCGATGCAAACAAAGCGAAGTGAAATCTGGGTTGGCGTATTCCTGTTGATCGCCCTGGGCGCCGTTATTTTTCTCTGTTTGAAAGTCGCCGATGTGAAGTCTATCGGCAGCGAACAGACCTACCGGCTGTACGCCACCTTTGACAATATCGGTGGCCTGAAAGCGCGTTCCCCGATAAAAGTCGGCGGTGTGGTGATTGGTCGCGTCGCCGATATTTCGTTGGATACCAAAACGTATTTGCCGCGCGTTGCCATGGATATTCAACGCCGGTACGACCATATTCCCGACACCAGTTCACTGGCGATCCGTACCTCCGGGCTGCTAGGAGAACAGTATCTGGCGCTGAATATCGGTTTCGAAGATGAAGAAATGGGTACCAAGATCCTGGCCGATGGCGGCGTGATTCAGGACACCAAATCCGCCATGGTGCTCGAGGACTTAATCGGACAATTCCTCTATAAGAGCGGGGGCGATAGCACCGACAATACGGAAAAAACGGAATCTGTACCGCAAAACGCTCCGGCATTGACGCCAGCGCCGTCAGCCCCTGCGCCGGGCGTAGCACAATAATCAAGAGGATATCTGCATGTTAAAACGTTTACTGATGGTGGCACTGCTGGTCGTGGCACCTCTTGCCAGCGCGGCGGATCAAACCAACCCTTATCGTTTGATGAACGATGCGGCGGAAAAGACCTTTACGCGTCTGAAAACGGAACAACCGCGCATCAAGCAGGATCCGAACTACTTGCGTCAAATCGTGAAAGAAGAGCTGCTGCCGTATGTGCAGATTCGCTATGCGGGTGCGCTGGTGCTGGGCCGCTACTATAAAGACGCGACGCCAGCGCAGCGTGATGCCTATTTCAAAGCCTTTGAAGCCTATTTAGCGCAGGCCTACGGTCAGGCGCTGGCGCTGTATCACGGGCAGAACTACCAGATTGCGCCGGAACAACCGCTGGGCAGCGCTGATATTATTCCTATCCGTGTGACCATTCTTGACAACGGCGGCCGTCCCCCGGTGCGTCTGGATTTTCAATGGCGTAAAAACAGCCAGACCGGTAACTGGCAGGCTTACGATATGATTGCCGAAGGGGTGAGCATGATCACCACCAAGCAAAACGAATGGGCAGCCATTTTGCGTCAACAGGGTGTTGATGGGTTAACCAAGCAGTTGGAAGCCTCTGCGCGTCAGCCGATTACGCTGGAGCAGAAGAATGGCTGAAGCGCTGCGCTGGACGTCGCAAGACACAACGCTGGCGCTGTCCGGCGATTTGGATCGCGATTCCCTGCTGCCGTTTTGGCAGCAGCGCGAGACCTTGTTGGCGGGCAAGCACACGCTGGATATCTCTGCGCTGGACCGAGTGGATTCCGCCGGGCTGGCGCTGTTGGTACACCTCTATCAACAGCAAAACAGTTCAGCGTCATCCTTGGTGATTTCTGGCGCCGGTGAGCGGGTAAAAACGCTGATTGCGCTGTACAACCTCAACGACGTTATTCCCGTCGTTTGATTTTTTTCTTTACCTTTCCCGCGTATAGATAAAAACAGCCCTCTTGGCTTACGCCAAGAGGGATTTCTTTGTTTAAGAAAGCGGCGTATTCATCTAAGATACACGGCTGATAATCCTCCCCTGAACACAGAATTGAGAGCGATGGAAAATAACGAGATCGAAGAGGTGCTGATGAAGGCACTCGCACTGCAAGAAGTCCACGTAACGGGCGATGGCAGCCACTTTCAGGTCGTCGCCGTGGGGGATATTTTTGTTGGTATGCGTCGTGTCAAACAGCAGCAGACCGTATACGCGCCCTTGATGGAGTACATTGCGGACAACCGCATTCATGCGCTTTCCATCAAGGCCTATACACCGGAAGAATGGCAGCGCGATCGTAAGCTGAACGGCTTTTAAGCGAGAGCAGTGCGCCCTGGAATACTTTTAGCAAGCTGAGAACCTTTAACTATGGACAAATTTCGTGTGCAGGGTCCCACCCGGCTCACTGGTGAAGTCACTATCTCCGGGGCGAAAAATGCCGCCCTGCCTATCCTGTTCGCGGCCCTGCTGGCGGAAGCGCCGGTAGAAATCCAGAATGTTCCCAAGCTGCGTGATATCGATACCACGATGAAGCTGCTCGGCCAGTTGGGTGCTCACGTGACGCGCAACGGCTCGGTGCATGTGGATGCCCGCGACGTTAACGTCTTTTGCGCCCCTTACGATCTGGTGAAAACCATGCGCGCCTCCATCTGGGCGTTGGGGCCGCTGGTGGCGCGTTTCGGTCAGGGTCAGGTCTCACTGCCCGGCGGCTGCGCGATTGGCGCTCGTCCGGTCGATCTGCACATTACCGGGCTGGAGCAGTTGGGTGCCAAGATCGTGCTGGAAGAGGGCTATGTCAAAGCCACGGTTGACGGGCGCTTGCAGGGTGCGCACATCGTGATGGACAAAGTCAGCGTCGGTGCGACCGTCACCATCATGACGGCGGCAACGCTGGCTGAAGGCACCACGATTATTGAAAACGCCGCGCGTGAGCCGGAAATCGTTGATACCGCAGGCTTCCTGAATGCGATGGGCGCAAAAATCACCGGTGCAGGCAGCGACAAGATCGTTATCGAAGGCGTTGAGCGTCTGGGTGGCGGCGTTTACCGCGTGCTGCCAGACCGTATCGAAACCGGTACGTTCCTGGTGGCGGCTGCGGTCTCTCGTGGCAGCATTGTGTGCCGCAACACGCGCCCGGATACGCTGGATGCCGTGCTGGCGAAATTGCGTGATGCAGGCGCGGATATCGAAGTGGGTGAAGACTGGATCAGCCTGGATATGCATGGCAAACGCCCGAAAGCGGTTACCGTGCGCACCTCTCCGCATCCCGGCTTCCCGACCGATATGCAAGCGCAGTTCAGTCTGCTGAATCTGGTGGCTGAAGGCACCGGTGTTATCACCGAAACCATCTTCGAAAACCGCTTTATGCACGTGCCTGAACTGATTCGTATGGGCGCGCAGGCAGAGATTGAGAGCAACACTGTGATCTGCCACGGCGTTGATACGCTTTCTGGCGCACAGGTGATGGCGACCGATCTGCGTGCCTCAGCCAGTCTGGTGCTGGCGGGCTGTATTGCGGAAGGCACAACCCTCGTCGATCGTATCTATCACATCGATCGTGGCTACGAACGCATTGAAGACAAACTGCGTGGACTGGGCGCGAACATCGAACGTGTGAGCGGCAACGACGCGTAATCCTGTTTCAGTATGAGCAGCCGTGGTGCTGCTCATACTGGCAAGATTAACTCTCCGGGAACTCCTGAATCGTTACCGACAGCGTCATCTCCTGATCGCCGCGGCGAATGGCTACCGGAACGGCAGTGCCGGGACGAACTTCAGCCACCTGATCCATGGTTTCAATCACTGAGACGGCGGGCTTGCCGTTCATGGTCAGCAGCACGTCACCTTTTTTCATGCCGCCTTTATCCGCCGGGCCACCGGGTTCGACGTTCATCACGATCACACCTTGCAGGCGTTTATTGCCGTCCAGCGTGCTATTGGGTGATAACCCTTCCGCTTGTGCGCCGTTAATGCCGATATAGCCGCGAACTACACGACCATCGCGAATCAGTTTTCCCATCACCTTGGTAGCCAGCGCTACCGGGATGGCGAAGCCAATCCCTTCCGGCGTTTCTCCGTCGCTGCCTTTATCAAAGGTCAGGGTGTTGATGCCGACCAGTTCACCCAGCGTGTTGACCAATGCACCGCCAGAGTTACCGTGGTTGATGGAGGCATCGGTTTGCAGGAAGTTCTGTCGCCCGCCAAAGCCGGAACCTGAACCGTCCATCAGGCTCAGCCCCACGCGGCCGGTGGCGCTGATAATGCCCTGGGTGACGGTTTGCCCGAGGTTGTAAGGGTTACCGATAGCCAGCACCACATCGCCGATGTGCGCCGTGCGTTTTTCGTTGATGGTGATAACCGGTAGGTTAACGGCTTCCATTTTCACCACCGCCAGATCGGTCAGTTTGTCTGTGCCAATCACGCTGGCCTCATAGACGCGGCCGTCCTGTAACGAGATAACCAACTGCGCAATATTGTTGATCACGTGATTATTGGTGAGCACGTAGCCTTTTTCACTCATGATCACGCCAGATCCGAGCAGGCGAATATTCAGTTCCCCGTTGTTCTCGCTGGCCGATTCTCGGCTATAAACATTAACCACCGCCGGTGCTGCGCGGCGAACCGCCTGATTGTAGCTCAGCGGCACATCCTCGCTCTGGATACTGTGTGAGCGGGAAAACAGTGCGGTATTTGACCGTAGCAACGGCATGATCGCGAGCAGAATTCCCGCCACGATCGCGCCAATAATGGCGGAGCGAAAGAGTTTTGCGAGCATAAAACGTACAGGGAAGTGGACAGGTAAGCGGAGGATAACATGAGTTTACCGGACACGGCATGTACCGTGTCCGATTTTATAGTATTGATACAATATATTGTATTAGCGTAACAGCAGGTAAATCGTTTCTTCGCCACGCACCACGTTCAGCGCCAACACGCTGGGTTTGCTTTCCAGAATTTTGCGCAACTGGGTGATGTTTTCTACCCGCTCACGGTTAACGCCGATAATGATATCGCCCTTCTGCAAGCCCACTTGTGCTGCGGGTGTGTCTTTGGTGACGTCTTCAATCTGCACCCCTTTGCTGCCATCCTTCGCCTGACCATTGGCAAGCGATGCGCCCTGCAAGGCCGGAGAAAGGCTCTCAGCGCTGGTGGCGGCAGAGGTGTTGTTATCGAGAACCACGGAGAGTTCCAGCGGTTTACCTTCGCGCAGCAGGCCAATCTTCACCGTTTTACCGGGCGCGGTGGTGCCGATTTTGGCGCGCAGCTCAGCAAAGCTGCTGATCGGCTTGCCGTCCAGTGATGTCAGCACATCACCGGCTTTGATACCGGCTTTGGCGGCCGCTGATTTTGGCAATACTTCACTGACGAAGGCACCACGCTGTGCTTCCACCTTGAAGGCTTTCGCCATGTCGGCGGTCATTTCACTGCCTTTGATGCCCAACAGGCCGCGTTTCACTTCACCGAACTCGATAAGCTGCTGTGCCAGGTTTTGCGCCATGTTGCTGGGAATGGCAAACCCGATACCGATGTTGCCGCCGCCCGGTGCCAGGATCGCGGTGTTAATCCCGATCAGCTCACCGTTGAGGTTAACCAGTGCACCGCCGGAGTTACCGCGGTTAATGGAGGCATCGGTCTGGATAAAGTTTTCCAACCCTTCCAGATTCAGGCCGCTGCGACCCAATGCGGAGATAATGCCAGAGGTGGCCGTTTGGCCGAGGCCGAACGGGTTACCCACGGCAACGGCGAAATCCCCGACGCGCAGTTGGTCAGAATCCGCCATTTTAACTTCTTGCAGATTCTTGGCATCGTTCAGTTGCAGCAGCGCGATGTCGCTTTGCTCATCGCGACCCAGCAGTTTGGCTTCATATTCCCGACCGTCATTCAACTGCACGCGAATTTTATCGGCGTTGTTGATGACATGGTTATTGGTCAGGACATACCCTTTGGCCGCATCGATAATCACGCCGGAACCGAGGCCTTCAAACGGGCGACTGTTCTGCTTGCCTGACGGCGCATTCGGGCCAAAGAAGAATTTAAACTCTTCCGGTACGCGTTGGCGCTGGGTTTGCGTGCCTTCGACATGCACGCTGACCACCGCAGGCAGCACTTTTTCCAACATCGGTGCCAGACTGGGTAACTGTTGACCTTCCACCACGGCGGGCAGGGCGGCTTGTACGGCAGGAAGCGATGACAATGCCAGGCTCATGCTTACTGCCAGTGCGCTGAATAATAATGATTTTTTCTTCATTTGACGTTATCTCTCACAACCTGCGAACCATCGACAGAATGTCGATTATGAATAAAATGATGATATATAAACTTAAACGGCTGGTGAAGAGTCGACCAGCGAATAACGTGTAAAGTTCACTGTTCTTTCGTCAAGGGAATGTAACTATCGTCAAACTGGCAGGGAAGGGACGTCGGGGATGTAGGCTGCGTGAAGGATGTTGTCCTTCACGCAGTAGGGCGCAGGGTGATTATTTGCGCAGAGGGCGCTCACCGCGCAGCAGTCCGGACGCGCCGTCTGAATAATCGCGTGGCGGCATGCCCACTGGGGCCTGATCGTTGTCTGCTTCCGCCTCGGTTAAGCGATAGCGAAACGGATTATCCTGCATCGGCAAATCTGGCAGCAGGTTGCTAGAGCTTTTTGCCATATGCTGGTACAACTGACGGTAATCTTTTGCCATGTTGTCCAACAACTCGGCGCTGTGAGCAAAATGGCCCACCAACTCCTGACGATAGGTCTCCAGTTCGGTTTTGCTCTTTTCCAACTCGCTTTGCAGCGCTTGCTGCTGCCGCAGAGTACGGTTGCCAAAGCGCATGGCGACAGCACCGATGATGATGCCGACAACTAATCCTATTAGCGCATACTCCCAAGTCATAAAGACACCTCTTTCGACGTCGTTGTCCCGTAGGGTTTTTTCACTTCATAATAGCCACTATAACCGCTAACGCCGCCCGAGTGGAGTCCCGAAACGCGACGCTGTAAGGTAATTGGGATCTCTTTCAGGTGATATCATGGAAAAATGCGACGATCGCGGAGCGAATCGCCGGTAACGGGCGATAAAACACGACTAACTTTTTTTCGGAAAATGACGGATGAAGGGAGAACGCGAGATGATACAACCGACAACGCTGCCGCTTGCTGGGCCATTGGCACATTATCAGCAGGCAGTGGCGGCGGGCGAGTATCAGCCTGATGAGGTACAACGGCAAACGGTAACCGCGCTGCATGGCATTTATCAGGCCTTGCAAGCGCGCGAAGCGTCGCAGGCGACTCCCGTATCCGATGGCCGCTTTGTCCGCTGGCGGCACTGGCTGGGACTGGCAGATAAAACGCCTGCGGCTCCGGTGCAGGGGCTTTATATGTGGGGCGGGGTCGGGCGCGGCAAAACCTGGCTGATGGATCTGTTTTTCCAGAGTCTGCCGACAGAACGCAAGCTGCGGCTGCATTTCCATCGCTTTATGCTGCGCGTGCACGAAGAGCTGAACCAGCTACAGGGGCAACCGAACCCGCTCGAGCAGGTGGCGGATGGGTTTAAAGCGCAGACCGATGTGCTCTGCTTTGATGAGTTTTTCGTTACGGATATCACCGATGCCATGCTGCTGGCGGAACTGTTGCGTGCGTTGTTCGCCCGCGGCGTTACCTTGGTGGCCACCTCCAATATTCCTCCGGATAACCTCTATCGTAACGGCTTACAACGCAGTCGTTTTTTGCCGGCTATCGATCTGATCAAGCAGTACTGCGAGGTGCGCAATGTCGATGCGGGTATCGATTATCGCCTGCGCACGCTGACGCAGGCGCATCTCTATCTGACGCCGCTGTCGCCCGACACCGAGGCTGAAATGCGACAAATGTTCTCGCGCTTGTCTGGCCGGGCATTCTCCGCGCCGGGACCGGTGCTGGAAATCAACCACCGGCCTATGCCGACGCTCAGTGCGAGCGATGGCGTGCTGGCCGTCGATTTTGCTACGCTATGTCTCGATGCACGCAGCCAGAATGACTATATTGCGCTGTCGCGCCTCTACCACACGGTCCTGCTGCACAACGTGACGGTGATGGGGACCAAAGAGGAGAATGCGGCGCGCCGTTTTCTGGCGCTGGTGGATGAGTTTTATGAGCGGCGGGTCAAGCTGGTGATCGCGGCGCAAACCTCGATGTTCGCGCTGTATCAAGGCGAGCACCTGAAATTCGAATATCAGCGCTGCCTGTCGCGGCTGCAAGAGATGCAAAGTGAAGAATATTTGAGCCAACCGCACCTTGCCTGAGCGGACAACGGGTAATTTATTGCGCTTTGGTGGAAAAGAGGTCGATCTTTGCTATCGACTTCTCTATAATCCTGCGACCCCACGTTACAACGTTTTTTTCCCGAAACGTTAATCGCGCCGGCATGGCTATTCGAAGGGGTAGGTTTGCTGGACTAGATGCCGTGTGAACCTCGACACTTTATTTCTGAATTTATTGAAGCGTTTGGGTGTTCACCAACGTGTAACTTAAATTGGGTAAGCTTTTAATGAAAACTTTTACAGCTAAACCAGAAACCGTCAAACGCGACTGGTATGTTGTTGACGCGACCGGTAAAACTCTGGGCCGCCTGGCTACTGAACTGGCTCGCCGTCTGCGCGGTAAGCATAAAGCGGAATACACCCCGCACGTCGATACCGGTGATTACATCATCGTTCTGAACGCTGACAAAGTTGCTGTAACCGGCAACAAGCGTACTGACAAGATTTACTATCACCACACCGGCCACATCGGTGGTATCAAGCAAGCGACCTTTGAAGAGATGATTGCCCGCCGTCCTGAGCGTGTGATTGAAATCGCGGTTAAAGGCATGCTGCCGAAGGGCCCGCTGGGTCGTGCTATGTACCGTAAACTGAAAGTTTACGCAGGTAACGAGCACAACCACGCGGCACAGCAACCGCAAGTTCTGGACATTTAATCGGGATTATAGGCAATGGCTGAAAATCAATACTACGGCACTGGTCGCCGCAAAAGCTCCGCCGCTCGCGTGTTCATCAAACCGGGCAACGGCAATATCGTCATCAACCAGCGCAGCCTGGAACAGTACTTCGGTCGCGAAACTGCCCGCATGGTAGTTCGTCAACCGCTGGAACTGGTCGACATGGTTGGCAAACTGGATCTGTACATCACCGTTAAAGGTGGTGGTATTTCCGGTCAAGCGGGTGCCATTCGTCATGGTATCACCCGTGCGCTGATGGAGTACGACGAGTCTCTGCGTTCTGAACTGCGTAAAGCGGGCTTCGTTACCCGTGACGCACGTGAAGTTGAACGTAAGAAAGTCGGTCTGCGTAAAGCACGTCGCCGTCCTCAGTACTCCAAACGTTAATTTCTGGCGTTTATCGCTGCAAATCAACGCAAAAAACCCGGTGCTTGCACCGGGTTTTTTTTGCCTTGCATTCGCCTCATCAGGTTCATTCTGCTCACATTCCGCCTCTCCAGATAAAAAAATAATCCTGCTTTTCTGAGGGTTAGTAATGAAATTGCGCTTCTTTCACCACAGAACGCACAAAATCTGGTAAACTATTTGCCGATTTTGTGCCTGTATGCCAGTCGGCAATTTTCCCGAATGTTGATGCCGCCAGACGTTTTTCTTGTGGACAATCACGTACAGTGATTCCGGGCTATGCAGGATAGCGCCGTTTAGTTATTAGTCGTATTTCTCGATAAACTTGGAGGTTTTCATGGCTGTCGCTGCCAACAAACGTTCGGTGATGACGCTGTTTTCTGGTCAGTCCGACATTTTTAGCCATCAGGTTCGCATTGTCTTGGCGGAAAAGGGCGTGAGTGTCGAGATTGAGCTGGTGGATATGGATAACCTGCCACAGGATCTTATTGACCTCAATCCCTATGGCTCCGTGCCGACGCTGGTCGATCGTGAACTGACGCTGTATGAATCTCGTATCATCATGGAGTATCTGGATGAGCGTTTCCCTCATCCTCCGCTGATGCCGGTGTATCCGGTAGCGCGCGGAACCAGCCGCCTGATGATGCACCGCATTGAATCCGATTGGTATTCCCTCCTGAAAAAAATCATGCAGGGGAATGCACAAGAGGCGGATGCTGCGCGTAAACAGCTGCGCGAAGAGTTGCTGGCCGTTGCACCCGTGTTCAATGAAGCGCCTTATTTCATGAGCGAAGAGTTCAGCCTGGTCGACTGCTATCTGGCACCGCTGCTGTGGCGTTTGCCGCTGCTGGGCATTGAATTGACGGGCGCAGGGGCGAAAGAGCTGAAAGGTTATATGACGCGCGTCTTCGAACGTGATGCTTTCCTGGCATCCTTGACCGAAGCCGAGCGTGAAATCCGTTTGCACACCCGAGGTTAAATCTGTATGGCGTTGTCTCAACTGTCTCCGCGCCGTCCGTATCTGTTGCGGGCTTTTTATGATTGGCTGCTGGATAATCAATTAACGCCGCATCTGGTGGTTGATGTATCGCTGCCGGGCGTAATGGTGCCAATGGAATTCGCCCGCGATGGGCAGATAGTACTGAATATCGCACAGCGCGCGGTAGGTGGCCTGGAGTTGGCTGATGACAGCGTGCGTTTTAACGCTCGCTTTGGCGGCGTACCACGTCAGGTTTATGTGCCGATGGCCGCCGTGCTGGCCATTTACGCCCGTGAGAACGGCGCTGGCACCATGTTTGAGCCCGAGCCAGCCTATGAGCTGGATAACCTGACGGATGCGCAGGGTGAGGCATTGACGCCGGGTGTGGTGATGTCGGTTGTGGATAACGAGCATCAAGACAGCGTGATAGAGACTAACCCGCCTGATGACGAGCCACCACCGGCTCCGCGCGGCGGGCGACCCTCGTTACGCGTGGTAAAATAACCACATTCACAGAAAAGGGGCAACCGTCGGTATGCCCCTTTTTTATGGCAACAGCGTTGAAAAAAACGATAACCGTTTGCGGCAGGAGGGCGTGATGAAAATGACCAAGGGCCAGTGCTTATGCGGTGCAGTCACCGTCGACGTGCCGGAAGCGTGTGTGCATGACGTTAGCGTGTGTCACTGCAATATGTGCCGCCAGTGGGGCGGCGGACCGCTGTTGGCGGTAGAGTGCAAACAGGACGTGGTGCTGCACGGTGAAGAGAACGTCACGCACTATCGCTCGTCAGAATGGGCCGAGCGTACGTTTTGCCGCATCTGTGGCACCCATCTCTATTACCTGCTGTTGGAAACGCAAACCTATGAGCTGTCTGCAGGGATATTCCCGGACGATCGCAAACGGTTGGTGAGCCAGATTTATATCGAAAGCAAACCGGATTTTTATGATTTCGCCCAACAAACCCCGATGCTGACAGAGCAGGACATCCTCGATCAGTTCAATAGCAGTAGCTAAACCTGCACACAAGAAAAAGACGGCTTGCGCCGCCTCACACTGATGACAAAGTCCGTTATTAGGTGAAGTGCGGCGATGGGGTCGTAGCGGCGTAAGCCGCCGGAGCGCCCCTCGTCGTGATTCGCCGGGAAACACGGACATGCCGAAAAGGGTTTGTCAGCAACGTCAGGCGGCTTGCGCCGCCTTGATGGATAGCGTCGCCGATTACACTTCCAAATAGTTCATGATGCCATCCGCGGCCTTGCGGCCCTCGGCAATGGCGGTCACCACCAGATCGGAACCGCGTACTGCATCGCCACCGGCGAAGATTTTCGGGTTGCTGGTCTGGAACGCGCTCTCGCTCTGCTCGGGGGCCACGATGCGCCCCTGGCTGTCCAGATCCACGCCGTGTTTCGCCAACCAGTCCATCTTGTGCGGACGGAAACCAAACGCCATGATCACGGCGTCTGCTTCCAGCACATGCTCGGAGCCTTCGACGATTTCAGGACGACGGCGGCCATTGGCATCCGGCGCACCCAGTTCGGTACGCGCCATTCTGACGCCGCAGGCTTTACCGGCACCGTTGATTTCGATGCTGAGCGGTTGCAGGTTGAACAGGAATTCCACACCCTCTTCGCGCGCATTTTTCACTTCACGCTTGGAACCGGGCATGTTGACTTCGTCACGGCGGTAGGCACAGGTCACGTGCGTAGCACCGTGGCGCACCGAAGTACGCACGCAGTCCATCGCGGTATCGCCGCCACCCAGCACCACCACGCGCTTGCCGCTCATGTCGGTGTAGGGTTCATCCGGCGCGGTTTCAAAGCCCATCAGTTGCTTGGTGTTGGCAATCAGGAACGGCAGTGCGTCGTACACGCCCGGCGCATCCTCATTTTCCAACCCGCCACGCATGGACTGGTAAGTACCGACACCCAGGAACACGGCGTCGTAATCGGCAAGCAGAGTCTCCAGCGCGATATCTTTGCCAATCTCGGTATTAAGCTGGAACTCAATGCCCATCTCACTGAAGATTTCCCGGCGTTTGATCATCACCTCTTTCTCCAGCTTGAAGGCTGGGATCCCGAAGGTCAGCAATCCGCCGATTTCAGGATGACGATCGAACACTACCGCCTGCACACCGCTGCGTGCCAGCACGTCAGCACACGCCAACCCCGCCGGGCCCGCGCCCACAATAGCGACACGCTTGCCGGTGGGTTTCACGTGAGACAGATTCGGCTTCCAGCCCATTTCGATCGCTTTATCATTAATGTAGCGTTCGATATTGCCAATGGTGACCGCGCCGAACTCCGCATTGAGCGTACAGGAGCCTTCACACAGTCTGTCCTGCGGGCACACGCGTCCGCACACTTCCGGCAGGCTGTTGGTCTGGTGTGACAGCTCAGCCGCTTCGATAATGCGCCCTTCGTTCGCCAGTTTCAGCCAGTTGGGAATGTAGTTATGTACCGGGCACTTCCATTCGCAATAGGGGTTACCGCAGGCGAGGCAGCGATCTGCCTGCGCCTTGGACTGGCTTTCGGAAAAGGGTTCGTAGATTTCCACGAACTCGATTTTGCGAATCTTTAACGGCTTCTTCGGCGGATCAACGCGCTGTAAGTCGATAAATTGATAAACGTTCTGACTCATAATGCCCTCTTACTGCGCCTGAACCCGCAATTCGGCTGCGGAACGACTACGATGCCCTAATAATGCCTTCACATCACTCGACTTGGGTTTCACCAGCGCGAAACGCGACGCCCAGACCGGCCAGTTAGCGAGGATCTCTTCGCCACGCTGGGAACCGGTGTGCTGCACGTGCTCGGTGATCAAACCGCGCAGGTGCTCTTCGTGAATCGCCAGGTCGTCGACCGACAGCACTTCCACCAGCTCAGGGTTGACGCGCTTACGGAACTCGCCGTCTTCATCCAGTACGTAGGCGAAACCGCCGGTCATGCCTGCGCCAAAGTTGACGCCGGTGCGACCCAATACGCAGACGATACCGCCCGTCATGTATTCACAGCCGTTGTCGCCGATACCTTCCACCACGGTAATGGCACCGGAGTTACGCACGCCGAAACGTTCGCCCGCGCGGCCTGCGGCAAACAGCTTGCCGCCGGTGGCACCGTACAGACAGGTGTTGCCGATAATGCTCGCCTCATGGCTGCGGAACGCGGAGCCGACCGGTGGACGCACGGAGATGCAACCGCCAGCCATGCCTTTGCCCACATAGTCGTTGGCATCGCCGGTCAACGTCAGTTCGACGCCGCCTGCGTTCCATACGCCGAAGCTCTGTCCGGCAGTACCGGAGAAGTTGGCTTTGATCGGATCGCTTGCCAGCCCTTGATCGCCGTGCTGCGCGGCAATGGCACCGGACAGCGTTGCGCCGACGGAACGGTCGGTATTGCGGATATCAAAGTAGAGCGCTTTGCTCTGTTTCGCTGCGATGTGCGGTTGCGCCTGAGACAGCAGCGCCTTGTTCAACAGCCCTTCATCGAACGGCGGGTTGCTCTCGGTGCAGTACAGCGCTTTACCCGGCTGCGGCTGTGCGGTTTGCAGCAGCGCAGAGAGATCCAGTTTGTTCTGTTTGGCGGTGAAGCCATCCAGTTCCACCAGCAGATCAGTACGGCCAATCAAATCAACCAGTTGACTGACGCCCAGTTCCGCCATCAGCAGGCGGGTTTCCTGCGCAATAAAGTTGAAGTAGTTGATCACACGCTCAGGCAGGCCGTGGTAGTGATCTCGGCGCAGCTTGTCATCCTGGGTGGCGACGCCGGTAGCACAGTTGTTCAGGTGGCAAATACGCAGGTATTTACAGCCGAGCGCCACCATCGGGCCGGTGCCGAAGCCGAAGCTTTCTGCGCCCAGAATCGCCGCCTTGATGATATCAACGCCGGTTTTCAGACCGCCGTCCACTTGCAGACGGATTTTGTGGCGCAAGCCGTTAGCCACCAGCGCCTGCTGAGTTTCCACCAGCCCCAGTTCCCACGGGCAGCCCGCATATTTCACTGAGCTGAGCGGGCTGGCACCGGTGCCGCCGTCATATCCGGCGATGGTGATCAGGTCGGCATAGGCTTTGGCTACGCCGGTCGCAATGGTGCCCACGCCCGGTTCAGAAACCAGCTTGACTGAGATCATCGCTTTCGGATTGACCTGCTTCAGGTCGAAAATCAACTGAGCCAAGTCTTCGATAGAATAAATATCGTGGTGCGGCGGCGGCGAAATCAGCGTCACGCCCGGCACGGAATAGCGCAGTCTGGCGATGTACGGCGTCACCTTATCGCCCGGCAACTGACCGCCTTCACCCGGCTTGGCCCCTTGCGCCACTTTAATCTGAATCACGTCAGCGTTGACCAGATAGGCCGGGGTAACACCGAAGCGACCAGAGGCCACCTGCTTGATACGTGACACTTTATTGGTGCCGTAACGCGCCGGATCTTCCCCACCTTCACCGGAGTTGGAGTTACCGCCAATCGCGTTCATGGCTTCCGCCAGAGACTCATGGGCTTCCGGACTCAGCGCGCCGATAGACATGGCGGCGGTGTCAAAGCGCTTAAACAGCTCGCTGGCCGGTTCTACGTCATCAACCGGAATCGCTACCCCTTCCTGCGGTTTGATGGCCAGCAGGTCGCGCAGCGTCGCTACCGGGCGCTCGTTGACGTGTTTGGCGTATTCCAGATAGTCGCTGTACTCGCCGCTTTTCACGGCTTGTTGCAGGGTATTGACCACATCCGGGTTATAGGCGTGGTATTCGCCGTCGTAAACGAATTTCAGCAGGCCGCCCTGTTCCAGCGTTTTGCGCTTTAACCAGGCGCGTTTTGCCAGATTTTGCAGGTCTTGCTCGAAATCACCGAAGTTGGCACCGCCGATGCGGCTCACCACCCCGTGGAAGCAGAGCGCGGACAGCTCTTTGTGCAGGCCCACCGCTTCAAACAGCTTGGAGCAACGGTACGAGGCGATAGTCGAGATGCCCATTTTGGACATGATCTTGTACAGCCCTTTGTTGATGCCGTTGCGGTAGTTGAGCATCACGGTGCGGTAAGGCTTCTCGATGGTGTGGTTATCCACCAGCCGCGCCAATGACTCATACGCCAGATACGGATAGATAGCCGTAGCGCCGAAGCCCAGCAGCACGGCGAAGTGATGCGGATCGCGGGCGCTGGCGGTTTCAACAATCAGGTTAGCGTCGCAGCGCAGGCTCTTTTCCACCAGACGGTGCTGTATCGCACCCACCGCCATCGGTGCCGGCACCGGCAACCGGTGCTCGCTGATGGCACGGTCGGAAAGTACCAGCAACACCGCACCTTCACGCACTTTGCGCTCGGCCTCTTCACACAGCGCTTCAACGGTTTGCTGCAATGATTTCTCGCGTGGATCGAAGGTCAGATCCAGCGTTTCAGCGCGGTAGTGCTGCTGATCTTGGGTGAGCAACTGCGTAAAGTCGGAGTACAACAGGATCGGCGATTTGAAACTCAAACGGTGCGCCTGACCTTCGGCTTCACAGAATACGTTCATTTCGCGGCCAATACAGGTCGCCAGCGACATCACGTGCGCTTCACGCAGCGGGTCGATCGGCGGGTTAGTCACCTGCGCAAACTGCTGGCGGAAATAGTCGTAAATGATGCGCGGACGGCTGGAGAGCACGGCAAACGGGGTGTCATCACCCATCGATCCGGTCGCTTCCTGGCCGTTTTCGCCCAGCACGCGCAGGATCTGGTCCAGCTCTTCGCTGCTGTAGCCGAACTGCTTCTGGTAGGTTTCCAACTGGCTGTCATCCAGCTTACGGCTGCCAACCTGATCGTCCGGCAACTCTTCAAACGGCACCAGACGCTTGACGTTACGTTCCATCCACTCTTTGTACGGGTGGCGGCCTTTAAGGTCGTTGTCGGTTTCGTTGGAGTGCAGAATGCGGCCTTCGAGGGTATCGATAACCATCAGTTCGCCAGGGCCAACGCGGCCTTTTTCCACCACTTCGTCCGGCTGATAATCCCAGATCCCCACTTCGGAGGCGCAGGTGATCAGTTTGTCTTTGGTGATGACGTAGCGCGCCGGGCGCAGACCGTTACGGTCCAGGTTACAGGCCGCATAGCGACCATCGGACATCACGATACCGGCCGGGCCGTCCCACGGCTCCATGTGCATGGAGTTGAAGTCAAAGAACGAACGCAGTTCCGGGTCCATGTCCGGGTTGTTCTGCCAGGCGGGCGGCACCAGCAAACGCATGGCGCGCACGATATCCATCCCGCCGCTCAGGAACAGCTCCAGCATGTTATCGAGTGAGCTAGAGTCAGAGCCGGTTTCGTTGACGAACGGGGCGGCGTCTTGCAGATCGGGGATCAGCGGCGTTTTAAATTTGTAAGCACGCGCTCGCGCCCATTGACGGTTACCGGCAATGGTGTTGATTTCCCCGTTGTGCGCCAGATAGCGGAACGGTTGGGCCAGCGGCCAGCGCGGCACGGTGTTGGTGGAGAAGCGTTGGTGGAACAGGCAAATGGCCGATTCCAGACGCAAATCCGCCAGGTCCAGGTAAAAGCGCGGCAAATCCGCCGGCATACACAGACCTTTATAGATGTTGATCAGGTTAGAGAAGCTACAGACGTAGAACTCTTTATCCTGAATGCGCTTTTCAATACGGCGGCGCGCCATAAACAGGCGACGCTCCATATCGCGCGGCGACCATCCCGCCGGGGCGTTGACAAAAATCTGTTCGATGCGCGGCAGCGAGGAGAGGGCAATTTCACCGAGCACGTCCGGGTTGGTGGGCACTTCACGCCATCCCAGCACCGACAAGGTTTCATTTTGCAGCTCTTCTTCCACAATGCGACGCGCCGCGCGTGCCAGATCCTGATCCTGATTGAGGAACATCATGCCCACGGCGTAATTCTTCGCCAACCGCCAGCCGTGCTCTTCGGCCACCAGTCGGTAGAAACGATCGGGTTTTTGTAATAACAAGCCGCAGCCGTCGCCGGTCTTGCCGTCAGCAAGGATCGCGCCACGGTGCTGCATACGGGCCAGTGCGTGAATCGCAGTACGCACGACCTTGTGGCTCGGTTCACCTTCTATATGGGCGATCAATCCGAAACCACAGTTGTCTCTCTCTTGGGATGCATCGTACAACATATCTCAGTGAACCTCCCCAGGCTCTGTGTGACTCTCACAACCTACTTCGTTCGGCACCGTGGCGTTGAACGGTGGCGGATGACGGGGTCGCGCATCCTGCCGTTCTCTTCTTCGGCCTCTCGTGACGGTCTTACAAGTGGACTATGACTTGCTTTAAGAGGGAGTCTTTCTTTTCTAACTGCATAAATATGACGAGTCGCGGACTCGTCGGGAAAGCTTCCAGCGGACTCCCAAATTAGCGAGAAAGCCAGTTCAGGTCAAATATCAATGCAAAATGTGCGATTAAGGGATAATTTTTAGTTATGATTATGAAAATAAATGATTTTTTTGAGAAAATCTCCGTTGGGCTACGCATTGATGGCCGAATGAAGTGTGAGCTGTATCACTATGCAAAAGCGTGAACATCTCGTCACCCTGCTGCGTTATCTCTACGTTATAGAATATTCTGCTGTGAATATCTACTTTTAGATTTAATGAAACTCTTTTTAAGTAATGCTTCATCTTTTCATGACGTGTGCGTCAGGGATTAGAAAATTTAATCAGCGTGGATGTGAGTTTATTTTCACTAAAAGCGAATAAAAATGCATTTCATTGGGATGTGCGTGATTGATCGCGGTCATCGCGAACGCAGGAAGAGAAGGGTAGTCTGCTTTCCCTCAGGGGGTAGGTTAGAATATGCAATTGCAAAAATTAATCAATATGTTTGGCGGGGATTTACAACGTCGTTATGGCGAGAAGATTCATAAACTGACGCTGCACGGCGGATTTAACTGCCCAAACCGGGATGGCACGCTCGGGCGCGGCGGTTGCACGTTCTGCAATGTGGCCTCTTTTGCCGATGAAACCATGCAGCGCCAAAGCATTGCCGATCAACTCAATACGCAGGCGGGCAAGGTCAATCGCGCCAAGCGCTATCTGGCCTATTTTCAGGCGTATACCAGCACCTATGGCGAAGTGCAGATGCTGGACCGGCTTTATCAGGAAGCCTTAAGTCAGGCTGACATCGTTGGCCTGTGCGTGGGCACGCGCCCCGATTGCGTGCCGGACAGCGTGCTGGATCTGTTGGCGGGTTACCATGCGCAAGGCTATGAGGTGTGGCTGGAGCTGGGGCTACAGAGCGCCTGGGATAAAACGCTGCATCGCATCAATCGCGGTCACGATTTTGCCTGCTATCAGGAAACGGTGCAGCGTGCGCATCAGCGCGGTCTGCGCGTGTGCTGCCACCTGATTGTCGGGCTGCCGGGCGAGCGTGCCGATCACTGCATGACGACGCTGCAACGCGTGGTAGAAACCGGCGTTGAGGGCATTAAGCTGCATCCTCTGCACATCGTTGACGGCAGCATTATGGCCAAGGCCTGGCGCGCCGGACGACTGAGTGAATTGCCGCTGGAAACCTACGTCGCCACGGCCGGCGAGATGATTCGCCACACGCCGCCAGAGGTGGTGTTTCACCGTATTTCCGCCAGCGCCCGGCGACCGACGTTGCTGGCACCGCTATGGTGCGAAAACCGCTGGACCGGGATGGTGGAACTGGATTTATACCTTCAGGCGCATGGGGTGCAAGGTTCCGCGCTCGGTCAGCCATATCAACCGGTTATCCTCGGATAATGTTAAGGTGTTGTGCTGATTGTCTCACCGCATCGTGCTGGGTTTTACGTTATGATGGCGCAGTGGGTATCCAAGGGAATTCTCTATGAAGCAGATCCGGTTGTTGGCGCAGTACTACGTCGATTTGATGGTAAAGCTCGGGCTGGTGCGTTTTTCACTGTTGCTGGCCTCGGTGCTGGTGCTGCTGGCAATGGCCGTGCAGATGGCAGTCACGCTGCTGCTGACCGGCAAGGTCGAAGACATCGATGTGGTTCGTTCGGTGTTTTTTGGCCTGTTAATCACCCCCTGGGCGGTTTATTTCCTCTCCGTGGTGGTGGATCAGTTGGAGGAGTCGCGCCAACGGTTAGCCAAGCTGGTGGCGAAGCTGGAGGAGATGCGTCTGCGCGACCAGACGCTGAACGAGCAGCTAAAGGGCAATATTGCCCAGTTGAATCAGGAGATTGCCGATCGCGAAAAAGCGGAAGAGGCGCGCCTGATGATGCTGAGCAAGCTCAAAGAGGAGATTGCCGGACGCGAACAGGCGCAGGTGGAGCTGGAGCAGCAATCAGCGCTGCTACGATCGTTTCTGGATGCCTCACCGGATCTGGTTTACTACCGCAATGAAAATAAAGAATTTTCCGGCTGTAACCGCGCCATGGAACTGCTGTTGGGCCGCAGCCAGAAACAACTGGTGGGCCTGACGCCAAAAGACGTTTACACCCCCGATGTGGCAGAAAAAGTGATGGAAACGGATGAGAAAGTGTTCCGTCACAACGTGTCGCTCACCTATGAACAGTGGCTGGTCTATCCCGACGGGCGTAAAGCCTGTTTTGAGCTGCGCAAGGTGCCTTTCTACGACCGAATGGGCAAACGACATGGGCTAATGGGTTTTGGACGCGATATAACCGAGCGTAAGCGCTATCAGGACGCGTTAGAGAATGCCAGTAGGGAGAAGACCACTTTTATCTCAACGATCAGCCACGAGCTTCGTACGCCGCTTAATGGCATTGTTGGCCTCAGCCGCATCCTGCTCGATACCCACCTGGACGCGGAACAAGAAAAATACCTCAAAACCCTGCATGTCAGCGCCATTACGCTGGGCAATATCTTTAACGACGTGATCGAGATGGACAAGCAGGAGCGCCGCAAGGTGCAACTGGATAATCAGCCTATTGATTTCATTGGCTTCCTGGCGGATTTGGAAAACCTGGGTGGCTTGCTGGCGCAGCCGAAGGAGTTGCAACTGGTGGTTGAACAACATCCGCCACTGCCGCAGCGGGTGATTACCGATGGCACGCGTCTGCGCCAGATTCTGTGGAACCTGCTCAGCAACGCGGTGAAGTTTACCCAGAAAGGAAAAATCGTGGTGCGTGTCTCGCATGATGCGGACAGTCTGCTGCGTTTTGAAGTCGAAGACTCCGGCATGGGTATCCCTGAAGACGAGTTGGAGAAAATCTTCGCCATGTACTATCAGGTAAAAGATAAACATGGCGGTAAACCGGCGACTGGTACCGGTATTGGCCTGGCGGTCTCCAAACGTCTGGCGCAGAACATGGGCGGCGATATTCATGTCACCAGTACGCAGGGCAAAGGCTCTTGCTTTACGCTGACGGTGACCGCCCCGGCGCTGGAAGATGAGGTGATCGTTGGCGGTGAGGATGAATTGCCGTTACCCGCGCTCAACGTGCTGCTGGTAGAGGATATCGAACTGAACGTGGTGGTGGCGCGTTCGGTGCTGGAGAAACTGGGCAGCAGCGTGGAAGTGGCGATGACCGGGCAGGAAGCGCTGACGATGTTCGATCCGGACGAGTTTGATCTGGTGTTGCTGGATATCCAACTGCCGGACATGACCGGGCTGGATGTGGCGCGCGAACTGCGTAAAAAATATGCCGGGCAAGATTTGCCGCCGCTGATTGCCTTAACGGCTAACGTGCTGCGCGATAAAAAAGAGTATCTCGATGCGGGCATGGACGATGTGCTGAGCAAACCGCTGGCGGTGCCTGCATTAACCGCTGTTATTAAACAGTATTGGGACTATCAGGATGAGCCTGAGCAGGCCATCCCCGATGCGTCGGAGCAGGAACCGGTTCGAGAAGCGTTGCTTGATATTCCCATGCTGCAACAATATCTCGATTTGGTCGGACCGTCGCTGATCCACCAGAGCGTGGCGATGTTTGAGCAGATGATGCCTGGCTATCTCGCGGTGCTGGATTCCAATATGACCGCGCGCGATCAGAAAGGCATTGCGGAAGAGGGGCACAAAATCAAAGGTGCTGCCGGTTCCGTTGGGCTGCGCCATCTCCAGCAGGTGGCACAGCAAATCCAGACCACGACGCTGCCCGCCTGGTGGGACAACGTGCAGGAGTGGATTGACGAACTGAAACACGACTGGCAGCACGATATTGACGTATTGAAAGTCTGGGTTGCCGAACAGGAAAAACGCGCCCGCAAATAGCGGGTGCACGCAAGCTCGGTGCGCTAATGCGTGGTGTGAACAGCGTGAGAATGTGGGCGGGAAGAATTTTTCAGGGGCCTAAAAAAAAATGACCCCGACCGAGGCCGGGGTGCGCGAATTATGCGCCAACACCAGGGAAACTATGCACCTGCTTGATAATTCTCAGCAGTTTCAGTTAGCAGGTGCGAGTATTCGCAACGTCGTAAGGTGACGAACCGCTCAAGCAACAAAATAGCAAATGCAGAAATCTTTGTTACAAGAATCATTAAAATGTGTGATGTAGATTAGTGTTTGTCAATCAAAAAATCAATTAGTTGATGTAATGAAATGAAGGAAAATATGATGAAACGAGTCGGCATCGTTCTGAGCGGTTGCGGCGTCTATGATGGCGCCGAAATTCACGAAGCAGTGCTGACGCTGCTTGCCGTCGATCGTGCGGGGGCTCAGGCGGTATGCTTTGCGCCAGATAAGCCGCAATTTCATGTGGTTAATCACCTGACGGGTGAAGTAACTGGTGAGAATCGCAATATTTTAGTTGAGTCCGCGCGCATCACCCGTGGGAACATTCAGCCACTGTCGCAGGCGGATGCCAGCCAATTGGATGCGTTAATTGTTCCCGGCGGTTTTGGTGCGGCGAAGAATCTCAGTGATTTCGCGACCGAAGGCGCGGCCTGTCAGGTTGATGAATCATTGGCGTTACTCACGCAAGAAATTTATAAGCAGAACAAACCAATTGGTTTTATTTGCATCGCCCCGGCGCTGTTGCCAAAACTGCTGGGGGAGTCGGTAAGAGTTACAATTGGAAATGATATCGATACCGCAGAATGCATAGAACAGATGGGTGGTACGCACATTGTTTGCCCGGTGGATGATATTGTGGTGGATGCGCAGCACAACGTGGTGACGACGCCGGCTTACATGCTGGCGAATTCCATTAGCGAAGCGGCCAAAGGCATCGATAAACTGGTTGAACGTGTTTTGGGCTTTACCGAATGAGAGGGTGGGGCAAAAAACGCGGTGTGATCCCTGGGATAAAACGCTGGGTAATTCGCGGCGTCCTCTCGTTGCTTGGCCTGTGGCTGGCGGGGATTATTCTGTTCGCGTTTTTGCCGGTTCCTTTTTCTGCCGTGATGGCGGAGCGGCAGGTGAGCGCCTGGCTGAGCGGTGATTTTTCTTACGTTGCGCGCTCGAGTTGGGTGTCGATGGATGAGATAGCGCCGGTGATGGCGCTGGCGGTGATCGCCGCTGAAGATCAGAAATTCCCGGAACACGCCGGGTTTGATATGGACGCCATCCGGGCAGCGCTGGCGCACAATGAGCGCGACGGTGTGCGGGTGCGCGGTGGCTCGACGCTCACCCAGCAAATGGTGAAAAACCTGTTTCTGTGGGATGGCCGAAGCTGGTTGCGTAAAGGGCTGGAAGCAGGTATCACAGTGGGGGTTGAGCTGGTCTGGACCAAACGGCGGATTTTGACGGTCTACCTGAATATCGTGGAGTTCGGGCCGGGCATTTTCGGCGTGCAGCAGGCGGCACAGCACTTCTTCAACAAGCCTGCCAGCCGTTTGACGGCCAGTGAAGCGGCGCTGTTGGCGGCCGTGTTGCCGAATCCGATTCGCTTTCGGGTTAATGCGCCGTCACGCTATGTGAGCCAACGCCAGCAGTGGATATTGCGTCAAATGTCCCAGATAGGGGGCGAAGCGTTTTTGCGGACTAACGGACTGCGTTGAAGGCTGACTTGCCCTGTGCCGTTCGTGCGTTTGACTATCGTTGAAAGGGGAAGTTATGCGAGTGGTGATGTTTAACAGGCTGGCAAGCGTGTGTGCGCTGATGCTGTGGGTGATTGGCGGTGTCGTCATGCAGGCACAGGCGCAGGAACGTCGCGACGATCCTTACGCGTTTCTGCAACAATCGGTGCTGACGACGGTCAAGCAGCAACTGCGGCAGGGCACTGAGAAACCGCAAACGCGACTCGCTTACACCGAACTGATCGCTCAGGCAGAAAAAGCGCTCAATAAACCGAACCCGAGTGTGACGGAAAAGGGTATGACGCCACCCAGTGGCTCTAAACACGATTATATGAGCCTCAGCGTCTACTGGTGGCCCGATAGCAACAAATCTAATGGATTGCCTTGGGTGCGCCGTGACGGCGTTATAAACCCTGTCAGCAAGAGTGATGACATCGACGGCGTTCGCTTGGAGGATTTTACCGATCAGGTGTACACGCTGACGTTGGCCTGGTACTTCTCCGATAACGCCGCCTATGCCGATAAAGCGATTTCGCTGATTCGCACCTGGTTTATCGACCCTGAAACCCGCATGAATCCTAACCTTGATTTTGCCCAGGGCGTGCCAGGCATTGCGCCAGGACGCGGGGCGGGCGTGCTCGACGGGCGCTACTTCTCCACCCGCATTGTGGATGCGCTGATTATGCTGCGTGATTACAACGGGTGGAAAAAAGAGGATGACGCGCAGATGCGTGAGTGGATGACAGCCTATCTGGGATGGTTGCAGACCAGCAAGCTGGCGAAGCGGGAATCGGAGGCGAAGAACAACCACGGTAGCTGGTACGCCGCGCAGGTGGCCGGTATTGCCTGGTATCTCGACAAGAAAGACCTGGTCTCTGCGATGGCCGCGCTACAGCGCACCAAGCTGAATCACCAGATTCAGGATGACGGCGCGCAGCCGGAAGAACTTTCTCGCACCCGTTCCTTCCACTACAGCTATTTCAACCTGCAAGCCATTACCAACATGGCGGTATTGGCAGACAAGGTGGGCGAAGATCTGTGGCGCTATCGCACGCCGCAGGGCAGCGGTATCGCTACCGCCTTTAATTTTCTGGCCCCTTATCTGGACAAAGACAACCGCTGGCCTTACAAATCGCTCGATCAAAAAGGCGCGCGTTTAATTCCTCTGATGCTGCGGGTGGATGAGGCCAAGGGCAATACGCGTTACCGTAATCGCATTGAAAAGGCCGGGTTTTCTACCTTTCTGTCCGGCATGACGCGTGACAAGCAGGATGTTGGCGGCGAAATCGGTCAGGAGACGCGGCGCGATGTGTGGCTGCTCTCTTCGCTGGCCAGCGCGCCCGGTGCGTAATCGGGATATTGGACAATGAAAAAGGGTGCCGAGGCACCCTTTTTCTTGCGACGATGTGCGATTATTCCAGGAAGGTGAACGCCGTCGTTACGTGTTTAACGCCACTCACTTTGCTGGCAATCTCAGCAGCGGAACGCCCTTCGCGCTGAGTGACCAGACCCAGCAGGAAGACTTCACCGTTCTCGGTCGTCACTTTCACATTGGATGATTTTACCGTGTCGGTGGCAAGTAACTGGGAGCGAACTTTGGTGGTGATCCAGGTATCCATGGACGCGGTGCCCATCGAGACCGGGGTGCCTTTACGGATCTCGTTATAGACTTCCGTAGCGCCATCTACACCCATGGCTATTTGTTTCGCCCGGCTGGCCAGATCGGTAGTGGGCGCCTGCCCAGTCAGCAATACTTTGCCCTGATAGGCTGTCGCCACGATGCGTGCGTCTTTGGATAACTGCTGATCTTTGCTGATGGCGTTGGAGACACGGACTTCCAATGTACCATCATCCACCTGCGTGCCTACCGAGCGTGGATCGGTCGCAGTCTTGGTTGCAACAGCACCGCCTACGGCAGCGACGCCAATACAACCTTGCAGCAACAGGGCGACAGACAGCACGGCAAATGCAGAACATATCCTCATGGGGGTGCTCCTTAATCGTTCTGGTGTGGGAAAAGGGAATTATCAATCAAATCGCACAGGCAATTAACGGTCAGCATGTGCATTTCCTGCACGCGCGCACTGCGATGTGAAGGTATACGGATTTCAACATCTTGCGGGCCAAGCAGACCGGCCAGTTCTCCGCCGTCGTAGCCGGTCAGCGCGACTATCGTCATATCACGCGTCACCGCGGCTTCCACCGCTTTCACAATATCGCGGCTGTTGCCTCGGGTGGAGATCGCCAGCAAAATATCGCCCGCTTGCCCGAGTGCACGCACTTGTTTTGCGTACACTTCTTCATGCAGGCGATCGTTCGCTATCGCGGTTAAGACCACATTATCCGCATTTAGTGCAATCGCCGGTAAACTGGGGCGCTCCGCTTCAAATCGGTTGATCATACTGGCGGCAAAATGCTGTGCGTTAGCGGCGGAAGTCCCATTGCCACAGCACAGGATTTTGTTACCGTTGAGTAATGAGTGCACCAGTGCAGTGGCTGCTCTGGCGATCGCATCGGGTAGGGCTTCCGCTGCGGCGATTTGTGTTTGAATACTTTCGGTGAAACAGACTTTTATTCTATCCAGCACGGTGCATTAACCTATTTTCCAAGCGATCCATTGAGCAATATACCCGTTATACTTCCTTCACGTTGCGGGTGCGTTGGCGGTATTTTGTCCTGCAATTCGCATTATTTGGGCATCGCGATCTTATCTCTGACAACGACACCGTCCAGATGCGGTGTTTACGCGCCAAAGGCGTTTGGCAACCAATCATAGTGTTCGCCGGTAATCGCCAGTATATCGAATCGGCAGCTTGTCGTGTCAAAACTCTGCTGTCGCTGCGCCAGCCACAGCGCGGCGGCCAGCAATAACCGCCGTTGCTTGCGCGGCGTCACACTCTCCGCTGCCGAACCAAATTGCGCATTTTTGCGGTAACGCACCTCGACAAAGACCCAGGTGTGTCCATCCCGCATAATCAAATCCAACTCACCGCCGCGATAATTCACGTTGGCGGCAACGAACGTCAGCCCGGCCTGTTGTTCCAGATAGAGCCGGGCCTGTTGTTCATAGTGTGAGCCTGTCGCTCGCCGATTCAGGGAACCGGCACCAGCTGACCCTGGCGATATTGCAGCCAGGTTAATTGGCGATTGATAACGCAATCTGCGCTGGCGGTTAACGTGCCCGTTGCGCCGGTAATTTGCTGACCAGACGACTGACGCAAATCGGCAAAGTGGTTCGCCAGCGCCCAGGCATCCATCCCCATGGCGTAGAGGCGTACCAGCGAATAATCATTCTTGAACTGACTAGACACTTGTTGCATCAGCGCCGGGTTGCTGCCCGCCAGCAAGGGGATCTCACTGAACTGAAGGCCTTCCATTTCAAGACGGAAATCTGGCCCCAGTCCTGCCTGGAAGCTACGCGAGCTGGCGTATAACGCCGGGCGTGACTGCGAGGTGGTGCGCATATCGATCATTGGTTTAATCAGCGCCAATTCATCCGGCGTCGCCAGAATGTAAACCGCGTCGACATTGCCGCTGCCGCTGGTGCTGACCGTCGGTTCAATCTGTGCCGGAATGGTTAACCCGCCGATGGTGGTGCCCGGCTGTGCGGCCGAGGACATCACATTGACCGGCTGGCCGTTCAAACTCAACCCTGCACCGCTGTTGATAGCCTGTTTCAGCTCTGCGGTATTGCCAAAACGTTGTTGCAGCAGCGAATTGCCGCCCTGGCTTTGCCAGGCTTGGGCAAAGGCGTTAATCACGCGATCGCCCAACGCGCCGCGTGGTACCAGCAGCAGCGGCTGTTGTTTGCCCTGACGGTGAATAAATTGCGCGGCGTCACGCGCTTCATCTTCCGGTGACAGGGCGAAAAAGCACATGTTGGGGGTGTTTTGCACATGCTCGGGCTGATTGAGCGCCAGAATGTTCACGGTGGTTTGCTGACTGGTAAGTTGCTCAACGTCGTTTTTCAGCAATGGCCCAACAATCAGTGATGCGCCATCCTTCTGCGCTTGTGCCACCAGATTCGCGATGGGCTGAGACGTGGTGTCGTAGACTTTTACCGGCACGCTGCTAGCGGCTGCCGGCGTGGCCGTGGGGGCTACACTGGCGGCGGCATACGGAGCACTGATTGAGGTTACCGCCCCGTTGTCTGTTGCTGCGGAGGCCGTATCGGCAGGGGCGCTGTATGCCATGCTGGCCTGACCGCTTTTCGCCGCATTAAAACCCAGTTGGATGGCATTGGCGAACACCTGTGCCTGACCGTTGAGCGGCAGCAGCAGGGCGACGCCACTGCCGACACCGCCACCGGCGACCGGCAAGGCCGTCTGACCCGATGCCAGCGGCGTCGGCAGCGTTTGTGCCGCCGGGTGGCGCGGGTAGCGCGTTTGCCAGTCGCTGAGCGCGGTTTTCAACTGATCGCTCGACTCACGGTTGTTCTGGTAAGTGGTGAGCAAATCCATCCACCCGGCCAGCACGTTTTCGTTGGCGTTAATCAGCACGGTACTGGCTGCCTGCGCAGACATCTGCGTCAGGGCAACCCAGGTCTGATCGATATTCTTTTGATGCTCATCGCCTTTGAGCTGCGGCTCTTGGGCGATATAGGCGCGCAGCAGATCAGCAGAGGGCTGGCCTTGATGTGCGTTGATTTGCGCCTGATAGTAACGCGCCTGTTGATCGGCGGAGAGTGCGCTGACGTCCAGCCCTTGCAGTGCGCTTGCAGTGCCGTTGCTGTCGTTGTTGGCGGCAGCAATTTCCGCTTTCAGCAGTTGCTGTTCACGCTGTTGCGGTTGTGCCAACTGCGCAGGCAGCGCGTTGAACTGCTCGGTTGCCTGAGGGAGCTTTCCTTCCTGAACCAGGGCACGAATCGCAAGTAATTGCCAGCCAGCCTTGTTATTATCTCGGCTTTGCTCCATTTGTTGCAGGTAGTAGTAAGAGGAGGCTCCGGCCTGACCTTGAACATCAGGTGTAGGCGGCTGTGGCGCCTGGCCTGGACATCCCGCAAGAAGCAGCGCCGCGAATAACACAGACGCGATACGCCCTGTTTGCGAACGGATGAAATGATTGGGAAGCATACTGTATCCAGTGGTTTTTTTATAAAGATGCTCAATATTAAATCGGCAACCCGGATGAAACAATGAATCATGAACAACAAGCAGACATTTCTGCATCCACGCTTTACATTGTGCCAACGCCCATTGGCAATCTGGGCGATATTACGGAACGTGCGTTAAGCGTACTGCGTGGCGTGGATGTGGTTGCCGCGGAGGATACGCGCCATACCGGCCTGTTATTGCAACATTTTGCCATTAGCGCGCGCTTATTTGCACTGCACGATCACAACGAGCAGCAAAAGGCCGATCATCTGCTGGCTAAGCTTCAGCAAGGACAATCCATTGCGCTGGTCTCCGATGCCGGGACGCCGCTGATTAACGATCCCGGTTACCATCTGGTGCGCCGCTGTCGTGAAGCGGGCGTGCGCGTGGTGCCATTGCCGGGGCCGTGCGCGGCGATCACGGCGCTGTCGGCGGCGGGCATTGCCTCAGATCGTTTTTGTTACGAAGGGTTTCTGCCCGCGAAAACCAAAGCGCGGCTGGATCGCCTGCTGCAACTGTCTGAAGAGACGCGCACGCTGATTTTCTACGAATCCACCCACCGCTTGATTGACAGCCTGGCCGATATGGCAACGGTGCTGGGGGATGCGCGTTATGTGGTGTTGGCGCGTGAGCTGACTAAAACCTGGGAGTCAATTCAGGGTGCCCCGGTGGGTGAACTGCTGGCCTGGGTGAAAGAAGACGAAAATCGCCGCAAGGGCGAGATGGTGCTGATCGTAGAAGGCTTCCAGCCGGATGAGAGTGTGCTTTCAGCGGAAGCGCTGCGCACCCTGGAGCTGTTGCGCGCTGAATTGCCGCTGAAAAAGGCCGCGGCGCTGGCGGCGGAAATCCACGGCGTGAAAAAGAACGCACTGTATCGCTATGCGCTGGCGCAAAATGCGGCGGATGACGACGCAGAGGATGACAACCAAGACTAATTCGCCTATCATTCGCGCCGAAGTTGACCAGACAGTCGCCGCTTCATGGTTGTCCCTTTCGGGGGATACGCGTGGAGGGGAGGAAAGTCCGGGCTCCATAGGGCAGGGTGCCAGGTAACGCCTGGGAGGGTAAAACCTACGACCAGTGCAACAGAGAGCAAACCGCCGATGGCCCACGTAAGTGGGATCAGGTAAGGGTGAAAGGGTGCGGTAAGAGCGCACCGCGCGGCGGGTAACCGTTCGCGGCACGGTAAACTCCACCCGGAGCAAGGCCAAATAGGGGTTCACATGGTACGGCCCGTACTGAACCCGGGTAGGCTGCTTGAGCCAGTGCGTGAGTGCTGGCCTAGATGAATGACTGTCCACGACAGAACCCGGCTTATCGGTCGACTTCACCTCTTACAAAACCCCGCTTCGGCGGGGTTTTTGCGTATAGGCCCCGGTGGAGATGAATGACTGTCCACGACGCTTTTTATGAAAGAAAGCGGCTTATCGGTCGACTTCACGTCTTAAAAAACCCCGCTTCGGCGGGGTTTTTGCGTATAGGCCCCCAGTGGGGATGCATGACTGTCCACGACACTTTTTATGAAAGAAAGCGGCTTATCGGTCGACTTCACGTCTTAAAAAACCCCGCTTCGGCGGGGTTTTTGCGTTCAAGGGCCTGTACCTGAATGCATGACTGCCCGAGTGCTTATCTATCTCATTGCTCAACGAGATAAAAATTAACCTTGAGTCAGATCCTGCGGTCCGCTAACCTTTGCCGCGACGAACTTCTCGTCTCACCGGAGCGCACACGGAAAATGAACAAACACGACTGATGAATTCGGATCCTTGCTAACGCGAATGCGTTATCGGGGATGGTTATTGATTTCATTCAGGAGTGCTTATGGCTCATTGTGCGCAATCCCCTTGTTTTATTTTGCATCAGGTCACCTGCCAATTTGCGACCGGCTTGACGCTTTTCGGCCCGCTAACTCTGTCGCTTGATTCCACATTATGCGGTTTGGTCGGACGTAACGGCTGCGGAAAAACATCGCTGCTACGTCTGCTGGCAGGGTATGAATCCCCCGCTTTCGGTCAAATTGAACGTGTGAGTTCTCTGACTTATGTTGCTCAGCAGCATAAGATTTTACCAACGACAACGCTGGCTGAACTGCTGGGTTATCGGGATATTTTTGCCGCGCGTCAGCGTATTGAATCAGGCGACTATCAGCCGGAAGATCTCGAACATCTGGACGGTGCTTGGGATTTACAAGAGCGTTTGGCGGCAGCGTTTGCCGAAGCCCATTTGCCTGCGTTTGTTTCTGATAAACGTGCTGCTGAACTGAGCGGCGGTGAACGCGTGCGGGCACTGTTGTGCGCGGCGTTTATGGCTGATGCTGACTATTTACTGCTTGATGAACCGACTAATCACCTCGATCGCCAGGCGAGGTCGTGGTTTTACGACAAGCTTTCCCAGCAACGCGGCGGCGCATTAGTGGCAACGCACGATCGTGAACTACTGGCGATGATGCCACGCATTTTGGAACTGACCCCGATGGGTCTGCGTCACTATGGCGGCAATTATGATGACTATCAGCGTCAGCGCCAGACCGAGCAGCAGGCTGCTCAGGCGGCATTGGAACATGCTACCACCGAGCGTCGGCGCACCCGTATGCGTTTGCAAAAAGAGCATGATGCCAGCCAGCGGCGTTCGGCGCAGACCTTACGCACGGTAGATTCACTAAATATTGCATCCTTTGAGCGGGTGCAATACAAAGCGGCGGCAAAAGCGCGTTTAGGTACGCTGCGTAAGCAACACCGTGAGCAAAATGATGTGCTTAATGCCGCTGTCTGTGAGATGCGGGGAAGGGTAGAGGAAGATAGCCCGATATTATTCACGCTGCCAGGCAGCCATGTCGCCCCCAACAAACCGGTACTGGTGATGGATCGCCTCGTATTGCCCCATATCGCGAATTCTCCTTTCAACTGGCGGATGGATGGCCCGATGCGGGTAGCGCTGCGCGGGCCAAACGGCTGTGGCAAATCGACCATGCTCAAGGTGATGATGGGCGATGAAACGCCGGTCTGTGGTGACTGTCGCGTTTCAGTTATCACGGCTTATCTTGATCAGCATTTGTCGCGTTTAGATCTCTCGTTGTCGGTGCTGGCGCATCTGAATACCGACGATACGCCGCTGGAGGAGGGGGTCTTGCGTACCCGACTGGCGCAACTGCAACTGGGTGCTAATAAGGTGGGTTTACCTCTGACGGCGTTGAGCGGCGGTGAGCGCTTGAAGGCGGCGCTGGCTTGCGTGCTGTGGCGCCGTGATGCTGCGCAATTGCTTCTGCTGGATGAACCCACCAATCATCTCGATCTGGCGTCAACGCAGGCGATTGAGGCCGCGTTGTCCACGTTCCCGGGCGCAATAATTGTGGTATCGCACGATGAAGCCTTCCTTTCTGGTTTGAGGCTTACGCACAGTCTCGAATGGCGGGAAACGGGGTGGCAGTGTGAACGAGCATAGCGAAGGTGCTGACGTCAAGATTACGGGGGACTACACGTGATGATTCAAATTTATTGATGTTCTTCATCACCCGCCGGTGACTTTCTCCCGGCGAAAAAGGGCGTAGAGTAATCCTATCGAGTGCACCGGCACATCAATATGACTCACTAAGGATACTTCTATGAACACTTCCCGGATGCCCGCACTGTTTCTCGGCCATGGTAGCCCGATGAACGTGTTGGAAGAGAATGAATATACGCGCGCATGGCGTCAGTTAGGTGAAACCCTGCCGCGCCCGAAAGGCATTATCGCGGTCTCGGCTCACTGGTATACCCGTGGCACGGCGGTAACGGCGATGGAAAAACCGCGCACCATCCACGATTTTGGCGGTTTTCCGCAGGCGCTGTTTGATACCCAGTATCCGGCACCGGGATCGCCTGAATTGGCGGAGCGCATTCAACACGCGTTGGCACCGCTGCCGGTGATTGCTGACCACGAGCAGTGGGGGTTTGACCACGGCTCCTGGGGCGTGTTGATCAAGATGTACCCGGATGCGGATATTCCTGTGGTGCAACTGAGCGTGGACGGTACGCAATCGGCAGAGTATCACTACCAATTGGGCACCAAACTGGCAGCGCTACGCGATGAGGGCTATATGATCGTCGCCAGTGGTAACGTGGTGCATAACCTGCGTATGGTGAAATGGGATGGCGATGCCACGCCTTATGACTGGGCGGTTTCCTTCAATCAGTTTGTGAAAGACAACCTGAACTATCAGGGCGATCACCACCCGCTGGTGGACTTTATGCAACATAAAGGGGCGGCGTTATCGAACCCGACGCCCGACCACTTTTTACCGCTGCTCTATGTGCTGGGCAGTTGGGATGGCGAAGAACCCATCACGGTGCCTGTCGATGGTATTGTGATGGGAGCCTTGAGTATGTTGTCGGTACAAGTAGGCAGTTAAGTTTGAGCATCGGGCCCGCGTTTATACGCGGGCTTTTTTTTGGCCGATGCATCAAATGCAGTGATTGATTAGCCGGGATGCTAATCGTGGACGGTATTCTCAGCGATAATAAGTTATATGGTGATCAAACCATGGTGGCGTATAGGGTTATAACCTGGTGGCGGGCCAACCTGATGTTTATATTATGAGATTTTAATTAATCACGTAGAAGAAATAAAATGTCAATAAACATAAATGGCTATGAACTTAATTACTCCAGGGTTTCCCATCTATTGAGTGGCAATCGATATGAAGCCACACATATGGGGTTATGGGACAAATTTAAAGACCTGTTTAGAACAGAAAAAAAAGAACACGCCATACAAACCTTATATAACATTCTTTATCAGGATAGAGCCCCTTGTCAGGGAGTTGAAAGCAGTGATGGCGTTGATATTCCTTCTAATCACTGGTACGGCGTCATTTCCGTTTTTGAGAAACTTAAGTCCTACGCGGGCGAAGCACACAAGGATCGCTTTCATAGCGAATTTGATACGGATACTAGAACGATCACTCTCTCAATAGATAATCATATTATTAAAAAAATAAGGATGGATATTATGTTGAGCGATATCGCTATTGATGGACGGTATTTCATTGCTGACTATCAGAATATCCTTCGTTCGACGCATTCCAGAAGTAGCAGTCTGGGGAGCTTAAAAGAGAATAACGAGAGCTTTATTTTTCATGATTTTTACTCTAGGTTTCCGAAACTCCATAACATATTATTGTCATGCAAAATGAATGATTTTGACATGATGGGATCTATTATGTCCGATTTGACCCAAAACAGATTAATGAGCAGTCAGATGGCACTTAATCTTATGGAGATGCAAAAACATCTCACTGAAAAATTATCGTGTGAGCAACCCGTCAGTGCGATTAAGGGAAGACGGCCTCATTCTCTTTAGTACAGGTTAGGGCTTAAATAAGCCCACATACTGTGGGCTTGCCTAACGACTCACACTCTTCGTTTACTGGTGTGAACGCGTTAGCCGTTTTTAAGTGAGTCTACAATATCCTGCGCTGTTTTTTTGTGGCTCTCTGATGCTTTGGCATTGTTCAGCAGGCGGTTTGCCCAAAACGCCGACGCTTTTGCATCCTTCTTCAACGCTTTGCCATCGGCGAGCAGGCTTGCCAGCGCCATTTGCGCGATAGGTAAATTGGCATCGGCCGCTTTGGTCAGGTACGCCTGTCCCTGCTGTGGATCGTGTGGAATTCTTTTCGAGGTGAAATAGATTTTGCCGACAGCAAACTGCGAGGGGACATGCCCACCATCCGCAGCGCGTTTCAGCCATACAAATCCTTCTTTCCAGGCACTGTCTGAGCCACTGGTAGTCAGGTTGTACGCCAGGCGGTTCTGCGCTTCAAGATCGCCCTGTTCTGCACGTTTTACCAGATCGGTATCTTCATCGTAGATGGCTTTAACATCGGGAGGCAGAGAGGCGGTGCTGGCGGCATGGGCAGTAAACAGGGTGCTGACGGCGCAAAGCAGCAGCGCGGACAGAAGTCGCTTTTTCATAAAAGTCCTTTTTCGATGATGTAAATATCGCTATTGAGTATCGGCGAAGAGAGCTTGTTCTTTAATCTTTTCAGGAATTAATTCAATTACATCATGATATTAGTGAGGTATGGTTAAGAAAAAAGCCACCGATTTCAGTGGCTTTTCTTGACTGCGAGAGTCAGTCCAGAATGATATGTGGGTAAAAGCGTGACAGATCCTGAGTGATCAGTTCGCGATCTTCGCGCAGGCCAATGCCGCACGGCTGATCGTTGATCAGCCAACTGCCGATCACCGTATGGCTGTCGCCAAAGGTTGGCAGTGGGTAGTACTGCTGAACGATCTTGCCTTCTTCACCGTAGGGGCCGTCAACGGTGGCGATCTGCTGGCCATTTTTCACGATCTGAATATTGGCACCTTCACGTGAGAACAGCGGTTTGACTACGTAGCTGTCGAGTGGTGGGTGATCGTCACCGGCAAAATAGGCGGGCAGCAGGTTGGGATGGTTGGGGAACATTTCCCACAGCATCGGCAGCAACGCCTTGTTGGAGATGATGCTTTTCCAGGCCGGTTCCAGCCAGCGCACACCCGCATCTTCCAGCTTGGTGGAAAATATTTCGCGCAGCATGAATTCCCACGGGTAGAGCTTGAACAGGTTGCCGATCACCTGATTTTGCATATCGGTGAACTGGCCTTTTTCACCCAGCCCAATCTCTTCCATAAAGAGGAATTCTGTGGGCAGGCCTGCTTCCAGCGCGCAATCCTGAAGGTATTGCACCGTGCCGCGATCTTCTTCAGTGTCCTGACAGCAGGCCATATGCAGCAGGCCGAAGCCGTGATTGAGGCGCAGTTCTTCAAAGCGGGCGATCAGCGCTTCCTGAATGCTGTTGTACTGATCGGCATTCTGCGGCAGCTTTCCGGCCTCTTTCTGATCTTCCAGCCACAGCCATTGAAAAAAGGCCGCTTCATACAGCGATGTCGGTGTATCCGCATTGTTTTCCAGCAGCTTGGCCGGGCCTTTTCCGTCATAGACCAGATCGAGGCGCGAGTAGAGCGAAGGCTGCTGGCTGCGCCAGGAGCTTCTGACAAATTCCCAGGTATGCTTGGGAATGCAGAATTTAGTCATTAGCTCATCGCTGCCGACCACCTTTTCGACCACTTGCAGGCACATCTGGTGCAGCTCTGCGGTCGCGGCCTCCAGCTCTTCAATCTGCGCCAACGTGAACTGGTAGTATGCATTTTCACACCAGTAGGGCTCGCCGTACATGGTGTGAAAGTTGAAACCAAACTCTGTAGCCTTTTCACGCCAATCCGGGCGTTCGGCGATATCAACGCGCTTCATGCTTATGTTCCTTAGCCACCCATACTGCGAGAAGAGGAACTGGAACCGGTGCTGGCGCTGCTACGTTGCATGCTGGTCTGCTTGGCGACGCTTTCGCCAAAACCACCGCGGGTGATGGTGTTGGTGGTCGCGGGTTTAGGTGCCAGAGCTGTTTTGGGTACGGTAACGCTACGACCGGAGGTGGCAGCCCCGTAGCTTTTACCGCTGGCGTCAACGAACTGGCCGTTGGCCGGGCTTGCCGGAGAGCGGGAAGAGAACAGCGGCTGCTGAGCAAAGCCCGCGCCACCGCCCATCATGCGGCCCATCATATAACCGGCCATCAGCGGCATCCAGGAACTGCTGGTTTGCGTTGGTTGCGCGGCGACGCCTGCCTGAGCGGGGACTGGCGTACATTGCGCTTCGCCAAACTCTGCAACGCAGTCTTCTTTGCTGGCGTATTTCGGTGCGGTTTTTTCGGCTTCTTTCAGCGCGTTGTTGTACGCCGTGGTGCACTGCGCGCTCATGGACGGGTTCGCCGTCGAACAGTCATCCGCATTTTGATACATCGACACGGTTTCGTCGGTCTGCTCGCAACCGGCCAGAATAAAAGCAGCGCCGATCGCAAGCGCGACCGGTGCCAGACGATAAGTGCGCCACCCTTTTCGGAAAGCGTCCTTCTGTATGTTTTCTGTACGTTTCATATGGTTATCCCAGAGGGTAAGGCGTCAATGCCAAAGGTGTGCCAAGTCTGCATTAGCATAGGGGATGGCTGGCTGAATTTAAAGCATTACGCTTGCCAGAACGTCTGCTCTTTACGTTGCTATACATTTTATTGCGCGTTCGGACCGCTTGGCATAAATCCGAGGCAAACAAAAAGGAGATACGCTAAGTATCTCCTTAAGGTCGTTAACGGTCTGACGGGGTCGACGTCATTAGCCGCGCGGCGCTCTCGGCTCCGGTGCGCTGCTGTCAGTAAAGACCGGTGAAGTGGAAACGTCCTGACCTAACGCGCCGTTCAGCGCCTGCAAGTCGTTTTCATTCAAGGTGCCCAACGCTGACTTGATGTTCAACTGGTTGATCAGGTAGTCGTAACGCGCGTTAGAAAGCTGCTGCTTGGCGTTATATAACGTGGTAGTCGCATCCAGCACGTCGACAATGGTACGTGTACC
The DNA here is from genome assembly GCF_025962675.1 of Candidatus Symbiopectobacterium sp. NZEC127. Classification (NCBI taxonomy): domain Bacteria; kingdom Pseudomonadati; phylum Pseudomonadota; class Gammaproteobacteria; order Enterobacterales; family Enterobacteriaceae; genus Symbiopectobacterium; species Candidatus Symbiopectobacterium sp. NZEC127. The sequence goes on from NZ_JAGFPG010000002.1 coordinate 108,938, forward strand.
GACCTGATAGCCTGCTTCCATCGCATCCAGAGAACTTTGCGCTGATACTTCGGCCTGCTTGTAAGCGTTGATGCTGCTGATCGAGGCAGAAATATTGTTGAACGAGGAACGCACGGTTTGCACCACGGAACGGTGTGCGCTTTCCAGCAGTTCACTGGCGCTGACGAAGCTGTGCTGTGCCTGTTTCACACGTGAGCTGGTGGCACCACCGCTGTAGAGCGGCACGGTTAATGACAGGCCGATTTTATTTTGGCCTGCATCGATCTCCGATGCTGTCTTATTTGCACCAGAATTGCGCGTATTGCTGACGCCGGAGGAGGCCGTCAGATCCAACGTTGGCATATGACCGGTTTCCGCTGAACGAATCTGCTCACGCGACAGATCCTGGCTGAGACGTGCGGACAGCAGGCTCAGGTTATGGCTTTCCGCGTCTTTCAGTAAGGTGGCGATCGCCCCCGGTTTCTCGGTGGAGAAACGGGAGATGTTCAGCCCCGCCAGTTGCGGATAGAAATTACCGCTGACCTGACGCAGATTTTCCAGCGCGTTATCCAGCGTGTTGCGTGCAGATACTTCGCTGGCCAATACGCTGTCGTATTGGGCACGGGCGTTCTGTACGTCGGTGATAGCCACCAAGCCGACATTAAAGCGCTGGGTGGTTTGATCGAGCTGGCGGTAAATGGCCTGTTTCTGGGCGTTAACGTAGGAGAGCGCGTCAATGGCGCGCAGCACGTTGAAATAGGCGGTAGCGGTCGTGAGGATCAGTGACTGTTGGGCCGTCTGGTAGGTCACGTCTTGAATGCCTGCCTGCTTTTCTTGCAGCGTCAGGGCACGCCATTTCGACATATCAAACAGGGTCTGGGTCAACTGTAAGGAACCGCTGATAGCATTGCTGTTGACGCCGTCTTGCGCACCGCGAAAGTTGTTGGTGTAACCGTAGTCACCGCCAAGCCCGAGCTGTGGCAACAGGGGGCTGCGCGCCTCGTTGATTTTCTCGAAGGCGGCATCACGGGTGGCAGCCGAGCTGCGCAAATCCGGGTTAGTGGTTTTAGCTTGTTGATAGACCTGTAACAGATTTTCCGCGTGACCCACGGCGCTAAAGCCGCTCAGGCTCAGACCAATAAGAAGAGGGAGCAATTTCTTCATGTGCATTCCTTGTTGTGCAGCTAAGGCAACGATGTAGCGGAGATAGCGCTGTCAAAAAACGAATCCGGCAGATTCTATCAGAATGTGCCAATAGGATAAGTTGGCTGAACGTGCCATCTTCCCCCTGACCGACCCCATTAGGGGGTTTAATTTGCTCTCAGGCCCTAACGTTTGGTCAAATAGGTGTTGTACTAATCCAATTTATCACAAAGCATCGCAAGTATGATGTCCATCATGATACATGAGACACGTCTACATACCTGCTATTGCTCGCAAGGAGTTGAGGTATGGCTGTGTCTGTGTCCCATCCGGCGACTTTCCATAAAGACGATGTAGAAATTATTGCACGAGAGTCACTGTACGATGGTTTTTTTTCGCTGGAGCGTTATCGTTTTCGTCATCGGTTGTTTAACGGTGGAATGAGCGGTGAAGTCAGCCGGGAAATTTTGGAGCGTGGTCATGCGGTTGTGTTGCTGCCCTACGATCCGGTGCGCGATGAAGTGGTGCTGATTGAACAGATCCGCATTGCCGCGTATGACACCAGCCCGAGTCCGTGGCTGTTTGAACTGGTGGCCGGCATGATTGAACCGGGTGAGAGCCTGGAAGCGGTGGCGCGACGGGAAGCGCAGGAAGAGGCCGGTCTCAACGTTGGGCGCTGTAAGCCGATTATCAGCTATCTGGCGAGCCCAGGCGGCACCAGTGAGCGTCTGGCGGTGATGGTGGGCGAAGTGGATGCCCGTGCCGCACAGGGCATTCACGGTCTGGTCGAAGAGAATGAAGACATTCGGGTGCACGTTGTCAGCCGCGAACAGAGCTATGCCTGGGTGGAGAGTGGAATTATTGATAACGCGGCGTCTGTCATTGCGCTGCAATGGTTGGCGTTGCACCATACGCAATTGAGACAGGCGTGGACGGAGTAAGCTGATGAAACGCTACACCCCGGATTTTCCGGCCATGATGCGGCTGTGCGAAATGAATTTCGCACAATTACGCCGTTTATTGCCGCGAAAGGATGAAGTCGGAGAAAGTGCGGTTTATCATGTAAATAGTGCGAGCTATCGTTTAACGATAGTGGAATCCACGCGTTATACCTCATTGGTTGAAATCCAGCAGATTGCGCCCGCCGTCAGCTATTGGAGCCTGCCAACGTTGAGCGTGCGGCTCTACCACGACGCGCTGGTTGCGGAAGTGTGTGCCAGTCAGCAGATCTACCGTTTTAAAGCACGTTATGATTACCCGAATAAAAAGTTACATCAACGTGATGAAAAGCATCAAATTAATCAGTTTCTTGCTGATTGGCTAAGGTACTGCCTGGCGTATGGTTTTACATCGGCACCGCTCAATGCCGATTCCAGTCTGTTAGACAGATTTCAGTAACCAAGGATACTATTTTTTGGAAAGTCTGCTGAAAGTTCCTGTGGCGAGTGGGGCCAGAATCAGGATTTTGCAAATAACCGATACCCACTTGTTTGCCGGCGAGCACGAGACGTTGCTCGGCGTGAACACATACCGCAGTTACCATGCCGTGCTGTCTGCCATTCAAGCGCAGGGGCCGGGGCAGGATGTTGACCTGATTGTGGCAACGGGAGATCTTGCTCAGGATCATTCGCAGGAGGCCTACCACCATTTCACGCGCGGCATTGCGCAGTTATCCGCGCCTTGCGTGTGGCTGCCGGGAAACCATGATTTCCAGCCTGCGATGGTGGATGTGCTGGCACAGGCCGGCGTAGCCCCTTCCAAGCACGTGCTGCTGGGTGAATCGTGGCAGATTATTTTGTTGGACAGCCAGGTGTTTGGCGTGCCCCACGGCGAGTTGAGCGAATATCAACTTGAGTGGTTGGAGCGCAGCCTGCTGCGTTTTCCAGAGCGCCATACGCTGTTGCTGTTACATCACCATCCGCTGGCTTCAGGCTGTACCTGGCTCGATCAGCATAGCCTGCGTAACGCGCACCATCTGGATGCGGTGCTGGCGCGTAATCCGCAGGTGAAAAATGTGCTGTGCGGGCATATTCATCAGGAGCTGGATCTCGACTGGAACGGACGCAGGCTGATGGCGACGCCCTCCACCTGTGTGCAGTTCAAACCGCACTGCACCAACTTTACCATCGACGATGTCGGCCCCGGCTGGCGTTATTTGGATCTGTTATCGGACGGTTCGCTGGAGACGCGCGTCTACCGTCTGAACGGCAGAGAGTTTTTGCCCGATATGGATTCGGACGGCTATTAATGCCTACGCTACTCTACCTTCACGGATTCAACAGTACGCCGAAATCGGCGAAAGCGACGGCGCTGGCTGCATGGTTGGCGCAACACCATCCTCACATCGAGATGTTGGTGCCGCAACTGCCGCCCTATCCAGCGGAGGCGGCGGATTTGTTGGAGTCACTGGTGATGGAGCGCGCGGGGCATCCGATCGGTCTGGTGGGCTCATCGCTGGGCGGCTATTACGCCACCTGGCTGTCACAATGTTTTACCTTGCCCGCCGTTGTCGTCAATCCGGCGGTGAAACCCTTCGAACTGTTGCTGGAACATCTCGGCGAATATCGTAACCCCTATACAGGTGAAGAATATGTGCTAGAGTCTCGGCATATTTACGACCTGAAAGTGATGCAGATTGAATCACTCGAGGCGCCGGATTTACTGTGGTGTTTGCTCCAGACAGGGGATGAAGTGCTGGATTATCGGCAGGCTGTGGCGTATTACACGGCGTGCCGCCAGACGGTGGAATCGGGCGGGAACCACAGTTTTGTTGGGTTTGAACACCATTTTGACCCTATTGTGCGTTTCCTTGGATTGAGCGACGATTGATCCGTTCTGTACTGCACTGTCCTGACTGACACGGACAACGACAACGCGTCGTCCGCGGGCAGTGCATCCTCTCAGCGCCATTCCGTTTTACACATTTAAACAACGACTAACGCGAATATGAGTCAATCAAGTTATAACGCTGACGCCATTGAGGTGCTCAGCGGCTTAGAACCGGTGCGCCGCCGTCCTGGGATGTACACCGATACCACACGCCCCAACCATTTGGGGCAGGAAGTGATTGATAACAGCGTCGATGAAGCGCTGGCGGGTCATGCGCGCCGTGTTGACGTGATCCTGCATGAAGATCAGTCACTTGAAGTGATTGACGATGGCCGTGGCATGCCCGTGGATATCCACCCGGAAGAAGGGGTGCCCGCGGTTGAGCTGATCCTGTGTCGCTTGCACGCCGGGGGGAAATTCTCCAATAAAAACTACCAGTTCTCCGGTGGTTTGCACGGCGTAGGGATCTCCGTAGTGAACGCGCTATCTTCACGCGTGGAAGTGACCGTGCGCCGCGACGGGCAGGTTTACGATATAGCCTTCGAAAACGGCGAGAAGGTGCAAGAGTTAACCGTGAGCGGCACCTGCGGGCGACGCAACACCGGCACCAGCGTGCATTTCTGGCCGGATGCCAGCTTTTTTGACAGCCCGCGTTTTTCTGTCTCGCGCCTGACGCATTTATTGAAAGCCAAAGCGGTGCTGTGCCCCGGCGTGGAAATCACGTTTAAAGACAAGGTCAACAATACCGAACAGCGCTGGTGCTATCAGGATGGTCTGAACGACTACCTGTGCGAAGCGGTTAACGGCTTGCCGACGCTGCCGGAAAAACCGTTTATCGGCGCTATCGCGGGCGACACCGAAGCGGTGGACTGGGCGCTGCTGTGGCTGCCGGAAGGTGGCGAACTGCTGACGGAAAGTTACGTCAACCTGATCCCCACGGTGCAAGGCGGGACGCACGTTAACGGCCTGCGTCAGGGTTTGCTGGATGCCATGCGCGAGTTTTGCGAATTCCGCAATATTCTGCCGCGCGGCGTGAAGCTCAGCGCTGAGGATATCTGGGAACGCTGTGCCTACGTGCTGTCGGTGAAGATGCAGGATCCGCAGTTTGCCGGGCAGACCAAAGAGCGCCTTTCTTCACGCCAGTGCGCCGCGTTTGTGTCGGGCGTGGTGAAGGATGCGTTTAGCCTGTGGCTGAACCAGAACGTGCAAGCGGCTGAAATGCTGGCCGAATTGGCGATTTCCAGCGCCCAGCGTCGCATGCGTGCGGCCAAAAAAGTGGTGCGCAAGAAATTGACCAGCGGCCCGGCGTTACCGGGGAAACTGGCGGATTGCACCTCACAGGATTTAAATAAAACCGAACTGTTCCTGGTGGAAGGGGATTCTGCGGGCGGTTCTGCGAAGCAGGCGCGTGAACGTGAGTTTCAGGCCATCATGCCGCTCAAAGGCAAGATCCTCAATACCTGGGAAGTCTCTTCCGATGAGGTGCTGGCCTCACAGGAAGTGCATGACATCTCTGTCGCGATCGGTATGGATCCAGACAGCGACGATCTCAGCCAGTTGCGCTACGGCAAGATCTGTATTCTGGCGGATGCCGACTCGGACGGCTTGCACATCGCCACGCTGCTGTGTGCGCTGTTTGTGCGCCATTTCCGTCCGTTGGTTGCCGGTGGTCACGTGTATGTCGCGATGCCGCCGCTCTACCGTATCGATCTGGGCAAAGAGGTGTACTACGCGCTGGATGAGGAAGAGAAAGCCGGCGTGCTGGAGCAGCTTAAGCGCAAGAAGGGCAAGCCTAACGTTCAGCGCTTTAAAGGGCTGGGCGAGATGAACCCGCTACAGCTGCGCGAAACCACGCTTGATCCCAATACCCGCCGTCTGGTGCAGCTCACCATCAGCGAAGATAACGTCAATGAAACGCTGGCAATGATGGATATGCTGCTGGCGAAGAAACGCTCTGAAGATCGCCGCAACTGGCTGCAAGAGAAGGGCGATCGGGCGGATATTGAGGTGTGATGCCGCTATCGCGTGATACGGTATAAGCAGAACCGCTCCAACGCATGACCCGCTGGTATTTTGGGATAGTTAAAATCATCACCGGTGTTGGTCATGCCTGCTTTTATCATCACGCGCTGTGACGCCCTATGTTGCAGCGGGGTATACGCGTAGACCGCAGGTGCATCGAGTTGCTCAAAGGCATAGCGAATCGCGCGTTTTGCTCCTTCCGTGGCATAGCCGTTTCCCCAATGCTGCGCCTGCAAGCGCCAGCCCGCTTCGATAAGCGGAGCATGAGGAATGCCGCTCTCTTCTTGCTGTTTATGCAAACCAATAAACCCAATAAATTCGCCGCTTGATTTCAATTCCACAGCCCAGAAACCCCAGCCTTTGTTGGCAATATGCCTGCTGATACGGCCAGCCTGTGCATCGCTTTCCTCACGCGACATCAGCTCAGGGAAATAGCGCATCACTTCCGGGTCGGCATTCAATTGGGCAAAAATGGGGTAATCTTCATCGCGCCACTGGCGCAGAATCAATCTCTCCGTCTCGATCATGGTGATTTTTCTCCTTATTCACGCTCAAGGCTAACAAATCAATGTGAAAGACGCTGACAGCCTTCATGGCTTCACAGTAGAGTAAGTGTGCATCTTAATCCTTGACGACTGTGTAAGATTATGGAAAACAATCACAAAAAAAATCCGGTTGACGCAGAAAAGAGTGATGGCGGTTCGCGCCGAGTACGGCTGGAAGATATCGCCTTACGCTGTGGCACCTCGTTAAGCACGGTATCACGTGCGCTGAGCGGCGAAAAAGGGGTGAGTCAGGCGCTGCGCGCGCAGATTCTGGAAGTGGCGCGGGCGGTGCGCTACAGCCCTGCCGTGGAAATGGGGGGCTCCCGTATCGTGCTGGCCGTCTCTCAGGTGGCGATGCTGGATTATCACCGTTATCAATTCAGTTGGTATGTGCTGCAAGGGCTAAAAGAGCGTGCCAAAGTGCTGGGGCTGGATTTGGTGACCCATCCGCTGTCCGACAAAGGCACGCAGGCGCTGACCGATCTGCTTAATCAGGATGATATCGGCGGGATGCTGGCACTGACCGTCGACGATCCGGCGATTTTAGACGTTGTCGTCAACCTGAAAAAACCTGCGGTGCTGGTGAACAGCGAAGATCCGCTGATGCGGCTCTCCAGCGTGATGCCGTGTAACCGCTCGGCGACCCGGATGGCGGCTGACTATCTGGTGTCGCACGGGCATCGCGATATCCTGTTTTTGACCCATCCCGGTCGACGAACCATTGAACAGCGGCATGAGGGCTGGCAGGAGTCGATGCGTTATTTTCAACTGCCCTGCGCCGAGCAGCAGGTGATCAGCGTCACCGATTGGCTTCCCGAACTGGCTGAGCAGGCGGTGGTAGCGTGGTTTCGTGAAAAAAAACGCACCTGCACGGCGATCCTGTGTGCCAATGACTCTTTGGCGTTAGGGGCCATTAACGGGTTGCAGCGCTTAGGTCTGGATGTGCCGGGGGATATCTCGGTGGTGGGGATGAATGACTTGCCGCAGGCCGAATTTGCATCGCCGCCGCTGACCACTGTGCACCTGCCGGTGCAGGAAATCGGCGTTATTGCGCTTGAGTTGTTGCAGGACATCATCGTCGGTAACGTGACGATCCCGCGGCGTATAGAACTGGCGTGTGCCATGGTTGAGCGCCAGTCCGTGGCGGCGTTTAACGCATCATGAGGGCATTAGCCCTCATGATGTGGTGTAGCGCTTGTTACGCGGTTATTTGAATTTCGCCCGTTCCATATTGGGGATCAGCAGCAGGTACATCACGCCCCAGGCGACCAGATAGGCCACAGAGCTGATGGCGAACAGCGCCCAATAGTTGCCTGACGCCTCGAGTACGGCACCGATCACCGTGGAGAAGATCACGCTGCCGATCATGCCAAAGGTGCTACCGATACCGACGACCGAACCCACCGCCGCGTTGGGGAACAGATCGGACACCGACGTCAACAGGTTTGCTGACCAGCCTTGGTGCGCAGCAGCAGCCAACCCGACGATGGCAACGGCCAGCCACAGGCTTTCCACCTGCGTCGCGGCAAAAATAGGAATGACCGCACAGGCGCAAATCAGCATGGTGGTTTTGCGTGCTTTCGCAGCGCTGAAACCCATACTCATCAGTTTACCGGGCAACCAGCCTGCCCCCAGACTGCCGCCAATGGCAAACAGATAGATCATGATCAACGGCACACCCAATCCGGCCATATTGATATCGCGGGTTTCGTTCAGCCATTTTGGCAGCCAGAACAGGAAGAACCACCAGATAGGATCGGTCAGCATCTTACCCAGCGCAAAGGCCCACAGTTGACGGTAGCGCAGCAGGTGCGTCCATTTGATGGATTCCACGCTGACGTGCTCTTCTTTGTCCTGACGGATCCAGGCCAGTTCCTCGGCAGAGGCTTTATCTTGCGGTTTGCCAAACAGGAAAAACCACGGGATAAGCCAGACAAAGCCCACCGCACCCAGAATCAGAAACGCCCCGTGCCAGCCGTAATGAATGGCGATAAACGGAATCAAGGCGGGAGAGACGACGACGCCAAGGTTAACGGCGACGCCCAGAATCCCCGTAGCCAGCGTGCGCTCTTTCTTGGGGTGCCAGTCGGCGATGACTTTCATCGCCGCCGGGAAGTTGGCCGATTCCCCCAGTCCCAGGATGACGCGCACAATGGCAAACCCGACCACGGTGCCGACGGCGGCGTGCAACATGGCGGCGGCGCTCCAGACCACCATCGCCACGGCGTAGCTGATCTTGGTGCCCAGCTTGTCGATGATGCGGCCGCAAATCAGCGTGCCCGCGCCGTAGGCAATGGTGAAGGCGTTAACCAGCCAACTGTACTCCATTTGCGTCCAGCCGATATCTTTTTGCAGCATCGGTGCCAGCAACCCGAGCAGTTGGCGGTCCATATAGTTCACCGTAGTGGCGAACACCAGCATCGAGCAGATAGTCCAGCGGTAGCGCCCTTTGGGGGGCGTGTTGGCGGCGGTTTGGCTGTCGCCGTGAGGGACAGCAGCTTCTTTTTGGCTAACTTGAGTGTCCATAGTGATCCTCCAGCTCAGGCCAGTGGCCTGAGCAGTTGATTATTAGGGTAGAGCGGTGTTGTCAGTGGTGTTGCGTGATGAAAAAGGGTTACAGCGCCAGTTCGCCGTGTGTGCCCGCCACGCTCCAGGCATCCGGGTCAAGGGTGCGGCCCTGCGCCTCCACGCGGCCATCCGGCATAAAGCGCACTTCACCGTAGACCGGATCGAGCACCCGCAGGGTGTCATCAGCCTCGCGTTGCACGGTGAGATCGGCAAAGGTCTGGGCAAAACGGTCCAGCGAGTGAATGTCAGCGGCATCATTCAGGCGCACCAGCCAGGTGGTCTGTCTGCCGTGCTGCTGCACTTCACAGTGGCGGGTCGGGCCCGTTTCCACGATGTGAAAAGGCTGAGAGCCGAACAACAGCGCCATGCCAGCGCCGCTTTGCAACGCGATGCGCTCGGGGCTGATACGCACATCGCTAAAGATGTGCTGCGGCAGCCAGGCGTGGGTGAACGTCGGTTGTCCTTCGTGGGTGGTGAAAGTCAGCACCGCCAATCCGCGATACTGCTGGACGCGCGGCAGCGTACCGCAACCGCCCCAGTAAGACGGTCTGCCAAATCCGCCGTGTATCGTTTCTCCGGGGTGGTTGATCCACACCTGCGCTTCGGGAATATCACCAATGCGCAGGTGCAGCGGCGTCTCCTGATATCCCCACTCGCCCCAGCGGTAAGCGGCAATGGAGCCCATTGCCACATGGCGGGTTTTGTAGTGGTACAGTTTGGCGATACGGTTGGCCCCTTGGGCAAAGCACCACTCCTGCGCGGTCGGTTTCTGCCACACCGCAACCTCGGCCAGTGCCGGATCGAGGGTCAAGCCGTGATCGCGCAGCAGTAGCGCCAACTGCGGCAAGGCGTGGAAGCGGCAGCCGTAGTTGCCTTTGCCCCACAGCAGACGCGAGATCGCGGCCAACTCCAATGAGCGTCCGGCGCGCAAGGTGTGCTCGTAAGAACGCCCCTGAGAAGCCGTCAACATCCCCTGATGACAGGAACGGGCGATTTGCTCAATCAACCGTTGGATCGCGCGGCGGCTGCGTGCGGCAATATCGGCGTCGGGAGAAAGTGCGGCCAACGCGGTTAACCCTTTCAAATCCACCGGGAAGTAGGGGGCGGAGTTCCACTCTGCCATCTCGCAGGATTCAAAATGCGTGAGCCAATCGAGCACCCGCTGCTTGCCAGCGGCAGCCTGCTCGCTCCCGCTGCGGTTGGTACGCACGAAGGTGGCCTGTGGGAAGAAGCTGCCCGCCAGATAGGCGGCGGTGTGGAACAGCAGCGCATGGTTTTCCGAGAAGTACCACTGCACGTCGTTGCCCGGCTCATCCATCCAGTAACGGAAGTGCAGAATGGCGGCATCGATTTTTTCCCGGGTGGCCGGTGCAATGGCATCACCCCAGGCGATGCGGCACCACAGCAACGGCACCAGCGTGAAGTCGGCACAATCATGACAATCCAGCACCGAAGGCAATACCCCCTCCAGCATGGCGTGGGTTTCCTCATCGGCCATGCCGCAAGCCAGTCTGGCTAACGCTTTAACGCTGCTGTATTCCCCTTGCGTGGCGACGGTGTGCAGCGCGTCGGCAATACGCGCCGCTAAGGTCTCTGGCACAATCTGCTGCGCAGTGGCATGGCAAATCTCGACGCCAAGGGTGCGGCTGATCGAAAAATCACTGCTGGAGAGCGTAATCACGAAGTTGCGGAAATCCGCCGGGAGCTGCGCCGTATTGGCGATTCGCGCCATCTGTTGCCCCGGGCGCAATTCGGTTTCCAGCTCGATAGGGCTATCCAGCGAAATAAAATCGCCTAATACCCGGCAGGCGATGGTCAGCGGCCGGGTTGCAGGTGCGGGAAAGCAGAGGTTGATATCCCCGTGGCTGTAGGCGGAGTATTCGAAGGACACCCCTTCCAGCAGCGCTTCCATTTCCGCTACGCACGGTGCGCAAACCGGTGAGGCCAGCGCCACATTGACGGGGATGCCCGCCACGTAATCGAGTTGGAAGAAAAAGCGAATATCCCGCTCGGCCAGATCGTCAAACCAGACTCGAACATCGTTTAGCCCCGATTTAAGGGAGACGGTGACCTCAAGGGTGTTTTCCAGATTGCGCTGGTAGGCGGCGCTCCAGGCGACATCTTCGCCGTTAACCTGCACGATGCCGCCGCCGCAGGTGGTGAAACGCAGGGTCACCTCACCGGCGGTTTCGGCTTCCAGCCAGGTTTGCGCCCAGGCACCGATGCGGGTAGGGCGGAACCAGAAACCAGAAAGGTCTACGCGGTCAGAACCAAACGGGAACCACCACCGGGTCAGTTCGAACGCGCCGAACGGCTGTGGTTTCTTCTCCAGATAGCGTTGCTGGAAGTCGACCCGGCAAGGATAGGTATGCGGGATAAAGTTTTTCTTTTTGCTCAGGAAGAAAAACGGGTCCATGTCACCCTGCATGGGCACATCGGGTACGTCATAACGCTGGCTGGCGATATCGGAATAGTGCCAGTAACGAATCGCGTCACCCTGTTGCAAAGCACGGCGATAAATAGTGTCAGTGTTCATTTATTATTCCCCGGATCACAATGTGTCGTAGATCATTTATTCCGCAATACGGATGCCTTCACTCAAACACAAAATGGCGAGCGACTGACCGTAGGCGGTGGGTTGCAGCGGAATCTGTTTATAAAAATCAAGCGTGCGCCCCATGCGCGTGCCGTACGAGACATTCTGCACCGTGCCTTGCGCATCGATATTCTGGCGCACTGCCTGTAACGCTTTTTTCCCCGCCGCCAGCCAGCGCTCATCGCCCAGACCCAGGCGTGCGCCTTTCAGCAGGCCGTAGCCGAAACCGGCGGTAGCGGAAATTTCTTCATAGCTGTCAGGGTGGTCCAGCAGGGTATGCCAGGCACCGCTTTCGGCTTGCAGATCGATCAGGGTGTTCACCTGTGCGTTGAGGCACTCCAACAGATAGAGACGCACACCGTTGTCGATATGAGCGACCTCCAGCAGGTCGAGAATCCCAACGGTGATCCACGCGTTGCCGCGTGCCCAGCGCGCTTGCGCAAAATTACTCTTTTGCGCAAAACTCCAGCCGTGATACCACAGACCGGTTTTCGGATCGTTAAGGTAGCGCGCGTGCAGCAAAAACTGGCGTACCGCTTCGTCGACCAGTTCCTGACGGCCTGACACCGTACCGTAATGCGCCAGGAACAACACCACCATAAACAGCGTGTCGTCCCATATCTCCATCTGGTTCACGCCGTCGGACACCACATGCTGGAAGCCTTGTTCCGGCGTGCGCGGCAGCTTGGTCATCACATCGTCCGCCCAACTGTCCAGAACACGCGCGTAATGGTCATTGCGGGTGTGTTGCCACAGCAGTGACAGCGGCAGCATCGGGGCGGTGGTATTGACATTGAGCGGCGGCAAGCCCTGTGCGATTTGCCTGTCAAACCAGGTGTTAAGGGTGGCGAGCAGATCGTCTCGGCGGGTGAATTCCCACAGGCGAAACAGACCATACAGGCCCACGCCCTGCGGCCATTCCCAACTGTTGAAAGAGATATAATCTCCCGGCGTGCCATCCAGATTAGGCTCATGAAAGCGGCCTTCGTCTTTCAGGCCGAGGGTGCCTGTTATCAGGGCATCTAACTGTGCGTTCAGTGTGGTGTTGCTGCTCATTGAGTCGGTTTTCCCTTGGTGAAAGCGTGCGTGTTGCAAATGGTGTAGCATTTGCGCAAAACAAGGCGCAATACGAAAATTTTTTGCGTTAATGTTTTGTGATTTTGGTTAACTTTTTGGCGAGATGCGTACCGATCAGGGTTTTTTTTATTTATTAAAATAACCGGTTATGATGACGCTATCTGAGGCAGAGAAACGGCAGCGAAAAGCGATGAAAGTCACGCTGGAAGAGTTGCAAGCGTTTGTGGTGGTCATCGACAGCGGATCGATCACGGCAGCGGCAGAGCAGTTGGGGCAGACGGCGTCCGGCATCAGCCGTGCACTGCGCCGGCTGGAAACCAAGCTGGACACCACGCTGTTACACCGCACCACGCGCCGTCTGGCGTTATCACAGGAAGGCGAGCTGTTTCTGGCGCAGGCGCGTGAAGTGATCGCCTCCGTTGAGCAGGCGGAAGAGTTGATGGCCGTTGGGCGTGAGCAACCCTGCGGCACGCTGCGCGTCAATGCCGCGTTCCCGTTTATGCAACACGCCATTGTGCCGCTGATCCCCGAATTTCGCCGCATTTACCCGCACATTCAGTTGCAACTGAATACTGATGACGTCTTTATTGATTTGCTGGAGCAGCATACTGACATTGCCATCCGCATTGGCTCCCTGCGGGATTCCAGTATTCATGCGCGTCTGCTCGGAAGCACGCGCACGCGCATCTTGGCCAGCCCCGATTACTTGCAACGCCACGGCGTGCCGCAGAGCGTGGAAGCGCTGGATAATCACGTAGTATTCGGTTTTACCCATGTGGATGCGCTCAATGTCTGGCCGGTACGTAAAGCCAACGGTGAGTTGTACCGCATTAAACCGGCGCTGGTGGCCTCGAGCGGTGAAACGCTGCGCCAACTGGCGCTACGCGGGGAGGGGATCGTCCGCTTGTCTGATTTTATGACACAAGACGATCAGAAAAGCGGTCGATTGGTGCCGGTGCTGGCGCAACAGACGATTGAAACGCGCATGCCGGTGAACGCGGTTTACTACCGCAACACCAAGCTGACGGCGCGTATCAGCTGTTTTCTCGATTTTCTCAGCGAGAAGATGGCGCAACAGTTGCTGTGAGCCGCGTTCAGGCGAATACGCGGGTCAAATGTTCACGGTATTCCGCCAGATAACGATCCACCTCCGGCTGCTTGATCACATCATTGCAGATAAAGGTCGGCAGTGGCGACAGGCCGATAAACTGGTTGGCCTTGTGGAACGGCAGGTAAACACCGTCGACACCGGCACCGTGAAAGAACTGGTCGGGATCGGTAAAGGCTTCTAACGGCGCGTTCCAGGTCAGGGACAGCATATAATTCCGCCCTTGCAGCAGACCGCCGGAGCCGTATTTTTTGCTGGCGTCTGAGCGGGTGCGTCCATCGCTGGCATACAGCGAGCCGTGACCGTGAGTAAACACTTCATCGACGTATTTCTTCAGGATCCACGGCACGTCCATCCACCATCCCGGCATTTGATAAATGACAGTGTCCGCCCATACAAAGCGCTGTACCTCTTCATCCAGGTTGTAGCCCTGATCGACGTTAGTCACCTGTACGTTATGGCCCTGTTCGCTGAGCAAGGTGGCGGCAAAATCCGCGAGCGTATTGTTCAATTGGCCCTTGGAGTGACCAAAGGATTTGCTGGCGTTGATCAGCAGAATGTTTTGCATGGTGACGATGATCCTGATTGCTTAATGAAAGTAAGGCAGTGTAGTGCGCTGGATAACGATGAAAAACGGGGGGAATCGCATAACACTCTTGACTGCCAGTCAATAAAGTCAACATTTCTCAGGCAGCGGATTGGCAAAAAAGGCAGGAAAACCAACGTATCGGCTTTCCTGCCCTGAAGAGGCGTTATCTCATTTCACGCAACAAACGTAACGATTAGAAATCCACGCTCATGCCCAGTTGGAAGGTGCGTCCCGGTGCAACGGACAACTGCTGATCGTAGTAGTGTGAGTTGTTGGGATCGGTGTTGGTCGGTGCCTCAATGTTGCGGCTGTTCTGATAATCCCAATATTTACGGTCAGTCAGGTTGTAGATACCGCCGTTGACGCGCACGTTTTTGGTAATGCGGTAGTACGCGGTCAAATCCACCAAACCATAGCCCGGCACGCGCATAAAGGTGACGTTGTCTGTGCCCACCACGTTACCGTTACCGATGCGTTTACGGCCAGCGGCGTAATTGGCGGTTTTCCCTTTGGTAAAGGTGGTGATCAATGCAGCGCCATAAGTACTGCTCGGATCGTCATAGGCCAGCCCAACCACGGCTTTTTGTGGCGAGACAGTATCGAGATTGACATAGCGGTCACCGGAGGCGCTGGATTTCGCTGCACCTTGGGTATAGCCGTAAGCCAGCCGGGTGCTGAACCCTTTGGCCGATTCAAACCAGGTGCCCAGTTCGAAACGTGCACTCAGTTCGCCACCGTAGATATAGGCTTTATCGCGGTTTTCGGTGAGATACAGGATGCTGATATTGCCAGGGACACTACCAAACATCTCTGGACTGTTTTGTCGGCGATAATAGCCGTTGGCAATAAAGTTTTTGTAATCGTTGTAGAAAGCGGCAGCACTGATCGTTACGCCGTCTACAATACGACCCTTGAGCCCCAGTTCGTAGTTATCGCTGGTTTCAGTCTTAAGATTAGGATCGCCGAGTGTCGCATAGGGGCTGGCCATGCCAAAGCTGCTATAACCCAACGCCCAGGCACCATAGAGTTGCCCGGCATTCGGGAACTGCGCGCCGCGCTTATACTGCACATAGGCCAACAGATCTGGCTTCAGATTGTACTGGAAGGTCAGTGCAGGCAGAATCTGTCCGTCGGCGTTGGTGCCGTACATTTTAGCGGTGTCACTGGCCGATACGTTACCGTAGGTATTGGTCAACAGGTTATCGGTATTTTCCGGTTTGGCGTGCTGCCAGGCGAAACGTACCGCAGGGATCACCGAGAAATCACGACCCGCCACGTCCCAGGTCATCTTGTCCTGTACAAAGGCACCGGCATTGATGATCTTGCTGTCGGCTTGAGGGCGACCTAGCTCTACTCCACCTGCTGTGCCAGCTCGCAGATTTTTGGCAATCAATGGGCGCTCAGACTCTGATTGGCGCAGGTTAACCCCGTAACTGAAGCGGTGGTTGCGCCACTCTTTGGTCGCTTTGCTTTCCAGTCCAACGGTGTTGGTATCGTATCCGCTCCACACCTGAGTCGGTATTGCAGCATTGCTGATGGTGTAGTCGTGGGCTTCAGTTTTGCTAAAGAACAGTTTGCTGTTCAGGCTGTCAAACAGCAGACCGTCAGTCGGCGTATACAGATCGGCAACGCTTACGCCCCAACGGCGCGTTTTGCTGTCCTGGAATGAGGTGCTGCCATCGCGGGTAGAGCCACCATCAGCGCCCACATTCCAGGTGGGGAAGTTGCTGTGGTTAAACTTCTCGTAATACTCCACGGTGCCGGTTAGCTGGTGCAGGTCGGTCGCTTGCCAGATGCCGGAGGCCAGCACGGCGTTGGAGTGCCAGTTGGCCGGATTGCTGTCGATGGTAGCATCGCTGTGGTTTTCGGTTTCATTACCGTCACGGCGGCTGTAGACCACCACGCCGCGCAGGGTGTCGTCACCGCCTGCGGCGGTAATCCCGTTGTGGAAGCTGCGATCGGCGGAGTCATACCCGGCCTGATAGCCAAAGTAGCTGTGTTTGTCGCTGCTGAGGAAATTGTCCGGGGATTTGGGTACAAAAGAGACGGAGCCGCCCAGCGCGTTATTGCTGTTCGACACATCGGTAGCGCCGGAGGCGATATCTACTGAACCGTACAGATAGGGATCGAGGTAATCACCGCGTCCGATACTGGTGCTGCCTGCCTGAACGCGGCCGCTCGGCGTAGAAGTACCGCGATCGGTGCCTGCGGGAAGTTCAACGCCGTCGATATCGATAGAGACGCGGTTGTTTTCCAGCCCGCGAATGTTGTAGCCGCTATAACCACCGCGATCGTAGCTGCTCTTGCCGGCGGTGGCCCCAGCGCTGACGCCCGGTGCACTCACCAGCGGCTGGTAGCGCATGATATTGCCGAAGGTATTACCGCCTTCTTTTAGCAAGTCGTTGGCCGTCAGGGTGGTTTTCGTGCCCGCTTCTCGCTCCACGCGGGGAGAAAGTACCGTCATGGTGTCCTGGGACTCTTTCTGGGCAGTGTCCGATTTGCCCTGCGCGCTTTGCGCCGCATTGGCACCAAATGCCAAGCCGGACAGGACGCCGGTCAGCAAAATGTTATTCATATTCTTATGATTTAACATGATAGAGCTCTTGGGTTCGCGATGGTTTGAGTACGTGAAAATGGCGGTGCCGATATTGTCATCGGTGCGGTTCAATGCCGCGTATAGCTAAATGATAATCATTAGCAGGTAGCAAATATAATCATTATCATTACGTTTGCGGCATTAAGATTTCTTAATAAAGGAACTCGAAAGCGATTGATGAAGTATTGAGGGAGGAAGGCACCTGAGGTTTGTGACAGTGGCTGGCAAGATGCTGTACTATCTGCGCAGACATTACCGCGCGCGTTGCGGGAATTAAGCCTTTTTAGATGACCTGTTTTTGCATGATCATTGAGTCACCGCGTAAGGATTATCGATGAGTGAGATAACTCATGACGGCGCAGAACGTCTTGCGCTGCATACGTTTACAGAAAATGCGTACCTGAACTACTCCATGTACGTCATCATGGACAGGGCGCTGCCTTTTATTGGTGACGGCCTTAAGCCGGTGCAGCGCCGCATCGTGTATGCGATGTCGGAACTGGGATTGAGCGCCAGCGCCAAGTTCAAGAAATCCGCCCGTACCGTGGGTGACGTGCTGGGGAAATACCATCCGCACGGTGACAGCGCCTGCTATGAAGCGATGGTGCTGATGGCGCAGCCTTTCTCTTACCGCTATCCGCTGGTGGACGGTCAAGGGAACTGGGGGGCACCGGACGATCCGAAATCCTTTGCGGCGATGCGTTATACCGAATCGCGCCTGTCCAAATATGCCGAAGTGCTGCTGGGCGAGTTGGGACAAGGCACCGTCGAGTACCAGCCCAACTTTGACGGCACCTTGCAGGAACCGAAAATGTTGCCTGCGCGTCTGCCCAATATTTTACTCAACGGCACCACCGGCATCGCGGTCGGGATGGCGACGGATATCCCGCCGCACAACGTGCGCGAAGTGGCCGCCGCCGCCGTCGCGCTGCTGGAAAAACCGGATTCATCGCTCGACGATCTGTTGCAGTTCGTTCAAGGGCCGGATTTCCCCACCGAAGCCGAAATCATCACGCCGCGTGATGAGCTGCGGCGCGTCTATGAGCAGGGACGTGGTTCCGTGCGGATGCGTGCCCTGTGGAAGAAAGAAGATAACGAAGTAGTGATCACCGCGTTGCCGCATCAGGTTTCGGGGGCGAAAGTGTTGGAGCAGATCGCCAGCCAAATGCGGGCGAAAAAGCTGCCAATGATCGATGATTTGCGCGATGAATCGGATCATGAAAATCCGACGCGTCTGGTGCTGGTGCCGCGATCTAACCGTATCGATCTCGATCAGGTGATGAACCACCTGTTTGCCACCACCGATCTGGAAAAAAGCTACCGCATCAACATGAACATGATCGGTCTGGATAACCGTCCTGCCGTGAAAGGTCTGGTGGAGATCCTGAGCGAATGGCTGGTGTTCCGCCGTGATACGGTGCGCCGCCGCCTTAATTACCGTCTGGAAAAAGTGCTCAAGCGTTTGCACATTCTGGAAGGTTTGTTGATTGCGTTCCTGAACATTGATGACGTTATCCATATCATCCGCACCGAAGATGAGCCCAAAGCGGAACTGATGCGCCGCTATGGCCTGAGTGACACCCAGGCTGAAGCCATTCTGGAGTTGAAATTACGGCATTTGGCGCGCCTGGAAGAGATGAAAATCCGCGGCGAGCAACATGATTTGGAAAAAGAGCGCGATCAGCTTCAGGCGCTGCTGGCATCAGAACGCAAGCTCAGCAACCTGCTGAAAAAAGAGATTCAGTCGGATGCTGAACTGTATGGCGATAATCGCCGTTCGCCGCTGCATGAGCGTGCGGAAGCCAAGGCCATGAGCGAGCACGATTTTGTGCCGTCTGAGCCGGTCACGATTGTGCTGTCAGAAATGGGCTGGGTGCGTAGCGCCAAAGGGCACGATATCGATCCTTCCGGGCTGAGCTTTAAAGCGGGCGACAGCTTCCGCGCGGCTGCGCGCGGCAAGAGCAACCAGCCAGTGGTGTTTATCGATTCAACCGGGCGTAGCTATGCGCTCGATCCGATCACGCTGCCGTCGGCGCGCGGGCAGGGTGAACCGCTGACCGGCAAACTGACGCCACCGCCGGGTGCCACCATTGAGCATGTGCTGATGGCGGCGGATGAACAGCGTCTGTTGATGGCGTCCGATGCAGGCTACGGGTTTGTTTGCACCTTCAACGATCTGGTGGCGCGCAACCGTGCCGGTAAGGCGATGATCTCGCTGCCGGACAACGCCAAAGCGCTGGCGCCGATCGTGGTAGAACGCGATGACGACCTGCTGATGGCGGTCACCGCTGCGGGTCGCGTGTTGCTGTTCCCGGTGTCCGATCTGCCCCAGTTGTCGAAAGGCAAAGGCAACAAGATCATCTCCATCTCCTCGGCAGATTTCGCCGCAGGCAAGGATCGTCTGGCTATCCTGCTGGTGCTGTCGCCGCAGGCGACGGTGAAACTGTTCTCCGGCAAGCGCAAAATTGTGGTGCGCGCGAGCGAACATCACGGTGAGCGGGGCCGTAAAGGTACCCTGCTGCGCGGGCTGCAAAACATTGACCGCATTGAGGTTGATGCGCCGCCAGCGCCGAAGGATGACAGCGAGGAGTAATGCGTTGCCTGATATCGTCCGATGGCGGTATCAGGTATCTCCCCCCTTTGTTACCTGGCCGTTGGCGCGGGTGCCACGGCAAAGGATTACCCGTGTGTTTTATGCCGAAGCCGCTATACTAGCGGCGGCGGTTGGCTTATGAGGTTGTTATGTTATTCATTATCCGTTTTGTGGTAGTGGTGATTTTTTCCATTCTGATTTGCCTGTTCGGTACGATTTACTGCCTGTTTAGCCCGAAGAATCCGCGTCACGTGGCGACCTTTGGTCATGCGTTTGGGCGGCTATCGACCCTGTTTGGCCTAAAAGTGGAAGTCAGAGTGCCTGCGGATGCGGGAAACTATGGTAACTGCATTTACATTGCCAACCATCAGAACAACTACGATATGGTGACGGCGGCAAATGCGGTGCAGCCGGGCACGGTGACCGTCGGTAAAAAAAGCCTGATGTGGATCCCTTTCTTTGGGCCGCTCTACTATCTGGCCGGTAACTTGCTGATTGACAGAGAAAACCGTGCCAAGGCGCACGGCACCATTGCGCAAGTTGTTCAACACATTAAAGATCGCAATATTTCTGTCTGGATGTTTCCAGAAGGCACGCGCAGCCGTGGCCGTGGATTGATGCCGTTTAAGACCGGCGCTTTCCATGCGGCGATCAGCGCAGGCGTACCGATTGTGCCGATTTGTGTGACCGACACGCACAATAAGGTCAAACTGAACCGGTGGAATAACGGCCATGTTATCGTTGAAATGCTGCCACCGATTGACACCTCTGCCTATGGCAAAGAGCAGGTGCGTGAACTGGCTGCCCATTGTCATGATGTGATGGCGGCGCGTTTGGTTGAACTGAATGTTGAAGTGGCTGAGCGGGAGAAAGCGGCGAAGCGTTAGCGTTTTTTACGTCCTCTGCGTTGGCGGGCGTACACGGTTGGTTAGCAAGATTACGGAGTTTTTATGTCACTTAGCCGCCGCCAGTTTATTCAGGCATCGGGGCTTATGGTGTGTGCGGGCGGGCTACCTGCGACGGCGCTGGCAAAGGGTAAGCAAAATGCGCTACCTATTCCGCCCCTGCTGGAGTCCCGTCGCGGGCAGCCCGTTTTTTTGACCATGCAGCGTGCGCATTGGTCGTTTTCCGGCGACCGTAAGACCTCCGTGTGGGGCATCAACGGACGCTACCTCGGCCCGACGGTAAAAGTGTTCAGCGGCGATGACGTCAAACTGATCTACGGTAACCGCCTGAATGAGCCGGTTTCCATGACGGTCAGTGGCTTGCAGGTGCCGGGTCCGTTGATGGGCGGTGCCGGGCGCATGATCTCTCCGGGCACCGACTGGGCCCCCGTGCTGCCGATTCGGCAGGCGGCGGCGACCTGCTGGTATCACGCCAATACGCCGAATCGTATGGCACCGCACGTTTATCAGGGGCTGGCCGGACTTTGGTTGGTGGAAGACAGCACCAGCAAGAGCCTGCCGATTCCCAATCACTACGGCGTGGATGATTTTCCGCTGATTATTCAGGACAAACGCCTGGATAACTTTGGCGTGCCGGTCTACAACCCGCCCAGCAGCGGGGGCTTCGTCGGCGATACGCTGCTGGTGAACGGCGTGCAAGAACCGTTTGTCGAAGTCTCTCGCGGTTGGGTGCGCTTGCGCTTGCTGAACGCGTCGAATGCGCGCCGTTACGTGATGCGTCTGAGCGACGGTCGCCCGATGTACCTTATCGCCAGCGATTTGGGCTTTTTACCTCTGCCGCTGGCGCTGAATCAGATTTCACTCGCGCCGGGTGAACGCCGTGAAATTCTGATTGATATGTCTCAGGGCGGTGAAGTGACCTTGACGGCGGGCGACGCGGCTACCCTGATGGAACGTCTGCGCGGCTTGTTTGAGCCCTCCAGCATCCTGGTATCAACGCAAATTCTGACGTTAAAACCCACCGGCCTGTTGCCACTGGTGACCAATAATCTTCCCGCCCGCTTGCTGACGGATATTGTGCTGCCCGCGAATATCAGCCGCACGCGAGAGTTTCGTCTGGGCGATAGCCTGCCGGGGATTAACGGTGCGATGTGGGATATGACGCGCACGGATGTACAGACGCAGGAAGGGCGCTGTGAACGCTGGATCGTTCACGCTGATTCTCCGCAGCCGTTCCATATTCAGGGGGCGATGTTTCTGGTGCGCAGCATTAACGGCGCGGCTCCTGCTGCCGATCAGAGCGGCTGGAAAGACACGGTGTGGGTGGATGGCGACGCCGAACTGTTGGTCTATTTCACCCAATCGTCATCGGCGTCATTCCCATTCCTCTACTACAGCCACACGCTGGAGATGGCGGATCGTGGTTCCACCGCACAGCTGGTGGTGCAGTAAAACGGCACTATAAGGGGGCGTAGGCCCCCTTTACGCTTCACATTACAGATTGGCGTTTGGATTCTGTTGTGCTGTCGCTGCGGGTTGCGTTGCAGAAACCTTCAGCGTCAGTTTGAACCACTCCACCACGCGATGAATCAGCGGCTCTTGATACCACGGCAAATCGCCGTGATTCGCCCCTTCCAGTAACACATACTCTGCCGGATTTCCGCCCTGCTTTAATGCCTTAAACAATTGAGCACTTTGTACCGGGGAAACCAGCGTATCCGCGCTGCCGTGCAGGATCAGGAACGGCGGTTTTTTGCCGTTAATGTGCCCCATTGGGCTGGCGTTGAGGGCTTTCTTCTCATCCTTGCCGATAGCTGCACCGGGGAAATCGCGGAAGGCCGCACCATGTACCAGCAGCGCTTCTGTCGAGGCTGGCGAACGATGCACCTCCTGAATATTCTCCGGGAAGCCAGCACCAATATTGAGCAGATTGGAGAGCCCATAGAGGGTGACCACGGCCTGAACATCCGAGGATTGGTTGAGATAATCCCCTTTATCGAAGGCTTTTTCACCGTTGGTTACGCCCAGCATTTGCGCCAGATAGCCGCCAGCGGAGTCGCCCAATACGCCGATGCGTTGTGGATCGATGCCATATTCTGCGGCGTGTTCGCGCAGGTAACGCACAGCGGCTTTACCGTCTTGTACCGGTGCAGGAAAGGTGTCTGGCACGGTGCGATATTCTGCGGCGGCAACCACAAAGCCTGCCTGGGCAAGCGCCATGCGCATTTCGATAAATTTTTCATGATCGGCAGAGGTAAAACCACCGCCGGGGAAATAGACAATCGCCGGTTTTGGTGCGGCAGTCCGTGGGATGAGGAACGACATCCTCAACTGACGTACCGCACGTGGGCCTTTGATCTGGCTGTAGATCACATTGCTGATGGTATCAATTTGTCCGCGGGTAGCGGCAATCTGAATGACCTCAGCTCCGGGTGTGTAGCCGGGGAGTTGCTGTGGGGCAGCGTAGGCGGATGTGGCGGCAATGCCTGCCACCATCGCGCCAATCAAGGCAATCTGTTTTATTTTCATGACGTTCCTTAGAGTACTGCGGTATCGGTTACTTCAGAGTATCAGGAAAATTGGCGGGCAGTTCGCTGGCCGGGCAAGCGATCACGCTCTCGTTATCGGGGCCGCAATCACGCACAAAGGTAATGGTGGCAAACTCGTCGATCACTTCCGTTGGGTAGGCCGGGCCCGCAGCGCGGTAGGCTTCCATGGTAGGGATATGATCGTTTTGGAAGCACACGGTTTTTTGCGGATCGTTGATAACCCAACGGGGGAAGAAGATGGTGCCGTGGAACAAGCGATCGCCCAGATTTACGATCAGGCTGACATCGGTGCCGGTCGGTTCCGTCCAGGAAATTTTATAGACGCTGTGGGCAACGCGAACGATGTGGGCAAACTGATCCTTGACCCAACGGTTAGCGACGATGCCGCTGTGAATGCGGTAATCCAAGGTGTGGTCGTTCTTCACGTAAATCTCATAGTTCCAGCCATTATCGTAGGTATAAACCAGATGTTTGCCGACAAAATCGCTGAGATCGTGCTTATCAAATGTACTCATGGTCCTGCTCCTTTTGTTCTTGATGTCAGGATCATATTGCGTCACTGTATGAATTAATAACGCTGATTTTCCATCTAATTCATCCAAAATGTAGATTGATTATGCACAAGACAACGCTGGAACAATGGTTCTTGCTGGATAAAGTGATTGAGCTGGGCAGCTTTGCGCGTGCGGCACAGGCAACGCATCGCAGCCAGTCTTCGGTAAGCTACAATCTGGCGCTGCTTCAGGAGCGCCTCGGCGTGGCATTGCTGGAGGCTAAAGGACGTAAAGCGGAGATAACCCCTGCCGGCGCGCTGCTGCTGGCGCAGGTCAGGCCGCTGCTCAATGCCTTTCATTATGTGGAAACGCAGGCGGCCACGCTGAAAAAGGGGGTGCGCACGCGTCTCGATCTGGTGGTCGATAACGTATTTCCCCGCGAGACGCTGTTTGCCATCTTACGTGAATTTCAGCAGTTGCACCCTGATACTCACCTCCACCTGACGGAGATACTGGAGAACCAATCCTGGGACGTTGATGCCGATGTGGCGGTACTGACGCGGCGTGAAGACATGATGGGACGGGGCGAATGGCTGATGAACATCGATTTTGTTGCCGTGGCGCACCGCGATCACCCGTTGCATCAACTGCCTGCGCCGTTACGTGAAGAGACGCTGTTGCGCTATCCGCTGGTGCGGATCGCTTCCCGTGAAAACAGCATGCCCTTGGCGGTAACGGCGGCCACTGAATATTGGACGTTCTCCACCGTCGAATCGGCGATTGAAGCGGTGATGCATCAGGTCGGTTATGGCTGGTTACCGGAAGAGTGGATCACCGCACCGCTGGCGTCGGGCATGTTAAAAACGCTGGCGTTAGGGCACGGCACGCGCCGTGCCACGCCGCTGCACCTGATTGTCCGGCGGGCGTTGGCACCGCTGGATGAACAGGTGAAAACTCTGCTGACCCTGTTTCGGCGCGCCAGCCGCGGTACGCCCCAAACGGGGCGTACCGAATAAGCGTGCTGGTGGCTTAGCGCGTGGGGAAGGCGGGCAGCGGAGCGGCGTCGGGGAAATAGTCGTCTAGCGTATTCCAGTCGGGAGGCTGTGACGAGCCTTGAACGGCAACCATGCAGGCGGCAACGCGATTAGCCAAATCGACCGACTGCGTCAGCGGCCAGCCCGCAGAAAGGCCCGCCAGCAACCCGCTACAGTGCGCATCGCCCGCACCAATGCTGTCTACCACTGTGACCGGATACGGCGCCACGGCTTGCGGCGCGGCGTCCGGTGGGCAAATCCATGCCCCTTCCTTATCCAGTCGACAAATTAACGTGAGTCCGCTGCGCGCGGCGTACTGCTGTGCCAGCGCGATAATATCGCCTTCGCCCAGCAGGTGCCGCGCCTCGTCACGGTTTAGCGTCAATAGCGTGCGACTGCCAAACAGCGCAGTGATAAAGCCGGGCGGGATACCCGGTAAGCGAGGGCCGAAATCGATCAGCTTTTGCTGGGGTTGCGCCAGAACCCAGGCGCGCAGTGCGGCACCGCCAGTACCAAACAACTCGTAGCCATTCACATAAATCAGCGTATCGGCGGTGGGTT
The DNA here is from genome assembly GCF_025962675.1 of Candidatus Symbiopectobacterium sp. NZEC127. Classification (NCBI taxonomy): domain Bacteria; kingdom Pseudomonadati; phylum Pseudomonadota; class Gammaproteobacteria; order Enterobacterales; family Enterobacteriaceae; genus Symbiopectobacterium; species Candidatus Symbiopectobacterium sp. NZEC127. The sequence continues at coordinate 134,126 of NZ_JAGFPG010000002.1, forward strand.
GCAGGTGGTGCAGCATGGAAGTGGTGATGTGGGCCTCACAGCCAGTGATACTGATAAACGTGCGTTCGCCGCCCGGCTCCGCCAGCGCCAAGCACCAGCCATTGTCCATATCGGTATGGCGCATCAGCACCGGCAGATGCAGTGCTTTCATGGCGGTTTCCACCGCATTACCCCAGGTGCCGTTGCCCACCGGCATGCCGTTGAGCACCGACGCGCCAAGGCGGGTGAGTGCGCGCGCTACGTTAAAGGCACAACCGCCGATTTGCAGCCCGTTGTCTTTGGCTTCCACGTCTTCGCCACTGAGCGGCATACGTGGAACGCCCAGCAGCATATCGCCGCAAGCACCGCCGATCACCAGCACGTGTCGGAGCGTTTTCTCTTCATGCATTAGTGGTTCTCCTTGGGCTGTAGCATGACATAGAGGCCATACGTCACGCCGCTGACGCCGAAGGAGAGGAACAGCCCAAGGCTGGAGTTTTCAAAGATACCGGTTGCCCACGGGCCATCGATAAAGCCAGTCCTGGTCACCATCAGCCCGGCAAACGCGCCCAACAGCCAGCACAGTAACGGCACCCAGCGTATGCCGCTATTCTTGCCATTGACGGCAAACAGCGCATCGTTATCGTAGCCGTGGTGCTGGCGCAGGCAGATATAGTCCAGAATAAACACCGCAGACCACGGGCCGAGAAACAGACCACAAAAGATCAGAAACGAGATAAACGGCGAAAGAAAATCCTGCGAGACAAACAGGACGTAGACAGCAACGCCCACCACCAGCACGGCATCCAGAGAAACCGCCACCGACTGGCGCAGTTTTACGCCGATAGCCAGCAGGTTCAGGCTGGCGGAATAGAGGCTGAGCACCGCGATAGTAACGATACCCGCCGTGGCAGTCAGCAGGTAGGGCACTGACATCCACGGCGGCAACACCGTCCCGATAAGCGCGATAGGGTTAGCCGAACTGGTTAACTCCGGTAGCTGGGCGGACAGTAAAATGCCTGCCAGCATCAGCAGGACGAGCGGTAACGCCGAGCCGCCGACCACGGCAAAAAAGACGCTGCCGCGCGACGTCGTGGGGTTTTGATAGCGGCTGTAGTCCGCCCCGGCGATGGCCCAGCCAACCCCGGTGCCTGCCGCAATCACGGATACTGCGGGCAGGAAGCCTGTCAGCCAACTGCCGGAAGGCATCGCCAGCACCACTCCCCACGGGGTGTTGAACAAGATATAAGCGACGACGATAAGCGTCATGGTGCCGAAGATTTTGGTGATCCAGCTTTGCATCAGGATCAGGGTGTTTTGCCCCAGAATACTCACCACAATGGTCAGGCCGCCAAACAGGATCAGGCAGATGGCGTTCAGCGTGGGGCTGCTGGTAAAACCGATGGCTTCAAACAGGGCTACCAGCGTCAGCGTGCCGGTGGTCAGGTTAACGGCTTCCCAGCCCATCAGGGTAAACCAGCCAAAAGCCGTAGGGGCGATATTGCCCTTCAGGCCAAACACCGCACGCGACAAGGTCAATGTGGCGGTGCGGCCCGTTTGCCCGGCAAACGAGGTGTATCCGACCAGTGCGAAGCTGGCGACGCCCACAATGGCGGCGAGCAGCGACTGAATAAACGATAATCCGAACGAGACGATAATGGCACCATAAACGATGCCAAGAATACCAATATTCGCAGCACACCAAATCCAGAACAGTTCTAACGGTTTTCCTGTGCGCTCCGCAGCAGGAACAATATCAATTCCCGTATTTTCAACTTGCCAAGTTTTATTCTGCTGTGTTTCACCCATGACGGCGGCTCCTTGTTGGCCTTAATGAAGCGGGTGGCGGAAAGGGCAGGCATGCAGTGATTATTGATAACGGCAGCCATGCCGAAGAGAGTCCGATGTTAAAACATAGCAGCGGAACGGCAGGACAGACAGTAATTTAATGCGTTTGTTGAGCTGTGGTGTGAGGAGTGCGCGTGGCGCTGGTGAGGAAAAAATAAAGGGGCTGCCAAAATAGAATGACCGCCCCTTTTCTCAGTTCATGCGTGGGTGAAACGAGTGATACCGAGTGACAAAATAAAACGACTGTTAAAGGTGTTGTTATGTGCCTAAGGTGTCTGGCACTAAGTACTGCTTATTGCTGTGTGTTGTCTTTATGCCATTTCATGTTAATGGCTGTATTTCTAATGATATTCTTCACTGCACGACATTTTTGCTACGTATTTTCCTGGTATTGCTAAAAGTCCTTTCGTATGCCATTGAAACAACGGCTGGCATACCTGCTCAGTTCACATTTTCTGCTCTGAGCGCTGTTCTCATCGCACGATCTACTTAAATAACAAGGACATTATTGTGATCTGTGTCGTGAGACGCTGCTTTGTGGTCAACTAAATGACCCCCTGGTGTTGGCACGTCTGTATTTAATGTATACAATCCACAGTACAAAAGCAAGTCCAATTAAATGCCATTGAGATACCAATACCAGTCCTGAGTCTTGTCTCGTGGTAATGTGCCCCTGCCATGCTGACACCTGTCGGGGGGATGCTACCCGTGGCGCAAAAAAACACTATAAGGCCGTACTATGCAGGAGCTATTTCGTTGGGTCAGGCACACACTTGAGCAACCCTCTACAGCACCGCGCTATATGCAATTAGCGATGGTTTTGGAGCAAGGCATCAACCAGAACAAAGCGCTGGCAGGGCAATTCTTTCCCGCTGAACGCGCGATTGCGCAGCAGTTGGACATTTCTCGCGTTACGGTCTCTCGCGCTTTGGCGTTGTTGGAAGAAAAGGGATTGATTGTTCGCCAGCAGGGCGTCGGAACGCGTATCAGCCAGCACCTTGACTATTCGCTGGATGACGAAGAAGCCGGGTTCACCAAGCTGGTGTTGCAATCCGGAGGTGTTGCCGGTAATCGCTGGCTGGAGCGTACCACCACGCTGTTGCCGGACGAGGTTGCTAACAGCGTTCCTGCCTTGAAAGGTGAGCGGGTGACCAAACTACGGCGAGTGCGGTTGATCAACGGTGAACCTGTGTCGCTGGAAACCACATGGATCCCGCTGGCACTGTTGCCCGCACCGGAGATTCTGGAGCACTCGCTCTATCAATACTGGGCGGAGCGTGGGATTCTCCCGGCGAAAAAGAAGGTGCGCATCAAGGCGATTGCCTGTCAGGCTGAAACCGCGCGTTTGTTAAACATTCAGCCAGGCATGCCGCTGCTGTTTTATCGCCAGCATACCTACAATGGGCAAAATGGTTTGCTCGAATATTGTGAAATTTACTGTCGCAGTGATATCTACGAAATACAGATATCGGATTGAAGCCGTATTTCAGCCAGCCTCATTGTCGTTGAGGCTGGCTGTCTCGTCAGATTATTGACAACCGCCGCGAGCCTGGCAGCGTACCCACTCTGCGGAGCCCTCGTCCGGACCTGTTGCCGGGTCGTTGAAATACATCCGATCGTTGCCTATGTGCGCGTTAACGCCTGCGGTAAGGCTCAATATGCTCGCCAAGAGCAGATATTTGATTGCATTTTTCATCGGTAACATCTCCATCATTCATAGGGTTTTGGGTATTACACGAACGCCTGAACTGCGCCATGAAGCATGGAGTAGGGCTTATACCCGATCAACGGATGCGGAGTGCTTGTTTGGTTTCTGTTAACGTTGGGGAAAATTCTGATTGTTATTTGATAGGAATCTTCGGGGGAAAGGCGAGTGCCATGGAAAAAAAAAATTTCCGCCACCGGCAGTGGCGGAAGCGCGTTTAATCTTTGGTTGGAAACGTGGTGCGTGGCACATCCGGGTCTGGTCCCAGCCGTTTACCCGCATCCAGCTTGGCGATCTCGCCCAGTTCGTCTTTGTCGAGACGGAAATCAAACACATCGAAATTTTCTCGGATGCGCGTCGGGGTAACGGATTTGGGGATCACCACCAGACCAGAATCCAGGTGCCAGCGGATCACAATCTGTGCGGGCGTTTTGCCGTATTTCAGCGCGAGCTGACGGATCAGCGGTTGCTCGAATACCCCTTCTCCCCCTTGTGCCAGCGGACTCCACGACTCGGTTTGAATCTGGTGCGTGGCATTCCAGGCGTGTAATTGGCGCTGCTGGAACAGAGGGTGTAGCTCAACCTGATTTATGACCGGGAATACGCCGGTTTCTGCTTTAAGGCGTTGTAGATGGTGTGGATGAAAATTGCTCACGCCAATGCTTTTTACCAGTCCCTGCTCCTGCAAACGCAGCAGGCCGCGCCAGGCGTCAACATAGGTATCCTGATCCGGCACTGGCCAGTGGATCAGATAGAGATCGACAAAATCCAGCCGCAGCTTTTGTAAGCTCTCTTCCAGCGCTTTTTGCGGATCGGACTGATCGGTATTCCACAGTTTGGTGGTGATAAACAGCTGATCGCGGGGCAGCGTGCTGGACTGTAACGCCTCTCCGACGCCTGCTTCATTTTTGTAAATCGCGGCAGTATCAATGGCCCGGTAGCCGGTGTGTAGCGCATCGGTCACCGCAGCCACTGTTTGTTCGTGTGTCGCTTGCCACACGCCCAGGCCGAGCTGCGGCATGATGTTGCCGTCGGCCAGTTTGATCATGGGTTGCGTCGTCATGTCATTCTCCTTTATTCGAGAATCCTCCCTGCCGAGGTCGGCAAGGGCTCGGTTAGTGTTCAGCCACCGGATACGGTGATGAATGGTATCCCTTCAACCCTGTTCGTAATGGACAGGACATGTCGGTTAAGTCTAGCCGAAAATAGCAGCAAAGCGGTGAGGAGAGGTAACGGTACCTGCTTTTCTTGCACGTAACATCAAGAAAATCAGAGGGTAGCGGGTACCGTTGAAAGAGCCTGGAGAGGTCCTGCGTTAGGCGGCGGAGCGCCTTCTGTGCCACAACATCACCAGCATGCCAATCAATCCACTGATCAGTAACACAATGGGAAGAATGATCAGGGCGGTCATGACCTGGTCTTCATAACGCTTGACCAGGGGTACATGGCTAATGGCATAGCCCAGTGTGACAATACCAAACACCCACAGGAAACCGCTCAGCCAGTTAAATATCTGAAAACGCAGGCTGTTGAGGCCAGAAATGCCTGCCATGGTTGGCAATAGAGTACGGATAAAGGCCAGAAAGCGGCCCACTAACAATGCCACCAGCCCATGACGATGGAACATATGGTAGGCGCGTTGGTGATAGTGTGCTGGCAGTTGCAGCAGCCACCCTTTTACGAGGCGTGTATCCCCTAGCCAGCGACCTTGCAGGTAACTGAGCCAACAGCCGAGACTGGCCGCGATGGTAAGCAGTAACATGGTGGGCACGAAGCTCATCACGCCTTTGGCGATCATGGCCCCGGTGAGCAGTAGCAGGCTGTCACCCGGCAGAAACGAGGCCGGCAGCAAGCCATTTTCCAGAAATAAGGTCGTGAAAAGAATGCCGTAGATAACCCAGATAACATTGGGGTCGGCCAACGCACTGAAATCTTGTTGCCACAGCGCCTGAATGATGTCGTGAACCACACTCATATTACTTCCTGCCAGGTGTAGGGGCCCAAAGTACAACCCTGCTCGCACAAACGTCGAACGGATCAATCTGTGTCGCTAAGCAATAGCGTAGGGCCAAGATCTTAGTGTCGCCAATACGAACGCCATTCGGCGACAGACATAAGCTCTGTTATTCGTGTAAAGCGGTTTTTTTGTCTTACTTATTCCGTTCATCATACACGCTTTACACACACCACCGCAGCCATATCAAGGGATATCGCCGTCACACTTTGTGAATTCTGTTGAATCCGGCTGTCAAATCATCGATCAGATCATCACAGTCTTCAAGCCCGATATGTAACCGAATAAGTGTGCCGGTGAAATCGATGCCGCCAGCGGGACGAATCGAGGCCAGATCCTCCGGCTGATTCGCCAGGATCAGGGATTCGAAACCGCCCCAGGAATAGGCCATGCTGAAATGCGAAAAATTGTCCAGATAGTCGGACAGTTGCTCCTTGCTCAGCTTTTGCTTTAGCACAAAGGAGAACAATCCGTTACATCCGGTGAAATCACGGAGATAAAACTCATGCCCTTTACAGCTCGGTAGCGCCGGGTGGTTGACGACCGCCACTTCTGGCCGTTCAGCGAGCCAGTGGGCGATGCGCAGGCTGCTCTCCTGATGCTGCTTGAGGCGAACCCCGAGGGTGCGCAGACCGCGGCTGGCGACGTAAGCGGTGTCGGCATCGACCATCTGCCCCATCAGATAGGAGTGCTCACGCAACTGATCCCAGCAGCGAGCGTTGGCAACGGCGGTGCCCAGCATGGCATCGGAGTGGCCGACAATATATTTGGTCCCGGACTGCACAGAGATATCGATATCGAACTCAAGCGCTTTGAACAGAATGCCCGCCGCCCAGGTGTTATCCATGATGATCACGATATCGGGGTTAACGCGACGCACTGCGCTGACGATGGCTGGCACATCGTGCACTTCCATGGTGATGGAACCGGGAGATTCGAGGAACACCACTTTGGTGTTTTCCTGAATCAGGTCAGCAATACCCGCACCGATAAGCGGATCAAAGTAGCGGGTAGAGACATTGAATTTACTCAGCACGTTATCGCAGAACGCCTGGGTCGGTTCGTAGACGGAACCGGTCACCAGCACATGATCACCGCTTGAAACAAAGGAGAGGATCGCATTAGAGATTGCCGCTGCGCCGCACGGATAGAGCGCACAGCCCGCGCCGCCTTCCAGCTCCGTCATCGCTTCCTGCAATGAGAAGTGGGTCAGGGTGCCGCGACGTCCGTAAAACAGGCCGCCTTTGGCCCGGTTGAGGGTGGCCTGTTTCTTGTCGGCAACCGTCTCAAAAATCAGCGATGAGGCGCGTTGGATAACGCTGTTGACCGATCCCTGAGTGTATTTTTTGCTGCGTCCTGCTGAGACCAGCGTCGTTGCTGTTTTCTTGCTGCTCATGTCTGTTTCACCAAAGAGAATGGAAGCGGTTACGTTAGCATGGTGTGAAGAAGAGAGGGATTGCGTTTTTTTCATCTGGGAGAAAAACGGTCAGAGTCACTGTTTTTGAGGAGGCAGAAATGATGTCATGCTGGAGAAAGCAGGGAAGTGCCAGCCCGTCTCGCACGAAGGGCTGGCGCAATTGAGGCGGCGTTACCCGGTATGAACGCCGAAAAACTTGGGCAGCCACAGGGAAATGGCGGGAATGTAGGTGACCAGCATCAAGACGAAGAACAGGCCGCAGTAGAAGGGCACCATCGCCTTCACCACCTGCTCTATTTTCTGTTTGCTCACGGCACTGGCGACAAACAGCACGGAGCCAACCGGCGGGGTGATCAAACCAATCCCCAGGTTAACCAGCATGATCATGCCGAAATGCACCGGATCGACCCCGAGTGAAATGGCGACAGGTAACAGTACCGGCGTCAGGATCAGGATCAGCGGGGCCATATCCATCAGCGTGCCGACCAACAGCAACATGATGTTGATCCACATCAGAATGACGTACTTGTTATCCGAGATAGACGTGAAGAATTCGGTAATGCGACTCGGTAACTGCATGTAGGTCATGATGGCACCGAAAGCCGCAGCAAAACCGATCAGGATCATCACGATGGTGACGGTTTTTACCGTGCGGTACATCAGCTTCGGCAGCTCTGCCCAGGTGTAGTCTCTGTAGATAAACATGGTGACGAAGAAGGACCACACGCAGGCGATAGCCGCAGATTCGGTGGCGGTGAAGATCCCCGAAAGAATCCCGCCCATGATGATGACCACGGTCATCAGGCCCCACAGCGTATCAACAAAGATTTTAAGCGCCTGTTTGAAAGGCACCCGCTCACCTTTGGGATAACCGCGTTTATGGGCAAAGCCCACGCACATCACCATAATGGTAAAGCTCAGCAGCAGGCCTGGCATGATACCGGCGATAAACAGTGAGGCGATGGATACCGTGCCGCCGGTGGCCAGCGAGTAGATGACCGAGTTATGGCTAGGCGGCGTGAGGATGGCCTGTACCGAACCGCTGGCGGTCACTGCGGCGGCAAAATCACGCGGATACCCTTTTTTCTCCATTTCAGGAATCATCACTGAGCCGATGGAGGCGGTGTCGGCAACCGAGGAACCTGAGATGGCACCAAAGAAGGTGGAGGCCACAATATTTACCAGCGACAGGCCGCCTCGAATAAAGCCCACAAAGATATAGGCGAAGTTCACCAACCGGCGGGCAATACCGCCTTCCGCCATGATGGCACCAGCCAGAATAAAGAACGGAATGGCCAACAGGGAGAATTTGTTCACCCCATTGGTTATCTGGATCATCACCGCTTCAAGCGGCAGATCGATCCAGAACGCACCGACAATGGCGCTAAGACCCACGGCGTAGGCCACGGGTACGCCAACGGCGAGCAGCACCGCCAGCGCGGCAACTAAAATAAATGCATCCATGGTAATGCCTCCGGATTAAGCGCTGCCCAGCATCACGACAGGACGTTTATCCTGCGGACCAAAGCATATTCTTTCGACAATAAACAGCAGTGTGATCAAAGAGCCGATCGGCAGCGGCAGATAGGTCTCGCCGGCTGTCAGTACCGGAAATTCAGCCACGGGCTGTTCCCACAGTTCGATGCAAAGTTGCGTGCTGTAATAGAGGATAAATCCGCTGATCAGTAGCATCAGCATGTTGGTGAGAAAACTGCACACGCGCTTGCCGCTCTCAGGCAGACGATCGGTCACCATGCTCACGGCAATATGCGAACAGGCGCGGTAACTGACGGCGGCACCGACAAAGGTAAAGGTTACCATGCAGATAATGGCAACCGGCTCCGGCCAGGAGAGCGCGGAGTTCAATACATAGCGTGCGAAAATGCCAACCGGAATGATCAGTGTCATGACCAATAACGTTAGCCCGGAAACCCACATGGCAATCAGATAGAGAATATCCATTGCAGAAATATAAATACGACCCATTGCTTCCACCTGTACGACCCTGCGCCATTATCCTGTGCCATTATTGGGATATCGTCCGCGCCTTTAGCTCATGACAAAACTCAGACTGTGCAACGTAATAATGTCTGCCGGGGTAACTTATGCTATTAGGGATAATGGGCGGGCCAGTGCTAAACCAGCCCGCATTATTAACGGTAGACTATTTCACGTCTGCCACAGCCTTGATCAGATCCTGGTATTTCGCACCAAACTGATCGCGTACCGGTTGTGTCGCTTTGTAATAGTAATCGGTATCAATGTCGTAGAAATTCACGCCGCCGGCCTTCATTTTATCCAATGACTGCTGGTTATAGGCATTCCACAATTCACGCTGTTCCATTTGCGCTTCTTTGGCTAATTTAAGAATCAATTCCTGTTGATCTTTAGTGAGTTTATCCCATTTGGTTTTTGAATAGAGGAACAGTTCAGGAATAATAAAATGACGGCTCCAGGTAAAGTTTTTGGCGACCGGCATGTAGTTGTGCGCGACGAAGGTGGGCGGATTGTTTTCCGTGCCATCGATGACACCGGTTTGCATACCGCTGAACACTTCACTGGTTCCCATGGCGATAGAGTTCGCTCCCATGGCTTTCAGCGTGGCCAGCGCGACCGGGCTGCTCTGTACCCGAATCTTCATGCCTTTGAGGTCTTCCGGTTTGGCGACCGGGGCTTTGGTGATCAGGTTGCGCGTACCGGCATCCATCCAGCCAAGGAACACCAGCTTGGATTTACTGTTATTGGTAATCTTGTCACCAATTTCCTGACCAATTTTCCCGTCCAGCACTTTGTGCATATGATCTTCATCACGGAAAATATAGGGCAGGGTAAACACTTCGATTTCTGGCAAAATGGCAGCAACCGGGGTCATGGAGACGCGAATAATATCGATGGCACCCAGTTGCGCCTGCTCAATCATTTGCTTCTCATCGCCTAATACCCCGCCTGGAAAGGTTTTTATTTCCAGTTTTCCATCCGTGGCGGCCTTTAATTTCTCTCCCATTTTTTGTACGGCTACCACATTGGGATAGCCTTCGGGGTGAACATCGGATGCTTTGATTTGCAATGCGCTGGCTGAATAACTCATAAACAGCGTGGCGGAGCTTAGGCAGATGCCTATCAGTGTTTTGGATAGCTTCATTCGGGTCTCCAGAAGTCTCGAGGATATATTCGTGGTACGACTATTATTGTTCTATAAATAAAACCCGGTGCGTAATGAAGAGAATTAAAAAATTAAGTCAAAATAATTTCCCCTCATATTCAAGGGTAAACTAACCTATTATACCACTTTGCGGAATGACTCGTATCACAAAAGCGCAATATAGGTAACTGAATGAAACAATTGATGGTAATTGATTTCTTACGTGTCATTTGAATGTCTATAGTATTGTTTTTAGTGCCATTAATTATTTCTGATAAGGTCTTTCCTGTAAGACAACTTATCGATGTTTACTCAACAATGGTGTAATAACTCAAAGTCGATCACAGAACGCGACTTTTGTTGTTCCTGGGCTGGCAAATTGGCAGACCCGCGAAGTCGTCATGCCAAATCAGTGTTTTCCCTTATGGATATTAGGGTTTTTTGTGCTCAAAAAGCATAAATACTAATGAGAACTACTATCAATTCGTGCTCAGTTTGATATCATTTCCCGTCGATTCGTTGCACTATTCATTGGTGTTGTACTATTCATTGGTATAGGTGGAGGCACAGCGTGAAAACGGCTGTCGGTCATATTTTTTCCCAGGCATTGCCCGCCTGGCTTACACAACGCGGCGCGTTCAGCGCATTTTCCCGTAGCATGTTGACGGCTCTGGTTTTAACGGCGGGGCTGGTCACGTCAGCAGGACTAAGTGGAAATGCGTTTGCGGCACCGGCCTCTACGCCTGTTGCCAACGCCGCTGCCGCCAGCGCACCACAGGCTGCCGCTACGGCATCGACGCCTTTGGCGGCTGAACCCGCTGTCGCAGGGGCTGCTGCGGTGCCTGCATCGCCGTTGGCTCTGCCGCAAGGCAGTGCAGGCAATATCATGAAAACCGATCTTTCCGTCTGGGGCATGTATCAGCATGCGGATCTGGTGGTGAAATCCGTGATGATCGGTTTGCTGCTAGCTTCCGTGATTACCTGGGCGATCTTCTTTGGTAAAAGCGTCGAACTGCTGGGTGCCAAACGTCGCCTGCGTCGCGAATACGCGGCGTTGGAACAGGCACGCACCTTAGATGACGCTGCGGATGTCGTTGAGGCCTTCAAAGCCGACAGCACCGCGGCGATATTGCTGGCCGATGCGCAAAATGAATTAACCCTTTCTGCCCGTTCTGATGACAATAATGGCATCAAAGAGCGTACCGCTTTCCGTCTGGAGCGCCGCGTGGCGGCTGCCGGTCGCCATATGGGGCGCGGTAACGGCTATTTGGCAACGGTCGGGGCGGTGGCACCCTTCGTCGGGCTGTTCGGTACGGTCTGGGGCATCATGAACAGCTTTATCGGCATCGCACAAACGCAAACCACCAACCTGGCCGTGGTCGCGCCGGGGATCGCCGAGGCCCTGTTGGCCACCGCGGTTGGTCTGGTCGCCGCCATCCCGGCAGTGGTGATTTATAACGTGTTCGCTCGCGGGATTGGCAGCTATAAAGCGCTGATGGGTGATGTGGCGGCACAGGTGCTGCTGCTGGTGAGCCGCGATTTGGATGTGGCCGCGAGTAACGGTAACCGTTTGACTGCAGCTAATCAAAAACTGCGGGTGGGTTAAGTTATGGCGATGCATTTGCACGATGATACGAGCAGTGACAACGAGATGCATGACATCAACGTCACGCCGTTCATTGACGTGATGCTGGTGCTGTTGATCATCTTTATGGTGGCAGCGCCGCTGGCGACCGTCGATATTCGTGTCGACTTGCCGGCATCCACTGCGGTGCCGCAACCCCGCCCGGAAAAGCCGGTCTATTTGACGGTGAAAGCGGACAAACAGCTGTATGTGGGTGATATTGCGGTGAGCGAGACCGGGCTCACCACGCTGTTGGATGAACAAACGAGTGCCAACAAAGAGACCACCATCTTCTTCCAGGCAGATAAAACCGTGGACTATGAAACCATGATGCGAGTGATGGATACCTTGCGTAAGGCGGGCTATCTGAAAGTCGGGTTGGTGGGTATGGAGTCAGCGGGTAAATAATTGCCTGTACCGTCCCGCGCTTCTGGCGGGACGGCCTGTCACCCTGCGCGCTCAGGTAAAACGCGTATATTGCTCCTGTGCGTCCGGTGTCCCCGTATAATCCTACCAACGTCAAACTCTCCCCCCAGCGCATCGTGTAAAGTGTGCCGTCGGCAACCAGCATCCGTCATGCACGATTTCACACGGGCTTTTTATCCTGAATACACGGCCTACGCTTTCGGCATCGATGACGCTGCCTGTTTGCATCACCGCACGGTGTAATGGTTACAACAGGTTGATTTTTCATCGCCATGACGCATTATGAGAGGCTACGAGTTACTTATCGAACCACGATAAGGTTTTACCGTGCAATCATGCATGGCACAGGGAATATAGCGGTGGAATCGGTAATGCGTAATATTCTGATTTTTGTTTTAACGTGCGCGGGTGTGTGATGCGTGTCATAGCACCAGGAGAAGCCTGATGAGCAAAGGAAATGAGCTGTCTATTATTTCCCGCTATATGAAAAAGCTGCATGTGTTGACGTTATGCGTAGGGGGAAATTCAGAATTATGGTGTGCGAGCTGCTTCTATACTTATGACGAAAATGAGGTCGCCTTCTACATCATGACAGAAACCTCGACGCGCCACGGTGAAATGATGCTGCGCTACCCGGAGGTTGCCGGGACCATTGCGGGCCAACCCAAAACCGTCATGCTGATCAAAGGCGTTCAGTTCAGCGGTCAGGCAATATCACTTCAGGGCGAAGACGCCGTGGCGGCCCGTGAGCGCTACACGCAGCGTTTTCCCATCGCCCGAGGGGCCACCTCACCTGTTTGGCGCTTGCGAGTTGATATCTTGAAGATGACGGACAATACATTGGGGTTTGGCACCAAACGCTATTGGTACCGCGATGAACAAAACGACGGATAACTGAATGAATCTGGCAACAGGAGGAGCCATGAGTCGAGTATTGCTGCTAGGCGCGACAGGATTGATTGGGCAGGAACTGCTGAAGCTGCTGCAAGCCAATAGCCGGGTAGAGGTTATCTATGCGCCCACGCGCAGGCCGCTGCCCGCGCAGGACAAACTGGTCAATCCTTGTCATGAGGATGTGCGCGTTGCGCTGGCGCAATGGCATGAGCCGGTCGATATTGTGTTTTGCTGCCTGGGAACCACGCGCAAACAGGCAGGCAGCAAGCAAGCGTTTCGCTTTGTTGACTATACGCTGGTGGTCGACAGTGCCGCGCAGGCCAAGGCGCTGGGCGCCACACACCTGCTCACGGTGAGCGCCATGAGCGCCAATGCGACGTCACCGTTTTTCTATTCGCGCACCAAAGGTGAGATGGAAGCGGCGCTACGTCAGCAAGGATGGCGGCATTTGACGCTGGTACGCCCTTCACTGCTGTTGGGCGAGCGGGCAACGCGACGGCCGCTGGAACACTTTTCCGCTCCGCTGCTCAAGTGGCTGCCTGCTAAATGGCGAGCGATCGAAGGTAAAGCGGTGGCGAGGGCACTGATGAATCACGCCTTTTCACCGGAGCCAAAAGCCAGTGTGACGGTGCTCGAAGCTGAGGAACTGCGCGCCTGGGGCAGTCCGCCGCTTGCGCCGGATCTGCTCAGTTAAGCCTGCGACTGTCACCGCAAACGGTGGATGACCTGATTGCTGCTGCCACGCCAGATTAACGCAGGATCCTTGAGATCCTGTACAAATTTTCCGTCCACCAACACGTTGATGAGCGCCACGACCCGTTGTTGCTCGGGCGTGAGTTCAGCCAGCAGGTAGCCGGTCCACATCCAGATATCTTTTCCGGGGCATTCGGCGCGAATGCGCTCCACCAGGCGCAGCACGTCCGGTACGTTTTGCGGATGGAGCGGATCGCCACCGGAAAGCGTCAAGCCCTGGCGCGGAATCTGCGTATCCTGTAAATCGGCAATGATCTGGTCTTCCAGCGCCTGAGTAAACGGCTGGCCGGAATTGAGCCGCCAGGTGCTTTTGTTGTAGCAACCTGGGCATTGATGCACGCAGCCCGAAACAAACAGCGTACAGCGCGTGCCGGGCCCGTTGACCACGTCAACCGGGTAATACTGATGATAATTCATGGTATGGCATTGTTTGCTGGGTAATGGTTTGTTGAATAGACGAGATCCGGCGTCCGTTGACGCCGGTAAACGTGCAAAGCTGGCCGCATCCCTGCGGCCGTCAGGCACGGCGTGGGCTGGTTAGCCCAGTTGACCATTGCCGAGGTGCTTGATCCGGCGTTTAACCTCTTCCTGCTTCCCGGCGTTGAACGGACGTGCATCCGGGCTGCCCAGATAGCCGCACACCCGGCGCGTCACGGATACGCGAGCGGAGTCGTGATTGCCGCATTTCGGACAGGTAAAGCCTTTGCTGGTGCACTCAAACTCACCGGTGAAGCCGCACTCGTAACACTCATCGATCGGCGTATTGGTGCCGTAATAGGGCACACGGCTGTAGCTGTAATCCCAGACGTCTTCCAGCGCTTTGAGGTTATGTTGCAGGTTCGGGTACTCGCCGTAGCAAATGAAGCCTCCGTTTGCCAGCGGTGGGTAGGGCATCTCAAAATCGATCTTCTGGTAAGGATTCACCTTCTTCTCCACGTCCAGGTGGAAGCTGTTGGTGTAGTAACCTTTATCCGTTACGCCCGGTACCACGCCAAATTCAGCGGTGTCGATACGGCAGAAACGGTCACACAGGTTTTCACTCGGCGTACTGTAAAGGCTGAAACCGTAACCCGTTTCCTCTTTCCACTGCTCGGTTGCCGCTTTCAGGCGCGCGACGATGGCGACCGCCTTTTCACGCAGTTGTTCATTGTCGAACACGTGTGTCTGGTTGCCGAACAGGGCATTAACGGTTTCATGAACCCCGATATAGCCCAGTGAAATAGACGCCCGGCCGTTTTTGAAGATTTCAGCGACGTTGTCGTCCGCTTTCAGACGTACGCCGCAGGCTCCTTCCATATACAGGATCGGTGCAACGCGAGCTTTGACGTTTTCCAAACGAGCGATACGCGTCATCAGCGCTTTTTTCGCCAGTTGCAGACGATTATCCAGCAGGTTCCAGAAGCGCTCTTCGTTGTGCTCGGCCTCCAGCGCGATGCGTGGCAGGTTGAGGCTGATTACCCCGAGGTTGTTACGGCCATCGTGGATCTGCTTGCCCTCTTCCTCATACACCCCGAGGAAGCTGCGGCAGCCCATTGGCGTTTTAAACGAGCCGGTAACCTTAACCACCTGATCGTAGTTGAGGATATCCGGGTACATCCGCTTGCTGGCGCAATCCAGTGCCAGTTGCTTGATGTCATAGTTCGGATCGGCAGCCTTGTGATTGACACCGTCGCGGATAGCAAACACCAGTTTGGGGAACACCGCGGTTTTACGGTTTTTGCCCAGGCCGGCAATGCGGTTGCGCAGGATGGACTGCTGAATCAGGCGCGATTCCCAACTGATACCTAGGCCGAAACCAAAGGTGACAAACGGCGTTTGACCATTGGCGGTGTGCAGCGTATTGACTTCATATTCCAGCGACTGGAAAGCGTCGTAGCACTCTTTTTCGGTACGAGACAGCGCATAGGCGTCTGCATCGGGAATGTGCCACTCATCGGCGGTTTCCCGGTGCTTTTTATGGCTGGCGGTAACGAACGGTGCCAGAATCTCATCGATACGGTTAATGGTGGTGCCGCCGTAAATGTGGCTTGCGACCTGCGCGATGATTTGGGCGGTCACGGCCGTGGCGGTTGAGATGGATTTCGGCGGCTCAATCTCCGCATTACCCATCTTGAACCCTTTGGTCAACATGCCTTCCAGATCGATCAGCATACAGTTGAACATCGGGAAGAACGGGGAGTAGTCCAGATCGTGGTAGTGAATTTCACCGCGCTCATGGGCAAGCACCACGTCGCGCGGCAGGATATGCTGCTTGGCATAGTGCTTGGCAACGATCCCGGCCAGCAGGTCGCGCTGGGTGGGGATCACTTTACTGTCTTTGTTGGCGTTCTCGTTGAGCAGGGCCATGTTGCTCTGTTCAACCAGACCGCGAATTTCCTGATTCAAACGGCCACGCTGTTCGCGGGCGACATCACGATCGTGACGGTACTCAATGTAGGTACGTGCAAGCTGCTTATACTGGCCAGACATCAGCAGGTTTTCGACAGCGTCCTGGATATCACGGATATCGACACGTGCTTTCCCTTGCATTTGTTGAGCGACCGCACAGGCCACGGTTGCACAGTAATCTGTATCATCAACTCCTGCCGCATGCGCAGCACGTTCGACCGCCTGCTTGATGAGCATCTCATCAAAAGGCACCTGGCAACCGTCCCGTTTAATCACTACTGGTTTCAACGTTCGTTCCTCAGAGTTGTCCACAAGCGGAATCCGCAGCGGACAAGGGCTGCGGGGGGTTGTGGATGATATTGTGGATAAGTACTACATGTAGTGTCTGTAATTATGATAGACACTATATGTAGTTTTGGGTGAAAAGAAATTCGCGATTTATTGACCTGGAACAAAGAATTTCGAGCAGCGTAGAAAGGGTGTGCAATGCCGTTGAGCGAAATAAAAATAATGTATTGATTTGATTAGTAGTTTTTTATCTCTGCGCCATAAGGCAAATTACGAACAAAAAAGCATAATAAACGTAGGGAAATAACAATAAGCGGGGCAATTATATCGCTGGGTGTGTCCGTGTTTCCCGGTGAATCACGACGAGGGGCGCTCCGGCGGCTTACGCCGCTACGACCCCATCGCCGCACTTCACCTAATAACGAGCTTTTTCATCAGTCTGACGGGGCGAGGGTATAGCCCCGAGTGCGCTTAGCGGCGTACCGCGATGGCTTCGATTTCGATCTTCACATCTTTCGGCAGACGCGCCACTTCTACGCAGGAGCGCGCCGGGAACGGTGCCTGATGCAGAGTAAAGAAGGCTTCGTAAGTGGCGTTAACGGTGGCAAAGTCTTGCAGGTCTTTCACAAAAACCGTGGTTTTCACGATGTCGGCGACTTTCAGGCCTGCCGCTTCCACAATGGCCTGCACGTTTTCAAGAGACTGGCGCGTTTGTGCGACGATGTCCTCGGCAATCAGGCCGCTTTTCGGGTTTACCGGAATCTGACCGGAAGTGATGATCATGCTGCCCAGATCGACACCTTGTACATAAGGGCCGATAGCGGCTGGGGCGTGTTCCGTACTGATGCTACGTGACATGGCTTCTCCTGGATTTCGACATGGCTATTTTCGAAGGGACAATTCCCACCGGGCCTGCGCCGGGCGGGAGACAGCTTACCATTATTCAGAAAAGCGCGGCGCAGGCAATGGTATTGATGAACCAGCGCCGCACAGTGGCTTAGCGGTCAGCCAGCACAGCCTGGCGTTCAAACTCTTTCTCGCAGTATTTGCACTTGAGGTGCGCATCGCCATCGCGTTGCTTGACGCTGAACGATGAGGTGACCGGTTCACTGCGGCTGATGCAGTTGCTGTTCGGGCAGGTCAGCACGCCATCAATACGTTCCGGCAGGCTGGGCACCAGTTTGCGTACCACCGCGTAGTCATCAATCTGGTTTACCGTGGCCTGCGGGGCGTAGATCGCCAACTGGTTGGCCTGCTGCTCTGTCAGGAAGATATTTTCTATCTTGATCAGATCCTTGCGCCCCAGATGATTGGAAGGCAGGTTCAGCCCGATGGTGATGCGCTGGTCGGTGGCGGTCAGCTTGAACAGCGTCAGCAGCTTGAAGCCCACCTGCGCCGGGATATGGTCGATAACGGTGCCGCGTTTGATGGCTTCAACCTGTAATTTATTATCCTGAGTCATGATGCTTTCCCCTCTCACAGAACCAGTTCGCGATTTAATACCAGCGCCAGCAGCGCCTGACGTGCAAAGATGCCGTTGCCTGCCTGTTGGAAGTAATAGGCGTAAGGCGTGCTGTCGACATCCGTCGTTATCTCATCCACGCGCGGCAGCGGATGCAGTACTTTCAGGTTGTCGCGGGCTGTTTCCAGATCGGCGGCGCGCAGCACAAACTGCGATTTGATATTGATGTATTCGGACGGGTCCAGCCGCTCTTTCTGTACGCGGGTCATGTACAGAATATCCAGCTCCGACACCACCTCTTCAATGCTGGTGTGCAGACTGTAGGTGATGTTCTTCTCTTCCAGCATCGCCAGAATGTAATCCGGCATCGCCAGTGCGTCGGGCGCGATAAAGTAGAAGCGGTTGCCGTCGAATTTCGCCAGCGCCTGCGTCAGGGAGTGCACGGTGCGACCGTATTTCAGGTCACCGACCATGGCAATATTGATGTTATTCAAGCGTCCCTGGGTTTCCTGAATGGTGAACAGGTCGAGCAGGGTTTGCGTCGGGTGCTGGTTGGCACCGTCTCCGGCGTTGAGCACCGGAATGCCACCGGAGAACTCGGTGGCAAGACGCGCGGCGCCTTCCTGCGGATGGCGCATTACGATGGCATCGACATAGTGGCCGATAACCGAAATGGTATCCGCCAGCGTCTCGCCCTTCTTGCCGAGTGACGTGTTATTGCTGTCAGCAAAACCGACCACGGAGGCCCCCAGACGGTGCATCGCGGTCTCAAAAGAGAGCCGGGTGCGCGTCGAGGCCTCAAAGAAACAGCTGGCGATCACTTTATGTTTTAACAACTCCGGCTGCGGTTTGGCCTTCAGGCTAGCGGCTACCTGCAACGCCAGCTCCAAATCTTCGCGGGTGAGGTCGTTAATCGAGATGATGTGTTTTTGATAAAGCGGATTGACCATGTTTGCTTTTCTCCCAACGGTTAGCCCTGAAACATTTTTCTCTCGTCCTACCGCTGTCGGCCGACGAGGTTCGCCCGGTATAACAGGCAAAAAAAAGCCCCTTCAACGAGGGGCTTTTTTTAAACGATCGGTGATTGCCGGAAAAGAGGCGGCGCGCTGACGAAAAAAGGGGTCAGCAGCGTGATAAATACAGCATGTGGTGAGGCAAGCGCACATGGTTCCTCCTGGCAAATTGTGGCGCATTATACGCGCGAGATTTGCTATTTCAAGCGCTAATTTATGCGCAATAGTCGCATTTTTAGGCATTGGCAATCGGTTGCTTAGAGAAAACCTTACGCGTTCGACCAATGAAAATAAAGGGGATAGGTAGCACTTTTGCCACTGTAGACTAGCGAGAATGCCTATGGCGGAGTATAAAGTTCGCTAAAACGACGTTTTACTTTTCACGAGAGGATTTACTATGATCACCGGGAATATCCACCAGCTTGAATTGGTTCCTTATCTGCCTGCCAAACTGCGCGACGCGATCGAGTACGTAAAAGCCAATATTACGGCTGATACCCCGCTGGGCAAGCACGATGTCGATGGCAACAACGTGTTTGTGCTGGTTTCCAATGACAGCACTGAAGCGTTTGAACAACGTCGCGCTGAATACCATGCCAAATATCTGGATATTCAGATTGTGCTCAACGGCGTTGAAGGCATGACTTTCAGCAACCTGCCGGCAGGCACGCCTGACACCGACTGGTTGGCGGATAAAGACATCGCGTTTTTGTCTGCCGGTGAGCAGGAAAAAACCTTTGTCATGCAACCGGGTGATTTTGTTGTCTTCTTCCCAGGCGAAGTCCACAAGCCGCTGTGTGCTGTGGGTGAACCTGCACGCGTGCGCAAAGCCGTCGTGAAGATCGACGCGTCACTGGTGCTGTAATCTTGCTACCGCGCGCGACGCCGAGGACGTTCGGTGCCGCGCACGGTGCGTCATCGGGATAATTGATCCCCCTTCATATATTCATCCATAATCACCTATATAAATATCGTCCCGTTCAGTGATGCAGCGGTTTGTGCTTATCGCGTAATGAGGGGAGCGCGGTTGTGCTGCCTCCTCGCTGACAGTTGATGATGGCCTCGCCGTGACTGCGCGCGCCCTAAGGAAGGAGTAAAAATGGTTACGATACAGGATGTGGCGAAAAAGGCGGGCGTCTCTAAAGCGACGGTATCTCGCGTACTTAACGGCAAAAACGTGGTACGTGAAGATATGCGGCAGCGCGTGTTTCGCGCCATCGAGGAAACCGGATTCAGTCCAAACCTGCTGGCCCGTCAGCTCGCCACCCGCAAAACCAACTCGATTGGTTTGGTGATCACCAACTCTCTGTATCAGGGACCGTTTTTTTCCGAAATGACCTATCAGGCGGCGTCATGCAGTGAAAAGCATCAGCGCCAGCTGATTCTGGCGGATGGTAAAAACAGCGCGCAGGACGAGCGCAATGCCATCGGCATGCTGCTGGCACTGCGTTGCGAAGCCATTATTGTCTATCCCAAATTCTTATCGGCAGAAGCGCTGGAAACGCTGATCGAGCAGCATGAGACGCCGATCATCGTGATTAACCGTAAGCTGCCTCATCACCAGAATCACGCGGTCTATATCGAGCATTACCACAGCAGCCAACTGATGACGCAATATCTGCTCGATCAGGGGCATAGGCGCATCGCTTTTATTGCCGGGCTGCCCGGTTCCCCGTCAGGTGAACAGCGGCTTGCCGGGTTCCTTGATACGTTAAAGGCGGCGGGCATCGCACATAATGAGGCGCTACGTCTGGAAGGGGACTGGACGCCGGAAAGCGGCTATCGCGCCGCTCAAACGCTGTTGGCGCGCAATGTGGACGTCACCTGTGTGCTGGCGGCCAATGATGATATGGCGATTGGCGCAGCCAAGGTGTTTCTCGATGCCGGAAAACGGGTGCCGCAGGATATGTCGTTGGCGGGGTTTGATGACATGCTGATTGGGCGCTACTTTTCTCCCGCCTTAACCACGGTGCATGTGCCGATTGCTGCCATGATTCAGGATGCGATTGGTCGCCTGGTGGCGGCGTCAGAAGGCGATGCCATGCCGATCCCGCCTTGCCAACATCAAGGACGTTTGGTTATCCGAGACTCCGTCGCCAGGCGCTGAGCATGGCGCGGAGTGCGGCCCTTATTCCTGACCGAGCGTGGCAACCATCACCGCTTTGATGGTGTGCATGCGGTTTTCTGCCTGATCGAACACAATGCTGTGTGCCGATTCAAACACCTCATCGGTCACTTCCATGCCGCCGTGCAAACCGTACTGCTCGGCCATTTGCTTGCCGATGGTGGTGTGATCGTCATGGAACGCGGGCAGACAGTGCAAGAATTTCACCTGCGGGTTACCGGTGGCGGCGAGCATCGCCATATTGACCTGATAGGGTTTGAGCAGCGCAATCCGCTCCTGCCACACCTCTTTGGCTTCTCCCATGGAAACCCACACGTCGGTGTAGATGAAATCCGCACCGGCCACGCCTGCGGCGATATCTTCCGTCAGCGTGATTTTTCCGCCGGTCATCTCGGCAGCAGCGCGGCACTCGGCCACCAGATTGGCATCGGGCCAGCAGGCTTTGGGCGCGACCAGCCGCAGATCCAAACCGGTTAACGCAGCGGCTTCCAGCATGGTGTTGCCCATGTTGTTGCGCGCATCGCCCGCGTAGACCAGCGTCATGTCGCTAAAGGCGCGCTCAGGCAGATGCTCCTGCATGGTCAGTAAATCCGCCAGCAGTTGTGTCGGGTGAAACTCGTTGGTCAGCCCGTTCCATACCGGAACACCGGCGTACTCGGCCAGCGTTTCCACCAGCGCCTGGCCGTAACCACGGTATTGGATGCCGTCATAAATTCTGCCCAGCACGCGGGCGGTATCCTTCATTGACTCTTTATGACCGATCTGGCTGCCGCTTGGGCCGAGATACGTGACGCGCGCTCCCTGATCGTATGCAGCAACTTCGAAAGAGCAACGAGTACGGGTCGAATCTTTTTCGAAGATGAGTGCGATGTTTTTATTTTGCAGGTAGCGTTTTTCGGTGCCGTTCTTTTTGCCGGCTTTCAGTTGGGCAGATAAGGTTAACAGTACGCCGATCTCAGCGGGGGAAAAATCCATTAATCTTAAGAAGTGACGCTGGTGAAACGAGTTCATTGTAGTTATCTCCATGTGGCTCAACGCTGTTGGTTGAATTAAAATTCACTTTATATGTGTAATTATTCAATTTCAAGGGGCGACGTCAAACTTTATGGTGGAGAGGGCGTCGGGGGTGTGGGAGAATACGGTAATAACGTAGAGATTAACGGGGGACAGACACATGGCAAACCGCGATTTACTGGACGAACAACGGGAAGAAACGCGCCTGATTATCGAAGAACTGCTGGATGATGGCAGCGATCCGGACGCACTGTACACCATCGAACACCACTTTTCGGCGGAAAACTTTGACGCGTTGGAAAAGGTCGCTGTTGATGCCTTTAAAATGGGCTACGAAGTGACGGATGCGGAAGAACTGGAAGTGGAAGAGGGCAAACTGCTGATGTGTTGTGATGCCATTAGCGAAATGGCGCTCAATGCCGAGCTGATCGATGAGCAGGTAGAACAGTTAATCGAGCTGGCTGCACGTCACAACGTCAATTACGACGGTTGGGGCACCTACTTCGAGGATCCGGATGGCGAAGAGGGTGAAGAAGGCGAAGAAGGCGAAGACGACGATTTCTATGATGAGGACGATGACGGCAAACGTCATTAATCCCTCTCTGGTATCACGGGCGTGCCGAAGTGAACTTCGGCGCGCCGCTTTAGAGCTGTTTTAGCATGGTGACTTCACAGTCACCGTGGCCGGTGTTGCCCATCGCGTGCGGAATGTGTTCAAACCCCAGTTTGCGATACAGCGCAATCGCCTGCGTCAATGTGCTGGTGGTTTCCAGATAGCAGCGTCGGAATCCCTTCTGGCGGGCGAAATCGAGCGCTTGCAGCGCCAATTGGCGCGCCAGTCCCTTGCCACGTAATACCGGCAAAAAGTACATCTTTTGCAGTTCACACACGTCAGCTTCTCCCTCCTGCAAGGGCGCGACACCGCCGCCGCCGACCACTTCTCCTTCGTATTCAATGACCCAGTAGGCGCTGTTTGGGTGGTTATACAACTGAAACAGGTTGTCTAAATTGGGGTCAGAGACCGTATATCCCTTATCTGCCGTCAGGCCAAATTCCGCAGAAACATGGCGGATCACTGCCGCGATGGCAGCGTTGTCCTGTGCGGTAATGGGGCGCATCCGCAGAGAAAGGGGAAGGGCGGTTGTCATGGTGCTTACTCTTATACTGATAGGGGACGATGATATTTTCTTACGCTGTAATACCATTGAACAGGGTTTTTGTGCAATACCGGGATAACGGGCATTGGCCATGCGCAGCCTCACCATGATCCAATTATCTGCGTTGATTTTTTGTCCGCGCATTTTTTCTTGCCTAATGGATTAGGCACAGTTATTGTACGGGTATGGCCGTTTTGCACGTTATTCAATCATAACATTATGATTGTTATCTGATTATGTAGGATGCGCCAGAAATTTACCTTATGACAATATATTATTGTTATTTAATGGTTAGCCTGCGATCGATATTGGGATGTGACCTGGGACACATTATTATTGAAATCCATTTACCCTTATGGATGACGAGTAGTATGGCCCATCGCATGTTGTCAGGCTGGATTAGCCTGTTTTTACTGTTTTTATCTCCCCTCGCTTACGCACAACCCTTACAGCCTCAGGAAGGCGATTGGCGGCCTGCCGAGTTTCGTTTTCATACCGGTGAAACGCGTAATGACCTCCGTCTGCACTACTACACGTTGGGTGACCGTAGTAAGCCTGCGGTGCTGCTGTTGCACGGCACCAATCAGCCGGTCAGCGCGCTGCTGGCGGACGGATTTGGCGGCGAGTTATTTGGGCCGGGCCAACCGCTGGATGTGACGAAACACTTTATTATCATTCCCGAAAGTATCGGATCGGGGAAATCCTCCAAACCCTCCGACGGTTTGCGCACGCAATTCCCGCAATATAACTACGATGATATGGTGCTGGCACAATATCGACTGGTGACGGAAGCGTTGGGCATCAAACATTTGCGTCTGGTCATGGGCTACTCCATGGGGGGCATGCACACCTGGCTGTGGGGGCAAAAATACCCGGACATGATGGATGCGCTGGTGCCGATGGCGTCACAGCCCAATGCGCTGTCGGGCCGTAACTGGATGCTGCGCCGCATGCTGATTGAATCCATCAAACGCGATCCGGCCTGGAAAAATGGCGATTATCAGACTCAGCCTCCGGCTTTGCAGACCGCTAATATCATGTTCAGCATCGCCACCACGGGCGGCACCCTGGCTTACCAGAGTAAAGCGCCGACGCGTGAGCTGGCGGATAAGCTGGTGGATGCGCGACTGGCGGCTCCCGTGACCAGTGATGCCAATGACTTCATCTATATCTGGAATTCCTCGGCGGATTACAACGCGATGTCCGGTCTGGAACGCATCAAGGCCCCGATGCTGGTGATCAACGCCGCTGATGATGAGCGTAATCCGGTGGAAATTGGCTCGCTGGAACCCGCGTTGAAAAAGGTCAAACAGGCATCGCTGTTCTTGATTCCGGCAAGTGCGGAAACCAGCGGCCATGGAACCATGATGTCCGCCCGCTTCTATCGCACTGCGCTGGGTGAATTCCTGGCGAAAACGCCTTCCCATCAATAACTGCGGTTTTTTCTTCCGGGCAGGCGTGTTCACAATGAAGCGCCTGCCCGGCTTGCTCTTGATGACCACTCACTAGGGACGATGTATGTTTCGTAAGATAAAGATCCGCACGACGCTCAGCATCATGGTCTTATCGTTGACAGCGCTGTTGCTGTTTGTCGGGATGCTGGGGCTGTTTGCTGCCCAATCAGGTAATCACTCCTTCGCCAGAGTTGATAAAGAAGTGCTGCCCGGGCTGGTCGCATTAAATGAAAGTTCGGAATTACTGCTGCGCGCGCGTCTCGATCTGCGCTTGTATGAATCGCTGATGAGCAACGGCTCGCAGGACGCGGCAACGGTGGCATTAAAACGCGCCAAAGGGAAAATTGACGGTGCCAGTGAAAAATGGCAGGAGTATTTGACCTATCCGCAGGCGGAGCAAGAGAAGGCGATTTCCGCCGAGATGGCCCGCAAGCGTGAAACCTTGATGACCACCTTTATCACCCCGGCGCTTGCCGCGCTGGAAGCCGGAAACCTGGATGAATATCGCCAGCGCGCGGGTAAATCCACCGTGCTCTATGCCGATTTTGATGCTGCGTCCAAGAAGCTGGTGCAGTTTAAACGCCAGAATATCGATGACGCCTACACCGCCTCCAACACCAGCATCAACCGTATGGAGATGATGCTGACGGTGGCGATCGCGCTGGCGCTGGTATTGGCGCTGCTCTCCTGGCTGGTGATGACGCATCTGGTGGTTAAGCCATTGAATCAGGCCATTGGTGTGTTCGATCGCATCGCACAAGGCGATCTGCGCGCTCGCTTTGAAATGCAGGGCAAAAATGAGATCGCGCAGCTGTTTGGCGCTGCGCAACGCATGCGTGACGGGCTGGAGAATATGGTGCGCGTGGTGCGTAACGGCACTGATGCGATCGGGGTTGGCGTGGGCGAAATTGCGTCCGGCAATATCGATCTCTCCAGCCGCACAGAGCAGCAGGCGGCATCGCTGGATGAAACGGCGTCAAGCATGGAGCAGATCCTCTCGACGGTCAGTAATAACGAAGATAACACCCGCAAGGCTAACGATCTGGCGCAGAAGGCCTCGGCCTCGGCGGCGCGCGGTGGCGGTGTGGTCTCCGAGGTAGTGGATACCATGCGCACCATTCAGCGCAGTTCCGCCAAGATCTCCGATATTGTCGGGGTTATCGACGGTATTGCCTTCCAAACCAACCTGCTGGCGCTCAATGCCGCAGTGGAAGCGGCGCGTGCCGGAGAGCAGGGCAAAGGATTCGCGGTGGTTGCCAGCGAAGTGCGCACGCTGGCGCAGCGTAGCGCCACGGCAGCCAAAGAAATTGGCTCGATGATTGATAACTCGCTGACCAGCATCCAGCAAGGTGCTGGTCTGGTCGAAGTGGCCGGAAAAACCATGAGCGAAGTGCTGGATGACGTGAGGAAAGTGGCGGACATCATGGATGAAATCATGATGGCATCCGGTGAACAAAGCCGGGGCATTTCGCAAATCAATATCGCGATTAATCAGATGGATGGCGTGACGCAGCAGAACGCCGGGCTGGTGGCCGAGGTGGCAACTGCGGCAGGATCGTTGCAGGATCAGGTTTCTCACTTGCAGCATGCTATCGCCAGTTTTCAACTTGATGATGGGCATGTGTCTGAGAATGGGCTGTTCCCGGCGGTATCGCCCGTGGCACTGGTGGGCGTGCGTTAATCGCCAGACAAAACAGGTTCCGTCTCGGCGGAGCCTTTTTTATATCAATATAGAATATTTATTCTGCTAACTAAATAAGCGTATTGGGTGTATGTATTTCTCCGCGCAATACCATCCTCTCTTTGCCTGATTTATCAGATTTATCGCAGTGCATAATTCATATTTATATCGATGCATTTATCAAATGCAAAAAAAAGTTTATTTTTTCTATTCTGCGTGTTCAAATCAGGTGTTTTTATTATATTGCATCAATAAATTTGACTTATTTTTAGTTTTTGGATTTTTTCCACTTCTTTTAGGATGAAAGTGTTATGAGTGACAATATCTCGCAAGGGAACGGCAAACATGCCGTGGTTTTTCATGGGAAATCGGGAGAGTATTTTTTAATCTGGCTGGTCAATGCGCTATTAACCACGATCACCCTGGGTATTTATTCTGCCTGGGCGACGGTGCGCACCCGTCGTTATTTTTATGGCAATACTGAGATTAACGGCGATCGTTTTGATTATCACGCCGAGCCCATCCAGATCCTGAAAGGGCGCATCATCGTGATTGGCGCGCTGGTGCTGCTGTATCTTTTGCTGCTGTTTACACCTGTGGTCGGGCTGGCGGTATTGCTGGTGTTTTCCGCGCTGCTGCCGATGCTGATTATTCGTAACTGGCGCTATAACGCCATTATGACCAGTTATCGCGGCGTGCGTTTTAACTATTTGGGCAGCGTAAAAAGTGGCTATTGGACGTTTTTGGCGATTCCGCTATTAATGGCCGCTGTGCTGGTGCTGTTGATGACCACTGTCGGCAGCTTTTCTTCGCTTATCAGCAATGCGACACCGCTAATTGTTGCTGCACTGCTTTACATCCCCGCGTTGATTGCGTTGGGCGGCGTGATGAAGTATATGATCGCCGATCTTTATGTGAATAACCTGCGGTTTGGTACCGCGGCATTTAATGCCGCGATCAGTAAAGCGGCGTTTATTAAAATTGCCTTTTTCAGCCTGTTGTTTTTTATCCCCTTCCTGATATGGACGCTGTGGTTTTCAGGGGCTGTACTGCTTTCAGTGATGGAATATGTACAAACGGGTGGGCATATCACGCATCGCGTGGACTACACGTCGCCCTATGAAGGCATCTTCAAACTGATCGCGGCGTATGTGTCGTTGATTATTGGCGGTCTGGTTGCCAAGTGCTATATCGTGGTGGCGGAACGCAACTATATCTTTAGCAATACCACGCTCAGTGACAATGTCCAGGTGCACTCCAACATGAAATTGGGCGCTTACCTGATGCTGTTATTTACCAACACACTGATTACGCTATTTTCTTTGGGGCTGGCCGCGCCGGTAGCACAGGTGCGCTATGCGCGCTTCATGGCGAATGCCACGCAAGTGAGCGGTGACCTTTCTCTGCTGGACGTGCAGGCGCACGGTGATACCGCGCGTTCGGCGGTGGCGGAAGAGGCTATCAGCGCACTGGATCTCAACGTGGGCATCTAAGGCGACCTGATGATTATCGAGGGATACTATCAGTATCCGGGGCGTGCCGCACAGGAGGCGGCACGCGTGACGCTTGGTGAGCTGGATGCTTCTTTGGTGCTGATGTGCCACGACGCGGGTTCACAGGCGTTTATGTTGGCGCAAGTCGAGGTCTCGCAAGCGTTAGGCTCAATACCGTTGACGTTGACCTTCCCTGATGGCGGGCGCTTTCGGCCTGCTGATGATGCGCTGTTTCGTGCCTGGGTCGCGCAACATAAGCCTCCCAGCCTGGTGTACCGGCTAGAGAAGTACAAACGGGGCGCGCTGTTTACCCTGCTGGCGACGGTGTTGGTAGCGTTGAGCTATGTGTATGTGGTGCTGCCTTGGCTGAGTGCCACAGTGGCGTTGCATGTCCCCACTGCGGTGGAACAGCAGTTGGGGGAACATACGCTCGCCTTGCTGGAGCGCACCGAGCTAGCGCCGTCAACCCTTCCTGAAGCGCGCCAGCAGGCGTTGCAGCGCCTGTTTGAGCAGGCGCAACCGCCGGAAATGCGTCAGGCGCGCACCCCGTTGCGTCTGCGCCTGATGAGTGCGCCGGGCATTGGTCCAAATGCATTTATGCTGGCCGATGGCACGCTGATCGTCAGCGATGAGTTGGTTAAGCTGTCGCGCCACGACGATGGTCTGGTTGCCGTGATGCTGCATGAAATGGGTCACCATGCTTATCGCCACCCAATGCGCATGCTGGTGCGCTCCTCGTTGGTGTCATTGACGTTTATGTGGATCACCGGCGATGTCAGCGGTGTGGGGGATACCCTGCTACAGTCCGCGGCCTTCGTGAATGAGCTGCAATTCTCTCGTGATATGGAGCGTGAAGCGGATGCGTGGGCGATAGCGGAAATGCAGCGGCAGGGGCGTTCGCTTCAGGCGATGCAGGACATCTATCAGCAATTGATGACGGTATCGGAAAAAGAGCATCAGATTGAGCGTGTTATGCCTGATTGGCTCAGCACGCATCCCGATATGCAACAGCGCCTTGATGCCATCAAGGCACAAGAAAAGTAGTTCATTTCATAAAAAAAAGCCCGGACTTGGCGGTCCGGGCTTTTTATTTACACGGGGTAATTATCGATTACAGCGCGGCAATGGTGGCCTGCTGTTCCAACAGTTTTGCTTTCGCTACCGCATAGCCGTCACGTTTTTCACGCTCTTTGGCGATAACCGCTTCCGGTGCGCGCGCAACAAAGCCTTCATTGGAAAGCTTGCTGTCGATGCGGTTGATTTCCGCTTCAACCTTGGCAACTTCCTTGGCCAAACGCTCCAGCTCTGCGTCTTTGTCGACCAGATCAAGCATCGGGATCAGCAACTCCGCGCCTTCCAGCAGGGAGGTAACCGCTACCGGGCCTTTTTCGCCAGCAGGCAACAGTTGAACGCTTGCCAGACGCGCCAGCGTTTGGATAAAGCTGCGGTTCGCTTCCACGCGACGTTGCGTTTCCGGCGTTGCATCACGCAACAGTACATCGAGCGGTTTGCCCGGCGCGATGTTCATCTCGGCGCGAATATTACGCACGGCGGTGATCGCCTGCTTGATCCATTCCAGATCGGCCAGCGCCTGTGCATCTTCTGCGGTGGCATCATAGGTCGGGAACGGTTGCAGCATGATGGTATCGTCGGTAACGCCCTTCAGCACTTTAACCTGCTGCCAGATGGTTTCCGTGATAAACGGAATGATCGGGTGCGCCAGACGCAGCAGCGCTTCCAACACCGTAACCAGCGTGTGGCGCGTACCGCGCAGTTCCGCCTCGCTGCCACCGTTCATTACCGGTTTAGCCAGCTCCAGATACCAGTCGCAGAACTGGTTCCAGGTGAACTCGTACAGGATACCGGCGGCAATATCGAAGCGGTAACCGTCCAGCGCGTCGCGGAAGGCTTTCACCGTGCGGTTGAATTCAGCCAGAATCCAGCGATCGGCCAGTGACAGCACTTTCTCGCCGCCGTTAAAACCGCAATCTTGCCCTTCGGTGTTCATCAGCACAAAACGGCTGGCGTTCCACAGCTTGTTACAGAAGTTGCGATAACCTTCCAGGCGCTTCATGTCCCAGTTGATATCACGACCGGTAGAAGCCAGTGCCGCCAGGGTGAAGCGCAGGGCATCAGTACCGTGCGGTTCAATACCATTAGGGAACTGTTTCTCGGTGCGTTTACGGATTTTCTCCGCCAACTGCGGCTGCATCATGTTACCGGTGCGTTTTTCCAGCAACTCAGGCAACGAGATACCGTCCACCATGTCCAGCGGGTCGATCACGTTCCCTTTGGACTTGGACATTTTCTGCCCTTCGTCATCGCGGATAAGCCCGGTCATGTACACGGTGTGGAACGGCACCTGCGGCTTGCCTTCGTCATCTTTCACGAAGTGCATGGTCAGCATGATCATGCGTGCAATCCAGAAGAAGATGATGTCGAAGCCGCTTACCATCACGCTGCTCGGATGGAACGCTTTCAGCTCTGCCGTTTGTTCCGGCCAGCCGAGGGTGGAGAAGGTCCACAGCCCGGAGGAGAACCAGGTGTCCAGCACGTCTTCGTCCTGGCGCAGTTCAACCGTGTCGGCGAGCTGATACTCGCGGCGCACTTCCGCTTCATCACGGCCTACATAAACGTGGCCGCTGTTGTCGTACCATGCCGGAATACGGTGGCCCCACCATAATTGGCGCGAGATACACCAGTCCTGAATGTCACGCATCCAACTGAAATACATGTTCTCATACTGCTTCGGCACAAACTGGATACGGCCATCTTCCACCGCTTCCACCGCCGGTTTTGCCAATACGCCAGCGCGCACGTACCACTGGTCGGTCAGCATCGGTTCGATGACCACGCCGCCGCGATCGCCGTAGGGAACGGTCAGATCGTGCGGTTTGATCTCATCAAGCAAGCCCAGCTCATCCAGCTTGGCAACCACCGCTTTACGGGCGGCAAAACGCTCAACGCCGCGCAGGAAATCAGGAATGTCATTGCTGTATACCGTGCTGGCTTCGCCGTTGGTATCAAACACTTCAGCTTCCTGACGGATGTCGCCATCGAACGTCAGGATGTTGATCATCGGCAACTGGTGACGTTTACCGACTTCGTAGTCGTTAAAATCGTGCGCCGGAGTGATCTTCACGCAACCGGTGCCTTTTTCCATGTCAGCGTGTTCATCAGCGACGATCGGAATACGACGATCCACCAGCGGCAGGATCAGGAACTTGCCGATCAGATCTTTGTAGCGCGGATCTTCCGGGTTGACCGCAACACCGGTATCCCCCAGCACCGTTTCTGGACGCGTGGTGGCGACCACCAGATAGTCTTTGCCATCAGCGGTTTTTGCGCCGTCGGCCAGCGGGTAGCGCAGGTGCCACATCGAGCCCTTGCTCTCGCGGTTTTCCACTTCCAGATCGGAGATGGCGGTGCGCAGTTTCGGATCCCAGTTCACCAGGCGCTTGCCACGGTAGATCAGGTCTTCTTTATACAGGCGAACGAACACCTCTTTCACCGCGTTGGACAGGCCTTCATCCATGGTGAAGCGCTCGCGCTCCCAGTCCACCGAGTTGCCTAAACGACGCATTTGACGGGTGATGGTGCCGCCGGATTCTGCTTTCCACTGCCAGATTTTTTCGATAAAGGCATCGCGACCATAATCGTGGCGCGTTTTGCCCTCTTCGGCGGCGATTTTACGCTCAACCACCATCTGGGTGGCGATACCTGCGTGGTCAGTACCTGCCTGCCACAGCGTGTTTTTCCCTTGCATACGCTGATAACGAATCAGGGTATCCATAATGGTTTGCTGGAACGCATGGCCCATATGCAAGCTGCCGGTGACGTTCGGCGGCGGGATCATGATGCTGAAGCTTTCCTGGCTCGTGTCACCGTTTGGCTTGAAGTAGCCTTGCTGTTCCCAGCGCTCATAGAGCGGCTGTTCGATATCTTTCGGGTTATATTTGGTATCCATTATGTCTACTATTCAGTGCGTTGGCGGCGTCGCCGTAGTCAATTGAAAGCCGACGCTGCGATACGCCTTGTAGCGATCGCGCGCCAACGGTTTCAGGGATTCTTCATGAGGGACAAAGTCTATCACTTCATGGAAAGCGGTGGCAAAATCTGCGAACTGCGGCAGCAGGCTGATCAGCACGTCCCGCGAGGTGCTGCCCCGGCGTTGCGGCCAGGCCAGCTCGACGGGTGCGCCCTGTCGCGGGCCTTCACCGGCGAGGTTATGCGGCACAAAGGCGCTGGCATCGCGCTGCCACAGCGCATCGTCCAATCGCAACGCTTGCTGCTCGTCTTCACAGGCGATAAGCACACGCTGCCCGCTGCGCCAACGTTCCGCCGCCAGCTCGCAGGCCAGCGCCTCACAGGCGCTAAGCCCATCGACATCGTCACTGTGTTCGAGAAGGTAGAACGTTGCGTTTTTCATTGTTTACTGTAGGTGAGGGGACGATATAAACCGGCCCTGGGTTGCTGATCATGTTTTTTCTGCGTCATTCCCGCGTAGGCGGGAATCCCTCACAGAGGAAACACGTACTTCCCGCAAGAGGTCCCCGGCTGTTGCCGAGGACGACAGAGAACGGCCTCTTTTTATTCTACGTCATTTAACCCGGCGCGATTAAGCAGGAACTGCGACAACATGGCTACCGGACGGCCCGTTGCCCCTTTGGCCTTACCGGAACGCCAGGCAGTGCCCGCGATATCCAGGTGCGCCCAGTTGTATTTGCGGGTAAAGCGCGACAGGAAGCACGCGGCGGTAATGGCACCACCCGGACGCCCGCCGATGTTCGCCATATCGGCGAAGTTCGATTCCAACTGCTCCTGAAACTCATCGCCCAACGGCAAGCGCCAGGCGCGGTCACCGGCTTGCTCTGATGCGCCGAGCAGTTCGTGCGCCAGCGGGTTATGGTTCGACATCAATCCGGTAAGGTGATGGCCGAGCGCTATCACGCAGGCACCGGTCAGGGTGGCGATATCAATCACCAGTTCCGGCTCGTAGCGTTCCACATAGGTCAGCGCGTCGCACAGCACCAAACGGCCTTCGGCATCGGT
This sequence comes from Candidatus Symbiopectobacterium sp. NZEC127, assembly GCF_025962675.1. Classification (NCBI taxonomy): domain Bacteria; kingdom Pseudomonadati; phylum Pseudomonadota; class Gammaproteobacteria; order Enterobacterales; family Enterobacteriaceae; genus Symbiopectobacterium; species Candidatus Symbiopectobacterium sp. NZEC127. Next base: position 167,055 of record NZ_JAGFPG010000002.1, read on the forward strand.
ATTCAGCACTTCAACCGTTTGACCGGACATGGTGGTCAACACATCGCCCGGACGATAGGCGCGGCCATCAACCATGTTTTCACAGCCAGCCAACACCCCGACAATATTCAGCGGCAGCGCCAGCTCGGCGGCCATGCGCATCACGCCGTATACCGTGGCAGCACCGCACATGTCGTACTTCATTTCATCCATGCTGTCGGCGGGTTTGATCGAGATGCCGCCGGAGTCAAAGGTCAGGCCTTTGCCAACCAGCACGATAGGGCGATTTTCCGGATTGGGGTCGCCTTTGTACTCAATCACCGACATCAGCGATTCATTTTGCGAGCCTTGTCCAACGGCCAGATAGGCGTTCATGCCCAGCTCTTTCATCTGCTGTTCGCCAATCACGCGCGTCACGATGTTCGGGCTGTAGGTATCCGCCAGTTGGCGTGCCTGCGAAGCCAGATAACCGGCGTTACAGATATTCGGCGGCATGTTGCCGAGATCTTTCGCGGCCTTGATGCCTGCGGCAATCGCGAGTCCGTGCTGAATAGCGCGCTCGCCGCTGGTGAGTTCACGGCGCGTTGGCACATTGAACACCAGTTTGCGCAGCGGACGACGCAGTTCGACCTTGTTGCTTTTCAGCTGATCGAAGGTGTAGAGCGTCTCTTTTGCCGTCTCTACCGCCTGACGCACTTTCCAGTAGGTGTTGCGCCCTTTGACATGCAGCTCGGTCAGGAAGCAAACGGCTTCCATTGAACCGGTATCATTCAACGCATTGATGGTTTTCTGGATGATTTGCTTGTATTGACGCTCATCCAGTTCACGCTCTTTCCCGCAGCCAATCAGCAGAATACGTTCTGACAGAATGTTCGGCACGTAGTGCAACAGCAGGGATTGCCCCACTTTGCCTTCCAACTCGCCGCGGCGCAGGAGTGCGCTGATATAACCGTCGCTGATTTTGTCCAATTGTTCGGCAATAGGGGACAGGCGGCGAGGTTCAAACACGCCGACGACAATGCAGGCACTGCGTTGTTTTTCCGGGCTACCGCTTTTTACACTGAACTCCATGTACTCTCCTGAATCTTAAAGACAAAGACGGGGCCAATAGCTAGAATGTGACACTCCGTAATACTTTCCCGCCGTTACACTTACCTAACCTGTGTTAATCTTAACGGCGCGGCGAATCTGTTTTGGTGATGATAAGCAGGTTCTGATACAACGTCGGGCGCGCGGTATGCTGTAATGCATCATAGCGACAAAGGTTGCCACAAATGCGTATAAATGGCGAGTTAGCGATGAAATTATCGACTTTCCTGCAAAAAGACAAGTTTTCACAGGTTTAATTAAGCGTGATCATCATTCGATATCTGGTACGGGAAACCTTTAAGAGCCAACTGGCCATCCTGTTTATTCTGTTACTGATCTTCTTTTGTCAGAAGCTGGTGCGGATATTGGGTGCGGCGGTTGATGGTGAAATCCCGACAAACTTAGTGCTCTCCCTGCTGGGGCTGGGCGTGCCTGAAATGGCGCAGCTCATTCTGCCCTTGAGCCTGTTTTTAGGGCTGCTGATGACGTTCAGCCGCATGTATACCGAGAGCGAAATCACCGTCATGTATGCCTGCGGACTGGGCAAAACGGTGCTGCTCAAGGCTGCCTTTATTTTGGCGGTGATCACCGGTGTGATGGCGATGATCAATGCGCTGTGGGTCAGCCCCTGGTCTTCACGCCATCAGGACATCGTGATGGCAGAAGCCAAGGCCAACCCCAGCGTCGCGGCGCTGGTGGAAGGGCAGTTCCAATCGGCGCAGGGCGGCAATGCGGTGCTGTTTGTCGGCGATGTCAAAGGGCAGGAATTTGAGCATGTGTTTCTGGCACAGCTGCGCCCGAGCGGCAACGCGCGACCTTCGGTGGTGATTGCCGATCGTGGGCGTGTGAACGTTGACCAAAATGGCGCACAGGTGGTGACGCTCAATAAGGGCTCCCGCTACGAAGGCACCGCGATGTTAAGGGATTTCCGCATCACGGATTTCACCAACTATCAGGCGGTTATCGGGCACCAGAACGTGTCGCTCCAGAACACTGGCGTAGAACAGATGACGATGCGCCAACTGTGGCAGTCGGATGAGAACGCCGCGCGTGCCGAGTTTCATTGGCGTATTACGCTGGTGCTGTCGGTGCTGATCATGGCGATTATTGTGGTGCCGCTTAGTGCGGTAAACCCACGCCAAGGGCGCGTGCTGAGCATGTTGCCCGCTATGCTGCTTTATCTGATTTTCTTCCTGCTGCAAAGCTCGCTGCGTTCCAATGCCAGCAAAGGAAGAATTGATCCGGTGGTATGGATCTGGCTGACCAATCTGGCCTATATCGGGATTGCGCTGCTGCTCAATGTCTGGGACAGCGTGCCTCTGCGCCGGTTGCGCGCGCGGATGAAAGTACAAGGAGCAGCCTGATGTTTGGCGTACTGGATCGCTATATCGGCAAAACTATCTTTAACACCATCATGATGACGTTGTTCATGCTGGTTTCGCTGTCGGGCATCATCAAGTTTGTCGATCAGTTGCGCAAAGTCGGGCGCGGCGACTATACCGCGCTGGGCGCGGGTCTCTATACCCTGCTGAGCGTGCCAAAGGATATCGAAATCTTTTTCCCGATGGCGGCGCTGCTTGGCGCGCTGCTGGGGCTGGGAACGCTGGCGACACGCAGTGAATTGGTGGTGATGCAGGCCTCTGGTTTTACCCGCTTACAGATTGCTGGTGCGGTGATGAAAACCGCCATTCCTCTGGTGTTGCTCACCATGGCGATTGGCGAATGGATTTCACCTGCCGGTGAACAGATGGCGCGCAACTACCGCTCGCAGATGATGTACGGCGGCTCGATGCTCTCGACCCAGAACGGGCTGTGGGCCAAAGACGGCAACGACTTTATCTATATTGAGCGCGTGGTGGGGGATAAAGAACTGGCGGGCGTGAATATCTACCAGTTCGATCCGGAACAGAAACTGCTCTCCGTGCGCTACGCGGCATCGGCGGAATTTGATGACGATGCCAAGCTGTGGCAGCTCTCTCAGGTTGATGAATCTAACCTGCGCGATGGCAAACAGATTTCGGGCAGCCAAACTATTAGCGGAGAGTGGAAAACCACCCTGACGCCGGACAAACTGGGCGTGGTGGCGCTGGACCCGGATGCACTCTCGATTCGCGGCCTGTACGACTACATCAACTACCTGAAGCAGAGCGGGCAGGAAGCGGGCCGTTACAAGCTCAACATGTGGAACAAGACGTTCGCCCCTCTTTCGGTGGCGGTAATGATGCTGATGGCGCTCTCCTTTATCTTTGGGCCATTACGCAATGTGCCTGCGGGCGTGCGCATCGTCACCGGAATCAGCTTTGGCTTCCTGTTTTACGTGCTGGACAAGGTATTTGGTCAGCTCAGCCTGGTGTATGGCTTGCCGCCGGTGCTAGGCGCGCTGGTGCCGAGCCTGCTGTTTATGGTTATCAGCCTATTGCTGCTGTTAAAACGGCGCTGAGTGCATCCGGCACGTCACCGCATGCCGGGAAAATGCGCAAAAAAGTGTGCTAACGCTGTTTTTTTCAGCATTCAACGCACCAGAGTGCGGAATAGTGTTGTGTCATCAATCTCAAACGGTATAATGCACCTCGTTTTCCGCATACTACTTCAGTGCCGAAGTGGCGAAATCGGTAGACGCAGTTGATTCAAAATCAACCGTTGAAAGACGTGCCGGTTCGAGTCCGGCCTTCGGCACCATTAGTATGAAAATCAAGTCACCTTCGGGTGGCTTTTTTTATGTCTGAAATCCGTGCCACATAAGTCTTCACCCGCATTCTCTGTCAACGGAGATCAACCTGACTCCATCCACATCAATCTCTTTGCGAGTCTAAAACCGAGTATGTGTGCTGGTTTTGTATGACTTATGGCCATAGCTGAAAGGATAACTATCATGGGCCTTGCCGCTACTAAGGTACGTTCTGCTCAATCCGAGGAAAAGAAGTATGCATTGGTTGATTCATCTCAACGGTTCAACATTTTCTCATCGGCGGTAAACAACACTTGTTCAGCGCTTACCGGTTAACATCATCGACTCGCCAGTTTGTTAAATGAATAGAGAGCCAGTAAATTTCACATCACTGCATTTACTATGGTTGACAGTAATTAATTGATTTTTTTATCAATACTGGCCTCGTAGCAATATGTCGGATCGCCTTCTCCCTCATCAATTTTTTCATGAGGTAAAATGGTAATGGTGACGATTGAGCCCGCCCCCCACAGTTTAAACACTTTTTGTTGCTCGCATACGTAAATCATTTTCTTTTTAAAATCAAAATATTCTATTCTTAAAAAATCAAATCCTTCTTGTTCGATTAATCTGTCATCAAATTCAAAAGTAATGGTTTTTCTGTTAGAATAATCACCTCGATATAATACGCTGTATACTTTTGCGGAGTGAATCACAAGATATCCATTCTGTGTTACCCCCGCAGGGAGAACTATCTCAAATCCGGTTTTATGGAGCGATGAACCTACAGGGCGATAATGATCATAGTCTTTGCCATTAAGAACATCAGATATTCTTTTATCATTTATCGAATAAATCAGAAATGCACCTGCCATTGTCGCCTCCTTGGCATTGATAAGATGAGTGAAGCTGATACAACACCACAGCAGAAAAAAACATATCATGTTATTCTCGCTTTTCTTTGGGAGTGAGTTTCACTAAGCCTTTTGTTAATCCTGTAGGGGTTTCCCCTGATGACGGTAACATTCGTCCACCTTTTTTTCTCCATAATGCAAATCCATTTGTTCCCTCAACCTTGGCGCTAAATTTAAACAACCCATCAGCCAAACCTGGATGCGGCAATGCTTCATGCTCATCAGATAATTTATAAACGGAAAAATCTCCTCCGGTAGCACGTAATTTCTTTAAGGTTTCTGAGCGTTGATGGGATGTAACCTTATCTCTTTGTCTAAGAATATGGCCGTAAAATGTTCTGGTCAGAAATGTATATGCTGAGATCCCCGTCCTGCATGTATAAGACAATATTTCACCCTCCAGCGATAAATCGGTGAGTATTAAAGTGATTAATTGATTTTCTTAGATATATTTGCCTCGTAGCAATATGTCGGGTCACCTTCTCCCTCAACCATTTTTTTATGAGGTAAAATGGTGATGGTGACAATTGAGCCCGCCTCCCACAGTTTAAAAACCTTTTGTTGCTCGCACACGTAAATAATTTTCTTTTTAAAATCAAAATATTCTATTCTTAAAAAATCAAATCCTTCTTCTTCGATTAGTCTGTCATCGAATTCAAAAATAATGGTTTTTCTGTTAGAATAATCACCTCGATATAACACACTATGTACTTTTGCGGAGCGAATCACAAGATATCCATTCTGTACTACCGCCTCGGGGAGAACTATCTCAAACCCGGTTTGATAGAGAGGTGAACCTACAGGGTGATAATGATAATAGCCTTTGCCATTAAGAACATTAGATATTCTTTCATCATCTATCGAATAACTCCGAAACGCACCTGCCATTGTAGCCTCCTTGGCATTAATAGGATGAGTAAAGCTGATACAGCACCACAGCAGAAAAAAACGCGTCATGTTATTCTCGCTTTTCTTTGGGAGTGAATTTCACTAAGCCTTTTGTTAACCCTGTAGGCGTTTCTCCTGATGACGGTAGCATACGTCCACCTTGTTTTCTCCATAATGCAAATCCATTTGTTCCCTCTCTCTTGGAACCAAATTTAAAGACCCCATCGGCCAGTCCAGGATGCGGTAATGCTTCATGCTCATCAGACAATTTATAAACTGAAAAGTCTCCTCCGGTAGCACGTAATTTCTTCAGATTTTCTGAGAGTTGATGGGATGTAGCCTTATCTCTTTGTCTAAGAATATCGCCGTAAAAGGTTCTGGTCAGAAATGCATATACTGAGATACCAAAGTAATTAGCCAGTTGTTGAGCCAGACTGTGTTCAGGCTGAGCATCGTTATCGCTATAAAATGATTCACGTGTTGTACGTGAGTTCCCTGTCCTACATGCATAAGAAAATACCTCACCATCTAGAGAAAAAACGGTGGGCATGAACGTATTTAGTGTCGATGCATCAAGATTGATATCCTTATCTCCTTTATAATTAAGGCCTATAGTTCCAGGATATCCATGAGAGAAGATAATAAGATTGATAATCTTATATTCATCTCTATCTTTATTCATTAGTTTAATTAAGTCCTCCTGAACACATAGTTTAAACACGTCAAACCTATTATGATTGCACCAATATTCCAAAACGCCAATCTCAAGATTTGTATAGCCATCAGAAACATAAGCGATTGTTGTTTTATCCGGTTTTCCCTTGGATAGTCTCAATTGTCCGGTTGCAGCGCCAATGAACATCATTTTTAGCCAAAATGAATCATAATGGAGTTCGGAACCAATAACAATAATACGCTCTTTTTTAAATGTCTTGATCTCTATTTCTTTTCTTTTGTTATTACCCACAGGGGAAAATACTGATTTGCCAATGGTCTTCCATGTTCTATTCATTTATTCATCCCTTATCTCTATAGATAACTCATCAGGTGATAAACTAAAGACCGTATGGGTGTGTCCTTTATCATCCGTTTTTCCATATTCATAACGGCCATCAGCGCGTAATATCCGATATTCCCTGTTGGTAACAGGCTTACCCGTCTTCTGATCTTTGATGGTAAAGGCTTCATCAAACATGCCTTTCAACGAAATCAGTCCCGAGGCGTCGGGGGGATTATCCCCGACAAATACGGTTCCCGAACCGACGACGTTGCCCCCACAGCTAATCGCACTCCCCGTCAAAGCAAGTGGTAGCTTGTTGATAAATATCGTGCTAGATCCACTGATAATGTGACGAGGATGGAGTGAGCTTCCCGCTTTACTGTGTTCTTCCAGTGGGTCGCTTACCCTTGCTGCTGGTCTCCCATCAATAAAAACGTTTGATGAGCCAGCAATAATCGGCGTTGACGAAAATCCGTCATGATCGGTTCCGATATCTCCTACCTTGGCTGCTTTTTTTGTCATTCCTTGACCTTTGAGATGTTGATACTATTGATTCAAATTGACACTGCTATAGCATGGCGTTGACAGTGTGTGCTTGTTGTTACGCGTGTTGAGTAAAGACATCACTCTCTTAGCAATCCCCATGCCAATTTTTATCTCTTTGCTTTAACATTAAATTTATTTCTCTCCGTTTTTCCTTGGGTAAGGTTTGAGCAATACATTGCGCAGACCTCGTGAAAAAACGGCATCCATTGCTCAAAAAGTGATTTATACCAGCAAGTGAGCAATAAATTGCGCAGAATGCGCAGTTATGCTGCCAATTTGAATTGGCCTAGTGGAGGGACGATAGACTATTTACAAGGCCTATAAAAGACACCCTTTAGCAAGGCTCAACTGCTGTTGAGCTAACGCCTCGACTTCTCGAGGTTCATGCGACACTAACAATAGCGTTACCGAAAAGAGCTGCTGTATTTCCTTCATTGCCTGCCATAGTCGTAACCTCACTGGCCAATCGAGGCTGGAGAATGGCTCATCGAGTAACAGAATCTGAGGTTCACTGATCAATGCCCGCGCCAGGGCTGCTCTCTGCTGCTCTCCACCCGAAATTTGTGTCGGGTAGCGTTTAGCCAAATGTTCTATTTCGAGTAATTTCAGCAAGTCGTGACGTTTTTCACTGGCCTGTGGTTTTTTAGCCGCGTACTGAGCAAGGCGCAGGTTATTATCAACCGATAAATAAGGAAACAAATACAAGTGCTGATTCAGATAACGACAAGGACGCTGCCAGATAGGTCGTTTATCGATACATTGATCGGCTATTGATATAGTTCCTCGATAATCAATGTTCCCTACGATAGCGTTCAGCAACGTCGTTTTCCCACTGCCAGAAGGGCCACAAATAGCAGTACAGCTACCCGGCTCCACTGAAAAACTGATATTTTCCAGAATGCCGCAGGAAAGATCATTCACCTTTAACATTCAGCCTTCCTCGTTGTTGCAACAGATGCAGGATTACTAAGAGAAAAATCGAAAAAATAATCAGCAACAGGGCACAGCCGACCGCCAAAGAAAAATCACCGCTGGCAATATTCAGGAATACCGCAATGGGTAAGGTTTCCGTTTTCATTCTGGTCGCGCCAGCCAACATCAGCGTGGCGCCAAATTCACCCAGCGCCCGCGACATCGCCAAAACACAGCCACTCAGTAATGAACGCCAGACGAGGGGGATTTCTACCAGGAAAAACGTTTTTAGCGGTGTTAAGCCTAAATTATAAGCTGTGTGTATATAAGGCGGTGAAATAGAGATAAACGCACTGTAGGCATTGCGCGTTTGTATTGAACAGGCAACGTAGGTTTGCGCAATGATGATACCAAAGGGAGAAAATAACCATTTAGAGAGTGTTGGAACTAACTGCCCAACATACCCTTCTTGTCCCAAAAGGAGCAACAGACCGATTCCGACGACCAATGGCGGCATGACCATGGGTAAATCCAGCAGGATGTTTATTATGTTCTTTCCTGGAAATGAGAGGCGAGACATTGCCCAGGCGGCAGGAAGGCTTATCAGACTCGATAGCAATAAAGAGGTTAGCGCTGTACTGACAGACAGCAACAGCGCAAACTGGATTTCATCATCGGATAATAACTGAATAAACTGGCTAAGGCTCAACTGGGAGAAAAGTGCAAGCAGCGATCCGCCAATCAAAAAAAGCAGAAGCACCAGCGGTATTAATGCCAGCTTAGCCATTCAGTTTTCTACCCGACTCAGATTCAATTAATTCTTCTTAATGGGTAGATAGCCTTGATCGGTAAACATCTTGATGCCCTGCGGTGATGCAAAGTATTCAGCAAGTTGTTTAGCTGCATCTGGGTGTGCGCTGGTTTTTAATACGGCGATAGTGGCTACCTCTTCAGGTGTTCCTGCCGGGGAAGGTAACAACGTTAGTTTATCCTGATTCTTCATCGCATCAGAAAGCCCAATAACCGCAGCATCCACATCACCGTTCATTAAGTAAATCAGCAATTGCTTAATCGTGGTTGCTTGTACTACCACTTTCTCTTTCAGCTCTTTCTCATAACCACTGGCGACCAGCAATTGTTCTCCACTTTTTCCCAGCGCAATTGCCTTAGGGTCACCCATGCCGATTTTTAAATGACTTTTTGCAAGATCGGCCAACGTTTTCACTTCTCCGCCAGTCGCCTTCCTTACCACCATCACGGGCGTGTGATACACCAGTGGATAAGAAGACGTTACCTGCCCGTCTTGCTGTAATTTTTCAACATAGTCTTCAGAACCCGGCAGGAAAACATCCCCAGTCTTGGTCAGATTAAAGCGCGTGAGAATTTGCCCTGAATCACCGTATTCAATAACCACCTTATGGCCGGTGTTTTTTTCAAACAATGCCACCACGGATTCTACCGGCTGTCTTAACCCAGCGCCGGCATACAGATGTAACTCGACCGCACAGGCCGTGTAACTTGCCATGAGCAAAGGCAGCACCATAAGGGATTTTATTAAGCGTGTAGGCATGGGGAATTCTCTTATCGTTAACATTCTTGGAAAGGGATAGCCGAACGAATAGTTAGATCCCTATATATTAGATTACATAACGACAAGCAAAATAATAGGGATTGCGAGAAAGCAAAAGTAGCAAAAAGATGATCTTAGTCACGTTAAACCTGGCATATCCCTGCGCAGGCTCTCTTTAACCTGGTGAACTCAACCCGCTTCTGCCGTCGTTTCCCGCGCGATATCCGTTTGCTTGCGTCGCAACTGCGTCAGCACCAGCAGCAGGGCGAGTAGCGCCAGCACTGCACCGGAAATGGAGACGGCACCGTAGCTTCCGCCAAGGTTTAGCACGGCGCTGCCTAACGCGGCACCCAGCGCGTTGCCGAGGTTAAACGCACCGATATTGACCGATGAGGCTAGCCCAGGCGCACCTGCTGCTTCGCGCATTACCCAGGTTTGCAATGGCGGGACCACGGCAAAAGCGGCGGTGCCCCAGACGACCAGGCCGATGGCGGCACCGGCCTTGGAGGTCGCCAGCCAGGGGAATGCCGCCATGCTGATGGCGATCAGGCTTAAAAACACCATCAGCGAGCCTGTTACCGAACGGTCTGCCAGCTTGCCACCTAACTTGGCCCCGAGGGTGAAGCCAATGCCAATCAACACCAGCATGCCAGTCACATAGCTGGGAGAAACCTGCGTAATCGATTCGAGCGAAGGGGCAATGTAGGTATAGAGCGTAAACATGGCACCAGCACCCATGACGGTGGTTGCCAGAATCACCAGCACCACGGGCTGCGTCAGTACGCGCAGTTCGGCTCGCACATTGGGCCTTTCTCCGTGGCCGCCTTTGGGCAGAAAGGCTCCCAGTGACAGCATTGCCGCAACGCCCAACAACGCGATACCCAGGAATGATTCACGCCACCCGACCACTTGCCCAAACCAGGTCGCCACGGGAACGCCGCCGATATTGGCGATGGTTAACCCCATAAACATGGCAGCAACGGCACTGGCTTGTTTCTCACGTGGAACGAGGCTGGCCGCCACAATCGAACCAATACCAAAAAATGCCCCGTGGTTTAAGCTGGTGATGATCCGTGCAATCACCAGGCTGGTGTAATTGGGGGCTATGGCGGAGGCCAGATTACCCAGGGTAAAAATTGCCATCAGCGCGATCAGCGCTCTGCGGCGCGGCCAGCGGGCGAACAGTAGCGTCATCACCGGCGCGCCCACCATCACACCGATGGCATACGCTGAAATCAGCATGCCTGCGGTGGGGATTGAAACATCCATGCCCTGAGCGATGGTCGGGAGCATGCCCATCGGGCCAAATTCGGTGGTGCCAATACCAAATGCGCCAACGGCGAGCGAGAGCAATGGCAGGGTGGAATGGGAGGGTGAAGACGTACGGCTTGTCGACATGATTTGCTTCCTAATCGTTGCGATTTGAACGCCACCAGCATTGAATCGCCCCGGAAATACAGGCATCCATCAGCGCTTGCGATTTGAACTTGGCATTCTGCCGTGATTACGCGGGGAGATAAACGTAGAAATATAAAAAACACTTTTGCGAAAAGTGGCAGACTGATAGGTAAATCACTGTCCCCTCGTCATCCCCGCCTACGCGGAAATGACCATTCTAGTGAGCTATTATCGATGAAAATGCGGGGAGGGGAATCGGGTGAAAGGTGTAGAGAGAGCTACCTACGCGTTGTTTCAGGACTCGCTGTCCCTACCGCGTTGGGTAACTCCCTCTTGGCGATGTTGTTGATTACAAAATCGCTTCGCCTTCATAGGCCTGACGGTACAGCTCAATAACTTGCTCTTTGGTGGCTTTGCGCGGGTTGGTTAATTGGCAAACGTCTTTCTTCGCATTCTCAGCCATAATGGCGAAATCTTCCGGTTTCACGCCAAGGCTCTTCAGATCGCGTGGAATGCCCACCTGTTTGCCCAAGCGTTGAATCGCGCTAATGGCTTTCAATGCAGCTTCATCTGTCGACAGGCCATCCACGGTTTCTCCCATGGCTTCGGCAATATCTCTGAAGCGGTTAAGGTTGCCGATAAGGTTGAAGGATTCGACATACGGCAGCAAAATGGCATTACACACGCCGTGCGGCAGATTATAAAAGCCGCCCAACTGATGCGCCATGGCATGGACATAGCCCAGTGATGCGTTGTTGAAAGCGATCCCCGCCAGATATTGCGCATAGGCCATATTATCTCTGGCTTTCATATATTCACCATTGGCAACGGCCTTCGGCAAATATTGGGTGATCATTTTGATGGCTTTTAAGGCGGCGGCATCCGTAAGTGGATTTGCCATGGTTGAAACATAAGCTTCAATGGCGTGGGTTAATGCATCCATCCCTGTCGCAGCTGTCAGTGACGGTGGCATCCCGACCATCAATTCCGGATCGTTAATGGAAATTTGTGGCGTAACGCGCCAGTCAACAATCGCCATTTTAACTTTGCGTTCTGTATCGGTAATAATACAAAAACGGGTAATTTCCGACGCGGTGCCCGCCGTGGTGTTAATGGCCATCAGCGGGATCATATCGTTGATCGATTTATCGACGCCTTCAAAATCGCGAATATTTCCGCCGTTAGCGGCGATAAGGCCAATCCCTTTCGCACAGTCATGCGACGAGCCGCCACCGAGAGAAACAATCGCGTTACAGTCATTTTCCCGATAAGACTTGATGCCTTCCGCAACGTTTTTATCCGTCGGGTTGGGCTCTGCACCGCCAAATATATGAACGCCAATACCTGCCTTTTTATAAATTTCAGCAACCTTATCCGCCATTCCACTTTTGGCGAGGAAGGCATCGGTGACAATAAGGATTTTTTTGGCATTTAACGTTTTTGCAAGACTACCGGCTTCCTGAACGCTGCCCTCACCAAATACATTTCGTGTGGGTAGAAAATAATATGTCGACATACAATTTCCCCTATTTATAAATGATGGCTGTCAGTATGTTCATCAGAGCTTCTGGTAATTTTGTTAAAAAATAGCCACTTAGCGCCAACATTAAGCAGCACCAGACATGGATAACAAAAGCAGAGGTTGAACATCTGTGGGCAGTGTAAGGGAATAGCGGCGATGAACTTTGATTTACATCACATTACATGCGATTGTTTTTAACAATAAGTGACATTGTTTTTACAACTAATTTGCGAGATGTTCAAAACTGACCAAGGATAAGTGTTGTACTGGGGAGCGTGAAACTGGGGGGAACAGGCGACGATGGGAGAGAATCAGTAGTCGAATAGCGCAGCTAATGAAGTACCGAGCCCCGCGGCGATGACACTGATGATTTCTAAGGTTGGGTTTCTGATACCACGTTCAATACCGCTTAAGTAAGTACGATCCAGATTACATCTACTGGCCAATGCCATCTGTGTGAGCCCTGCCTGAACGCGCAACGTTTTAATGCGTTGTCCAAAGAGCCGGGTCGTATCTCCTGTGTTCTGCATGTTGGCGCTCTCCTGTCGTTGCTACCTCTGTGATTCATCATTATAACCCACCCAAAGTAGAACGTTATCTGTGCAATCTGCATTTTTATGCATCGGATTTCTCGGACGCCAAAAGCGCGGCAAGCCGGTGGCGCGAAGTGGGGACAAGTCCTACCTGAAGCCCAAAAGGGTTGAATAGCTTGTTGATGACATCAGCGGTGTAGTTGCCTCGGTCATTTTCAACGTCGGACAGCGTTTTGCGTGATATTGAAACCAGAGTGGCGAAGGCATCTTGCTTTAGCCCTAATACGTCAGCCCGAAGCATTTTTAGCGCCTTGCCCTGTGTGATTTCACCCAGTAGCAGATGCCTGATAATGTCATTCATGGCAGATTGCCTTTCTGGTGTGCTAATTGGCTTGGCCTTTTTAGAAACTCGTTGCCGCTTTATACTTTGCACTCCGGGGGACGGTGTGTACGGCTGGGCGGTATAAGGTGTTATCGGTTCTTGCAGCGTGCGGTTTTTTTCTTTTATTCTCCTTATCGTTTCGCTCGCTGGCATCACATCACTGTTTTGATTTTTCATAGCAATCCCCATCTATCCAACTTTTGTTCTATATAGTTGAAACCGATAGACGGCAGGGTAACGATCTGTTCGGGAACCCCCCTTTGTATCAGTCTCTCTTTGAGTCCCAATAATTGTTGTGCAGTATCTTGCAATGCTTTCAGTAACGTTTCTGCTGGAACAAGATCGTTAAGCGCTTGTGCAATCCCTATAAAATTATACTCGCCCCCATTATGAGTAAAATAGTACGTTTAATCTGCATAATTTTCAATCTGTGTAACCTTTTTTACTCTTTAACTTCATTTTTGGTTCTTTATGGGTGTTTTGATACGCATTATTTTTTGAGCGACAAAGCCAACGCTCTACCCGCCCAAAAGAGACTAAAAATCAGAACATGCCCGTTGCCAGCCTCCAGCCATCAATTGCATGATGTAGCGCGTTTTGCCCGATAGCGGGTAGAGAATTAATGATTAAATAACAGGATGCTCGATGAAGCGGCTAACACTACTGACTCTGGGATGGGTACTGTCTGCACCGGCGTTTGCACAGCCACAACTGCCTGCGGTGGTTATCAAGGATGTGACCCTGGTGCCCGGCAATACGGTGCGAGTGGGCAATGCCATTAACGCCCTTTTTCGTATCTCCACGCTGGGGAGTGGCACGACGGATTTATGGCTTAATGTCGATTGCGATACCGGCCAAAAAATACACCTGTTTGCCAGTGTTACCCCTCCCGTACCAAACCGGCCAAGCGTTCGGGTCTATGGCGCGGGCTCACTGGCTCGTTATGTTCCCGGTCTGCCTTTCGAACCGGAGGCGGACAGCCCCTACAGCACCGATCCTGCTCTGGATGTGTGTCAACAAAACGTCCCCGTTCCGCAATGGGTTGCGCTGGCTGAGCCTGATACGCAGGGTAACCGGCCGTATATTGATGTGACTAACAGCGCGAGGCAGGGCGATCGGCTTCAGGTGCGTCTCGCAACGGACTATGCGCGTATTCATCAAGATGAAAAATACCTCGCGCCCTATTCGGTGAAAATAACGGATAAGGTTTTCGATTGCGCACAGGATAAGGGCCAAACCCTTAATCAGTTTGCGTTGGATAATCAGGGACGAATAACGGATAGCCAGTCTGAAGAAAATCCTGCATTCACCGCGCTTTCCGCTGAGGAAACTGCGCTCGCGAAAAGGCTTTGCGCGGTTAACGATATTCGCCAGCTTAGCGGTAACGGCACGCTGGAATGGCGTGAAAAGCCAATGGCGGAGGATTTGCCGTTACGACCTGATTTTGCGCAAAACGATCCGGCTCCGATCCAGCGTCCGCCACTGCCACAGGCCGTGGCGAATACGGTGCAACAGGCGGTTGCGACACCGCAACAGCGCCCGACATTCAAGCGCCTGAGCTACGTCCAAAAATCGCCGGGTGAGGATCTCGCCTCGTTTGTGGTGCAAATGGACAACCTGCCGGATGGAACGGTACTGACGTTGGATAAAATGACGTTGGGTGGCGTGGTGTTTTATTCACAACATGTACGCCTGTTTAATATCGTGGACGTCAAGAAATGGGATTCGCTGGCAGAAAAACCGGTTATCAGCAACACGCTGGAAAACACGTTTGTGCTGCCTCCGACGGCAGGTACCGAGTATCGCTGGAAGAATAACCAGAGCGATACCAAGTCAACCGGCCAGCAGTGCCGTGCAGATGACGCATGGCGCAATGCCACGGCAATTAGCCCGCATTTTCCCGGTCGCTATCTGGAATTCACTTGTACCGACGATCGCGGTGATGGCCGCCCGATGAGCAGTGATTATGCCTACCTCGAGGACTTGCAGGTGTTTATTCGCATCGGTTATCACGAAGCCGGTGAGAAAAAGCGTTTTGCCTTTGACGATGTGACGCTGGTGAAGTGATCTGTCTTGGCGCACGTTCCCCGTTTGAGCGGAGAGCGTGCGCCAACGTCATTAACGCACGGCACTCAGCACCTTGTCCAACGACCCTACCAGCCAGTCGATATCCTGCGCCTGAAAAGCCAATGGTGGGCGCAATTTCAATACGTTGCCATAAGGACCTGCCACTGAAGTCAGCACGCGCTCGGCTCTCAGGCGTTCGATCACATCCAGTGCCAGCGCCTTGTCAGGCGTTTTGGCGGCGCGATCGCTCACCAGTTCGAAACCGATAAATAACCCGGCTCCGCGCACATCGCCCACGCATTCATGGCGATCGGCGAGTCGTGCCAGTTCTTGCCGCAGTTGTTCACCGACAATCAGACTGTGCTCCTGCAACTTCTCTTCGCGGATCACCCGCAACACCGCCTGCGCCGCCGCCATGGAAACCGGGTTTCCGCCAAAGGTGTTGAAATAGGGGATCTCATCGCTAAAGGCGGCTAACACATCGGCTTTGGCGAGCAGGCCAGACACTGGAATCCCGTTACCCATTGGTTTACCCAGCGTCACCACGTCCGGCACGATACCGTGGCGCGCGAATCCCCAGAAGCTGTCGCCGGTGCGTGCAAATCCCGGTTGCACCTCGTCGGCGATAAAAATGCCGCCGTTGGCATGCACCACGTCGAGTGCAGGTTTCAGGAAGCCTGCCGGTCCTGGCAGCACGCCATCAGAAGAGAAGATTGAATCGACCAGCAGACCGGCGAATTTGATGCCGTGCGCCGCCATGTCGTCGATCTGTTTTTGGATCTCATTGGCAAACCAGACGCCTAAATCGGGTGCGTCAACGCGGTAACGATCGGGGGGTGGCACCAGACGCGTGGTGGACGCGAGCGGTTGGCCGCTGCCCAGCGCCGGTGATGCGCCAGAGGTCAGTTCGCTGGTGCCGTGGTAGGCCTCCTGGCTGACGATGATGCCGGTGCCGCCGCTGTACGCCTTGGCGATACGGATCGCCAGATCGTTGGCTTCCGAGCCGGTGCACATGTACATCGCTTTGTTGATGTCGTCAGGCACGGTGGTCAGCAGATCGGCGGTGTAATCCAGAATGCGTTCATGCAAATAGCGGGTATGGGTATTGAGCTGGCTCATCTGCTCATGCACGGCGGCGATAACGGCGGGGTGGCAGTGGCCGATGCTGGCAACGTTGTTGTAGACATCCAGATATTTATCGCCCGCGGCATCCCACAGGTATTGCCCTGCACCGCGAACCAGATGCACAGGGTTGCGATAAAACAAACGGTAGGATTCGCCGAGCAGTTGGCTGCGCTTATCGGTCAGTTTGCGCGTTTCGGCATCCAACGCCTCCGCGTGTTCTGCGCGAAAGCTATTGGTATCCATGATAGTTGAACGTGTTGCCATGATGACTCCAAATTTCGGTTAAGCACACTATTTCGATTAAGCACAGTATTTCGAACGGCATCGTGTTTCTGTCAGACACCGTGCATAAACAGGATGGGAATAGCTTACGCATTAACCTGAATGAAAAGCAACTAAATACACAAATGCATTTAAATGCACTTTTTTGATGCGCATAAAACACCAAAAAAGTGCAATCCATTACACATCATCCTGCGTTGTTACTGCGGTTGCTGACAAACCATCCTACTGCTACCGTCACCTCCGTCATTCCCGCGAAGGCGGGAATCTCTTGCCGAAAAAACGTGTTTATCCTTACAGAGATCCCCGGCTTACGCCGAGGATGACGAGAGGTAAAGTGGCGTTGTCATCAGTCTGATTACTCTCCGTTTACACCATGAATATCGGCCAATGCCTTGGTTTAGTAGTCTCTTTTACGCTGAATAATACGCTTTCTCTCGGGTTGGCATGATTAGTGCTTAAAAATACACAGATGCAAAATAACGCACAAAAAGACGCAGAATGTGAAATGCACAAAAGTGCTCACCTTCTCAGGGCTACGCCACCGAGTTATGACTTCCGCAACCATTAAGGGGAACATTTATGAAACGTTTTTCATTACGCCGTACCGGCCTGATGGCGGCATGCGCCTTTGCGACCCTGGTGGGAGCGGCACAGGCAGGCACCATCACGGTGTATACCTCGTTGGAAGAGGATGAAATCAAGGATTACGTCGCACAGGCGAAGAAAGACATGCCGGATGTCACCGTGAATGTGCTGCGTCTGTCGACGGGCGATCTCGGTCCGCGCATCTTGGCAGAAGCCAAGAATCCACAGCATGACGTGGTCTGGGGATGGGCACTGACCAACGTGATGGACCCGCGCATTTCTGCACTGCTGGAGTCGTATGCCGCCAAAGGCAGTGAAAAGCTGGATGAAACCTATCGTGCACCGGATAACAAATGGTTCGCGGCCACGGGTTACATGGCGGCGTTTTGCGTGAACACCGAAGCGCTCAAAGCGAAAAACCTGCCGGTCCCAGCGACCTGGCAAGATCTGACCAACCCGATTTACAAAGGCGAAGTGGTGATGCCGAACCCGGTTTCATCGGGTACGGGTTATTTACAAATCGCTGCGCTGCTGCAATCCAAAGGGAATGAAAAAGGGTGGGAATTCCTCAAATCGCTGGATAGCAATATTGCGCAATACACCAAATCCGGCTCTCGCCCGTGCAAAGCAGCGCGTACCGGTGAATACGCCATTGGCGTGTCGCTGGCGTTTGCCGCGATGCAATCTATCGAAGAAGGGTACCCGGTCAAAATGGTTATTCCCAGCGATGGCGCAGGCTATGAGCTGGAAGCCTCCGGTTTGATGGCAGCATCAAAAAATAAAGCCGACGCCCAGCGTTTCCTGGATTGGACCTTATCCAACAGCGCGGCGACGCTGTACACCAAATACAAAGAGATCGTCACCATTCCCGGCGTCGAGCAATCGAAAGCCGCCAAGCTGGCGGGCCTGCCTGCCGATCTCTCCAGCGTGCTGTTCCCGGTCGATTTTGCCAAGAGTGCCAAACAGCGCGATGCCATTTTGGAAACCTGGCAAAAGGCGATTGGTCGCTGATAGCAGACTGTTTTTCTGTACCAACGCTGGCTGTCAGGCCAGCGTTGAGGCCGTTGTAATACAAGGCGTCTTTGTCCCAGACGTTGTTTAAAGAGGATAGTAAGTACATGGCGCTGGTGATTCAGAATCTCTATAAAAGTTTTGACGGCCACGTAGCGCTCGATCGCATTAATTTGTCGATTGAGAATGCGGAGTTTGTTTGTTTACTCGGGCCCAGTGGCTGTGGGAAAACCACGTTACTGCGGATTATCGCCGGATTGCTCAGCAGCGATGGCGGAAAAATCACTCTGGATGGCCGCGATTTGATCAACGTGCCTGCCCGCGATCGCGGGTTTGGCATTGTGTTCCAGTCTTACTCATTGTTCCCCCACATGACCATTGCGCAAAACATCGGTTATGGGTTGAAAATTCGTCATACGCCGGAGGCGGAGATTCGCGATCGCGTCAACAGCCTGCTGGAGACGGTGCGCCTTGGCGGCTTTGGCGATCGTTATCCTAATCAGCTTTCCGGCGGTCAGCAGCAGCGCGTAGCAATAGCGCGAGCGTTAGCCGTCAATCCGTCGTTGCTGTTACTGGATGAGCCGCTTTCCGCACTGGATGCGCGCGTGCGCGCCGGATTGCGCCAGGAACTGCGTGAAGTCCAACAACGGTTAGGCATTCCTACGCTGATGGTGACTCACGATCAGGAAGAAGCCATGAGCATGGCAGATAAAATTGTCTGTATGCAGGGCGGTCTGATCGTGCAAGAAGGCACGCCGCGCGAGCTTTATACCGCACCGCGCACCCGCTTTGTGGCTGAATTTATGGGGCACAGCAATCTGTTGCCCAAGGCAACGGTCCAGCAGTGGATGCCGGAACTGTTGCAGACCTCTGCGCCAGAGAATGCCGAGCTGTTTATCCGCCCTGAACGCATTGCCATGGCGAAAGCGCCCGATGCCGAGGGGCAGGTGGTGAGCACCCGTTTTTTGGGCAGCATCCAGCGGGTTGAAGTGCTGTGGAAATCACATCCGTTGCTGGTGGAAACCAGCAGTGCCCTCAACTGGTCGGCGGGCGATCGCGTTACGCTCTCCATTGCTGCGCAAGATTGCGCCTGGGTGCAAGCATGAGTTATTCACTCCTTCCCCCGCAAACGGCGGCTGACCGCTGGTTATCCCGCCTCTGCCTCTATCTGCCGCTGGCAGCATTGCTGGCGTTTTTTGGCGCGCCGATGCTCTGCATTCTGTGGCACAGCCTGCTCGACGATCGCAGCGGCACGTTTGGTGTGTCGAACTATCTGGCGCTGATGAATGCACCGGGCGTCTGGCGCGCGATGTGGAACAGTCTGATGCTGGGTATCGTCACCACGCTGGTGACGCTGCTGCTGGGGTTTATCGTCGCGTATGGGCTGGAATGTACCGCTATGCCTGCCAAGCGCTTTATCTCCTTTGCCACGTCGCTGCCGGTATTAGCGCCATCGCTGGTGCTCGGTCTCGGGCTGATTTTTCTGCTCGGGCGCAATGGCATCGTGGGGAATCTGCTGGGCGTGCGCCTCAATATTTACGGCTTTTGGGGGTTGCTGATTGCCAACGTGCTGTATGCCTTGCCGCAGGCGATCTTGATCATTCGCGTCACGCTGCGCCAAAGCGATACCCGGCAGTATGAGGCGGCGAACGTACTGGGTGCTACCGACTGGCGGCAGTTTCTGGACATCACTCTGCCGGGCGTGCGCTACGGTATTTTGAGCGCAGCCTTTGTGGTGTTTACCATCACCATCACCGATTTTGGTAATGCGGTGGTGATCGGCGGTGATTTCTCGGTGTTGGCGACGGAGATTTACAGTCAGGTCAGCGGGCAAATGAAATTTGGTATGGGGGCCGTGGTAGGGATTCTGTTATTGCTGCCTGCGGCGGCATCCATCTGGATCGAGCGCGCCGCTTCGCGTCGCCAGAAAACCATCGGCACGTCATCCGCCATCCCGCATATTCCTCAACCGTTGCAGCGCCGCGATATTCCGTTTTATCTGGTGAATATGACCATTGCGCTGTTGATTGTAACAGTGATTGCTACCGTGGTGATTGCCAGCATGATTCGCCTGTGGCCTTATCGCCTGGATTTGACGCTTAAGCATTACAACATCGATCTTGCCGGGGGATATGCACCGCTTTGGACATCCATCTGGATCTCGGCGTTAGCGGCGGTTATCGGCACGCTGCTGCTGTTTTTGCTGACGTTTGGCATTCGTCGCCAGCCGGGGAAAAGCGCGGATTTTGCGGCGTTGCTCAGCGCACTGCCCGTAGGCGTACCGGGACTGGTGCTCGGGCTGTCGTATGTGTTCACGTTCAACAGCGCCGATCTGCCGTGGGGGATGCTGTATGGCTCGGCGATTCTGGTGGCGCTGTGTAACTACTACCATTATCACACGCAGGGATACACCACGATGATGATGGGGATGCGCAATGTGCCCAACGCCATGGAGGATGCCACCACCGTGCTGGGTGGCGGCGTGGTGCGTATCCTGCGCGATGTCTATTTGCCTGCCATGCGACTGACCCTGATCTCTGTCGCCATGTTCCTGTTTATGCGCTCAATGGTGACGCTCTCGGCGGTGATTTTTCTGGTGACGCCGTCGCTGCCGCTCGGTGCGGTAACCGTGATGCGCCTGGACGAAGCGGGTTTCACCTCGCAGGCAGCGGCTTTTTCTACGTGCATCATGGGGATTGTCGCTATAATGGCGCTGCTGCTTCATCTCTTGACGGCGAAACGCCAATGACCGCCGTTTACGCCTTTACGCCAGAGAATCACTATTGATGCTAGAAGAGACTCGCTTACACCGTATCCGCGCGCTGCTGTCCACACTGAACCGGGTCAGTACGGAAAAAATCATTCAGCATCTCGGTGTCTCGCGAGAGACGGTGCGGCGCGACATTCTGAAGCTGGAGTCCATGGGCGCGTTACGCCGCGTCCATGGCGGCATTGTCGCGACATCGCTGGAGCCTGAACCGCCGCTGTCGGTGCGCAACACCGTGCGTGAAAAAGAGAAGCTGGATATTGCCCGAGCCGCGGTGCAGCAGCTTAGCGCTGGGCAAACGCTGTTTATTGATGCGGGCAGCACCACGGCGCTGTTGGCGGATGAGTTGCTGTCGATGCCCGGTATGACGGTGATAACCAACAGCCTGAATGTCGCGCTGAAGCTGACCACGGCGGAATCGACGATGCACCATGAGGTGATTCTGCTTGGCGGTCATATGGGGCCGTCCATGCAGGCCACCCGCGGTGATTTGACGGTGAGCGAGATCCAGCGCTATCGCGCCGACGTTGCGCTGTTGTCACCGGTAGGAATCACCAGCGCTTCGGGCGCCAGCAGTTTTGCGCACCATGAAGCCGCCATTGCTCGCGCCATGGTCACAAATGCCAAAACGCGTATTATCCTGGCGGACAACAGCAAGATAGGTATCACCAGTCGGGTGATTTACGCCACGCCGCAGGAAATCGATATCATCATTACCGATGCAGGTTCGGCAGCTAAACCTGAATGGCAACTGCTTCAGGCGCAGTGTGCCCATGCCATCGTGGCGTAACCCGCGACGCATTATGATTTAAACGCAAATGTGTTACCCCTCAGGGAGTAATAATAAAAAACGCTTTTGAATTTTAGGGATATATGTTCATGATAGCGCTAATCCCTTGTTAATCAGCAGGAGTAGCGAGCTATGTCAGTGTCGGCAAGAAATCAACTTTCTGGTGTGGTGGCGTCGGTAACCGAAGGCGCGGTCAATAATGAAGTGGTTCTCACGTTGGAAGGTGGGGAAACCCTGACCACCGTGATCACCCGTGCCAGCAGCAATACGCTGGGTCTGGTGCCGGGTAAAGCTGCGATTGCGCTGGTCAAGGCGCCCTGGGTGATTCTGGCTTCGGCCAACAGCGGCCTGGTGTTCTCCGCCCGTAACCAATTCCGTGGCAAAGTGACCTCTGTCATTCCCGGCGCGGTCAACTCTACCATCCATTTGCTCACCGGCAGCGGCTTGGCGCTGACCTCCACCATCACCAATGAAAGCGTGGCAGAGATGCAGGTCAGCGTTGGCAGTGAACTGATCGCCCTGATTAAAGCCTCCAGCGTGATTTTAGCGACCAAAGCCTGACGCGACGCGTTCGGTATGCCATTAGGGCATACCGACTATTTTCCCCTCTGGGCCGAGGGTGATTACCCTATCGGCACTGGCGAGCGTCGATTCTCGATGTGCAATGATAATCCGGGTAATGTTCATCTGCCTGATCGCCAGATTAACAAAGGCTTCGCTCTCTTTATCCAGTGCGCTGGTGGCTTCATCCAGAAAGAGAATGCCCGGTTTGCGATAGAGCGCGCGAGCGATAAACAGGCGCTGTTTTTGCCCCCCGGAAAGCCCTTCACCCAACTCCCCAATCAGGGTTTCATAGCCCATGGGTAATGCCATGATGGTATCGTGAATATAGCTGGCTCTGGCACACTCCATCATCCAGGCGTCATCCATCTCTTGCTCAAAGCCGCAGATGTTCTCCCGTATTGAGGCGCTGAACAGCCGATCTTCCTGCAATACGCACCCGATCATTTTGCGGTAATTGTTGACGCCGATGTGCTGAATATCGTTGCCATCGATCAGGACTTTGCCGGATTCCGGTGTAAACAGCCCGCACAGTACTTTCATCAGCGTTGTCTTACCCACGCCAGAGGGGCCGGCGATCGCCACGCTTTCCCCCGGCGCAATGGTGATATTCAGATCGCAGAATATCGGAGCAGAAAGGCTGTCGTAGCGAAAGCTCAACGCTTGCGTGGTTAATGCGAGCGGGCGCATGTCAGCGTGAGCGCTGATAGTGGGCATGATGGTCTCTTGCTCACTCAGTGCGATATCGCTGATGCGCTCGTTGTGCAGGCCCATCATGCGCAGTTGCAGAATAAACGCCACCAGCGAGGCAATGCGGTCAGAAAATTGGCTGCGAAAAGCCGAGAACGCCACAAACATCCCCAGGGTCATCTGATTATCGATAACCAGATCGATACCTAACCACAGGATCACCACCTGATCGCAGGCGGCGATAAAGGTGTTTACGCCGCCGAACAGCAGATCCATCCGGGTGATGCGGATACCGGTATTGAGAGTGTCAACTTGCAGATTCAGCCAATGGGTGTGTCGCCGTTCGCACATGCCTTGCATCTTGATGGTGGCAATGCCGTACAGCGTCTCCATAAAATAGGAGTTGGCGCGTGCGCTTCTGACCAGCGCTTCTTCAGACAACTGGCGATAGTAGCTGTAAGTGGCGAAACGGGTGAGGATATAGATAAAGGTAAAACCGACCACCCACAGCGTCAGGTGGCCGCCATACAGCAACATCATGATCAATACGCCTATCACCATGATGCTATCCATAATGGCACCGACCACGCTGGCGGTGAAGGTGGCTCGCAGCGTGTCGAGGGAGCCAAAGCGCGAGTGGATATCTCCCAGTTTACGCTTTTCGAAATAATCCAGCGGCAGATGCAGCAGGTGCATAAACAGACCTGATTGCCATTGCACGTTGATCAGCGTTCCCATCACCAAGGATGACCAGGCGCGAACCATACTGATGGCGGCCCGCAGCAGAATAAAAAAAACCAGCGCAAGACAGATCAGGCTCAATAACCCGCGATCGGCAGCCGGAAGGGCATGATCCATCACCAGTTGCGTACCAACCGGAACGATAAGCGTAATGGCTTCGATAACCAAAGAGAGACAAAAGATCTTGATTAGCGCCCCTTTGATCCCGTGCACGCTGCGGACCAACTGCCAGGCGCTGAGGCGCTTTGTGATCTTTTCTGCCTTGAACTCGCTGCCCGGCCACACCTCCAGCGCGACCCCGGTAAAACAGCGTGATATCTCGGCCAGCTCAACGGTGCGACGCCCCTGTGCCGGATCGTGCACCACAAAGCGGTTATGCTTGGCGCTGACCAGCACAATAAAATGGTTGAAGTTCCAATGCAGGATACAAGGGGTTTTCAGTGCTTCAAGCTCGTGCAGATCCACTGACAGCGCACGCGTTGTCATTCCCAACTGTGCGGCGAAGTCGTTTAATCCGGCAAGCGTGGTGCCACGGGTGGAGAGCCGGAACCGTTGGCGCAGGGCGCTGAGATCGATATTTTTACCGTAGTAGCTACAGATCATCGCCAGACAGGCCAGTCCGCATTCAGCAGATTCCGTCTGGTGCAGCATCGGGAGTCGACGGCGCAGCCCCAGATCCAACTGATCGATAATGCTGTTGCGCCAGCGGTTATTCATGCACCGGCCCTGTGGCACTGTGTTTCATGTCGTAAAAAGGTGCCAGCATCCACTGGTATATTTTCCGCTTTTCGAGAAACAACGTGGTTTGCGCTTTCATCCCGTTTTCCAAGTAGAGCGTTTTCCCGCTGTAATGAATCATTTGTTTATCCGGCCGGACCAACACCTTGTAGTAGGGGATTGCAGCGGCTCGGTCAGTCGGTGCGCCCTGATAAGTTTGCATTTCCTGCTGTGAGGCAGGCGCTTTTGAGATCAGTCGCACCGTGCCGGAAAATTGGCCAAATTTTTCAGCAGGAAAGGCTTCATAGCGAATATTGACGTTGTCGTTGATGGCGATGTAAGGCACTGCATCGTTAGGCACCCAGATCACTAAATAGTACGCGGAGAATTTATCCGGCATGATTTGCAGCAGGCTGTCGCCCACGTTAATCATCTGTCCCACGCTAACGCTTAACGAGTCTATTTTCCCGCTGGATAACGCGCGAATTATAATTTCGCCTTCTGCATCAGCATTCACCAGTTCTTTCTGTAATTCATAGCGTTGTAATTCCATATGATAAATTCGGTTATCAAACTCGGCTTCCTGCGTACGCAAATCACTTTCCAGTCCGGTGATTTTTAATGCATTTTGTTCATTCTGGGTGCTCAGACTTAGCAGGTTATTTTGTTGTTGGTAATAAAGTGCTATCTGATTGGTTAACTGATCTTTGTTAATCAACCCTTTCATCTGATAGCGGCGATAATTCTCCATATTGGTTTTCATGATGTTTATGCCCTCTTCAGCGCGTGTCAAAATAGCAGAGGAGCGTTTAAGTGCATCACTGTATTGTGATTTTTGTTTATTTAATGCATCTAATGTGGATAATTTACTTTTTTCAATGCGTGAGATGATATTGGCGATACGCACCAGCTGATTTTCAATGTCCTTACGGTGGTTATCACTGACAACGCCACTGCGGGTACTTTTACTTACATCAATACGATAGAGCGGATCGTTTTTTTTAATGTCTTGCCCTTCGGTAACATATTTCTTCACAACAAAGCCCTGTACACCTGAATAAATACTTACAGGACGAGGATGCGTGCTGATTTCTCCCCCGACATTGACGCGTCGGGTGTAAGTGCCAACAGTGACAAAGATAATAAAAGAAAACAGAAAGAACAGGCAAACCAGCGCGGTTAACCAAGGAGACATACCTGGAAATAAAATGGCTTTTCCCTGCCATGGCATTTTTCTGTGTCCCAACGCTTCCTTGCGAAACACGCATACCTCTCAGCATATTATGTTATCGACTACAGGGGCTAAACTTTCGAAAAACGCACCTATTTAATATAGGGTGCGCTATAGCATAGTTAATCCCCTTCTGATGTCAATGTTATGGGGTGAAATTCATTTTTTTATCAAATTAGTGGTTGATTTAATAAATAAATAAAGAAAAATTAAACCTCTTTCAGAGAAGTTCTGTCAGGATGGGATAAATGAAGTTAAAACGAACAAAAACGTAACTAAAGATACATTGCATTTCCTCATTCTCTTGTGCACCTATCGATGCCTACTCATCAGATTTGGAGCGAAAAATGTTATCAGGTATTTTTTCTCCAGTGTGGTTTTCAGTCATGTCCTATATTATTTTTTTGCGCAAGCGAAAAACCAAAAAGCATTTTGTTCATATTTCATTTATTGTATTTATGTCCTGCTTTAATGGTTTTTTTTATCCCTTGTTCACAGATTTTCTAAACGATAAAGACATTCATTTTTCATTGGCAACGAGTCTGGTTTCTTCATTGGTAGCAATTGTTTTAAATATGATAATTTTCCTTTTAGTTATATTAAACAGGAGGTCGTATGAGAGAAATTGACGAAAATATGTTGATAAATGTATCAGGTGCAGGTGGGGATCAAGCAGATAAGAACCAGCAACTACTCAACACACTTGGTTCAAGCATGGCGTGGGGGGCGGGGGTGGGCGCAGTGACCGGCCCTGGCGGTGCAGTAGTGGGGGCGCTGTTTCCTTTATTTTAAAGGTTACATCGCCCCAGGTGACGCAAGCCGAGTTCTGCATCCTTTAGTGTCAAATGAACAGGGTAGAATTTAATTTTTTTATCAAGTCAGTGATTAATTTAATAAATAAAGAAAAAATTAAACAAAAATTAAACCACTTTCAGTGAAGTGCTGGTTGCAGAGGGGGAATAACGCTAGAATGAACGAAACTCGTAACGAAGATACATTGCATTTCCTCATTCTCTTATGTGTCTATTGATGCCTAATAGTCAGGCTTGGAGCGAGAAATGTTATCAGATATTTTTTCTCCAGTATGTTTATCAGTGACGTCTTACATTATTTTCTTACGTAATAGTAAAACTAAAAAAAATTTATTCTATATTTCATATAATGTATTTACGTCCTGTTTTATTGGGTTTTTTTATCCCTTATCAAGGGATATTCTACACGATACAGATACTTATTTTTCACTGGAAACAAGTCTGGTTTCTTCATTGGTGTCAATTGTTTTAAATATGATAATTTTCTTTTTGGTTATATTAAACAGGAGGTCGTATGAGAGAAATTGACGAAAGTATGTTGATAAATGTCTCGGGTGCAGGGAATGACCAAGCGAGCAGTAATAAAGAATTGCTCAACACGCTGGGAGAAAATATGGCGTGGGGCGCCGGATTTGGCGCCGTCGGCGGTATCGCTGGCGCTGCCGGCGGTGCTGTGAGTGGTGCGGTACAAACCGTTGTGCAGGAAGCGGTTAAACACGGCCCGGTCAGCGTGCCGATCCCCGTGGTGCCGATGGGTCCGACCTGGAACGGCAGCGGCGGTGGCGCGTCGCCCTGTGTCATGGATAAAGAACTGGCAATCTCACGCCCTCAGTCGTGTTGAGTCGGTTAGTGGTATAACATTTATCGCAGGATGAATGTGCAGGAGGGCAGCGTTTTGCTGCCCTCCTGTCGTTGTGACAACGATTATTCTGCTGAATCTTCCGGGTCTGGCTCCAGCACATGATACGCCACGGCACAGAACAGCGAATTCAGACGCCGGATATCCCCCAGCAGTCCCATATGCAGCGA
Source organism: Candidatus Symbiopectobacterium sp. NZEC127 (assembly GCF_025962675.1). Classification (NCBI taxonomy): domain Bacteria; kingdom Pseudomonadati; phylum Pseudomonadota; class Gammaproteobacteria; order Enterobacterales; family Enterobacteriaceae; genus Symbiopectobacterium; species Candidatus Symbiopectobacterium sp. NZEC127. Next base: position 194,867 of record NZ_JAGFPG010000002.1, read on the forward strand.
GCTGGTTTCCAGGCTCTGTGGGTTTTGCTGATGCAGGCGTTCCACGTGAGCGTGTGAGTAGCGACGACCCAGCAGAATCAAACGGTGTTTGGCACGGCGCAGGCGTTTGGCGTTGGTCATGTCTCCGGTGAGAAACACTGACATCGCCAGCGAGAGGGAACTGGTGAGGCGTTGATGCAGCGCCAGCAGTTCCTCCATGCCCTCGGAGGATAAGGAAAGCCGGGCATCCAGCGCCTTGTTAGTGAACGACGACGAAATATGCTCGAGAATACCGCCCGCCTGTTTCAGGTTTAACGCCGTATCGATCACTTCCGCCCAACGGCGCGAATCTTCCTCTCCCAGGTCGTCCTGACGAATTTGCGCCAGATAGAGCTTGATAGCGCTGTGTAGCATATCCGCCTCTTCATCAAGGCGGCTGATCTCGCGTTTTTGCTCTCTGTCACCCAACAGCACCAGCCTAAAGCGCTCCAGCATTTGCGCGACGACATCGCCCAGTCGCAGCGTTTCGCGTACCGCATTAGCGAGGGCAAGCGAAGGCGTGTCCAGCGCGCTGTTGTCGAGATAACGCGGTGCGGCGGTGGCGTTATTCATATCCTCATGGGGCACCAAACGGCGACACAGACGCGCCATGCTGGTCACCAGCGGCAGCATCAGCAGGCAGCGCAGCAGGTTATAGACGACATGAAAATAGATAACGGCTTCGTCGGAGGCAACGTCCGTGCTGCTGATCCACAGTGCAAGCGGTGCCAGCCAGGGCAGAATCAACACGCAGCCGATGATCTTGAACAACATACTGCCGAGCACCAATTGTCGGGCGCTGGCACTTTGTCCGCGTCCTCCGAGTATTGCCAGCACACCGCTGCCGAGGTTGGCACCAATCACAATGCACAGCGCCATTTTCAGCGGAAGCAGCGCGGTTGCTGCCAGCGTCGCCGTCAGCAGCACAGCGGCAAGGCTGGAATAGCTGACCATGGCGAACACCGCCCCCAGCAGCAGTGCCAGCAGCGTGTCATCAGAAATGGAGGTAAAAATCACCAGAATGGCGCTGGAATGGGTGATGGGGGCAGCAGCAGCGACGATCAATTCCAGCGCCAACAGGATCAATCCAAGGCCGATGCCCACTCGCCCCAGTTGGCCGACACGGGCCTTGCGGTTGGAGAGAAATGCCACAATCCCGCAGAGCAACAGCAGAGGAGAAAGCCAGCCTAAGTCAAACGTCAGGATACGCGCCATAAGCGCGGTACCGACATCTGCCCCCAGCATAATCACCAATGCAGGGGAAAGCGCGATCAGTTGCTGCGACACAAAAGAGATGGCCAGCAGCGCGGTGGCGTTACTGCTTTGTACCAGCGCTGTTACGCCGAGACCGGCCAAAAATGCCATGCTGGTTTTCTTGATGCTGGCACTCAATATACGGCGCAGGTTTGCACCATAAACTCGCATAATACCCGTGCGGACGATATGGGTTCCCCATACCAGCAGTGCAACGGAAGAGAGCAAATGCAGCAGCGTCAACATAGTCTATCCTGATGAATATTGTGGTTCGAAAACAAGCGGTGCTGATGGTTTATTCAGCGTGCCATACCGCGATATGCTAACGAAGTGTATCACAAGCCCCGTGAGTATTTTATTTTATTCTAAAGAAATGCGCAGGAAGTAGAATTAATCTCTGTTTGGATAGGGTTTATTTAATCGTTTTTACTGATTATCAGATTCCGCTCTGATTACAATATTACAAATCACCAACATAATGATGAGAATAATGCTGTACCCGCAAGACGCGGAATTTTTCGCCCCCGGTTATCGGATTGACCTGTTATTTTTTTCTGCCAAAAACGTGCAGAGGAAAAGTTAATTTGTTCAATATATTCAATGCTAAAAGCCCATCCAATTTCTGCATGCGGTATGCAAATTTGGTCTTTTTACCCTAACGCTTTATGTTTTAGGCTGCCATTGGCGTGGCGGGAAAGCTGATTTGCTTTTTCGGCAAGACTTTCATGAGAATAAGCCTTGACAAGCTTAGGGGAAATAAAAAAGGATAGGTTGCTGCAATTGACTGAGCATCATCCATCGAGATGCATGTATAACGTTTATATCCGTCATATTTTACCTTGCAGGTGCGTTGGCTGTGTTCACTTACCCGAATCACTTACCGGGTTAACCCTCACTTGCCATCTTCCTGCAACGTGAATTATTCGGGTATACAAGGCCTAAAACGGGCTTTGTTCTATAACGGCCCCGCGTCTTATTCCGTTATCAATCTCAGCAATATTTCTGGCGTGTGCTGCACGCTGGTCGCAGTTTTTTTCTTCATTTGTCACGGCATCAGCGCGGGAAAGCGGCGTTGAGCGTGGCTTTTTCACCAACGCAGGGGATTCAAAAGGGGATTTGTATGTCAGAAGAGATCGCGCAGCCAACGGCGCAGCGTGCGGGCCTGTTTAGAAAATTGGGGCCCTATATCGCGCTGGTTGGGGCGATTCTGTTTTTCTCAGGGCTGTTTTTCAAGGTCGATGGGCTGAATTGGCTGGGTGCCTTCGATTTCACCACGTTGGGCGGTAGCTTTGGTGCCATCAAAGAGGGTGGAACCTTTATCGGCGCGGGTGGCATCAGCGCCAAAGCGGGCTTTATCTTCGCCCTGTCGCTGGTGCCTACGGTGATGCTGGCGTTGGGCGTGCTGGAAATCTTCACCCACTACGGTGCCATCCGCGCGGCGCACCGTCTGTTGACGCCGCTGCTGCGTCCGCTGCTCGGCATTCCCGGCCTGACGGGGCTGGCGATGATCACCGATCTGCAAAGTACTGACGCCGGTGCGGCGCTGACCAAAGAGTTGAGCGATCGCGGTGATATCACGCAGAAAGATTTGGTGATCATGAGCGCATGGCAGTATTCCGGTGCCGGGCTTATCAATAACTACTTCACGATTGGTTCCGCGCTGTTCCTCTCGATGACCGCACCGATTGTGATTCCGCTGGTGCTGATGTTCATCATGAAATTTGTCGGTGCTGCGCTGGTACGCGTGGTGCTTAACACGGTTTATCGCAAGGATTTTCAGAATGAGCAATAACAGCCCCGCCAAGGTGTCCAATAACCCGTTTGATATTTTCGTGGTGGGGGCGCGTAAAGGCTTCAATATCGCTATCAACAACCTGTTGCCCAACGTGCTGATGGCCTATGTGATCGCGGAAATTCTGAATTTGCTCGGCATCATGGCGCTGCTGGGCAAGGTGTTCGCACCGATCATGGGCCTGTTCGGCCTGCCCGGCGAAGCGATCACCGTGCTGCTGACCTCCTGGCTTTCCGCCTCGGCGGGCACTGGCGTTGCCGTAAGCCTGCTGTCCAAAGGCACGCTGGATGGTCATATGGTGACGATTCTAGCCCCGGCTATTTTCCTGATGGGCTCACAGTTGCAGTACATGGGCCGGTTGCTCGGGGTGGCGGATGTGCCGAAGAAATACTGGCCGCTGCTGATGCTGACCAGCATTATCAACGCCATGATCGCCATGTTGATCATGCGCGTGTTTTTTGCCTGATGCTGTCGATGCCGGCACGGTAGTTACCGCGCGGCATGATTGATCTCCTGCGGGACGCACAAAGAGAAAAGAGAGCGTAACTATGTCCATCGTATTAGAGCATTACAACTACCTGCACACCATTCCAGAGCTGGGTTTTCAGGAGTTTAAAACCTCGGAGTACCTTGCCAGCAAAATGGAAGCGGCAGGGTATCGCGTCACGCGCGGTATTAACGGCACGACCGGTATTGTGGCGGAATTAGACAGCGGCGTGCCCGGTCCACTGCTGGCGCTGCGCGCGGATATGGATGCGCTGGGGCACATCATCGACGGTGAGCATTGCGCCCGCCACACCTGTGGGCACGATGCGCACTCCTCGGTGGTATTGACGGCAGCGCAAGAGATTATTCGCGAAGGTATCGTCAAAAAAGGCCGTCTGCGCATTCTGTTCCAGCCGGCAGAAGAGCTGGGCACGGGTGCCATTGCCATGGTGGAAGGCGGCGCGCTGGACGGTGTGGATATGATCCTGGGCTTCCACTTACGCCCTGTCGAAGAGTGCGTGCTGGGCGAAGCGGTACCTGCCATGTACTACTCTGCCAGCAGCACCTTTGAAGTGACCTTCCACGGCAAACCGGCGCACGGTGCGCGCCCGCATCTGGGGGTAAACGCATTGGAGGCCGCCGCACAGGCGGTGATGGCGGTTAAAGCCATTCCTCTGCCGCCGCACCTGACCTGGAGCGTCAAGGCAACCCGTTTCCTGTGCGATGCCGGTGTGACCAACTCGATTCCGGACCGCGCCACGGTGTGCTGGGATTTGCGTTCTGCGCAGAACGACCTGATGCAAACGCTGAAAGAGAAAGTCAAACTGGCGATTGAGCACAGCGCCGCCGCGCTGGGGGCAACTGCCGACGTGGTACTGACCAAAGAGATTCCGGCGGCGGAAATTCATGATGAAGCCACCGCGCTTATCAGCGATGCTATCGTTGATGTGCTTGGCCCGCAGGGGCTGACGGAGCCGAAAAGCACCGCCGGCGGTGAGGATTTCTTCTTCTATCCGCGTCTGCGTCCCGAGGTGAAAGCGGGCTTTTGGGGATTGGGTACCAATCTGAAACCCGGCTTGCATCACCCGGATATGCATTTCGATCTCAATTCACTGGAAGTGGGCGTTCGCGTGTTCAAACGCTGCGTAGAAAAAGCATTAGGCTAAATGCATCCAACGCCCCTGACGGGGCGTTTTTCCCCAATTAATCCCCGTTTTTTTGATATTGCGCCGCCGCGTGTTGGGCGCTATCTGCTAGTGTGTGCCAGACACGTTTTATCAGGACGCACTGCTGTGAATACCCCGTTGTTACAGGTCGAACATCTTGAGGTCGCGCTGGCACAGACATCGCGTGCGCTGCTGCACGATGTGTCATTTTCGCTGGCACCGCATCGTTGCCTCGGGGTGATCGGGGAGAGCGGCAGTGGAAAAAGTCTGCTGTGCCGCGCTCTGCTCGGACTGCTGAATACCGCTTTTGTTTGTCGAGGCACCCTGCGCTTTGCTGATGATCAACCTCTGGGGTTTCATGATGCCGCGCTGCGCCGCTATCGCGGACGGGACATCAGCCTGATTCCACAACATCCGATGACAGCGTTCGATCCGCTGCAACCCATTGGCAAACAGATGGTGGAAACCCTGTGCGCGCATCTGGCGTTGCGGCCCGGTGAGGCCAAAGAGAAGGCCATCGCACTGCTGCAACAGGTGCGTCTGGAAAATGCGGCTAAGCGCTTTGATGATTACCCCGCACAGTTGAGCGGCGGCATGTTGCAGCGGGTGACGATTGCCATTGCGCTCGGGCTGGCTCCGCGCCTGCTGATTGCCGATGAACCCACCAGCGCGTTGGATGCCGTGACGCAGGCGGAGATCGTACAGCTGTTTGCTGAACTGCGCTCGCGCAACGCCATGACGCTGCTGTTTGTGTCTCACGATCTGGGTGCCATTCAGCGCCTGGCAGACAGCGTGATGGTGATGTATCAGGGGAGGGTGGTGGAGCAGGGCGAAACCGATGCGGTGCTGAGCCATCCCCACCATGCGCATACCCGTTATCTGGTGGAGGCGCGGCAGGCGATGTTACGCCGCTACGCCCAGTGGGCTCCGCCTGTTGCCGCGCAGGAGGAAAGGGCATGAGTGTTTGGCTTGAGGCGCGCAATGTGAGTCAGCGCTATCAACTGCGCGCGACGGGCGAATGGCAGGCCGCGCTGCAATCCGTCTCGTTCAGCATTGCACGCAGCGAATGCGTGGGGATCGTCGGTGCCAGTGGCAGCGGGAAAAGTACGCTGGGGCGCGTGTTGCTCGGCCTCGAGCGCCCGGAGGAAGGCGAGATAATACTGGCGGGCACGTCGCTGTATGCAACATCGAGCCTGTGGCGGCGCGGTATCGGCAACGGTGGGCGGGTTGGTGCGGTGTTTCAGGATTATGCTTCCTCGGTGAATCCATTGATGTGCATTACGGACATTGTGGCCGAGCCCTTGCGGTTACAGCGGCGGTTAGGTCGAACGGCGGCGCGCGAACGCGCTGGGGCGTTATTACACCAGGTGGGATTGGACGACGCGCTGGGCACTCGCTATCCACACCAGCTTAGCGGCGGTCAGATGCAGCGCGTGTGTATCGCTCGCGCCATTGCCTGTGAGCCTGAACTGGTGGTGTTGGATGAAGCGGTTAGCGCGCTCGATGTGGCGGTTCAGAGACAAATTCTTGATTTATTAGCTGAGTTGCGGCAACGTCTGGGCTTAACTTATCTGTTTATCAGCCACGATCTCACCGCCGTGACCTATTTGTGTCAACGCGTGTTGTTTTTGCATCAGGGCCGAATCATTGAACAGGTGAATGATATGGCGGCACTGGGGCAGGTTCAGCACCCCGCTGCTCGCCGCCTGTTAACGTCGGTAATGGCGTTCTGACGCTGCTTGAGGTGCGTTTTTTCCATGTCCTCCCCCGCTCCCGCACTGGCTCGCGTAAGCTATGTCAGCTATCTGGCACTGGTATTCCCCTTTGTTATTTCTACGCTGACCACGCCGTTACTCGGTGCGGTGGATACCGCACTGGTGGGGCATCTGCCCGATCCGGCTTTTATTGGCGGTGTGGCGATAGGCGCGGTGATTTTTAGCACCCTCTACTGGCTGTTTGGTTTTCTGCGTGTGAGTACCACCGGTTTTACTGCGCAGGCGCTGGACGATCCGCGTTTGCTGACCAGTGCGCTGTTTCGCCCGCTGCTGATGGCAGTGGTCATCGGTCTGGTTTTTGTGGCGTTGCAGCAGCCCATTTTCTCGGCCAGCATGGCCTTGCTCAAACCGGATGCCGCCGTGCGCCAGCACGCCCATGATTTCTTTTTCATTCTAATCTGGGGTGCCCCTTTTACGCTGGTGAACTATGTCTGTCTGGGCTGGCTGATGGGGCGTTTGAAAACCCGCGCCGTGCTGCTTAACCAGATTGGTATCAATGTGCTGAATATGGCACTGGCGCTGTGGTTTGTGCGCGGGTTGGAATGGGGCGTGCCGGGCATTGCCAGCGCGACGCTGATAGCGCAAATCAGCGGCACGCTGTTGGGCTTGCGTCTGATTTATCGCTATCTGACGCCGGACAAGGCCGCCATGTCGCCTGCCGCTTTGCTCTCCTGGCGCGAGTTCAAAGCCATCATGATGGTGAATGGCGATCTGATGCTGCGCACGGTATGTCTGCTGGTGGTGACGAATCACTTTGTGGCAACGGGCGCGTCCTTTGGCACAGAAATGCTGGCCGCCAACGCGGTGCTGTTTCAGATTCACTATTTGATGGCGTATCTGTTTGACGGTTTTGCCAATGCGTCCAGCGTGTTCAGCGGCCGTGCACGCGGCGCTAACGACGCCGACCACTTCCGCCAGACCTTGCGCTATTCTGCGCTGTCTACGCTATGGATGTCGGGGTTGCTGGCGCTGTTATGGGCCTGGCAGGGCGACAGCGTTATCGGCTGGTTTACCCATCAGGCGGAGATTGTGGCGCTGTGTCAGCGTTATAGCCTCTGGCTGATGGTGTTTCCGCTGTGCGGCGCGGCAGGCATTATTTTTTACGGTGTGTTTACCGGTATTACCTACACCGCGCCAGTGCGCAATTCCATGATGCTGGCACTCATGGCATGGTTTGCCGCGTGGTATTTTTTGGTGCCGGTGTATGGCAACCACGGTCTGTGGCTGGCGTATCTGGCGTTCAGCCTCGGACGTTCGGGCTTTTTACTGCTGTGGTTGCCCGGTGCGAGCCGTCGTCTTAACCACGCGCACGCCGTATAAATCAAACGTCCCCTTCCACGCGCGGTGGAAGGGGACACTGTCGATTAGCGCAAGCGCAGCGCAGACGCTTGTTCCACACGGAAGAAGCGCACGGCGTTACGTAACTGCTCACCTTGCTCGGTCAGTGATTCTGCTGCGGTCGCGGATTCCTCTACCAGTGCCGCATTCTGCTGAGTGACCTGATCCATCTGATCGATGGCGACGCTGATCTCTTTGATCCCGATGTGTTGTTCATCAGATGCCATCGAAATATCCGCCACGATTTTGGATACCTGATTGACCGAATCGACCACGTCGGTCATCGCCTTGCCCGCTTTGTCAGCCTGCTGCGAGCCTTCGGTGATCTTCTCTACCGTGCCTTCGATCAGCGCTTTAATTTCCTTGGCGGCATCGGCACTTTTCTGTGCCAGCGTGCGCACTTCACCGGCAACCACGGCAAACCCTTTGCCTTCGCTACCGGCACGCGCCGCTTCCACCGCCGCGTTCAGTGCCAGGATATTGGTTTGGAAGGCAATGCCCTCGATCACGGCAATAATGTTGACGATCTTTTGCGAGCTGTCAGAGATTTCCTGCATCCGCGCCAGCATATCGTTAACGATGTCACCGCCCTGTGACGCGGTATCAGAGGTTTTCTGTGCCAGCGAGCTGGCTTCGCGGGCGTTATCCGCATTTTGTCGTACCGTTTGAGTCAATTGCTGCATGTTGGACGAGGTTTGCAGCAGTGAAGCGGCCTGTTCTTCGGTGCGCTGCGACAGGTCACTGTTGCCTTGGGCAATCTCATTTGACGCCATGGTGATGGATTCACTGCCGTCAATAATATTACGCACGGTATCTGCCAGTCGCTGATTCATATGGCTGATGGCTGCCAGCAGACTGTGGTTGTCCCCGGGACGCAGGGTGATGGCCGTCAGCAGGTTACCGGTAGAAATTTCGTTCATGATTTCCATAGCGTAACGCGGTTCGCCGCCCAACTGGCGAGAAATACTGCGAGAAATAAACAGTGCCAATAGGCCTGACATCACCACCGCCAGTAACAGCATGCCGATCAGGGTGTATTTCGCGTCCTGATACCCTTTGCTGGCCTCACGAGCCGCCGCGTTGCCTTTCTCCACTTCCATATCGACCAACTTTGCCAGGTCTTTCATCAGTTGGCTGCGGTATTTTGACGATACCGCGCCGCTGATGCGAGATGCTTCCTCCAACTGACCTTTGCTCACGGCCGCGATCACGTCCTGATTCACGGCGCTAAATTGCCCGAAGCCTTCAATAATCGGATCTAACAATGATTTCTGGCCGCTGGCGGTGAGCAGTTTGGTGTAGCTGTCCAGCGCCCGTTGGAAGATAGCGGTATCTTCAAGTAACTCAACGCGGTGTCCTTCACGCTCTTTGTCAGTGACCGAAGCAATATATTGAATTTGTTGCAAACGGATTTCGGACAGCGTGCCCCGCATTTCCAGCGTGTAGCGCACGCCGGGCAAGCGGCTATCACGGTAGGATTCGATATTCTGGTTGTTGAGGTGTAACTGATACAACGCTGCGCTGCCGAGCAACAACATCAGTACGATCAATATTGAAAAACCGGAAAGCAGTTTGGTTAGCAGTGAAAGCTGAGACAGTTTTTTCATCATAATAAAATACCAGGCGGGGAATGTTACTCAGGGTAACGGCAACCTGAAGGAATTCTTTATCCGAATTAAAATGCTGCGACACTTTTTTGTTTCTTTTTACATGTTCATCAAAAAACGCGTTTTTTTCGATTGATTTTTATTGCTTCCCAACGATTGTCGCCGGTGTTTCAAGCGTTTGTGGCACGGTGAAGATAAAATAGACAAATAAATAAAACCCAACCGCGAAATTAAAAAATAATAGGTGTGATCATTATTGCTACAATAAGTATCGCTAAGAAATAAAAAATAAGGCCCACATAGTTTCCCACACCCCTCACCAGAAATGTCATGATAAGGCAAGGCAGCGCATTATGGCGCTAAACGGTAATCCGACTGATGACAAAGCCCGTTGTTAGGCGAAGTGCGGCGATGGGGTCGTAGCGGCGTAAGCCGCCGGAGCGCCCCTCGTCGTGATTCGCCGGGAAACACGGACGTGCCGAAAACGGTTTGTCAGCATATCTAATGCTATACAGAGAGTGTGTTATGTCGCGCGCGCAACGCTTACTCGCGTTATTACAGCTATTACGCCAGCACCGCTTCCCGGTGAGGGGAGAGCAGTTAGCCGAGCAGCTCGGCGTTAGCCTGCGCACGCTCTATCGCGATATCCGCACGCTGCAAGCGCAAGGAGCCAGCATTGAGGGCGAAGCGGGCGTGGGCTATCTGCTGCGTCCCGGGTTTATGTTGCCGCCGCTGATGTTCTCCCCTGAAGAGTTGGAAGCCCTTGCGCTGGGAGCCCGTTGGGTGAACGAGCGAGGCGACGGCCATCTCGCGGCCGCCGCACATTCGGCGCTGGGGAAGATCGGCGCGGTGCTTCCACAGCCGTTGCACTATGTGATGGAGCACTCGGGGCTACGCGTTGGCCCAAGCGAAGCGTATAAAAGTGACGATGACGTGATGTACCAACTGCGGTTGGCGATTCGCCATGAGCAGCGGATAGAGATTGCCTATTGTGATCTTAAAAACCGGCACTCAACGCGCACGCTATGGCCATTAGCATTAGGCTACTTCGATCAAACACAACTGCTGGCGGCCTGGTGCGAGCTGCGGCAGGATTTCCGCCACTTTCGCACCGATCGTATCGCAACGCTGACGCGTTTGCCCGATCGCTTTCCCAAACGCCGTGAGCAATTGCTGCAAGCCTGGCGAAAAAGTGTGTTTGATACGGAAACGCCGCCGGACTCAAAGCCTACTGACAGAAACTGACACCCGATACCGCTAACGTACTCCCTGGCCTGATGCCGCTTGCGCAGGCCCTATCATTGTGACAAGGAGTACGTGATGACTTTTGCCCCGAACAGTCTGATCCTGTATGTGCAGGATGTTGATGTCAGCGCCCGTTTTTATCAAACCTTGCTTGGTGCGCCGCCGCTGGAAACCTTCCCCGATTTCACCCTGTTTGCGCTACAGCCGGAATTCTCACTCGGCTTACAGTCGCGTCAGGGCATATTCCCACCGCCGCAGCCGCAGGTGGGTGGCACCGAGCTGTGCATGAGTCAGGCGACGGACAGCGATGTGGATGCGCTTTACCGCGCGTGGGTCGCACAGGGCGTCACCATCGTGGCTGAACCGACGCGTCTGGAGTTCGGTTACACCTTTGTGGCGCAGGATCCGGATGGTCATCGGCTGCGGGTGTGTGCCACGGATGTCTCGCATTATCAGTAGACGATAACGCCTGATGTGATAACGCCGCGGCGTAATGGTAGCGTCGTGGTGTTAACCAAACGCCCTGTTTAATCGAGGTAAAATACCGGTTTCAGTTCGTCGCTCACCGGGCTGTTATCCGGGTTGGCGGGCATCACGTCGCTCATGTGTTTCCACCACCGCTGGCAGACGTCAGTCTGTGCCACCGCATCCCACTGCGCTTGCGACTCGATTTCAACATAACCAAACAGCAGATGACGTTTTTCATCAAGAAAGATGCTGTAGTGGTGCGCACCGTGCGCCTTCAGCACCTCGGCCAGTTCAGGCCATATGGGGTTGTGGCGGCGTTGGTATTCGTCGTGACACTCTGGGAATACCGACATAACAAAGGCTTTTCGTAGCATGGGGAACTCCAATAAGTCACTGAACTGGACTCTTTCACCTGTCTCGGTCATGCCCGCAAAAGCGGGCATCTCCTACAGACGATATGCATTCCTTCTGTACGAGGTCCCCGGCTTGCGCCGAGGACGACAACAATGTGGGTTGAGGAGGGGATGAAGCGTTATACCTTCAGTGCCGCTTCCATCGGTGTGACGCCAAAGCGTTTGCCCAGCGCAATCAGCTCTTCCGTGGTGATGGTCTGCTTTTTGCCGCCCATGGAACGCACTTTTACCATCACTTCTGCCGCTTTTTCGGCGGTGTCGATCAGGCCAAAGGCTTCGTCCAGCGTCGGGCCGGTACCGAAGATGCCGTGGAACGGCCACAGTACCAGCGAGTGAGACTGCATTTGCTCCGCCGTTGCGGTGCCAATAGCGTCGGTGCCCGGCACCATCCACGGCACGATACCGACGCCGTCAGGGAACACCACCAGACATTCGGTGCTGCCTTCCCACAGCTCGCGGGTAAAGGCGGCGCTGTTCAAATCCAGCACATAGCTCAGGGCAATCAGGTTGGTGGCGTGGCAGTGCATGATGATGCGATCGCGTCCCTGGCTAGCCGCCATGCGCACGATGTGCGACTGGAAGTGCGCCGCCAGCTCAGAAGTAGGCAAACCGCCGCCGGTCAAGCCCCAGAAAATACGGTAGCCTTTGCCATCATCATCCACCTGCAATAACACCAGCGTATCCGCCGGATCTAACTGCACGTTGCGGAAGAACTTGCCCGAACCGGTCACGATAAACCAGCAGCCTGCCAGCTCTGGCATCGCCAGTGACAGCGCTTCGTGGCGTGGCGTCGGGGTAAAATCGCTTTCATAGGGCGTGACGTCTTTGGCATCGAGGCGCAGGCTGACGTTGCCGCCATTGCGTTCGTCCCAGCCTTTGAGCCACATATCGGTGGTGGCTTTAATCATGCCTTGTACAAACCAGGAAGACAGAATTGCTTGCATAATCACTTACCCTTGACGTTGACGAAGAATGGTTTGTTCATAATGGCGTACCTGTTGCAGCCATTCGCTGCCCGGCGTCACATCGTGGCGCTGGCAGTAGTGTTCCCACACGGCTTGCCACGGCAGCGATTTCTGTTCTTCCAGCAGCGCCAGACGCGCGGTGTAGTCGCCCTGTTGTTCCAGTTGGCGCAGTTGCTCGGTGGGTTCCAGCAGGGCGCGCAGCAGCGCTTTTTTCATGTTGCGCGTGCCGATGACCCAGGCGGCAACGCGGTTGATGGAAGCATCAAAGAAATCGAGGCCGATATGCACGCGGTTGAACAGATTGTGGCGCACGATCTCATGGGCGATGGCTTGCGTTTCGTCGTCCAGCAGCACCACGTGGTCGCTGTCCCAGCGTACCGGGCGGCTCACGTGCAGTAACAGGCGCGGTACGTACAGCATGGCGCTGGAGATCTTGTCGGAGATCACTTCCGTTGGGTGGAAGTGGCCGGCATCAAGGCACAGCGCGGTGCCGCGGCTGGTGGCGTAGCCAAGATAGAATTCGTTGGAGCCCACGGTGAAGCTCTCTGCGCCAATGCCGAACAGCTTGCTTTCAACGGCATCAATGTGGTGTTGCGCATCCAGCGGCTCGGCAATCACTTCATCCAACGCGTTTAACAGGCGCTGGCGAAATGCCAGACGATCGATGGTGAGATCTTTCATGCCGTCCGGCACCCAGATGTTCATCACGGAAGGCGTGCCCAACTCGCGGCCAAAATAGGCCGAGATACGGCGGCTGGCCTGACAGTGTTCAATCCAGAAACGGCGCACGTTCTCATCCGGATGGGAGAGGGTGAAGCCGTCGCTGCTGAGCGGGTGCGAGAAACAGGTGGGGTTAAAATCCAACCCTAAATGCTGTTCTTTGGCCCAGGTCACCCAGCGGCTAAAGTGTTTCGGCTCGATGGCGTTGCGTGCGACAGGTTCATCGGATTCCAAATAAATCGCATGCAGATTCAGACGCTTCGGCCCCGGAATCAGGCGGAACGCCTGCTCAAGGTCGGCGCGCAGTTCATCGGCGGTGCGCGCTTTGCCCGGATGGTTGCCGGTGGCGGCAATACCGCCGGTGAGTGCACCTGCGGACTGCTCGAAGCCCACCACATCGTCCCCTTGCCAGCAATGCATCGAGACGGGGATGTTATCCAGTTGCTTCAGGGCAGCCTCGACATCAACGTTGAGCGCGGCATAGCGCGCCTTGGCCAACTGCCAGGCCGATTCAATGGCGGTATTCATACGGTAAGCTCCTCAGTGGCGTGGCACAGCGCCTCAAAACGGCGCCAGTGTCCGGCAAAATCGTCAATAGGACGGGGGATATAACGTTGTAATGGAAAGCTCTCCGCCAGTTGCTGGCGAAAAGCGGTAAGATCGGGTACGGCGTCAAGCGCCATCAACTGACAGCCAATATTGCCGAGCGTCGAGGCTTCCACCGGGCCTGCCAATACCGGTATCTGGCAAACATCGGCGCAGAGTTGGTTGAGAAACGCGTTCTGACACCCGCCGCCCACAATGTGCAACTGGCGTAGCGGTGTGCCGCGCAGTTCTCCCAACTCCAGCAGGACGCGACGGTACAGCAGTGCCAGGCTGTCAAAGATGCAGCGGGCGAATTCGGCCTGGGTAACGGGCTCACTCTGCTGGTGCTCGCGACAGAAAGCGCGAATGGCCTCACACATCGACGGCGGATTGATAAAACGATCGTCATTCGGATTGATTAAACGCGTGAACGGTGGCAGTGCGCTGGCATCGCGAATCAATGCGGGCAAATCAGCAATGTTCATCTCCAGCGCCACGCGTTGCAGTAACCACATGCCCATGATGTTTTTCAGGACGCGGTAGCTGCCGTTGATGCCGCCTTCGTTGGTAACATTTGCCGCCAGTGCGCGCGTATCGTGGTAGGGCACATCGCTTTCAATGCCCATCAGCGACCAGGTGCCGGAGCTCAGGTAGGCGCTGTCGCCTTCGGTCAGCGGCGCGGCCACCACGGCGCTGCCGGTGTCGTGTGTGGCAACGGTAATCACCGGAATGGCATCGCCTGTCGGAGAGGTCCAGGCACCGAGCGTTTTTCCGGGTTGTGCTGGGGTACTGAACCACCTGGCGGGCAGATCGAGCCACGCCAGTAGCGACGCGTCCCAGTTTTTGGTGTGCAAATTGAGCAACTGGGTGGTGCTGGCGTTGGTGTACTCGCAGCCGACGCTACCAGTGAGGCGGTAGTGGAGATAGTCCGGGATCATCAGAAAATGGGCAATGCGGTCGAGGTTTCCGGGGTTGGCGCTGCGCCAGGCTTTCAGTTGATACAGGGTATTGAACGGCAGAAACTGAATGCCGGTCAGATGATAGATATGCTCGACACCGAGTTCCGCAATGGCGTGCGCCATCACGCCATCGGTGCGGTGATCGCGGTAGGCATAGGGCAGATCGACGCGTTTGCCGGCGGCATCCAGCAGCACGTAATCCACGCCCCAGCTATCGATGCCGATGCTGTCAGGGCGGATGCCGCTGTCGGTGATGCGGTGCAAGCCGGTGAGGATTTCCTGTTCCAGCGCATCGAGATCCCACAAATGGTGGCCGTCCTGTTCTACCAGGCGGTTGGTAAACCGATGGATCTCTTTGAGCGCCAGTTGCCTGTTCTCGACTTGCCATGTTGCCAGCATGACCCGGCCGCTGGAGGCGCCTAAATCCACTGCGACAATATTTTTCACCGCCATTGCCGTTCCTCTTTCACTGATTCATGTTGCGCAGTGTAAAGAGCCGGTAAGCGCATCGCCTTCCAGTGAATGCCATGGGACAGAGCAGGTTGGCAAAATGGCAAAGCTGGCCGTGAAAGGCGTCACATTTCGTTGATATCAGTAGGTGTTATGCCGTGTCTTTTGCTCCTGTGATCCTATCCACACTTCCGTGAATTGGCGGTGAAATCTTTGAAAAATGACGTCACCCTGAAAGCGAAACGTCGGGATTTGAAGGTGAAATCTCATCAGGGTGGGTAGGCTGTTTTCTATCGATGTTTGCATTGTTGCAAAGCAGAAAAACAGGGGGCTTGAAATGACGTTGCTACAAGGTGATGAGTTTTTCGTTTCTCGCTCGGTGACCGTTGCCGTGGAGCCGCGTGCGCCGCAACAGGCATTTCCTGAGCATTATCATGATTTTTGGGAAATTGTGCTGGTGGAGCAGGGGGCGGGCGTGCATGTTTTCAACGACCAGCCGTTTGCGTTATGCAGCGGTGCGGTGTTCTTTATTCGCGATAACGATCGCCACCTGTTCGAAGACGTTGATGGCCTGTTCCTGACCAATGTGCTCTATCGTTCGCCGCGCGGCTTTCGTTTTCTGTCTGATATCGCCTCCTTCCTGCCCTACGGGCCCAACGGTGAGTGGCAAGGGCAGTGGCAGGTCAATGCGCCGACCATGCAGCAGTTGAAAGGGCTGCTGGAACGCCTGTCGCTGTTGGCCCAGCGCGACACGCCGGAAGATATCGCCGCCAGCGAAAGCGTGTTTTTGCAAATTCTGGTGCTGCTACGGCAAAAATGTTTCCAGACCCAGAGTTTGGATGGCGATCGGCACGGGGTACAGGCGCTGCTCGGCTGGTTGCAAAACAATTACTGTGAAGAGGTGAACTGGGGGGAATTGTCCGATCGCTTTGCGCTGCCATTGCGTACCCTGCACCGCCAGTTGAAGCAGAATACCGGCATGACACCACAGCGCTATCTCAACCGCTTACGCTTGTTGGAAGCGCGCCGTCGCTTGCAGCAAAGCGATGAATCGATTACGACCATTGCGCACGCGTGCGGTTTCAGCGACAGTAATCACTTTTCCACGCAGTTTCGCAAGGCGTTCTCTGTTGCGCCCAAATCCGTACGTCAGCATACGGGGAGTGCTGCGGAATAACACAACGCCCGTGTAGGTGAGGTGAGTGTGACCATGACGCGCGGTTTAAAGCTGCAAACGGAAGACTATTTCCTTACCGATAAACAGGCGGTACGGGTGGCAGAGCGTCACCCTCAGCCTGATTTTCCCCTGCATCATCATGATTTCGAAGAGTTAGTCATCGTGTGGCGCGGCAACGGTCTGCACCTGTGGAACGACGTGCCCTACCGGATTACGCGCGGCGATCTGTTCTACGTCAGCGCCAACGATCGCCACAGCTATGAGTCGGTAAACGATCTGGAACTGGACAATATCCTGTTTGTTCGCGATCGGCTGACGCTGCCCGCAGACTGGCATAACCTGCTGCCGGGGGCCGATGTGCCGCAATCTCAGCGTTACTGGTGTCTGGGTTCGGCGGGCATGGATACGCTGCGCGACAAGGTGGATGATTTGGCACAGGAGTGCATGAAGTCGGACACGCTGTCGTCGCAGCTTAGCGAAGTGCTGTTGTTGCAGATTGCGCTGTTGGCGCTGCGTTACCGCCATTTACCCGATAGCCCACAACTGGCCGATGCGCACCAGTTGGATCTGCTGATGCTGGCGCTAAGGGCCAGTATCGGTAGCCCATTCCGTTTTGATGCGTTTTGCCAGCAGCATGATTTTAGCGTGCGCGGATTGGGTGCGCGCTTCAAGCAGGAAACCGGGATGAGCGTGGCCCAATATCTGCGCCAACTGCGGTTGTGCAAGGCGATGGAGCTGTTGCGTTATGACAGGCAGACCATTGGTGAAGTGGCAGCGCAGTGCGGTTTTGACGACAGTAACTACTTCTCGGTGGTGTTCCATCAGGCGCAGGGCATATCACCCAGCGCCTATCGCCAGCGTTTTCTGGCAGGATGAACGGCTAAACTCAGCGCGCAGCCTCGTCCACATCCGGTGCGTGGGTAATACGGTTACGCAGATCGCGGCGCACAATTTCCACCAGCCAGAAGCAGAACATGTGGCCGAAAATTTCGGAGAAGTGTTCAGCGAACGGCTGATCCCACGGTGCCGGTACGGTGCCCATCAGCGGCAGCAGGAACACGTGGAACACCACGTGCAGCACCAGGCCATACAGCGCACCTTGCCACAGTTTGATCTTTGGCCACACTTCCGCCACCACGCAATAGATCACCGCGAACGTGATAGAAAAGCCGAAGTGCATGATAAAGCTCATGATCGGACGAGGGTTGCCGTTGTACAGGTAGCTCAGATGCGACATATCGAAAGACATGCCCATTTGCTGCAACAGTTGCTGCGGTGGGTTGGTCAGGTCACGCAGGGGCGTACGCGGCGGGAAGGGAATCTCCCAGCCAAATTTAGCCAGCGCACAGACCACACCGGCAATAATCCCCACCAGCAATGCCACCAGAATTTTATCCCTTGTGGTGCGTAGTTGCATTTCTCTTTCTCCTTGAATAACGATTTTTACCGCAGTTTATTTCTGAAAATAGCGCCAATTGCCATAGACAATAGCGCTGTAACTAAATGATTTGAGAGGATAATACGCCTGAAGGGATTTATTTTCTAACGTGAAATAAAGGCGGGATTTTCATAACTCATTGTTTTATAGGTAAAACACCGATGTTGCATAATGTTTGATTATGTAAGCATTATTGACCATGTGACATTATCTTGTTGTTATGACTGAATATTGTTGCGACTTTTACGACGGATGGTGCAATGTTGGTAGGGTGTTACACGCCGCTCCGGCGGTGTCTGCCTCCGAGAGCGGCATGTCATAGTATCAGGATGCCATGCCCATCCCCACGATATTGGCTGCGAGAATAATGATCAGCCCGCCCAGCACCAGCACGCTGACCGGTTTTTTCCCTACGTTGTTCCACTCTTTCAGTAACAGCCCGACAATGCCGCCGCACAGCACGTAGAAGCTCATGTGCAGCATCCAACTGAGGTAGGTGTAATCGGCCGGAATATTGGCGTGGCCCCAGGCGTAGAAGAAGAACTGCAAATACCACATCACCCCGCCGAGAATGGAAAACAGCGCATTGGTAATAAGCAGCGTTTTGGCCTGTGACAGATCGGCTTTAATCGAGATGGTGGGGCTCATGGCTAAACGCAGGAAACAGAAACCCAGGTTGACGATGGCACCGCCGCCCATAATCACCACGTAGCTTGGCAGTGCCACGTAGAGTGGGTTAAGACCCAGCGCCTCTGCTGCCTGATGCATCGGTTTGGCCGCATCCATGGCGAATGACATACCTGCGGAAAAAATCCCGCACATTACGGCCAGTATCAACCCCTTCTTAAGATTGAACTCTTGAGCACGAATGCCAAGCGCACGCTCTTTCAGCAAACCGGCGTAGCTCACCACGCCCACGCCAATCAGCGCTACGCCTACGCCGACCAGGCTTAACTGCCCGCCGGTGGTGCCAAACAGTTGCATAAATTTGCCTTGCAACAGCGGGGTCATCAGGGTGCCGATTATCAGAGTAATACCGATGGCGATACCGATACCGAGCGACATGCCGAGGTAGCGCATAGTCAACCCGTAGTTGATATTGCCGATGCCCCACATGGCACCGAACAAAAACACTGGCAGCAAGGTAGAAAAACTGAATGAGCCGAAATAGCCCCAGAAATCGGGCAGCAGCAGGGCACTGATGCTCCAGGGCAAAATAATCCAGGAGAAGAAACCGCCCAATGACCACATGGTTTCCCATGACCAGTGACGGACCTTTTTGAACGGGGCATAGAAGCAGGCCGCGCTGGCAGCACCGACAAAGTGCCAGAAAAGCCCGAGGAGAATTGCGCTATTCATAGAACCCTCTTGTTTTCATTCTAATCAGAGTAGGAGTACGTGTATCAACGCATCGCGGGGGATGGTTCGATAGGGCAAGTGTAAAAAGTGAACGAGCGGCCGACCTTCCGCTCCATGCCACCACCAGCAGGTCACACGGCAAGATGCGAAAGGTGAATGCCACTGGCGTCACAAAAATAACCAAAGGAAAGAATGAAATAGCGTTTCAAGTGAAAGGGTGTTTAAGCATTGACGAAGCACGGCACGCTCGGGTTATGCTAAGGGTTTGGGGTCCGCATCGGGCTGAAAGTGGAGTAATGCAACGTGAAAATTACGGATGTCAAAACCATCCTGGCGAATCGCTACCTGTTTGTAGAGATTCACACCGACGAAGGTCTGGTCGGGATCGGCGAGTCAGGCACCTGGGGGTTTCTGGATGCCTCCATGGGGGCGGTGGAAGCGCTGAAAACCTACCTGATCGGACAAGATCCGCTGCGTATTGAGCATCACTGGCAGTATATGTACCGCTGCTGGCATTTTCGCGGTGCGGCCATCATGGGGGCGATCAGCGCCATCG
Source organism: Candidatus Symbiopectobacterium sp. NZEC127 (assembly GCF_025962675.1). Taxonomy (NCBI): domain Bacteria; kingdom Pseudomonadati; phylum Pseudomonadota; class Gammaproteobacteria; order Enterobacterales; family Enterobacteriaceae; genus Symbiopectobacterium; species Candidatus Symbiopectobacterium sp. NZEC127. Next base: position 214,638 of record NZ_JAGFPG010000002.1, read on the forward strand.
ACATCGCACTGTGGGATATTGCGGGCAAATTCTACGACACCCCGGTTTACAACTTGCTGGGCGGTCGCTGCCGCGACAAGGCGCGGGTTTATGCCCATGCCGGGGGCAAAACCACGGAAGAGACCATCGCCAACCTGAAAAAGATGAAGGCACAGGGATTTACCGCGATTGGGCACCTGACGCCATTTCTGGATGAGTCGCGCGGCGATCCCTATTTCATCACCCATGCGAAAGAGATCGGCGAAGCCATTGAGCGCATTGGCGCTTATCGCGAAGCGGTGGGGAATGACGTCGATCTCTGTATTGAAGTGCATCGCCGACTGAAACCGCACGATGCAATTGTATTTGCACAGGGCATCGCGCCCTATCTGCCTTACTTTATTGAAGATCCGATTGGTGCCGATAACTTTGATTCGATGGCGCAGGTTGCAGACAAAATCAACGTGCCGATTGCTACCGGCGAGCGTCTGAACAACCTGCAAGAGTTTGCCATGCTGATCAAACGCAATGCGGTTTCCTATGTGCGGCCTGATGTGTGCATGTGCGGAGGCATTACCGGTGCCAAGAAAATCGCGGCGCTGGCCGAAGCGCACGACCTGATGGTGGTGCCGCATAATCCGCTCAGCCCGGTTTCTACCGCCGCCTGCTTGCAAATTGCGGTAAGCATCCCCAACTTTGCCCTGCTGGAATATCCCGGCGACGACCAACCGGCACTGTCTGAGAAATTTGGTGCCACCGGCGTGGAAAATGGCGTATTGAAGCGCGATGTGGTCAAGAGCACCTTCAAGTGCGTTGACGGTTTTATGGAGATCCCCACGGCGCCGGGCATTGGCATCGAACTGGCGGATGACGTGGCAGAAAAATATCCCTACCGTCGCCGTCCGCTGAAAACGCGTCTTCATGTAGATGGTTCGGTGGTCGATCAGTAAACTGTGCGTTTTGCCGTCGCGTGCCCATTACGCGACGGTGGTTATTCACCTGCAAAAAGAAGAACTATGGAACGTTTTATTGAAAACCTGATGTACACCTCGCGTTGGTTGCTGGCCCCGATCTATCTGGGACTGTCGCTCGGGTTGCTGGCGCTGATGCTCAAATTTTTCCAGGAAGTGTTTCACATTTTGCCAAACGTCTTTGCGTTGGCAGAGGCCGATCTGATCCTGGTACTGCTGTCGCTGATTGATATGACGCTGGTGGGCGGCCTGTTGGTGATGGTGATGCTGTCTGGCTATGAGAACTTTGTCTCGACGCTGAACATTGATGAGGATCGGGAGAAGCTGAGCTGGCTTGGCAAGATGGATTCCGGCTCACTCAAGAACAAGGTTGCGGCATCGATCGTCGCCATCTCTTCCATCCATCTGCTGCGCGTGTTTATGGATGCGCGCAACACGCCGGATAACAAACTGATGTGGTATGTGATTATTCACCTGACGTTTGTGCTGTCGGCGTTTCTGATGGGCTATCTGGATAAAGCAACGCGCCACGAAAAGAAGTGAGGTTAACGGTACGCCACTCTGGCGTACCGCTTCATTCACTGCGGCGTAGTGGTTTGCGCCAGCCATTCCGGCAGGTCATTTAATCCCATCGCCTGACGCACCAGCACCGGTTTCACCCCCGGCAGGCGGTTCGCCAGCGTCAGACCAATATCACGCAGCAGTTTTTTCGCCGGGTTCTCCCCGTTAAACAGCTCCCTGAACCCTTGCATGCTGGCCAGCATCAGCGCGGCACTGTGCTTGCGCTGGCGTTCGTAGCGTCGCAGGTAGAGGTGTTGCCCGAAATCCTTGCCTTGCCCTTGTAAGCGTTTAATTTCGGCAATCAGCGTAGCGACATCCATAAACCCGAGGTTGACGCCCTGTCCGGCCAGCGGGTGGATGGTATGCGCGGCATCGCCCACCAGCGCCAGTCGGTGCGCGGCAAAGCTACGCGCATAGCGCCCGGTTAACGGGTGTGTTTGTCGCGCGCTGACCGTGGTGCATAGCCCAAGATGCGTATCAAAGGCGATCGCCAACTGCTGGTTAAACGCGTCATCGGGCAGCGCCAGCATAGCGTCGGCCTGCAACGGTGGCAGCGACCAGACGATCGAGCACAGGTTTGCCTCCGCCAACGGCAGAAACGCCAAAATACCATCGCCGTGGAACACCTGGCGCGCCACGCCGTCGTGCGGACGTTCGGTGCGAACCGTTGCCACCAGTGCGTGATGGCCGTAATCCCAGAACGTCAGCGGAATATCGGCCTGCTGACGTAGCCAGGAGTGTGCACCGTCTGCGCCGACCACCAATCGCGTCGTGAGCATGGTGCCATCGTCCAGCGTGATAAACGCCTCATTCTCGCCCCAGGCCACCTGCTGTAACACCGCCGGTGCTATCAGCGTAATGTCTTTTGCTTTCTCGGCTCGCTGCCACAGGGCGCGCTGAATGACATCGTTTTCGATAATGTGGCCGAGGCGGGAAAAGCCGTAGGCCTCGCCTTCGAAATGGATGTTGCCAAAGCTGTCTTTGTCCCACACGTACATGGCGTTATAGGGGCTGGAGCGCTGTGCTTCGATGTCTTGCCAGACATCAAGGTGGCGCAGCAGGCATTCGCTGGCCGCGTTAATGGCGGAGACGCGCAGCGAATAAGCCCCGTCTGCTGCCGCTTGCGGTGGCGTGCGCTGTTCCAGAACGGCAATGCGCAGCCCGGAATGTTGCAGCCCGCAGGCTAATGCCAAGCCGACCATGCCGCCGCCTGCGATAACCACATCAAATGATTGCATAAGCCCTGTTTCCTGTTGCTTGCATTAACGACTGACCCAACCCAAGGTGCGGCGTGCAAAGGTATCACGCACGGGCGCAACGGTATTCATGGTCATCAAACCCAGATTGCGGCCCACTTCCAGCGAGGTAAAACTGTTGGCGAACAGGCGTACCAAACCGTCCGTCAGCGCAATGGTTGCCTGTTGATCGGGTTCTCGGCGCTGGCCGTAGCGGCTCAGCACGCGATAGCTGCCGGTGTCTTCCTGCTGCGCGGCGGCCTGTGTCAGGGTCTCTGCCAGTGACATCACGTCGCGCAGCCCAAGGTTGAATCCCTGTCCGGCAATCGGGTGCAGCGTTTGCGCCGCATTGCCCACCAGCGCCACGCGATGCGCGATATGGCGTGCCGCCGTCACCAATCGCAGCGGATAGGTGTGGCGTTCGCCGATATGGGTAATCGCGCCCAGTCGCCAGCCAAAGGCGCGTTGCAGCGCGGCGCGGCATTCGGCCTCGCTCCAGTCGGCCACCTGCGTCTGATGGGATAACGGGTGGCACCATACCAACGAACTGCGTCCACCGTGCATCGGCAACAGTGCCAGCGGGCCATCAGGGGTAAAGCGCTCAAAGGCTTTGCCCGCGTGAGGCAACTGGGTGCGGATGTTGGCAATAACGGCAAACTGCGGATACTCCTCAGTCTCCCATTGTATACCGCAGGCCCGCGCCAGCGCGGAGGAGGAGCCGTCTGCCGCCACCAAGAGTTGCCCGTGCAGCGTGCTGCCGTCATCCAGTTGCAGGGTGGCCTGTTCGGCGCTGCGTTCAACCTGTACCACCTTGCGCGGGCAGTGCACGCGCACGCCCGGCGCATTGTGGAGTAAGCGAAACAGGGTCTGTCCAACCTGATGTAGCTCCACCACGTAACCCAATGCGGCGGCGCGATAATCACTGGCCTGCATGTTGACTACGCCAGCGTGGCCGCGATCGCTGACGTGCACCGAGGTGATGGGTTCTGCCTCGCTGGCGATGGCTTGCCAGACACCGATACGTTTGAGCTGTTGCACGGTGCCTTCCGCCAGCGCGATAGCGCGGGCGTCGAAGCCGGGATGCGCGTTGTCCAGCGGCGAATGTGCTTCAATCACCTCGACGGGAAGGGTGCCGCCGGAAAGGGCGGAAATGGCCAGTGCCAGCGTTGCTCCCGCCATGCCGCCGCCAACTATCAGGATCGTCATGGCGATTATCTCGCTGCCTGACGTGCGGCACGGGCCTGAGCCATCAGCGCTTCAATGTCGTCGGCGTCTTTCACCACGCCCGCCGTTAACACTTCATTACCACTGTCAGTGATCAGAATGTCATCCTCGATGCGGATACCGATGCCGCGATACTCATGGGGCACTTTGGCGTCTGGTGCGATATAGAGCCCCGGTTCGACGGTGAGCACCATGCCGGGTTCCAGCAAACGACTGCGTTCTGATGCACCGTAATCGCCGACATCGTGCACGTCCAATCCCAGCCAATGGCTGAGTCCGTGCATGTAGAACGCGCGATGCGCCTGTTCGGCGATCAGTTCATCGACGTTACCTTTAAGTACGCCGAGTTTAACCAGCCCTTCCACCATGATACGAATTACCTGCTCATTCACTTCACGAATGCTGACTCCGGGCTTGAACAGCGCCAGCGCTTTGCGCTGCGAAGCCAGCACGATGTCGTAAATCGCGCGCTGCGGGGCGCTGAATTTTCCGCTTACCGGGAAGGTCCGCGTGATATCACCGGCATAGCCCTGATATTCGCAACCGGCGTCAATCAGCACCAAATCGCCCTCGCGCATTTGCTGCTCATTTTCGGTGTAGTGCAGAATGCAGCCGTTATCACCGCTGCCGACAATGGTGTTATACGAGGGGTAACGCGCACCGTGGCGGGTAAATTCGTGATGAATTTCCCCTTCGAGCTGGTATTCGTACATCCCCGGCTCACAGTGTGTCATGGCGCGGGTGTGGGCCTTGGCGGTGATCTCTCCGGCCCGACGCATCAGGTCGAGCTCTTTCGGCGATTTAAACAGGCGCATCTCGTGCACCCAGGGTCGCCAGTCGGTCTGCGTCGGCGGTGCGATAAGCCCCTGACGCGTGCCGTTTCGCAACGTTTCCAGTGCGCTGAACAGCAGACGGTCCGCGTACTCGTACAGCCCCTGAGCGTGATAAATCACATCCAGCCCGTTCAGCAGCAGGTGCAACTGTGCATTGATGTCGCTAAAGGGCAGGGCGCGATCGACATTCAAGCGCGACGGGGCCGCTTCCTGCCCCAGACGGCGTCCAAACCAGATTTCCGCCGTGACGTCGCGTACACGGTTGAACAGGACGGTATGGTGATGATGTTCATCGCTTTTTACCAGTAACAGCACCGCTTCCGGCTCGTTAAACCCGGTGAAGTACCAGAAATCGCTGTTCTGACGATAAGGGTACTCACTGTCAGCGCTGCGCGTGGCTTCCGGTGCGGCAAAAAAAATCGCCGCGCTGGCGGGGGCCATTTTTTCCAGCAACTGCTGGCGGCGGCGAGTATATTCCTGACCAAAAGCGTCTTGTTGAATCATCACCTGCTCCTGTGTGATGCGCATACGGTGATTCCCTTCCTGCGTGGGAATCCCTGCGGGTAAGGCCGGATGCGCGATTAATGTAGCGTCGGTTTTTTCTTCTCCGGTGCAGTCTGTACCGGGCGTGTATATTCACTGTGGCAGAGAATGGCAGAGACCCTGACGTATTCGATGATTTCTTCCAGCGATTGCGCCAGCTCTTCCTGATCTTCATCTTCGTCATAGCCGAGCTGGGCAATATTGCGCAAATCATCGATGGCTTCTTTCAATTCGCCCTGCGCCTTGTTCAGGCGCGGCTGAACCACACCGAGTCCGAGCAGAAAGTGATTGACCCATCCGGCCAGCGCATCGGCACGATCAAACACGCTCACTGACGTGTTGTCGTCATCCGGCAGCAACAGTTGGAATTCAAAGCCACTCTCTTCCAGCGCTTCTTTGGTGACCTGATACAGGGTTTGCAACGGCTGAGAAACCAGATGAGAGAAGGCCAAGCCATCGTTTGTCAGCTCGTGTAACAGCGTTTTCCAACTGTCGTCGGTGTTGCCCCCGCACAGGATACCGCTGATAAGCCCGTGTATTTCCGCTGCCGTCAGTGCAACTTGTTGCTGTGTAAGGAGCGTGTCCAGGGTTTCATAGCCGGGATACGTGGTTTCTATCGACATGTGCTTTGTTCATCGTTGGCGGGTTGGTATCGTGTTATGCTACCACCAAGCTCGGCTGCTATGCCAGAAAGGGCTTGTTTCTTCTATGTTGAGTTATTATAGTGGCGCCCGCGTGAATGGGCTGTTGCCAGCCGTGATATGAATTTTTTCTGCGGCGCAGAAAACGAAATGAGGCAGGAAAGGGGCATGTCTGCACAACCAGTAGATATTCAAATCTTTGGCCGTTCGTTAAGAGTCAATTGTCCGCCGGAACAACAGGAAGCGTTGAATCAGGCTGCGGAAGATCTTAACCAGCGGTTGCAGGATCTCAAAGTGCGCACACGCGTGACCAACACGGAACAATTGGTGTTTATCGCTGCACTGAACGTGTGCCATGAACTGGCGCAAGAACGCCTGAAAACGCGTGATTACGCGGCGAATATGGAGCAGCGCATCCGCATGTTGCAGCAGACCATTGAGCAGGCGTTGCTGGAGCAAGGGCGCATCAGCGAGCGTCAGGGCACACCTTTCGAGTAAGTCGAAGAGGGCTATCGCCTTGCCTCGCATTTTGGTTTTTTAAATCGATTTTTGTTAGTTGGCCGATGTTTTTCGCTATAAAGCGTGATAGAGTTATTCACGAGTAAAGAATAAAATTTCTCTGAGGTGTTTGTCTGCGGGTCAGTCCCCTGAGCCGATATTTCAAACCAACAGAATGTAACGCTCCGCAGCCGGTGAGCATGCTCGGTTCGTCCGAGAAGCCTTATGGTTGCGACGGTATGTTCACCTTGAACCAAGGGTTCAAGGGTTACCACCTGCGGCGGCATCTCGGAGATCCCTTCTCCCCCTTTTTTTCCCTGTTATTGCCTATGAATTCTGCGTCCATGCCCGTTTCGCCACAGCAACAGCGTCAGGCCATGCGCGATCGCGTGCGTCAACTACGTCGTGCGCTTACGCAGCAGCAACAAACCTGGTTTGCCCAGCAGATTGCCGAACGCGCATTGGAACAACCTGAAGTGCAGCAAGCACAGCGGATTGCGCTGTTTTTGTCGTTTGACGGTGAGCTGGATACCCAGCCGTTGATCGCACGTCTGTGGCAGCAGGGAAAAGCGGTGTATCTGCCGGTATTGCACCCGTTTTCGCCGGGACATCTGCTGTTTTTACACTACGATGCGCAGACGCCGCTGGTGAAGAACCGCCTGAAGATCTTTGAACCGCGTCTGGATGTGCGCCGGGTGTTGCCGCTGACCCAACTCGATGTGCTGTTTACCCCGCTGGTGGCGTTTGATGCGCAGGGGCAACGGCTGGGGATGGGCGGTGGCTTTTATGACCGGACCTTACAGGGCTGGCAGCAGCGGGGGCCGTACCCGATTGGCTTGGCCCATGACTGCCAGCAGGTCGATGCCATCCCGAATGAAGCGTGGGACATCCCATTGCCTGCTATTCTGACACCCTCTCGCCGCTGGCAGTGGTGAATCTCGCGGGTTGATTACAGCGTCGGCGTATCCGGCCCACCAGAGGTGCGGTGCGACAGCATTTGCTGCACCAGTTCCACGCAACGCAGGAAGCGCGAATCATAATCGGATTCGGTCACGTGTATATAAGGGGCGTTATTCTTCACCAGCATGGTTTTGAGCAGCGTTTGGAACGCGCTGCGTGCGGTACTGCTCCCCAGGCTACGTAACCCATCCGCGACCCACGGCGTATTGTTTTCCAGCAGGATCACCAGATCAAACCGGTATTCATCAATCAACGCCTGAACAAAGGGGTGTTCGCGCCCTTCATATTGCTTGCAGAATGCCTGGGTGGTGATGAAATCGGTATCGATAAAGGCCACTTTATTGGCATATTTTACGGCAAAATCAATATATTGAGCTTGCCCTAGGGCGATTTTATCGTAGTCGGAATATTGCAGCGCCATCTCGTCGCCGCCCAGATGGGAAAAGACATAATCCCGGCCAAACTCCCAGGCGCTGGTGGTGTTGAAGATATTGGCGAGCTTGTTGACCAAGGTCGATTTACCACTGGATTCGCCGCCGAGAATGGCGACGGTGCGCACGAAAAAGGGCTTCACTTCAGTGGGAATATAATCCCAATAGCGGAACGGATCGTGGCGGATCTGTGCGCCGCTGATGTTCATAAACGATCGTTCCGGGTCAACCAGCACCGCGTCGATGCCCAACTGCTCCCGATACTGCGGGGCGTCTTTGGCTTCGCTGGTATAGACAAAGTTGGGCTCAATCGCCTTCTCTTGCATAAAGGCTTTGATGCCGCGGCTCCATACATCCCAGCCGTGCGGGTAGGGCTCCATGCCTTCTTCGTTAAAGGCGTGAATGCGAATATTCTTCTGATATTTAAAAGTTTGTAGCAGCCAACGCAGACGATCGCTCACGGTGGGCTGCTGCGACATCGCGCTGTGTTCAAACAGCAAGCGGTCACGCGATTCGTCGTAACCCAGGATCACATGCAATTCATCAACCTGACTACAGGCACGCTGGATCAGGTAGATATGGCCGGTGTGCAGCGGATAAAATTTGCCGAACACCACCCCGATGGTTCTGTCGTGACGGGGAAATTCCAGTTCCAGAAAGCGGTGCAGTGCTTCCAGCTTTTGAGCGCTGGGGTTTTTGATCTTGGCATTCAGCAACTGGCTGAGATAGCCCTTGGTCATGCCGGTTGCGTCGGCAACCTGCTGAAGGGTACACCCTTTCTTGCGGATGGCGGGTTTCAGGTAATCAAAAGATGACATCGTCAGGCACTCTTGGTTTAGCACGTGTGTTTAGCATGCTAAACCAAGATACCACAAGCATACGCAACCTGCGCGCCTGTTCCCGCTGCTTGGGTATTAAAGATCGTCGAGGATCGCCAGTGCGTCAGTCAGCTTTTTCACGCCAAACACCTGCATATTGGCGGGTGGGCGTTTTGGCGCATTGGCATGCGGGACGATAGCGCGTTTGAAGCCGTGCTTGGCCGCTTCGGAAATACGTTCCTGACCGCTGGGCACCGGCCTTATCTCGCCAGACAGCCCCACTTCGCCGAACACCACCAGATCTTGCGGCAGCGGCCTGTCGCGCAGGCTGGAGACCAGCGATAACAGCAGTGCCAGGTCGGCGCTGGTTTCGGTGACCTTTACGCCGCCGACCACGTTCACGAACACATCCTGATCCGCCATTTGCAGCCCGCCGTGGCGATGCAGCACGGCGAGCAGGAGCGCCAGCCGGTTCTGTTCCAGACCAACTGCGACGCGACGCGGGTTGGCCATCATCGAGTGATCGACCAACGCCTGAATCTCTACCAGCAGTGGACGCGTACCTTCCCACACCACCATAACGGAACTGCCGGACATAACTTCATCACCCCGGCTAAGAAATATGGCGGAGGGGTTGCTGACTTCGCGTAATCCTTGCTCGGTCATGGCGAAAACGCCCAATTCGTTGACGGCACCGAAACGGTTTTTGTGGCTGCGCAGGGTGCGGAAACGGGAATCCGCATCGCCGTCGAGCAGCACGGAGCAGTCAATGCAGTGCTCCAGCACCTTGGGACCGGCCAATGAACCGTCTTTGGTGACGTGGCCCACCATCACGATAGCGACACCGCGCGTTTTGGCAAAACGGGTGAGATAGGCGGCGGTTTCCCGCACCTGCGCCACGCTGCCGGGGGAGGATTGGATATCGGCCAGATGCATCACCTGAATCGAGTCGATAACCATCAGCCTGGGCTGTTCCTGTTCGGCAATCAGGCAGATTTGTTCGATGCTGGTTTCCGACAGCATGTTGAGGTGCTGGGTCGGCAGGCCCAAGCGGTGCGCGCGCATCGCTACCTGCTGTAGCGACTCTTCCCCGGTGACGTACAGGGTTTTCATCTGCTCGGAAAGTTTGCACAGGGTTTGCAGTAGCAGGGTACTTTTCCCCGCGCCGGGGTTGCCCCCGATCAGAATGGCGCTGCCGGGCACCACGCCGCCGCCCAACACGCGATCGAACTCGCTAAAGCCGGTAGAAAAGCGCGGCAGCGCTTCCAGGCTGATGTCAGACAGCTTTTGTACGCGGCTGATGCCCTCATGGTCGCCCGCATAGCCGGTACGGCGATCGGTGCGGGAGGTCGCGGCGGCGGCCAGCCGCACTTCGGTAATGGTGTTCCAGGCGTTGCAGGCGCTGCATTGGCCCTGCCAGCGCGGGTAGTCGGCACCACATTCGTTGCAAACGAAGGCGCGTTTAACGGCTTTTGCCACGGTTCACCTCACTGCTGTTAGCGTTTTTCGTGCCGCAGGCTGCCGCTCAGTACGCACATGACGCCGGTTAAATCGGCATGGCGGATGCTGACGGGGGCCTGCTCATTCACTTTGGGTTTGGCATGATAGGCGATGCCGAGTCCAGATGCCTTGATCATCACCAGATCGTTAGCACCGTCACCGATGGCAATGGTCTGCTCTTCGGGGATCTCCAGCTTTTCTGCCAGTTGGCGCAGGGTTTTGGCTTTATATTTGGCATCGACGATCGGGCCGACCACTTCGCCGGTCAATTTACCGTCGCGCAGGCCCATTTCGTTAGCCACTGCCGCTACCAGGCCGAGTTTCTCTTTCAGGTGATCGGCGAAATAGGTAAAGCCGCCGGACGCAATGGCAACGTGCCAGCCCGCGGCCTGCAACTGCTCGACCATATAGATCAACCCCGGCATCAGCGGCAGATCCTTACGCACTTTTTGCAGGATATCGGCATCGGCTCCCTTCAGGGTACCCACGCGTTCGCGCAGGCTGGCGGAGAAATCCAGCTCACCGCGCATTGCCCGCTCGGTAATCGCGGACACCTTTTCTCCGGTGCCGGCCAGTTTGGCGATTTCATCAATACACTCAATCTGGATGGCGGTGGAGTCCATGTCCATTACCAGCAAACCGGGGGCACGCAGCGTCGGGGTGTTACACATCGGCGCCACATCCATCCCCAGCTCGTGAGCCAGTTTGGTGGCGCGCGGCGTGAGCGAACCGGCCAAACGCACCACCTGATAGTCCTCTACGTTCCAGGCGCTGACGATCACCATTGCCGCACCGAGCTTGCGCTGGTATCGCGTGAGCAAGTTTTTATCGAGCACGTCGCCGTAGAGCAGCCAGCCGGTGTCCCCCGCGCGGTAGTCGAGCGGCATCACTTCATCACCGCTGAGTGATAACGGCAGTCCCGGCCAACAGTTAATCTCGTTAGGGAGATCGCGGTAGGTCTGACTATTCGGCATGGGGCATCCTCTTCTGGCAAAAATAGCGCGTACTGACGCGGGTAAACATAACAGAACATCACTCAGAAAACAGGGCAACAAGCTATCCTATCGCTATCGCTTCTGGCAACATGAAAGTATGCAAATCGCTCAGGGATTCTCATGGTCCACACCCGGTTAAAATTCCGCTTACACCGTACCGCTATTGTGCTGATCTGCCTGGCGCTGCTGGTCGCATTGATGCAGGGGGCGTCCTATTTCAGCCTGAGCCATCAAATGGCGCGTTCAGAGCAGGTTGAAGACATTGCGCGCACGCTGGCGCGGCAGGTGGCGTTCAGCCTGACGCCGCTGATGGAAAGCAACGATGATAACAGCCAGAAAATCAGCACGATGCTGGCGCAGTTAACGCAAAATAGTCGCATTCTTGACGCGGCACTCTATCAGCAGGACGGTTCGTTGATTGCCCGCACCGGGGAAGAGGTCGTGGTGCGCGACCGGCTGGCGCTGGATGGTAAGCGGGTGGGTAGCTATTTCAACCACCAGATTGTGCAGCCCATCAACGGCAAGGATGGCCCGATCGGTTTTCTGCGTATGACGCTCGACACTCACGTGTTGGCGACCGACGCCAAGCAGGTCGACAATACCACCAATATCTTACGCCTGATGATTCTGCTGGCCTTGGCGATCGGCATTATTCTGGCCCGCACGCTGTTGCAGCACCGCCGCAGCCGCTGGCAGCAGTCACCCTATCTGCTCACCGCCAACACGCCGGTGAAGGAAGATGACGAGAGTCGCTCAGCGCTTGTGCCGGAGGAGAAAACGGACAAGTCCGAGTCATAGTACGAGATCGATAACGGTGGCGCGTGTTGTCGCGTGCTGCCGTGCCACTTCCCGCCTTTTGGTTCCTCTCTTAACCTTATTGGTATAATACGTTTCTCATTTATTGCATGTTTATCGTATACGTTGCATTTCTTTATGTGATTTAAATCACGTAGAAGTAGTGGTTATTTTCCCCATAAAAAAATTTTTAATCTTCATCACAGTTTTTGGCGCAGGGTGGGCGCCTAATTGGTAGGACATGTTTTGCTGTGGTCATGTATGTAGAAAAGAAATGTCCGACTAATTTGGTTTTTTATTCAATGTTTACGGGGAAAATATGAATTTCATTATTGAGGCGCTGCCCATTATATGGGTGGCTCTGGGCGTCGTTTTGCTGTTAATTTTAAATATGAAATTTAAAATTAACGGGATGTTGGCACTGCTGCTGGCGGCGGTTTTTGTCGGGGTGTGTGAAGGGTTACCACTTGAGGCAATTGGTAAATCGATTGAAAATGGCGTCGGCAGTACGCTGGGGCATCTGGCATTAATTATTCTGTTTGGTGCCATTCTGGGTAAATTGATGGTGGATTCCGGTGCGGCGCAGCGGGTTTCATCAACGTTACTGAAAAAATTCGGGCCACAGAAAGTTCAATGGGCCATTCTGGTGATTGGCTTGATTTTCGGTCTGGCTATGTTCTACGAAGTGGCCTTCCTGATTTTGGCTCCACTGATTATCAGCATCGCCCGAGAAGCAAAAATTCCTTTCCTGAAACTGGGTATCACCATGGTCGCTGCCGCAACCACGGCGCACAGCCTGTTCCCACCTCAGCCCGGCCCCACGGCGCTGGTGACTGCATTCCATGCAGATATGGGGATGGTTTATATTTATGGCATTATCGTTGCCATCCCTACCGTAATTTGCTCGGGCATCCTGTTACCCAAACTGCTGGGGAATCTGGATCGTCCCATTCCCGAATTATTGGAATCGCAAAAGGTATTTTCTGATGATGAAATGCCAAGCTTTGCGATCAGCCTGTTAGTACCCTTGATCCCGGCGATGATTATTACCGGTGTTACCGTGCTGAAGCTGTTTATTGCCAAAAATAGCGTGGTGCTGCCTTTCCTTAATTTTATCGGCAGTGCGCAAATCAGTATGTTGATTGCGGTATTGGTCAGCCTGTTTGCTTTTGGCGTTAATCGCGGCAGAAGTATGTCCGACGTCATGAAATCCTATACCGTTGCCATTGAAAAAGTAGCCATGGTGGTGTTTATCATCGGTGCGGGCGGCGCGTTTAAACAAATTATCATGGACACCGGCGTCGGCGATTATATTGCGGATATGATGCGCCATTCATCGGTGTCACCGCTGATCATGGCCTGGTTTATCACCGTACTGCTGCGTCTTGCTACCGGTGCTGGTACCGTCTCCGCCATCACGGCGGCTGGGATTGTCGGTCCGATGATCACCACCTTTAACGTCAACCCGGCGCTGATGGTGCTCGCCACCGCTTCAGGGAGTAACACTCTGACTCACGTTAACGATGCCGCATTCTGGTTGTTTAAAGAGTATTTTGGGCTGTCGATTAAAGACACCTTCAAAACCTGGGGGCTGTTGGAACTGACCAACTCGGTGGTGGGATTACTGATCGTGCTGCTGCTTTCGCTGGTGGTATAACCCTTTACCGTTGTCTTGATTGCTTCAGGCCCGCCAGCGCGGGCCTTTTCTTTGTCTGTCACTTAGCGTTTGCGTGCCACAATAAACAGACGCGGGAACGCCAGCAGGCGTTTCCCGTCGGCGTGTGGCGGGTAGGCAGTTTCCAGATATTGGCGATAGCTAGCAAGAAAGGCGGCCTGTTCGGCGTCGTCAAGCGGCGCAAGAAAAGGGCGCAGGCCGGTGGCGCGAAGCCAATCGACAATCGCCTGTGCGTCATCCATCGGGTGGTAGTAAGTGGTGCGCCACAGGTCGACGTCGCAACCGGCATTGGTCAGCAGATCATAATAGGCGCTGCTGGTGAGCAGGCGCTGGCGCACACTGGCGGTATCACCTATTTTATCACGCCAGCTTCCCTGTTCGGCCACCGTGCGCATCAGCCGGTGGCTGGGTTCGTCCAGGTTATCCGGCATCTGTACCGCCAGCATACCCCCTTGAGCCAGCTGCTGTGCCAAATGCGGAAACAGCTGTGCATGCTCCGGCACCCATTGCAACGAGGCGTTGGCATAAATCACATCCTGTGGCTGCGCGGGCCGCCAGGTGGCGATATCCGCTTGCATAAACTGCTGCTGCGGCAGGCGTTCGCGTGCTTGTGCCAGCATGGCTGCCGAGGTATCGACGCCCGTCACCGTCGCGTGCGGCCACGCCTGCGCTAACAGCTCAGTGCTGTTACCCGGCCCGCAGCCCAGATCGCTGACGGTGTTGGGATGCGGATGTGCAATGCGGGCAACCAGCTCTTGTGCCGGGCGGGTGCGTTCATTGGCAAAGCGTAAATAGAGCGCGGGGTTCCAATCTTTCATCGTTGTTCCTGATGGGTAGCAGACGGGGCTGGGTGAAAACAGCATGCCAGATTTCTTTCTCTGGTGCTTGTTGGGATACGTTGCCTTTTATTTCCAACGTATTGCGCGAATATGCGCCGATTGATTGTGTCTCACCCACAAATCAGGGAAAATACCCGGCTAATACGATTTTTTCCCACTTTGCCTGACGCGAACATCCTGATGCCGATGCTCTCGCCGGGTGGTTAACATAAGAAACCTGAAAATCATGTCTCCAAGTGAATACGCCCGCGAAGTTGCGAAACGCAGAACGTTCGCCATTATCTCTCACCCCGATGCCGGTAAAACCACCATTACCGAGAAGGTACTGCTGTTCGGACAGGCCATTCAGACCGCCGGGACGGTGAAGGGGCGCGGCTCGAACCAGCACGCCAAATCAGACTGGATGGAGATGGAAAAGCAGCGTGGTATCTCCATCACTACGTCAGTGATGCAGTTCCCGTATCGGGAGGCACTGGTCAACTTGCTGGATACCCCGGGGCACGAAGACTTCTCCGAAGATACCTACCGCACGTTGACGGCGGTGGACTGCTGCCTGATGGTGATCGATGCGGCAAAAGGGGTGGAAGATCGTACCCGCAAGCTGATGGAAGTGACGCGTCTGCGCGATACGCCAATTTTGACGTTTATGAACAAGCTCGACCGTGATATCCGCGATCCGATGGAAGTGTTGGATGAAGTGGAAAGCGAACTGAAAATCGATTGTGCGCCGATCACCTGGCCGATCGGCTGCGGCAAGCTGTTCAAGGGCGTTTACCACCTGTACAAAGACGAAACCTACCTCTACCAGACCGGGAAGGGCCATACGATTCAGGAAGTGCGTATTGTCAAAGGGTTGGATAATCCGGATCTGGATAAGGCCGTCGGTGAAGATCTGGCCGCACAGTTGCGCGAAGAGCTGGAACTGGTGCAGGGCGCTTCTCATGAATTTGAGCTGGAGGCTTTCCTGTCTGGTGCGTTGACGCCGGTGTTCTTCGGCACCGCGCTGGGCAACTTCGGTGTCGATCACATGCTGGATGGACTGGTCGCCTGGGCACCTGCGCCGATGCCGCGTAAGACCGACACCCGCACCGTTACCGCGCAGGAAGAGAAATTCACCGGTTTCGTGTTCAAGATTCAGGCGAACATGGACCCGAAACACCGTGACCGCGTCGCCTTTATGCGCGTGGTGTCCGGCAAGTATGAAAAGAGCATGAAGCTGCGTCAGGTGCGTACCGGCAAGGATGTGGTCATTTCCGATGCGCTGACCTTTATGGCGGGTGACCGTTCCCATGTGGAAGAGGCATTCCCCGGCGATATCATTGGGTTGCACAACCACGGCACCATCCAGATTGGCGATACCTTTACCCAGGGTGAGGAGATGAAATTCACCGGTATCCCGAACTTTGCGCCGGAACTGTTCCGCCGCATCCGTCTGCGCGATCCGTTAAAGCAGAAACAACTGCTCAAAGGATTGGTGCAGCTCTCGGAAGAGGGGGCGGTGCAGGTGTTCCGCCCGCTGGCCAACAACGATTTGATTGTCGGGGCCGTGGGGGTGTTGCAGTTTGACGTGGTGGTGGCGCGCCTGAAGTCAGAGTACAACGTGGAAGCCATCTATGAATCGGTCAACGTCTCCACCGCACGTTGGGTTGAGTGTGCCGATGCGAAGAAATTTGAAGAGTTCAAGCGCAAGAACGAATTGCATCTGGCGCTCGATGGCGGCGACAACCTGGCTTATGTGGCACCGACCATGGTAAACCTGAATTTGACGCAGGAACGCTACCCGGACGTCACCTTCTTCAAAACCCGCGAGCACTGATTTTTCCCGCGAGTGCGGTGTAGTCGGTTAAAAAACCGGCGTTTAAAAGGATTCGGGCGTAGTGTCCGGCTTTTTAAACGCCGGTTTTATTTTATGATTGTTTATCAATTGATTAGGTTGTTTTTATTTGATTTTCCCCCGCCCTTTATTCCCACGGACAAATCCGAAATGCCGCCGGAAAGGGACTTTTCCTCCCTATTCCGCTAGGAATCGTCGTTCCATGCACTATAGTTAATATCGCGTTAACAATTAGTGAGTTTCACTGCTGGTGATAAATCATGTAGTGGGTTATATCGACTACTGGATATTTGGCGACGTTAAACGCTTGGTTTTGCTGAGTCGCATTGAGTGCCAACACCCGCGTGATTGATGTCCGCGTGGACCATAGCAAAAGGAAATAATCGATGAAAAACATCCTTAACGCAAAAACGATGATGGCTGTTGTACTGGGTTCCCTGCTGACGGCGGGCAATGCACTGGCCGAAGAGACGCTGGGGCAAAAAGTGCAGCTGGCGGCGACAACCACGGGCGCAAAGATTGACAGTTCTCTCCAGAAAGCCTCTGGCTACATGGATGACAGCACCATCACCGCCAAGGTGAAAAGTGCCCTGATGGATGACAAGGGGATCGAGAGCGGAGACATCTCCGTCTCCACCACCAAAGGCGTGGTTACGCTGACCGGTTTTGTCCCTAGCCAGGCCGTAGCGGCGCAGGCAGTCGCAGTGGCGACCAAGACCGAAGGCGTGCAGTCGGTGAGTGACAAACTGCAAATCAAGGATAACGCCACCCAGTCAGTGGGTTCCTATACCGATGATGCGGTCATCACCAGCAGCATCAAGGCCAAACTGCTGGCTGACAAAATCGTGCCGTCGCGCCACGTGAAAGTGGAAACTCAGGAAGGTGTGGTGCAACTGAGCGGTAATGTGAAAAACACCGCGCAGTCAGCGCGTGCAGAGAGTATCGCCAAGGCGGTATCCGGTGTGAAAAGCGTTAAAAATGATCTGACCGTCACCCATTAACGGGCCTGTCGCCCCTTAATGCTCGCGTATTCGGCGGAGGGCAACCTCCGCCACCCTCAAGCCAATTAGCACTTGGTGTCGTTAAAATAAAAGACCGGTGGAAACGCAGCGGTATGCGTAATTAACCTCAGGACGAGCGCCACTCACCCTCGTTAAGGTAAGGAGAGCGTATGTTTCGTTGGGGCATTATTTTTCTGGTGATAGCACTGATCGCGGCGGCTCTGGGATTCGGTGGGCTGGCTGGTACCGCAGCGGGTGCGGCCAAAATTGTCTTTATTGTCGGGATTATCCTGTTTTTGGTCAGTCTGTTCGCGGGACGTAAGCGACCCTGACTATCCGTACCCACAATCGCCATTTGTCTGAAATTTTAGTCTGCGCACGGGGTGTTAACGAAAATCAATCTGAACCATAATAAGATTGTCATCGTCACCCCGCATACTGTTTGCGATGCTTGCTGAACGTTGGTGTGATTACGGTGCGGTTTGTTCGGGAGGTTCGTGATGAATAGCGATATCGTGGTAGGTCGATGGAAGCAGTTGAGAGGGAACTTCTGGGCGCTGTGGGCCGAGTGGTTTGACAGCGATTGTGCCTGGCTGGAAAGCAACAATGATTATCTTGCCGGTATTTTGCAGGAAGATTACGGACTGCAAGAGGGCGATGAACTGTCGGATGCTGTTGTGCAGGCGGAAAAAGGTTCAGTAACGCTACACTAAGTTGATGCTACACTACGTTCACGTTGCCCTACGTTGACGTTGCACTCTGGCATGGATAATTCCCACAGGCGCTTTTCCTTTATAGATACCCATTGTCACTTTGATTTTCCGCCGTTGAGCGAAAATGAAGTGGCAAGTATTGCGCTCGCCGCAACGGCAGGGGTAACGCATATCCTGGTGCCTGCGGTTGAGTCCCGCTATTTTGCGCGCATCACTGCGCTTTCGCAGGCTCATCCTGAAATCTATGCCGCGCTTGGCTTACACCCACTCTATGTTGCCCATCATCAGGATAGCGATCTGGATCTGCTCGAACAGCAGCTGCGTCAACGGGATGACCGACTGATCGCGGTGGGCGAAATCGGGCTGGATCTGTATATGGCCGAGCCCCGTTTCGAACGCCAATGCGAACTTCTGGAAGCGCAACTGGCGTTGGCGAAGCGCTACGACTTGCCGGTGATGCTGCATTCCCGACGCACTCACGATCGTTTGGCGCAGCTGTTGCGCCGTATCGATGTGCCGCGCAAAGGCGTGGTACACGGTTTTGCTGGCAGCGAGCAGCAGGCGCTGGCCTTTATCAAGTTGGGATACTGCATTGGCGTCGGCGGCACCATCACCTATCCACGCGCCAATAAAACCCGTCAGGCGATTTCTCGCCTTCCTCTCGATAGCCTGCTGCTGGAAACCGATGCGCCCGATATGCCGCTTAACGGTTTTCAGGGACACCCCAATCGCCCCGAGCGTGCCGCCAATGTGTTTCACACTCTGTGTGAGCTGCGTTCAGAACCGCCTGAGGTGATAGCGGACGCGCTGTATCGCAACACCTGCCGCCTGTTTACTTTGCCGGGCGTTCACGCCAACGGCGGGGTATCAAACGGCGTTTCTCAAAGCGAGAAATAGCAACGCCTTATCGCTACTCTCGTTAACAGTGCAAAAAATCGACGCTCTGCACCGTTATCGATCTTCCCCTCTGCACCGCTACATCGCGCGGTTGCTCGCTAACGCGCTGCGCTCATGGCCGATGGATAGCGATTTATTATTGCTCAATGCGTAACAACGGCAGCAGCGCGGCGGTTTCTCGTTTTGAGAAGGCTGCTGTCTTAAATCAGTAACAAGCGGGCAACCCGGTTGGCGTCACTCTTGCAAAAACACCCTGAACCAGGATGAACGATGATCCTTGTATTCCTCCTTTTATTCATGGTGTGGAGAGTAACATGACGCGTTTACTTGCAAGACGGCTACAACAATATGTGTTCACGGCAGTGCTGATGGGAATGGCCGCCCAGAGTTACGCCGGGAAAGCCAATGATACGTTGGTCTATGCCTCTGACAGTGAGATAGAAAATGTCAGTCCCTATCACAACACCATGCGGGAAGGGGTGATTTTAGCCCATCTGGTGTGGAGTAACCTGGTTTACCGCGATCCAAAAACCGGTGAATACAAACCGGAACTGGCTACCGATTGGCAGTGGGAATCTCCGACTGCATTACTGATGCATTTACGCCAAGGGGTCAAATTTCATAATGGCGATGATTTCACTGCGGATGACGTCGTCTATACCTTCGAACATGTTGCCGGCCCGAATACCGACTCGGTGGTGCCGCAAAGTGTTAACTGGATCGCGCGCACCGAAAAGGTGGATGACTACACGGTCCGCCTGCATTTAGCCAAGCCGTTCCCGGCGGCGTTGGAGTACCTTTCCGGCCCGACACCTATCTTTCCGGCGAAGTATTTCCAGAGCGTGAAGCTGGCAGGTTTTAGCCGTGCGCCGATTGGCACCGGCCCGTATAAGGTGGTGCAGGTGATCCCCGGTCAGGGCGTCACCATGGTGAAAAATCCCGATTACTTCAAAGAGAGCCCCCTGGGTCAGCCTAAAATCGGCAAGCTGAACTTTGTGGTGATCCGCGATCCGGAAACCCGTCTGGCACAGTTGATGACCGGGCAGGTGGATTGGATCTGGCGCGTGCCTTCCGATCAGACCGAGGCGTTGTCTGCCATGCCAAACCTCGCGGTGAAAAGCGGTGAAACCATGCGCGTCGGCTTTGTGGCGATGAGCATTCACAGCGATTCGCCGGAAGGGAAGCCTTTTCAGGATGTGCGCGTGCGTCAGGCGGTGAATTACGCCATCGACCGCCAAAGCATGGTGACTAACCTGGTGAAAGGCGGCAGTAAACCGGTTTATACCGCCTGCTTCCGTGAGCAGGTGGCCTGTGATGCCAGCAAGGCGATCAATTACCCGTTCGATCCGCAAAAAGCCAAACAGCTGTTGGCGGAGGCCGGTTATCCCAACGGGTTTGATACCGATATCTGGGCCTACCGTGAGCGTGATTACGCGGAAGCGATTATTGGCTATCTGCGGCAGGTTGGCATTCGCGCGCGACTGCATTACGTGCAGTTTCCGGTGATGGCGGACGCGTTGATTTCCGGCAAAGCGCCCATGGCGTTCAATACCTGGGGCTCGTTTTCGATTAACGATGCTACCGCGTTCACCACGCCGTACTTTGGTGGCAAGGGCAATGACATCTGGAAGGATCCCGAGGTGACTAATACCTTGCTGAAGGCCGATGAAACCATCAACACCCAGGATCGCGCTGCGCTGTATGCCACCGCGTTGGGGCGTATCTCCTCTCAGGCCTATATTGCGCCGTTGTTCTCCTACTCAACCCACTATGCCTTTACCTCCGATCTGAATTTTCAGGATTGGCCGGACGAGCTGCCGCGCTTTGCCCTGTCCAGTTGGAAGTAATGCCTGTGGCGGGAGAAGCGCCGCTTCTCCCGCGTTGTGACCAAGAAGGAGCCGCATTATGGCGAAATACGTTTTTCATCGGCTGCTGGTGGCGCTCGCGGTGTTGTTTACCGTGGCGCTGGTGAGTTTCTCTCTGTTGCATCTCTCCGGCGATCTGGCAGCAGCGATTGCCGGTCCTGAAGCCACGGCAGAGGTGATTGCGCAGATTCGCGTGCGATACGGATTGGATCAGCCGCTTGCCACGCAGTTTGGTCATTGGCTCTGGGCCGCGCTGCATCTCGATTTCGGACGTTCTTTCTATTTTGAACACACTGTGATGGAGCTGATTGGGCAGCGTATGCCGGTCACCCTGAAATTGGGGGCGGTTTCTTTGCTGCTGGCGCTGTTGGTGGCGCTCCCGCTCGGCGTATTGGCGGCGGTGTTCCGTGATTCCTGGGTCGATCGCAGCGCCGTGATGACGGCGGTGCTCGGGCAGGCCATGCCCAATTTTTGGTTTGCGCTGCTGTTGATCCTGATTTTTGCCGTGGGGCTCAAGTGGTTGCCGGTCGCCGGTAATGCCACCTGGCAACACTTTGTTCTGCCCGCCATTGCGCTGGGCTACTACGCCATGCCCTCCCTGATGCGGCTTACCCGCTCCGGTATGCTGGACGTGCTGAACGCTGACTATATCCGCACCGCGCGCGCCAAGGGGTTGAGCAGTTTTCACGTCATCGTCAAACACGGCTTGCGTAATGCCATTATTCCCGTGGTCGCGCTGGCGATGGTGGAACTGGGCTTTATGTTGGGCGGCTCGGTGGTGATTGAATCGGTGTTTGCGCTGCAAGGCTTAGGGCAATTGGCGTGGGATTCCATCTCCCGTAATGACTTCCCGGTGGTGCAGGCCATCGTCCTGATTATCGCGGTGTTCTATATCGTTCTCACCTTTCTGGCGGATGTGCTCAACGCGGCACTCGATCCGCGCTTACGGGCGCGCTAGGAGTGAGCAACATGAAAGCATCTGAAAAGACATCCGCATTGTGGCTAGGTTTTTTTTCGCGAGGTGGCGCTGTGACAGTAACGCAAACTGAGGCCGGACAAACGGGGTTATTACCGCAACCGGGCCCGTGGCAACGTGCCGTGCGACGCATCCTGGGTCACCACAGCATGACGCTGGGCGTGGTGATTTTAGGGATTGTGGTGGTACTGGCGCTGCTGGCGCCGTGGATCAGCCCACACGACCCTTATGCGCAGGATGTCAGCCGACGCCTGATCCCGCCGGTGTGGTATGAGAAGGGCAGTTGGGAGCACATTCTGGGCACCGATAAGCTGGGACGCGACTACTTAAGTCGCCTGCTGTTTGGGGCGCGGGTTTCGCTGCTGATCGGGCTGGCCGCCGCCGCGCTGGCGGGCGTTATTGGCATCACGCTGGGCGTGGTCGCCGGTTACTTCGGCGGGCGTGTGGACGCAGTGGTGAGCTATCTGCTAACGGTACGCCTCTCGATGCCAGTGATTTTGGTGGCGTTGGCGATGGCATCGCTGGTGGGGGGCTCGGTAAACGTGGTGATTCTGCTGCTCGGGTTACTGCTGTGGGATCGCTTTCTGATCGTCTCGCGCTCCGTAACGCGCCAACTGCGGGAAGAGGAGTTTGTTGCTGCGGCGAAAACGTTGGGGGCATCGTCTGCTTTCATCATGGTACGGGAAATTCTGCCCAATTTAGTGGGGCCGCTGACGGTGGTGGCAACGCTCGAGATTGCCCACGCCATTCTGTTGGAAGCCACGCTCTCCTTTTTGGGGCTTGGGGTACAACCGCCGATGCCCTCCTGGGGATTGATGGTGGCAGAAGGTAAAGCCTACATGTTCTTCCAGCCCTGGGTGATTTTGATCCCCGGTATTGTGCTGGCGGTGGTGGTGCTCGGCATCAATTTGGTCGGTGATGGCTTGCGCGATATCACCGCCGTAGACGGGCGTAACTGAGGAGGTTGCCATGAGTCAGGATAGCTTGTTGGATGTCAAAGACCTGCGCGTCGATCTTCCCACGGCGCGTGGCACCTTGCACGCGGTGCGCGGTATTGATTTCTCGGTGCGTAAAGGCGAGATGCTGTGTCTGGTGGGCGAATCAGGGTGCGGTAAATCCATGACGTCGCTGGCCCTGATGGGCCTGTTGCCGCGCAAGGCGGTGCGCAGCGCGACGCACTTGCGCTTCAAAGGGCAAGATCTGCAAACGTTGAACAACAAACAGATGGCAGCGATCCGCGGCGATCAGATCGCCATGATCTTTCAAGAACCGATGACCTCGCTGAATCCCTCCTACACGCTGGGCGAACAGCTATGCGAGACGCTGCACGCGCACCGCAAGGTAACGCCGACCCAGGCAAGGGCACGCGCGCTCTATTTAATGGAACGGGTCGGTATTCCGCAGGCTGGGGACCGTCTGCGCCAGTATCCGCATCAGCTTTCGGGGGGATTGCGTCAACGTATCATGATCGCTATGGCGCTGATGTGTGAGCCGGAGCTGATCATCGCGGATGAGCCGACCACGGCGCTGGATGTGACCATTCAGGCGCAGATCCTGCGCATGCTGCGCGAATTGCAGCAGGAACTAGGGACCGCGGTGATTTTCATCACCCACGATCTGGGCGTGGTGGCGCGCATCGCCGATCGCGTGGCGGTGATGTATGCCGGTCAGATTGTTGAGACCGCACCGGTGAAGGAGCTGTTTGGGCATCCGCAACATCCCTATACCAAAGGGCTGATGTCGTGCATTCCGGTGCGGGGAAAAACCGTTCCGGGCCAGTTGCTACAGGCAATCCCCGGCGTGGTACCCAGTCTCATCGGCGCGCAGCAAGGGTGTGCGTTTCGCAATCGCTGCCCGAGCGCGCAGGCCTGTTGCAGTGAAAATCCGCCTTATGTTGCGGTGACGCCGCAGCAGCACGTGCGCTGTGTACAGGCGCAAGCCTGGGAGGACGTGGCATGAGCGAAACGGTAACGGCGTTTGGCGCGGTACAACCCGCCCCCTACATTCCCGGCAATGACGATTTGGCGTTAGAGCTTTGTGCCTTGAGCCGCGAATTTCGCCTTAATCGCGGGCTGTTTGCGCGGCCCGGTATCTTTACTGCCGTCAATAACGTCTCTTTACGCGTGCGGCGCGGTGAAACCTTGGGGCTGGTGGGCGAATCCGGCTGCGGTAAAAGCACGTTGGCAAAGATGCTGCTGGGGCTGTTGCCACCGACCTCGGGTAACGTCCTGATTGAAGGGCGTGAAATCGATGCGGGCGATCGCAAAGCGCTGGCGACCCGCATTCAGCCGATTTTTCAGGACCCGTACTCCTCGTTGAACCCGCGCCGCACGGTGGCCGATATCGTCGACGTCGCGCTGCGCCTGCATAACATCGGCACCCCGGAAACCCGTAAGCAGCGGGTGCAGGAGATGCTGGACCGGGTTGGGATGCCAACCCGAACCCACGGGCAGTATCCCGGCCAGCTTTCCGGCGGTCAGCGCCAGCGCGTCGCCATCGCTCGGGCGCTGATCATGCGCCCGGCGATCCTTATCTGCGATGAGCCGACCTCGGCGCTGGATGTGTCGGTTCAGGCGCAAATCCTCAATCTGTTGATGACGCTCAAGCAGGAACTCGGTCTGACTTACCTGTTTATCAGCCATAACCTGGCGGTGGTGGAGCATCTGGTGGATCACGTTGCCGTGATGCGCAAAGGGGTCATTGTCGAGCAGGGGACGCGCGAGCAGATTTTCGAAACGCCGAGGCACCCCTATACCCAAGCTCTGCTCGCGTCAGTGCTGACACCGGAGCCGGGGCTCGGCATTCCCGATATTTCACCCAGTTACAGCGGATTATGACCCGAACACGGCAAAATGAAGAAGGATGCAGGCAGATGACGCGTGAAGAATTGATGCAAGCGGCGAGCGACTATATGGCGTCTGGTGCGTTTTTGGAAACGCTGGCGCGGCGGGTAAGTTACCCAACGGAAAGTCTGGTCGCAGAGCGCGCGCAGCAGATAATGGCCTACCTGACGGAAGAGATGGTGCCCTCGCTTCAGGCATTAGGCTTTGAGTGCCGCATTGTGGATAACCCGGTCGCGGGTAAATGGCCTTTTCTGCTGGCGCGCCGTATCGAGCCCGAAGCGCCGTTTACGCTACTGACCTATGGTCATGGCGATGTGGTGCTGGGGGATGAAACAAACTGGTTGGAAGGGGTCGATCCCTGGAACGTCACGCCGGATGGCGATCGCTGGTATGGACGCGGTACGGCGGATAACAAGGGTCAGCACACCATCAATCTGGCTGCTCTGATGCTGGTGCTGAAAGCGAAGCAAGGGAGGCTTGGCTACAACCTGAAGCTGATTCTGGAAATGGGGGAGGAAACCGGTTCCCCCGGTCTTGATGCCCTGTGCGCGAACTACAGCGACTGGTTGGCGGCGGATTTGTTTATCGCTTCTGACGGCCCGCGCGTGGTGGCCGAGCGCCCGACGCTGTTTCTGGGCTCGCGCGGCGTGTTTAACGTTGAGCTTCAGGTCAAACTGCGTGAAAGCGCGCATCACTCCGGCAATTGGGGCGGGCTGTTGGCAAATCCCGGCATTCGTCTGGCCCACGCGTTAAGTAGCATTGTCGATGCGCGTGGACGCATTCTGGTGCCGGGATTACGCCCGGCAGTATTGCCCGAGCAGGTGCGTTATCTGCTGCGCGATATCGCTTTGGGGACTGGCCCCAACGATCCGGCCATCGATCCTGACTGGAACGAGCCGGGCCTGACGGCGGCAGAGAAGCTCTACAGTTGGAATACCTTTGACGTGCTGGCCTTTACCACCGGTAATCCCGATAAGCCGGCCCATGCCATCCCGCCAGTGGCGCGGGCGCACTGCCATATGCGCTACGTGCCTGGCAGCGATGTGGATAATTTTCCACGTTATTTGCGTGAACATCTGGATGCGCACGGGTTTGAAGATGTCACGATGGTCACCCCCGATCACTGCTTTACCGCTACGCGCCTCGATCCCAGCGATCCCTGGGTAGCGTGGGGCGAAGCCTCTATTGCCCGCAGTACCGGGAAAAAAGCCGCCATCCTGCCTAACTTCGGCGGCGGCCTGCCAAATGCCTGTTTTTCTGAAACCTTAGGGCTGCCGACGCTGTGGGTGCCTCACTCCTATCCGGCCTGTAGCCAGCACGCCCCTAACGAGCATTTACTGCAATCGGTCGCGCAGGAAGCGCTGCAACTGATGGCCGGTATGCTGTGGGATCTGGCAGAGCAGGGGGCAGCAGTGTGCCATCAGCGGGAGCAGCAATCCGCCGTCGCCACCGTTGCTTGATACTGTCATTAGCACTCGCGCGCACCGATTTTCTGGTGCGCGCGTTGCCATTTTTAAGCGCAGGAGGTTGCCATGCATAACACCGAGATCCGCTACTTTATGGCCGTGGTGAGTACCGGTTCGCTGAGCGCCGCCAGCCAGCAACTTTTCGTCGCGGTTTCCGCCATCAGCCGACACGTCCAACGGTTGGAGAAACGTTTGGGCATGCCGCTGTTTGAGCGCAGCGCGCGCGGCATGGTGCTCAATGATGCCGGGCAAATTCTGGCAAACCATGTCAGACGCAGCATGGCGGATATGAAACTGGCGATCGCCGAACTGGAGGGCCTCAAATCTCGGCAGCAAACCCCGATTCGCGTGGTGTGTACCGATGGCCTGGCGTTGAATCTGGTGCCGCTGCTGCTGGCGCGCTTTCGCCAACTGCACCCTGAAGTCAATTTCCATTTGATTGTCGGCAGCGGCCAGCAGGTGCCCGAGTGGGTGCGGCACGGTGAAGGTGACGTGGCGATTAAATTTAGCCTGGCGGCGGAGCCGGGGGTTGACGTTATCGCCTCGTTTCCCGCGCCGGTGACCGCATTTATGCATCGAGAGCACCCGCTGGCGACGCGCGATTTTGCCTTGTCCGATCTGAATGCCTATCCGCTGGTGTTGCCGGACCAAACCGCCACCATCCGACAACTGTTCGATCTGTGCTGCCGAATGAACAGCGTGTTTATCGAACCGGTGTTTACCAGCAACCAATTTTCTGCGGTGTTTGGCTATGTGCGTAACGATCGCGATGCGATTGGTATCTGTAGCCATTTTTCGGTGATGGGGCACATGCTCAACGACGATCTTCAGATCCGCAGTGTTGACGTGGAGCCGCTGGGGCAACGCATGCTGCAAATTCAGACCGAGATCGGGCGTCCTCGGACCGCACTGCTGGCGAGTTTTTGTCAGTTTCTCAAGCAAACGCTGACGGAAATGGACCGCCAAGTGCGGCAGCGTTATGGGATGCCAGAACACTAAAAAATCGTGTTAATTTTATTTCGTTATTTATTCTTAATGTGGTTTTTTGATTCTTATAAATGCATTTATCTGTTTTTACTGGTCGAAAATTGGATTAATAACGCAATTTAAATTCATCATTAATTTGTTAGTCTGTTTTTACGGCGTGAGGATATTTCCCGATGAAATAGCCATCTCCCGTTTCCCTAATGCCACTTTATTTTGGAGCTTGATGATGAATCTGGAGAAATTTCCCCGCTATCCGCTGACTTTCGGTCCCTCTCCCATCACGCCGTTGAAGCGATTGAGCGAACATCTGGGCGGTGATGTCGAACTTTATGCCAAGCGCGAAGACTGCAACAGCGGCCTGGCGTTTGGCGGCAATAAAACCCGCAAGCTGGAATACCTGATCCCAGAGGCGCTGGAACAAGGGTGCGACACGCTGGTCTCGATTGGCGGTATCCAATCGAACCAAACGCGCCAGGTTGCTGCCGTGGCGGCGCACCTCGGCATGAAGTGCGTGCTGGTTCAGGAGAACTGGGTGAATTATGCGGATGCGGTCTACGATCGGGTCGGCAATATTGAACTCTCGCGCATTATGGGGGCGGATGTACGCCTTGATGCCGCTGGGTTCGACATCGGCATTCGTCAAAGCTGGCAGCAAGCGATGGAAGAAGCCGCGCAAGACGGCGGAAAACCGTTCCCGATCCCGGCTGGCTGTTCTGAGCATCCACTGGGTGGATTAGGCTTCGTCGGCTTTGCCGAAGAAGTGCGCCAGCAGGAAAAAGAGCTGGGTTTTACTTTCGATTATATCGTGGTCTGTTCCGTAACCGGCAGCACCCAGGCGGGGATGGTGGTGGGTTTTGCCGCTGACGGGCGCTCTCGCCGTGTTATCGGCATTGACGCTTCCGCCAAACCGGAACAAACCAAAGCGCAAATTCTGCGTATTGCACAGAACACGGCAAATCTGGTGGAGCTGGGCCGTGAGATCACAGAAGAAGACGTGGTGCTGGATACCCGCTACGGTGGGCCGGAGTATGGCTTACCCAATGAAGGCACGCTGGAAGCGATTCGTCTGTGCGCCCGCACCGAAGGCGTATTGACCGACCCGGTTTATGAGGGAAAATCCATGCACGGCATGATCGACATGGTGCGTCGCGGTGAGTTTCCCAAAGGTTCCAAAGTGCTGTATGCCCACCTAGGCGGTGCCCCGGCACTGAGCGCTTACAGCTATATTTTCCGTAACGGCTGATTCTGGCGGCGCTGCTGGCCCGTTTGGGCCAGCGTTATCAAAAGGGTAACTGCGTGGTTGAGAGCACCTGACGCAACCCCATAAAGGAGCGTATTTGTCGCACTCCGGGCAGGAATAACAACTGCTCGGCATGTAACTTATTGAAACTTTGATTATCTTTGGTGCGAAGCATCATCATGTAATCGAACTCTCCCGTCACCACATGACATTCCATACACCCACTGATGTTTTGTGCCGCCAGTTCGAAATCGGCAAACGACTGAGGCGTCGAACGGTCCAACACCACGCCGATAATCACCACCATGCCGGCATTTAACGCTTCCGGATTCAGCAGGGCCACCGTACCTTTTATCAATCCAGCCTGTTTTAAACGTTCTACCCGTCGCAGGCAGGCCGGAGGGCTGAGATTAACTTTTTCTGCCAGCGCCACGTTGGAGAGTGAGGCGTCCTGTTGCAGCAGTTGCAGGATGGCGTAATCGAATTTGTCGAGGTCAGCGGACTTTTCTTCTGTGGTGGTTGGAGATAATGTTTTTGTTTTCATTGTGTTGCCCTTTATTCGTCGCCTATAACCCATGCTGCATAACATAAAATTGCGTGTTGTAGCCGATATCGTTCAGCTAAAACCATCAATTATCCTCAGCGCTGCTGAAAATGAACGCTATACCCTCGCAGCAAACAATATTATTAACACATCGCTTTTCCCAATAACCATAAGAAAAAACGATGAGAATAGTGTCCTGAGGTGTTTGGATGCCCATAAGGTGTGGAAAAAGAACGTGATAGAAATCCCAGATGCGAGGGTTCAAGCATGTCAGAAAGTGTTCAAATGTGACAAAAAATGCGTATTTCCCGAGTGGCCGCTTTATAATCCGCCTTTGACGTTTTTCGGGCAATCTGGCCCGAGATGAATAGTCTATCCTTGATTTTCAACAACGCATAAAAGGGAACTTCTTATGCAACTCATTATGAGTCTTATTGGCATGGCTGTGTTGGTGCTGGTTGCCGTTTTGCTTTCCAGTAACCGCAAGGCTATTCGCCTGCGCACGGTGTTGGGCGCTTTCCTGCTCCAGATTGGTATTGGCGCATTGGTGCTTTATGTGCCGCTTGGGCGCAAGATATTGGCAGGGATGACCGAAGGGGTTGCCCTGATTATTGGTTACGGCAACGAAGGCGTATCGTTTATTTTTGGTGGCCTGGCGTCCGATAAGATGTATGAGCTGTTTGGCGGCGGTGGCTTTGTGTTCGCACTGCGGGTGCTGCCGATCATTGTCTTTTTCTCCTCGTTGATTGCCGTGTTGTATTACATCGGGGTGATGCAATGGGTTATTCGCCTGCTAGGCGGAGCGCTGCAAAAGCTGTTAAAAACGTCGCGTACTGAATCGCTTTCGGCGACGGCAAATATCTTTGTCGGGCAGACGGAAGCACCGCTGGTGGTCCGTCCCTACATTGCTACCATGACGCGCTCGGAGCTGTTTGCGGTGATGTGCGGCGGGCTGGCATCCATTGCCGGGGCGGTGATGGCGGGCTATGCGCAGATGGGCGTGCCGTTGGAGTATCTGATCGCTGCCTCCTTTATGGCCGCGCCGGGGGGCTTGTTGTTTGCCAAACTGATCGTGCCAGAGACGGAAACCACACACGACCATGAAACTCACTCCGGTTTTGTGAGTGCCGATGATGAGCCTGCCAACGTGATTGACGCAGCGGCCAGTGGCGCGGCTTCAGGGTTACAGCTGGCGCTCAACGTCGGTGCAATGTTGCTGGCGTTTGTGGCGCTGATTGCCTTGCTCAATGGCATCCTGGGGGGCATTGGCGGATGGTTTGATTATCCGCAGCTCTCTATGGAGCTGATTTTAGGTTGGTTGTTCGCACCGGTGGCTTTCCTTATCGGGATTCCGTGGCAGGAATCGACGGTGGCGGGGGCCTTTATCGGCCAAAAACTGATTCTTAATGAGTTTGTTGCCTATCTGAATTTTAGTCAGCATCTCAAAGCGGACGATGCCGTGGCAGCCCTGGGATTGCAGGTGCTCTCGGATCAATCGAAAGCCATTATTTCGTTTGCCTTGTGCGGCTTTGCCAATCTGTCATCGATTGCGATTTTGATTGGTGGGCTCGGCAGCATGGCGCCAAACCGTCGTCAGGATATCGCGCGTTTTGGGCTGAAAGCGGTCGCTGCGGGAACGCTTTCAAACCTGATGAGTGCAACCATTGCTGGATTCTTTCTGGCGCTTTAAAGCCTGACCCGCAGCAGGGGGAGAGTGTACGTTAATGACCATCTCGGCGTTTGTCGGCAATATTGAATGGATGACACTGCCTTTGCCCACCGGCGAGGCCGTGTATCCTGGATTCTGCGCCTATTGTCGCTTCAACCCAGAGGCTTACCACGATACGCTTTATCATCGTATTGATGTGCCCTTGTCTGCGGAGTTGGCACGCTCGGTGCCCAAGCGCCGCGCTGAATTTCTTGCCGGGCGTTATCTGGCGCGCCATGTGCTGGAAAAACTCGGTATAAACCAGTTTACGCTGCTTAGCGGCCAGGACCGCTCACCGGTGTGGCCTGAAAATCTCTGCGGCTCTTTGAGCCACAACAAAGACAGCGTGCTGTGCGCTATTCACCGCCGCAGCGACGTATTCAGCGGTGTGGGTGTTGATGTGGAAACGCTGATGAGTGACGATCGGGCCGCTTCACTCTGGCCTGGTATCGTCGGTGATGAGGAGCGCCAATGGCTGCAAGGGGTGGATATGCCGTTTTGTCAGGCGCTGACGTTGAGTTTTTCTGCCAAGGAGAGCTTGTTTAAAGCCATCTATCCTTCGGTACAGCATTACTTTGATTTTTTGGATGCGCAAATCACCGTGCTCAATCAGGCTCAACAGGTTTTCGAACTGCAATTGCAAACCACGCTAGCCCCTGAATTTCCCACAGGTCGGCGCTTTAGGGGGGTATACCGGATGATGGCTGACAAAGTCACCACCTTCCTCTGCCTTGAATCATCGACGGTTGCCTGACGAGAACCGCGATACTCAGGCACGCATTCAAAGGAAACGGTAGTTGCCTGTTATTTTCGTGGGGATTGGCGTATCGGCATATTCAAGTGATAGCTGTCCCAGATGCTTTTTCAACGCCATCGCTTTGGTTTGTCTGAAATTCAGCAGCACATTGGTCAGTGATGATTTGGTTTGTACCCTTTCGCCGTAACTGTAGAGATCAACGGTGTGCAATTGATATGTCGCCTCGCTTTTAAATTTGGCAATCCGCTGACGTAATTCCTTCAGTTTTTTTCTCTCTTGAAGCCTGTTTAGTACATTCGGCGTGCTCTCTAACGTGTTTAACGCATGTTTAAATTCCAATAATCTCTTTTGGTCATTGATATTGATGTTGTATTTTGCAACAAGACTGTGACTCAGTTTTTTATTTAAATCGTTTCTGTTTTTACTGGATGCGCGGTCGGCGAGTGTGCGCAACGTATCAGCATATGGCTGTGGACGAGGCTCCCCCTTAAACACATGTTTTAATGTCGTCTGTTGCTGCGAGGCTGATAGGTATCTGGTCAGCAAACGGCCTTGCGGTAAATTAACCGGTTTGTGCAACCTTCGCGTCACCTTCAAATTTCCTATCTTATGCATGGGACGAATGATTTCCCCAGTGTCAGTGAGGGTGGCTAACGTGTTGTAGACTTTTTTAATCTGCTTATGGTTACGTCGTTTGGGCATCGACCTTTTTGGGGTTGCAGTCCTGCCTCGGGTATGACTGTGTTTAAAAACGCTTTTTGTTTTTGATTTAGTGCTCATCCCCTCTTCGATAAGCGCAAGGCGATAACATAACTGTCCATTGTCGTTGATAGTGTTGGGCGCAATAATGTACTTTTCTCCGGCAAAAAAAGTGCCAGAGCCGGAAAGTAGCGTTAAGGTGCTTTTTTTATCGACGGCCGGCTGCTGCGCTGTATCTGAACATCGGGTTTCTTTCTTATTGTTATACGTGAATACCGAGGCACTGACCCCGCTACCACAAGCTAGCCGAGGCGAGTAAAGTCGCGTATTTTCAACGGGTGTTATACCCAACGTTGCACGTAATTCATTAATTTTCATATCCAGAGACAGTGAGGTGCCATATTCACTGAGCTGTCTTCTTTTTACCGCTATCTGGTGATTGTCAAAAAAGCTATTTTTGTTATCAATGTTGGATGATTGATCGATAAGTGATTCAAACTGACAGGGAGTTAGTTCAAATGATAAATCTAATTCCTTGGTTTTATACAACGTTAAGAGGGCATTTGCCTCAAAGGGCATAACAGAGAAAAAATTAATGCCACTCTGGCTAAGTAACGTTGATTCCAAGCCCTGGCCTGTTCCTATCAGTAAGGTGTTGCAGATTTTTCTCTTACGGGTAAATACTAACTTTATATTACCTGTTGTTGTCTTGGTTAAAATCAGGCAATGCGTTTTCGCGATTGAGAATTTGGCTCCGGCGAACCAGCCTGGATGAAAAGGCATGCCATTTTGTAATAAGCTAAAAAAAATGGAAAATTCATTTTCCTTGCTCAAGGTAAGTGCATCATTTGTTGCAAGACTTTTGATGATAGATAATATTTTTTTGGCGAATGTATTTTCTTCTGGCATAAATTCTGGAAGATCATTAATCAACGGTGAAAAATCATGCTTAAGACCTGTTATAGACGTATTCACTAATGATTCATGTGATAGGTTTTTTTTCTCTGTTCGTGTTATCAAATCCTTGGTTACCGATATGGCGGCATTGATGCCAGGATCTGCGAATTTGATTCCTTTCAGTAATTTTTCTTTCCTGCTGCGCTTTGCTTTATTTTTCTTGAGGGCTAAGCGGATAGGATCGACTATTCGGGAAATAAATGGTATCGGTAGAGAACGAAAATTCCCCCACCGGGTTGATGAAAAGGGCTGCCCACAGTGATATTTCTCATACACATCGCCACCTAAAAGTGCGTAGAACCCTTGCGGCGGTTTATGGCTTGCCTTTTTTTTTCTGAGCAATGTTCCGGATATATTCTTAGGATCAATATAGAATATTCTTACTTTATCTCGTTTTAATGCCTCTATTTGCAACATATTTCTACACCGTTTGACGGAAACGATGTGGTACTTTTTGTTAAATAGCGGCTTTATTTTGTATTCCATGAGATTATAGTCATATTTTTTGTTTCCTGCTGAATATGCACTTAAGTATAAATTGTTATTCCTGAAATCAAAATGAGCGGTGTTTCCGTCACATCCTTGAAGTGAAAGATCTGTTGATAATGGTGTGGGCTGTTTCTTATAGGTTACGTTGATGATTTTAGTCGTTTCTTTTTCAGTGTCGACACTGGTGTTGGTGCTAAACTCAATGGAGTAATAAATATTTTTATTTTTTTGTTTTGCAGTGAGTTCACCCTCGGTATCGATATATAATGATTCAAATGTGATATTGCTTCTGTCTCCTTCCCTATTGAGAGTGTAATAAGTATAATCGTTCTTTTTACTGTGTTTTCTATATAAACCAGAGAGTAAATTCTGGCACTGACCTTGTATCAATATAAGATCGCCTTCCTGATCGAGCGTTACTCCCATGTCACTGATCAAAGGCATTCTACAACTCCCTAGAAAAACATAATCCTTGGTATTGATTTTACCGATCTTACTCGGTGTCAATGTGACGTCTTCAGAAATGATGTCTGGCAGTCTGTGATACTTGTTGTGATGGTTTTTTTTAGTGATGATACTGTGAGTTGAGTGGTGAATAAAAGAGATGTTTTTGATTAATGTATTAGAACGCGTTGGTGAAAATTCAGATGCTTTCATGGTTCGCACAGGAATGATCGATTTTGTTATATTCAATGGCAGACGTAGTGATGTTGTCATAATCAACCTAAGGGTTACGAAATGTTTATCCTAAGCGTCGATTAATGTAATGCATTAAACAGCTATTTAATTTAATAAAACCTCTGGATTTAAACTGTAAGAAAAAATTCTCATAACCTAAATATAAAATAAATAATTCCTTCATTTCTTTGTCACAATCGATTGATCCGTTATTCAACGAGTTGAATCTTTTCAAAGGACTCGTGTTATTACTCTCTGCGATATTCCCTGCTGCGTTACTCTAGCACATGTAGATTGGACACTATCCGGTAAGGATGCGTTGTATTTTCTTTACTATATTCAAATGTTATGTTTCCAAGAGGCCTTGTTAAAGAAATGAATTTCCCATCATTAAAATAAAAAATGAGATTTGGTATGGTCGAGGAAAAGGTTGAAAAACAACCTGTACTCATTAAATCAATTTTAGCTAATAAATATGTTGCATTCTCTTTAAATGATTTCACTTTAAAATGCAGTTTATTTATTGAGATTTGCAGTTCCTCTCCGCTTAATTGTGAAGTATTATCCTTGATTATTGCAATTTCATGTTCGAGATCTTCCTTATCCTTTTTACTTTCTTCTGTCAGTTTATAGTCTGTCCTTATATGATAGTTTATCGTTTTTCCCATACTGTTTCTTTCTTTGTTTATAAGGTCATGTTTTGTCTTTTTAAGTGAATCAATAAAATCCTTATGTAGGAGAACGTCTTTGATTGAGTTATTTTTTTTCTTTAATAAGTGTGATTTTACTTTCTTGTTTTTTTTGCATATCAATTCTAAATTTGTCAGGCAACGAATGTCATGATTTTTTTCTATTTCCATATCCATTTCATTGAGCGATTCAATAACATCAGATAACGTTTTTTCGGTTCTATCAAGAAAATTTTTACCGCTAGTATACTGATGGGATTTATTTATATATGCCTGGCGGCTTACTATGTTTTTACTGTTTGACTCTTCAACAATCGGAAGGGGGAAATAGTAATCATTATTATTAATATTTGTTGACACTATTGGCATGATTTTGTTTTCTCGAACCAGTTTTGCATGTGGTGACAGAGCCTGTAATTCAATTTTTTTGCTGACGCTTTCACCCGAATCAGGTGTGATATTGGTTTCTTTGGTAAAATTTATTGAAAGTATATCCCCAGATAGCATGATCCCGGCAGTGCTTCTCGGCGCAACAATGTAATTACCTGGTTCATAGCCTGTTCCCATTTGAAGTCTGAATTCAAGTGCTCTTGCCTCAATGGATAATTTATTGGTATATTCATTTTTTTTGTTAATGGATATGTTGTTTTCTCTTTCATCGAGAAATTGAATCAACTCACTTTTTTTACTGCTTTTTTCGATGAAAGTTGAGAGATCTTTTTCTTCTAGCTTTAATGCCATAGTTCTGGTTTTATCCATTTGTGAAAATAAAATAATATTCGACTCAACAGGCAAAATGGTAAAGTAGTCAATGTTAGGTGTTTTTAATAAGGTTTTTTCTAAACCTTGCCCCGTGCCGGCTAACAGCGCTATTAACGCTGTTAACCTATTATCAAAAGAACAGGATATTTCGTTGTCATCACTTTTAGTAAAACTGACGCAATGTTTTTTTGAAAGTGCCCCAACAATACCAACAAAATAGGCAGGGGATAATGGAAAACCGCCTCTGGCTATACCACCAAAAAAAGATATGTCGTTAGATTTTATCAGAGATAATTGATCGCCATTTTTAAGATTTTTTAATATGTTTGGTATGGCAATGTTAAGATCTTTTTTACAGATTATGCTGTCAGGTAGTTTTCCAATCAGCGAGGTATAATTATTATTCATATTGGTGATGTCGCTAGAAATCTTTCCTGTTTTTTCGGATGTTCTACACAACGATGAAAGGTTTTTTATCGTTGATACCGTTGCGCGTATTCCTGGGTCTACAGCATTTACCATTGCATAAAAGGATTTTTTGTAATGTTTCTCATACCAATTGTGTTTAGATTTTTGTAAGTTTATTCGGAAACTATCAATTGCATTACCGAAAAGGGGAATCCATTTGCTGCTAAAATTACCAAGGCGTGTCGAGCTAAACGGTTGGCCCGAATCATAATGTTCATGAGGATCTGAACCCAATGCAGAATGTAGATTTTGTGGTGGTTTATGAGAGAGACTCTTTGCGTTCAACGTAGGCAATTCTATTCTGTTTGGATTTAGGTAAATTATTCTCTTTTTCCCATTATGAATGGTTTCAAGTTGAAGCACATCCCTTGTTTTTTTGACAGAAAGTATAGTGTACCCCTTGAGTGATTTTAGTTTCACAAGAGAATCATATTCTTTGTAACTGACAACATTGTTTTCTTTTTTGAATTCAGATAAATATAATTCGTTATTTTTGAATGTAAATGTTAATGTGATGCCATCATTTCTCTCAAATTTCAGATCTTCAGCTCCCCATTCACCTTGTTCTGTTAAACGTAAAGTGATGTTTGCGTTCGATTCAGATGAAGAATATGTTCTACAGTTCTTTTCTATATCAATAGTGTATTGCTTTGTTGTGTCTTTTATTCTTCCTGTTAATTTACCATTTTCATTTATGCGTAATGCATCAAATAAGTAATCATTATTATTTGTTATGTCGTGAGCACTGTAGCAGCAGTATTTCCTTTTCTTGATGTATTTGTTGTATAAACCTGATATCAACTCCTTACGCTGGCCATTAATAAACGTAAGCCTACCCTCCTTATCCAGCGTGATCCCCATGTCCAAAAAAGATTCTGTTTCGCAACTACCCAGATAAAAATAGTCTTTGGCGTTGATGGATGAGGTGTCTTTAATCATTGTTGGCACTAATTTTATATCGAGACTGACCTCTTTGGCTGCATCAGAAAGCATTGATTCATAAGATTCTTTTAATTGGTTGATGCGCCGAAAGTCGAGCGCAGAGTTGCGAATACGCGAAATATCAGAATGTGAGGTAGGGAAAGTGTTCGATCTTTCTCTCATTCCTTCACAAAGGTTATTGTTGACTTGGTCTGATAGGTTGGATTTTATCTCTGCAATCAACATGCAGTACCTCTACCGATTGAATAAGTGATATTGATTAAAAACATAATGTAATCGATAGCGTGGGAGTTTATTTTTCAAGTATCGACTGTTTTTTGTATATTTTCATTTTTTGTAATAACGACATGGTGTTGGAATGGAAGTTACATAGCGAAATTGAATATAAATCGTCACAATTATTTCTGATGGAAATTATAGGAAGTGAATATGTCAACACTCGGTAAACTGCACCCTTTACTTTTGCGGTATTCCGAAAGTCCATTAGGAGAGATCGGTATTCATCGCACTGTACGTGACTCGCTCAATGCTATAAATCCCGCTAAATTTCCATCAATATAAGAGTGATTGCATTCTCGAACTTATCCGCATATTCGCTAAGTCACTGGCTTGTTTTCTCCGCGGACTCGAGGTAGAAAACGGCAATCCAGCATTTGGGGGCAGGGTGGGTGATAATCGGTGGGTAATGGGCTTTGGCTTTCAGGCTGTGCTTGGTTTCAATGGCGGGACGAACGGGTGATCAAAATGGCGCTACAGCGGAAATACCACCGCTTAGCACCATGAGTAGATATCGTTAGATAAAGCCCTAACGCATCTGTGAGCCTGTATGATTTTTCTAGGTTTTTTGCTGAGCGGATCTTGCTATCAGTTAACATGGGCGGGTCACTCCGTTCATCGAACTGAATGACCCGTAATTTGACCCACTTTTTCCGGATACCTAGGGATAACTAAGAACGCATCGGGAAAGATTTTTATGCCACTTTGGTTGCATTACAAACACATAGGGATTTATAGGAACGTATAGGGAGGCATAAAAAAGAGGAAGTGGTGCCCGGACTCGGGAACATTCAGCTCTCTATTAGGTTGAACGGCAGCATAAATTTTAACCATGTTTGTTGTCAAGACCCGTAGGTTGACCCCGTTTTTGGGCTGTTCAGAACGGGCGAGTTTGCAAACCGCATGGCAAGATGTCGGGCTCGTTCTTTCTATCAGTTTTCTCACGCCATTTATAAAACGTAATGACATTAGCGTTACGTGTGCTGTATGATTATCATCCAGATGACAGGTCGGAGGGTGACATCATGTCAGCGACACATAGCGTTTCAGTTAAACGCGAAACATTAAATTTACGCATCAAGCCCGCAGAACGCGATCTTATCGATCGTGCGGCGAAAGCCAGAGGAAAAAATCGCACGGATTTTGTCCTT
Source organism: Candidatus Symbiopectobacterium sp. NZEC127 (assembly GCF_025962675.1). Taxonomy (NCBI): domain Bacteria; kingdom Pseudomonadati; phylum Pseudomonadota; class Gammaproteobacteria; order Enterobacterales; family Enterobacteriaceae; genus Symbiopectobacterium; species Candidatus Symbiopectobacterium sp. NZEC127. Next base: position 253,078 of record NZ_JAGFPG010000002.1, read on the forward strand.
GAGGCTGCGCGTGCTGCCGCAGAAGAGGCGTTGATCGACCAGCGGATCATCATGGCAGATCCTGAAGCTTATCAAGAATTCCTTGCGCGCTTGGATCAAGCTCCCTCGCCGAATGCTGCGCTGCGGAAAACCATGCAAACCCCAGCACCGTGGGAGCAGAAAAAATGATTTCCGCCCCTGAGCCACTTCACGCTAAGCATGAACTTTCCGCATTCTGCTGCGGCGTGGAGTCTATGGATAACTGGCTGAAACAGCGGGCGATGAAAAATCAGGTATCTGGCGCATCACGGACTTTCGTCAGTTGCGATGGCTCGAAAGTGCTGGCGTATTACTCGCTGGCTTCCAGTGCTGTGGCAACAACTGCTGCACCCGGACGTTTTCGCCGTAATATGCCCGATCCGATCCCGATTGTGGTGTTGGGGCGGTTGGCTGTAGACACATCGTTGCATGGGCAGGGCGTTGGTCGGGCGTTGGTGCGAGATGCTGGGCTGCGAGTAATTCAAGTGGCTGAGACTATTGGCATTCGCGGGATGTTGGTTCATGCCTTGTCTGATGAGGCGCGGGAGTTCTACTTGCGGGTGGGGTTTGAGCCTTCGCCGATAGATCCTATGATGTTGATGGTGACATTGGGGGATTTGGTGGGGGGCTTATCAGTTTAAATTTGATGTCATGCTCATGAATATCAAAACATGACTGATCCTATTTCCCTGCATAATTGCATAACCACAAAACGGGGACGCAACAACCTACGTTGAAATGAGAGGTATTAAATGAATTTTGAAAAAATGTACTACGTCATGTGATTGATTGCTGAATACTGACAATATATATGCTTGGGCGAAAATAACAATCAGTCAGGCCTGTGGTTATATTAACCACAGGCCTGACTGATAGCCGTTAGTGACTATTAACGGCTAACACAGACTGGAATCGTTGTTGTGCTGTATCAGTAAACCGGGAGGTTACGGGTGCTGGCGGCGCGAAAGCAGCCATCGCTTGCACCAGATAGTCCACATTACTGGTCATCAACCGCTGAGCGTTATCCGACACAATAGCAACGGGCTGTTCAATTAACGCAGCACGCTTAGGTCTTGTGGCTGTGGGCACCACATTCGGCCTCGGTTCAGCAAAGAAGAAGTCAGCAGCACTGACTTGCGAAGTGTCCAGACTATCGAGGTAAAGCAAATTCACGTCTGAATCTGTGCCACTGGCTCCCTTGTAGCTGACTTCAACACCATGAATCTGTGACAATCCATTGATGGTGCCTCGATTTTGTTTAACGACTGTGAGCTGGTTGAAGTCTGTAATACCGATTTGGCGTAAATCAATTTTATCAATGCCGTGACGGAAACCCCGCAAGGCATTCTGATAATCGTTAACACCGGGTTGAGCCTTAACCACAAAAACATCAGATGCTGCATTATCACGACTATAAACCTTACCATTCAGGCTAAAAACCATCTGGCCCTGCGCATTGGTCGTGAGCATAACGCCTTTTCCACCTCCGTTAAGAATTACGGTTCCCAGCCCAGTTGCGGGTTGCATTACTGCAACATTACTTTCTGTATAGGCTTTTGGAGCAAGAAACGCATCCTGGAAGGTAAAATGTTTCGCACTGATAGCAGCAACAACCTGATTTTTGAGTGTAATAGTCTGATTTTTACCCAAATCAACTTTGACATCACGCCCTTGCTGCATCAGCCGTAGATTGGCAAAGGTTTTTCCGGTAAAACCCACTAAATCGATGGTTTCATCGCGAGCAGCCTGAAAATTAGTAATGATATCGCTGCCCGCATCGCGGCGATGTACCACAAAAAAGTCCTTACCGTTGCCACCTGTCAACGTGTTGTTCCCTCGCCCACCATCCAGGAGTGCATTACCGTTACCCGCGAGCAACGTATCGTTGCCATCTCCCGTAACGATATTCTGAATGTTTGCCGGGTTTCTTATCGTCAGCATCGCGCCGCCAATTCTGGCAACACCTGAGGCCAGGTTAACTAACGTGTCCCGCATAACGGCAGCTGTATTAACGGTATTTCGACCTCCGGGCACTCCATTAACAGCATCATCCAGCACTTTGCGGTTGGCTTGTCCGGCGAATGATGCGCTATATTCATCGGTGTAATAATAAGTGTCATCCGACGTGCGCTTGCTACCGTACAACCGTAGTGACCAGGCATTTAAGGTAATCGGCAAGCCAGAGCGCGCATCCGTTGCCTGAATTGTCCAGTTACCTGCCGAATGCTCACCCATATCATGTGTCGACATAAAGCTGTATTTGAATACCCCCGATTGGCGACTGCCGGGATCAGTTGCACTGGCTCCTGGCATCCCATCGGGAATTTTTCCTTGCCGATTGAGCAATAGACTTTGGGTGCCTTCAGGTGAGATGAGTTTGAGTGTCAGATCGCCAAGACGGCCAACCCGTGCGTCAATATCGATCTCAACATGCTCAATCTTTAAACCAGCCTTTATCGCAAGAGACGCGATTAGCGTTCCACCAGCATTCACCGTCTTATTAATTTGCCCGCTTGACGCACTGTAAACGAACTCGTTGGCTGCCGTACTTTGTGCCATCCAGGATTCGGACAGGCGTACAGCCGCACGTGCATCGACCATGCCGAAACCGTAATCATTGCTGGTATGCATGCCTCCACCGTTCCAGTTACGACTGCTGTTATCGTGCCATGTCGTGGAGGGATCATTGATCTTGCGCGCAGACAGCGCCAGTATCTGTTGTACATCCCGGTAGCCTAGATTGGGGTTCGCCTCAAGCATCAGCGCAACAATACCAGAGACAATCGGTGCAGCAAAACTGGTGCCTTGCATACTACTGTAATTGTTACCAAATGTTGAGCCTCGTTCAGTTTCCAGCATTTGGCTGGTTGAGACCACATTGCTTCCCGGAGCCGAAATCAATATGCTGGCCCCCGGGTTTGAGAAAGGAGATGACCCTATTTGCAGTGTTGATAAATCACCCTGCGCATTGATTGCACCCACCTCCACGGAAAAACGGTTGTTACTGGTCAAGGAGCCTTGAGCATTACCCCCTGACGCACGCTGGTTTCCACTGGCAGCGACAATGATGGTTCCTAACCCTCCCCGGCCATTCGCTGCCGCATAGTGTGCATTCATACTCAGCGAAGAACCGGTATTGATAGAACCGTCCTGAAAGTTGCTTAGCGCGAAGTCGTTGGTAAACCCCCAGCTGTTATTAGCGACATCAAAACTGACCATATGCCCCAGACCGGCAAGATCAGCGCCGCGACTGGTAAGATGATAGCCACCCAATGTTGCCCCATGGGCCACACCGACGCCGCCAATAGTGTTCTTTGTCGCCACCATCACGCCCGCGACCATGGTGGCATGATTAGAAACCTGTTTAGGCAACGTGCCACTGCTTTTTTGTGTCTCAAGCCAGGTTTTATCAATGTTGGCGGCAAGATCAGGATGGGTGATATCAACGATTTCGGGTTCGGTAGCAAATTCACCGCCCGGTTCAAACTGGCCAATACGCACGCCTTTGCCGGTGTAATCTTTCCAGACCGGCAATATATTGACATCACTCAAATACCATTGCTGGGCAGCCAGCGGATCAAGAGGCACATCCGGCGTTAGCAACGCAACCACAGCCCGCATGGGGGCGGTTTTTCCACCATTCAGATTCACAACGGTCGCAGATGGATTCCCTGTAGTGTCTAATACACCATATTTGAAACCCATTATGCCGGTATAGCGAACATCAGGTGTAAATAACACATCCCCTTGCGCATTAAGGCTAACCGTTCCTCCTAATGCATCGCCAACGTTAGCAATGCGTAATGTCCCTTTGCTATTCAGTTGCAGATCGTTAGCTAACAGGCTTTGTGCGGAAATCACATGGGCTTGCCTTCGATCAAAATCCTTGCCGTTGTTATTTTTCCTCAATGCATCTGCGACAGGCATTGCATTAGGGGTGTCTAAATCAACGGATGAAATATCTGAGAAATTGAGCTTTTGGATATTTTTTAGCGTTACAGTGCCATCACGTTTCGCCACCTTATCCGCGACTTGATACCCAGTACTGGTGCGGGTAATGCTATAGTCACCATAGTTGCCATGCAGGTTAACCACATTCACGCCACCATCACCATCAATAACAGCATTGCCATGCCCGACTTCAATGATATCGTCGCCAAAACCGCCGAAGATTCTATCTGCGCCGCCACCGGCATAGATGATGCTGCCCGCCTCAGCGGCATAAATGGTGTCCCCCTGTGGGCCAGCGTAGATAACCGCCTTACCGCTGCCACCAATGAGGGTATTGTGCCCGCTGCCGCCGACCAGCACATCGTTGCCCATACCGCCGACCAACATTGCATCACCGGAGCCTCCTTTGATAAAAACACCGTTGACACCTCCACTCCTGATGGTGTCTTTGCCACCACCACCCTGCGCCATGACCAGACCCGCCTGTGCCAGGTTCAATTCCATGCCCTGGTTACCAACAATGATGGACGTATCGCGCCCCCCATTGCCATGAATGTTTTTGGTATCATCGGAGGCACTGATAACAAAAACATCGTCAGCGGCACCGCCAATATAGGTATTGCTGCCCGCGCCTCCGGCCAGCCAACTGCCAGTGCTTGCGGCGATCAGTCTGTCATTACCGCTTCCGCCGTGCAGATTGCGTACCTTCAATTGCGCAGCGTCCAGCGTTTCGCCAACCTGACTGGTACTGACGTAAGCCGTCGTGGTGGAACCCTCCGAGGTTGACGTCACTCGCGTGCCTGCGCCTTGAACGCTCAGGGTGTTACTGACCGGATCGCCAAGAAAATCAACGGAGAGCATTTCTCGATTTTTGCCGTTAAGGGTGAACGATCCGCTGGCGATGATACGGTTTCCGAGACGAACTTCCGATTTATCGGTGGCGTTAACGTTAAGTTTGCTGATGCCCAACGCCGCCAGCGTTTTAAGCTCCCCCGCATCGACCTTCGCATCGTGGGAGCCATCAACCCAAACTCGTAATTTTCCCCAAACGGGATCTCGCGCATCGATAACACCGTCTTTGTTAGCATCTTCACTGGCTAACGCGGCAAAGCCATTCTTGAATTTTTTGTTACCTGCCAGGCCATGAGAACCTGCCTCGCCATCGTAATACTCAGAGAACATTTGGCTGGCATTGGTAACTTGGCCGTTCCCAGAATCGCGAACCAAGATCCCCGTATGCTTGTCTGCCCAGCCGGTACGCTTGAGAGTGCCGCTGTTGTCGGTATCAAACAGCACACCGTCTCGAATATCGGTTAATTGGACGCCAGTGCCGCTCAGATCCAATAACAACGGGTCGACATACACATTGAGTGTCGTCATCGCTGACAGGCCATTCAGCGTCGCGGCATTGTTCAGACACTGTTGAGGCTTATTGGCATCCGGAGTCTGATAAAAGCGTGACAAGTAAGTATTCGGTCGCGCGTTGGGGTCACGTTGTGTTGCACCGGGACGAATACCGCCCGTCGCGAGGCTGGACATTTGGGTTGAGGTAAAATCGGTTTTATTAAGCATCCCGCCGGAGGCAAAAATATTGTGTGTCGCTGAATGGGCGATATACCCATTGATGACATCCTGTGTTGCTTTATTTTCCCCTTCAACCTGTTGCTGTGGCTGGGGCGAGGGTTTGGTTTCAATACCGATCAGGCTATTTCCCGTTGGTCGGGAATGCTGCTCCTCAGGGGTAAGCCATAAGCAGGCGGAAACCCCCTTCTTTTCGTAATATTCACCGTGGCGTGTCAGGTCATCACGCAGAATCTGTGCGCCATGGGTAAATAGTAGATTGCGCAAAGGGACAACGTTATTATTGGGAAACAAATTTCCCCCGAAATTGTTTTTATTGTAGCCAATCACTTTTAATGAGGTAAAAACAAAATCGACACAACTGTTGGTTAGTACGCGATAGCGGGTATCATCAAAGCCCGCTGTATTTGGTTCTGTTGAGAAGTCTAATAATTTATCGTAGTTTTCTTTTGTTAATTCAACGGTGACCTCATACGAAGTTTTTTGGTAGGCGGCATCATCCAAGTTGGTTTTTTGTCCCGCCCCTCTAATCTGGTCATATTTTGATTCAAACCCATAGCTTTTGCTTTGTTCTCCATCGCTCAACACATACCACATGTGACCACCAGGTGAAGTATGAACATCACCAGCTTTATGCTCCCCCTTATCTGCCTGATAAATATAGGATGCTCCTTGGGGAGATACTTTGTATGTCACAGTATATTTTTTCATTATCACAACTCCTTTGTTAGATTAATCAGATTTTGGGATTAAAAAAATCAACATCAAAAAATGATAAAATACCGTTAAACTCGGGGGTGTCACTCAGGGGGGAGACCGTTGCCTGATAGTTTCCAGGGGGTAATGTCAGTATATTTAAATTACGCACCGCAGTGTTTATTTCTTTTCCTTCATATCTGATATGCTGGGTCCATTCAGTTCCAATAGATTTTATCTTTTCATCAAAAAAGACATGGCCATCTTTAACAATGACCAGAGACACCGTGAGCGCTACCCCCCTCTCATCTTGCTCCCCAAATATATTGAAGCGCCTACGCCTTTCATTAAAATCACTCCCGGTATCAAATAACAAAGCAAAGCGATAATCTCCCTTTGTATGGATTTTAAAATCAAAACGTGCCGTTTGCCCTGCACGCGTCACATCAATCGGTTGATAAAGATGAAGCGGTTCTGTGCAGGCTACTAGCCAGAAACAGGCCAGCAGTATCATTTTATTTTTTCGATATCGTAACCATGTTATTACCGTTGCGATTATCATTGTTCGTTTCCTCGTGTAATGGGATCACAGAAAATCGAATCATTTAGGGTATGCCTTGGGTTTCAACTATCGTTCACGTAAACTCTCATCCAAATATTCCTGTAGCGGACTCAGGAAAAAATCAATGACCCTTCGCTGATCGGTTTTTATTTCGGCTGTCACTATCATGCCGGGTGATAATGGGACACGCCGTCCATTGACCAATACGTGATCAGATTTCAGACGAATACGGCTGCTGTAAACCAATCCCTGTTTTTCATTCTCAATAGCATCATTCGACACATTGAGCACCTCACCATCGACGGTTCCGTAACGGGTAAAGGTAAAGGTTTCCACTTTGACAGTGACGGCTTGGCCCACATTAACGAACCCGACATCTTTGTTTTCCAATACAGCTTCAACCTCTACCGGTTGATCGACAGGAACGATGACCATCAGCGGTTGCGCCGGAGTCACTACGCCCCCCACCGTATGAATGGCCAATTGCTGAACGGTGCCGTCCACCGGCGCTCTGAGGCTGGTCAGCGTTTTCTGATATCGTGCCTGAGCTAACGCCTGGACTCGACTGGCGACCTTCTGTTCGGCCTCTTGCTGAAGATCAAGCATGCTCCTTCGATTTTGTGCAATAACCGCTTCCCGTCGACGCTGCGCTTCATCCAACGCGGCGGTATATTGCTGCACACTGGACTGCTGCACGCTGAGTTGGCGCTGCAAGTCCAACCGTGTTTGCTCTTTTTCCAGGTATTCATGTCGGGAGACATAGTGTTTGGCCAGCAACTGTTGGTAATCTTCAGCCAACAGTGAGACGATCGGTAACGTTTGTTGCAGGCTGGCAACCTGAGCCTCGGCAGATTGAATTGCGGCACGGCGTTGCTGAATTTCAGCATCGACCAAGGCCAGGCTGCTGCGGTATTCCTGATATTGGCCTTGCAGCCAACGCTGAGCACTCAGCACTTCATCCTGACGGGCACTGGCGATCGTTCCTATCCCTGGCAACGACCCTGCGGGAGGAGGCTGATTGATGGCTGCAAGCATAGCAGCACTGCGTGCACTGTCGATACGCGCGGCTAACAGCTCACTTTCGATGCGGCTCACGTCAGCGCTGACCACCGTGGGATCGAGTTCCACCAACAATTCACCCGCTTTCACGGCCTGACCGTCATTAACATGAATGGCTTTGACCACCGCCGCTTCGCTGGGCTGAATCAGTTTGGTTTTACCATTAGGCACCACCTTTCCTGATGCCACTGCCACGATTTCTATCGTACCGATAAATGCCCAGAGCACCCCTAAAACAGCAAAACTGATGATACTCCACAGGAAAATTCGAGGTGCAGGATGAACAGGTGTTTCCTGTAACGCTAACGCCGCGGGCAAGAATTGCAACTCATGAGCAACTCTTGGCGCGGCATCCATACTTTTACGTTGCCGCCAGGATTGACCCCATACATGGCGGTAACGCTGTAGCAAGGAAAACGCGGCGTTCATGCTAAAAACTTACAGGTGTGTTGACATCCATATAAACCAACCATCACGCTCTCCATCCAGGTTTATGTCCGTGTTAATGTCATCGTCCTAACGTCTAACACTGCTGCATTCGGTACAATTTGGCGTAGTGGCCCTCTGGATGCGTAACTAATTCATCATGAGTGCCTTGTTCCACTAGTTGGCCGCGCTCCATGACCAGGATACGGTTTGCATGGCGCACCGCTGACAGTCGGTGAGCAACAATAATGACGGTGCGCCCTTGGCAAATACGCTGCATATTCTGCTGAATGATGCGTTCTGATTCGTAATCCAACGCGCTGGTGGCTTCGTCAAAAATTAAGATGCGGGGGTCACCGATTAGCGCCCGGGCGATCGCTACGCGTTGTCGTTGACCGCCCGAAAGTGATGCGCCATGTTCACCCACAACGGTGTCGTAGCCCTCGGGCAGTTCCAGAATGAACTCATGGGCTCCCGCCATGCTGGCGACATGCATAACCTCATCAAGTGGGATACCTGGATCGCTCAACGCGATGTTTTCACGAATGCTGCGGTTGAATAGCATATTGTCTTGCAGCACAACCCCTATTTGCCGACGCAGTGAGGAGACGTCTGCTAACGCCAAGTCCATTCCATCCACAATGACACGCCCTCGTTCAGGGACATAAAGCCGCTGTAACAGACGCGTCAACGTACTCTTTCCAGAGCCAGAACGCCCCACTACGCCAATAACGTCTCCTGCATTAATGTCAAGATTGATACCCTGCAACACTTCAGAGCCATCAACCCGATAACGAAAATGTACTTGTTCAAACTCAATGCGCCCACGCAGTGGCGGCATGGTACTGCGCGTAGCCTGAGACAATTCAGTGCGGGAATTGAGGATATCGCCTAGACGCTGTACGGAAACCCCCGTTTGCTGAAAACTGGTCCACAGTTGCGCCAGGCGCATGATAGGGCCGCTGACATGGCCTGCCAGCATATTAAAAGCAATCAATTCTCCCACTGACAGATGTCCATCGATCACCAAACGAGCACCGAGCCAAAGTGTAGAAACTGTAACGAGTTTGCCAATCAGCGACACGCTTTCATTGGCCAGCGTAGACAGGAACTGTGTTTTAAAACTTGCAGCGACATAAGCGGCCATCTGATTATCCCACTTACGAATGATCTGTGGTTCAACCGCCATTGACTTTAAGGTATCGATCCCATTAACGGCCTCAACAAGGAATGCCTGGTTTTCAGCGTTACGGGTAAAACTGTCTTGTAATCGTTTACGTAGCAGGGGGGTCACCAACAACGAGACGAGTGCGTAAATTGGTAAAGACACCACAACAATGAGGGTTAACCAGCCACTATAAGACAGCATAACCAGGATGAACGCCATAGAACACAGAACGTCTATCATCACGGTAATAGCGTTACCGGTAAGAAAACTGCGAATGTTCTCCAACTCGCGTACACGTGCAACAGAATCACCCACCCGTCTGGCCTGAAAATAAGCCAACGGTAAATTGATTAAATGCCGGAAAAGACTTGAGCCCAACTCCACATCAATTCGACTGGCGGTGTGCGCAAACACATAGCTGCGTAGCGTACTCAGAGCGGATTCAAACAACATAATGCCCAGCAGACCTGTCGCCACAACATCCAATGTTGTGAGCCCTTGATGTACCAGCACCTTATCCATGACGACCTGGAAGAACAGGGGGGTCACTAATGCAAAGAGCTGCAAAGCAAAAGACCCTACGAGTACCTCACCCAATAGCCTACGGTATTTGACTATCGCAGGGATAAACCATGTGAAGTCAAAACGCGAGAATTCTCCCGGCAATGCGTTACTCGAACACAGTAGAACCAACTGTCCGGTCCAACGTTGTTCAAGCTGTTCAAAATCAATGACATGGGGGTGTGGCGAGCGTGGATCATGAATCAGAACTTGTTTTACATCTTGTTTGGCTAAAATGAAAAATGTCCCATCCCGATCAATGGCAATCGCAGGTAAAGGCGTATGTTCAAGTCTGTCAACCGTGGTACGCGCTGACTTCGCTTTGAAACGCACTTTACGTGCAGCAAGCAACAGTTCTTGCAAACCAAAAACCTGATTGGCGGTAGAGAATTCATAGGTAAGTTGTTCTGGTGAAATAGCAATGTTATGGAAGCGGGCCAGCATAACCAAACAAGCAAGTCCTGTATCTAATTCAGGAAGAGCAGGAGGTAAGTCAGCATCCTCTTGTTCTTTTTCCATTTTGCCTCCATGCCTTATATTACAAACGGGTAACATCCTTTAAATAGCTGATACAAATAGTAGAATGCTTAATAAACACAGTTATCATTTTTCCGTTAAGTATCTCTTATTGATAAAGTTATTATCAGAGAAATCATGAGAAAAAATTTTTCCAATCGCTTATGGTATAAGGCCTTTAAAAGGTGATGTGGCACTAAAAAACAGTCAGATAATAGGGGCGTAAATTTATTTTTTAATAAATTAATCATTGTTTATAAGTTCCCTTTAATATTGTGTTTTCATTCGTGTTTCCATAAGTTAATTAGCACCCGATGTAAATAATAAATGTAGATTGCTGCATATTCAATATCGATTGTCTAAACGATGATCATTTTTTATCACGCATTGAAACTTGGAAATATTCTGCGTAGGTCTGTGAGGGATGGGGGGATTAGATCCTCACTTGTAAGTGCGTATATCTATATCTGAAAGGGTTTTCACCACACCTACCACTTTCAGCTTTTTCTCATGAGTCTCTTTTTCTTAAACGTGTGAATGCCTTGGTGTCTATGGGAGATTTTGTGAAGTAGAGATGCAGGAAGCATTGGAAAATCTCGTAAAATTCTGGTGTATTGCGAGAGGCCCCTGTGTAGGTATCTCAATAATCAATCTAATTTATATTTGGAGATCTCTTAGAATATTAATGTCGTCACGGGGGATGAGCGCTATGCGTAAATCGCGATTAGAATATACATAATACCTCTCAAATCCCCCAAAACATAAGATTAATAGCATCCTTAATCTCATCGGCATACTCGCCAAGATCCGCGATTTCTTCCCCCATAACCTCAACCGGAACGCTCGATAGTTCCGTCGTCATCAGCCGATAATCTTCCCCATCAATGCGAATCAGCGGAAATAGCGTTTTATTCACCTTCTCAGACAGGTGATGCGCTTCGATAAGCGGGATAGCCATACGCCGCTTAGGCGTCTCGACAATATCGCTTTGCACATCAACAAACATTGTGTAGTGACTGGCTCTTTTATATTGATAAACAATGAATTGCATGATCACCAATTCCTGTTTTCATCAGCAAAGGAGCCATTCTGTGCGATAAATCGAGCGACTTCCTCCATCCCTTCGCGGTTTTCCTTCTTCCACTCTTCAGCCTTGATTCGGCGGGCTTCTTTGCCAATAACATCATTCACCAGCCCAGAGATATTGACTCCGGCAGCACTCAGGACCTGATAATTGTCCTTGTCTACGGTAACGCTAACGCGGTGTTTCATGATAGTGCTCCTCTCGTGTGCATACTTTGAGTATATACTCCGCGTGGTTGTTCAGCAATTAGTCAAAATTCAACGCCAACCGTTTAAGCTCCTCAACCGTATAAACCCGAAAAACGTTGCGGTGCTTCGCTTCAAGCGGGATACGCTGATGGCTGACAATAGCGTATTTCACGCTATTGAACATCCGCTCAATAGCTCGCTTTATCTGCGGATCGGGCACGATGTAGAAGACGTACATCCAAAGTTTTTGAGTACGAGTTATCAAATGCTGGGTGATTATCGCCTGATAACGGGCCTTGGTTTTCAGATGGCGCTCAGCTTCAACGGCGATAACCGTCCCGTCTGGTAACGTTATCACCCCTGCAGGGCGATGATACACCTTATAGCGAGTGAGGAATGTTGAATCAGCGCCGCTGATCCACCCATAAGCGCCTTTCTTCTCTAGAAGGAGGCGTGCTAGCTGACGATCAAGGCGCTGCATCAGCGTCCAGCCTGTGACTTTAGAGGGCTCAAACCGTGCAGGAAAGCCATCCTCATGGGGTGTGATGACAACGGATAATCCGTCATTGGTGATCCCCCACAGAGAGATTTTCACCATTCTGGTGTTTATTTCATGCTTTTGGACCAATCCCATGCTAATGGCTTTCGCCAGCAATAGATAAAGCGGTTTGTGATTTTTAAAATCAAAAAGCAGCATCAGGTTTTTAAAACTACTGTAGGTTTCTTGTTTTAGAAAATTGAGCAGGACTCGGATCTTTTCGTGATTACGCGCCCGTCGTTCACTGTAATCGTAAATAAGCATGCATCCTCCTTCACATTGTATTGGACTGTTCTCTCTTTCGGCTTTATCGCCTCATTGCGTGGGGGAATACCTTCGCCCACTGGCATGAGTCGACGTCATGAGGCGATCTTGTGGGGAGAAAGAGGTGACCGCGACGCGGTCATGTGCCGGAAAATACATTTCCCGGCACAAAACGGCATGCGCCAGTTCATGCGGGCTGGACGCCCTTATTCCCTGGTGCATGGGGGTAATGTCGCGGCTGGACGCCGCACCAAAACCCCCAAGTTCAACGGCGGCACACCGTCGCGCGCTACGCGCGACTAACCCCTTTGAGACGCCGTTTTTTGCCCCTTTTTTCTTTTGCCCGTTCCGGTCAGCGAAAAAATAGGAAAACGACTTCAAAGTGGTTAGTCGCGCCACGCTACCGGCTTTTGGCCGGAGACTTAGCCGCGACGGTGTGCGGGGCAAGCCCCCCACAAAAACCGGCATTCTGGGGAATGCCTTTTTGCTCGCTGGGGCGGCAAAATTTTTGCGGCTCCCCCCGGCCTGCTCGGTTCCCCTCGGGGGGAACGCTCGCCGGTGGGTTCGGGCGAGGCAAATTAGCCATTTCTGCGAAATGGCATTTACTCGCCTCACGCCACTGGTTAATTCCTGCGGAGCGCAGAAATTAACAAGCTTAAATTCGTCGTGCTTGGCGGTTACGCAGGGCTGCATTTTATTCCCCTGTTGAAGTATGTCGTTGGGGAATGCTAGCGAGAAAGGGAAGGTGTGACGTTAAATAACTCAATATCGAATGTGATGAGTTTTTGGTTATGCAGTTCCACCAACAAAAAAGCTCTGCCCGTCACTACTGGCGGCAGAGCTTTGATCGGGAGTGCTACGTTCAGCACGTTTTCTTGCTGGTCAGTGCTTGCGCGCATTCTTGCATATCGGTGAGGGCAGGGATAAGCAAACAGATAGCGGTCAGCCCATGCCCTAATTGGCATAAACTCTCAGGAGTGGATTCGTACACCTCATTTTCGGCAAAGGTGATCAGTGCGTCACCGATAAAATTGAGGCAATGGCAAAGTCCGGCGCGGGTTTCAGCACAATAATAGGCGGCCAGCGACAATTCATCGTTGTCCATGATCGATAAGTCCAGATGAGCCAGTGCGGCGCTCATGGCAGAATACAGGCTATCGCACTCCGCCAGTGATTGATAAGGCGTGCGCGTGTTACTATCAGCATCAGCCATAGCATTAGTCTCCTTAATGTTGTGGTCAGAAGCCCGGTGAGTGTTGGCGCACTGCCGGGTTTCGTTTTTCACCATAAACTCTCTTTTGGTGCACATACACCATAGCGCTAGGTGCACATACACGTCAACGTGTTTGAAAAATATTTTCCCTTGTATAGTGTTCGTTCAGTGAAAAGGAAAACGGCATGCCTACAGGCTCAAAAAACAAGCGTTCGACAACAAAGGGAATACGTTTCCCGCACGAGCTTATCGAAGCAATCAATGCCAGCGTCGCGCTGGAAAAAGCGAATGACCCTGATGCGAATTTTTCAGCCTGGGTGCTGGATGCCTGCAACAAAAAATTGGCTGCTTCACGGCAGGGCAAGTCGACGAAATCATAGCGTTATGAGCAGTGACTGACAGAATGGGAAGGGCGGTAAAGGCGCTCTTGTAGTGAATCAGTGCTGCATGCATGATGCAACGAAATGGCTCCCGACAGGCTTTCTATGGAATAGAAAGCCTGTCGGGAGCCAGTGTGGGTAACGCGTTAGCGGCAAGATCAATGCTTCCCTGCGTTACTCCGCGCATAAACATAGGGCGCGACATAACCCTCTCGATTGACATCCAGATAATCTGACCACCACTGCATCATTTCGATTCTGGCTTCCAGATGCTCCGCCTTATGCACGTAAGCCGCCCGCACGCCGTTGCGCTCTTTGTGACTCATCTGTCGCTCGATGGCATCCTTTGACCAGCGTCCAGACTCATTCAAGGCGCTACAGGCCATGGTCCTGAAACCATGGCCGCACACTTCGGTTTTGGTGTCATAGCCAATTACGCGCAGCGCCTTGTTGATGGTATTTTCACTCATCGGCTTGTTCAGCGTATGTGCGCCCGGAAATACAAAGACTGATTCGCCAGAAATTGCCCGAATCTGCTCCAGCAGGGCGACCGCCTGCTGCGACAGTGGCACCAGATGTTCATCCCTCATTTTTGCGCCACGCTCTGAGAACCTCACGCCGTTTACCGCTTCACGCTGGGGTGGCACGGTCCAGATATGCACTTTCAGGTTGAATTCATCCCAGCGGGCAAGACGTAGCTCACTGGCGCGCAGGAAAACATGGAGATTAAGTTCCAGCGCCAGTCGAGTTAGCATCCGACCTTGGTAGCTATCAATCTTCACCAGTAGTTCTGGCAGGCGCTTCAACGGCAGGGCTGGGTGATGTTGGGCCACAACCGGAGTCACAACGCCATCCAGATCGTAAGCTGGATTGTATTTGATCACGCCTTGCTGCACCGCATGACGCATGATTTTGGTCAGATGCTGGCGCACCCGACCCGCGACGTCATGCACGCCTTTATCGTTAATCGCTTTAACCAGTTGTGCCAGATGGCGGGTTTCAATCTGAGCGATATCCATCGCGCCAATCGCAGGGAAAACGTAGCGTCTCAGGCAGGTAAGGATTTTATCGGCGTGCGCGTCCGACCAGAGTTTAAGACTGCTGGTGTGCCAGCCAGTGGCGATATAGCGAAACGTTCTTGATTCATCCACTGCGGATTTTTCTGCCTTGCGAGACAGTGAAGGGCAGACACCGGATGCCAGCAACTTACGCGCCGCATCGCGCTTTTCTCGGGCTGCTGCCAATGAAATCAACGGGTAAGCGCCAAAGGCGAGGCGGTTCTCTTTACGCTCGAAGGTGTAGCGGAAATACCACCGCTTGGCACCATGAGTAGATATCGTTAGATAAAGCCCTAACGAATCGGTGAGCTTGTATGATTTTTCGAGGTTTTTGGCTGAGCGGATCTTGCTATCAGTTAACATGGGCGGGTCACTCCGTTCATCGAACTGAATGACCCGTAATTTGACCCACTTTTTTCCGGACACCTAGGGATAACTAAGAATGCATCGGGAAAGATTTTTATGCCACTCTGCTTACATTACAAACACATAGGGATTTATAGGAACGTATAGGGAGGCATAAAAAAGGAGAAGTGGTGCCCGGACTCGGAATCGAACCAAGGACACGGGGATTTTCAATCCCCTGCTCTACCGACTGAGCTATCCGGGCAACGGGGCGCATTAAACCGTATTGGCCGCTTGCCGTCAACGGGTTTGTGCAGGAAAAGCATCAAAACCACGTTGATTGCCGACTTTTCAGTCAGGATGACGCATTTCTCAGCGTCGCGCCCCAGGTTCTGTCAGGTTAGCGCACCGTTTTTGCGGCATAACGCGAACCGCAGTACATCCTCCGCCAGACGGCGTGCCGTGGCGATGTCATCCGCGTGGTGTTTTACCATCAACCGACTCAGGCAACCTTCGAGAATCAATTCCATCTGCTGTGCGACCATTTCAGGATCGTCCGTTTCCAACTGCGCCAGAAGTTCGCGCGTGTAGTGGAGCGATGCCTGTTTTTGACGCTCTGCAATCTGATGGATGGGATGATGGATATCAGGATAAAAACTGCACGCCGCAATAAACAAACAGCCGGGATAGCGCTGGTTCTGTAACGCCTCATGCAACACCTGATAGCGCGCCAGCAGTTTTTCCTCAACCGAGAGCGCGTCATCCAGCAACAGCTGACGTCGCCAGGTATCCACCTGCTGGCTGTGGTGCCGCAGACAATCATAGAGGAGTGCTTCACGATCCGGCCAGAAGGCGGTCATGGCCTCAGCGGTGATGCAGTGTTTCTCCGCCAGAGTGTCTAACGTTAAGGCGGCAACGCCCTGCTGTTCCAGTAAGATCAGCGCGCTCTCAAGTACCTCGTCCCGCTGTAGTTGCATGATATCCCCCTTGATTCAGACTGGGGCCGCCACCGTTTCAGCAGCTTATTGCCCCAGTTTTTGCAAATGTGCCCGGAACGCCTCGGCATTCATAAAACCCGTAATGCGTGAGTCGGGAATCTCTCGGCCATTACTGTCAAAAAAGAGTATGGTCGGTAACCCCATAACCTGAAATTTTTTCAGCAAGGCATTTTGCTGCGCGTTGTTGGCGGTGACATCCGCCTGAAGGAGTTGAAACCCGGCCAGCGCCTGTTTAACGGCCGCATCGCTGAAGGTGTATTTCTCAAACTCTTTGCAGGCTACACACCAGTCGGCATATAAATCCAGCATGGCAGGGCGCTGGCTGCTGGTGAGGGATTGGTTCAACCCCTCCAGATGATGAACCTGTGTAAACGGCAGAGTCGATGTGTGAGCGGTGCTGGCTTGGCTTGATGAAGGCATTAACCATTCTTGCAATGGACGAGCGGCGGTCACGGCACCAATCAAAAGCAGCAGTTGTATCAAACGCATCCCGCGCCAATGGCTGCGCAAGCCCAGAATGATCAGCCAACTCAGGAAGGAAATTATCAGCAGGCTCCACAGGCGAGCTCCCCAGATATCGCCTACAACGCGTTCCAGCAGAAAAACCGGTAAGGCCAGAATGACAAACCCAAAAGCAGTTTTGATGTGCTGCATCCAAGGACCGCTACGGGGTAAAAAGCGGTTGCCGAACAGCGTCACCGCGATAAGCGGCAAGCCCATACCGAGCGCATAGAGATAAAGGATGCCGCCACCGGCGACGCTATTACCGCTTTGCGCAATGTAGAGCAGGATGGCGCTGAGTGGGGCTGTGGTGCAGGGCGAGCAGATCAGTCCTGCCAGTGCCCCCATGCAAAAGACCCCACCCAGAGAGCCGCTTTGTTGTCGATTGCTCCACAGCGCCAGACGGGTTTGCAGGGCGGAGGGCATTTGTAGGTTATAGAGGCCAAACATCGACAGCGCGAGGGCGATAAACAACAGTGACAAGCCGATCAACACGGCTGGGTGCTGTAGCGCCGCCTGAAAGCGTAGCCCTGCCGCCGCGATGATAACGCCGAGCAGCGTGTAGGTCAGCGCCATGCCTTGCACATAGGTGAATGCTAGCAGCAGGGTGCGACGCGTGGATAATTGCTGTTTCCTGCCAAGAATCAGCCCGGAAATCAGTGGGTACATCGGGAGCACGCAGGGGGTGAAGGCAACACCAATACCGATTAACAGCGCCCAAAGCGGAGAAAACGGCAGTTGTGCGGGTGCAACCGGTGTTGTGGCAGTTGGAGCCCTATCGCTGGGCGTTGGCTGATGGCCTGCGGTCACTGCGCTTAACGGAATTTCCCGCGTTTCAGGCGGGTAGCAAAAACCTGCATCGGCACAGCCTTGATAGGTCACTCGCACCGTTGCACCCGCGGTGCTCTGCGTAATAGGGACGGTCACCGTGAGGCTATCGCGAAAAATTGCCACTTCGCCGAAAAAGTCGTCCTTGTGCGGCAGACCGGCGGGTAAGGACATGTCGCCTAATACGGCTTGTCCAGGAGCCAGGCTGATTTTATCGCGATAGAGATAATAGCCCGGATGGATTTGCCAGCGCAGCGTCAGCGTCTCTTGCTGTTGCTGAAAATCGAAAGCAAAGGCGCGATCTACCGTTAGAAAGCGGCTGTTTTGCACCGGAGATGACGGCGCAAACAGGGATGCGCCTGCCAGTTGAGGGCAGATCAGCGTGCTTAACAGCAGGATCAGCGTAAGGATGCGGTTAGCCATGTCAGGTAATCTTTGTCGCCATCCGTGATCGGAACCACCAACAGTTCCGGCGTTTGATAAGGGTGTTGTTGTTTCAGGCGTTGCAGCAGCGCAGGTTGGTGCAAGGTATCGCTCTTGATCACCAGTTGCACTTCCTTTTGCTGCTCCAGCTTACCTTCCCAGACATAGAAAGAGTGCGCGCCAGGCAGTACTGTGACACAGGCTGCCAGCCCGGCATTGAGCACATCGGTCGCCAACTGTTGTGCAATGGGTTCGTCCGGTGCGGTACACAGGACAACGATGGCGCTACTGCTCGCAGGATTTTCCATGGTCACCCCAGTGAAAGAGGAACTGGGGGTACTATACCCTGCTTTGGGGGCCAAGGGGAATGGATGCCGGGCGGCGAAGCACCGCCCGGGGTGAATACCGGAGGGTCGTTACAGCACCAGATTCCCCAGAACAAAGCCAAAGATGACGGATAGCGTAATCGCCAGAACGCCAGGCACCAGGAACGCGTGGTTAAAGACATACTTGCCGATACGGGTTGAACCGGTGTCATCCATTTCTACGGCGGCGAGCAGCGTAGGATAGGTGGGTAACACGAACAGTGCTGACACCGCGGCAAAGGAGGCGACGGCAGTGACTGGCGTCACGCCCAGCAGTAATGCCGCGGGCATCAGCGCCTTCGCTGTCGCCGCCTGTGAGTAGAGCAGGGTAGAGGCAAAAAACAGTATTACCGCCAGCATCCACGGGTAATTCTGCAACAATGCCCCTGCGGTGCCCTGAATTTCACCGATGTGCGCTTTTACGAAGGTATCGCCTAACCAGGCCACGCCCATCACGCAAATGCAGGCGCTCATGCCGGATTTGAAGGTGCTGGCAGAGAGGATTTTGGCGGTATCCAGCTTACAGGTGATGCAGATCAGGGTGGCGACCGTCAGCATAAAGACCACGATGGCTTCGTTACGCGGCAGTATGGGTTTGGCAATCAGCCCGACGGTGTCGCTGATGGCGGTGGCGTAAAGCATCACAGCGACAATCCCCACTAAAAACAGCAGCACAGAACGCTTGGCCCCCGTTTTTATCTCCAGCTTGCTGACGCCGCGCAGCACGGTTTCACCCTTTGCCAACCGCGCCTGATAAATCTCGTCGTCTTTCAGCTCCTTGCCCAAAAAGTTGGTCACTACGGCGGTAAGTAACACCGCGCATAAGGTGGTGGGAATACAGATGCCGAGCAGCAGCAGATAGCTGACACCTTTCGGTTCAAGAATGCTGGCAACGAAAACCACGGCGGCGGAAATCGGTGAAGCGGTGATGGCGATTTGCGAGGCCACAACGGCAATCGATAACGGGCGGGAGGGGCGGATCCCTTGTTCTTTAGCCACTTCGGCAATCACCGGCAGGGTTGAGAACGCCGTGTGCCCTGTCCCCGCCAACAGCGTCATAAAATAGGTGACGACAGGGGCCAAAAAGGTGACGTATTTGGGCTGACGCCGTAGCAATTTTTCCGCCAGGCTCACCAGATAATCCATTCCTCCGGCGACCTGCATGGCCGCGATGGCGGCGATGACCGCCATGATGATTTGAATCACGTCGAAGGGAATGGCACCGGGTTTGATTTGAAACACCAGTGTCAGAACCAGAACGCCGAGACCGCCAGCAAAACCGATACCGATCCCACCGAGCCGTGCGCCGAGGTAAATAGCCAACAGAACGATAACCAACTCAAAGGCAAACATACCAATGCTCCTTTTTTAGATAAGAAATTCTTATGGTTATGGGCAAACCTGAGGCCATAAAAAAGGCACGCCCGCAAAATGCCGACGTGCCTGTCAGGAGTAACGCGAGCGCGCCGGATGGCGGGGCGCGCTGTGCTAACCGATTGGACGCTTAAGACGCGTCGTTGTCATCCGTGTAACGTTTGGCCTTATAGGCCGGGTGCATCAGGTTTTGTACCGAGAAAATGTCATCCAGTTCACTTTCGGTCAGCAGACCGCGCTCCAGCACCACTTCACGCACGCTCTTACCGGTTTCGGCGCAAATCTTGCCGACAATGTCGCCATTGTGGTGGCCAATAAACGGGTTGAGGTAGGTGACAATGCCGATGGAGTTGAACACGTAGGCTTCACACACCGCTTTGTTGGCTGTAATGCCGTTAACGCATTTTTCCAGCAGGTTGTGACAGGCGTTGGTGAGAATATGGATAGATTCAAACATCGCCTGGCCGATCACCGGCTCCATCACGTTGAGCTGCAACTGACCCGCTTCAGAGGCCATGGTGACGCAGGTGTCGTTGCCGATCACCTTGAAGCACACCTGATTGACCACTTCCGGCACCACCGGATTGACCTTGGCGGGCATGATGGAAGAGCCTGCCTGCAATTCCGGCAGGTTGATTTCATTGAGGCCAGCGCGCGGGCCGGAAGAAAGCAGCCTAAGGTCGTTACAGATCTTCGACATCTTCACCGCCAGACGTTTCAGCGCACCGTGCACCATCACGTAAGCGCCGCAGTCGGAGGTGGCTTCGATCAAATCCTCAGCCGGTACGCACGCCAGGCCGCTCACTTCTGCCAGACGCTGCACGGCTAACTGTTGGTAACCGTCCGGTGTGTTCAACCGCGTGCCGATAGCGGTTGCGCCCAGATTCACTTCCAGCAGCAACTCGCCGGTGCGCAGCAGGTTTTTGTTCTCTTCGTAAAGCAGCACAGAGAATGCGTGGAATTCCTGACCCAGCGTCATCGGCACCGCATCCTGCAACTGGGTACGCCCCATCTTCAGGATGGTTTCAAATTCTTTGGCCTTGCGCTCGAAGCCGTCAGCCAACTGGGTGATGGCGTCTATCAGCGTCAGGATGGCGCTGTACACCGCAATACGAAAGCCGGTGGGATAGGCGTCGTTGGTGGACTGGCACTTGTTCAGATGATCGTTAGGGTTGAGATACTGATATTCACCTTTGTTATGGCCCATCAGCTCCAGACCAATGTTCGCCAGCACTTCGTTGGTGTTCATGTTCACCGAGGTGCCCGCTCCCCCCTGATACACATCAACCGGGAACTGATCCATGCATTTGCCGTTGTTCAGCACTTCATCGCAGGCACGGATAATGGTATCGGCAATCGCGCGGGGAATGGTTTTCAACTCGCGGTTTGCCAAGGCAGCGGCCTTTTTAACCATCACCATGCCACGCACGAATTCGGGAATATCACTGATTTTGTGGTTGCTGATGTAAAAATTTTCAATTGCCCGCAGGGTATGAATGCCATAGTAGGCATCGGCGGGAACTTCACGGTTACCTAACAGGTCTTCTTCAATACGGATGTTGTCTGACATGAGAGCCTTCTCTTGAATCCTGCAACTTGATGAGAACGCGTTTTGCTAACCACCTTGGTGTTAACAAAAAAGCGTGTTAACCAATAATCGTGCCAATAAACGCGAGTTATTATCACGAGGGTGTTACCACAAAATGTATCACCACAGGCAACAGTCGCAGAACGATTGACCATAACTGCCTCCGCTGGGGTGATGATATATTGTATAGAATCCCAAAAGCGTAGTTTCGATCACTCAATGAAGATGTGTAATTAATAAAGTAAATAAATTGTGATAGTGGTCACTGGTGATTATTGCGCAACGAAATTTTCCATCTACAGGTTGAAAATCCTCGCTTGCGCTACCACTTCATTAAATTATAAGGGTTGATGTTGGATCTCTGGTGATAGGTCTTCATGATGGCCGGATGCATAACAGATGACGGCAGCCTATGACTCAGGCGGATATCGATCGTTTTGTTCGTTTTATAACAAACAGTTAAATAAATCAGGAGAATCCAGTGCGCTGGTTACCGCTATTCCTACTCTTTCTTTTTGCCTACATCGAAATTTCGCTGTTCATCCGCGTTGCGGAAGTGCTGGGCGTCGCGGTGACGTTGCTGCTGGTGGTGTTTACCTCCTGTATTGGCGTTTCTCTGGTGCGCAATCAAGGGGTGAAAACGTTTATTCAAATGCAGCAGAAAATCGCGGCGGGAGAGAGCCCTGCGGCGGAAATGGTCAAAAGCGTATCGCTGGTATTGGCGGGCTTTTTGCTGCTGCTGCCCGGTTTTTTCACTGACTTCCTGGGATTGCTGCTGCTGTTGCCCCCGTTGCAAAAGCGGTTGACGGTTAAACTGATGCCTCATCTGCACATTTGGCGTGGCGCTGGCACCGCATCGTCCGGCAGCAACGGCAACACCTTTGACGGTGAGTACTATCGCAAAGATGATGACCGTAAAAACCTCGAGCATAGAGACGATCAAGACAAATGATGCTGATTAAGAAAAAGATATTAAACATCTGTTTTATATCTAATTTTTATTCTTCATTATCAGAATTTCATCGTTATCGCAAAAAAAAACCTTTTTCTCCCTTGAAGGGAAGCGAATCGTCCCCACTTAGAAACTCACAAGGCGGGTATCAAAATGTACCCGGCGTTAATCCCAAACTGATATGGACTTTCTCAAAGGAGAGCTATCAATGAAAATTCGTCCATTGCATGACCGCGTGATCGTCAAGCGTAAAGAAGTCGAGTCCAAATCTGCTGGCGGTATTGTTCTGACCGGTTCTGCTGCGGCTAAATCTACCCGTGGTGAAGTACTGGCTGTGGGCCATGGCCGCATTCTGGAAAACGGCGACGTAAAACCGCTGGATGTGAAAGTTGGCGATATCGTCATTTTTAATGATGGCTATGGCGTGAAAGCCGAGAAGATCGACAACGAAGAAGTCCTGATCATGTCTGAAAGCGACATCCTGGCGATTGTTGAAGCGTAATCATCTGAATCGAACGAATTTAAGGGAAATAAACCATGGCAGCTAAAGACGTAAAATTCGGCAATGACGCGCGCGTAAAAATGCTGCGCGGCGTGAACGTTCTTGCGAACGCAGTAAAAGTGACTTTAGGCCCGAAAGGTCGCAACGTCGTTCTGGATAAATCTTTTGGTTCTCCGGTTATTACCAAAGACGGCGTGTCCGTAGCGCGTGAAATCGAGCTGGAAGACAAGTTCGAAAACATGGGCGCACAGATGGTGAAAGAAGTGGCCTCCAAAGCGAACGACGCAGCGGGCGACGGCACCACCACGGCAACCGTACTGGCACAGTCTATCGTGAACGAAGGTCTGAAGGCCGTTGCCGCAGGCATGAACCCGATGGATCTGAAACGCGGTATCGATAAAGCGGTTATCGCTGCGGTTGAAGAACTGAAAAAACTGTCCGTACCTTGCGCTGACACCAAAGCCATTGCTCAGGTCGGTACCATCTCTGCCAACTCTGATGACACAGTGGGTAAACTGATCGCTGAAGCCATGGAGAAAGTGGGCAAAGAAGGCGTTATCACCGTCGAAGAAGGCTCCGGCTTACAAGATGAACTGGCCGTTGTGGAAGGGATGCAGTTCGATCGCGGTTATCTCTCCCCGTATTTCATCAACAAACCGGAAACCGGTTCCGTTGAGCTGGAAAGCCCGTTCATCCTGCTGGCTGACAAAAAGATCTCCAACATCCGTGAAATGCTGCCGGTACTGGAAGCCGTTGCCAAAGCAGGCAAACCGCTGCTGATCATCGCAGAAGATGTTGAAGGTGAAGCGCTGGCTACGCTGGTGGTGAACACCATGCGCGGTATCGTTAAAGTGGCTGCCGTGAAGGCACCTGGCTTCGGCGATCGTCGTAAAGCCATGCTGCAAGACATCGCAACCCTGACTGCCGGTACCGTTATCTCTGAAGAGATCGGTCTGGAACTGGAAAAAGCCACCCTGGAAGATCTGGGTCAGGCAAAACGCGTTGTGATCAACAAAGACACCACCATCATCATCGACGGTGTGGGTGATGAAGTGGTTATCCAGGGTCGTGTTGGTCAGATTCGTCAGCAGATTGAAGATGCGACTTCCGATTACGATCGCGAAAAACTGCAAGAGCGCGTTGCCAAACTGGCGGGCGGCGTTGCCGTTATCAAAGTCGGCGCGGCTACTGAAGTCGAAATGAAAGAGAAGAAAGCACGCGTTGAAGATGCGCTGCACGCGACCCGTGCTGCCGTTGAAGAAGGCGTGGTTGCCGGTGGTGGTGTAGCGCTGATTCGCGTAGCCAATGCCATTCGCAATCTGCAAGCTGAAAACGAAGATCAGAACGTGGGTATTCGTGTTGCGCTGCGCGCGATGGAAGCACCGCTGCGTCAAATCGTGGAAAATGCCGGTGAAGAACCTTCCGTTGTGGCTAACAACGTGAAAGCAGGCGAAGGTAACTACGGTTACAACGCCGCAACCGAAGCTTACGGTAACATGATCGACATGGGTATTCTGGATCCGACCAAAGTAACCCGTTCTGCACTGCAATATGCCGCATCCATTGCTGGCCTGATGATCACCACCGAATGTATGATTACCGACCTGCCGAAAGAAGATAAAGGCGATTTAGGTGCTGCTGGTGGTATGGGTGGCATGGGCGGTATGGGTGGTATGGGCGGTATGATGTAATCAACGTCGGGCACTGGCGCGTTGCGCTGAGGCCCGGGTGAATACATCAACACGCTTTTACGCTCAACGTAAACACTATCTGGTATAGCGCCAGATAGTGTTTTTTTATGCGCCATTTTTGTCTTTTTTCTGAGCAAACGGCGATCAAATCTTGCCAGCGCGCTGTCAAAGATTAAAAAAATGTTATCATATTGCGCACCCAACGGTGGCGGGGTGTGCTGAGGCGTGATGTTTTGTGCGTTACAACAGCCACCATTGGAGTAGGGATATGTCCGATGCAGCGCTAACACTGCTGCGCACCATAGAATGGTTGCACGCGACCGATTGGTTAAAAGAAACGCCGATGGCGTTACCATCCCCCGTCGATACCTGGCTGACAGAGACCGGTTCGATGACGCAGCGGCTGGAACGACATTGCACACAGTTGACGGTGGTGCCGTACTATAATGGTTACATTGCGGCTGAGATGCTGGGTGATGAACAGCACGAGTTGCCTGACTGCGCGCGTTATTGGCTGCGAGAGGTGATAATCTACGGCGATGGACAGCCCTGGGTGGCCGCCAGAACGCTGATTCCGCCCTCAGCCCTTGACACCTCGGTGTCCGCGTTGACTACGCTTGGTAATACACCGCTCGGGCGCTATCTGTTCAAACAGAACTCCCTGCAACGCGATTACATACACATTGGACGCTGTGAAAACCTGTGGGCTCGGCGATCCCGTTTGCGTTTGTTTAATCAGCCGATACTGCTGACAGAATTGTTTTTGCCCTCGTCGCCTGCGTATCATTTTCAAGGCGTTGACCAGGGTAACCGTTAAGGAGAAATGACGTTGGAACGAAGTATGACAGCGGGAAAATGGGGCGCTTACTGTCGGTTAATGCGAATTGATAGGCCGATCGGTTCCCTGCTGTTGCTCTGGCCAACCCTCTGGGCATTATGGCTGGCGGGTGGCGGTGTGCCGAGACCGTGGACGCTGTTGGTGTTTGTCGCGGGGGTGTTTCTGATGCGCGCGGCAGGCTGTGTGATCAATGATTACGCCGACCGCCATTTTGATGGGCATGTCAAACGCACCGCGTCTCGCCCTTTACCCAGCGGCCTGGTGAGCGAGCAATCGGCAAAAGTGCTGTTTGTCGTTTTGGTGCTACTGGCGTTTGCGCTAGTGCTGACGTTGAATCGCATGACCATTTGGCTCTCCGTGGCGGCGTTGGCGTTGGCATGGATATACCCCTTCATGAAACGCGTCAGCCATCTGCCGCAGTTTGTGTTGGGCGCAGCCTTCGGCTGGTCGATCCCCATGGCGTATGCCGCAGTCAGCGAATCGCTGCCCGCCAGCGCCTGGATCATGTTTTTAGCCTACATCTGCTGGACTGTCGCCTATGACACGCAATATGCCATGGTCGATCGCGATGATGATCTCAAGATTGGCATCAAATCCACCGCTATTCTGTTCGGGCGCTTTGATACCTTGATCATCGGCTTGTTGCAGGCGAGCATGCTGGCGTTGATGGTGGTGCTAGGCATGCAAATGAAGCTGGGCGCCGCATTTTTCCTGACGGTGCTGATGGCGGCTGGTCTGTTTGGTTATCAGCAATGGCTGACCGCCGGGCGTGAGCGCGATGCCTGTTTCCGTGCGTTCCTCAACAATAACTATGTGGGCATGGTGTTGTTTGCGGGAATTGTGCTGGGGCTGTGATGGTCCCCGGCATCACACAGGGCGTGTGATGCCGGAGTAAAGCGGTAACGGATGGTGCTTTAACGCAACACTACGCTTGCGCTACTTCCTGCTTTTCGTCTTCCGGTTCTGCGCTGGCCGGTGTACTGGCACTTTCAATCGTCAACCTGACTTCCGGTGTGATTAAATCGCTCAGA
This sequence comes from Candidatus Symbiopectobacterium sp. NZEC127, assembly GCF_025962675.1. Taxonomy (NCBI): domain Bacteria; kingdom Pseudomonadati; phylum Pseudomonadota; class Gammaproteobacteria; order Enterobacterales; family Enterobacteriaceae; genus Symbiopectobacterium; species Candidatus Symbiopectobacterium sp. NZEC127. The sequence continues at coordinate 279,777 of NZ_JAGFPG010000002.1, forward strand.
ATACGATAGAGCTCCAGCGTACTGCGCGTATCCACGCTGCTGCTGTCGCTGATGTAGCCTTCCTGACGCAGCGTGGCTACCAGCGTTGAGAACACGGCCTTATCAAAGAACTCAGGCGCGTTAATGCCATGCAGCACCGACAGACGCTGGGCCATATTGCGGCTTTCTTTTTCCAAGGTACCGCGGTTCATTTCCGGGTTAGCGCCGAGTAATGACAGCGTAATCGCGTAGCGTTGCAGGGTTTCCCGCACACCGGCAGCCAGCAGTTGGAGCGTGCGAATTCGCAGCGGATTTAGCACCAGCGCATCTTGTTTGATGACAATCAGTTCCTGACGCACCAACTCCGTGGTTAACGTTTCAATGACCGCAGGCAGTGCCTCTTTACTGTAATGCAAGAACAGTTCGGCTTGAATTAATGGGTAAATCAACGACATCTGTCGTGTTAATTCATCCGGCGTGATCCTGCCACGGTGCATGATAATGCTGGCGATCATCGATGGCAGCACCAGCAAATGCTGGATGTTGTTGCGGTAATAGGTCATCAACACGGCCTGTTCGCGCGGCAGAATGATGATCTCGCCAATATTGTCTTGTTCAACTTCAAATTTGTTCATTGCCAGCGCGTGTTCCAGCAGTTCCGGCGCTGTCTTTTTCGGCGCAGTGACATCTTTGCTGTAAGGCACGTTGCGCAGCAATTGCAAATAGCAGTCCAGTTGCTCATGCATTTGTTCACGGGTCAGTGCGCGCTGACGTGATGCCAACAGTGCCGTGGAGCACAGGTTCATGGCGTTGGCGGCTGCAGCGTTGTTAATGCGCACCATGATGATATCGGCAATATTTTGCACGGTAGGCGTGAGCCAGGTAGGGCGCTGCGCTTCAATCGGATCGATCGCCTCGCGCCACTGCGGCACATGGTGATTGAGGTAAGGCGTCAGCGACAGTGGCTCGCCAAAATTCACATAGCCTTGCCCCAGATTGCGCAGTTTGCGTAATCCGCGCACCATCTGCATCAGGCCTTCTTTCTCTTTAGTAGCACCGCGCAACTCTTTGGCATAGGTGCCCACTTCCATCACATGCTCATAACCCACATAAATCGGCACCAGCGTGATGGGGCGCGTACCACCGCGCAGCATCGCCTGAAGGGTCATGGCCAACGTGCCGGTCTTGGGCTCCAGCAAACGGCCGGTGCGCGAACGCCCCCCTTCCATAAAGTACTCAACGGAGTAGCCGCGAGAGAACAGCTCACCGAGATATTCACGGAAAATGGTGGAGTAGAGCTTGTTGCCTTTGAAGGTCCGGCGAATAAAGAAAGCACCCAGACGGCGGAAAATCGGGCCTGCTGGCCAGAAATTCAGGTTGATACCTGCCGCGATATGGGGGGGAACCAGACCCTGGTGGTAAAGCACATAGGAGAGCAGCAGGTAGTCCATGTGACTACGGTGGCAAGGCACGTAGACCAGCTCATGGCCATCCTGCGCCAACTGGCGTACGCGCTCGGCATTGTGTACGTTGATGCCTTGATACAGGCGGTTCCAGGTCCAGCTCAGAATGCGATCTGACAGCCGCACGGCTTCATAAGAGAAGTCCGCTGCGATCTCTTCCATCAGGGCGATAGCATTTTGCTGCGCTTTCTCATGGGAGATTTTCTTGCTGCGCGCCTCATCTTCAACGGCTTTCTTGATGGCCTTCGAGTCCAGCAGCTTATGGAATAGCTCCTGACGTACCGGCAAACGCGGGCCAACGGCGGCCAGGCGTTGACGGGCAAAGTGCATGCGTGCGACACGCGCCAGTTTGTGCGCTATGGTTTTGTCAGTGCCGTGTTCGGTTGCCATGTGACGCAGCGACACGATGCTGGAGAAGCGTACAAAGCTGTCGCGTCCCAACCAGATAACAGCGAAAAATTTCTCAATCCCGTTGAGCAGACGCAGATGCGGCGTGGCACCGTGCTGTCCTTCACGGCCCGGAGAGCGGCCAAACATGACAGAAACGGGCACCATCTGCACATCGAGATAGGGATTGTTGCGGTGCAGATCCAGATAATCGTGGAACAGTTTGACGGATTCCTGCTTCGGCGTGTAATAGCGGAATACGCGTGGGCCATCGTTAATAAATACGTGGCTGGGCAGCGACACACCGTCAATTTCCGTGGGTTCCAGCGGATCCGGCAGTTCTAACGCTTGGCATTTTGCGCGCAGCGTCAGTAAATCCGCCTGTGAGTTATAAGGCAGCACATAAAGAATGGGGCGAGAAGGATCTAGCCCTAACTCCGCCACGGGATCGTTAGGAATTATCTTGCTTTTCACTAACAATTTGAGTGGGAAATTCAGTAATTTATAGTAAATTTTACGCCAGCCGGACATAACAACCAGAAGCCTCTTGAGTAGCAATGCGCCGCAAGGATACCAGAAAGTACAAGGGAGATCTGTGGTGTGAGACAACGGTGTTACGGGAAAATTGCAAAAAATCTCTGATAAACGGGTGAAAAAACATGAATAAGGCTACCGGGGTAACTCGGATTATCAAGGCAACCGGGTACTCCCTCAAAGGGCTGAAACAGGCATGGCAGCACGAAGCTGCATTTCGACAAGAACTGATGCTGCTGGTCGTAGCGGTGCTGGTCGCGTGTTGGCTGCCCGTAGCACTGCTGGAGCGGCTATTGCTGATTGGCGTGGTAGTGGTAGTGGTGCTGATGGAACTGGTCAACAGCGCCATTGAGGCGGTTGTCGATCGCGTGGGAACCGAGCATCACGAACTGTCCGGGCGCGCCAAGGATATCGGATCGGCGGCCGTGTTTGTGGCCTTGGTGTTTGCCGGCATTGTCTGGGTCAGCATTCTCTGGCCCCTCATCCTGGGGTGATTTCAGCATGATTTTGGGGCAACGCTCATAAAAACACGGGTATTTGCCTCTCTGTCATTCCCAAGCCGCGATGACCTGTATATACTCACAGATAAACTGTATAAACAACCAGGGGGCGGGATGAAAGCATTAACAACCAGACAGCAGCAGGTCTATGATCTGATTCGCGATCATATTGCGCAGTCCGGCATGCCGCCAACGCGTGCCGAAATCGCCCAGCGACTGGGTTTCCGCTCACCGAACGCAGCGGAAGAGCATCTGAAGGCGCTGGCGCGCAAAGGCGTGATTGAAATCGTCTCCGGCGCATCACGCGGGATCCGCCTGTTGATGGAAGAAGAAAATGTTGGACTGCCGCTGATTGGCCGTGTCGCCGCGGGTGAGCCGCTGCTGGCGCAAGAGCACATCGAGTGTCACTATCAGGTCGATCCGGCCATGTTCAAACCGCACGCCGACTTTTTGCTGCGCGTCAGCGGTATGTCTATGAAAGACATCGGTATATTAGACGGTGATTTGCTGGCCGTGCATAAAACCCAAGAGGTGCGTAACGGCCAGGTAGTGGTGGCGCGCATTGAAGATGAAGTGACGGTTAAGCGCTTGAAACGTCAAGGTAACACCGTACAACTTCTGGCGGAGAATGACGCATTTTCTCCCATCGTGGTTGATTTGCGTGAGCAGAGCTTCAGCATTGAAGGACTGGCCGTCGGTGTTATCCGCAACGGTGAGTGGAGCTAAACGCCGTTAGCCGACAGGGCGTTTCTTTCAGGGAAAGCCTTGTCGGTGATGTATCAGCCTTTCAGATCAACGTCCGGGTTTCGCACTCTTGATGGGCACCGTATGGTCATGGTGACAGTGCCCGTGTTCACGACAATCAGCCACTTCCTGACAGGCTTCGCACAGGCCGTGTGCCTCGACCACGCTGTGACGCAGCGTGAAATTGGCGCTTTGTGCCAACTGCTGAAGAATGGCTTCAATGCCTTCCGTCTGGCGTTCCGTAACTTGCCCGCAACGATCGCAAATAAACAGCGCTGAAGTATGGCTATGCTCTTCAATGTGGTGACACATGACATAGCTGTTGGTCGATTCCACACGATGGATAAACCCTTGCTCCAGCAGAAAATCCAGTGCGCGGTATACGGTAGGGGGTTTTGCTTGTGGTTCTGAGGCGCGCAGCAGATCCAACAGATCGTAAGCACTGATCGCGCCGTGTTGCTGTGCCATCAGCCGAAGCACTTCGAGTCGCTGTGGCGTAAGGCGTACATTGCGCTGCTGGCAAATGCTTTCCGCCTGGGCAAGGAGTTTGTCTTGGTCGCTTGAATCCATTGGCCTGATCCTACCGCATGATGATGAACACGTCCTCCATCTTACCATGTAAGGCGCGGGGTGCGCTGTGATAATCCATCAAAGCGCCGAGAAAGCGACTCAGGCAACCAAATCGATCAGCAGCGCGCGCAACGGGGCTTTGGCGCGGATAGTCAGCTGTTTTTCCTGCTGAATGAAGGCGCCGTCTCCACACTGTAATACCGTTGCGTTCTCTTGCGGCGTCATGGCTTCCATCGCACCGTGAATCACCTGAAAGTAGGCGCGGTTGCCGTTGAGCGTAAAGGTGTGCTGTTCACCCTCATCGAGTTGCAGATGATGTACCCAAACCTGCTGGCGAAGTTGCAGGCTGCCGTTTTCACCTTCCGGTGAGGCGAGCAGTTTGACCTTTGCATTGCACAGTGCAAGCCGTTGCAACGCGCTGTTTTCCCGTGACGGGCAGGCATTGAACCACAGTTGCAAACGCGTCAACGGCGTTTCATCGCTGATGCTGTGCTCGCTGTAGCTTACCGCTGGCTGTGCCGCCAATAACAAGACGTCACCCGCTTTTGCGCGGATATGCCCGCCGTTGCTGTCGCGATATTCCGCTTCACCTTGCAACAGAATATTTAAAATATCGACCTGCGGGTAGGTACGTGGCTGAAATGCCGCGCCTGGCTTGAGGACTTCCTGGTTCAACACGCGCAGTGAGGCAAAGCCTAACAGTTCAGGATCGAAATAATGGCCGAAGGAGAAGGTGTAGCGCGCTTGCAGCCAGCCGTAGTCAGCTTGACCGCACTGTTCCGCTGTTCTGCATGTGATCATGGTTCTGCACCTCAAAAATTATACTAAACAGATAGTAATTGTGTGGACGTTGGATTGTTAGCTAGTTAATCTGGTGGGTATATTCAAAATTCCTGAATGAGTGAATAAATGGCAAAAGATCGGGCATTAACGCTGGAAGCGCTGCGAGTGATGGACGCCATCGATCGCCGTGGCAGCTTTGCGGCGGCGGCTGATGAGCTGGGGCGCGTGCCGTCGGCGCTGAGCTATACCATGCAGAAGCTGGAAGAAGAGCTCGACGTCGTGCTTTTTGATCGCTCAGGTCACCGCACTAAATTTACCAACGTGGGCCGGATGTTGCTCGAACGGGGAAGAATCCTGCTCGAAGCGGCGGATAAACTCACCACCGATGCGGAAGCGCTGGCACGCGGCTGGGAAACCCATATCACCATTGTCGTTGAAGCGCTGATCCCTACCGAGAAGTTGTTTCCCCTGCTGGATAAGCTGGCGCTGAAGGCTAATACCCAAGTGTCATTGCTGACCGAGGTGCTGGCCGGTGCCTGGGAGCGTTTGGAGCAGGGGCGGGCCGATATCGTGATTGCCCCTGATATGCACTTTCGCGCCTCTTCCGAAGTGAATACGCGCAAGCTATACACCATGAACAACGTTTACGTTGCCAGCCCGGACCACCCTATTCATCAGGAGCCTGAGCCCCTGTCGGATGTGACTCGTATTAAATATCGCGGGATTGCAGTGGCGGATACCGCGCGTGAACGCCCGGTATTGACCGTGCAACTGTTGGATAAGCAGCAGCGTTTAACGGTGAGTTCTATTGATGATAAACGCCGCGCGCTGTTGGCGGGATTGGGCGTTGCCACCATGCCTTACCCGATGGTCGCCAGGGATATTGCCGAAGGGCGCTTGCGGGTTGTCAGCCCGGAATATTCCATGGAGAGCCAGATTATCATGGCCTGGCGTCGTGACAGCATGGGCGAGGCAAAATCCTGGTTCTTGCGCGAATTGCCCAAAGCGCTGAACCAGGCGTGATGTGCTGCTCGCGACGATCGTTTGCTGATTAAACCGTCCGCTCATTAAATCTGTCGCGCCCGTGCGGCGCGCTCAGGTCGTTTTCTGGCCCGATGGAAATAATGCCGTGCGGATTGATGGTACCGTGGCTGCGATAGTAGTGATGGCGGATATGTGGGATGTTCACGGTATCCGCAATGCCAGGAATTTGGTAAGTATCGCGCAGGAACCCAAACAGATTCGGGTAGTCTGCCAGCCGACGTTTGTCACACTTGAAATGAGTATGGTAGACCGGATCAAAGCGCAGTAACGTGGTCCACAGCCGAATATCGGCTTCAGTCAATGCGTTGCCTGTCAGGTAACGCTGTTGCGCCAGACGGACTTCCAACGAATCTAATGCCTCGAATACGCCATTGACCGCTTCATCATAGGCGCTTTGCGAGGTCGCAAATCCCGCTTTGTACACGCCGTTATTGATGGTGGGGTAAATCCATTCGTTTAACGCATCAATTTGCGTACGCAGCGCCTCCGGGTAGTAATCGCCGGGCGTTGCGCCAATGCCATCAAACGCCGAATTGAACATGCGGATAATATCAGCGGATTCGTTGCTGACGATGGTGTGGCTCGCTTTGTCCCACAGTACGGGAACGGTAACGCGTCCGCTGTAATCGGTATCGGCATGCAGGTAGAGCTGATAGAGAAATTCGTGCTGATAGAGTGAGTCGCCGGTGGTGTCAGGAAAATCGATGCCGAAAGTCCAGCCATGATCCAACATCAGCGGATGCACCACGGACACACCGATGTGTTCCTGCAACCCTTTAAGCTGACGCATCAGCAAGGTGCGGTGCGCCCAGGGGCAGGCGAGCGAAACATAGAGGTGGTAGCGGTTGGCTTGGGCCTCGAAGCCACCTTCGCCCGTAACGCCCGGCGCGCCATCCGGGGTTATCCAGTGGCGAAACTGCGCTGTGGTGCGTTTGAAGTGACCGCCTGTCTTGCTGGTGTCATACCAGGTATCGTGCCATACGCCATCGATCAGTTGTCCCATAGGTCCTCCATCATCAATGTAAAAACCAGGGCGCAGAGTACTGCGCCGCTGGTGCGAAAGGGTATGCCTGGTGTTGGCATCAGACTGCTTTGGTATAAAACTACGGTATTACCACTTTTTATTCAAAATACGGTCGATGCTGAAAGCGCCTGGACCCGTTACTGCCAGCAGCAGAAAACCGCCTGCGATGGTCAGGTTCTTCAGGAACATCAACTGATTTACGCCTTCGGCAAAGTTAGTGTGAAACAGCAGGGCAGTTAGCAGCGTGAATCCTGCCGTGAAAAGGGCTACGGTGCGAGTCAGAAGACCGAACAGCACCGCCAGGCCACCGCCCAGCTCCAGCAGAATGGTCAGCGGCAGCAGAAAAGTCGGAACGCCCATCGCCTGCATATATTGCGCGGTGCCCGCATAAGCATCACCCAGTTTGCCGTAACCTGCCACGATGAACAGGATTGGCATAAAGATGCGAGCGATAAGCAGCGCAGTATTTTCTAAATTTTTCATCATTTGTCTCCAAGGGAAAGGGGGGCTGGCAACAGGTCTGTATGCCGCTCTACAGCAGGATATCTCTGGGGATATCATCTGCACATCCGGTATGGAGCAAATACTATGGGGGAAATGATTTGGATTCCAGCGAGTTAAATTGTCTGTTTTTTTCAGAAAATCTGAATATGTGCCAGCAATCCGTGGTGCCTAGCGGGGCGACAGCGTTTTGCGCAGCAGCCGTAGTGCTCCCAGCAGGCCAATGCCGCGTCTGGCCCAACGAATCAGCCGGTTTGGGTGGCGCACGCCATACAGCGCGGCAGCGCCGGAAGCGAGCAGCCAGTAGCGACGCCACGCCATGATGCGCAGCCAGTAACCATCGTAGCGGGCTGTTTTTTCCAGCCACACTCTTCTTTCATAAATCACATCGATACGCTGCTGCTCAATCTGGCGTAACAGTCGGGTCTTTTCTTGCCGGCGCTGCTGACGATTCATTTTTCCTCCTCTTCCAGCAGCGCTCTGTCGGTGCGAAGTTCTTTACGCGTGGCTTTGAGCAGCGTGGCGCGACGCGCCTTGGCGAGTGTCCACAGGCCGATAATCAGTGCCAGACCCAGCAGCGTGGCGGTGATCCAGGCTAATGCCAACAAACGGTATTCTGGCTCCAGACCCCAAATAATCAGTGCAATCAGGCTCATCAGACCGAATGCGGCGAAAATAAGGGTGAGTCCGGTGAGCAGCAGCAGCTGCAACAGATGATTCTTTTCTTCTTCTAACTCAATGACAACCAGACGAAGGCGCGTTTCCACAATGCCGACAAGCAGCGTCAGGATACGCTGCGCTGAAGCAATAGCCCCGCTAGCGGGGCCCTGTCGTTGTTTTTCAGTCATAAAAAATTACTGAACTCCCGTCAATCAGCGGCGTGCCAGCAAAACGCCCAGCACAACCCCTACCGCAGCGCCGATACCTACGCCGGTCCACGGGTTCTGCCGAACATAGTCATCCGCGTAATCAGCAGCTTCTTTGGTCTGGTTAACGATACGTTCGCCGGTTTCACTTAACCGTGAGCGCGTGTCCTTCAGTGCGCTTTCCGCTTTGCTGCGTAATTTTTCCAATTCCGCTTTGGATTTATCGCTTGAGGAGTTCAAGACTTCTTCCAGGGTATCCGCCAGTGATTTCAACTCATTGCGCAACAGTTCAGATTGTTGATCTTTAGCCATGATTAACTCCTTTTGGATAAATAACGAGTATTAACTATAGCTCAACTTTTACGATTGGAATGGCGAAGTGGGACGAGATAATTCTGATAAGCTGCTGTAAGCGCTGGGTAATACCATAAAACGCGCCCAACCTGGGTCTATGAACATGGGGTGGGCGGCAATCAATACCAGCGGAACCTGATGGATTACTGCCCACCGGCAGCGGTGATTTCCTGCTGGGCCGCACGCAAGTCTTGCTGGGCTTCGGCGAGTTTTCCCTGCCGTTTTTGAATCTTGTCCGCATTGGCACCGGATTGCTGGCTTTCGCGTAATTCCGCTTCTCGCTCCGCGACTTTCGCTTGTTTCTCAGCCAGATTTTGCTGACGTTTGACGCGCAGGTCATCATCCTGACAGTGAGTTTGCACACTGCGCAGCGCCGTCTCCAGACCTTGAATCTGGCCTGCGTTACGGTGCTGGCGAGCCTGCGCCAACTGCTGTTCGATATCATAGGCTTTGGCTGCGCAGGTGCCTGCTGGCGGTACTTTTGCGTCAGCGGCATAGGCGTTGATGGTGCAGAACGCCAGACTTGCGATAACAAATCCACGGAAAACGGCTACTTTTTTCATATCATTTCACCCCAGTGTTGCAGTTTTTTGCGTGAGCTTTTGCCGCCAGAAAGGAACGGGCTTAGGCGGCTGCTGAGTGATGATTTTTGCCTGCGGAAGCGAGGATCGGAGTGCTTCACGCGCGGCAAAGGTCTGCTCCGATGAAGCCAGCCTGACAATCAGACTGTCCGGCGCAGGGGTAATGCTTTTGATGGCGATACCACGCTCATTAAGACGCTGGTAAACGTAAAAGCCATCAGGGAGCGGGGCACCCTGATGGTGAGGAAAAATTTGCAGCAACGTTTCATCCTGTTGACGGCTCGGTGTCTGGGTCAGCAGGATAATCGGCAGCATCACCAGGATCATCATGCGCCAGATGGCTTTCAGATAACGCCAACCGAATAACACGTTAGTTCCCTTTTCCAGCATTGTCGGCGCGTTTCTTACGCCACAACACCAGCAGTGAACCGAACAGACCGACGAACAATAACACCAGTGGCAACATCATCAGGCAAAACATCAACTCGTCTTCATACTTCATGAAAAGCGGCGTCTTGCCTATCGCAAACCCGAGCGACACCAGGATCAACACCCACAGCAGCCCGCTCATCCAGTTGAAAAACTGAAAGCGCGTATTGTCCAGCCCAGAAAGCCCGGCAATGGTAGGCAGCAGCGTGCGAACAAAGGCGAGAAAACGGCCAACCAGCAGCGCGGACAACCCATGACGGTGGAACAACAGATGCGCACGCTGGTGATAGTGTGCGGGGAGATGAGAGAGCCAGCCTTGTACTACCCGGGTATTCCCCAGCCACTTCCCTTGAATATAGCTTACCCAGCAGCCAAGGCTGGCGGCGGTGGTTAACAACGCAATAGTGAATGCATAATTCATCGTACCTTTGGCAACCAGCACGCCGACCAATACCAGCAGGCTGTCTCCGGGCAGAAAGGCCGCGGGTAACAGACCATTTTCCAAAAACAGGATCATGAACAGAATAAAATAGAGCGTCCAAACCAGTTTGGGGTCAGCGAGAATATCGAAATTTTGGTGCCAAAGCGCATTAACAAGTTCTTTAATTAATTCCATTCGGTATTCCTAACACAACAGCATGCTACGTGGCCCATCGGCGATGAAATACACCGACTGCAAGGGTCATTATGTACACCGGCTCGCCATGGTGAGCGCTGTTAGAGTAGAACATACCGATGTTCATCTATCTCATTAGCTTAATCCATTTTGCCCGACGAACGTGTATTGTTGCGTCTTGGCGGCAGTAACGCCGGAAATACCGGATTAAGCGTTAAAAAGAGCTTCTAACTGTAACAAAAGCCTAAAGGTTGAGATAGAGAATTATCACAGGAAAATGTGAGATTTATCGCTGCTATTTGAGAGAAAAGGTTTTTTTGCGCCCGATTTTACATTTTTTGACACTAACGGGTATTTTCAGACGTTTTTGCCTCTGTTAAGTGACAGAGGCGACAGGTTTTTTTGTGCGGGTGCTCAGGATTTGTGCGCAGTGATCGGCTCAAGATGCACGACGGGATTTTCGGCAAACATATAGCGGTCAACGTTGAATTCGAAGTCATCGGTGGTGGCACGAAACAGCATTTGCTTGGTGTTTTCCAGGTGCTGCCACATCGCCAGCTTGGCGGCGTAGGGATCTTTGCGGATCAATGCTTTAAGGATTTGATCGTGCTCTTCGCACCAGCTTTCTATCGAACGGTCGTCAATGTGTTCGTGCAATTTAAGCCAGTAGGGGTTGTGTATCCGCTGGCTCCACATTTTTTCCACGATAGTGGCCATGGCGGAGTTCTGTGTCGCTAACGCCACCTGAATGTGAAACTTCAGATCCCACTCGGAATCACGGAAACGGTCCTCCTGACGCGCATATTCCTGAATCTCCATCAACTGGACAATGTCTTGACGCGTCACCTGAGTCGCCGCAAATTCGGCAATATTGCTTTCGATTAACTGGCGTGCCTGCAACAGCTCAAACGGTCCGGCAGTGACAAACTCGATATCGCTGCCACTGGGGACGCGATGACTTTGCTGATTGGAGATGACGTGAATGCCTGAGCCTTTGCGCACCTCGACGTAGCCTTCCACTTCCAGCATGATGATCGCCTCGCGCACTACCGTGCGGCTGACGTTCATCTCTTCTGAAATGTAGCGTTCGGCGGGTAACTTCTCGCCAACAAGATAAACGCCACTTTCGATGCGCTGTTTAAGTTCTGCGGCTAACTGTTGGTATAGTCGACGGGGCTCAGTGAGTGCCATATCTTTGCTCTTTAATAGATGACGGTCCGTAAATGGGGAACCTTTCCTTGCGACTTTCCTGCGCCGCAACCTCACCACAGGGGCGAAAAAAGGCTGAGAAAACCATCGCGTCGAGATTTGTTATACCACTTATTCGTGAAGCCGACCAACATCAAGGTCACAGTTATGCATTATCAGCCTGCAATAAAAATGCCCGATAACCGGGGTTATCGGGCATCAAGACGGGTTTAACCGCGAGACAGGCAGTGATTAATGCTGCTGTGCCGCCTCGAGCGTTGCCGGTTGTTCTGCTTGCACCGCAGGACGGTCTTGCAGAATGACCCAGATCAGAATGGCACCCAGCACGTCAAAGGCTGCCAGCACGGCGAACAGCGGACCGAAGCCGATGGTGTCTGCCAATGCGCCAACTACCAGGGCAAACAGGGTGCTCGCCAGCCAGCCAGCGCCGCCGGTCAGCCCGTTAGCGGTAGCCACTTCGTTACGACCGAACACGTCAGAAGAGAGCGTGATCAAGGCACCGGACAGCGACTGGTGCGCAAATCCACCTACGCACAGCAGCGCGATAGCAACATAAGGACTGGTGAACAGGCCGATAATCCCAGGGCCAATCATCAATACCGCACCCAGCGTGACCACCATTTTACGCGAAACGATCAGGTTCACTTTGAAATACTTCTGGAACAGCATCGGCATGTAGCCCCCCAGCACACAGCCAAAGTCGGCAAACAACATCGGCAGCCAGGCAAACATGGCGATTTCTTTCAGGTTAAAGCCATACACCTTGAACATAAACAGCGGGATCCAGGCGTTAATCGTGCCCCAAGCCGGTTCAGCCAGAAAACGCGGCAGTGCGATACCCCAAAACTGGCGGTTACGCACGATCTGCCAGGCAGACATCTTCTTGGCGTTATTCGACTGATGCTGAGATTCTTGACCATTCAGGATGTAATCGCGTTCCTCATCGGTCAGCTTTTTCTGGTCTTTCGGGTGTTTATAAAACGCCAGCCAGCACAGTGCCCACACCATGCTCAAGGCACCGGTGATGATAAAGGCCATTTCCCAACTGTGCATCACGATGGCCCAAACTACTAACGGCGGCGCGATCATGGCACCGATCGAGGAACCGACGTTGAAGTAACCTACGGCAACGGAACGCTCTTTGGCCGGGAACCATTCACTGCTCGCCTTCAGGCCCGCAGGGATCATGGCGGCTTCGGCCATGCCGACCAAACCACGCGACAGCGCCAGACCTTGCCAGCTGTTTGCCATTGCCGTACTGGCACAGAAAATAGCCCACAGGATGGCGAACATGGCGTAGCCGACTTTGGTGCCCAACAGGTCCAGCACGTAACCGGCGACAGGTTGCATGACGGTATAGCAGGCGGAATAGGCAGCAATGATGTAGGAGTATTGCTGTGTCGTGATATGTAACTGATCTTGCAACGTCGGGGCGGCAACGGCGATAGCATTACGTGTCAGGTAACCGAGCACGGTGCCAATGGTCACCAACCCGATCATATACCAACGTAGCCCTTTGATTTTACGCATTTGTGTTTTCTCTCCGAGTCAAAAAAATAACACCGTGCCGCTAGCTGTGCTAACAACCGGTGTCGTATTAGCCAACAAGGTTGGCTAGCGCACCTCCCAGAAGGGCGCAATCGCAGAGTTTCAGTAACGGAGTAGGTTTGTGGCGTCATATGCGCTTACTTTTAGGAAGGTGGCAAGGCGCATCGATAAGGACGCCTTGCCGCCTTTTACTCTCTTGAAACCTGCTTTTGATTTGGACCAGAATTTTTTCTCTTGGGAATGGAATAGAGATTGAATACCGGTTCAAGACGGCGCTACAATAATTTGTCATACAACTTTAAAAGTTGAGTGACATCACAAAACCATTATATTTATGCGGAATTGCTAAAATTTGTTCGATATCGGCCTGTGTTGAGAGCTTGCTGCGCGGTGTCCTGACCAATTTGCCAGGCGTATGATTTTTTGCGATCATGACCTCACTAATGATATGAGATATCCAGCATAATTGGTGTGATATCTTTCAACAAAGGCCAATGTTGTGCCTGAGCGCACGGTGAGGAAGAAGAGTATGCCCCAGTTTCTTAGCGAAGATTTTCTGTTAGACAGCGAATTTGCTCGTCGTTTGTATCATGACTATGCGGCTGATCAGCCTATTTTTGATTACCATTGCCACTTGCCGCCTGAACAGATTGCAGAAAACTACCGCTTTAAAAACCTGTATGACATCTGGTTAAAAGGTGATCACTACAAATGGCGTGCCATGCGTACTAACGGCGTGCCGGAGCGTCTTTGTACCGGTGATGCCAGCGACTGGGAGAAATTCTCCGCCTGGGCAGAAACCGTACCGCACACCATTGGTAACCCGCTGTACCACTGGACGCATCTGGAACTGCGCCGCCCGTTTGGTGTAACAGGTACGCTGTTAGCACCGGGTACGGCGAAAGAGATTTGGGATCGCTGCAACGCCTTGCTGGAGCGTGATGAATTTACCGCGCGCGGCATCATGCAGCAGATGAACGTGAAAATGGTCGGCACCACTGACGACCCGATTGACGATCTGCGCCATCACAAAGCCATCGCCGCGGATGGCAGCTTTAACGTCAAAGTGCTGCCGAGCTGGCGCCCGGACAAGGCCTTCAACATCGAGTTGGCGACCTTTAATGACTACATGGCGAAACTGGGCGAAGTGTCTGATACCGATATTCGTCGTTTCAGCGATTTGCAGACCGCGCTGACCAAGCGTCTGGATCACTTTGCTGCGCACGGCTGTAAAGTTTCTGACCACGCGCTGGACGTGGTGCTGTTTGCCGAAGCCGACGAAGCGACGCTGGATGGCATTCTGTCTCGTCGTTTGGGCGGTGCTGCGCTGAACGATGTGGAAGTGGCGCAGTTCAAAACGGCCGTACTGGTATGGCTGGGGGCGGAATATGCGCGTCGCGGTTGGGTACAGCAGTACCACATTGGTGCACTGCGTAACAACAACCTGCGTCAATTTAAACTGCTGGGGCCAGACGTTGGTTTCGACTCCATCAATGACCGTCCGCTGGCGCAAGAACTGTCTCGCCTGCTGAGCAAGCAGAATGAAGAAAACCTGCTGCCGAAAACCATTCTGTACTGCCTGAACCCGCGCGATAACGAAGTGCTGGGCACCATGATCGGTAACTTCCAGGGTGAAGGCATGCCGGGCAAAATGCAGTTTGGTTCTGGCTGGTGGTTCAACGATCAGAAAGACGGCATGCAGCGTCAAATGACACAGCTGGCGCAACTGGGCCTGCTGAGCCGCTTTGTCGGTATGTTGACCGACAGCCGCAGCTTCCTGTCTTACACTCGCCATGAGTATTTCCGTCGCATCCTGTGCCAGATGATCGGCCGCTGGGTAGAAGACGGCGAAGCACCGGCAGACATCAACCTGCTGGGCGACATGGTGAAAAACATCTGTTTCGATAACGCTAAAAACTATTTCGCCATCGAATTATAAGACCGTGGGCGCGCGCAGGTGCGCGCGCCTTGACATGTATCGTGGGCAAGGTGACAGGGCGGTAACAACCTGACCCCGATCGCACTTCCTGTCCTGAGGTAGCTTCTTAATGCAAACATTGAATCGTCGTGACTTCCCTGGTCGTCAACATCCTGATCGTATTATCCAATTCGGTGAGGGTAACTTTCTGCGCGCGTTCGTCGACTGGCAGTTGGATTTGCTAAACGAACATACCGATCTGGATGCGGGTGTGGTGATCGTTCGTCCGATTGATACCGATTTTCCGCCTTCATTAGACACTCAGGATGGGCTGTATACCACAATCATTCGCGGTTTGAATGAGCAGGGTGAAGCGGTGCGTGAACCGCGCCTGATCCGCTCTGTTAACCGTGAAATCAACATTTACCGTCAGTTTGACGAGTATCTGGCACTGGCACATGACGCCAATATTCGTTTCGTGTTCTCCAACACTACCGAAGCGGGCATCAGCTATCACGCCGAAGATCGTTTGACGGATACGCCGCCGGTCAGCTATCCGGCAAAACTGACGCGCCTGCTGTTTGAGCGTTTCAACCACTTCAACGGTGCTGCCGACAAAGGCTGGGTGCTGTTGCCGTGTGAACTTATCGATTATAACGGCGTTGCACTGAAAGAACTGGTGCTGCGCTATGCCGCGCAGTGGGAACTGCCGCAGGCCTTTGTCACCTGGATTAACGAAAACAACACCTTCTGCTCCACGCTGGTTGACCGTATTGTGACGGGCTACCCGCGCGCCGAAGTGGAAGCGCTGCAACAGGAAATGGGCTACCAGGATACCTTCTGGGATACCGCTGAATACTTCTACCTGTTTGTGATTCAGGGGCCGCAATCGCTGGCACAAGAGCTGCGCCTCGACAAGCTGGACCTGAATATCCGCATCGTTGACGATATCAAGCCGTACAAAGAACGCAAAGTGGCGATTCTGAACGGTGCACACACCGCGCTGGTGCCGGTCGCCTTCCTGGCCGGGCTGGATACCGTGGGCGAATCCATGAATGATGCGCAAATCAGCAGCTTTGTGGAAAAAACCATTGCCGAAGAGATCGTTCCGGTGCTGGATTTGCCGCACGATGAGCTGACGTCCTTTGCCCAAGCGGTACTGAGCCGTTTCCGTAACCCGTTTATTCAGCACCAGTTGTTATCCATTGCCCTGAACGGCATGACGAAATTCCGCACCCGTATCCTGCCGCAACTGCTGGCCTACCGTGAGCAGAAAGGGGCATTACCGGCGCGTCTGACCTTTGCATTGGCAGCGCTGATTGCGTTCTACCGCGGCGATCGCAACGGTGAAGCCTATCCGCTGCAAGATGATGCGCACTGGCTGGAACGCTATAGCACCCTGTGGCACGGCGTTAACGATCGCACCACCTCGCTGCAAGCGCTGGTTACCACCGTGCTGAGCGATGCGGATCACTGGGAACAGGATCTGACACAGGTGCCGGGATTGGTAGAACAGGTTACGCAGCAACTGCAAGCGATCGTCGATCGCGGCATGAGAGCGGCAGTAGAAGGGTATTGTTAATGGCTGAAGATTTATCGATGCAAAGCATCATCAAAATCCATGCGCTGGACAATGTGGCCGTTGCGTTGCGTGATGTTGAGCAAGGCGAAACGGTAGCGGCGGGCGGCGTCACGGTGACGCTGCCGCAGCCGGTGGCGCGCGGACACAAATTTGCGCTTTATGACATCGCACCGGGCGAGATGATCGTGAAGTACGGTTTGCCAATCGGTCATGCGTTAGCGGCTATCGCATCGGGGCAGCATATTCATTCCCAGAATGCCAAGACCAACCTGAGCGATCTGGATGAGTATCAGTACCAGCCGGAATTCATGACGCTGCCGGCACAGATGGCCGATCGTGAGGTACAGATCTACCGTCGTAACAACGGTGATGTCGGGGTGCGTAATGAGCTGTGGATCCTGCCGACCGTGGGCTGTGTAAACGGCATAGCGCGTCAGATCCAGACCCGCTTCCTGAAAGAAACCAACAATGCTGAAGGCATTGACGGGGTGTACCTGTTTACCCACCCGTTTGGTTGCTCGCAGTTAGGGCAAGACCATGAAAACACCCGTACCATGCTGCAAAACATGGTGCGTCACCCCAACGCGGGTGCGGTGCTGGTGATTGGACTTGGCTGTGAAAACAATCAGGTAGACGCATTCCGCACCACGTTAGGCGACTATGACGCAGAACGTGTTACTTTCATGATCTGCCAACAGCAGGATGATGAAGTCGAAGCCGGGTTGGAGCGTCTGCATGCATTGTATGAAACGATGCGTCACGACCAACGCGTTCCGGGCAAACTGAGCGAGCTCAAGTTTGGTCTGGAGTGCGGCGGCTCGGATGGTTTGTCAGGCATTACCGCCAACCCGTTGTTGGGGCGTTTCTCGGATTACATGATCGCCAACGGCGGCACCACCGTGCTGACGGAAGTGCCGGAAATGTTTGGCGCAGAGCGTATTCTGATGAGCCGTTGCCGCGATGAAGCGACGTTTGAAAAAACGGTCCACATGGTCAATGACTTCAAACAGTACTTTATCGAGCACAACCAGCCGATTTATGAGAACCCCTCGCCGGGTAACAAGGCCGGTGGTATCACCACGCTGGAAGAGAAATCACTGGGCTGTACTCAGAAAGCGGGACAGAGCAAAGTGGTTGACGTGCTCAAGTATGGTGAACGCCTGCATACGCCGGGGTTGAACCTGCTCAGCGCACCGGGTAACGATGCGGTGGCTACCAGCGCGCTGGCAGGCGCGGGTTGCCATATGGTATTGTTCAGTACCGGTCGCGGAACGCCTTACGGCGGTTTTGTACCCACGGTGAAACTGGCAACCAACAGCGAGTTGGCACAGAAAAAACCGCACTGGATCGACTTTGATGCCGGCCGCCTGATCCATGGGGTGGAAATGGACGATTTGCTGACCCAGTTTGTGGACATGATCGTGCAAATTGCTGATGGCAAAAAGCTGGCGAAAAACGAGATCAATGATTTCCGTGAACTGGCGATATTTAAAAGTGGCGTAACGTTGTAAAACCTCCCGCTTTTAATTAAAATGAAACGGCGTTCCATTTATTGGCGCCGTTTTATTTATTTTCACCACTCCTTTTCCCAAGGCACAGATCATGACGAGCTATTGGTTTGCTCAGGCAGTGGGGGCGATTGCCTTCCTGGTGGGGATTACCGTATTTTTCAACCGTGACGATCGCAAATTCAAACTACAGCTTTCCCTCTATAGCGCCATCATCGGTATCCATTTCTTTTTGATGGGGGCAAATGCCGCAGGTGCCAGCGCACTGCTGAATGCCGGACGTACGGTGATTGCCACGCGCACCCACAACCTTGTTGTGATGTTTGCCTTTATTATTCTGACGCTGGTGTTTGGGCTTTCTGGTCTTAAGCATGCGGTTGAACTGCTGCCAATCATTGGTACGCTGATCAGCACCTGGGCGCTGTTCCGCACCAGCGGGTTGACCACGCGCTGCATCATTTGGTGCGCTACACTGTGCTGGGTAATACATAACGTATGGCTTGGTTCAATCGGCGGTTCGCTGATTGAAGGCACGTTTTTGATTCTGAATGGCTACAACATCATTCGTTTTTGGCGCATGCAGAAGCGTGGATTGGACCCATTCCGGGCTGAAACGCAATCGCGTTAACGTCGTTATTGCTCCGTTTTCCCTCACCTTCAGACAGACGATGAGGGAAACGTGCAGCCTTACAGCAGGTTCAGCCGCTCTTTCTCTGCCAGCTTGGCATCTTCCGCATCACACACCGCCGCGGTAAAGATAACGTCCGTCGAGGAGTTCACTGCGGTTTCCACCGAGTCTTGAATCACGCCGATGATAAAGCCGACGGCGACCACCTGCATGGCTACGTCATTGGCGATACCAAACATGCTGCACGCCAGTGGGATTAACAGCAGCGATCCTCCTGCCACGCCGGATGCGCCGCAGGCGCAAATGGCGGCGACCACGCTAAGCAGCAACGCGGTTGGCATATCGACATGGATGCCCAGCGTATGCGCGGCAGCCAACGTCAGGACGGTGATGGTTACCGCCGCGCCCGCCATGTTAATGGTGGCACCCAGCGGAATAGCGACAGAGTAGGTGTCTTCATCCAGATTCAGCTTGCGACACAGCTCCATATTCACCGGGATGTTTGCCGCTGAGCTGCGGGTGAAAAAGGCGGTAATACCGCTTTCCCGCAGGCAAGTCAGCACCAGCGGATACGGATTGCGGCGAATTTTCCAGAATACAATCAGTGGATTGATAACAAACATCACGATCAGCATGCCGCCGACCAGCACGGTCAACAGGTGAGCATAACCCCACAGTGCATCAAAGCCGGTTTCTGCCAGCGTAGAGGCAACCAGGCCAAAAATCCCGAGCGGTGCAAAACGAATGACCGTGCGCACCAGCAGAGTAACGGCATCCGATGCATCATTGATAAAGGCTTTGGTGGACGGTGAGGCGTGGCGAAACGCGATGCCAAAACCGACTGCCCACACCAGAATACCGATGTAGTTAGCGTTGATCAGCGCGTGTATCGGGTTGGCAACCACGCTCATCAGTAACCCTTTCAGCACTTCAACAATGCCCGCTGGCGGCACGATATCGGCAGACTGTGCACTCAGGGTCAGCGTGGTGGGAAACAAAAAGCCCAACACCACCGCGACCAGCGCCGCCGAAAAGGTGCCGATGCCGTAGAGGATCAGGATGGGGCGGATATTGGTTTTTTGCCCTTGCTGATGATTGGTGATGGAGGCCATCACCAGAACCAGCACCAGTACTGGTGCCACGGCTTTCAATCCGCCGACGAACAGCGTACCGAGCAGGCCGACGGCAAGGGCGGCGGAGGGCGATAACAATGCGAGGGTAATACCTAGAGCCAGCCCGATAACGATTTGCTGCACCAGGCTGCCTCGCGTTATATAGCGGAAAATTGCAGAGTATGTATTTTTCATAAAATAGGCGGTATTCCCGTTCCATAAGCTGACAAGGGTTGTGTGGTAGCACGTTGCAGGATGAAAACCTCTGGAGAATGCAATGGGTTTTTTTTCATAACCTGTAACAAAGTGTTTGCGCAGAGCAGTATAGGGAAAAGAGGCATTAAAAAAAGCAATGGCACACGATTTTGTGCGGCGGGTCATTCATAAATCGCCTTAATCAGCAGGGGGATGACCAGAGAGATAGCGACAGGAATAGGGAATAGATCGATCAGCATCATTTTGGGGCCGAGCAACACCAGGCGGGTACACCGTAACCGCTGAACCCAGTTCAGAGGTTCATTACGGAATGTTGGCGTATGCTGTTTATGGCGCTTATTGCCGGTTTAGATTAGTTTTTTCATGAGTTACCTCGAATTACGCGTTTACTCACTGAGTTCCGTGTCTACTATTGCTGGATAAGAATATATAGATAATTATATTGTTATGTAATTTATTTATTCTCGGATATAATCAGAAATTTGCGGACAGGTTGTCTGAATATAATGAAATATCCAGCAGTAGTAAGCTCCGTACAGATTTAATTTATCTTATCTCATTCACAGATGCCATTGCAAAGGATAATAATTATTCCTATGATGACTATCAAAAAAAGAATCGAGGAGATTCTACGTTTTAAACATTCAGAGCGTCAATATAACATTGATATGTTGCATTCAGATGGTTTGCATATTGATGCAGTACTTTCTTTTTATCTTTACGAAATAGGTATGAATGCTAAAGCAAAAGAGTTATTGCTGAGTGTCAAATCATGTGGCTTCCATACAGAACTTATTGATAGCTACTTACGTCAAATGTCTTATAACAATAATGAGGAATAAATAGCTGTTCCAAATAGTAAATTACCTTGGGGGAACCACGTTGAACGGGTGTAGTTGGCATTACATGACATACTGACCCGTAACCATTGTTGTCTTCTATGTGATTGTTGCTGAAAAAATACGCCATTTTAGTAAACGGTAATAAATCAATGTTTATAACATCATTTTGTTTACTTTTTGTGCATTGTAGTTCGAGGGAAATCAAGATGAAAATAATTGCGTTGAATTTAAGGAATAATTGAAAACAAGCATGGTGATGAAAAATATTATTTAGCTGGAACCTTGCGCATCGGCACTTACAAAGGTATTTAGGATGGTAAAAGAAAAAATATACTTCATCTATATGCCATCCCCAATGCTTGGACGTAGCCCAATACAGGGGATTAATGGGGCTGGTTTTTTCGGGAATCTATTTGGGGTATACACGGAAGATAAATACATATCGAAATTGAAAACGGAATTAGAAAGAAGGAATCTACACTGGAGTATAGAGAGAGATAACACAGAATCTGATATACAGAAACTTATTGAACAAAAAGCCAAGTTATTTGTCTGTGCTCCTGGGCTTAAATATCAGTTCTACAGAGGAGGGTTTGATAAAGAAAATATAATTTATTTAAGTATGATTGAATATGCAAGCAATATTACTCATAGGGTGTTCAAAAGAATAGATGAGTTAGAAAATGAAAGAAAAAAATAATGTCATTTTGAAAGAAATTACTAATGAATTAGTATTATCCTTTGTTTCAGGTGGTAATGGTACAGGTAATCCAGCTCCGACAGGTTCTGGTACATGTGTTGGTGGCCCAATAGGCGGTAGTCGTGGGTGAACGATGGAAAAATTTTTCAGGATGAGGGGGATGGCAAGTCAGTGCTGGTAGAAATCGCCTCCTGTTACGGAGGCGATAAGTCGCTTAGCGAGCGGCGCGCTGGTTAACCCACAGGTTAATCAGCAGGGTGAGAGCCAGAATGCTGGCAACGACGCCCAGAGAGATAGCGATAGGAATATGGAACAGATCGATCAGCATCATTTTGGTGCCGATAAACACCAGAATGACGGCCAGACCATACTTGAGCAGCGAGAACTTCTCCGCCACGCCAGCCAGCAGAAAATACATGGCGCGTAGACCCAGAATGGCGAACAGGTTGGAGGTCAGCACAATGAACGGGTCGGTGGTAACGGCAAAAATGGCCGGGATACTGTCAACGGCAAAGATAACATCGCTGATCTCAACCAGAATCAAGACTAAAAATAGCGGGGTGGCGTACAGAATGCCGTTGCGCCGCAAGAAGAATCGTTCGTTTTCGATGGTGTCCGTCATCCGCAGGTGGCCGCGTAGCCAGCGCACTAACGGCTTGTCACCGAGATCGCCGCCATCGTCTTTGGAAAACGCCATTTTCAGGCCGGTGAACAGCAGGAATGCACCAAATAGGTAGAGCAGCCACTGGAACTGGGTGACCAGCCAACTGCCACCAAACACCATCAGCGTTCGCAAAATGATGGCACCCAGCACGCCATATACCAGTACGCGTCGCTGATACTGGGCGGGCACGTTGAAATAGCTGAACAGCATCAGCCAGACGAAGACGTTATCCACGGCGAGCGCTTTTTCGATCAGATAGCCGGTGAGGAAGGCGAGCGCTTGTGTGTTGGCGACTTCTACGCCGAGCGTGCCTTTCAGATACCACCAGAATCCGGCGTTGAAGGCGAGCGACAGCGTAACCCAAATCAATGACCAGGCGGCAGCCTGGCGAAATGTCATGGTGGTGGCACCTTTACGCCCTTGATAGAGCAGGTCTACCGCCAACATGGCAATAACGATGACAGCGAAGCTGCCCCACAACCACGGCGTACCGATGGAGTTCATAACAGGTTCCTTGCAACAAAAATTAACACCGTCAGGCCTCATTTTTATCTGGCGCGGTGGTGGGCCAGGTAAAAAAAAACGACATGTATCGGAAGACACAGGTCGTTTGGTCACTCGCGTTGCAAATGTCCCTCGCCTTCCGGCAAGGTCTCACTTACAACGCCAATGCGGAATGCTCATTGGTATTGCCCGATAACCGGAAGCACATCTCTGCCCACTTTACAGCAAGCTTGACACATGACTTCGTAATGACGATTAATCGGCGGAAAAGTTACTCCCCTTTGCATCAGCAAAGATAGGTGAAAAGTCGATCCAGGTCAAATTTTGTGTGTGTTTTTCACCCGCGCTGGTTAGCGCTCCTCTGAAAGCGAGCTGCCGTCGGTTTGGCTGTCGGCGGGGAACACCACCCCGGTCTGGCGACGAATTTCTGTTTGCAAGCGCGCCACGGTGAGCGAGCGTGCCAGAAAGGCGTGATTGACGTCATTCTGGGCGACCAGTGAGGCAAAGGTTTCCACTTCATACAACATGCTGTTGATATGCTGCGGTTGTGACAAATCGATGCGTTGGCCGTTGCGCGGCATCAGGCTCACCTGTTGGCACTCCGACAGCCGGTCGATGACCAGCGATCCTTCCTCCCCCTGAATTTCACTGGGAATGGCGCTGTTGCTCACCTTGGAATGCGCGATAATCACGTCAAAATCCCCGTAATTCAGCACGACGCTGCCGTGTCCGTCCACGCCGCTGTCCAGCAGGGTTGCACTGGCCTGAACATTGTGGGGATCTCCCCACAGGCTGACGGCGAATGCCAGGCAGTAGTAGCCAATATCCATGATGGAGCCGTTGGAGAACGCCGGATTGAAGGTGTTGGGATTCTCTCCCGCCAGATAGGGCTGGTAACGGGAAGAATATTGGCAGTAATTCAGAAACACTTTACGCAATCGACCGATGCGCGCCAGGCCTTGCATCACCACGGCGTAATTGGGCAAGCTCGCGGTTTTGAAGGCTTCGAACAACACGACCTGATTGGCCTGTGCGCAGGCGATCATTCTCTGCGCTTGAGCATGGTTCGATGCCAACGGTTTTTCGCAGACCACATGCTTACCATGCTCAAGAAACAGGATGGATTGTTCCGCATGCAGGCTGTTTGGGCTCGCGATATAAACCGCATCAATCAGGTCGGACTGGGCGAGCGCCTCCAGAGAGGTAAAACAGTGTTCAACCAGATAGTCCGTTTGAAATTGCTGCGCCTTTTCCTGCGAACGGGAGTAGATGGCGATCAATTTCATCTTACCGGTTTCATGTGCAGCATCAACAAACTGGCGCGTGATCTGACTGGTTCCTACAATAGCGAAACGAATCATGGCGGGTCGATGTTCCTGGCGAGAGCGTTAGAGAAACAGAGTAACATGATGTAGGCGCAAGGCAATCGTCGTGTCGTGGTTCTGCCTAGGGGAAAACCATGGCAACAGGATGTCACGCGGCTGGATTCGCCCTGACTGGCGAAAAGCATTCACGGCTACCCGACGTTACGGGGTAAACTGCGCAACCTTTATGACGCGGGAGAGGCCAATGAGCCAACTGGAACTGGAAACGCGCACGCTCACGTTGGTGCGTTATCCGAAAACGGCTGAGAATTCCACCTTACAAGCCTGGGAAGCGGCAGACGCGTTTTTGCTTAACGAGATTGCTGCCATGGAGCTTGCGCCCGGGCCTGTTGTGATTCTGAACGACACCTTCGGTGCACTGGCCTGTGGATTACAGGCGTATGAGCCGCTCTGCGTCAGCGACAGCTACCTGAGCCAACTGGCGACGCGGCATAATCTGTCGCTCAACGGCTTTGTGCCGGAATCCGTCATGCTACAAGACAGCCTGGCGGCATTACCCGATGCGCCATCGCTGGTGGTTATTAAGGTGCCAAAAACCCTGGCGATGCTGGAGCATCAGCTCCGCATGCTGCGCGCGGTGGTCGCTCCCCATACGAGAATTATTGCCGGCGCTAAGGCGCGCGATATTCATACTTCCACGCTGCAACTGTTTGAAAAAATTATTGGCCCGACGCGGACCTCACTGGCGTGGAAAAAGGCGCGTCTGATTCACTGCGACGTGGCGCAAATCAATGTAGGTGAGTATTCACCAACCGTTGAGTGGGAACTGGAAGGTTATGGTTACCGTATCCACAACCACGCCAACGTGTTTTCACGCGGTAGCCTGGATATTGGTACGCGCTTTTTTATGCAGCACTTGCCGCGTGATCTTGAAGGCAAGATGGTGGATTTAGGCTGCGGTAACGGGATTGTCGGACTGGTGGCGCTGGCGCAAAATCCTTCAGCGCTGGTCAGCTTTATTGATGAATCCCATATGGCGCTGGCTTCCAGCCGCATGAACGTGGAAATCAACTGTCCGCAAGATCTGCCGCGCGCCAGTTTTGTGGTGAATAATTCTCTGGCCGATATTGCCCCTGATTCGCTGCAAGCCGTGCTGTGTAATCCGCCGTTCCACCAACAGCAGACTATCACCGACCATCTGGCCTGGAACATGTTCAGCGATGCGCGCCGCTGTTTAGCACACGGCGGTGAGTTGCGCATTGTAGGCAACCGCCACCTCAACTATTACTCGAAGCTGAAGCACCTGTTTGGCAACTGCGAACAGCTGGCGGGCAACAACAAGTTCGTGGTGTTGCGCGCGGTGAAACTGGCATCGTCTCGCTGAACGGAGCTTGAGCACCCGGCTACAGCGTTAGCGCCAGCCGGGTGGCCTGATCGATGGCCCGCCGGGCATCCAGTTCGGCGGCGACATCCGCACCGCCAATCAGATGCACGGCGCACCCGCTAGCCTGCAACGGCGCATACAGCTCGCGCCGTGAATCCTGTCCTGCACAGACGATGACGGTGTCGGCGGCGATGCATCGCTCTTGGCCCTCATGCATAATATGCAGCCCGGCATCGTCAATGCGTTGATATTGCACGCCGTCCATAAAGATCACGCCGTGGCGCAGTAACTGTGCCCGGTGTATCCACCCGGTGGTTTTACCGAGATGTTCACCCAGCTTTCCTGCCTTGCGTTGCAGCAGCACGATTTCATGCTGATGCATCGAACCTGTGGTTGTCTTGGACGGGAGTGCCAGCACGCCGCCCCGTTTATCAAGCGTGCGATCGATACCCCATTCGGTATAGAAATCGGCTTGCGGTGGCGCGCTCAGGTAATGGGCAACATCAACGCCAATCCCGCCAGCACCGATAATCGCCACCCGTTTGCCAACGGCAACTTTATCGCGCAGCACCTGTAAGTAGCTCACTACGCTTGGGTGATCAATGCCGGGAATCTCTGGCGTGCGTGGCGTTATGCCACATGCCAGGATAACCGTATCGAAAGTTTTAAGATCGTCTACCGTGGCTGTGGTGTTGAGGCGTACCAATACGTGAGTGAGCACCAACATACGGCGGTAATAGCGCAGCGTCTCCGTGAATTCCTGTTTGCCGGGGATTTGCCGGGCCAGATTAAACTGGCCGCCGATGTTACTGTCCGCTTCGAACAACGTCACCGCATGGCCACGCTGTGCTGCGTTAATGGCAAAAGCAAGCCCTGCCGGGCCAGCGCCGACCACGGCAATCCGTTGCGGTGTGTCTGTCGCTCTTACGGGCAGTTTTGTTTCATGGCAGGCGCGCGGGTTGACTAAACATGACGTCACCTTGCCGACAAAAATGCGATCGAGGCAGGCTTGATTGCAGCCGATACAGGTATTGATCTCATCGCTACGGCCGGTTTCTGCTTTTTCAAGCAAGTGCGCATCCGCCAGAAAGGGGCGCGCCATGGAAACCATATCAGCACAACCCTGTGCCAGCATCTGTTCTGCCTGTGCCGGATCGTTGATGCGGTTGGTGGTGATAAGCGGTATGCTGACCTTGCCCATCAAACGCTGAGTCACCCAGCTAAAGGCACCGCGCGGCACCAGCGTTGCGATGGTCGGGATGCGTGCCTCGTGCCAACCAATACCGGTGTTAAGCAGCGTGACGCCTGCGGCTTCCATCTCTTGAGCCAGCGTCTCTATCTCTTGCCATGAGGAGCCGGACTCCACCAGATCGAGCATCGACAGGCGATAGATGATAATAAAGTGCGGCCCGGTCGCACGGCGTACCGCGCGCACAATCTCCAATGCGAAGCGGCGGCGGTTTTGTGCGTTGCCACCCCAGTCGTCATGGCGCTGGTTGGTGCGCTCGACCAGAAACTGGTTAATCAGATACCCTTCAGAGCCCATGATTTCCACACCGTCATAGCCTGCCTGTTGGGCCAGCGCCGCACAGCGGGCAAAATCAGCGATGGTGTGTAAAATCTCCTCATGGGTCATGGCGTGGGGAAGGAAAGGGCTGATCGGTGCCTGAAGGGCGGAAGGTGCAACGGGATCGGGTTGATAGCTGTAGCGCCCGGCATGCAGAATTTGCAGCGCAATCTTTCCTCCCGCTTCATGCACCGCAGCGGTGATCGGGACATGGTGATGTAGCTGCGTTTCATGTTCAAGTGTCGCACCGCCGGCGACCACGGCCCCTTTGGTGTTGGGCGCAATACCGCCGGTGACAATCAGCGCTACGCCGCCCTGCGCACGTTCTCGATAAAACGCTGCCAACCGCGCGGTGCCTTGCGGATGCTCTTCCAAACCGGTGTGCATCGAACCCATGATGACGCGGTTTTTTAACGTGGTGAAGCCCAAATCGAGTGGCGAAAAAAGCAGGGGATAGGCGTGCATGATGCTCTCCACAGAAACCGCGCAAGAAACTGGTCTGATGAGTTTACTGTAGCGAGTGTTGAATGTTATGTGAAATAAATGTTTATTTATTGTGATTCGTGTCATTCCCTGCGACGACACTCGATAATCGGGACGGCATGCCAGAAGGTTTGTTGTCCGTGCCAACAATCATTATAATTCGCGGGATCAGAGTGCTAAGGAATCGCTATGTGGGTGGATGAGTGGGAACCGGCGCTGGAAAGTGCGCTTACCGATTTGGAACGTTGTGTCAGGTTGCAGCAGCAAGGCTGGCGTCAGGACCGTGAAACCTGGCAGCAGCAGCTCACGCAGGCCCAACAGCGGGAAGCGGAGCTGTGCGCGCAGATCGAAAGGTTAGTGATTCAATTAAACTCTATGGATGCGTCGCCGGAACGAAATCCCCTGGTGCAGCGCATTAAAATGATTGGCGCCTATATTGACGCCTTGGCGAAGGATGCCTCCGCCTTTAGTCGTTCACTTCCCTGATCGGTTTGATTTGTCCTGTTTTTTCCACTGGTGTTGGTGCTCGCTGAGCAAACGGCAGCAAACTGCCGTTTGCATGACGCTGTGTGACTTACAGTAGCGTCAGGGTTACGTCGATATTGCCGCGTGTGGCGTTAGAATACGGGCACACGATATGGGCTTTTTCCACCAGTGCTTGTGCCGTTTCACGCGCCAATCCCGGCAGATCAATTTTTAATTCCACTTCAATGGCAAATCCGGTTGGTGCGGCACCGATACCGACGCTCCCCTCAATGGTGGTCGCCGCTGGCAGTGCAATTTTTTCTTTGCTGGCGACAAATTTCAGCGCGCCAAGGAAACAGGCTGAGTAACCTGCGGCAAACAGCTGTTCCGGGTTAGTCCCTTCGCCACCGGCACCGCCCAGTTCGCGCGGCGTCGTCAATTTGACGCTCAGCTGCTGATCGGAGGATTCGGCGCGGCCATCGCGTCCGCCGGTGGCTTTTGCGTGAGCGACATACAGTACTTTTTCAATGGACATGGTGTAACTCCTATGGGCTATTTTTTATCACGATATTAAATCGTGCACTATTTAAATGGTCGAAATAAAACGTCGAGATAAGCGGCCATCAAAGATTCTCGATCAGTCTGGCTCGCAGGTATTCTAATTGCTGCTTCATTGCTTGCAGCGTGGTGTCATCACACTGTGTGGCGCACCGCATGCTTTCCGGTATGGCACGCGCCTTTTGTTGCAATGCGCTGCCTTCTTCCGTCAACCGAATCAGCACCTGACGTTCATCTTCTGCACTGCGCGTTCTGCTTACCAGGCCGGATTGTTGCAATCGCTTAAGCAACGGCGTCAGCGTGGCAGAATCCAGATAAAGCTGTTCACCCAGTTCCGACACCGTAAGCCCATCGCGTTCCCACAGCACCAGCATAACAAGATACTGGGGATAGGTAAGCGACAGTGCTGCCAGCTGTTTTCTATAGACTTTATTCATTGCCAGATTGGCTGAATAGAGTGCGAAACAGAGTTGTCCGTCAAGCTGGTAGGCCTGCGCTGGCAATGATGTTGGTACTGTCTGCGTTTTCTTGTTCATGAAATACAATCTAGATAGACAAAGATTAAATAGCAAGCGATTTAAGAGTGAAAAACTTTGTTTTTTGATAATGGATTGATTTTAGTAATTTTATATTTTCATTGTTACCTAGGCTAAGAGAGCCTTAACGTTTTCCTTGCAGGGTTTATATAGTTTCTCCGCATTCTCCACATTTGACGCAATTGTGGAGACGGAACTTGCAGAGATTTACCCTTACGCTAATTAACTCGAAGTTGCACCGTCTATACTCAACACCGTCAACACGACAATCGTCGTTAACGAGTAACCTGGAAAGAGAGAGATAGCACTATGCGTAAACTGACAGCGATTCTGGTGGCATCTACCTTGGCGTTTGGCGCAGCGGGTATTGCGCATGCGAACGATGCTCAAAAAGGCCACGGTCATGAAGCTCGTATGATGAAAGGTGAACGCGGTGGCCCTCGTACTGGCATGCATGAAGAGTGGATGCTTAAGGATCTCAACCTGACCGAGGCGCAGAAAAAGCAGGTTGGGGATATTATCCGCGATGCGCGCGATAACATGCGCAAAGTAATGCAGGACGAACACCGTGCAATGCGTGATGTGATTGCCGCAGACACGTTCGATGTGGCGAAAGCCCAAGCGCAGGTCAACAAGCAGGATGAGATTCATAAAGCGCGGATGGTAAGTCGTCTGGAGACGCAGAACAAGATCTATAACGTTCTGACGCCGGAGCAGAAAAAGCAGTTTAGCGAAAATTTTGATAACCGCATCAATCACAAGATGACAGAACCCGCTGAGAAGGCTGCTACTAAGTAATTCAGACTTTCTCTTCTGACAACCGCCTTACTCACTGTGCGAGCCTGTTTATAGGGCGGCCGATGAGAAGGCGGTTTTTTTACGCCAGACGATTACCGGCTGGCTGTCCGCGTGCGAGTAATGTGAGCCACTCGTTATGGGTTAGCTTGCGATAAAGCGGGCGTATGCGCTCCTTAACGAAGCGCAAAAGCGTCTGCTCATCCATGGATTCGGCCTTGGTCGGATAATCCCCCCAGCCACTGTCATACAGTTGGTAATAGAGGTTGTTCAGATAGCCGGTGGTCTTTGCAAAAAAACGCGGGCCAAAGTCGAAAAAGTGCTGGGAAAACAGATATAAGCTCTCTTCTACGCCCTTGGCATTCGGGGTGTTCAGCAAATACCACATTTGTATCTTTAGCCAGACCAAGGCGCTGGTATCTGCGCTGGGTCTTTTTATTTTATTCTCATACAGATAGCGATCGAGATAGCCGTTTATCTCGTCATAATCCAGTTTCACGTCCAGGCAGAACGACGCAATGATAAGCAGCGTTTCGGAATCATTGCCAAACAGCACTTCCTTTTCCGCCCAATCAATCAGCGCGCTATAGTGTTTCTCCCGGTGTATAGGTTCAAGCAGGGGTTCGAACTCATACAGGGACAATAAATCCTGTAAGGTGTAGGGGTAGGTTAATGCATCCATGCCATCATCCTTTTTTAAAATGCGTCAATGGCTCATCAGCGCGATGAGCGCAATCAACGCGGGAATTGCTTGAACATAGAGGATTTTCCTACTCACGGTGAGGGCGCCGTAGAGTCCGGCAACCAAAACGCAGGCAAGGAAAAAGACCTTAAATTGAAAACCTGCTTCGCCCAGCCATAATCCCCAGAGTAATCCAGCGGCTAAAAAACCATTGTACAACCCCTGATTCGCAGCCATTGTCTTGGTATCGCGAGCAAAATCAGCGCGTAAATTAAAGGCTTTACGACCAACGTGGGTGTTCCACAAGAACATTTCCAGGATGAGGATGTAAACGTGTATCGCTGCAACAAGGGCAATCAGAATGTTTGCCAGCACAATCAAGCCTTATCGAAACCGTGATGTCGGTAAAGTATAGGTGAAGTGGATGGGTAATGAGTAAGAATTGTTAAACGTCCCGCCGATCACCGGGCACACTTTGGCGCATGGCGAGCCATAAGTTCAATCACCCAGTCGATAAACACCCGAAGCTTGGCGCTTAAATACCGGTTTGGGGGAAAAGCCAGATAAAGTGGCATTGGGCTAAATTCCCACTGTTCGAACAGCCGGTGCAATTCGCCACGCGCCTCATGCGCTTCTGCCATGTAACTGGGCAACAAAATAATACCAAGTCCTGCCAGGCCAGCGGCAAGATAGGCATTGCCATCATCAACGGCAAGCTGATAACGCCCGTTAATCCTGACTGTGTTGCCATCATGGCTCGCTTCCAGTGCCGCAACCTTTCCGGTTTGTGAATTCAGATAGCCGACCAGATAATGTTCTGATTGCTCCAGTTGATTAGGGTGGGTGGGTGTCCCTGCGTGAGCCAGGTAATTCGGTGTGGCATAGGCTCCGATCGTCAAATCCCCGACATGGCGGGCAATCAGTGACTGCTCCGAGATGCCGCCTCCGCGTATCACGCAGTCCACATTCTCCCTGATCATGTCTACCTTTCGATCGCTGGCACCGAGATCAATCTGGATATCGGGGTATTGCGCATAAAATTCAGTCAAGGCGGGTACCAGAATCAGACGAGCCAGTGGGCTGGGAACGTCAACCCGCAGCTTACCTCTGGGCGTTGTAACGGCATTGGAGAGGCTGGTTTCCGCATCATCCATCGCAGCAAGCAAACGGACGGCATGCTCGTAATACACCGCGCCATCGGCAGTAACATGCACCTTTCTGGTGGTTCTGTTCAGCAATTTGACGCGCAATCGGGTCTCGAGTTGTTGGATTAACTGGGTAACGGTGGTCTTGTTCATCTGTAATGTCGCAGCGGCTTTGGTAAAGCTGCCCGACTCGACCACCCGAATAAAAGCCTGCATTGCGTCAAAGCGATCCATCTCGTTGCCTCATGCCTTTCTGATTGTTTGTATTTTACAAATAATGAAGCGGCGTTTTGCGCGTTTATCTTACCGTCACTATGCCTCTAGACTTCGGTTACACACAAGTCATCCATCTTGAAACGGGTTATTCAGAGGTATGTTATGGCAATGCGCGATGTGGTTTTTCCTGAAGGGCGGCAAGATCTCTATAACCGCAATCGCTATTCCCCGGCAGTGAGAGCCAACGGCTTTTTATTCGTGTCAGGGCAGGTGGGAAGCCAGGAAGACGGTTCACCTGAACCGGATTTAAAAACACAGGTGAGGCGGGCATTTGAGAATTTGAACGCGGTGTTGTTTGCCGCGGGCTGCACGTTTGAGGACGTTATGGATGTAACCGTTTTTGTGGTCGACCCTGAATCGAACCTGGAAACCATCTGGAGCGTGGTCCCGGAATTCTGGGGCGAAGCCCCTTATCCTGCCTTGACCGGGGTCGGCGTCTCTTGGCTGTCTGGCTTTCACTTTGAAATCAAGGTGGTAGCCAGGTTGCCGTAAGGATCTGCACTGTGCTAATGCGGTGAGTCGGTAAAACGTCCAGCGACACATTAGCGCCATTTTGGCGGCAATTAACAAAAAAGCCACCTCGCAAGAAGTGGCTTAATAATCTGATTTTTAAGATAAAGTATTGTTCGCCATTGTTTGGGGCTTGGCTGACCGAAGAATCTGGGCCGTACTTCTTTATCTACGCATAAAGACTGTGAGTAATGATATCAAGGCCTGTTACCGAGCTTGAAACGGAATGGTCAGCATACTCAAAAAAGCTTTGCCGGTTACGCAGACGGCCGATACGTATATTGCGTCGTTTTTACCGGAGGCTGGGTCAGGCTACACTGCCCGTATACGCTGCTGCATAAAATAGTGCCCTGATTATTCAAAATGAATGGCTGGTTAGTTTCACCATGCCCAAATTCCGGATAATAATAAACAGGATAGGTAACACGCTCGGCGAACTGTTTTATTACATATCGGTAAAGATATTTTTCTTCGTCGCTTGCATTTTTACCGTAAAACTGACCAAAAATAACGGCGCGTGGATGGAATTTTCTGCTGAATTCTATCTGATGCAAGGTCCGGTCAAGCTGTTTTGCCGTTACTCCCGTATCTTCCAGCATCATAATTTTGTCTGAATAGGTACCCTCATATAGGGTGGAAAACAGTGACTGCACCAGGGTCAGGTTACCGCCATCCAGTTTACCACTCACCGTTCTTACAGCCTGGCGGTTCATCGGTTCGATGCCTGGGTAATTAACCCCATGAGACAGGGCCTCAAAGGCTTCATTCAGGCTGTTGTTCATATTAAGTGTTTTGTTGCTGTCAATCTCATGCATTTCTTTATTAAAAGAAGCCAGCACGCCATGCACGCTTGGCCAGTTCAGTTCATGGTTCACAAAGTTGTGGATGGCTGTCACGTCACTGAAGCCGATGATCGTTTTCGGTGTGGATGCTGAGATACGCTTCTGGCTTGCATGTAGTGCCGGATAAAGGTTGAGCGCCCCCGAACCTCCTCTAACAAACCAGAGGTAATGCACATTACGGTCACTGAGAGCATTAATGAGGGTTTGGGCCCGTTTTTCATCCGTGTTGACGTAACCCAGCCTGGTAGGCTTCTGGTCGAGATATCGTTTGTCAACCGAGTAGCACTCGCGAGAAAGTGCTGTCTCAATCTCCGGGATGACGCTTTCATCATATTGCGACGAGCTTGAGATCAGGAATACCGTTCCCTTTTGAACGGAACAGCCTTTTCGTACATGTGTTTCAGTCGGAGGGGATGTTTTCTTCATAAGGGTCTGCGGGATGGGCGCACATCCGGACAGAAAAAGCAAAAGGACGGGGATTGTGATTTTTTTCGAGACCCTGTTTTTCATCCGTATCATATTTTTCCTTTTTAACGATAGGGTTAATCCTGTTTCAGTTACGCCGACATCTGCTGAGCGGAGGACGGTCATATAAGGGGCTCTGCTCGAATTATCTGACAATGGAGCGACCATTATGCTTATGCTCTTTTCAACAACGGGTAAAAAGCGATCCACTTATCGTCACCGCCAGCGTTTTTTGGAACAGGGGAGTTTTTCAGTTTGAAGGATCTCTTAGGGAACTACGAATAATCATATCTATCAGATAAATAATGGTTTTTTTGTGGGTTCTGTTAAATGGAAAGGTCTATAGGAAAGGATTTTCTTTTCAGTGAATGAGAGAGAAAACCATCTAAGGCAGATGGTTACAGATTTTTAATACAGGCAAAGCGCTGAAATTTTCGGATGGCTGCAAGTGGGCTTTTGGGGGAGAGACAAAAAGGGGACAATGGCCACAACCAACAAAAAAGCCACCTCGCAACAAGTGGCTTAATCATCTGATTTATCAGCTAAATTTTGGTGGCCCCTGTTGGGTTTGAACCAACGACCAAGCGATTATGAGTCGCCTGCTCTAACCACTGAGCTAAGGGGCCATGTGGGCGTGAATTATACGGTAACATGGCGGGGCAGGTCTAGAGCAACGTTGCCCGTATGCTGGTTTTGTATGCAGCCTAGCCTGTTGTTATCGTTATAAATACCATAAAAAAGCCCCCGATATTGAGGGCTTTTTCCTATTTCCATTTAGATGCTGTTAATCATCCAGGAAGCTGCGTAACACTTCGGAACGGCTTGGGTGACGCAGCTTGCGCAGCGCCTTGGCTTCAATCTGACGGATACGTTCACGCGTCACGTCAAACTGTTTGCCCACCTCTTCCAACGTGTGGTCGGTGTTCATGTCGATACCGAAACGCATACGCAGTACTTTAGCTTCGCGCGCCGTCAGGCCAGCCAGCACATCGTGGGTGGCTGAACGCAGGCTTTCTGACGTCGCAGAGTCCAGCGGCAGTTCCAGCGTTGTGTCTTCGATGAAGTCTCCCAAATGCGAATCTTCATCATCACCGATCGGCGTTTCCATCGAGATCGGCTCTTTGGCGATCTTCAGCACCTTGCGGATCTTGTCTTCCGGCATCAGCATGCGCTCGGCAAGTTCCTCTGGCGTCGGCTCACGGCCCATTTCCTGCAACATCTGACGCGAAATGCGGTTCAGCTTGTTAATCGTTTCGATCATGTGAACAGGAATACGGATGGTACGCGCCTGATCGGCGATAGAACGGGTGATCGCCTGACGGATCCACCAGGTGGCATAAGTAGAAAACTTATAGCCACGACGGTATTCAAACTTGTCTACGGCCTTCATCAGGCCGATGTTGCCTTCCTGAATCAGATCCAGGAATTGCAGACCGCGGTTGGTGTACTTCTTGGCAATAGAAATTACCAGACGCAAGTTTGCCTCGACCATCTCTTTCTTGGCGCGGCGTGCCTTGGCTTCACCAATCGACATACGACGGTTGATGTCTTTCACCTGCTCGATGGTCAAGCCGGTTTCTTCTTCGATCTGGTGCAACTTCAGCAAACTGCGCTGCACGTCTTCTTCCACTTCAACCAGTTTCTCGCTCCAGGGCTTGTTCATTGCCTTGGCGGCGGAGAACCAGGTGTCATTGGTTTCGTTACCGGTGAACAGCGTGACGAAGTTTTTCTTCGGCATTTTGCACTGTTCAACGCAGAGTTTCATGATCAAACGCTCTTGCGTGCGAACGCGATCCATCATGGTGCGCATGCTGTTGACCAGGAAATCGAACTGTTTTGGCACCAAACGGAACTGCTTGAAAATGTCAGAGAGCTTCAGGATCTCTTCTGCGGCCTTGGCGTGGTTACGTCCATGGGCTTTGATCGTTTGACGCGTGACTTCGTACTGTTCACGCAGCTCGGTAAATTTCTGACGAGCCAGTTCTGGATCGATGCTGTTGTCTTCTTCCGCATCGTCGTCGTCTTCGCTCTCTTCGTCATCATCATCGTCGTCATCCATCTCTTCGCTGGACAATTCCGATCCCACGTGGGTTGCGGTAGGCGCAAGATCTTCTTCGGCGTTGGGATCGACAAACCCGGTGATCAGATCGGAAAGGCGGCTCTCTTCAGCCTCGACGCGATCGTATTGTTCCAACAGGTAAGTGATCGCTTCAGGATATTCGGCAACAGAACACTGAACCTGGTTGATACCGTCTTCGATCCGCTTGGCGATGTCGATTTCACCTTCGCGGGTGAGCAACTCAACGGTGCCCATTTCACGCATGTACATGCGCACCGGATCGGTCGTACGCCCGATTTCGGACTCTACGCTTGAGAGCACCTGAGCAGCGGCTTCTGCGGCATCTTCATCGGTGTCAGACGTAGTTTCTGCCAACAGCAGGTCATCCGCATCCGGTGCTTCTTCCATCACCTGGATGCCCATGTCATTAATCATCTGGATGATGTCTTCGATCTGATCGGAATCGATGATATCTTCCGGCAGATGGTCATTGACCTCAGCATAGGTCAGGTAGCCTTGCTCCTTACCACGGGTGACAAGTAGCTTCAGCTGTGACTGCGGGTTTTGCTCCATAAGACGGTATCCACACTTCAGAGTATTAGGTTGGTGTCGGTCGGCATAATTATACCGGTCACCTTTCACGATGCAGGTGCCTTTCGCTCGCCTGTTCGTAGAAAGCTATTGGGTATAGCCAACAATAACATTCGGGGTATTTCTTCTTCTCGCCGCAGCCCCTTCTAGCGGCTTTGGCAGGGCTTCACCCTGCTGGTTATCGGCAATTAAGCCTCTGTAATCAGTTCTTTCTTGTAAGCGCCTGGTTCAACATGTGCACTTCGTTACGTTCTTCTGCGGTCAGCCCCCGCAAACGTGACTGTGCTATCAATGATTCCAGCCGCTCCTCTAACATATGGTTATATAGGGTAGTCAAGGTATCGATAAACGTCTCTTCTACCTTGTCCTCAACGATCATGTGGTTCCAGGTTGCCATGGTTTCAAGCTGTGGGCCTGATTTATTCTCCCGGTAAAGCTCCAGAAGCTGCCCCGTTGTCAAACCGGGCTGTGCCTGGCACGTTTTCACCAGCTCAATAAACAGCGGCACGCCAGCCATCTTCGATGATGCCAGCCCGTCCGGCGCGGTCACCAATGCTGCCAACTGCGGATTTTGTACCAGCAACCCTATTAGTATACGCATAGTTGTGCGTTTTAGTTGGGGCGGCTGGTAGGGCTGCGCCTGTTCTGCCGTTTTTGGCAGCAGTTTATCCAGTTGGCGATCGTCAAGAATCCCCAGTTTGTTGCCGAGCTGTTGACGTAAATACAGCCGCAGGGTTTCTCCCGGCACCTGACCAATCAACGGCAATGCGTCTCTTCCAAGTTTGGTTCTGCCCTCGGGAGAGCTCATATCCACCTGCTGTTGCAGGGTATCAAACAAGAACGTGGAGAGCGGCAGCGCCTGCTCCATCCTCTGTTCAAACGCTTGTTTACCCTCTTTACGCACCAGAGTATCCGGATCCTCTCCATCAGGGAGAAACATAAAGCGCAACTGGCGACCATCATTCAAATAGGGTAGCGCCGTTTCCAGGGCGCGCCAGGCGGCATCTCGGCCTGCACGGTCACCGTCATAGCAACAAATCACCTGATCGGTAACGCGGAACATCATCTGAATATGATCTGCGGTCGTGGCGGTGCCCAATGACGCGACGGCATAATCAATACCGAATTGCGCCAGCGCTACCACGTCCATATAACCTTCAACCACAAGAAGGCGTTTTAGTTCCGTGTGATTTTGTTGCGCTTCGTAAAGGCCATACAGTTGGCGGCCTTTATGAAAAATTTCAGTTTCCGGCGAGTTCAGGTATTTGGGCAATCCGTCTCCCAGCACGCGTCCGCCAAAGGCGATAACACGGCCGCGCTTATCGCGGATCGGGAACATGACGCGCTCACGGAAGCGGTCATAGGTACGTCCTTGCTCATTCTTAACCAGCATTCCCGCATCGCTCAGGGTTTCACGATCTTCATCGTGGCGACCAAAGCGCTTTAATACGTTGTCCCACCCCGGAGGGGCGAAGCCAATAGCGAAGTGGCGAATCACTTCCGCACTCAGGCCGCGTTGTGCCAGATAACCCTGGGCGGTGGCTGCCGTTGGCTGGTTTAATGCCTGCTGATAAAACTCGCTCAGTTGTCCCATCAATTCATACAGGCTTTGACGCTGATGGCGTTCAAGCGCTGTAGTGCCAGTGCCGGATTCATAAGGCACTTCCAGACTGTGCATGGCTGCCAATTCTTCGATACTTTCAACGAACTCCAGGCGATCGTAGTTCATTAAAAAATCGACGGCATTGCCGTGCGCGCCGCAACCGAAACAATGGTAAAACTGCTTATCACCGTTTACGGTGAAAGACGGGGTTTTCTCATGGTGAAACGGACAGCACGCGTGAAAGTTCTTGCCCTGCTTCTTGAGCTTCACGCGCGCGTCAATCAGATCGACGATATCAGTGCGTGCCAGCAGGTCATTGATAAAGACGCGTGGGATTCGTCCAGCCATAAGCCCCTGTTTTTAATACAAATAAACGATAGCTTATAAACGACAACAAGCCGCGCTTCCTTTCGGAAAGCACGGCCTTCGTATGCAACTGCTAAGTCTGCGGATTAATCACGCGGTGGAGGCCAGGCCTCCAGAAATTAATACAGACGAGTGCGGCGTGCGTTTTCTCGAGCCAGTTTCTTCGCGTGACGTTTCACCGCAGAAGCTTTAGCGCGTTTGCGTTCGGTGGTCGGTTTTTCATAGAACTCACGACGACGAACTTCAGCCAGAACACCCGCTTTTTCACAGGAACGTTTGAAGCGACGCAGCGCTACATCGAACGGCTCGTTTTCACGTACTTTAATTACCGGCATGTGCCTCTCACCTTAATAATTCGGTATGTGCTGGCCTTGTGCCAGCCTTTTCAAAATGGTGCGGAATTCTACTGCAAACGTGATGCGCTTGTAAAGCATTGCGGCGATCATAAAACACCCAACGCGCACGCAGAGCAGAAAATCCAAACCGTTAATGGTAGACTATCTGTTGTATGAAGCAAGTGGCAAGTGGATGTCGGCTTGCGTGGCAACGAATGTTAGGTAGAACGATGCGCATATTGGGTATTGAAACCTCCTGTGATGAAACCGGGGTGGCGATTTATGACACGGATGCCGGGTTATTGGCTAACCAACTGTATAGCCAGGTAAAACTACATGCTGATTATGGCGGTGTCGTGCCGGAACTGGCCTCGCGCGATCACGTGCGTAAAACGGTTCCCCTGATTCAGGCTGCCCTGAAAGAGGCAGGACTGGCCGCATCGGACATCGATGGCGTGGCCTATACCGCCGGTCCCGGGCTGGTGGGCGCATTGCTGGTCGGCGCGACGGTTGGGCGCGCGTTGGCGTTTGCCTGGGGTGTGCCGGCCATTCCGGTTCACCACATGGAAGGGCATTTGCTGGCCCCGATGCTGGAAGAGAATCCACCGGCGTTTCCTTTCGTGGCGCTGTTGGTTTCTGGCGGCCACACGCAACTCATCAGCGTCACGGGCATCGGTGAATACCGTTTGCTGGGCGAATCTGTTGACGATGCTGCCGGTGAAGCCTTCGACAAAACGGCAAAGCTGCTGGGACTGGATTACCCAGGAGGCCCGATGTTGTCCAAACTGGCACAGGGTGGGGATGCCACTCGTTTTACCTTTCCTCGCCCAATGACCGACAGACAAGGGCTGGATTTTAGCTTTTCCGGTTTGAAAACCTTTGCCGCCAATACCATTCGCGCTAATGGCAACGATGATCAAACCCGTGCAGATATTGCGCGCGCGTTTGAAGACGCGGTGGTGGATACGTTGGCGATAAAATGTCGCCGAGCGTTGGATGAGACCGGTTTTAAACGTCTGGTGATGGCGGGCGGGGTCAGTGCCAACCGTACGCTGCGCGCTCGCCTGACAGAGATCATGGCCAAACGGGGTGGGGCGGTGTTTTATGCGCGGCCTGAGTTTTGTACCGATAATGGCGCGATGATTGCCTATGCGGGCAGTGTGAGGCTGTTGCACAACGAAAGTCAGGAACTGGGCGTGAGCGTGCGTCCTCGTTGGCCATTGGCGGAGTTGCCTGCCGTTTGACCCAACCCACGCCAGATACCCTCATCTGGCGTGGGTCACTGCGTCAGCAACCCCTCGCGGGTCACTACAGTTCCTGTTCGAACAGCGCCAAAATGGCGTCGAACAGCTGTTTGACGCTAAAGCCGCGCGCTGGCGTGGTGAAAATGGTGTCATCCCCGGCGATGGTGCCCAGAATTCCTTCCGATTTCCCCAGTGAATCCAGCAACCGAGCGATCAATTGCGCAGCGCCCGGACTGGTGTGAATAACCACAACCGCATCATTATAATCGACATCCAGCACCAGATTTTTCAGCGGGCTGGTGGTGGTGGGCACACCCAGTTCCGCTGGCAGGCAATAGACCATCTCCATTTTGGCATTGCGCGTGCGCACTGCGCCAAATTTAGTCAGCATACGCGATACTTTTGATTGGTTTATATTTTCAAAACCGTCGTCTTGTAACGCCAACACGATCTCGCTTTGAGAACTAAACTTTTCTTCCTTTAACAGCGCCTTGAACGCTTTGACCAAATCTTCCTGTTTCGTGGAGTTACGCATTCTGCACCGTTTGTTGTTATCGTTGATGCGTGCATTATGCAGTTGGGTGAATTTTTATGCAATATGGGCGCTTAAAGAAGTGACTCGGCAGGGTTCAGTACGATAACTGCGCTAAAATGTTTAAATGACGTAAACTATGGAAAAAAAATGCGTGCTTAGTCACATAAAAGTAAATGAAATGTTATCAAAATGAGGTTGTTTACTGGCTGCGGTTCGGTGTAATGTAGCCGCCATCGTACTGAACGTGATGCACGCTGCATTATTTACTCACTTACTTATAACTTTACTTACCTTACAAATCACTCGGCAGATTTTGATTTATTATTAACGACATAGTTTTTCCTTTTTCATGACCTGATAGCGAGGTCTCGGCATGGCCGGCATCCGTTCGGTAAGCCGTTCAAACCTCCTGATTTTATTTATGTCTGGTGGTTTATTGCACAAATTCACGGCATTTTTACTTTTACGATAATAAGGAGTTTAGGATGAAAGTTGCAGTTCTCGGAGCAGCAGGCGGTATCGGTCAGGCTCTCGCGCTCCTGCTCAAAACCCAGCTTCCTTCAGGTTCAGAATTATCTCTTTATGACATTGCACCGGTAACGCCGGGCGTCGCCGTTGATCTGAGCCATATCCCTACAGCAGTATCCATCAAAGGCTTTTGCGGTGAAGACGCTACCCCTGCGCTGGTCGGCGCGAATATCGTTCTGATCTCGGCCGGTGTCGCTCGCAAGCCGGGCATGGACCGTTCCGACCTGTTCAACGTGAATGCGGGGATCGTACGTAATCTGGTTGAACAGATCGCTCGCACCAGCCCGAAAGCCTGCATTGGTATCATTACCAACCCGGTCAACACCACGGTGGCGATTGCCGCGGACGTACTGAAAAAAGCCGGTGTGTACGACAAGAACAAGCTGTTTGGCGTAACCACGCTGGATATTATCCGCTCCAACACCTTTGTGGCGGAACTGAAAGGCAAACTGCCGCAAGAGGTTGAAGTCCCGGTGATTGGTGGACACTCTGGGGTGACGATCCTGCCCCTGTTGTCGCAAATCCCTGGCGTAACATTCAGCGAGCAGGAAGTGGCGGATCTGACCAAGCGTATCCAGAATGCGGGCACGGAAGTGGTGGAAGCCAAGGCCGGTGGCGGATCGGCAACCCTCTCCATGGGCCAGGCGGCGGCGCGTTTTGGGCTGTCTCTGGTACGCGCTCTGCGAGGCGACGAGGGCGTGGTGGAATGTGCCTATGTGGAAGGTGACGGCGAGCATGCCCGCTTCTTCGCACAGCCGCTGTTGCTGGGCAAATCCGGCATCGTTGAACGTAAGTCGATTGGCGCACTGAGCCCGTTTGAAAAACAGGCTCTGGATAACATGCTGGGCACCCTGAAACAGGATATCGAATTGGGCGAATCCTTTGTGAGTGGCTCAGCACGCGGTTAATTGGTGTCTAAACCAGATCGCAATAAGCCGGAGAGAAGGTGCTCCGGCTTTTTTGTATCAGGGTTTTGGGTCAGGATCGTCACGTCGGATAAGTTTTTTCCTATCAATCAGCATGTTAGTTTTCGGATCGTAGTAACGGCTGGGCCAGATTTCAGCAGGGTGAATGTTGATTGCCTCGGCGATGAGCCATTCACCCTTGGGCCAGGGGCGTGATATCGCATTGGCCAGGGTGGAAGAGCTTAACCCCGCTTCTCGTGAGACCGCCGCCAGCGTGGTGCCTTTTTTACGGAGTGCGGCAATGATATCGGCAGGGTGCCAGTCGTGTTTCCTTGCGCTCATAATCTTTCCTTCTTGCTACAAGATAATGGTCCATTGGTGGTATAAATAACGCTCGTCAGTTAAACGCATGGAATGCGTGAACGGAATTAGGAAAAAATATAACATGATATTTCCAATAATTTCCTTAACGTTTTTCCTAATAAATTAAATTTTGTAATGCATCGCACTATCAGGATGAAAGGCTATGAAAAAAGAGTGGTTCACCACTGCTGAATTGCTGGGGATGGCGGGATTGCCTAAAACACGGCAAGGCGTAAACAAACGCGCTCGCGAAGACGGTTGGGAAAAGCGCCCTCATAAAGGCGTTCAAGGGCGCGGCGTTGAATATTCCCTTTATAGCCTGCCAGAACCGGTGCAGCATTCGCTTTCACTGCAAGAAACCCCTTCATCCTACGCAGTGCGCCAGGCCGATATGCTGGCTGTCTGGATTCAGATCTATCAACAGTGCTCTGAGCAAGAAAGAGAAGCGCTGGTCGCGCATATCTTGCGCCACGGTATGGCCTCTGTGTTGTCTCAGTTGCGGATTTCATCGTCAGTTGATGCAGCCCCTGGT
Organism: Candidatus Symbiopectobacterium sp. NZEC127; assembly: GCF_025962675.1. Taxonomy (NCBI): domain Bacteria; kingdom Pseudomonadati; phylum Pseudomonadota; class Gammaproteobacteria; order Enterobacterales; family Enterobacteriaceae; genus Symbiopectobacterium; species Candidatus Symbiopectobacterium sp. NZEC127. The sequence goes on from NZ_JAGFPG010000002.1 coordinate 322,677, forward strand.
GATCCATCCGCTGTCTGAACCTGTACGGATGCCCTCTTTTGCGGATGGTGCACGCCCCGCTGACCTGCCACTTTTTTCCCTTCTTTGTTCAGTTCCCGTTTCAACGTTAGTGTGCGTTTTAGTCCAATATATAACACCTAATCGCTAATTTAATCGGTAACGATTACTTGTTATTAGGAAATGAATTGTTGTTTATATTTTCATTATTGGAAACCAAGGTGATGGTATGGATCATCGGCCATCACCTTGGCGTGCGTTAATGCCGTTTATGGAGGATGTTGCGAATGGAAAAAGCATGGTTGACGCCCCAGGAGCTACTGGGCATTGCAGGTTTGCCAAAATCGAGACAGGGCCTTAACAAACGCGCCAGAGAAGAGGGCTGGGAAAAACGTAAACGAAAAGGGGTGCAAGGGCGAGCCGTTGAATATGCGCGAGAGAGTTTACCGCAGGAAGTGCGCAAACGGCTCCAGATTCGTGAAATGACGGAAATGTCACCGCCGACCTATACGACGCTTGCCAAGCCGCTGTTGGCTTCCTGGATTCAGATATTTGAAAAACTCTCCGTCAGTGAACAGGAGGCGTTGATCGATTTTGTGCTGCGTGAAGGGGCGATTGCCATGTTGTCACGCCTCGAGATCGCGAGCGATCCCAACGCAGCGACAACATAGCGCACGGACGCATTAATAATCGCGTTGAACGGCAATATGTGCCAGACCTACCAGTGCCTCACGGAAAGGGGTCGGCGGCAGCGCTTGAAGCGCGGAAATCGCTTTATCCGCCTCTTGCTCTGCACGCTGCCGGGTGTATTCCAGCGAGCCGCACTGCTGCATGGCGGCAAGCACGGGTTCCAGCAGATGGCGACCATTGCCCTCCTCGATCGCCTTGCGGATCATCGCACATTGCTCACTATTACCGTTACGCATAGCGTGTAACAGCGGCAGGGTCGGTTTGCCTTCGTTCAGGTCGTCACCGGTATTTTTGCCTAAGGTTTTACCGTCGGCACTGTAATCCAGCAGATCGTCAATCAGTTGGAATGCCGTACCGAGAAAACGCCCATATTCCTGTAACGCTTTTTCCTGCTCGTCGGTGGCGCCTGCCAAGATCCCGGAGGCCTGCGCTGCGGCTTCGAACAGGCGCGCCGTCTTACTGTAGATGACACGCAGGTAACTCTCTTCGGTGATATCCGGATCGTTACAGTTCATCAGTTGCAGCACTTCTCCTTCAGCGATGACGTTGACCGCTTCAGACATCAGCGCCAGCACGCGCAGCGAGCCCAGGCTGGTCATCATCTGGAACGCGCGCGTATAGATGAAATCCCCAACCAGTACACTGGCCGCATTGCCGAAGGCGGCATTGGCCGTTTCCTTGCCACGACGCATATCCGATTCATCCACCACATCGTCATGCAGCAGCGTGGCGGTGTGGATAAATTCAATCAGTGCGGCGACCGTGACATGTTTATCACCTTGATAAGCCAGCGCGCGGGCGGCCAGTACGGCTATCATGGGACGAATACGCTTCCCGCCACCACCGATAATGTAATTGCCAATCTGGTTGATAAGTACAACATCGGAATTGAGTTGTGCCAGAATAACGCCATTGACGTCGTTCATATCATGGGCAGCTAATGCTGTGATCTGTTCTAGATTCATATCTGTGCCAGTGCTTTTTCTGTACGCCGTGGTTAGGGTCGGTTCTATACCGGCTTCGATGGTTATTGTGGACTGATTGTACTTGAAAAATGACACAGATAAATGGCTGTGAAGAACCTGTACTCTTTTTCTTCAATTCTCTCGAATCTGCACTTGTCATCGGTAGGTTTTTTGCGTAGAATTCGCGCCCTATTGTGAATATTTATAGCGTGCTCGAATACTCAATATGAGTACGCGGAAAGCGGAGTTTTATATGTACGCAGTTTTCCAAAGTGGTGGCAAACAACACCGAGTAAGCGAAGGTCAAACCGTTCGCTTGGAAAAGCTGGACATCGCAACTGGTGAAGTTGTTGAATTTGACCAGATTCTGATGGTTGCTGATGGTGAAGAAATCAAAATCGGCGTTCCTTTCGTCGATGGTGGCAAGATCAAGGCAGAAGTGGTTGCCCATGGTCGCGGTGAGAAAGTAACGATTGTTAAATTCCGTCGCCGTAAACACTACCGTAAGCAAGCGGGCCACCGTCAGTGGTTCACTGACGTGAAAATTACTGGCATCAGCGCTTAAGACTTAGGAGAGCGGATTAAATGGCACACAAAAAAGCTGGCGGCTCGACTCGTAACGGCCGCGATTCCAACGCACAACGTCTGGGCGTAAAACGTTTCGGCGGTGAAAGCGTTCTGGCTGGCAACATCATCGTTCGTCAACGTGGTACTAAATTCCACGCGGGCACTAACGTAGGTTGCGGCAAAGACCACACTCTGTTTGCTTTGGCTGACGGTAAAGTCCAGTTCGAAGTTAAAGGCCCGAAAAACCGTAAATTTATCAGCATCGTTGCTGAGTAATTTTTCGCGTCAGGTCTGACAGATATAAAGCCCCGCAATTTATTGCGGGGCTTTTTACATTTCCATATCCCTTCACCACCCGCAACACACTGAGAGAACCATGCAGACGAAACAGCAGGCTGGCATCGGGCTGAGCCTGGCCTTGACGGCGGCAGTATGCTGGGGTGCATTGCCCATTGCCATGAAGCAGGTGCTTGTTGTCATGGAGCCCTATACTGTGGTGTGGTATCGGTTTTTTATTGCCTCGATAGGGCTGGGGATCATTCTTTTCTCACGTGGTCAACTGCCGCCGCTGCGTCTTTTTCGCCATCGGCGCTGGTGGGTGCTGTTGTTGATTGCCACTGGCGGATTGCTGGGTAACTTTGTGCTGTTCAGCTCCTCACTCAAGTTTTTAAGCCCGACCACATCGCAAGTGATTGGGCAGCTTTCCCCGGTGGGAATGATGTTCGCCAGCGTGCTTGTTCTGAAAGAAAAAATGCGCGGCACGCAGATTATCGGTGTTGCGATGTTGCTGTGCGGTATGCTGCTGTTCTTCAATGCCAGTCTGATTGAAATTTTTACTCGACTGACGGATTACACCCTCGGTGTGTTATTGGGAATGGGGGCCGCTGCGGTGTGGGTGAGCTACGGCGTGGCGCAAAAAGTATTACTACGCCGCTTGTCGTCACAACAGATCTTGCTGCTGCTGTATGTCCTGTGTGGGCTGGGGATTACGCCGTGGGCGCACCCTGAGGCGATTTTTCAGCTTACCCGCTGGCAGTTGATTTGCCTGCTTTTCTGCGGTGTGAATACCCTGATTGGCTATGGGGCATTGGCCGAGGCGATGGCGCGCTGGCAGGCGGCGCAGGTGAGCGCGATTATTACGCTGACACCACTGTTTACGCTGCTGTTTTCTGATCTGCTGTCAATCCTGTGGCCGCTCTATTTTGCTACACCGGCGTTAAATCTTGTGGGTTATATCGGGGCGTTTGTGGTGGTCTCCGGGGCGATGTTTTCCGCGATTGGGCACCGTTTTTTTCCGGGAAGAAAACGCGATACTGTCATACCGGTGCCAAAGTAACGTGCGGTAGCCTGATGCTATCGAAGGTGGTGTGCGCTGTTTATTTTTAATACAGATGAAATCAACGCGGGAAGCGGGTACAATGCCGCTCCCTTGCGAGGTGGGTTCTGTTACGTTCCGTTTTTTGCATGATGCGCGGCGGTTATTCACGCGTCATGCCATGAAAGCATCACGCCAAAGAGAACCGACAATGTCCTGATGCATGGCGTCTGATGATGGTGATCTCTATAGGTTGTTGCGGAGAGAGTAAATGAAGTTTGTAGATGAAGCTACCATCCTGGTGGTGGCTGGTGACGGCGGTAATGGCTGTGTGAGCTTCCGCCGTGAAAAATATATCCCCAATGGTGGTCCGGACGGCGGCGACGGCGGCGACGGCGGTGACGTTTATCTGTTGGCGGATGAAAGCCTGAATACGTTGATCGATTTTCGCTTTGAAAAATCTTATCGCGCCGAGCGCGGTCAGAACGGGCAAAGCCGTGATTGTACCGGCAAACGTGGTAAAGATATCACCATCAAAGTGCCGATTGGTACGCGTGTGCTGGACGAAAGTACCGGAGAGGTGCTGGGTGATATGACGCGCCACGAGCAGCGTTTGATGGTGGCGAAAGGCGGCTGGCACGGGCTGGGTAACACCCGTTTCAAATCGTCGGTCAACCGCGCACCGCGTCAGAAAACCAGCGGTACGGCAGGTGAAGAGCGTTCTCTGATGCTGGAATTGCTGCTGCTGGCGGATGTTGGGATGTTGGGGCTGCCGAATGCCGGCAAGTCGACGTTTATTCGCGCGGTGTCTGCCGCTAAGCCCAAGGTGGCGGATTATCCCTTCACCACACTGGTGCCGAGTCTTGGCGTAGTGCGTATGGACAGCGAGAAAAGCTTCGTCGTGGCCGATATTCCTGGGCTGATCGAAGGCGCTTCCGAAGGGGCGGGTCTGGGCATTCGTTTTCTTAAACATCTGGAACGCTGCCGCGTGCTGCTGCACCTGATCGATCTTGCTCCGATCGATGAATCGGATCCGGTGGAAAATGCCAAAGTGATCGTCAATGAGTTGCAGCAATACAGTGCTTCTCTGGCAGAAAAACCGCGCTGGTTGGTGTTCAATAAGGTCGATCTGATCGAGAAAGAGGAAGCAGAGCAGCGCGCTAAAGCGATTGCTGAAGCATTAGGTTGGGAAGGTAAATACTACCTGATCTCTGCTGCTAACCGTTCTGGCGTCAACGCACTGTGCTGGGATGTGATGAACTTCCTGGAAACACAGCCGAAAGCCATGGCTATCGAAGAGAAAGGGCCCGAAAAAGTCGAGTTCATGTGGGATGATTATCACCGTGAACAGCTGGCGGCGGTGGAAAATGAAGCCGAAGAAGAGTGGGATGACGACTGGGATGAAGATGACGACGAAGGCGTCGAGATCATCTACCAGAAATAATTCTCAGGCTACGATCCTCCGGTGACGGAGGATGTTGCTGGCACGACATCAGGCACGATCCCTTTTGGGGATCGTGCTTTTTTTTACCTCAATTGCTCTGATAAAGATCTTTGTACAGACGGCTTTCAAAGCGCGCCAGCGGCACACGGCGCGCACGCTGATCTTCAGGCGGCACCGCATAGCCCGACAGGAATTGCACGAAAGCCATGCGCTGGCCGCTGGCCGTGGTGATAAAGCCTGCGAGGTTATACACCCCTTGCAGCGCACCGGTTTTCGCGGAAACCTTGCCGTCTACACCGGCTTCATGCAGCCCGGCACGGTATTGTAAGGTGCCGTTGTAACCCGCCAGAGGCAGCATCTCGATGAACTTCAATTCGTTATCGTGCTGAGCAATGTATTGCAGCGCCTGCATCATGGTGGCGGGTGAAATCAGGTTATGGCGCGACAGGCCAGAGCCATCAACCACAATGCTGTTGTCCAGATTGACGCCCGCTTTTTGCCGCAGCACCTGACGCACCGCATCGGCTCCGGCGCGCCAGGTGCCTGGCACGCTAAAGCGCTCGTGCCCGATAGTGCGAAAAACCGTATCTGCGATCATGTTGTCTGATTTTTTCAGCATGATGGTGAGAAGGTCATGCAGCGGGGCGGATTGCGTCTGAGCCAGCACGGTGCCCGCAGGGGTTGACAGCGTTTGGCGACGTAAGCTGCCGGTGATACGGATATCCGCTTGTAACAGCTCATCTTTAACGATGGCACCGGCGTAGCTGGCACCATCCTGAATCGCAAACGCCAGCGGCAGCGGTTCGGCGCGTTGCATCAGACAGCCGGTCAGTGTGAAACGGTTTAATTCGCCCGGCACCACGTCCAGTTCGCAATATTGCGCGTCAGAAGCGCCCTTGGCTAACGTACGCACTTCGCTGAACATCTGGACCGGGTAGTAGGAGGCAACGCGAATAAACGCGTTGTCACCCGCTTTAGGGGCGCTGTAGAGGGAGACGGAGAAACAGTTGCGATCGACAATGGCAGCGCCCGGCGGTGCGCTAAAGCACTGTGTCATGTCGTTCCACGGCCAGCCGGGAGCTTTGTCGTGGCTGGAGAACACCGAGGTATCGATGATCACGTCGCCAGAGATGCTTTGTACGCCGCGTTTTTTCAATTCGGCGATCATATTACGGATCTGCTGGCGCTTCAGCGTAGGGTCGCCGCTAAAGCGTACCACCAAATTACCGTTCAATTTTCCACCACTTACTGCGCCATGACTTTCCAGCGTGGTGACGAAACGGTAATCTGGACCTAGCTGTAGCAAAGCGGCTAACGCCGTCAACACTTTTTGGGTACTGGCGGGTAATGCCATTTGTTCGCTGTTGTAAGCCACTGCGGGACTACTGGCACCTACTTTTTGCGCCAAAAACGCCAAATTAGCGCCATCCGGCAGGTATTGAATGTGATCGTTAATGCTTGCTGCGTGAGCCGGTAGTACAGAACTCTGTAGCATAACCGCGCAGGCAAGTCCGGAAAAAGTCGATAAAAAACGCATAATCTCAGCTTACAACAGGGTAACGTGGGGTCATACTACGGCGCAATGCGGTCTAAAGTAAACGATGACCCTTATGGAACTCTGGGTTAAAATACGTATCAAAATGCAAAATCGTTCCTGACCTGAAACCTTGTTCCGGGTCAGGTTACTTTTGTTTATCGCCAGGGAGCGCTGGCATACCGACCGTCTGTCGCATCGTTCGTTGAAGCGTCAGGATGACGATAATGAACGTCTTACAAGTTTCTTAGAGGTTTGAAGATATGAAACAATTTCCGATGACATTGCGTGGTGCAGAAAAACTACGTGAAGAGCTAGAATTCTTGAAAGGCACTCGCCGTCCGGAAATCATTGCGGCGATTGCTGATGCCCGCGAACACGGCGATCTGAAAGAGAATGCTGAATACCATGCGGCGCGCGAGCAGCAGGGCTTTTGCGAAGGTCGCATTCAGGAAATCGAAGCCAAGTTGTCCAATGCGCAAGTGATTGATGTGACGAAAATGCCAGCCAATGGGCGCGTCATTTTTGGTTCAACGGTGTCCGTGATGAACCTGGATACGGAAGAAGAACAGACCTATCGCATCGTGGGTGATGATGAAGCGGATTTCAAACAAAACCTGATTTCTGTGAATTCACCGATTGCCCGTGGGCTGATTGGCAAAGAGCAGGATGATGTCGTGACCATCAGAACGCCCGGCGGTCTGGTCGAATATGAGATCCTGAAGGTCGCCTATCTGTAATTTCGCCGATTAAATCGGCAAATTGTGTAAAGAAAAGCAAAAGGCCGCATGCGGCCTTTTCTCTAACGAACGGGCATGGCACCTTTTCGTTAAATGTGAAACACGGTGATATAGTTGGTTACTTGGGTAACACAATTTTACGTTCTTTTGACGGGCGATACAGCACCAGCGTATGGCCGATAACCTGAACGTTGCAGGCACCGGTTTCGCGGATAATGGCTTCAACAATCAATGCCTTAGTATCCCGATCTTCAGTTGCAATTTTAACTTTGATCAGCTCATGATGTTCTAGCGATTGTTCAATTTCAGCCAGAACACCTTCGGTAAGGCCATTATTACCCAGCATAACCACCGGTTTTAGCGGGTGAGCCAAGCCTTTCAGGTGCTGTTTTTGTTTGTTGCTTAGATTCATGTGTCTTTTTTACTTAGGTTGGGATTGAAAACGGGTCATTCTACCGCCATCTCACCATTATAACCAATTTGGTGACGTTGATGGGCCGATCTTTAGCGGCGTCGGTGTTGAACCATACCGGTGGTAAATGACACGTTGATGGTTAATGGCAAGTGGGTTGTACATAACAAGTTGATTGTACATAACGAAGAGTTGGAAAGCCGATGGCAAATAAAAAGCGTTCTGCAAGCTCCAGTCGCTGGTTGCAGGAACACTTTAGCGATAAATATGTACAGCAGGCGCAGAAAAAAGGGCTACGCTCGCGCGCTTGGTTTAAACTGGATGAAATACAGCGCACTGACAAACTGTTTAAACCGGGCATGACGGTGGTAGATCTGGGCGCTGCGCCTGGTGGATGGTCTCAATACGTGGTGACGCAGATCGGCAATGCGGGCAGGATCATCGCGTGCGATATTTTACCAATGGATCCCATCGTTGGTGTCGATTTCCTTCAAGGCGATTTTCGTGATGAATTAGTGCTTGGCGCCTTGATGGAGCGGGTAGGGGATAATAAAGTTCAGGTTGTGATGTCAGACATGGCACCCAACATGAGTGGGACCCCCGCCGTGGATATTCCAAGAGCCATGTATCTGGTTGAGTTGGCGTTGGAAATGTGTCGGGATGTTCTGGCACCGGGCGGAAGTTTTCTGGTGAAGGTCTTTCAGGGAGATGGCTTTGATGAATACCTGCGACAAATTCGCTCCCTGTTCACAACAGTGAAGATTCGTAAGCCTGATGCTTCGCGTGCTCGTTCTCGTGAAGTGTACATTGTAGCGACAGGGCGTAAACTGTAGTACCCTAACGCTGTTTTTTAACACAGTTGTAATATGAGGTTAATCCATTGAGTGACATGGCTAAAAACCTGATTCTCTGGCTCGTCATCGCAGTGGTGCTGATGTCCGTATTCCAGAGCTTTGGGCCCAGCGAGTCAAATGGCCGCCGGGTGGACTATTCTACCTTCTTGACTGAGGTGAATCAGGAGCAGGTCCGTGAAACACGTATTAACGGGCGTGAGATTAACGTTACAAGAAAAGATGGCAACCGCTACACCACCTTCATTCCTGTTAACGATCCCAAGCTACTGGATAACCTGCTGACCAAGAATGTGAAAGTGGTTGGTGAACCGCCGGAAGAGCCGAGCCTGCTGGCATCGATCTTTATCTCCTGGTTCCCGATGCTGTTGCTGATTGGCGTCTGGATTTTCTTCATGCGTCAAATGCAAGGCGGTGGCGGTAAAGGCGCCATGTCCTTTGGCAAAAGCAAAGCGCGCATGCTGACCGAAGATCAAATTAAAACCACGTTTGCTGACGTCGCTGGCTGTGATGAAGCCAAAGAAGAAGTGAGCGAACTGGTGGAATACCTGCGTGAACCGAGCCGCTTCCAGAAGCTGGGCGGTAAAATTCCGAAAGGCATCCTGATGGTAGGGCCGCCGGGAACGGGTAAAACCCTGCTTGCCAAGGCGATTGCTGGCGAAGCTAAGGTGCCATTCTTCACCATTTCCGGTTCTGACTTTGTTGAAATGTTCGTGGGTGTCGGTGCATCTCGTGTGCGTGACATGTTCGAGCAGGCGAAAAAGGCAGCACCTTGCATCATCTTCATCGATGAAATCGATGCCGTAGGCCGCCAACGTGGTGCGGGTCTGGGCGGTGGTCATGATGAACGTGAACAAACCCTGAACCAGATGCTGGTTGAGATGGATGGTTTTGAAGGCAACGAAGGTATTATCGTGATTGCCGCAACCAACCGTCCTGACGTGCTTGACCCTGCATTGCTGCGTCCGGGCCGTTTTGACCGTCAGGTGGTGGTTGGTCTGCCGGACGTTCGTGGCCGTGAACAGATTCTGAAAGTGCACATGCGCCGTGTTCCTTTGGCGACGGATATGGATGCATCAGTGATTGCGCGCGGTACGCCGGGCTTCTCCGGTGCCGATCTGGCAAACCTGGTGAACGAAGCGGCATTGTTCGCTGCACGCGGTAATAAACGCGTGGTATCCATGGTGGAGTTCGAGAAAGCCAAAGACAAGATCATGATGGGTGCTGAACGCCGCTCTATGGTCATGACGGAAGCGCAGAAAGAGTCTACCGCTTATCACGAAGCGGGCCATGCGATTATTGGTCGTCTGGTGCCGGAGCACGATCCGGTGCACAAAGTCACCATTATTCCGCGCGGTCGCGCGCTGGGTGTGACCTTCTTCTTGCCGGAAGGCGACGCGATCAGCGCCAGCCGTCAGAAGCTGGAGAGCCAAATTTCTACGCTGTACGGTGGTCGTCTGGCGGAAGAGATTATTTATGGTGTAGAAAAGGTCTCTACCGGTGCCTCGAATGACATCAAAGTGGCAACGTCTATTGCGCGTAACATGGTGACACAGTGGGGCTTCTCAGAAAAACTGGGGCCGTTGCTGTACGCAGAAGAAGATGGCGAAGTGTTTCTGGGCCGTTCTGTTGCCAAGGCAAAACACATGTCTGACGAAACGGCGCGCATTATCGATCAGGAAGTCAAATTGCTGGTTGAGCGTAACTACGTGCGGGCGCGTGAACTGTTGATGGCGAATATGGATGTGCTGCATTCGATGAAGGATGCGTTGATGAAGTACGAAACTATCGATGCGCCGCAAATTGATGACCTGATGTCACGCCGTGACGTGCGCCCGCCTGCGGGATGGGAAAATGCATCGGCCAGCAGCAACGAACCGGGCAATGGTGGCGGTACGCCGACCGCAGCACAGCCAAGCTGATAAGCGAGAAGTGCAGCCAACACACCTGCAACTTGAAGTATGGCGGGTATAGCGGCGTTATGTGATAGTGTTATCCGGTCATAGCGCTGTTGACCACTTCTTTTAAAACCCCGGCTTGCCGGGGTTTTTCTTTATTGATAACCCGGTTGTTAAAGGAAGAAGGTGATGAAACTAATTGCCCGTGATGCCATTCTGGATCTCACTCATCCTCAGGTGATGGGAATTCTCAACGTTACGCCGGATTCATTTTCCGACGGTGGCAAATATGTCTCGCGTGATGAAGCTATACGCCATGCGCAAGAGATGGTAAACGCGGGAGCCACGCTGATTGATATCGGTGGCGAATCGACCCGCCCTGGCGCGGTGGATGTCAGCGTGCAGGAAGAGCTGGATCGCGTTATCCCGGTGGTTGAAGCCTTGGCGGCACGCTTTGATGCCTGGCTCTCGGTTGACACGTCCAAACCCGAGGTGATTACCGCTGCGGCGCAGGCCGGTGCGCATCTGATTAACGATATTCGGTCATTGCAGGAACCGGGAGCGCTGGACGCTGCGGCGGCAACCGGACTGCCGATTTGCCTGATGCATATGCAAGGCCAGCCGAAAACCATGCAGCATAATCCGCATTATGACGATGTGGTGGCCGACGTGAACACCTACTTCCAACAGCAGATCGCACGTTGCGCCGAGGTTGGCATTGAAAAAGATCGCCTGCTGCTGGATCCCGGATTCGGTTTCGGTAAGAATTTATCGCATAATTACCGCCTCCTGGCGCATTTGCAGGAGTTGCATCATTTTGGTTTACCGCTGCTGGTCGGGATGTCGAGAAAATCCATGGTGGGACAACTGCTCAATGTTCCTCCGCTCCAGCGCGTACATGGTAGCGTCGCCTGTGCGGTCATTGCTGCCATGCAGGGCGCGCATATTATTCGCGTACACGATGTAAAAGCGACAGTGGACGCAATGCGAGTTGTCGAAGCCACGTTGGCAGAGAAGGAATAATAACGAATGAGTAACCGCAAATATTTTGGTACGGATGGTGTGCGTGGCAAAGTGGGCGAGACGCCCATCACCCCGGATTTCGTGTTAAAACTCGGTTGGGCAGCCGGGAAAGTGCTGGCGAGCCACGGTTCGCGCAAAATCATTATCGGCAAAGATACTCGCATTTCTGGCTATATGCTGGAGTCGGCGCTGGAAGCCGGGCTTGCCGCCGCCGGTTTATCGGCCTCATTTACCGGCCCGATGCCGACACCCGCCGTGGCGTATCTGACGCGCACCTTCCGCGCTGAAGCGGGCATCGTTATCTCTGCATCACACAACCCCTACTACGACAACGGCATCAAGTTTTTCTCCATCGATGGCACAAAGCTGCCGGATGAGGTGGAAGAGGCCATCGAAGCGGAACTGGATAAACCGCTGACCTGCGTGGAATCGGCTGAGTTGGGCAAAGCGAATCGCATTGTGGATGCGGCCGGGCGCTATATTGAGTTTTGTAAGAGCACGTTCCCGAACGAACTGAGCCTGAGTGGATTAAAAATCGTGGTGGATTGTGCCAATGGCGCCACCTACCACATTGCCCCGAGCGTGTTGCGTGAGCTGGGCGCAAAAGTGATTGCCATTGGCTGTGAGCCTGACGGCATGAATATCAACGAATCCTGCGGTGCAACGGATGTTCGTCAGCTTCAAGCCCGCGTGCTGGCGGAGAAGGCGGATGTCGGCCTGGCGTTCGACGGCGACGGCGATCGGTTGATCATGGTGGATCACGAAGGCAATAAGGTCGATGGCGATCAGATCCTCTATATCATTGCGCGTGAAGGGTTGCGTCAAGGGCAACTGCGCGGTGGCGCGGTAGGCACCCTGATGAGTAACATGGGCCTGGAGTTGGCATTGAAGCAATTGGGTATTCCGTTTGCTCGCGCCAAAGTGGGCGATCGTTACGTGCTGGAAAAAATGCAGGAGAAGGGCTGGCGCATCGGCGCAGAGAACTCCGGGCACGTTATTCTGCTGGATAAGACTACCACGGGCGACGGCATTATTGCTGGTCTTCAGGTGCTGACGGCGATGGTGCGCAACCATATGTCGCTGCACGACCTCTGTAGCGGCATGAAATTGTTCCCGCAGGTGTTGGTCAACGTGCGCTTCACCGGCAGTAATGATCCGCTGGAAAGTGATGCCGTGAAAAACGTTGTGCTGGAGGTGGAGAAAACGCTGGCGGGACGTGGTCGCGTACTGCTGCGTAAGTCTGGTACCGAGCCCCTGATTCGCGTCATGGTAGAAGGGGAAGATGAAGCACTGGTTATCAGCCTTGCCAATCAGATTGCGGATGTCGTGAAGGCCGCGCATTAATTTCTCGGGTGCCGGGTTGTCTTTGTGGACCATAACGGAGACACCCTCAGCACCCGCTGATGTGTTTAGCCGTTTTTTTCCGCAATCGCATTGATCTTTCTAAAATACACTTGCGTCGCCCAGTGCGTTTGGTTAGTATTCAGACCCGCTCTACCAGGGACATACGCTGTCCGTTGAGCGAGATGTGTGCGGTTTGCCGCGAGAATTTAGCCTCCTCATCTGTTGATGGGGAAACAGTTACGGGTACTATCATGTACGAAGCTCTTTTAGTCATTTTCCTGTTGGTTGCGTTAGGCCTGGTTGGTCTGATCATGCTGCAACAAGGTAAAGGTGCTGATATGGGTGCCTCGTTCGGAGCAGGGGCATCGGCAACGTTGTTCGGTTCGAGCGGTTCCGGTAACTTTATGACACGCATGACCGCTGTGTTGGCGACGCTGTTTTTCGTCCTCAGCCTGGTCTTAGGGAACATGAGTTCACATCAGAGCAAGAGCGGCAGTGAGTGGGATAATCTGGGCCAACCTGCTCAGGTTGAACAGCCTGCTACGCCAGCGGCACCGGCTGCGCCTGCAAGTGACATTCCCAAGTAATTGAAAGATTTCGGATGCCGAGGTGGTGGAATTGGTAGACACGCTACCTTGAGGTGGTAGTGCCCGATTGGGCTTACGGGTTCAAGTCCCGTCCTCGGTACCAACATTAAATCAATAGACGTCAACTGACGTCTATTTTTTTATCTGAAGTCCATGGATTTACAGGCTTTTCCTTCTGTTCTTACTCTCCCAACGTCAACCTAATTCAACCCACATCAACATACTGGTGAGTATATATTTTGGCGTTATGATGTCTTATATACTCAATTCTCACCACAAGCACATGCGAGGACATTGATAATGGCCCTGATAGATATAAAAGTGCGTTCTGCAAAACCAGAAGAAAAAGAATATTCACTGACGGATGGTGACGGCATGTTTTTGCTGGTTCATCCCAATGGTTCCAAATACTGGCGACTGCGATTTCGTTTTGCTGGTAAGCAAAATCTGATGGCCCTAAGCGTCTATCCCGAAGTTTCCCTTTCAGACGCGCGTCTGAAACGCGATGAGTCGAGAAAGCTGGTTGCTGCTGGTATTGACCCGCGCATACACAAGAAAGAGGTACAGGCCGAGCTACAGGACGAAGCCAAAACGTTCGAAGCGGTAGCCTGAGCTTGGCACTCCGATAGCAAAAAATGGTCGGAACTGCATAGTGAACGCATTCTGAAGGGATTAGTTGAACATATCTTTCCTTATATTGGCAAAAGACCTATTACTGATCTGAGGACAAAAGATCTGTTACCGCCGATTAAAACGGTAGAACGTTCGAGACGGCTGGAGGTTGCCACGCGCCTGAAGCAGCGTGTCACGGCGATCATGACCTATGCGGTACAAAATGGCCTAATTGATTATAATCCGGCGCAGGACATGGCTGGCGCAGTGATCTCCGGCAAAGTCATGCATCGACCAGCCCTGCCGCTTAATCTTCTTTCTGAGCTTCTGGCGAAGATTGATGGATATAAAGGGCGTGAGTTTACCAAACTGGTTATTAATCTTTCGCTGCTGCTTTTTATCCGCTCCAGTGAACTACGCTTTGCCCGCTGGCCTGAAATCGATTTCGAGAATGCCATGTGGACGATTCCCCCTGAACGTAAACCGATTCCCAGCGTGAAATTTTCTGAACGCGGTTCAAAAATGCATACGCCACACCTTGTTCCGCTAAACCGTCAGGCATTGGAAATCCTTAAAAAGATTCGAAAGGTGAGTGGTCATTGTGAGTTGGTTTTCATTGGCGATCATTCATCTCGTATACCTGTCAGTGAGGGCTCGGTAAACAAGGCGCTGCAAAATATGGGCTATGACACCAAAACGGAAATCTGCGGTCATGGCTTCCGTACCATGGCTTGTAGCTCGTTGATTGAGTCGGGGTTGTGGTCGAAGGATGCGGTAGAACGGCAGATGAGCCATCAGGAGCGTAACGGCGTCCGGGCAGCGTATATCCACAAGGCGGAGCATCTGGAGGAGCGTAAGCTAATGCTGCAATGGTGGGCGGATTTTCTGGATGCGAATAGGGAGAAGGCTGTTAGTCCGTTTGATTTTTGAAAATTATCTACGAATTAAAAGATTATGAAATGATATAGAAATTATGGTTAGAAAGTGGGGTGGATGAATAGTTATTTTGCGAGCGAATAAAAGGAGTATGCGGTCATACAATGCTTCAGGGGTAACTCTGACATCATAAGCGATATTTAGAAATAGTATAAAAGATAACAATGCAGCCCATTTAAATATCCGTATAGCTGCATTGCATTGAAAATGCCAACATCCAAAGATAATCTTCGCGCTCAACAGGGCTGGAGAACACTGCCGCGGAAGTTGTAACCTCCTGCAAACCGTTGTACTGTAAGAGAGTGTTCAGAGTTCCATACTCTGCTGTAACCTCATATAACATTTATGTTTTTCTATGAACACAAGATGCTTCATAAAAAACGATAAGACTAACTTCCTAAAAAAGAGACAATCGTCGGAGCATAGACAACGTGATTGAAGAGTTCATGGTCAAATTTGGAATTTGGGCAATTGAAGGTCTGCGGCTGATTGCGTCCTATATTCCATATATTTTAGGAGTGCTCACGCTCCCATTCATTTTCTTCTTCCTCCGAGGAGTGTGGTACTGGGTTCACTTAGGCAGCGTGCTAAAGAAGCTGCGCACTGTTAACGCCAAGGCTAGTCTGGACACAATACAGGACATCTTTCCCTCGAAACGCCTTCGCCATTTGTGGAAACAATACAGGGAAACGCTGCATGCCCAACATGAAGACCAAGACGGACAGCGACATGTATCTGCCATACGCTCCACCATCCCTGCGGAAACGTTCTTCAACAACCAGTGTGTTGTCGACAGTTACCTGGGGGTTGAATTCTTCAAGCACCTGCCAGGCATTTTTACCGGACTCGGCATTATCGGCACTTTTGGGGGTATCATTGAGGGCTTGGGACAGTTCCAGGTCAGTGAAGATGCCGTAGCAGTGCGCCAAAGTCTTGAATCACTCATGCACTCGGTGGGGCATGCCTTTCTCATCTCTGGATGTGCCATCGCATTGGCAATGATCTTCACTATTTTAGAAAAGTTTCTAGTGGCATCCCTATATCGCAAGACTGAAGATATTTCCAACACCATCGATTCACATTTCGAAGCGGGCGCTGGCGAAGAGTACCTATCCCGGTTGGTCGATGCATCCGAGGCATCCGCCAGTCAGGCAAAGATTCTGAAGGACGCTCTCGTCAGTGACTTAAAAAATGTCTTGCGAGAACTGACCCAATCGCAAATCGAAGCCGGAAAGGCCCTTCACGATCAGCAACTAATGGCGGCAAGAGAAAGCAACCAGTCTCTTGGCGGGGTCATTTCTACCAGTATTGAGAAGAGTCTAAAGGCTCCTCTGGATGAAATCGCAGCTTCGGTGAAAAGCGCCTCTGGAGACCAGAGCAAAGCGGCCATCGACATGCTCAATGATGTCATGGTTCATTTTAGCCAGCGACTAAACGATCTTTTTGGCGGCCAAATCAATGGAATCAATGAGCTGAACAAGCAGACGGCACAAAGTATGCAAGACGCCGTTACCTCTCTAAACATTCTGCTCGGGAAGCTCGAGGATAGCGGCAAGCGTGCCACTGATGAGATGGCTGCAAAGATGGCTTCGTCGATTCAGGCGATGGAAGAAAGGCAAGCCAGCATCAATGCTCAGACCCAAGAGTTCGTAGACCAGATCCGTAGGCTGGTAGAGAGCTCCCAATCGCAGACCCAGCAAAAGCTCCAAGGTACATTGGAAACTATTGGACAACAGATGACGACCATCCTGAGAACTCTAGGCGAATCTCAGGCCCAGGTCTTTGCGGAGAATCGAGCCCGTGAGCAGGCGGTGTCGGACCGCGCGTCCAGTGCCGTGAGCCAGATGTCCGGTAGTGTTGAAGCTGCCATACAGGAAATCAGCGCAGCGACCCAGGCTATGACGCAGAGCGTCGCGGCGCTCTCATCGGCTACGGCTTCCTCAGTCGACAAAATGAATGCGGGGGCGGAACGTCTCGGAACAGCCGCGTCGTCATTTGCTACGGCAGGTGAGCGCGTCACTGAGGTTATTACACAAGCTACTACTATCAGCGACAAACTGACCGAAGCTTCCGGTTCACTCTCCGCAGGCTCAATATCCCTACAAGAAGCGCTTCGAGACTATCGCGCACAACGAGAGGCATTGGCCGGCCTTATGAAGGAAGTACGTGAAATGGTTGATCTAGCTCGAAAAGAGGCCAGTATCACCGCCGATGCGTTACAACGCATTGAAATCTCGACAACCAAACTTGGTACCGCCCAGAAGGCCGCAGACGAGTACCTGGATGGAGTTAACCAGGTTTTGGAGCAATCTTCAGTGTCCTTTAGAGAAGCTGTACTTTCGACCCTGTCGAAGGTCAATTACGATTTCCACGAAAAACTCGGCTCCGCAGTTGGCCTTCTCTCGACAGCTGTTCAAGAGCTCGAGAGCAGCCTCGGCACTATCGCCGCTCCGAATAGGCGATAGACCATGATTGGAGCGCGAGTCGTTGTAAAACGAGGAGGACGAGAGGAGGCTGAGAAACCTTTTTGGATTTCTTTTGCCGACCTGATGAGCGCACTCATGGTCCTATTCTTGGTGGTTATGGGGGTCGCACTACTGGCGGTCACTCGCACTGTCAGCGAAAAAGAGAAGAAAGAAGCTCAACATGAAAAGAACATCGAACTTATCCTTCAGCGTTTTGAAGATGCTGCGAAGCGATATGACGGTATCTCCGTTCACAAAGACCGTCAGGTCATTGACTTCGGACAGCGAGCACGTTTTGCTTTCGGTGATTGGCGACTAACTGCGCAACAGGAAGAGGTGTTGCGTAAATTTGTTCCTGAAATCATTAAATTAGCCAATGATGACCTTGGGAAAAGCATCCTTAAGCGAATCGTCATTGAAGGCTACACCGACAAACGAGGTTCCTATCTGGCCAACCTCAATCTAAGCCTACAGCGAAGTCAGAAGGTGTTGTGCACGATGTTTGCCTCCACCGGGCCAAACTTGTTGGATGACTCGCAGAAAGCTGATGTCCGAAATCTGTTTTTTGTGGGGGGGTACTCCTTCAATGCTGCAAAGGAAAACGACGAAGAAAGTCGGCGAGTTGAGATGCGCCTTGAGTTCCTTGGCATTGATGAAAAACGTAGCCCTCCTCCTGTCGATATCGGCGACAATTTCGGGGAGTGCGCTTTACGATGAACGAGGCCCTTCGAGTCCTAGCGAGCAAGCTACATAGTAGCATCGACATCGGCACAAATCTGACAATGACAGATGGCAATCTTGATAAGCACATAGCAGCGCTACAGCAACATGTACAGGCAGGCTCAAGTCCGCATGAACCTGAAGACCTTCAGGCGCAAGCTGTACGCCGCTTTTGGGACGCTCCTCGCTTCGACAATCTGAAAGACGCCCGGCTTGTTTCCTTCGGAATGTGTTTGCCCAGCCGCCCAAATGGACCCTGCATCATGGAGGACCGAGAAAGATTCCAGGCTGTCCTGAGCAGCGATACGGGCGTTGAGCAATGGGTTGACGAACCTCGCTGGTTCCGCCGTTGCTACCAAGGTCTGGTTCGCAGTTACTTCAGCTATGATGATTCCAAGGGGAGAGTCGCGCCGAAAGAAGGGCGACGGAACTGGCGAGATCTACGGGACTATCTACACGACAGGTCTCCGAAAATTATCGATGCCGAGCGGCTCAACCCGGACTGGGTCACCACCGCTACTGAAAACAAGAATCTATTCTCACAAGACCCGTGCTCGCCCTATGCTGAGTCGGCCCTTTCTGGGGAAACAGCCACTATCGATCGTATCCGAGAGCAGCTAGGCATTACGGATGACTCTTGGTTCATCAATGAACTGATTCGTTCTCAAGTTCGCCATGCCGTTTCTTTACCGTACGGAGAATTCAAAGACCTGGTCCCCAGTCTTCTTACCATGCTGGTCAACTTGGCTCAGTATGGAATCAAAGTACGAAACTATGGCTTGATACGTATTCTTGACACATACGCACAAGCCCGTTCGCCCGCCATCCACGAGCAACTACGAGATGTATCCGTGAGATGGTGGGGAAATCCGTGGCTTCCCTCCACTGCGGCTCAATGGGGAGGCGTCACGCCGAAGGCCAGAGAAATGGTTGCAGAATGGCTCCGAGGTGAGTTCATCGAGGCATTCTTCACCAAACTTGCTGAAGACGGCGTCGGAGACCGTCGACGAGCCAACTTTTGGCTGCGCTATGTGAAGTCTATGACCAACGTGCAATTTGCTCTGGGGTCTCAGGCATTGAACTCCCGCAGCCGCGATTTCATCGCTTTGTTGGAAAAGATGAAAGGCTTGTACACGAACCTAAAGGACACCAACAGCGCAAACAACGCATTCATCATGACGTTAGGGAATTTGGTTGCGGTGGAATTCGGCTCTATGGGGAACGCGCTGTATATGTATAGAGCAGATGCACTTCCCTTTATCTTTAATCCACATCAACCGCTTTGTGTCGCCAGTCAAGCCCAAAACTCGTTGAAGAATAAAACCCAAAGTGTACTTACGCCGCTACGACACCAAGATGGCATCCACGGCTGGAGCCGCTGGGAAGACAGGTTCGAATCGATCCTGCGAGAGAGCTTCCAGATTCTTCCAGACTCCACCCTACGCCACCCCATACGCGCTGCCGTCTCTTCGAAACCGGCACCCTCCACGCTCAGCTCCAAGTACGGTAGTTTCGAACCGTACAAGCTTCGTGTACTGGGCGAATCCAGAGGAATTGACATCGCTGACCTGCGAAGCAAAGGCGGCAACATCTGGGCGTATACAGACAGTAATGATCCTGAGCTGATACAGATCTTCCAGGATTGGGGCTTTCAGTACAGGGCCGGGAAAGGTTGGTGGAAATAAATAAGGTAGACCCATGGTATTCAAATTTTTCAAGAAAGCGAACTCTGCTTCGACCACCTGGCGGCGGACACTCTCCGCCAAAGGAATTCTGGTTCACCAGGCGCAAGGCGGTTTCCCCTTGGAATCTGCCCTGCTTGCGGGCTATCTGGCACAGCTCATCGATGATGGCCTGGCCACTGAAGCAGGACAGAACGTGGAGATTCCATGGGATAGTGCCTTTACCGCTTTGCAAAGCTCCGACTACTTCGACCTGACCGACGTATTTGCGCTACCTTCTTTCACCACGAAGCGTCCCATCCTACAAAGCCGCAACGCCCTCACTGACGAGAACTTCTCTATTTTTATGGCTGGGTGGCAAGATGAATGCGGTCGCACCTATGACATCAAGGCAGATGGCCCTCTTCTCTCCAACTCTGGAAACCATGAACTTGTACGACCAGAGCATTGGCGGCTCATCAAGGAAGTTATCGCCTTTTCCAGACGCCCACAGGAAGCTCGCCATGACACAGGACATCGGCAGGCTTGGGGGAAAATTCGGACCCTGGCGCTAGAAGCCAGTGCTCGGCTTGATGACTTTCTTCGTCGCTCCGTGGTACTCACGCCTGAACGATTAAACATCGGGCTTCGAAAATCAGTTATCGCCGAAGATGATGTCATTGAAATCGCCCCGTCTTTCGAAGGTGCCCCGGAAGACTGGCTCGAACGATTTGACGCCCGCCGGACCGTTCATGATCGCTACGATATCCCGACGCCTGAAGGTATTGTCCAAGTTCTGATTACTCCGCAGGTCAAAACCGTTCTCCAGGAAGTCAAGCGGCTTCCCCTTCGTCGCGTCTCTGGCTCCCGAGCCCAGGCATTTGTTCTAAACCCCTATGCTGCCTTAGGCCAAGATGCTAAGGACGTCATAGACGAAGCACAATTCGAGCATGCTAGAGAGCAGGCGGGACTCCAGTACGAACGGTTCACCCCGCATATTGAGCGAGATGTTACCGGCTACCCCAACAAAGTTGGCCTACTGATAGAGTCCGCCAGTGCGGTCGACCCAGTCGCATCGGCAAATATCGAGCTCAATGATGAAGAACTCGCCGATTTTGCGGGCCGACTGGAGACGGCCCTTGCCAGAAACTTCCAGCTACTGGGCTGGCGTGGCTATGACCTTGAATTACTTGGTGAAGCCCCGGACCACCTTGTGGAACTTCAGGAAGCCCTTCAACAGCGCAGGCAGGACCGCTCCCTGGTTACCTATAGCCAAGTGCACGACCTCAGTGCCTATTCCTCTCGTATCGAAGGCATCGGATTCGAGAAGCCCTACTATTCCCCCTATATCGCAAAGAAGAATGACGATGAGGGCTGGGTTCCGGACAACGTTCAGGTCGTCATTATCTCGGATTCTGAAGGCGAACAGGGGGCTGTAGAAGGCTTACCCGCCACCAAGGCGGTCCTCGATAAGCTGCGAAAAGCAGTGTCTCGGGTACAGTCTGAAGGAAACCCCTCGGTCAAGCTGGATGGCCTGTCCAAGGACATTCCACTGGATCAAGCTAAAGACATCCTCGACGTCATTGAAGGCGCTCTGGATGACGTTCAGCAAGGCAAGAATCCCACTGAACGCCCGATGAATACTGGACCGAAAGCGCCACCTCGCAAGACGCTTATTCTGCGTCCCAACATTCAGTCGGTAGATTACGAAGAAAAGCGCCGAGAAGCCCTGCTCGCACTGCATTCAGATCCCGAACTACCACACTCTCTCAACCCCTGCTATCCGTTACTGCCGCACCAGCAGCAAGGCCTCGCCTGGCTTCAACATCTTTATAAGTCCCGAGCGGAATATGAGGTCCGCGGTGCCGTTCTGGCCGACGACATGGGGCTCGGGAAGACGCTCCAACTTCTATCCTTGATGGCTTGGCTTGTCGAGCACAACCCCAACGTACTCCCAATGCTGGTCGTAGCCCCAGTGTCGTTGCTGGAGAACTGGGCGGAGGAAGTGGGAAAGTTTATCCAGCCGGGTATATTGCCAATTCTGATGGCTTACGGAAATTCACTAGCCAGTCTGCGCGTCCCACGGGAAGATATTGAGGAACGGCTACAAGCAGAAGACGGCCTAGTTCGCTTTCTTAAACCAGGATGGATTGGTTCTGCCAAGGTAGTCTTGACCACCTACGAAACGCTCCGTGACCTAGAGTTCTCGTTTGCGTCCGAGCGCTGGTCTCTCATGGTCTGCGATGAAGCGCAACGCATCAAGAACCCAGCGGCGATGGTTACCCGGGCCGCCAAGAAGCAAAATGTAGATTTCAAGATTGCTTGCACCGGAACCCCTGTAGAGAACACGCTGGCCGACCTGTGGTGCCTGTTCGATTTCGTCCAACCTGGCCTGCTCGGTGCCCTGAATGACTTCGGTGACCGCTATCGCAAGCCTATTGAGGCAAAGGATGAGGAGGAACGGGCGCGTGTTGAGGAACTCAGAACCCGTATCTCCCCCCAGATTCTACGGCGGACGAAAGCGGAAGTGGCCAAGGACCTGCCGAAGAAAATCCTCGTGGAGGAATGCCGAAGGCTTCAGCTTTCCTCAGAACAACGCAAGCTCTATGCCTCCGCCATCGAAAGCTTCAAGACAAGGAAGAACCCCGATTCCGTCTCTCCTTTCAAGAACACATTGGGGCTGCTGCACTACCTTAGACTCATCTGTACGGACCCACGCCGGTACGGTCTGATGGCCCCGAACCCTGAACCATTGGTGCAGTATCGGAAAAAATCTCCCAAGATGAACTGGCTACTCGGGCAGTTGGAAACCATCAGGGACAAGGGCGAGAAAGCTATCATTTTCTGCGAGTTCCGCAACATTCAACGCCTGCTGAAGTACTACATTGAAGAAAAATTCAAGGTCTCTCCACCTATCATTAATGGAGACACCAGCGCCGCAGCCGGCAATGCGGATAGCCGCCAGCGTCAGATTAGGAAGTTCCAGGATGCGCCAGGTTTTGGTGTCATCATCCTATCTCCTGTTGCTGTCGGCTTTGGCGTGAATATTCAGGCCGCCAATCACGTTGTCCACTACACCCGAACGTGGAATCCCGCCAAAGAAGACCAAGCCACGGACCGAGCTTATCGCATCGGGCAAAAGAAAGATGTGTACGTCTATTACCCAGTCGTTAGGGCTGACGATTTCTCGACATTCGACGTCAAGCTGGACCAACTCCTGACGCGCAAACGAGAACTCGCTGGCGACATGCTTAATGGCTCGGGAGACATTCGCCCAGGCGACTTCAATATTGACGACGTGGTTCCCCCTTCAGACAGAGATGCCCTCAACGAACGTATTACCCTACGCCATGCGCTCAGTATGGAACCACGCCATTTTGAAGGGCTCGTAGCCATTCTTTGGGGCAAACAAGGATATCAGTGCTATTGCACGCCCCAGTCCAGGGACCAAGGGATAGACGTTGTAGCCACTCGTTCTAAAGAGGGGGTGCTCATCCAAGCTAAGACGTCAAGTTTGGATGGCAAGAAACTGGGCTGGGACGCAGTCAAAGAAGTCGTTGCCGGTGCTGCCTTCTATCAACAGAAGCACCAGAACGTTGTCTTCCGGAAAGTCTGTATCACCAACCAATTCTTCAATGGCCAAGCACATGAGCAAGCGGTATTCAATGATGTTTTGCTGATAGATCAAACCGGATTGGCCGACCTGTTGCAGCGTCACCTCGCGACAATGCTCGAACTCGACCAAATTCTCTATACCGAATGGGGGGCCATCCCCGAAGCAGTTGGGAACACTGTTAGAAGACATTGACAGTAAGGGAGGCGATGCTGGGGTTGACTGGCGAAGAACTGGCGTTCTATGACGCATTGACCCGTCCTCGGTACCAACATTAAGAAAAGACGTCGATTGACGTCTTTTTTTTATCTGTGTTTTACGAGTAACGGACTTTCCCTTCCTTCTCTCGCCGCGTTGCCCTGATGCCCGTTGGACATCAGGGCGGCTACCTTAGAACGATTGCAGCGTACTGATTTTACCCTGTTGCCATTCACTTTCTGATTGGCGCAGCGCTGTGCTGATGTCGACCAGTTTATCGGAAGGCAACGTTTTTGGCAGCAGGTCTAACCCGACGCTGGAGATAATCTGCCCGTAGGTATTGCGCAGCTCCGCATAGGCGAGATCCTGACGCAGGTCGGCATTCAATGCATTAAGCTCGCCCTGAATCAATTGCAGTTCACCGATGCTGTTGGCCTGGTAGCGGTTTCTCAACTGCTGGGCAATTTGACTATCCAAATCACGCAGCTCTGCGCTGGTTTTATACTGGCGCAGCGATTCGTTATAGTTGGCACGTGCCACATATAACTGCGCCATGATGGCCAGCGACATGGCTTGACGCTGGATCTCTGCCACCTGCTCGTTCGCCTGAGCCGTTTTACGTGCCGCAGGGCCGGACATCAGGTTAAACAGGTTCCAGGTGGCTTTGACGCCAACGTCGGCCCAACTGTTGTTAACCAGGAAGGAGTTACTGTCGTAATGGCCTCCCACACTCAGCTCAACGCCTGGCAGCATGCGCAGCAGCGCTTTACGGGTTTCAGCCGCGTGAATACGGACCTGATAATCCTGTTCCCGCAGTTCCGGTCGGCTGACCAGTGCGGCTTCTTCAAGGGTTTTTTGGTCTACGTTCAACTGCGGAACAATTTGCTCGCTGCTGCTCGGCAGTGCCAGTTTGAACGGGGTATCCAGCGGCAGGTTCATCAGAGTGGCAAGTTCAGTTTTGGCCAAGGACAGTGCCCGACGCTGTTCTTCCAACTGGCGGGTGGCATCGATCAGCGCCCGACGATAGCTCAATGCTTCAACAGGGTCACCGACCTGTTGCACCGTCATGCGCTCACTGGCCTCACGTGCCTGATTTACCCGTGCGATCAGCCCGTCAATTTGGCCCAATAAACGCTCAGCGGCGACCGCACGCCAATAGGCAGAACGCACATCTTGCAGAATGGTATGTACCACCTTGCGCTTGCGTTCCTCGGCAATCCAACGCTGATCGGATTTCTGTTTGGCGCTGACGTAGCTGACGCCGAAATCGAGTACGTTCCATACCATGGTGAGATCGGCCACGTCACGATCGCGATCTTGTGAGGTTGAATAAGGTACGGACGTGGCACCGGAATTCACGTTCCGGCTGCTGGATGCGCTGACGTTATTACGCCCCACGTAGCCCGCTGAGGCCGCCAGCTTTGGCAGCATGTCATAACGCGCCAACTCCAGTTGCTGCTGGGCCAGCGCATTCTCCATCACCTTTAAACGTGATTCGAGGTTGTATTTCAGAGCGCGCGCCATAGCGTCATACAGGCCAATCGGCGCGGTGACCGGTTCTTGCTGGCTGAACATCGCCACCCGATCCTGCTGGCTACGCTGCGTGCTTTCCGCCCTGGTAATGGGGTCGCTGGTCACGGCGCAACCGCTAAGTGCGACCACCAATGCACTCAGGCTAAAAAATTTGCGTCCCTTTATCCATATTTCACCGCTGCCCAAGGTTGTTAATGCCGACAACCGGCTTGCCACAAACATGTTCGTCATAACGTTAGCGCCTTCTGCTGTAGACTTGTTGTTATCCCTGTTGCTGACCCCTATCGGACAATGCCTGCTCAATGGCCGACAGGCGTTGTCCTTCAGCATCTCCAATCTGTTGTAATTGCTGATGCAACGACGGGGTAAATGTCGCTGCGGTTTGTTCGGTTACAGGAGTCGTGCCGCCTGCCCTCGCGGTATCTGGATTCGTGCCGATCCCCTTCCAACTGCCTTGGTCAAACACTTCCATTGGCGTTAGCGACGGCAAGTAAATGCCAGAGAACACGCTGGCAAGTGAGGATGAGCCACCCAATGCAGGATCCTTGCTGAAGCTTGGGAACGATCCCAATGAACTGTCAAACTGGGTACCGTTACTGTGTGCCCGCCCACCAGCGAAGGTCGAGGCCACCTCGCTGGTTGGCACGTTGTCCGCTGGGCGGTCGTGGCGCGTGGAGGCGAAGATGGTGGACATCATTGAACCTGCTGCGGCTGTATTTCCCGTGTTGAAACCGCCGAGCGAGTTTGATGAGAACAGTGAACCCAAGGTCTGTGGCGCAGCGCTCGCTGTCAGGGATTGCGGCGTTTGGCTTTCTCCCGAAGGGGATACGCTGACACCGTTGGACACGCGGAACTGCGGATCGCCGCTGGGAACATCCGTGCGGGTCACGGTCAGGGTAAAGTTGGTGCTGACCGACGCATCGCCATCATTGGCGGTCACCTTGATGCTCAGGTTGCCGACATCGCCATTGCCCGGCGTGCCAGAGAAGGTGCCGGTGGCCGGGTTAAAGCTCAGCCAGCTTGGCAGCGGAGAGCCGTTTGCCAGCGTGGCACTCAGTGTCAACGGGTCGCCATCCGGATCGGTGAAGGTGCCAGCCGGTACGGTGAAATTGAAGCTGCCATCCTGCGCCACGCTCTGCGGCGGGATAGTACCGGACACTACCGGTGCGTCATTGACGTTGGTGACGGTCAGGGTAAAGCTGGTACTGACCGAGGCATCGCCGTCGTTGGCGGTCACCTTGATGCTCAGGTTGCCGACATCGCCATTGCCCGGCGTGCCGGAGAAGGTGCCAGTGACCGGGTTAAAGCTCAGCCAGCTTGGCAGCGGAGAGCCGTCTGCCAGGGTGGCACTCAGCGTCAGCGTATCGCCATCCGGATCGGTGAAAGTGCCAGCCGGTACGGTGAAATTGAAGCTGCCATCCTGCGCCACGCTCTGCGGCGGGATGGTGCCGGACACTACCGGCGCGTCATTGACGTTGGTGACGGTCAGGGAAAAGCTGGTACTGACCGAGGCATCGCCGTCGTTGGCGGTCACCTTGATGCTCAGATTGCCGACATCGCCATTGCCCGGCGTGCCGGAGAAAGTGCCGGTGGCCGGGTTGAAGCTGAGCCAGCTTGGCAGCGGAGAGCCGTTTGCCAGGGTGGCACTCAGTGTCAGCGTATCGCCATCCGGATCGCTGAAGGTGCCTGCCGGTACGGTGAAAGTGAAGCTGCCATCCTGCGCCACGCTCTGTGGCGGGATGGTGCCGGACACCACCGGTGCGTCATTGACATTGGTGACGGTCAGGCCAAAGGTGGTGCTGACCGACGCATCGCCATCATTGGCGGTCACCTTGATGCTCAGGTTGCCGACATCGCCATTGCCCGGCGTGCCAGAGAAGGTGCCGGTGGCCGGGTTAAAGCTCAGCCAGCTTGGCAGCGGAGAGCCGTTTGCCAGCGTGGCACTCAGCGTCAGCGTATCGCCATCCGGATCGGTGAAAGTGCCAGCCGGTACGGTGAAATTGAAGCTGCCATCCTGCGCCACGCTCTGCGGCGGGATAGTACCGGACACTACCGGCGCATCATTGACGTTGGTGACGGTCAGGGTAAAGCTGGTACTGACCGAGGCATCGCCGTCGTTGGCGGTCACCTTGATGCTCAGATTGCCGACATCGCCATTGCCTGGCGTGCCGGAGAAGGTGCCGGTGGCCGGGTTAAAGCTCAGCCAGCTTGGCAGCGGAGAGCCGTTTGCCAGCGTGGCACTCAGTGTCAGCGTATCGCCATCCGGATCGGTGAAGGTGCCTGCCGGTACGGTGAAATTAAAGCTGCCATCCTGCGCCACGCTCTGTGGCGGGATAGTACCGGACACTACCGGCGCGTCATTGACGTTGGTGACGGTCAGGGTAAAGCTGGTACTGACCGAGGCATCGCCGTCGTTGGCGGTCACCTTGATGCTCAGGTTGCCGACATCACCATTGCCCGGTGTACCGGAGAAAGTGCCGGTGGCCGGGTTAAAGCTCAGCCAGCTTGGCAGCGGAGAGCCGTTTGCCAGGGTGGCACTCAGTGTCAACGGGTCACCATCCGGATCGGTGAAGGTGCCTGCCGGTACGGTGAAATTAAAGCTGCCATCCTGCGCCACGCTCTGTGGCGGGATAGTACCGGACACTACCGGTGCGTCATTGACGTTAGTCACGGTCAGGCCAAAAGTGGTGCTGACTGAGGCGTTGCTGCCATCGGTGGCGGTAACTTTGACGGTCAGGCTGCCAACATCGCCATTGCCCGGTGTACCGGAGAAGGTGCCGGTGGCCGGATTAAAGCTCAGCCAGCTTGGCAGCGGAGAGCCGTCTGCCAGCGTGGCACTCAGCGTCAGGGGGTCGCCATCCGGATCGGTAAAGGTGCCTGCCGGTACGGTGAAATTGAAGCTGCCATCCTGCGCCACGCTCTGTGGTGGGATGGTGCCGGACACCACCGGTGCTTCATTGGGCAGTGTTACTGTCAGGGTAAAGTTGGTGCTGACCGAGGCATCGCCGTCGTTGGCGGTCACCTTAATGCTCAGGCTACCGATATCGCCATTGCCCGGCGTACCGGAGAAGGTGCCAGTAGCTGGGTTAAAGCTCAGCCAGCTTGGCAGCGGAGAGCCGTCTGCCAACGTCGCGCTCAGCGTCAAGCTATCCCCGTCCGGATCGCTAAAGGTGCCAGCCGGTACAGCAAAGCTCAGGCTGCCATCCTGCGCCACGCTTTGCGCCGGGATCGGGGTTGCGACCACCGGTGCATCATTGACGTTAGCCACGGTCAGGCCAAAAGTGGTGCTGACTGAGGCGTTGCTGCCATCGGTGGCGGTAACCTTGATGGTCAGGCTGCCCACATCACCATTGGCGGGGGTGCCAGAGAAGGTACCGGTAGCCGGGTTAAACGATAGCCAGCTGGGCAGTGCCGTGCCGTCTGCCAGGGTGGCGCTGAGCGTCAGTGTGTCACCATCCGGATCGCTAAAGGTGCCTGCCGGTACGGTAAAGTTCAGGTTGTTATCCTGATCTACACTTTGCGCCGGGATAGGGGTTGCGACCACCGGTGCGTCATTGACGTTGGTGACGGTCAGGCCAAAGGTGGTGCTGACCGAGGCGTTGCTGCCATCGGTGGCGGTAACCTTGATGGTCAGGCTGCCAACATCACCATTGGCGGGGGTGCCCGAGAAGGTACCGGTAGCCGGATTAAACGACAGCCAACTGGGCAGTGCCGTACCGTCAGCCAGCGTGGCGCTGAGCGTCAGGGTATCGCCATCCGGATCGGTAAAGGTACCGGCGGGTACGGTGACACTCAGGCTGCCCCCTTGTGCAATGCTCTGTGCCGGAATTGTATTGGAGACTACCGGCGCATCATTGACGTTAGTCACGGTCAGGCCAAAAGTGGTGCTGACCGAGGCATTGCTGCCATCGGTGGCGGTGACCTTGATGGTCAGGCTGCCAACATCACCATTGGCGGGGGTGCCAGAGAAGGTACCGGTAGCCGGGTTAAACGACAGCCAACTGGGCAGTGCCGTGCCGTCAGCCAGTGTGGCGCTGAGCGTCAGGGTATCGCCATCCGGATCGCTAAAGGTACCTGCCGGTACGGTAAAGTTCAGGCTACCATCCTGCGCCACGCTTTGTGCCGGGATCGGGGTTGCGACCACTGGCGCGTCGTTAACGTTGGTGACGGTCAGGGTGAAACTGGTACTGACCGAGGCATCGCCGTCGTTGGCAGTGACCTTGATACTCAGGTTGCCGACATCGCCATTGCCCGGCGTACCGGAGATGGTGCCAGTGGCGGCATTAAAGCTGAGCCAGCTTGGCAGCGGTGAACCGTCTGCCAGCGTAGCGCTCAGGGTCAGCGTGTCACCATCCGGATCGCTAAAGGTGCCAGCCGGTACGGTGAAACTCAGGCTGCTATCCTGCGCCACGCTTTGCGCCGGAATTGGGGTTGCGACGATCGGCGCGTCATTGATGTTAGCCACGGTCAGGCTAAAAGTGGTGCTGACCGAGGCGTTGCTGCCATCGGTGGCGGTCACTTTGATGCTCAGGCTGCCAACATCACCGTTGGCGGGCGTACCCGAGAAGGTGCCGGTAGCCGGGTTAAACGACAGCCAACTGGGCAGTGCCGTGCCGTCTGCCAGCGTGGCGCTGAGCGTCAGGGTATCCCCATCCGGATCGCTAAAGGTGCCTGCCGGTACGGTAAAGTTCAGGCTGCTCTCCTGATCGACACTTTGTGCCGGGATCGGGGTTGCAACCACCGGTGCATCATTGACGTTGGTGACGGTCAGGCCAAAGGTGGTGCTGACCGAGGCGTTGCTGCCATCGGTGGCGGTAACCTTGATGGTCAGGCTGCCAACATCACCATTGGCGGGGGTGCCCGAGAAGGTACTGGTAGCCGGATTAAATGACAGCCAGCTTGGCAGTGCCGTGCCGTCTGCCAGTGTGGCGCTGAGTGTCAGCGTATCTCCGTCCGGATCGCTAAAGGTGCCTGCCGGTACGGTGAAGTTCAGGCTACCTCCCTGCGCCACGCTTTGCGCCGGGATCGGGGTCGCCACCACCGGTGGATTCCCTGCGATCAGCGTCAAGGTGGAGGTCGCGGTGCTGGTGGCATCATCGTTGACCGTGACCGACACGGTACGGCTACCCGCCGTCGGCGTTACGGCAGCATTGTTATACACAATGGCGCGCAGCGCGATCTGGAAAGCTTCCACCGTCGCACCGCCCGTCAGTGTCACCGTCTGGCTACCATTACCGGTGACGTTGATACCGGCAGCATGGGCGGCGAGTAACGCCTGCTGTGAAAGGGATAAGGACTCACTATTGCCGTTTGTCGTCCCGGCCAAACTGAGCGTCAGTGTCCAGAGGCGGGAATCCCCGTCGGTTTGACTCAGGGTTGCCAACGCATCCGTCACCGCAATGCCCGTAGCAGCGGATGTTGGCACCGTGGTGGTGTAATTAGTGCCAGTGGTACTGCCATTCAAATCGACCTGCGGGGCGGTGCCGGAAGCAAACTGTGATTCATAGGCACCGATATCCACACCGCCCTGACGAACGCGATCCAGCCCGCGCACATCCGTCTCGCCAGTAACATAAAATCGGCTGCCCTGATTGATGGCGTTGCTGGCCGTGGCGGCCAGTCGCGGATCGGATGACGACACCTGATCCACACTGCCACTCAGAATGTTGTTGCCGCCGTACAGGGTGTAGCTGCCGCCACCCGGTTGTCCTATTGGGGTGTAGGCTACAATATCCTGGCTGGTGCCGGTAATGATGGAATTGCGCACGCTGGCGACCCAACTGAGGGCATTGTTAATGAATTCAAACACGATGCCGGTGTCCTGACCGGTGATGGTGGTGTTTGCCAGACTCAGATAGGTGGTAGTGGGATTGCCTTGGTTGCCCGTTAGCCAGAGACCGGCCACACCGAAGGTGCTGCCCGCCGGGTTGATACCGGTATTGTTGTGGATGGCTGAGTTGCTGATCGACAAGGAGACGTTTTGCTGGGTACTCGACACGAACAGCCTGATCACACCTTCATTCAGATTGCCAATCATCAAGTTATCGTGAATATTGACCCGATCCAGATCGATGTTGTAGCTGCCGGGGGCGAGAGCGTTCAAGTCGATCATCCCGTTGCCAAAGGCGGTGTCACGGTTGCCGGAAATATCGACGTTGTACAGCCGGAAGTTGACATCGCTGGCACTGTAACTCAAGCCCAACACGCCGCCGGTGCTGTCACTGTAGTCTGTGGTGAAATTCGTTAGCGTCAGATTTTGGATCGCCAGGGTGATGGATCCGGTGACAATCTGAAAACCGGAGTAGCCACCGCCATTCAGGGTGAAGCTCTGGCCGTCAATCAACAGGGTATCTGTCGGTGACAGCAGTGAACTGGCCAGGGTGACGTCGGTCTGGAATACGATGCGGTCGACGCCGACTGTCTGGTTGGCCCAATACAGTGCTTCGCGTAGGCTGAGTCCGCCGCCGTCATTGGCGTCCTCTTGCAGGGAACTGCCGAAGGCGGAATCAGCGCCGGTGTCGTTGCCTGAGGTGACATACAACGCGCCATTGCTGGCCAGCACATTCACCGATGAAGTGACATTAAGTGCCGCACTGTTGTTGCTGCTGCCGCTATCGTTGACGGCGTTCAACGTGATCTCCCGGGCTGCTGCGGTGACACTGGCGCTGCTATTGCCATAGCGCAAGCCATCTACCAACCCGGCGATCTCACTGTTACTGGCGCTCATGCCGCTTAATTGCAGCGTGACGGTGTTACCGGAGCGTATCACGCTGTAGTTGCCGATACCGGTCAGAGTGCCGCTGCTGTTGGCGCTCAGATTGATATTGTTGCCGCCAACGTTGATAAATTCACCGCTGTCGGTGACATTGGAAACGGTCAAGGTCAGCGAACTGAAGGTCTGGCCGCTGTCGTTGGTATTGGCTAGCACGCCGCTGAACAGATCAACTGAGCCCGCCATCCCGCCGATAAACACCGGGTTGCTGCCGGTGGCACTCAATGTCGGCGCATGGCCTGCGCTGGCCGTGGTGGCATCCACCTTGACCACACTGACCGTATTATTACCCGCGCTGTCCCTGGCCACCACATACACATCATACGCGGTGCTGGCGGCAAGGCCGGTCAAGGTAAAGCTGAAATTGTAGGGCGCGCTGTTCAGCACCTGGCTGCCCGAGGCGGGGGCGGAACCCCCTGCGGCATTTTGCCCGGCAATTACCTGTGCGGCGGTCGGCGCGCTGGCACCATCGGCCACCACCACATAATAGACATTCCCCCCCTCACTGACGCTGCCGCTGAGATTGAAGCCGCCCGCTGTGGCGTTGGAGACCGCTGGCGACTGGTCGAACGTCGGGGCGATATCATCGGCTACCACCAGCGTCACTACCTTGTCATAGGTGGCTTCGCCATCAGACACTTGCAAGCGTACCGAGTAGGTGCCCGCCGCCATGCCGTTGGCGTTGACCGCTTTCAGGGTGTTGCCGCTAATGGTGAACAGGGCGTTATCGGTGCTGCCGTTACCGCTGACCAGACTGTAGGTAAACACGCTGGAATCCACATCGGTCGCCGTCAGGGTGGCGACAGTCCCGTTGCTGCCGAGCGATTGCGCAAAGGTGGTGGAGGAGAGCGTAATATCGGTCGGTGCATCGTTCACCGGTACCACGGTGACTTCGCTGCTGATATTCGGCGCAACGGTATTGTTGCTGGTGCCGGAATCGGTCAATTGCGTTAGCGTGACCGTGCGTGTGGCATTGCCGGGGTTGTCGCTGCTGTTGCCGTAGGTTATGCCGGACAGCAGGCTGCCCATGTCGCTGTTGCTTAGCGTGGCACCGGTGATGCTGACGGTGGCGATACCGCCGCTCAGGCTGACACTGGCGGTGCCAAAACCGCTGCCGAGCGAGACGCTGTTACCGTTGCTGAGCGCGACATTGATGCCGTGAATGGTCAGGTATTCGGTGCTGCCCGCCACGTTGCTGACGGTAAATGCCGCGCTGGAGAAGGTTTGCCCTGTGTCATGGGTGTCGACACTGATGCCGGTAAACACACCGACTTCTGCGCCGTTCTCGGTGAACGTGGGGTTGGTCCCGCTGCCGCTGGCCGTGGGGGCATTATCGGCAGATTGACCCGAATTGGTGGAGGTAAAGTGCCACACCAGTACGCCGTCACCACTGGTGTTTTGTGTGTTGACGTGAAAGGTGATGGTTTTATCATTGCCATTGACCGTGGCAGAGATATCCGCCGCACTGGTAGTTGCTGCGTTGTCCTTGGTGACTGAGGTGATAGCCAGTAGCGTGCTGCCGGAGAAGGTAAAATCAAACGATTCCAGTCCGTCGCTGGCGTAGATGCCATTAAGCATGACCATGGTAATGGTCGAGTGGACGGGGTCGATATCGGCGTACCAGTTGGAATTGTCGACATCAAACCCGCCATCAAGAAACAGTTCGACCCCGGAACCCACTGTGCCAGTGGAAAAGGGAAAATCGTCAATCAGGAAATCGACCGTGGTACCGCTGACATCGAGCGTGTGGCGATAACCGTCAATATGTATTGCGCTGGTTTCGATACTGCCGCTCTGACTTTCCAAAACCCAATCGCCGCCCAGTCCGCTGGCACCCGTAGTATCACTGGAGGCCGCCACATCAGCGCCAGTGAGCTGTGCCAACAGCGTGACGAAACTTTGCCCGGAGTCCTGCGCCACGTCGCAACCGTAAATCAGCAAATCCCCCGAATCTGTTAGCGCGGCACCCAAGGTGGCGAGATCGGCGGCACGGGTGTTAGCGGTGTCGCTGTTTAGCGTCAGGCTGCCTAACTGGATTTCCCCTTCTGAACCGTGGCTCAGAATATGGATGGCGTCATAGCCGTTGTGGCTTTGTGCCCACTGCACCAACTGGCTGAGGCCATCTTTGCTGCCGTCAAACAGCTCGACTTCAATGCCCGCCGGGACGTTATCCACCAGCGTTTGGTAATCGGTGACAGAGGTATCGATAAACACCACTTCTTTACGTACTGTTTCGCCGACGACCGCAATATCGCTGGTACCGCTGCTGTCATCGTGATTGTTGGTGTGATCGGTTTGGCTATTTTGCGTCTGGGTACCGTCCCCTGCATGGGGCGCGTCGCTGCTGTCGTTCGCGGCGGTGGCGTTGGCATCCGGTGCCGATGACGCGGTGTCCGTCTGGGCGACAGTGGCGGCGACAGCACCATCAAACATCATGCGTGCTTCAAGTAGCACCCCGAGTGGGGTCGGTGAGGTAGCATTGAATGCGGCAGTGTTTCGGTCGCTGTTTCTGCGGGTTTGTAACAAATGGCGCCATAGCATAAAAATACTCCCAAAATCATTGCCTGGTGATCACAATCGGAAGGGGAGACGCTAAACCTCACGTAACAAAACAGCGAAAAAAAGTTGCCACATGATTGTTTTGTTGTCTTGGTGTAAATCTAAGTTAAAAACTTATCCTTGGAAATGTAAATTTAGCAATCGGTGCTAAAAAAATAGAGCGTCTTTTGGCAATGCCAGGTTAATAACCGTGAGTGGCAGATCATTGCAAAAAAAACCCTATCGACCTGATGTTGCCAATAGGGTCTAGGGGATAACACTTACTGACGCTGTGGGTAAATTCCTTGTGCGGCGATGCAGGCGGTCAGCCCTAACGCTGGGTCTCGAACCGAGAAGGCCGCGCCGGAGCCGGTCACGCCGACTGAGACGTCAGGCACCTTGAACGAAAACGCCGGGATGGTAGGCGAACCCGTAACGGCAACATCGGCCTCCAGCTTGGAACCGACAGGTGGTTTGGTCTGCACATAGGGCCCTTTGAAAGTGGCATTCTGGTTGCCGGCACCCACTGGCACCGTGGCGCTTATCACTGACAGATAGTTAGTCCCTGCCGCGGGTACGGCGGTGCCGCTGCTGGGTATCGTGGTGGAAAGCGGCAGGCTGGCGGTGACGCTCAGCGTACCTGGCACGGCCGGTATGGTGACGTTATCCGCAGTCGGCTGCACCTTGGTGACGACATGGGTGTGCGGTGCCAGATTGCTGGTGTTGAGCGCGATGCTTTCCGTCCCCATCACTTGCCCACGGGTGATGGTGCTCAACCCCGGCCCTTGGCCGACGCCGACAGCACTCCTGCCGCGCAGGTCAGGAATACCGAAGGTGCCTTGTGCCTGGTTTCCGCCGAAGGTGTTGCCGACCAGTGTGAAAAGCGCCTGATAGGCATTGATCGAGAGAATTTGTCCTTGTGCGGGCAGGTATCCCTGCGGGCAGAAATCGGTGACCATATAGCAGACAGACCCGGTTAGCGGGTCTGCCGCGCATGCAGAAGCCTCTTCCGGGTGCAGTAAGACAACAGCCAGAGAGGTTGCCAGCGCAGTTTTGGCAAATAACGATGCAGTGAATTTCATATTGACTCTCCTTGCGAAAAACTCGTCTTTAGGGAACAACATGGATGTAAAAAATGATTAGCTTTCTTATTATTTTAAATAAGGACTAAAATGCAGAAATAATTGCTATCTAAACACCATAGCTCAGCGTTTTTGATTTGTTAGTGTTAGAGAGAAAATTTTAATTTATTTAAAACACTCCCCAGGCTTGATAGGGGGTATACGCGGGAATAACCGAATTATCTCAGTTAATGTGTGGTATTCATTATCTAATAAAATAGGTAACGCATTGAAATGTAATTACATGTGATGATTTTTTATCCGGAATTAAAATCCGCTCTCTCTTATTCCCAACGCTGCGATACGTCGCCACGCTGCACCCAACAACGATTCTTTCTCGCCTTGTAAAATAACGCTGCCGCGTAAAGGTTGCTGTGGCAATGGGGTTTGCGACATCAGCGTGAAGCGCACGCTGTAGTGCGCCTGTACCGGTTGGGGATATTGCTGATTGTCGCGGCGAACAGCAATGGGGCCATGGCGGTCAGACGCCAGCATTTCCTGTTGCAAATAAGCGCTACCGGTAGGCGCAATCGTGGCTAAGCGCACTGCCTGACGTGGAAAGGCCGGGTCATCGGCGAGGAAGACGCCCTCCATACCTTGCTGAGCGCGTGTCAGGCGATCTTCGGGAATATAACCCATCACTCGTCCTTGAAGGGGGTCTATGACCCGTAACAGGGGCGTATCCGCGGTTACCCAGCGGCCAAGGGTGGTATCCCGGGCAATGTCACGCACTACCCCGGCTTGCGGTGCGCGTAGCACCAGGCGTTGCTGTTGCGCAGCCAAGCCCCGGTAGCGAGCCAGTGATTCCGCCAATTGCCTGTCGAACACCTGCGTTTCACTGGCCGTCTCCTGACGAGCGGCTCCCCGCCGTAACTGCTGTTGCAACAGTGCAATACGCTGGCGTTCAATATCGAGGCGATAATCGAGGTCGCTGGATCCCAGCTCCAGCAGGATATCTCCGGCATTAACCTGCTGACCATCGGTAACATAGAGGCGTTTTACCTGTGCGGGCAGCGGTGAGTAAAGGGTGCTGACGTTGGCGGCTTCCAGTACTGCCGGGATATGCACGCTACCGCGCCAGGGATAAAGCAGGACAAGCAGCGCCAACAGGCAAAACAGGATGGCGCGCAGCAGGGATGCAGGCTGTATGGATGACCGCATAGACCACCAGATATAAGCTTCTTTTAAGATAGGCAACGCGATAAACCAGGCAATCTCAATCAGCATCAGGCCGATACCGATCACCTTGATAAAAAAGTGGTACACCACCAATGCGATGCCAAAGAACAGGAAGAAACGCCAGATCCACGAGGCGTATCCCCAGATAAGCAGTTTACGTTGCAGGTCAGGTGACCAGGTTTCCGGCGGCGGATGTCCGTAGCCAAACAGGCTTTCACGCAGTCGCCAACGGCATAGGGCGTAAGCACGCTCCTGCAAGTTTTCCACGCGCCAGAAATCGCTCAGTAAAAAGTAACCGTCAAAGCGCATCAGGGGGTTCAGGTTTACCGCCAGCGTGGTGACCCAGGTTGCACTGGAAAGCATAAAGGCCGCGGTGCGCATCGGGCCATCGGGCAGCAACGCCCAAACCAACAGCGCAATCCCGGCCAGCAGCATTTCGGCCAGAATGCCGCCAGCGCCAATCAACAGGCGTGAGCGCCGATCCTTAAGTTTCCAGGCATCGCTGACGTCAGTATAAAACAAGGGAAACATGACAATAAAGGCCACCCCCATGCTTTGCACCCGACAGCCGGCCCGTTTGGCCATGAAGGCATGGCCTAGCTCATGAATAAATTTGGCGAACACCAGAGAGACACCGAACACCGCCATGCCGGACAGGCTGAACAGATGAGGAAACGCGTGGGTATAGCGCACCCAGTCACGGCTGACCAGAAACAGGCCCAACGCCAATAGCAGCGGAAACACGCCAATGAGAAAAGGCGTGCCATAGCGCTGTAACCAGGGCCAGCAACGATTGAGAATCGGGTCCGGACGCCACAGCGGAATGCGAAAAAACAGATATTGATGCAGTATCTTTTTCCACCAACGGGTATGCAGGGCGCGCGCTTTGTCCAGATAGCGTTGGCGCTGCTCGGCATCCCCGGAACTAACCAAATCGTGCTGACGCAAAAACTGCAACAGTTGCTCCAGCTCCTTTACCCGCAGCGGCAAACCCGGTTCCTGATTGGCTGCGGCCAGAATCTGCTGCGGATGGCGCAGCGACCAATAGCGCAGCATCCGGATCGCGGACGGTGCCAGCGTGAAGTAACGCCCGGTGATCGGATCGGAAAGCACCCATTGTGGTGCGCCGTTGCTGCCGGGGGCGGATTCTGTCAATTGAAGATCGGCGCGCAGTGCTGGCAACAGCGGATTCATAGCCCAATAGCCTGACGGATCACGGCCAGCGGCCGACGGAACAGATAAACCGCCAATGGAACGTAGTCGCCAGACAGTTTAGCCGTACCGCGCAGGCCAATACGCGGCGGTGCGTCGGTAAAGCGACCATCCAGTCGGTAAGCCAGATTCCCTGCCGGTGTCTGCTCTGATTCATAGGCGATACGCGACAACTGCGCCGCGTGGGGCGTCAGGGGATCGCTGTCGAGGAACAGCGTAATCGGTGCATCCTGCTGCAATTGAATGGCATCGCCGACATCCAGCTCGATACGCAATGCGGCCAGCATCGGGTCCGCCAGTTCCATCAACCGTTCGCCGGTGCGCACGGGTTTACCCGTCCAACGGTCCGCGTCGGCGAATACGGCGATACCGTCACGGTCGGCCCGAATCTCCGCTCGGTTAAGCAGGGCAGTGGAATAATCACGCTCGGCGCGCTTTTGCGCTACCTGAGCAGACAGGAAGTCCAGACGCGCTTTGGAATCCGCATCCTGAAACGCACGCTGCGAGCTAGCGCGGTATTCCGCTTCGGCGACGTTGAGCGCTCGCTCCGCCACGTCAGCTTGCGCTTTTAGGGTGGTGTCATCAAAACGCACCAGCACGTCGCCCTGATGGACGCGTTGGTTCGGTTGCACGACAAAAGATTGAATCACGCCATCCAGTGGAGCCGCCACGACGCGGCCCTGATGAGGGACCACTTCCGCGGGTGCGAGCACAGACTGACGCACCGGAATAAACAGGCAGGCAACTATTAGTAGCAGTGGCACGGCGATTTTCCAGCCAGCCCGGCGCTTGCGCCAGCGCGAGGTTTGCGGCTCAAGCGCCAGCCAGGCGTGGCTAAAGGCCCCGCCAAGCTGCTCTGCCAGAACCCGATCGGCGTTCTGCCACGGCTGCTCACGCGCATACCAGATGGCTCCAAAGGTGTTTCCTTTACGATCGGTTAGCGGCGACCACAGCGCTTCGGGAGCGGATAACGCTTGCCAGTCACGACGGCTCTGCTCATCAAGCTGTGTGGCTTCGATCACCGAGCATTGCCGAAATGTGTCGTTATCTGCTGCTTGCAACTGGGTGCAAGCTCGCTCGATAAACGCGACAAACGGCGCATGGGGCGCCGGTTGCGTAACGCCGGTCACTGCGCGTACCCGTCCATTGACGATCAGGGCGGCATGGCGAAAGCCAAACAGCGGTTGGCTATCGTTGACGATGCAGTAGGCCAGTTCTTCGCTGGTGGCCGCCGCACGAGCCTGCCTTTCGACGTCGAGAAAACGGGCGAATACCGCGGCACTGGCCGTGGTAGGCGAGGCGGGGCTGGTCACTTCGCCTCCGGGAACTGCGCAGTACCGCTCATTCCTGCCATCAGGCTCTGATCGGGATGCGCCAGGGATCCGGTCAGACCGAGGGTCTGGCTGCTCTCATCAATGCGCGCACCCAGTCTTGCTACTGTGGCTTGCAGCGGTTTGCCGGTTTCGTCAGGTGTAAACGTGAAGGTTAAACCGGGTTTTAACACTGACAGCAGGCGTGACGAAACCAGTAAGTTAATTTCCAGATGGCGGTTGTTCACGACATCCAGCAGCGGTGCGCCTTGCGCGACACTCTCATAGGTCTGAGCGCGGCGTTTAACGACTTGTCCGTCGAAGGGGGCGTTGATGCGACAACGATTGACCTGAATCTGGTACACCTGGCTTTCCGCCTGCGCCTGCGCAAGATGGGCGGCGGACAATGCCACGGCGTGTTTACCAACGGATTTCAACTGGGCCAACTGCTGATTTTGGTTCAGTTCAGCCTCTGCCGCCCGCGTTGCCGCTTGCGATGCGTTGAGTTGGGCTTGATAAATGGCGCAATCAAAACGCACGACTACGTCGCCTTTTTTGAACGCTTCCCCCTCCTTGAACGGCATCTCGACAATGCGTCCCGGCAGATCGCTGGAGAGGGTGGCCTGATCGACCGCGACCAAAATGCCGCGCGCTTGATTATCGGTGCGGTTCATCGGCGTATCG
Source organism: Candidatus Symbiopectobacterium sp. NZEC127 (assembly GCF_025962675.1). Lineage (NCBI taxonomy): Bacteria > Pseudomonadati > Pseudomonadota > Gammaproteobacteria > Enterobacterales > Enterobacteriaceae > Symbiopectobacterium > Candidatus Symbiopectobacterium sp. NZEC127. The sequence goes on from NZ_JAGFPG010000002.1 coordinate 362,598, forward strand.
CTGGCGACAGTGGGGGCGAGAAGCGGATCCGACACATTCGCCCGTACTGGCTGAAGCAGTGAACCAAGAAAAAGCAGACCTACCGTACAGCGGTAACCCAACATGTTAACTCTATTCACTCTCGCCTGCCTTTGCTGCGAAGGTCGTGATTAACACCGAGAATACACGATGGAATTCGGTGTTACGTTCTGTTAATTGTTTGTATTTTAATGTTTCGCAGTATAGCAAATGGGGCCAAAGTCGGAAGAGGGTGACGATCGGTTCCGGTAAAAATTCCTTGTGACAGCGATCTTTCCGCAAACGCACGCTTCAAACCCGACCCTATACGTGATAGGCGTTTTGTTTACGCCTCATCGCGTAAAGGCGTTCCCTTAAAATTTCATTGTGCTGGTTATGAAATAATCATCGTCACACATGTTGCCGCTCTATTGGCAATCTACATAGTTGTAAGTCATGAAATGATGAGTAATTAACGAGAGGTACAAGCGTAATGACGGTAAACAATAGCGGGATCATACAATCAACGCGAGTGAATGGAGCAAGGGCCACCAGCATCGGAGACGGTGGTGTGAATACGCGTACTGAACCCCAAAAAGCGGCACCGAAGGGTAAATGGCAACAGCTCTTATCGGGCATCAGCAACCGTTCTTGTGCCTTTACTCATACTGTAAAAAAAGTATTTGTCGGTATCGGTGACGTTTTCAAAGGCATTACAGCCAAATGGGGAAGGGATGCGTCCACTCCCTCGCGTATGCCGATGCAAAAGGCTTCCGCTAATGATGGAACGGCTTGCAAAATGGACCCGGTGGTAGCAATGGTCTATCACGAGAGAGCCAATATCGTGACGGCAAAAAGCATCTTGAGCCCACTGTTTAACGACGGAAAGTCTAATAGTAGTGCTAGCAGTATCGACAGCGATGAAAAAATGATTTCTGATTACCTCCTTAAAAATCCAACGAGCCATTTGTTTAGCAGCGACAATATCCGTTGCCAGGGCGATTACATCTATTTCAACAAGCCTATTTCACTGGTTCGACAGGGTAACGATCTCTTATTTATCACCAATCCTATGGAAGGACGGGCGATCTCCAAGGTGAAGATTGATATGCGTCCTGGAACGAATGGGGAGTTCCGTGGTGAAACCGCCATGAAAGTTTTGCAAGACAAAACGCTAACATTCACAAGTCTGGCCGATCTATGCCAAAAAATGACCGCGAATCCGCAACGTAATATCAGCGCGATGATGACAGGTAATACACTTAAAACCTTTTTCAATGGTGATAAAGCCCAGGCAAAATTACTCCTTTCCGGCGAGCACGCTGAGCGGTTTAAGGCATTTGTTTCAGTCGATGCCTCCGGGAATTATATCTCGAAATATCCTGTCAGCGATCTGGCGCAACCGACAACGTGGCAGCGTGTCGAGACTAATGGCGCGCTGAACGCATCGGACGCCCCCGCTGTGCCGCATCATGCCTCTTCCCGGGCTTCCTCCAACAACCTGTCCGCTACCCGTCGCACCATCAGCCCTGGCGCGGGACATGTGCGTGAGATGGCTAAGCGTTTTGATGCGCGACCGCCTGTTACTGACCACGCTTCGGCTCAGCATGAGGCACCAGCCCGCAAGCAGGAGATATCTTCTAAGATTAAGGCTCTGCAAGATACATTGGCTGCGAAGGTGAACCAGAACAAACCGTTAGGTGGCGGTATTCGCCAACGCTCCCGGTGATAGCGCTACTATGCTGATTACTGAGCGGAATGAGAGAATAAGCGGTACATATACATAGGCCTTCCTGAGGTGCCATAGTGAAACTGTGCAGTAAGCATCTGTTTTTCAGAAAGATAGAGCAGATATTTTCGACAAGATACGCATGATAAACCGATAGCGTTTGCCAGCATTTTGGTGGAGAAGGCTTGCTCTTGATTGCTTTTAATCCAAGCAAACACGATGCGTAATGTCACGTTCGTTAGCCCTTTGGGTAATGCACGTGATGCTGTTGGGATTAAAACGGGTGTATCACTTGCCCATTGTCTATATACCGCTAATTTTTCCCGATAGGCACTTAAATTATGCTCAAGCCGGGTGAATTGAAAAGGCGCTAATAACCAATCAACCATGCGGTGAGCATACGGGGCATCTTTTTGGTTGAGGACATGACAGTCTTTTTTGGAAGCGATAAGCATGACATGGACATGGTCATTCTCCTCACACAGCTCAGAAAGTAAGCTGCCTTCATGGGTATAGGGGATGTTTTGATTGAGTAGCACAAGGTCGACCTTAGGTTCATCCTGTGCTAAGAAACATTTTGCTTGTATGAGCGAAGAGGCTATTCCTGAGCAGTTAAATCCGCGAACATGGTTGACGTAGATCCGGTTTAATTCTGCGACCGGCATATTATCGTCAACAATCAGTACATTAATCACTGTATCTCGTCTCCATTCGCACGATAATAGGCGGGCAATAGCACGTCTATTATCGTTTCGATTTTTCTATGTATAAATCAGCTGGATTTTGTTTCTGCCATTACCAATATTGTTTCCTCTTCGGAATGGTCATAATCGTCTTCCAGTTTGGCAACGACAGCGGTAGCGATACCATTTCCAATGACGTTGGTCGCTGTACGCCCCATATCAAGGAACTGATCGATACCAATGATGAGCAAAATGCCAGCTTCCGGTAAATTGAACATCGGTAATGTCGCGGCTACGACAACAACGGCTGCACGAGCGACACCTGCCATTCCCTTGCTTGTTATCATCAGCGTCAGAAGAATCATGATTTGCTGTGACAGATCCAGATGGATGTTGTAAGCCTGAGCGATAAACAGGATGGCAAACGCTTGGTAGATCATGGAACCCACAAGATTAAACGAATACCCTAATGGCAGAACAAAACTGGTGATTTTCTTCGGCACGCCAAAGGTATCGAGTGCATCCATGGTTTTAGGATAGGCCGCTTCACTGCTTGCGGTAGCAAATGCCAGCATGCACGGTTCACGTAACAATCGCGCCAGATTCCACGTTGCATTTTTACCCAGAAACAATGAACCGACGCCCAGCATCAATGCCCACAACAGCAGTAGACCGAGGTAAAACTCACCAATCAATTTACCAAAATCAAACAGCAGGCCCATTCCTTGTGTTGTGATTGACGATGCGAGTGAGGAGAAGACAGCAAGCGGAGCCAGGCGCATCACGTAGTCTGTGATACGAAACATCACTTTGGCCAATTCTTCAATCATCTTTTCCATGCTTACGCCGTGCTTACTTTGCCCTTTGACGTAAGCTAACGCAGAACCAAAAAACAATGAGAACACGAGAATTTGTAAGATCTCATTATTTGCCATGGCTTCGACGATGCTGCGTGGGAAGATATGACTAATAAAACTTTTCAGCGTAAAGCCTGTCACGTTCATCCCAGTATCAATTGTGGCTGTTGCCGCCGGGATCTCCAGGTTCATACCGACGCCTGGTTGAAATATATTTGCGAACAGAATACCGATGAAAAGTGAAACGAGAGAGGCGCTGACAAACCACGCCATGGCTTTTAAACCAATGCGTCCTACAGATGAGGAATTTCCCATGCTGGCTAATCCTGAAACCAGAGTGGCAAATACCAGCGGTGCGATGATCATTTTGATCAGACGGAGGAATACATCGGTGATCAGGTTAAAATATGAAGCAATATTTTTGGCTTCATCAATACGCAGGTACGTGTGACAAGCTCCACCGACGATAATACCTAGGATAATCGCCAGTACGATATAAAACAGCAATCTATTTTTTTTCATTCTAGGGAACCTTTTGAGGGTGAAGTAGCCAGGCAATAATCTATCTCTGCAATATTTTTTAACATATTATAATGGGGCGTTTTTTTTGCCCTCTATAGAGTGATGCTGAAGTAAGATGCTATATAACAGCCATAAGTTGTACCTTGCTTTTAATGATAAAGATAAAATGATTACGTTAAAGAATAGGGAAATAAAAACCACCTGATAAAGTATCTGCAATTGAATGCGGTAGTTTGTGTCAACCTATCTGCTACACCTTTCCCTGTGTGATCGCTATTTAATATGATGTGTAAATAGGTATCTATCACAGCGCGCTCACATCAACCGTCACGGAGCATTGCGTCTTTTCAACACCAAATAGAAATATCACATAGGTAGAGTGCAATATGGCAATCGTTGGATGCAGTCTAGTGGAGCGTATAGCGGTAAAATGGGCAATTTATCACTAATTAATCGTTTCTAATGAAGAGATGTAGCCAAAATGTATCTGAGTGAAAAATCTAATCCCATAATAAAGTGGTAGGTAATCAGTAGAGATCGCTACGTGGTGGTATATGCCTGCGGTTGTGGTGAGGAGTGCGGAAAAAATCCGCATACCTATAAGGCATGCGGATTAACAAAGGGATCAGAAGAAGGTTAGTACGCGCAGATTGACACGATCGTCATCAGGTTCGCCGCTTTGTTTACCTCGGGCATATTCAACGGAGACCATGGCGCTGTTAGGGCTGGCTATCTGGCTGGTACTCAGACGTAAACCCAGACCGTAAGCGCTACCGTGCACTTCTTTTTGTTCTAACGCTGTCGGTTTTGAGAGCCCAACGGTGCCCAGTGAGCCAAAGGCGTAAGGCATCAGTGCATTTCCAAAGGTTGGTGCCCAGGAAAATGCGCCTAATGGCTGTGGCAGACCCACTTCTGCGCGCCCTATCAACGCACTGTCACCGCTCATCGTGCCAGCGTCGAAAGCGGAGATCCAACTTGAACCGCCCATAGAGACTTGCTCGGAAGAGGGCAATACGTTGTTAAATGCCGTTTGTGCCAATCCAGCCAGTGAGAGCTGCACCTTGCCGTCAGCCAACCCCTGGCTGTAGTTCATGGTCAATTCCAATTTTTGAAAATCGGGTTTGGCACCGTCTTTGCTCATGGGGAGGTCAACGCTTCCCTTTCTGGCTCCGAGCCCATCGATGCCGAAAGAGGCGGTCAGGGAGGAAGAAAAGCGGGAGGCGTAATCCGTTGTGACATCGAACGACTGCGTCACACGCAAGATGCGGAGCTTATCCTGTGTAAACGGGATATCGAGATTGTTGAGTTGCAGATCCTGCTGCTCATTCTGAATATCAAAAGCCACCAGCGTCGAGGTATTGATATCGCGGGCGCGCAGCCAATGGTACCCCACGCGGGTTGAAAAACGGTGATACCGATCGCGGGTGGTGACAGCTGTTTCCGATGTCGGTTTGGTGCGGCTATCAACCCCTTCAAGGTTTAGCCAGAAACCGTCGGTGCCTAAGGGGACGACAAGCCCAAGCGCAAACTGGCGGCTGCGCGGCTCGCTGTCCATGATGGCATCATCGCCGCGTGGATAACCGTTCAAACGCATATAGAGCTGATCGCCCAAACCGGTGATGTTGTTGAGCTCTCCGCCGACGCCGAGTGAATATTTGCCGAGCTCATCGGACTGCCCGTTATCGAGTGAGACGCTCCCGGTGATAGGGTTATAACGCCCATCGACGATCAACACGGTGGATCCGGGTTTGCTTCCCGGTTGCAGGGTTGATTTGAGCATTACGCCCGGCGTATCGCCCGCCAGCAGTAAACGACGTTCTAGCAGGCTACGCGTAAGGCGTTTTTCTCCCACAAGCGGAGCCAGCACGCTTTCCATCCGGCGGCGGGCCGTGATCGGAAAGGCGGAGGCATCGATTTTTTCAATAAAGCCATCGGTGATAATCACCCTCAGCGGCGCGCCGTCATTAATTTGCTGAGGTGGCAAGGTGACGCGCGTTAGCAGGTAGCCTGCGTTGGCATACGCGGCTTCCAACTCTCGTGCCGCAGCAAATAGCAGGGCAGCCGAAACGCGCTTGCCTTTGAGCGTGGACTCAATACGGGCTGTTTCTTGCGCCAGTTCAGGATAGCCACCCTCAACGATGATGCCTGATGGCACAACGTACAACTGCTCTGAACCTTGCGGCGCATGCAGACCCGTGGTTGCAGGCAAGGTGATCCGCCCGCTATCCCGTTGCTGCACGGGGGCGTAAGTAGGTTGTGCTAACTGGCCCGCCGATGGCGCAGCCGATGCTGCGCTGGTGCTGAGGCCGATACCGATGCACAGGCTGAGCAGCGTCGGTGACAAAAATGCTGGTGAAAACAAAGATGATACTCGCATCAAAAATCTCTTTTTATTATTTGCCTGAGCAAGAAAGTGCGTAGTCCGCGCCTAACATACATACCGCGCCTGCAAGGCGAGGCTCGACGGTGGCCATGACGTCATTGTTGGCACTGCTGCTATCCGTTTGTCCCGATGCCGTTGAGGCTGTAGTGGCATCGTGCGTTACCACCATGCTTGAGCCGGTGAGCTGTTGCGTCAGGTTTTGGGTAGCGAAACGGTTACCAATATTGGCAGCGAGCGGTAAATCCGTGGGGATCGGCAGGTCGACGGTTAGTGCGCCATTTACATAGGTAATGTTGTAGTTGGCAAGGCGATCGCCCAGCGCATTTTCAGCCACGACAGCATATTGACCCACCGCCGCAGAACGATCGGCACCTGAACTTGATACGGTTACCGACTCGACGGTATCCCCGTTCAACAGTCCATTAGCCTGATAGCCGAGGGTTGCTGTTTGACCATAAAGCTTGCTGGCGTTATCGGCGCTAATGGTGAGTGCCGCCGGGGTTACGGTCAGTGCGCCATCGTTATAGCTGATGGTGTAGTTGCCCAGTTTGCTACCGGTTGCATCGCTGGCGGCGATGCCGTAGCTGCCGACGTTGGCGGTGCTGGCGTTACCGGTGCTGGTCAGGGTTAACCCATCAACCGTATCGCCGTTCACCAGACCTGCGGTGGTATAACCGAGATTTGCACTGTTGCCGTAGATCTTGCTGGTGTTATCGGCACTGATAGTGAGTGCCGCCGGGGTAACAGTCAGCGTGCCATTGTTATAGCTGATGGTGTAGTTACCCAGTTTGCTGCCGGTTGCATCGCTGGCGGTGATGCCGTAGCTGCCAACGTTGGCAGTGCTGGCGTTACCGGCGCTGGTCAGGGTTAACCCGTTAACCGTATCGCCGTTCACCAGACCTACTGCGGTATAACCGAGGTTTGCACTGTTGCCGTAGACCTTGCTGGCATTGTCGGCGCTGATAGTAAGTGCCGCCGGGGTAACGGTCAGCGTGCCATTGTTATAGCTGATGGTGTAGTTGCCCAGTTTGCTGCCCGTGGCGTTGCTGGCTGCAATACCATAGCTGCCGACATTGGCGCTGGCGGCGTTACCGGCGCTGGTCAGGGTTAACCCGTCAACCTTATCACCGTTGACCAGTCCTGCGGCGGTATAGCCGAGATTCGCGCTGTTGCCGTAGATTTTGCTGGCGTTGTCAGCGCTGATGGTGAGTGCCGCAGGTGTCACGGTTAGGGTGCCGTCGTTATAGCTGATGGTGTAGTTACCCAGACCCGTTCCGGTCGCATTGCTGGCCGCGATACCGTAGCTGCCGACATTAGCGCTGGTGGCGTTACCGGCGCTGGTCAGCGTCAGTCCGTCAACCGTATCGCCGTTCACCAGACCTGCGGTGGTATAGCCGAGATTCGCGCTGTTGCCGTAGATTTTGCTGGCGTTGTCGGCGCTGATAGTCAGTGCGGCGGGTGTCACGCTTAGGGTGCCGTTGTTGTAGCTGATGGTGTAGTTACCCAGCCCAGTGCCGCTAGCATTGCTGGCCGCGATACCGTAGCTGCCGACAGTGGCGCTGGCAGCGTTACCGGCGCTGGTCAGCGTCAGTCCGTCAACCGTATCACCGTTTACCAGCCCCTCAGTGGTATAACCAAGGTTTGCACTGCTGCCATAGATTTTGCTGGCGTTATCAGCGCTGATGGTAAGCGCCGCCGGAGTGACGGTCAGCGTGCCGTTGTTGTAGCTGATAGTGTAGTTACCCAGACCCGTTCCGGTCGCATTGCTGGCCGCGATGCTGTAGCTGCCGACGTTGGCGGTAGTAGCGTTACCAACGCTGGTCAGCGTCAACTCATTAACCGCATCGCCGTTTACCAGCCCCTCAGTGGTATAACCGAGGTTTGCACTGTTGCCATAGATCTTGCTGGCGTTGTCGGCGCTGATGGTAAGTGCCGCAGGCGTTACGGTCAGCGTGCCATCGTTATAGCTGATGGTGTAGTTGCCCAGTTTGCTGCCGGTAGCATTGCTGGCCGCGATACCATAGCTACCGACAGTGGCGCTGGTGGCGTTACCGGCGCTGGTCAGCGCCAGCCCGTCAACCGTATCGCCGTTCACCAGACCTGCGGCGCTATAACCGAGATTTGCACTGTTGCCATAGATCTTGCTGGCGTTGTCAGCGCTGATGGTGAGCGCCGCCGGGGTGACGTTCAAAGCACCACTGTTATAACTGATGGTATAGTTGGACAGCCCGACACCGCCTGCACCACTTACTGCGAGACTATAGCTGCCAACGTTGGCCGTGGAGGAGAAACCTAAGCTTGTATAGCCCATCGAGGTAATATAATCCCCATTGACTAATCCGGAAGCGGTGTAGGAAAGGAAGGGGAAGCTGCTGCCATAGACTTTACTGGTGTTATTCGCGGTGATGGTCAGCAGCGCGGGCGTAACGGTGCCGCCAAGGCTGATAATACTTGCCGCTTGTCCGCTCGCGCTCGTAGCGGTCAGCCCTGCGGTGCTTAATGTGTGAGTGCCAACGCTGTCTGTAAGCTGAAGCCCATCGGTTAAACGGCCGCTTATCGCGTTCCAGAAACCGGCACCGTAGTAGGTTGTCGTGGGTGTCGCGCCGTAAACGGCATTCTGTGCCACACCGACGACGCCTGAGAAACCAAACAGTGCGGGGGACGCGGAACCGCTAGCGGGTGCCCAAACTGTGCTATCAAGCCCGCTAAAGTTACTGGCGTTTTTCATTTGAGCGGTAGTGAGCCCAACGACAGTGCTGTTGCTGCTGCCGGAGCCTACCCCCACCGAGGAGGAGGTTTGGGTATTCCAATAGAGATTTTGCAGCGTGCTGAAGCCGTTATATCCGATCAATCCGCCATAGAAGGAGGGCGGCGTCGAGTAGTTAAAGACAGCGGCGGCATAACTATTGGCGACAGTACCACTTGCGTTATAGCCGACCAATCCCCCTGCCCAAGAGTTAATGCCTGTATTCAAGGTACTGGTGGTGTAGACATTATTCAATGCACCGGCGTTATAACCGACCAGTCCTCCGATAAAGGATGCGGCACCGCCCATACCCGATGCGGTTATATTGGCAGCAGAGTAGCTCTGGTTAACTTTAGCCCCGAACGCGTTGTATCCGACTAGTCCCCCGACATTCTGTGAGCCATTGCCGGATGTTCCTGAGAGATTGATGGTGCCATCGGCATAGCTTTGCAGAATATCTTTATTATTTTGCCCCACCAGTCCGCCCCAATAGGAACCGTTTGAACTGTTGGTCGCTGTGATGTTGGCACCAGAATGGCTGTATTTCACTGTTCCGATATTTTGCCCAACCAGTCCACCCATATAGGTGGTGGCTGTGGAAGTGCGCGTCAAGCTACCGGCCGCAGAGGCATAGGCCACCGTACCGGTGTTATAGGCGGCCAACAGGCCAGCATAGAAGGTGGCGGCGGATGAGCCGGTCAATTGCGCTGCCGTCAGCGCGACATTTCTGATGGTGCCGGTGTTGTAACCAAACAGCCCTACATACGCATCGGCACTGTTGATTTTCAGGTTGGAGAGGGTGTTGCCAAGACCGGTGAAGATACCGCTGAATGCAGTTCCTGACGATGTTCCGACAAGAGCATTGCTGTAAGTTGTGCCGTTGGCATTCACATTCTGTGCCAGCGCATAACGACCCGATAATCCGGTGGTATCAATGGCATCCAACTGCGCCATCGAGCGTATCAGCGTGTAGTTCTCGCCGCCGATAGAAAGTGATGAATTGGCGCCAGACAGGGTGACGGATTTGCCCGATAGCAACGTATAGTCTTTTCCACTACCATAATTGAGCGCCAGACCCGCGTTGGTGCCGGTCGCAGCGATATTGCCGTTAAGGGCAATGTTGCCAGCAGCCTCCAGCGTTAACGTGGTATCAGCGGACCAGCCAATATTGCTGGCAACGGTAATATCACCGCTCTGTGTACCGCTGGAGCCTGTTGAAACGGTCACATTCGCCAATGCCAGCGCCCCTTGCAGCGTGCCTGCATTGATGACGCTATCATCAGCGCTGGCGCTGAACCCCGATCCTGTATCGGCGGCCGATGAGATAATCACATTGTGCGGATCGAGCAGCAGGTTACCGTATTTACCACTGTCCGCCGACAGATCGGTTTTGCCCGTGTAAGCGAGTGTCGCTTTGCCTGAGACTTCTGCTTCGCCACCGCTGCCAGCACCCGCACCGCGTGCGCTGATGTTGCCGGCAAAGCGGGTATGCTTATCTGACCACACAACAACGTTACCGCCGTTGCCCTCGATGATCGCATCCGCTTTTACTACGGTGGAGGCATCAAGCGTGGTAGTTGTGGCGCGCTGTGTGCTGCCTTTACCTTGACGTTCACCGCCAATGTTGACGGTGCCACCGCCGGTTTTACCGGAGACATCCACCTTGGCACCCGCCAGAGCAATCGAATCGCCGGTAATGTTCACCTTACCGCCATTTCCCTGCGCCGCGGTGGCGGTAACGGTGCCCGATACGGCAACGTTGCCACCCTCGCCGCCGCCAATGGTGATGGCGCCGTTTTGGCCGCCCACGCTGTTGGCTTCAACCACGCCGGAGAGATTGATGGCGTTGCGTACCGCATTGCGCGCGGTTGCGGCCGTCATGATAACCGCCCCTCCGTTGGCCGATACGGTCCCGTTATTCTGAATCAATGCTTCTTTCACGCCGGAAGTGCTCGGTACGGCAACCTGGAGGAAACCATCGCCAGAGAGATCGAGGGTCGCTTTCTCGGCTGCTCCCAAGCCCACTTTGCCTACCGGTACATTGATAAGTCCGTCATTTTTTACGCTCCCTCCCATCAACGCTGCATATCCGCCGCGCCCGACGCTGATGATCCCGGCGTTACTCACCTCTGCCGAGTTTCCGTTTCCGGTAAACTGACGTTTCCCTTTAAGGAAATCCTCATCTTTGATGTCCAGCGTTGAAGCGACAAATCCGCCGCCCACCTTGACCGAACCGGAGGAGGTAATCGCAATTCCGTTCGGGTTAATCAGATAAACCTGCCCGTTCCCGGTGACCGCGCCCGCTATCGAGGAGCGAGTGGCGCCGGTTACCCGATTGAGAATCGCAGAGGAACTGCTCGGCTGGATAAAATTAACTGATTGGCCCTGACCGACAGAAAAACTGTTCCAGTTAACAATGGCCGTATTGGATTGCTGCGTTACCGTCATCGCATTGCCGTTTCCGCCAATAGACACGTTACCCGCTGCGACCGAGGCACCGCCTGGCAATTCTCCGCCCAGGGTGGGGGCGGTGATTGCGGTGCTGACCAAAAGTGCGATGATACGTTTGTTAAACCTGGTGTTAATTTTGCTGTGCTGCGTATAACAAGATGTTACTAAAAAAGGCGATGTCATTAGCATCATTCCTAAAAATGGTGATAGTTGTAAATTTCGTTTCCTTATTATCACACTCTAAATTTACGGTAAATTTACATTTGCACTCATTGGGTTACAAAGTGAGCAAGTGAACAGCGCGAAGGATTAAAGCTGATTAGACGCGCTGTTGATTGTTTTAAATGCGTTTATCACCAGGATGTGGAGCGTTTTTTGCCAATGGAGTTTCTTAAAAAATGGGATACGACTTTAATGCTGTTTTTTTCATCGTTTTTGCGCTGAATTGAGACGTTTTTCTCTGTTTTTTGTGAGCGCGCGGCGGGCTGTTTTTCAAGGGTTGACAACTGTCTTTTCTTTTCAATAGAATACGGGAAGATTTCAGATCTTGTCCTCGCATCATCTCTGATTGATAGCTTGCATTTTCACGGTTGGCGGCGTACTATTTGCCACGTTTTCGGACGCGGGGTGGAGCAGCCTGGTAGCTCGTCGGGCTCATAACCCGAAGGTCGTCGGTTCAAATCCGGCCCCCGCAACCAAATCACTTCTTTCGCTTAAGTTTTTTTTCAAATGAACTGTGAGTGGCGGTATGACACCCACAGCGGTTTTTTGAAAAAATCCTTGCGAGAAGTAATGCCGCAGCCTGTAGCGGTATATAGGGTCCAGTTGCATAAAGCCCCGATATTTCGGGGTTTTTTGTTATTTGGCAACAACATGACTGGGCTTTTAGCCCTTTTTTTATGTCTTGGGGGTGGGCTTGTCCACATTAGAACAGAAATTGACAGCGATGATCTCGGCACCCGTTGAAGCATTAGGCTACGAATTGGTGGGCGTTGAGTTTATCCGTGGTCGCCAATCGACGCTGCGTATCTATATTGATAGTGAAGACGGCATCACAGTTGATGATTGTGCTGATGTCAGCCACCAGGTGAGTGCGGTGCTGGATGTTGAAGATCCCATTACGGTTGCCTATAACCTGGAAGTGTCATCACCTGGCCTGGATCGTCCTTTATTCATCGCAGAACATTACGTGCGTTTCCTCGGCGAAGAAGTGACCCTGGTGTTGCGCATGGCGGTACAAAACCGTCGTAAATGGGCGGGAATTATCAAATCCGTTGAAGGTGAGATGATTACCGTAACAGTGGAAGGCAAAGATGAAGTGTTCGCACTGAGCAACATCCAGAAGGCGAACCTGGTACCCCACTTTTAAAGTTTGGATGAGGCAACTAGGATGAACAAAGAGATTCTGGCTGTTGTTGAAGCAGTTTCCAACGAAAAAGCCGTTCCGCGCGAAAAAATTTTTGAAGCACTGGAAACTGCGTTAGCGACAGCGACAAAGAAAAAATACGAACAGGAAATTGACGTTCGGGTTTGCATCGATCGCAAAACCGGCGATTTCGATACGTTTCGCCGTTGGGTTGCCGTTCATGAAGTGACACAACCAACGCGTGAAATCACGTTGGAAGCGGCCCAATTTGAAGATCCGAGCATCGAGCTCGGCGGTTACGTTGAAGACCAGATTGAATCCGTCACGTTTGACCGTATCACCACGCAAACGGCCAAACAGGTTATCGTGCAGAAAGTACGTGAAGCTGAACGTGCCATGGTGGTCGATCAGTTCCGTGAGCAGGAAGGCGATATTGTTACCGGCGTCGTCAAAAAAGTGAACCGCGACAACATTTCGTTGGATCTGGGCAACAACGCAGAAGCGGTGATTGGCCGTGAAGATATGCTGCCGCGTGAAAACTTCCGTCCGGGCGACCGCATTCGCGGCGTGCTGTACTCAGTAAGACCGGAAGCGCGTGGCGCACAGCTGTTTGTCAGCCGTTCACGCCCTGAGATGCTGGTGGAACTGTTCCGCATCGAAGTGCCGGAAATTGGCGAAGAAGTTATCGAGATCAAAGCGGCTGCTCGCGATCCAGGTTCTCGCGCCAAAATCGCGGTGAAAACCAACGACAAGCGTATCGATCCGGTGGGTGCGTGCGTGGGTATGCGCGGTGCGCGTGTACAGGCCGTCTCCAGCGAACTGGGCGGCGAACGCATTGACATCATTCTGTGGGACGATCATCCGGCACAGTTCGTCATCAATGCCATGGCACCGGCAGACGTCGTTTCCATCGTGGTTGACGAAGATACCTGCACCATGGATATCGCCGTGGAATCCGGCAACCTGGCGCAGGCGATTGGCCGCAACGGGCAGAACGTGCGTCTGGCTTCCCAACTGCTGAAACAGCACCGTTCAGATGACCGCTGGGAACTGAACGTGATGACCGTGGAAGACCTGCAAGCCAAGCATCAGGCGGAAGCACACGCGGCGATCGACGTATTTACCAAGCACCTCGATATCGACGAAGAGTTCGCCACCGTGCTGGTAGAAGAAGGTTTCTCCTCACTTGAAGAACTGGCCTATGTGCCTATCAAGGAACTCCAGGAGATCGATGGTCTGGATGAGGAAACCATCGAAGCACTGCGTGAACGTGCCAAAGCGGCATTGACCACGTTGGCGTTGGCGCAGGAAGAGAGCCGTGGCGGTGGCCAACCGGCGGAAGATTTGCTCAGTTTACCGGGTTTACCGCGCGAGTTGGCGTTCACTCTCGCCGCGCGCGGAGTATGTACGCTGGAAGATCTTGCTGAGCAGGGCGTTGACGATCTGACGGATATTGAAGGGTTGAACGATGAGAAGGCCGGTGAGTTGATCATGGCCGCCCGTAATATCTGCTGGTTCGGCGACGAAAACGAATAATGACACTGTAGCAGGAAAGGAACAGCATGACAGAAGTGACCATACAATCGCTGGCCGTAGAGATTCAGACTCCGGTAGACCGCCTGATACAGCAATTTGCTGATGCGGGAATCACCAAGTCTGCATCGGATAACGTGTCCCAGCAGGAAAAAGAGACGCTGCTGGCGCATTTGAACCGCGAACGCGGTTCTGCGGCCGGTAAGTTGACTCTGCAACGTAAAACGCGTAGCACCTTGAATATTCCGAGCACTGGCGGAAAAAGTAAATCAGTGCAGATTGAAGTCCGCAAAAAACGCACGTATGTTCAGCGCGATCCGCTGAACAGTCAGCAGGCTGAAGAAGAAGAGCGTGCACGGCAGGAAGCGGAAGAACTGGCTCAACGTGAAGCTGAAGAGCAGGCCCAACGTGAAGCTGAAGCAAAAGCTCAGCGTGAAGCGGCTGAAAAAGCGAAACGTGAAGCTGAAGAGCAAGCCAAGCGAGAGGCCGCTGAAAAAGCCAAGCGTGACACAGCGGAAAAAGACAAATTGAGCAACCAACATAATCATAGTACGACAAAGTCTGTTCCGGCGACAGACAAGGCCCGCCGTGAAGCTGAGGCTGCTGAACTGAAGCGTAAATCTGAAGATGCTGTTCGCAGCAAAGTCGAAGAAGATGCACGCCGTGTTGCGGAAGAAGCACGCCGTATGGCGGAAGAGAACGCTGCCAAATGGGCCAGCGAGACACCGCGTGAAGAAGAGGATAGCACTGACTATCACGTCACTACCTCGCATCATGCCCGCGTCGCTGAAGATGAAAACGATCGTGAAGTCGAGAGTAATTCTCGCAGTCGCACCCGGACAGCTAAAGCGCCCAAGCAGAAGAAAGGCAACCGCCTGTCTGAAAATAAAGCTGATCGTGAAGAGGCGCGCGCCGCAACCCGTGGTGGTAAAGGCAAGCGTAAGCCCAGTACGTTACAGCAAAGTTTTAACAAGCCGGTTCAGGCTGTTAACCGTGATGTGATGATTGGTGAAACCGTTACGGTTGCCGAATTGGCGAACAAAATGGCGGTGAAAGGCTCTCAGGTCATCAAGACGATGATGAAGCTGGGTGCCATGGCGACCATCAATCAGGTTATCGATCAGGAAACGGCGCAGTTAGTGGCGGAAGAAATGGGCCACAAGGTTATCCTGCGTCGCGAAAACGAGCTTGAAGAAGCGGTAATGAGTGACCGTGATATGGGTGTTGCGGCAGAATCGCGCGCACCGGTCGTGACCATTATGGGCCACGTTGACCACGGTAAAACCTCACTGCTGGACTACATTCGCTCCACTAAAGTGGCTGCGGGCGAAGCAGGCGGGATTACCCAGCATATCGGTGCCTATCACGTTGAAACTGACAATGGCATGATCACCTTCCTGGATACCCCGGGCCACGCCGCGTTTACCGCGATGCGTGCGCGTGGTGCGCAGGCAACGGATATCGTGGTGTTGGTGGTTGCTGCTGATGACGGCGTGATGCCACAAACCATCGAAGCGATTCAACATGCCAAAGCGGCCAAGGTGCCAGTGGTGGTTGCGGTCAACAAGGTTGACAAGCCAGAAGCCGATCCGGATCGCGTCAAAAATGAACTGACGCAATACGGCATCATTCCGGAAGAGTGGGGCGGTGAGTGCCAGTTTGTCCCTGTATCAGCCAAAGCCGGTACCGGTATCGATGATTTGCTTAACGCCATTCTGCTGCAAGCAGAAGTGCTGGAACTGACGGCTGTCCGTAAAGGTATGGCAAGCGGCGTGGTGATTGAATCCTTCCTGGACAAAGGCCGTGGCCCGGTAGCAACGGTACTGGTGCGTGAAGGTACGCTCAACAAGGGCGATATCGTGCTGTGTGGTTTCGAGTATGGCCGCGTGCGTGCCATGCGTGATGAGCTGGGCCGCGAAATTACCGAAGCGGGTCCGTCCATTCCGGTAGAAATCCTCGGCATGTCCGGTGTTCCGGCTGCGGGTGATGAAGCCACCGTGGTGCGTGACGAGAAGAAAGCCCGTGAAGTGGCGCTCTATCGTCAAGGCAAATTCCGCGAAGTGAAACTGGCGCGTCAGCAGAAATCCAAGCTGGAAAACATGTTCGCCAACATGACCGAAGGCGAAGTGTCCGAACTGAACATCGTGATGAAAGCCGACGTTCAGGGCTCTGTGGAAGCGATTGCCGATTCGTTGCAGAAACTCTCCACCGACGAAGTGAAAGTGAAGATTGTGGGCTCCGGCGTAGGTGGGATCACCGAAACCGACGCGACGCTGGCCGCAGCGTCCAACGCCATCATTCTCGGCTTCAACGTCCGTGCCGATGCCTCTGCCCGTCGCGTTGTCGAAGCGGAAAGTCTGGATCTGCGTTACTACTCCGTCATCTATGATCTGATCGACGAAGTGAAGCAGGCGATGAGCGGTATGCTGGCACCGGAATACAAGCAAGAGATCATCGGCCTGGCCGAAGTTCGCGACGTATTCAAATCACCGAAGTTTGGCGCAATCGCTGGCTGTATGGTGACGGAAGGTATCGTGAAACGTCACAACCCGATTCGCGTGCTGCGTGACAACGTGGTTATCTACGAAGGCGAGCTGGAATCTCTGCGCCGCTTCAAAGATGACGTTAACGAAGTGCGTAACGGCATGGAATGCGGTATCGGCGTGAAGAACTACAACGACGTGCGTGTTGGCGATAACATCGAAGTGTTCGAAATTATCGAGATCAAACGTACTATCGCTTAACCTGTCAGGGTAGGGCGAGACGCGCAACGTTTGCACGTCATATTGACTTATAGGGGGCCTAGTGCCCCCTGATTTTTCCTTGAGGACTCGATTATGGCTAGAGAATTCAGTCGCACTCAGCGCGTGTCGCAAGAGATGCAGAAAGAGATCGCCATTATTCTTCAGCGTGAAGTGAAGGATCCGCGCGTGGGCATGGCGACAGTTTCTGGTGTCGATCTGTCACGCGATTTGGCGTATGCCAAGGTATTTGTGACGTTTCTGAACGATAATGAACCTGAGCAGGTGAAAGCGGGTATCAAAGCATTGCAGGATGCCTCTGGTTTTATTCGTGTGCTGCTCGGTAAGGCAATGCGTTTGCGCGTGGTGCCGGAATTGACTTTCGCCTACGACAACTCGTTGGTGGAAGGGATGCGGATGTCCAACCTGGTGACCAATGTCTTGCGCAGTGATGCCGAGAAGCGTTCTGCCAACGGTGACGACGATCGGGAGGATTGATGAGTCGTCCTCGTCGTCGCGGCCGTGATATCCACGGCGTGTTATTGCTGGATAAACCGCAAGGTGCGTCATCCAATGACGTGCTGCAAAAGGTAAAACGCATTTTTAATGCCAACCGGGCCGGACACACCGGTGCGCTGGATCCGCTTGCTACCGGTATGCTGCCGATCTGCCTGGGGGAAGCCACCAAGTTCTCTCAG
The DNA here is from genome assembly GCF_025962675.1 of Candidatus Symbiopectobacterium sp. NZEC127. NCBI lineage: Bacteria > Pseudomonadati > Pseudomonadota > Gammaproteobacteria > Enterobacterales > Enterobacteriaceae > Symbiopectobacterium > Candidatus Symbiopectobacterium sp. NZEC127. Next base: position 380,304 of record NZ_JAGFPG010000002.1, read on the forward strand.
TATTTGCTGGATTCGGATAAGCGTTACCGGGTGATTGCTCGTCTGGGGCAGCGTACTGACACCTCAGATGCCGATGGCAATGTGGTGGAAACGCGCGCGGTGACGTTTACCGAGCAGGCATTGGCGGATGCACTGGAAAGTTTTCGTGGCACTACGCAGCAGGTGCCATCGATGTATTCTGCGCTGAAGCATCAGGGCCGTCCGCTGTATGAGTATGCGCGCCAGGGGATCACTGTCCCGCGTGAAGCGCGCGATATTACCGTGTATGAACTGCTGTTTATCCGCCACGATGCCGATGAGTTGGAGCTGGAAATTCACTGTTCCAAAGGTACCTACATTCGTACCATCATCGACGATCTCGGTGAAAAGCTCGGCTGTGGTGCCCATGTGACTTATCTGCGCCGCGTGCAGGTTGCCACTTATCCGGCAGAGCGCATGGTGACATTGGACAGTCTGCAAGCCCTGTTGACGCAGGCGCAAGCGGAAGGGCAACCCCTTGAAGCGGTGCTGGATCCGCTGCTGATGCCGATGGACAGCCCGGTCAGTGATTATCCTGAGGTGAATTTGCCGCCAGCCGTGGCGGGTTACCTCAAGCTCGGGCAGGCTGTTGCAGCGGCTAACGCCCCCGCAGAAGGGATGGTACGCATCACCGAAGGTGACGCCCATTCGTTCATTGGCATGGGGATTATCGATGATGCCGGACGCGTGGCTCCCAAGCGTCTGGTGGTCGAATTCTCGGAATAAGGCTCACCGCGTCTGCCTTGCGATCGGCCATGGCTGAGAGTAGAATGGCGCGGCCTATTTTTAATAGGTTACAGAGGTCGCTGAATTAGAGATCGGCACCTGTTTTTTTTATCTATACTGTTTTGGAGTATTACAATGTCTCTAAGCGTTGAAGCTAAAGCAAAAATCGTCGCAGAATTCGGTCGCGGCACTAACGACAGTGGTTCTACCGAAGTGCAGGTTGCTCTGTTGACCGCGCAGATTAACCATCTGCAAGGCCACTTCTCCGAGCACAAAAAGGATCACCACAGCCGTCGTGGTCTGCTGCGTATGGTTTCTCAGCGCCGTAAGCTGCTGGACTACCTGAAGCGTAAAGATGTAGCGCGTTATGCTACCCTGATCGAGCGTCTGGGTCTGCGTCGCTAATCTGGCGAGTTTCAGTGGAAAGGGGCCTCATAGGGCCCCTTTCTTCTAGGAAGTGCTTGCAAAACAGAGTAATGTATCACCGACTTTGTCGTCGCCGTTCGCTACAGAGGTTCGCGCGGCTAATGAGAAACTTTATGTCTCTTTCTGGACCTGTTCCAGCGTGGCGTGAGGGTTGTCATTAGTCGCGAGGATGTAGTGAGATGGTTTGTAATCAACGGGGAGACGCTGCGTCGAGCATAACGACATCGGCTGGCATCTGGTAAACCCGAGAATGATAAACCCTGAGTAAAGGATATTATTTTGCTAAATCCTATCGTACGTAAGTTTCAATACGGTCAGAACACCGTCACGCTCGAAACGGGCATGATGGCACGTCAGGCCACTGCTGCCGTAATGGTCAGCATGGATGACACCGCTGTTTTCGTTACCGTTGTCGGGGCGAAAAAGGCCAAAACGGGTCAGGACTTTTTCCCGCTGACCGTTAACTATCAAGAGCGTACTTACGCTGCGGGCCGCTTCCCTGGCGGGTTCTTCCGTCGTGAAGGCCGTCCTAGCGAAGGCGAAACCCTGATTTCTCGCCTGATCGACCGCCCGATCCGTCCGCTGTTCGCCGACGGCTTTGTGAATGAAGTGCAGGTTATTGCAACCGTGGTTTCGGTAAATCCGCAGATCAACCCGGATATCGTGGCGATGATCGGTGCTTCTGCGGCGCTGAGCCTGTCCGGTCTGCCGTTTAACGGGCCGATTGGTGCTGCTCGCGTTGGCTACATCAACGATCAGTTTGTACTGAACCCGACCATCGATGAACTGAAACAGAGCCGTCTGGATCTGGTCGTTGCCGGTACGCAGGGCGCGGTACTGATGGTGGAATCCGAAGCGGATCTGCTGAGCGAAGATCAAATGTTGGGTGCGGTGGTGTTTGGCCACGAGCAGCAACAGGTGGTTATCGACAACATCAATGAACTGGTGAAAGAAGCGGGTAAACCGCGTTGGGATTGGCAGGCACCCGCCGTCAACGTTGCGCTGTTGGAACGTGTGCAAGCACTGTCTGAAACGCGCCTGGGCGATGCCTACCGCATCACCGAGAAACAACAACGTTACGAACAAATCAACGTTATCAAAGCTGACGCTGAGGCCCAATTGTTGGCTGCGGATGACACGCTGGATGCGGGTGAGATCCAGGATATCCTGGGCAGCATCGAGAAAAACGTGGTGCGTAGCCGCGTACTGCGTGGCGAACCGCGTATCGATGGCCGTGAAAAAGACATGATCCGTGCGCTGGATGTGCGTACTGGCGTGCTGCCGAGAACCCACGGTTCTGCACTGTTCACCCGTGGTGAAACACAGGCGCTGGTAACAGCGACGCTGGGTACCGAGCGTGATGCGCAGAATATTGATGGATTGACCGGCGAAACGACCGATCGCTTCCTGCTGCACTACAACTTCCCTCCGTACTCTGTGGGCGAAACCGGTATGGTTGGCTCGCCGAAACGTCGTGAGATTGGTCACGGCCGTCTGGCGAAACGCGGCGTACTGGCAGTGATGCCTACCGCAGCTGAGTTCCCGTACACGGTGCGTGTGGTGTCTGAAATCACGGAATCCAACGGCTCTTCTTCCATGGCTTCTGTCTGCGGTGCCTCTCTGGCGCTGATGGACGCGGGCGTGCCGATCAAAGCCGCCGTTGCGGGTATCGCAATGGGTCTGGTGAAAGAAGGCGATAACTTTGTGGTGCTGTCCGACATTCTGGGTGACGAAGATCATCTGGGCGATATGGACTTCAAAGTGGCCGGTAGCCGTGAAGGCGTTACCGCACTGCAAATGGATATCAAGATTGAAGGTATCACCCGCGAAATCATGCAGGTTGCTCTGAATCAGGCCAAAGGTGCACGTCTGCACATTCTGGGCGTGATGGAACAGGCTATCGGCGCGCCGCGTGGCGACATTTCTCAGTTTGCACCGCGTATCCACACCATCAAGATCAGCGTTGACAAGATCAAAGACGTGATCGGTAAAGGTGGTTCTGTGATCCGTGCGCTGACCGAAGAGACGGGCACCACTATCGAGATCGAAGATGACGGTACGGTGAAAATCGCCGCAACCGACGGCGATAAAGCGCGTCATGCCATTCGTCGTATCGAAGAGATCACCGCAGAGATCGAAGTAGGTCGCGTCTACCAGGGTAAGGTAACGCGCATCGTTGATTTCGGCGCGTTCGTTGCCATTGGCGGCGGCAAAGAAGGTCTGGTACACATCTCTCAAATCGCTGACAAGCGCGTTGAGAAAGTCACTGACTACCTGCAAATGGGTCAGGAAGTTCCGGTTAAAGTACTGGAAGTTGACCGTCAGGGCCGTGTACGTTTGAGTATCAAGGAAGCAACTGCTCAGTCTCAGGATGCCGCTGCTACAGCGCCTTCTGAGGAAGAATAACAGCCGTTTTGCTGTTGTTTTGCCACTCCCCGCTCAGGCGGGGAGTTGGGCATTTTGTGAGGCGCGGATAGCCTTACATTGAGCGTGCGGGGACAGGATGTTCATCCAATGTTTGTCTTCGGGAGTGGGAAATGAAGCCTTTCTTACGCTGGTGTTATGTTGCGACAGCACTTATGCTGGCAGGATGCAGCAACACGGATTGGCGTAATAACGCGGTATTGGCAATTCCAGTGCAGCCTGCTTTACAGCAGGAAGTCATTTTGGCGCGCATGGAACAAATTCTTGCCAGTCGGGCGTTAACCGATGACGAACGCGCACAGCTATTATATGAGCGCGGAGTGCTGTATGATAGTCTCGGACTGAGAGCGTTAGCGCGTAATGATTTTTCACAAGCGCTATCAATCCGTCCGGATATGCCGGAAGTGTTTAACTATCTCGGCATTTATTTAACGCAGGCAGGCAATTTTGATGCTGCCTATGAAGCGTTTGATTCTGTACTAGAGCTTGATCCAACTTACAATTATGCGCGTTTGAACCGGGGCATCGCTTTGTATTATGGCGGTCGTTACCTGTTAGCGCAGGATGATCTGCTGGCGTTTTATCGAGACGATCCGAACGATCCTTTCCGCACGTTATGGCTGTATCTGGCTGAACGGGAGATAGATCCCAACACAGCCAAGGCCGCGCTGAAGCAGCGTTATGACAGTGCAGAAAGAGGTCCTTGGGGATGGAATATTGTCGAATTCTACCTGGGCAACATCAGTGAAGCTGTGCTGATGGAGCGCCTGAAGGCAGAAGCAACGGATAACACTTCGCTCGCTGAGCATCTCAGTGAAACTGACTTCTATTTAGGTAAGCACTACCTAAGTCTGGGGGACAAGAATAACGCCATGGCGTTGTTCAAGCTGACGGTTGCCAACAACGTACATAACTTTGTTGAGCACCGCTATGCATTGTTGGAATTGGCATTGTTAGGCCAAGAACAAGACGACCTATCAGGATCGGACCAGCAATAGCTGACGAACGTAATCAGCCGGGAACCACCGTTTCCATCGCCTTAACGGGCGAGGGCTTTTTTGTTCGTTTTTTAATCTAATTTGAGCCGGTTCACACTTTTCAATGAAAATGACTGAGTATTTTCTCGACAAGTTACGTGTAGACTGGCCGCCATTTCACTATGAGGCACGTTTACATGGCAGAGTTTGAAACCTCTTTTGCTGACCTGGGGCTGTCCGCTCCTATTCTGAATGCACTGTCGGATCTGGGATATGAGAAACCCTCTCCCATCCAGGCAGAATGTATTCCTCATTTGCTTAATGGTCGCGACGTGCTGGGTATGGCCCAGACCGGTAGCGGCAAGACAGCAGCGTTTTCATTACCGCTGTTGCACAATCTCAAACCTGAATTGAAAGCACCGCAAATGCTGGTGCTGGCACCGACCCGTGAGTTGGCGGTGCAGGTTGCTGAAGCTTGTAATGATTTCTCCAAACACATGCACGGTGTAAGCGTAGTAGCGCTCTATGGCGGCCAGCGCTATGACGTTCAATTGCGTGCATTGCGCCAGGGTGCGCAAATTGTGGTGGGTACACCAGGACGTCTGCTGGATCACCTGAAACGCGGTACGCTGGATCTCTCCAACCTGAGCGGTCTGGTGCTGGATGAAGCTGACGAAATGTTGCGTATGGGCTTCATTGATGATGTCGAAAACATCATGGCCCAGATCCCGGCTCAGCACCAAACGGCGCTGTTCTCGGCAACCATGCCGGAAGCGATTCGCCGTATTACGCGCCGCTTCATGAAAGATCCGCAGGAAGTGCGCATTCAGTCAAGCGTGACGACGCGCCCGGACATCAGCCAGAGCTACTGGACTGTGCACGGCATGCGTAAGAACGAAGCGCTGGTGCGTTTCCTGGAAGCGGAAGATTTTGACGCTGCCATCATTTTCGTGCGTACCAAAAACGCAACGCTGGAAGTGGCTGAAGCCCTGGAGCGTAGCGGGTACAACAGCGCGGCACTGAACGGTGACATGAACCAGGCGCTGCGTGAGCAGACGCTGGAACGCCTGAAAGATGGTCGTCTGGATATTTTGATCGCCACCGACGTTGCGGCACGCGGTCTGGATGTAGAACGTATCAGCCTGGTAGTGAACTACGATATTCCGATGGATGCAGAATCCTACGTGCACCGTATTGGCCGTACTGGCCGCGCCGGTCGTGCAGGTCGTGCATTACTGTTCGTGGAAAACCGTGAACGTCGCCTGCTGCGCAACGTTGAACGCACCATGAAGCTGACCATTCCGGAAGTGGAATTGCCGAACGTTGAACTGTTAGGCGAGCGCCGTCTGGCGAAGTTCGCTGCCAAAGTGCAGTCACAGCTCGAAAGCAGCGATCTGGATATGTACCGTGCGTTGCTGGCTAAACTGCAACCGGCTGAAGAGCTGGATATCGAAACGCTGGCTGCGGCATTGCTGAAAATGGCGCAAGGTGAGCGTCCGCTGATCCTGCCGCCGGAACCAGCGATTGAGCGTCGTCCGCGCCGCGAATTCCGCGATCGTGACGAGCGTAATGATCGTAATGACCGTGGCGATCGTCGCCCCGGTAATGATGGCGATCGTCCGCAGCGTCGTGAGCGCCGTGATGTGGGTGAGATGCAACTGTATCGCATCGAAGTGGGTCGTGATGACGGCGTTGAAGTTCGCCATATCGTGGGTGCTATTGCCAACGAAGGGGATATCAGCAGCCGCTACATCGGCAACATCAAGCTGTTCGCATCGCATTCAACCATCGAATTGCCGAAGGGGATGCCGGGCGATCTGCTGACGCACTTTACCCGCACACGCATCCTGAACAAGCCGATGAACATGCAACTGATCGGTGATGCACAGCCGTTCGAACGTCGTGAACGCAGCGACAGCCGTGGCGCACCGCGTTCTGGTGCTGGTGCTGGCGATCGTCGTGAAGGTGGACGTCGTTCATTCGGTGGGCAGGGTGATGCTCGCCGTGAAGGTCAGGGCGAACGTCGCGAACGCAATTTCAACCGCGACGGTCAACGCAGTGAAGGTCAACGCGCTCCGCGCCGCCGTCCTGCGGATGTTGGTCAATAAAAATCACATTGGGTAATCGGTGTATTGGCTTATCTTTGGGGCGAAGTTCAACACTTCGCTTCAAATAATAAAATAGTGCCTTACATAACTTTTACCCTTGTTTTTTTTTTGGTATAAAAAGCGGCCCGCCGATAATGGGGGGCCGCTTTTTTTTTGACTCACCGGCTGAACTTAATTTTATATTAAGGTCTTAAACGGATAGTGCTGCTCTTCGGTGTTGATTATTGCGGTGCCGGACGAGAGGTAATCAAAAAATAGACCTCATTAAAGTAGTGCTATTTGGCGCTGCATAAAAAATAACAACGTTGTGTGGAATTGAATATGTCTGAACTCTTTGTTAAAGAACGCTTTAGTTGGCGTTCGCTCGGATGGCTTTTGCTCTATTTTTGGTTTTTCTCCTGCGCACTTCAGCTTGTCATCGTTTTGACTGGTCACAGCGGCACCACGGGGCTACGTGATTCGTTACTTTACAGTTTGTTATGGCTGATCCCCGTTTTCGTTTTCCCTGCCAGAACCAAAATCATCAGCAGCGTACTGGGTATCCTGTTATGGGCTACCTCTTTGATCGCACTGGGTTATTACTCGATATACAAACAAGAGTTCTCACAGAGCGTCATGTTTGTGATGTTCGAGTCTAATAGCAAAGAAGCTGGTGAATATGTAAGCCAATATTTCAGTCTGAAAGTTTTGGCTATATTGATTTTTTATACGCTGATAGTCGGATTCCTGTGGCGTAAAGTGCGCCCGGTTTACCTGCCGTTAAAATATAAAGTCACGGTGTGCACCTTAATTGCCGTGGTGCTGTTTGGTGTCCCCCTTTATAAAAAAATGCACAATGAGGGAGAAACGCTGGCAGAAGCCAGTGGCTATCTGGCAAGCCGTATGTCGACCACCGCACCGTGGCAGTATATTGCCGGTTATGTTGAGTACCGCCAGCAATTAGAAAGCATGACGGAAATGCTCAAGCAGAATGCGGCATTGCCCCCTCTGGCAAACCTGAAAGATGCTAATGGCGATACGCCGCGTACGTTGGTGTTGGTGATCGGTGAATCAACCACCAGCAGCCGTATGAGCCTGTACGGCTATGGTCGTCAGACCACGCCGCGTCTGGATGCACTGCGTAAAAGCGATCCCAATCTGGTGGTGTTCAACGATGTGGTGACTTCACGCCCCTACACCATTGAAATCTTGCAGCAGGCACTGACGTTTGCCGATGAGCAGCAGCCGGATCTCTATCTGACCAAGCCCTCGCTGATGAACATGATGAAACAGGCCGGATACAAAACGTTCTGGATCACCAATCAGCAGACAATGACCAAACGGAATACGTTGCTGACAGTATTCTCTCAGCAGACTGACGAACAGTTCTATATGAACAATCAGCGCACTCAAAGCGCGCGTCAGTACGATGACGTGGTGTTCGCGCCGTTTGAAAAGGTGCTGACCGATCCCGCAGAGAAGAAGTTTATTGTGGTGCACCTGCTAGGCACTCACATGAAATACAAATTCCGTTATCCAGAAGATGCAACCAAATTTGTCGGGCGCGAAGGGATTCCTGACGGTGTGAGCGACAGCGATGTCGAAGTCTATAACGATTACGACAATGCCGAGCTGTACAACGATTACGTGGTTGAAACGCTGATCCGCACCTTTGAAAAAACGCAGCCGAATGGTTTCCTGCTCTACTTCTCGGATCACGGTGAAGACGTTTACGAGACGCCGCCGCACACCGTGCTCGGACGCGATGAGTCTGCACCGACGCGTACCATGTACACGGTGCCGTTCATTCTCTGGAATTCGCCACAGTGGCAGAAAGATCACCCGATCGACTATGCCCCTTACGTAGACCGGAAATACAGCAATGCGCATCTACTGCATACCTGGTCAACGCTGGCGGGACTCAGCTACGATCTTCAGGAGCCCGGAAAAAGCCTGGTCAGCCCTGCGTTTCGTCAATCAGAGCGTTGGATAGGCGATCCCTACAGTAAGAAAGGGCTGCGAACTTTTGATAGCTTGCCTTACACCGCAGGCGGAAAATAATCCTCAGGCCGTCACTGTGGTGGAGAGGGGATTCCCTCTCCACCAGACGGAATGGCGCTAGCCGATCACCGCCTGACGTATCTGCATGATCCGCTCGAAAGAGTCTTTTCGCGCTTGATGATCAAAAATCTGTCCGTTGATCATGATCTCATCTGCTTTTGTCTCTCGCAGCAGGCTACGCAAGCCGTGCTGCACTTTACTGTTGTCACCCACGATCGCCAAACGCAGCGCTTGATCCACGCCAAACTGTTCGGCTGGAGACCAGAGTGATTCCATATCTTGCACTGGCGCGGGCAGCGGTCCGGGTTGTCCGCGACGTAAATTCAGAAACTGCTGTTGGACCGAAGTGAACAAGAAACGCGCATCGCGTTCACTTTCAGCCGCAATGACATTCACGCACACCATGGCATAGGGCTTGTTCAGCGTAGCAGAGGGTTTGAATTTCTCCCGGTACAGCGCCATCGCCTGAAGCAACATATCCGGGGCGAAATGCGCGGCGAAGGCGAACGGTAAACCCAATGCCGCCGCTAACTGCGCGCTGTAGAGACTGGAGCCCAACAGCCAGAGAGGCACCTGCAAGCCTTGGCCCGGCACGGCGCGCACCGCTTGGTCTGGCTGAGCATCGGAAAAATAGCGTTGTAATTCCTGTACATCGCGGGGGAAATCGTCGATTTCCGCATTCTGGTGGCGACGCAGGGCCATCATGGTGCGTTGATCGGTGCCCGGCGCACGTCCCAGACCCAAATCGATACGTCCGGGGTAGAGTGATTCCAGCGTGCCGAACTGCTCGGCGATCACCAGCGGGGAGTGGTTTGGCAGCATGACGCCACCGGATCCTAGCCGGATACGCTCTGTGCCGGACGCAAGATAGCCGATCAGCACCGAGGTTGCGGCGCTGGCAATACCGGTCATGTTGTGATGTTCGGCTAACCAATAACGGTGGTAGCCCCATTTTTCCGCGTGCTGCGCCAGATCGAGCGAGTGATGAAACGCGTCTCTCGGCGTTGCCCCTTGTGGGATCGGCGCTAAATCCAAAACGGAAAATGGGATATCGTGAGAAAACAGGGCGGTTTGATTATTCGTTGACATTGCGGCAGGCTCACTGTGTTTTTTTCACAGTATTGCGCACGTTCGCACATTTTTATATTCAAAACGGGCGATCGGGCGGCGAGCCGCCCGTCGCCTATCAGGACACCAATTCCAGACCGGCAACGCGTCGCCAGTAGCCGTTACAATCGGCATCTTGCGTCAGGGCCAGTGGTGCCTGCCCGCGCTCGTTAGCCCGAAAGTTATCGACCAGAGCCAGTGTATCCAGCGATTGCGGTGACAGGCGGACGATATCTACCAGGCCTTTCATCGATGCCAGTTCGTTGCCGAGGTTATAGCAATAGCCGCTCATGGTCTGGATACCGTTGAGCACAAACACCTGTTGGTTTTCCTGCGACAGCATGGCGCGTCCCTGCGGGTACTTGATGCAGCAGGTTTCGCACTCATCCTTGGCGCGGTTTTCTGAGCGAGCGGTGAAACAGCGCGCCGAATAAGCCAGCGGTAAGTGTCCGTAGCCCAGCACTTCTACCTCGAACTGATGGCGAAAACCGAGCGCATCGCATTGGTCGAGCAGATCGCTCAGCCAGTCGCGGGAAAGCTCTACCGGCATGCACCAGCGCATCATCCCTTGCTTATGCAACAGGCGCAGCGTGTGGGCGTTGTAGCAGTTGAGCGCATGACCCGCGACAAACGGTAAATGGCGGTCCGCCGCCATGTTCACCGCGCCGAGATCGTTGGCTTCCAGCAGGAACTCGCCGTTCTCCACATAGCGTTTCAATTCGCTCAGTTCTGAAGGGGCCTGAATCAACGCCAACGAGGACAAAACGATCTGCTTGCCGCTGGCAGCGAGCTGTTTCGCCAGATCGAGCCAGTCGCCCACTTTGATGGCGCGTCGCTTGCTGCACACCGTTTCACCCAGATAGATAATATCGGCGCTGCTCTGGCTGGCTGCCTGATAAAAGGCTTCCACATCCGTTTTTTGCCAATAGTAGAGGATGGCACCTAACGCATATTTCATAGTGTTCTCTTCTCTCACCTGCCGCTTATTGCCATTTACGGTGGTACGCACCCAGCGTGGTTTGCGTGCCTTCCGCCACTGCTCCGAGCGCTGACATCCACTCCGCACTCGGGGTGAAAGTGCTGGGGGAGGCGAGGCAACGGTCAATGGCTTGTCGCCAGACGCGGGTGATTTGGCTGACGTAGGCCGGGCTGCGCTGGCGTCCTTCGATTTTTACCGAGGCAATATTGGCTGCCAGCAGGTCCGGCAGTAACTCCAGCGTATTCAGGCTAGTGGGTTCTTCCAGGGCGTGGTAACGCTCACCGCCAACCAGATAGCGACCTTTGCACAGCGTAGGATAACCGGCATTTTCATCGTCCTGATATCTGTCGATCAGGACATTGTTCAAGCGCGATTCCATCCCTTTTTCGGTTTGCTGCCAGCGCACAAAACGGGCGGGCGAACAGGCACCTACGGTATTGGGGGATTCCCCGGTCAGGTAGGAGGAGAGGTAACAGCGGCCTTCTGCCATGATGCACAGGCTGCCGAAGGCAAACACTTCCAGCGGCACCGGGCTGGTACGCGCCAATTGTTTGACCTGATGGATCGACAACACGCGAGGCAGTACGATGCGGTGAACCGCAAAATGGCGCTGATAAAAACGAATTGCCTCTTCGTTAGTCGCAGATGCTTGTACAGAGACGTGCCGTTCAATATGCGGATAGCGCTCTGCGGCATACTCAAGCATGGCAAGGTCGGCCAGGATCAACGCATCGGCACCCATGTTGGCGGCCATATCGACAGCGCGCTCCCAGCGTTGATAGCCGTTTGGGTGGGCGAAGGTATTGATAGCGATATGCAATTTGCGCTGATGGCGATGCACATAATCGCTCGCCTCCTGCAACTTCTTGTCCGTGAAGTTCAACCCGGCAAAGTGGCGGGCGTTGGTATCGTCTTTTAGCCCGATGTAAACGGCGTCGGCACCGTTATCAATTGCCGCTTTCAGTGCGGGCAGGTTCCCTGCGGGACACAGTAATTCCATACGGGTTTCCTCATTCATCAGGCTGCCTGATGTCATGTCAGGGCTGATGCAGGACGGGGACATGCGGAAAATGAGAATATCAACGCATAACCCTTCTTTAACGTTAGGGAATCTTAATTAACCCGCTGGTGCAGGACTTTGATTTAGGCCAGCTTATCGTGTAATGAATAGGGATTGCTTGCAGCATTACCGAGATTTCCGTGCATAATAATGAAATTATTGACCCGGTATCGCGTCTGCTTTACCGGGCTGTGGCAAAATAGCGTGATGAGAAAAGCAGCGCCTGCGGTACGCATGGCCTGAGCGGACTATGCGTTCAGCGGGTGAGTAGCTTGCATTGAACGGTTTGCTTTATAAGGGGTACGTCAGTGTTGGAAAAACTACGGGCACAGATTGTGCGTCAAGGTCCGGGCTTGTTAGGTAAGCCTCTGAAGTTTACCCCATTTGCCCTACAGCGGCAGGTGTTGGAACGGGTGCTGCGCTGGCAGTTTCAACAGGCGCTGGATGAAGGCGAGCTGTCATTTCTGACAGAACGCTGGCTGAAAGTGGAAGTCCGCGATGTCGGGCTGACCTGGTTCGTTACCTTGCGAGACGATCGTCTGGTGGTGAGCCAGCATGAAGTGGAAGATGTCAGCTTCAGCGCCGAAGCCAACGATCTGGTGCTGATCGCTGCGCGCCGTGAAGATCCCGATACGCTGTTTTTCCAGCGTCGCTTGCGTATTGAAGGCGATACCGAGTTGGGTCTGTACGTTAAAAACCTGATGGATTCTATCGATCTGGATGCCATGCCAGCGCCGTTGCGTATTGGCCTGCTGCGTTTGGCCGATTTTATTGAGGCGGGATTACACGAGGGCGCGATGCACGCTGACGATCGCGCACCCACCACATGTTAGTACGGGTGGAAATTCCGGTAGATGCAGCGGGTATTGATGCGTTGCTGCGTCGTGCGTTTCCCACCTCGGCAGAGGCCGAGCTGGTTCATCAACTGCGGGAAGACGGGCTGTTAACGCTTGGCGTTGTCGCGACGGATGACGAAGGCGTGGTGATGGGATACGTTGCTTTTAGCCCGGTAACCATCGCAGAGGAAGACCGGCAGTGGGTCGCTTTGGGGCCGCTGGCGGTGGATGAAACGCTGCGCCGTCAAGGGTGGGGGGAAAAACTGGTTTACGAAGGGCTGGATGCGTTAAACGAGTTTGGCTACACCGCCGTGGTGGTGCTCGGCTCTCCCGCTTATTATGCCCGTTTTGGCTTTGTGCCTGCCCGGGAGCAGCAGTTATGTTGCCGCTGGCCCGATAGCGACGATGCCTTCCAGATGTACCCGCTTTCCGATAACCATTTTGAAGGCGTGAGTGGCACTGTGGATTACGCCGCGCCCTTCCAACTTTTTATACCTTAAATAATTCGAGTTGCAGGAAGGCGGCAAATGAGTGACAAATCTGTCTGGAACAGATTTGAACAGCGCTTGCGCTGGCCCGCAGGGTGAATCTCAGGGATGAGATTCATTAATCCCGATGAGCTTACTCAAGTAAGTGATTCGGGTGAGTGAGTGCAGCCAACACACCTGCAACTTGAAGTATGACGGGTATATCCCCTGAGCGCTTCAGGGGATATCAAGGCGTATATAGTCAGAGAGCGCCGTAGGCTGGTCGCGTACCAGCCTCTCTTTTTGCTGCTTGCTCAGCTGCTTCAGGCGGTATTCCAACCGTAACGCCGTGGTGTGATCCCCCACGTCACAGTGATACACCAACGTCAGTTCGCCTTTTCCTCGCAGTGCCTTTGCGCCTTTTCCACCCTGATGCTGTGCCACTCTGCGCGTTACATCGCGTGTGATGCCGGTATAAAGCGCGCCGTTAGCGGTGCGCAGCATATAGAGTTGCCACTGGGGGCGTGAGGCGTCTGTCATGGTTAAGGAGGCATCTTTATCAGTCATGATAATGGCAGTGTAGCCCGAAGCGCTGAATTCAAAAAACCTTATATTTTCTAGGTCTTTGATGTAACGATAACTTTACTTACATTGATAATATAACGATATGCGCTTCCTTTTTAGTATGAACAGCCCCCTTTTGAAATGGCATAAGAAGTAAATATATCTCATTGGGTCTTTCATCGTTTTTAAAATTTTTTTTGAGAGGACATGAATACTTTAATCTAAGGATCGATATGCTGATAAATCTTCTATCCAGGGATTTTTCTATGAGCATTAAATTAAAATTGATTTCAGTCATGACGTTGATGGCATTGCTACTGGGTGTCGTCACGGTAATAGGACTGTCGGGTATTAATAACGTTAATCAGTCGATGAAAACCCTGTATAACGACAGGTTGGTTGCTTTGGGGTATCTGGCTAATGTCACTCGCCAGACGGACAGCGTGATGTTTGAAATTGCCAGCGTTGATCTGGCTCAGCCAGATAACCTCAGCAATGCGCTCAGCCAGATTGAGAATGCACTTAAATCCTATAACCAACAGTGGACGCTCTACAGCAATACCTATCTGACTGGCGAAGAGAAAACGCTGTTTGAAAAATATGCAGTATTACGTGAAGCCTATCATCAGAACGTTATTATTTCTGCTATCAATGCCATAAAGAACAATGACAAAGATAAGTTGGAAGATATTATTAATCATTCGCTTAAAAAAGAGTATTTGCCGCTGCAACGGGTTATCGACCAGCTTATCAAGCTCCAGTCTGACGTCGGCAGTACACTGTATTCTGAATCTCAAAATGATTTTAGTCGGATATTATCCATCGTAGTGATGATATTTTTAGCTGGGGTGTTGATTGTGGCGCTTTCCGGCTGGCGATTGATTATGTCGATTGCGGTTCCTATCAAACATGCGGTGGAATTGGCAAGGAAAGTCGCGAATGGCGATCTTACCCATCAGGTAGAGATCACGTCGCGTGATGAAATGGGGCAGCTTCAGACAGCATTACAAGAGATGATGCTGAACCTGACCGGCATCGTTGAGCGCGTTCACCGCAATGCCGATATCATTGCCACGGCATCCGGCCAGATTAGCAGCGGTAATATCGATCTCTCCTCTCGCACCGAGCAACAGGCCAGCTCTTTGGAAGAGACGGCCGCTTCAATGGAGCAAATCACATCGTCGGTGACGTTGAATGCGACCAATGCGGCACATGCCAGCCAACTGGCGGTTTCCGCCTCTCAGCAGGCCGTCAAGGGAGGGGACATGATGGTGGATGTGACCGCCGCGATGGAACTGATGGTGGCCTCATCAGAGAAAATCACCAGCATCATTAACGTTATCGAAGGTATCTCTTTTCAAACCAATATTCTGGCACTTAACGCCGCGGTAGAAGCGGCGAGAGCCGGTGAACAAGGGCGTGGTTTTGCCGTGGTGGCCGGAGAGGTGCGATCGCTGGCACAGCGCAGCGCCAGTGCGGCTAAAGAGATTAATGAGCTTATCAACGCCTCGGTTGAACAAGTGAGTCAAGGCCGCCATGTCGTCAGGAATGCGGGTAACGCCATTCAAGAGGTGGTGACGGAGATTAAGCAAGTGGCCTCACTGGTGACCGAAATCTCCACCGCCAGCCACGAACAAAGTTTAGGGATTGGGCAAATCAATACGGCGATTTCGCAAATGGAGACGGTCACACAGCAGAACGCCGCATTGGTGAATGAATCCGCTGCTGCGGCGAGTTCACTGGCCGAGCGTGCCGAAGAGCTCAGTATGGCCGTCGGCGCATTCCGTATCTGATTGTCATCACGTGAAACACATGGATGTGTTTCTCTCCAACCCGTCACAATATCCTCGCCGCTTAGGTTAATAGCCTACGGCACGTCGCTATCTCTCCTCCCGTCTTATACTGATAGAACAGCATGGTGGAAGGGTGACCCTCACCGCATTAATGTTGTTTAAATTACATTAAACTTTTTTTTTGTTATTATTCTCACAATAAAGCGTGAAAAACCATAACATACAGGATATTGCTATGACTGACTTAACTGCTGTAGCGCAACGTGCGCTGGGGCTAATGGATTTGACCACTCTGAACGACGACGACACACCAGCGCGGGTGGTCGCACTTTGTCAGCAGGCGCGTAGCGCGGCAGGAAACACGGCCGCCATCTGTATTTATCCCCGTTTTATCCCTCTGGCGCGTAAAACCCTGCGTGAGCAGGGCACGCCAGAGATCCGCATTGCGACCGTAACCAACTTCCCAGAGGGCGGTGATGATATCGATATCGCCTGCGCGGAAACCCTGGCGGCGATAGCCTACGGTGCCGATGAAGTGGACGTGGTGTTTCCCTATCGCGCGTTAATGGCTGGGGACACGGAAACCGGTCATACGCTGGTGGCCGCCTGCCACACGCTGTGCCAGAAGGCTGGCGTGGTGCTGAAAGTGATTATTGAAAGCGGCGAGTTGAAAACCGATGCCTTGATTCGTCAGGCGAGTGAAATTGCCATCGACGCTGGTGCCGATTTTATTAAAACCTCCACGGGGAAGGTGGCGGTTAACGCCACGCCGCACAGCGCTGAAATCATGCTGCAAACCCTCCATGATAAAAACGTCGGCGACCGCGTGGGCTTCAAAGCCGCAGGCGGTGTGCGCACCGCACAGGATGCAGCGATTTACCTGAAACTGGCTGATGACATCATGGGCGAAGGCTGGGCCGATGCCCGCCACTTCCGCTTTGGCGCATCCGGCCTGTTAGGCGATCTCCTTACTACGTTGGGGCAGAAGGGCGCTCCCTCGTCGTCGGGCTATTGATTATTGATGGCGTGGTGCATAACGGCAGTTTGATCGGGAGGCATGGCTGTGTTTCTGACTCAGGAAATCATTCGTAACAAGCGTGATGGCAAGACGCTGAGCGAAGATGAAATTCGTTTTTTCATCAATGGGATATGCGATAACAGCGTCTCAGAGGGGCAGATCGCCGCGCTGGCGATGGCCATCTGTTTTCGCGATATGACCATGGATGAACGCGTGGCGCTGACGCTGGCGATGCGCGATTCGGGCAGCCGATTACACTGGGGCGATCTCAACCTGAATGGTCCACTGGTGGATAAGCACTCGACGGGCGGCGTCGGCGATGTCACCTCCCTGATGCTGGGGCCGATGGTGGCGGCGTGCGGCGGCTATGTGCCGATGATATCCGGGCGCGGTTTGGGTCACACGGGCGGAACGCTGGACAAGCTGGAGTCGATTCCTGGCCTCAACATCTTCCCCGAAGACGAGCAGTTCCGCGACATCATCCGTCAGGTCGGCGTAGCGATCATCGGGCAAACCCGCTCTCTGGCACCTGCCGATAAGCGTTTTTACGCCACGCGTGATATCACCGCGACGGTCGACTCTATCCCATTGATCACCGCCTCAATACTGTGTAAAAAGCTGGCGGAAGGGCTGGATGCGTTGGTGATGGATGTCAAAGTGGGATCGGGTGCCTTTATGCCCACTTACGCGCTGTCGGAACAGCTGGCGCAATCCATCGTCAGCGTGGCAAACCGGGCGGGGTGCCGCACCACGGCGCTGTTAACCGACATGAATCAGGTGCTGGCGTCGAGTGCCGGTAATGCGTTGGAAGTCCGTGAAGCAGTTCGGTTTTTAACGGGTGAGCACCGTAATTCCCGGCTGTATGATGTTACCATGTCGCTTTGCATTGAGATGTTGCTGGCTGGCCGTCTGGCAGAAAATCCTGATGTGGCGCGCCAGCGTCTGCAAGCTGTGCTGGATAATGGACGTGCCGCTGAAGTATTCGGTCGTATGGTGGCAGCACAGGGCGGACCAACGGATTTTGTCGAGCAGATGGACGCTTATTTACCGGTAGCCGTGCTCAGTAAACCGGTGTTTGCCGCCCGCAGCGGTGTCGTTACCGCGATGGACACCCGGGCGCTTGGCATGGCGGTGGTCGCGTTAGGCGGCGGGCGTCGTCAGGCGGGGGACACTATCGATCACAGCGTCGGGTTGGATGCCGTGGTCAGCCTGGGCGATAGCGTGGATGCAGAGCGTCCTCTGGCGGTGATTCATGCCAACAGTGAAGCCGCATGGCAAGAGGCGGCGCAGGCGGTTCGAGCCGCCATCAGCATGGGTGATGAACCGCCAATAGCAATGCCGATGATTTATCGCTGTATCGGTGCCGATCAGGCTGATTAACACCGAGTCACCGGCTTGGGCAACGGCGAGCAACGCAAACGCCGCTTACGAAAGATGAGAGAAAACAATGAAACGTGCATTTATTATGGTTCTGGATTCATTCGGCATCGGCAGCAGCGCAGATGCGGCGCGTTTTGGCGATGCCGGTTCCGATACCCTTGGTCACATTGCGCAAGCCTGCGCCGAGGGCAAGGCCAATCAAGGCCGCAATGGGCCGCTTAACCTGCCGAATTTAACCCGTTTGGGGCTGGGCAAGGCGGCAGAAGCCTCTACCGGGCATTTCCCTGCGGGGTTGGATGCGCAAGCCGACATCATCGGTGCGTATGCGCACGCCAGTGAAATTTCCTCCGGTAAAGACACGCCGTCGGGCCACTGGGAACTGGCCGGGGTACCGGTATTGTTCGATTGGGGCTATTTCAGCGATCATGAAAACAGCTTCCCGCAGCCACTGCTGGATTTGCTGGTGGAACGCGCCAACCTGCCGGGTTATCTGGGCAATTGCCACTCTTCCGGCACCGTTATCCTCGAGCAACTGGGCGAAGAGCACATGAAAACCGGGAAGCCGATTTTCTATACCTCGGCCGATTCTGTGTTCCAAATCGCCTGTCACGAAGAGACTTTCGGGCTGGACCGGTTGTATGAGCTGTGCGAAATCGCGCGCGAGGCGCTTACCGATGGGGGCTACAACATTGGGCGTGTTATCGCTCGCCCCTTTATTGGTGACAAGCCGGAAAATTTCCAGCGCACTGGCAACCGTCACGATTTGGCCGTCGAACCGCCTGCACCTACCGTACTGAAAAAACTGGTGGATGAAAAAGACGGGCAGGTGGTTTCCGTGGGCAAGATTGCCGATATCTATGCCCAGGTAGGGATCACTAAAAAGGTCAAAGCGACCGGTATTGATGCGTTGTTTGATGCCACGCTGAAAGAGATGGACGCCGCAGGCGACGATACCATTGTCTTTACCAATTTCGTTGATTTTGACTCTTCCTATGGTCACCGACGTGACGTTGCGGGCTACGCAGCGGCGCTGGAACTGTTCGATCGCCGCCTGCCGGAGATGCTGGAGCGGGTCAAACAGGGCGATATTCTGATCCTGACCGCCGATCACGGATGCGATCCTACCTGGCCGGGCACCGATCATACCCGTGAACATGTGCCGGTTTTGATCTATGGGCCGACGGTGACGCCGGGTTCACGCGGGCACCGCACCACGTTTGCCGATGTCGGGCAAACCGTAGCGCACTATTTTGGCGTGTCCGACATGGACTACGGCACCTCGATGCTGTGATCGCCGGCACTTACTGAATTCACACGACGTACTCTATAAGGAATCAAAGAATGGCAACGCCACATATCAATGCGGAAAAAGGGGATTTTGCCGATGTTGTACTGATGCCGGGCGACCCGCTGCGTGCGAAGTACATTGCCGAAACCTTTTTGGAAAATGCCCGTGAAGTCAATAATGTGCGCGGCATGCTGGGCTACACCGGCAGCTACAAAGGGCGCGCGATTTCGGTGATGGGGCACGGTATGGGTATTCCATCCTGCTCTATCTACACCAAAGAACTGATCACCGAATATGATGTGAAAACCATTATCCGCGTTGGCTCCTGCGGTGCGGTACGCGAGGACGTGAAGCTGTATGACGTGGTGATTGGTATGGGTGCCTGTACGGATTCAAAAGTAAACCGTCTGCGCTTTAAAGATCATGACTTTGCCGCCATCGCCGATTTCGAACTGGTGCGTAACGCGGTTGATGCGGCTCAGGATAAAGGCATCACCGTTCGGGTAGGCAACCTGTTTTCTGCTGACCTGTTCTACACGCCAGATCCGCAGATGTTCGACGTGATGGAAAAATACGGCATTCTCGGCGTAGAGATGGAAGCGGCGGGGATTTATGGCGTTGCGGCCGAATTTGGTGCCAAGGCGCTGGCCATTTGCACCGTCTCTGACCATATTCGCACCGGTGAACAGACCACGTCGCACGAACGCCAAACCGCGTTTAACGACATGATCACTATTGCGCTGGAGTCAGTGCTGTTGGGCGATCGTCGCTAGTCTGGCCTGTATGCATTTATAAAAAAGCCCCGTCAAAATATTTGCCGGGGCTTTTTCTTATCAGCACAACAGGGTTAGGACAACACGGACTTATTTAATGGCCCGGCTAGGGACTTGTGCCGCACTGTTAAATGTCACTTCGTTGATGGCACTCCATTTATTGGTATCGGTGCCAAACGTATCCAGCTTGATAAAACGCGCGTTGATAGCCGGGAAGGTGAATTTCTCACCGTCTTTGGCATCGTTAGAGGTGACCAGATTATCAGCCAGTTTGGTCCAGCTCTTACCATCGGCGGAATAGGATACAGAGAACTTCAGCTTGCGCTCTTCCGCTTTGAACGGCACCAAGACAAAGTTTTCAATGGATTGTGCCTTATCGAGTTCCAACTGCACCCAACCTTCACCGTTTACCGCCCAGCGCGTTTTGTTGTTGCCATCAGCAATGTTGGCCGGGGTATGGCCCTTATCGGCGTCATAGCCGGAAGCGGTAACATTGGTGACTTGCGCGGCGGTAGCAGAGAGTGAGAACAGCCCGAACACACAGGCAGTGACCAGAGCGTATTTTTTCATTTTTTTACCTCATTCACAGGGATAACGGAACGCAGATCCATTGCGTTAATGTGAAATGAGAGTATGAAAAAAAAGAAATGCCATTTCAGTTAGCCGCGTCGCGTTATTGCGATTAGTGCAGCAGCAAAATGTTGTCACACCTTCACGCGCGTTGCGCGCTTGCTGTTTTCTGCGCGCAGACGCGGACAACTCGGGCACAGCGCCCCGCCTTCCAGACGATAAATCAGGCAGCAATGTCGCCGCTCCTTTTTTTGCTCACCGGAGGGAAGGGTACGTAAACGAATCGGTTGATATAGGCGATTTTTTTCGCCATTGGCCAGCTCTGCTCTATCGAGTAAATCTGCGGCGTGCTGCACGTCAACGCCCTCTTGTGCCGCCAGATTCATTCCCTGGTAAAAACGCACCCCAGCATTATTCCAAAACAGTGTTGCACTCAGCCCGGAGAGCGCGGAGAGCTGTTGGCATACGGGAGCGATGTGTTCATCAATCAGCGGTAAAAAAGCCTGCCACTGGCGATCCGCAACCGGACTGCCGAGCGAGGAGAGGACAAAACGCTGTGGCGTACCTTGTTCACTCTGCACATAAGCAATGTCCGCCAAACGGTAAGGGAGTTGCCACTGATGGCGCAGGTGAATATAGACCCAGGGTGCAACCAGTAACGCAAAATACCACTGCGACCATCTGGACATCAGGTAGGGAATCGCCTGCTCTGGCTGCCCTTGGGTCAGCGTGTGCAGCCATGATGGAACTTCCGCTGTTAGCGGCGCTTGCAGCAGCGTAGTGGGAAAGAGCGTGGCGCCGTCAGGCGCAGAGAGCGAAAAACGCGTTTCTATCGCGCGTCTGATTTCGGCATGTTGTGGTTCTAGGCCATGGCTATTCACACCGACTCCGCTGGTGGGCATTGGCAACAGAAGGAGGATTTTGCATAATACGACGCAAAATTGGAATGATAATAATTACTTTTCTCATGATTGGCTTATCGGGTCCCTTTTCTCGCCGTCATTTATTGAAACTGGCCGCGCTCTCTCCCTGGTTCACGTCGGGCTTTGTCTCGGCGTCTGATCCTATTGTCAGTCTCGAGCGGATTATTGCGCTGGAGTGGCGGCCGGTGGAGCTGTTGATGGCGCTCGGCATTACGCCGCTTGCCGTGGCGGAGAAGGGCAATTATCACCGCTGGGTGGTCGAGCCTGCGTTGTCTGACCGTGTGATTGATGTCGGGCTGCGCAATGAACCCAACATGGAGTTGTTGCAACGCCTCAACCCCTCTCTGTTTTTGGTGTCACAGGGTTTTGGGCCCGATATTGAACCACTGACCCGTTTGGCACCGTGCTTCGCTTCGGGTTTCCGCGATGCGCAGCACCAACCGCTTGATGCAGCCCGGCGCGATCTGCTTTTGCTCGGCCAGCGGTTGAACCTGACTCGTATTGCCGAGCAGCATCTGCTCGAGTTTGATCGTGAACTGGACACCCTGGCACAACGTCTTCGTGCTTATTCGCCCCGTCCTTTGCTGCTGTTCTCACTGCTTGATAGCCGCCGTGCGCTGGTTATGGGCAATAACAGCTTGTTTAACAACGTGCTCACTCGGCTCGGTTTAACCAATGCCTGGCAGGAAGAAACCAACTTTTGGGGGAGCGCCGTAGTGGGCATTGAGCGTCTGGTGCGTTATGAAGAGGTGCAGGCACTGTTCTTTGTTCAGGGCGATACCGCACTGCTGGATGCGGTGTCCCAGTCAGCGCTGTGGCGCATGATGCCCTTTGTTCGGGACAATCGCTGGCAGACCTTGCCTGCGGTCTGGTTTTATGGCGCCACGTTCTCGGCGTTACGCTTTGCGCGGCTTCTGGCGCAGGCATTGGAGCCGAAGGCATGAGAACCTTTGGCCTGCTGTGGTTATCTGCGTTGGCGTTGGTGGCGATTGGGCTGACTGGCGTGAATTTTAGTCAACTGGTACCGGCACCTCTGTGGTGGCACAGCGTATGGAGCCCGGACGGGCAAGATGCCAGCCAGATGCTGTTTCATTTCAGCCTGCTACCACGGACCGTGCTGTCTCTGCTGGTCGGTGCCTCGCTGGGGCTGGTTGGCGTCTTGTTTCAGCAAATTTTGCGTAACCCGCTGGCGGAGCCTGCGACGCTCGGCGTTTCCGCCGGGGCGCAATTAGGGTTGGCACTGGCAACGCTGTGGGCGTTGCCAGGAGGGGAAACCACGCGACAGTTAGCCACTATCGTCGGGGCTGTAGGGGCGGGTGCCATTGTGTTTGGTGTGGCATCGGGACGGCGCATGTCGCCCATTACCCTGATTCTCGCCGGATTGGTGGTGGGGCTGTATTGTGGTGCGGTGAAAAGCTTACTGACGCTGTTCAACCATGAACGCTTGCAAAGCCTGTTCCTGTGGGGCAGCGGTATGCTCAATCAGTATGACTGGAGCGCCGTTTCGTTCCTCTGGCCCCGCATGCTGATCGGCCTGGTTATCGTGTTGCTCATGATCCGTCCGTTGGCGATGCTGGCATTGGACGATGCGGTTATCCGCAGTCTGGGGGTAAACCTGACGGTGGCGCGTATTGCCGGATTGGGTATTGCCATGGTGCTCAGCGCCATGCTGGTTAGCGTAGCGGGTGTGATCGGATTTATTGGTCTGTTTGCTCCGCTATTGGCACGCATGTTGGGTGCCAGAAGGTTAGGGCCGCAACTGGCGTTGGCGATGCTGGTGGGGGCACTGCTGCTGGCGATCAGCGATCAATGTATTATTCTGCTCGCGCGCTACTGGCGCGAGGTGCCGACGGGGGTTGCGACCGCGCTGGTGGGCGCGCCGGTCATGCTGTGGTTACTGCCACACCTGCGCCATGTGAATGTGCCTGCGGTGGACACCGTTCGCCAATCCGTGCGTGAACGTGCGCTGAGCACGCCGCTATTGGCCCTTTACGCTGCGTTGCTGCTGCTTCTGTTGCTGATCGCGCTGGGCAGCGGGCAGGATCAAAACGGCTGGGACTGGTCGTTGTATGAGATGTGGCAATGGCGCTGGCCGCGCGTGGTTGCTGCGCTTTCGGCCGGTGCGATGCTTGCTGTTGCGGGAACCTTGATGCAGAAGCTGACCGGGAATCCAATGGCCAGCCCGGAAGTCTTGGGGGTTACCTCGGGCGCTGCTTTTGGCGTGGTTCTGCTGCTGTTACTGGTTCCGGGGGATGTGTCATCGTGGCGTTGGCTGGCCGGCAGTGCTGGCGCGGGTGGCACGCTGCTGCTGATCATGCTGCTGGCAAACCGTGGCGGTTATTCTTCCAGCCGCCTTTTGCTGGTGGGGATTGCCTTGAGCACCGTATTTTCTACCCTGCTGACCTTTATTCTGGCGAGTGGCGATCCGCGCACCGGATCGCTATTAGCCTGGCTGGCCGGTTCAACCTATAAGGTCAGCCCGCAGCAGGCGTACATTTCGGCGCTTATTGCGCTGGTATTGCTGAGCGCCACCCCGCTGATTCGCCGTTGGATTGCCATCATGCCGTTGGGCGCAAGCGTGGCCCAGTCCGTTGGGGTTGCACTGCGTCCTGCGCGTATGTTGATTTTACTGCTGGCGGCAGGATTGGTTGCCACCGCGACATTGGTGATCGGTCCGCTGAGTTTTGTTGGCCTGATGGCTCCCCATCTTGCCCGTTTTCTCGGGTTTCGCCGCGCATTGCAACAGATCGTTATCGCTTCGCTGCTGGGCGGCATGCTGATGCTGATTGCCGATTGGCTGGGGCGCGTATTGATTTTTCCTTATCAAATTCCCGCCGGTCTGTTAGCGACATTCATAGGGGCTCCGTATTTTATCCTGCTGTTACGTCGGCAACATTCTGCCTGAGTGCGGAAAGTAAACCGTATCGCCGCTTGCATTTGTAAATCGAATTCGCATAATTGCGAAGCAGAATAATAATGATTTACATTTGCAATTAAGGGATAAGAATGACAGCGTTAATTCATATAGCACGCAAGCCAACCCGGCTTGCGGTGCTCATCGGGGCGTTTTGTGGCACGATAGCATTGCCGATTTTGGCGCAGGACACCTCCTCAGTGGCTGCAAGCGCAGCAGCACAACCGACCTCTCCTGGCGATAGCGCAAACAGCAAAGATACCATGACGGTGATTGCCAAACCGGAAGATAACTTCCGTGCCGGTGGCGATCAGTTGGTGCCCGCTTATCTGGATGGACAGATCGCCAACGGCGGACGCGTCGGTTTCCTCGGTCAGCAAAACGCGCGCGATGTGCCGTTCAACGTCGTCAGCTATACCAGCAGAATGATTGAATCACAGCAGGCGCAAACCCTGGGCGATGTGGTCAAGAATGATGCCTCGGTGCAAAGCGTACGCGGCTACGGCAACTTCGCCGAAGCCTACCGTATTCGCGGCTTTAAACTGGACGGTGATGACATCACCATGGGCGGCCTGTTTGGCTTGATGCCGCGTCAGATTGTTTCCACCAATATGATTGACCGGGTTGAGATCCTGAAAGGGTCCAACGCGTTTCTTAACGGTGTTTCCGCCGGTGGCAGCGGCGTGGGCGGTGCGGTGAATGTCGAGCCCAAACACGCTGATGATGTGCCGCTAACGCGCGCCACGGTCGACTACACCTCTTCCTCACAGGTTGGGGGCGCGCTCGATATCGGGCGACGTTTCGGCGACGATAACCGCTTTGGCGTGCGCGTTAACCTGCTGCACCGGGAAGGTGAAGCCGCGATTGACGATCAGCGCAAGCGGGTTTCATTGGCCGCTGTCGGGCTGGATTATCGTGGCGATCGTTTCCGTTCCTCGCTGGATGCGGGCTACCAGCACCAGTATCTGCACGGTGGCCGTCTGGGGATTAACGTTTCGGCTGTGGGGCTACAAGCGATTCCAGAACCACCAAGCAATACCCACAACTACAGCCAGCGCTGGGTCTATAGCGATATGAAATCCCGCTTCGGGATGCTGCGCGGCGAGTACGATCTGGATAATCGTTGGACGCTCTATTCTGGCCTTGGCCTAAGCAACACCGAAGAGATTGGTAATTACAGCACGCCGAAATTGACACTGGTCGGTAACGGTAACGCTGAACTGGGGCGCTTAAGCTCAGTTTATATTGCCCAGAACACCGCCTCGTTGGCGGGCATTCGCGGTAATTTTGATACCGGTCCGGTCAAGCACGAAGTCAACTTGGGTTATTCGGGTATCCATACCAAGACCAAAGTGGCGTTCACCATGTCCAAGTATGACTACGCCACGAATATCTATAACACGCCAGTAGTGGATTTCCCTGCGACAACCCCCACAGGGTTTGGGGGGCGTATGGACTCACCGAAAATACGCAACCGCATGCAAAACTGGGGGCTGGCGCTGTCAGATACGCTCTCGGTGCTGGATGACAGCGTGCGCTTTACCGCTGGGCTGCGCCGTCAGGAGATCCTGGTGCGCAATTATGGATACTCGGGAATTGAGAGCGGCACCGGGGGGCGTTTCGATCGCACCAAGGTGAGCCCGGTATACGGCGTGGTGGTAAAACCGTGGGAACACGTTTCACTCTATGCCAACCATATTGAGGCGTTGCAGCCGGGCACGAAAGCCCCGACGACGAGCGGAGTGTTAAACGCAGGACAGATTTCAGGTATCTACGTTGCTAAGCAAAATGAAGTTGGGGTTAAATTTGATTATCAGCGTGTAGGTGGCTCGCTGGCGGTTTACGAGATCAAACGGCCAAACGGTGCTATCGATGATAATACAAAACTCTACGGCCTGAACGGCGAGCAGCGTAATCGCGGCGTGGAACTGAATGTGTTTGGTGAGCCGATGTACGGTCTGCGCCTCAACGGCAGCGCTACCTGGCTGGATGCCACGCTGACCAAAACCTACAAAGGTGCCAACGACGGCAATGACGTGGTGGGTACACCCGGTTACCAGTTGGTGTTTGGCAGTGAATATGATATCCCTTCGGTGGAAGGCTTGACGCTGTCTGGCACCGTGTTGCGTTACGGTTCACAGTACGCCAACGAAGCCAATACGTTAAAACTGAAGCCGTGGACGCGATTGGATCTGGGCGTGCGCTACAGTACGCCACTCAACGATCATACGCTGATATGGCGTGCCAACGTCGAGAACGTCACTAACGAAAAATATTGGGCATCGGTGGATGATACCGGCATCTATGTGACACAGGGCGATCCGCGCTCGCTGAAACTTTCGGTATCCGTGGATTTCTAATACTGACCGCGCCTGTTGTCAGGGTTAACTGGCGCAGGCGCGTTATGGTTTACAGCGGCAATGCCATGATCACCGCATCTTCGCGCCCGTTAGCTGCCGGGTAGTAGTTGCGCCTTAGTGACACTTCGTTAAACCCTAACTGTTCATACAGGGCGATGGCGTTGGCGTTGGATGCGCGAACTTCCAACCACAGCGTAGTAATGCCGCGCGCCTCCAGCGTTTCAATCAACTGTTCCAGCAGATGCCGACCGTGGCCTTGCCGTTGGTGGGTGGGATGAACGGCAATATTGAACAACGTCGCTTCATCCAGCACCACCTGGGTAATGGCAAACGCCACCAGCGTGTCGTCGAGCGTTAATTTCAGGTTCAGGTAGCGTTCACCCTGATTACTGGTAAAGGTGCTTTCCGTCCACGGAAAAGCGTGGCTAGCCTTTTCAATGGCAAAGGCGGCAGGCAAATCGTGGGCCGTGAGGGGAGAAATAACGTGCATGATAAACAACCTGAATTAATGGGCCTCTGAGGCTGCCAGCAAGGGAAGATGTTCACTGATTTGTTGCCACAGGGCGCGTTTGGCACTGGGGTTGGCATACAACTCGTCCAGCGTTGGACTACTCAATTGCACACCCGTCCATGCGGGCGGCACATCAACTCCCAGGCACCAGGTATGACAATGTGTCGAGGCGGGCAGCATGGCAATCTGTTCCGGCGTGAGCGGATACACCTGTTCCGGGCGCAGTGACAAACTGTGCAGCACATCGCCAATCAAGGGGTCATGGGAGGCAGGGAGCGGGGCGGCGACAATCACCAGACGCGTTTGTGTCGGCAGGGTAACGGCAATTTCGCCCTGCAACACCGTGGGGCGACGTAACGTCCACTGCGTAATCCCCATCTGTTGTAAAAGCCAATCGCGTCTTGGTGCCATAATTTCCGATGCTCTGTTCGCCATGATAGCCGCGCTATGCTAACAAACCTGATACGGATGCGCCAATAAAGTGAACCGCAGCAGCGTTTTCCCCTTTAATAGCGCTAATGGCCAATACCGTATTTTTCAAACCTATCGCAGTGGAAAATAAAAGCCCTTAGGTTAGGGGCTCTTCAAGGTGATTTGTTGCAATGAGTACCATATGCGCGCTTTGTCGCTCTCCTTTAAGTTAGCCTGGTCAAGCACACGGAGAAAGGCGGTTTTGTTGGTGAATCGTTCGCCTTGGAGCAGGGTTGCATTAATACAAGAGAGAATGTCGGTGTTCAACCCGCTTATTTTTGATCTGACCTGTGGCAGTGGATCCGGTCGCCAGTTATTTTCTGCAACAGACAGCCAGTCAGCGCGATAACGATATTGGATGGCTTTAGCGGCATCCATTTGCGCCTGAATAAACGGTTTTACTGACTCGCCGTGCAAGCCCAGCTTTTCTGCCACCGCGACTGAATTGGCCAACACGTTGACTTCCTGCGGCACGTCTTCAATGGCAAGGTGTTTTTCTGCTTTATATCCCGCCACATCCTTCATGTAAGACAAACGCTGGTTAATCAATGAGGCCAGATCGCCGCATTGGGTGGGTGAGGCCAGTGCGGTTTCAGAAAAAAACAGTCCGGCCAAAAGTAGCGATCCTGCTGACACTTTACTAAACATTTAACGTCACCTTTTGCTGTAAGGGGGATATATGTCTTCGATGCAGACTCCAACGCTGGGAATAATAGCGGGTTAGCAAAACGCGTTGATAAACGCTGGCTTAATAGAGAGCGATCTCGTGTACCAGCGCGTCACCTTCAAGGCTGGCGACTGAACTGTGTTTGCATTGTTGCCTTTTGCGCCCCTGCAACCGGGATAATTTAGGGTATAATCGCCGTTCTATTTTTGAGGAGCGAACACCTGATGTCAGCATTAACCCCCGCCAGTGAAGTGATACTGCGCCACAGTGACGAATTTATTTCACGCCGCGTGCTGTTTGCCGGCGACATTCAAGACACGTTACCAGCGCAGTTTGACGCGGCGGAGGTGCACGTGCATCTCACGCAATATCACCATTGGCTGCCGCTGAACAAAACCATGGGCGACAACGCGCAGTTTGGCTTGCTGGTGGATGCTGAGCAGGTGGCTGCCTGCGATACCCTGATTTACTACTGGCCGAAGAGCAAACAGGAAGCGCAGTTCCAGCTCGCCGACCTGCTGTCGCATCTTGCCGTGGGCAGCGAGATTTTTGTGGTGGGTGAGAACCGCAGCGGTGTGCGCAGCGCGGAAGGCATCCTTGAAGGCTTTGCCACCATGACCAAAATTGACAGCGCGCGGCGCTGTGGGCTTTATCATGGTCAATTAGAGGCTGCCGCTGAGTTTAACCTCGATGACTGGAAAGACAGTTACTACGTTGAGGATGTGCCGGTTGCGACCTTGCCCGGCGTCTTTAGCCGTGATGGTCTCGATGTCGGCAGTGCGCTGCTGTTATCCACCTTCGAGCCGCACATGAAAGGCAAGGTGCTGGATATCGCCAGCGGCAGTGGTGTGGTGGCGGCGGTGTTGGCAAAACAGTCGCCTAAACTGCGTTTGACGCTGAGCGATGTCAATGCGGCGGCGTTGCTGACCAGCCGTGCCACGCTTGCGTTAAACGAATTGGAAGGTGATGTGATTGCCAGCGATGTCTATTCGGATATCGCCGGGCGTTTTGACCTGATCGTTTCCAACCCACCGTTTCATGATGGTTTGCAAACCAGCCTGAGTGCGGCCGATCGTCTGATTCGCGAAGCGCCCAAGCATTTGAATATCGGCGGACAGTTACGCATTGTCGCTAACGCCTTCCTGCCTTATCCGGCCTTGCTGGATGCCACTTTCGGTAATCACGAAGTGCTGGCGCAAACCGGACGCTTCAAGGTGTATCAGGCCACATTAACGCGCGCCAGCAAGCATGCCAAACCGGCTGCGCGCTAACCGTGTGCGGGCCTCGTTGATACTCCGAGGCCCGCAATTTTGCTACTGGTATTGAGTGTAACGCGCTGTTAGCGGAGATTGTTAATGGTAGCCATGCTCTCCGTGCCGTAACGATCGCCCGCGGCGGCCGCGAACGGGAAGATGGCTTCAATCGCTGCCAGTTCCTCTGGTGTTAGCTGAACATCCAGCGCGGCGATATTCTCTTCCAGATAGCGGCGGCGTTTGGTGCCCGGAATCGGCACGATATCATCACCCTGCGCCAACACCCATGCCAGCGCCAACTGCGAAGGGGTGACGCCTTTCACCTGCGCCAGTTTTTCTACCTGCTCAACCAGCGCCAGGTTTTTGGCAAAGTTGTCCCCCATAAAGCGCGGGTTGCTGCGACGGAAATCGTCCGGTGCCAAATCTTCCGGGCTGCGTAACGTACCGCTCAGAAAGCCACGCCCAAGCGGGCTATAGGGCACAAAACCAATACCCAACCGACGACACGCCGGGAGGATCTCCGCTTCCACATCGCGCGTCCAGAGCGAATATTCCGTTTGCAGTGCGGTAATCGGGTGTTCGCGGTGCGCTCGCTCCAGCAACGAAACCGGCGCTTCACTTAATCCGATATAGCGGATCTTGCCTGCGCTGACCAAATCGCTCAATGCACCGACGGTTTCTTCAATCGGTACGCTCGGATCGACGCGGTGCTGATAGTAAAGGTCGATCTCATCCACGCCGAGACGCTTCAGGCTGCCTTCGACCGCCTGACGCACGTAATCCGGGCGACCACAGACACCGCGAGCATGCGGGTTGCTCGGATCGCGCATTATCCCGAATTTGGTGGCAAGCACCACCTGTTGACGTTTGCCTTTGATGGCGCGCCCGACCAACGCTTCATTGGTGTGCGGGCCGTACATATCGGCGGTATCCAGCAGGGTAACGCCCAGTTCCAGTGCGCGGTGCAGCGTGGCGATCGCCTCTTTTTCATCCTGCGCGGTCGAGTAAAAATCACTCATGCCCATGCAGCCAAGCCCGATGTTGGAAACCAGCGGTCCCGTTTTGCCAAGTTGACGTTGTTGCATTGTGTGTTCTCCCTCGCTCGTAAGATGGACGCAGTGTGATTGTTCAGGGAATAAAGATAAATGGCGGATAATGTGCAACACTGTTCAAAAATCACCAACAATGGCGGTGTTGATGGACCATATTCAGGCGATGCGTACCTTTGTGCGAATTATCGAACTGGGCAATTTCAGTCGGGCAGCCGAAAAACTGAATTTGCCGCGTGCCACCGTCAGCCATACCATCAAACGGCTCGAGGCTCGCCTTGGTGTCCGGTTGTTGCTGCGCACCACGCGTCAGGTACAGGTGACGGCTGAAGGCGAGATTTACTACCAGCGCTGCCTGCGGTTGCTGGCGGAAATAGACGAAACGGATACGTTGTTCTCACGCCAGAAATTGCGTCCTTCCGGGCGAATTCGCGTCGATATGCCGCACTCGCTGGCGCGCGAGATTGTGATTCCCGCACTGCCGCAGTTTTATCAGCGCTACCCCGAGATTACGCTGTGCCTGAGCGCCAATGATGCAGCGATTGATGTGCTGCGCGAAGGCGTAGACTGCGTACTGCGCGCCTGGCAGGTGGAAGATGAGTCGTTGATTGCGCGCCATCTGCCCGCGTTGGAGCAGGTAACCTGCGCCTCCGCAGCCTATATTAAGCGCTATGGTATGCCGCAAACGCTGGATGATTTAGCCACACACCAGGCGGTAGGCTATTTCTCTCAGCGTACCACCCGCCACTATCCGCTGGATTTTATGTCGCAGGGGGTGTGCGAGCAGCGTACCCTACACAGTCAGATTGATGTCAGCGGGGCGGATGTCTACGTGGCAGCCTGTCGCGCCGGGTTGGGGCTGATCCAGTCTCCGCGCTATGGCGTGCGACACTGGCTGGAAAGCGGCGAACTGGTGGAGATTCTGCCTGAGATGCCGCCACCGGATATGCCGTTGTATATCATGTACCCTGCCGGGCATTTCCTTGCTCCGCGCGTCAGCGTGTTTATCGATTGGCTGCGGGAGTGCTTCGCGCGTCCGTTATAAGGCCAATATGACGATTTTTGCAGCAAACCCAGCGCCCAAGCGGAAATAATCATTGACGTTGTTGAGAAAATCTCTAGAATTCGCCCCCGTGGTGGCACGATGCAGATCGTGTGACGGCGTTGCGAAGGTGGCGGAATTGGTAGACGCGCTAGCTTCAGGTGTTAGTGTCCTTCGGACGTGAGGGTTCAAGTCCCTCTCTTCGCACCAACATCACCACATGTGTTATCAACACAACGGTTTGTCTCGCATAGCATCTGCGAAGGTGGCGGAATTGGTAGACGCGCTAGCTTCAGGTGTTAGTGTCCTTTGGACGTGAGGGTTCAAGTCCCTCTCTTCGCACCATGTGTGCGTGGCAAACAACAGAGCAGTACCCAGTGCGAAGGTGGCGGAATTGGTAGACGCGCTAGCTTCAGGTGTTAGTGTCCTTTGGACGTGAGGGTTCAAGTCCCTCTTCTTCGCACCATTTCTCAATGCTTTTCCCTTCTTTTTATTCTCTTGTACTGATCAACACGTTTTCCCGGTGCTGTTTGCCCGTTACGGCCACGTCGTTTGAAAAGCCACTACCAATGCGCTTAATCCGCCAGCCAGCGCGACGCAGGAAGGCAGCAGCAGGTAATGACGCAAGCGAGGATGGAACAGCATGACGGCGGTCGCCAGCAGCGCAATCGCTACAATCAGCTTCCAACTGTTGAGTTGAAGATCGAGCAGCGCAAGCAACGGCATCAGTGCGGCAGGCAGCAGAATGCCCCAGGCACTGCTCAGGCGTTTACCCAGACACCAGCTGGCACTCCATAACCCGCATGCGGTAATCATTGCGGTCAGCATGGCTGCGCTCCTCTATGGATGATGAAACTCATGATTGATAATGATAACCAATATCATATGTGAATTTATATCATTTACGAGCGGGCGTAAACCCCGGCAAGCGATGCCGGGGCAGGGAAATAGTGAGGGAAATTGCGGGGGGAGGGAATCAGTAGATAGACTGATATAGCGCCTTGATGTGCTCCAGTGTGACATCACGTGGGTTGCCGCCAGTGCAAACGTCGTCGAAGGCAGCCTGCGCCAACGCCGGAATATCCTCTTCCTTCATGCCCACCTGACGCAGACGTGCCGGGATATCCACATCCTGAGACAGTTGCTTCACGGCGGCAATGGCGGCTTCCCGCGCTTGGGCGATCGGCATCTGTTGTGCGCCCTCGACGCCCATCGCTACCGCGATTTGGCGGAACTTGTCGCCGGTGTAATCAGCGTTGAATGCCATGATATGCGGCAGCAGGATCGCGTTTGCTACGCCGTGCGGGGTGTCATAGAAAGCGCCCAGCGGGTGCGCCATACCGTGTACTAATCCTAATCCCACGTTCGAGAAACCCATGCCTGCGACATACTGTCCCAGCGCCATCGCTTCCACCCCTGCGGCATTGCCCGCAACGGAATCGCGCAGCGAACGGCTGATGATCTCGATAGCTTTCAGATGTAGCATGTCGGTCAGTTCCCATGCGCCTTTGGTGGTAAAGCCTTCAATCGCGTGCGTCAGGGCATCCAGGCCGGTTGCCGCCTTCAGTGAGGCGGGCATGCTAGCCATCATGTTGGCATCGATAAACGAGACGATAGGAATGTCGTGCGGATCGACGCAGACGAACTTGCGCCGTTTTTCTTCATCGGTGATCACGTAGTTAATCGTGACCTCGGCAGCGGTGCCTGCGGTGGTCGGGATGGCGAAAATCGGTACGCTGGGGCGGCGCGTAGGCGCAACGCCTTCCAGACTGCGTACATCGGCATATTCCGGGTTGTTGATGATGATACCAATCGCTTTACAGGTGTCCTGCGGTGAACCGCCGCCAATGGCAATCAGATAATCGGCCTGCGCGGCCTTGTAGCGTTCAATGCCTGCGGTCACCACGCGGATAGTGGGGTTAGGCACCACGTCATCGTAAACCTCGTAGGGCAGGCCCGCCTGATCGAGCAGGGTGATGACTTTACTCACCACACCATATTTCACCAGGTCTTTGTCGGTGACCACCAACGCTTTGTGGAAACCACGTCGGGTTATCTCTTCCACGATATGGTTAATCGCCCCCGCACCAAAATACGAGGTTTCGTTAAGGATCATTCTTTGGGTCATCGTCGTATTCTCCATAACATTTTGATTTTAAGATACCCGTCATACTTCAAGTTGCAGGTGTGTTGGCTGCACTCGCTTACCCGAATCACTTACTTGAGTAAGCTCATCGGGATTCCCTCGTTTGCCGCCTTCCTGCAACTCGAATTATTTAGGGTATAGATGCTGAAAAGGGTTGGGTGGCGCAAGCGGTCGGGGCGGGAAACGCCCTCAAGGCGCGAAACGTTAATCTTCATAGCGTTAGCTTCTATGCCATCAACAACGGAAAGACCGTGATGGATCGCTGATAAATAGATATTACCCATTCAATCAGTATGGATACGTGACAGGGGAATTGCCTTCCCCTCGTTGCCATCGTCGGTGACGCGGTGGCAGTGAGCGCAAGGTGGGTGTGATCGTCGTCATCTTTAGCGTTTTTGGCACCGCGGCATAACCGTAGCCTTTGGTTGAAATATTCTAATTCCAGCTATTTTTTTGCATTATAAAAACTAATCCATTGCAAATATCGCTGTGGCGATCATTCTCTAACGATGCGAATATTTGTGTCATTATTTTTGTTTTAAATCCATATTATTGGTTTTTTATCCTAATTAATGATTTTAATTTGGCGATTTTCGTTGCCTTGTGCTCTGGCACTCTTTTTGTCTTTCACGGCTGATATATAGTTTAACTTATGACAGAGGGTGTGGTAGCCCTGTGGAAGAGGTGGTAAGTTCAACGCAAAGAAAGCGTTTGCGTGGCGTGATTCGCGCCGTTTGCAAGGAGAGGTTCGGGAGAAAAAATGACACAGCAAACTCCGTTGTATCAGCAACATGTAGCCGATGGCGCGAAGATGGTCGACTTTCACGGCTGGATGATGCCGCTGCACTACGGCTCACAGTTGGATGAACATCACAGCGTTAGACGTCATGCAGGCATGTTCGATGTGTCGCACATGACCATTGTGGATTTACTCGGCCCGCGCGTACGCGAATTCCTGCGTTATCTGCTGGCGAATGACGTAGCCAAACTCACGCAACCGGGCAAGGCGCTTTATACCGGGATGTTAAACGCCTCGGGTGGCGTCATTGACGATCTCATCGTCTACTTTTTGACTGAAACGCATTTCCGGCTGGTGGTGAACTCCGCCACGCGGGAGAAAGATCTGGCCTGGATCGCCGAACATGCCAAAGCGTTTAACGTGGAGTGGCAGGAACGCGACGAACTGGCGTTGATTGCCGTGCAAGGGCCGTTGGCACAAGAGAAAGTGCAGGCGTTGCTCAGTGCGGAACAGCGCGCGGCAACGGCGGGTATGAAACCCTTTTTCGGTGTACAAACCGGCGACTATTTTATTGCTACCACCGGGTATACCGGTGAGTCAGGCTATGAAATCGCCCTGCCCGAACAGCAGGCGGTGACGTTCTGGCAACAGCTGCTGGCGGCTGGTGTGCAGCCGTGCGGCCTCGGTGCGCGTGATACGTTGCGCCTCGAAGCGGGCATGAATCTTTATGGTCAGGACATGGACGAAGGCGTTTCGCCGCTGGCCGCCAATATGGGCTGGACCATCGCCTGGCAACCGGAAGAGCGTGATTTTATTGGTCGGCAAGCGCTGACCCACCAACGCAGCGAAGGCACTGAGCAGTTGGTTGGATTGGTGCTGCGTGAAAAAGGGGTGCTGCGCCATGAAATGCCGGTGCGCTTTACCGATGCGAGTGGCACGGTACAGGAAGGCATGATAACCAGCGGGACCTTTTCTCCCACGCTGGGCTTCAGTATTGCACTGGCTCGCGTGCCGCAGGGTATTGGTGAAACGGCGTTGGTGCAAATTCGCCAGCGCGAAGTGCCCGTAGAGGTGACTAAACCGGTATTTATTCGCGGCGGCAAGGCGCTGGTTTGACGCCGTGCCCGATGTGACCATGATTATTTATTGATTAACGTTAGCGCGATATATACCCAAACGCCTGCGCGTTGCAGCAAGGCGGGTATTGCGCGATTCGATACGACGAAGCGATTTTAAGGAGAGCAGGGCAATGAGCAGCACAATTCCAAACGCATTGAAATACACCTCATCCCATGAGTGGGTCCAGGCCGAAGGCGAGGGTGTCTATCGTGTTGGTATCACCGAACATGCCCAGGAGCTGTTGGGAGATATGGTTTTCGTCGATTTGCCTGACGTCGGTACGCAGGTTGCGATGGGTGACGACTGCGCTGTCGCCGAGTCGGTCAAAGCCGCCTCAGATATCTACGCGCCATTGAGCGGTGAGATCGTGGCAGTGAACGATGCGCTGGAAGGACAGCCGGAGCTGGTCAACAGTGCGCCTTATGCCGATGGATGGCTGTTTAGCATCAAGGCGTCTGATGAAAGCGAATTGAACGAATTGCTGGATGCCACGGCTTATCAGGCGCTGTTAGAAGAAGACGAATAACCTTGTTGCCCCGTGATGGCTTTCCGCGCATCACGGGGTAAATCGATTTATCAGCCTGTAAGACGTTGAGCGCCGTCTACCGCGTTCGCACTTGTAGTTTGCCATGAACGTTCTAACCATTGCTTGAAGCAGGAAATCCCCCTAATGACTCAGACTCTCAGCCAACTCGAACATGACGCCGCTTTTGTGGAGCGTCATATCGGCCCTACGCCCGCGCAGCAGGCGCATATGCTGGAAACGCTCGGCGCGGATTCATTGTCGGCGTTGATTCGGCAGATTGTGCCGGCAGATATCCAGTTGCCCAACCCGCCAGCGGTGGGCGATGCGCTGCCCGAGCATCAGGCGTTGGCGGAGCTCAAGTCGATTGCCAGCCGCAATCAGCGCTACAAGAGCTATATCGGTATGGGGTACAGCGCCGTGCATATGCCGCCGGTCATCTTGCGCAACCTGCTGGAAAATCCCGGCTGGTACACGGCCTATACGCCTTATCAGCCTGAAGTCTCGCAAGGGCGGTTAGAAGCCTTGCTGAATTTCCAGCAAATGACGCAGGATTTGACCGGGCTGGAACTGGCTTCTGCCTCTCTGCTGGATGAAGCGACAGCGGCGGCGGAAGCGATGGCAATGGCCAAACGCGTCAGCAAGCTGAAACAGGCTAATCGTTTCTTCGTGGCGGAGCATGTGCATCCGCAAACGCTGGACGTGGTGCGCACCCGTGCCGAAACCTTTGGCTTTGAAGTGGTGGTTGGCGATGCTGCTGCGGCATTGGAAACGGAAGGGGTGTTCGGCGTGCTGTTGCAGCAGGTGAACACCTATGGTGAAGTGCATGATTATCGTGAACTTATCGCGCAACTGAATGCGCGCAAGGTCATTGTCAGCGTCGCCGCCGATATCATGGCTCTGGTGCTGCTGGCGGCGCCGGGCAAGCAGGGGGCCGATATTGTGTTTGGCTCCGCCCAGCGTTTTGGCGTGCCAATGGGCTACGGTGGTCCGCATGCGGCCTTCTTCGCCTGCAAGGATGAATATAAACGTGCCATGCCGGGGCGTATTATCGGCGTTTCACGTGATGCAGCGGGTAACACCGCACTGCGCATGGCGATGCAGACGCGCGAGCAACATATTCGCCGCGAAAAAGCCAACTCCAACATCTGCACCTCTCAGGTACTGCTGGCGAATATCGCCGGTTTCTATGCGGTTTATCACGGACCGCAGGGGCTTAAACGTATCGCTGAGCGGATTCATCGTTTGACCGATATTCTGGCTGCCGGCTTGCAACAGGGCGGCTTGAAACTGTGGCACACCACCTGGTTTGATACGCTGGCGGTTGAGGTAGCAGACAAGAACGCCATTATCGCTCGCGCGCAGAATGCCGGGATCAACCTGCGCACCGATCTCTATCACGGGGTCGGCATCACGCTGGACGAAACCACCACCCGTGAGGATGTTCAGGCGCTGTTTGACGTGCTGCTGGGAGACGATCACGGTCTGTCGATTGCTGCGTTGGATGCGGCGCTCAGCGGCGGCTCATCATCCATTCCTGCTGCGTTGGTGCGCACGGATGCCATTCTGACCCACCCGGTGTTCAACCGTTATCACAGTGAAACCGAGATGATGCGTTACCTGCATCGCTTGGCACATAAAGATCTGGCGCTGAACCGGGCCATGATCCCGCTGGGTTCCTGCACCATGAAGCTGAACGCGGCGGCGGAAATGCTGCCGATTACCTGGCCGGAGTTTGCGGAACTGCATCCGTTCTGTCCGCCGGAACAGGCGCAAGGTTATCGTTTGATGATCGAACAGCTTTCCGGTTGGCTGGTGCAACTTACCGGTTATGACGCCGTGTGCATGCAGCCCAACTCGGGCGCGCAGGGCGAGTATGCCGGTTTGCTGGCGATTCGCCGCTACCATGAGAGCCGAGGTGACGATCAGCGCACGCTGTGTCTGATTCCAAGCTCTGCACACGGCACTAACCCGGCATCGGCCCAGATGGCAGGGATGGCGGTAGACGTGGTGGCTTGTGACAAGCAGGGGAATATCGATCTGCACGATCTGCGGGAGAAAGCCGCGCAGGCGGGCGATCGTCTTTCCTGCATCATGGTGACCTATCCCTCCACGCACGGTGTCTATGAAGAGACCATTCGTGAAGTGTGTCAGATTGTCCATCAACACGGTGGGCAAGTGTATCTGGACGGCGCGAACATGAACGCGCAGGTGGGGATCACCACGCCGGGATACATTGGTGCAGATGTGTCGCACCTTAACCTGCATAAAACGTTCTGCATTCCGCACGGCGGCGGTGGGCCGGGCATGGGACCGATCGGGGTGAAAGCGCATCTGGCACCGTTCGTCCCAGGGCATCAGGTGGTGCAGATTGATGGCTTGCTGACCACGCAGGGTGCGGTATCCGCGGCGCCTTTTGGCAGCGCGTCCATCCTGCCTATCAGTTGGATGTATATCCGCATGATGGGCGCTGAAGGGCTGAAGAGCGCCAGTCAGGTGGCGATCCTCAATGCCAACTACATTGCCACGCGTTTGAAGGACGCCTATCCGGTGCTGTACACCGGCCGTGATGGCCGTGTGGCGCACGAGTGCATTCTGGATATTCGCCCGCTGAAAGAGAGCACCGGTATCAGCGAAATGGATATCGCCAAGCGCTTGATTGACTATGGCTTCCACGCGCCGACCATGTCGTTCCCGGTGGCGGGAACGCTGATGGTAGAGCCGACCGAATCTGAGAGTCAGGTCGAGCTGGATCGCTTTATTGATGCGATGCTGGCGATCCGTGCTGAAATTCAGCGTGTGGCACAAGGTGAATGGCCGCTGGAGGATAACCCGTTGGTGAATGCGCCGCATACCCAGCAGGAGATTGTCGGTGAGTGGTCACATCCCTACAGCCGCGAACTGGCGGTATTCCCGGCAGGGGCTGAGCATAAATACTGGCCGAGCGTAAAACGCCTGGATGACGTGTACGGCGATCGCAACCTGTTCTGCTCTTGCGTACCGATTGGCGATTATGCCTAATCTCCTGCGCACTGACTCGCACTCTCTCGTCATCCTCGGTTTTCCCCCTCGTCATCCTCGGCGAAAGCCGGGGATCTCTGGCAGGAGGAACGCGTTTGGCCTGTAGGAGATTCCCGCCTGCGCGGGAATGACGGCGGTGGGCGGGAATCACTGGGGTAGGCGGGCAAGCCGGAGACTTACCCCAACCACCCTTTGGCCTGCGCCGTTTCCAGATGATCTTTCAGATAGCGCCACAGTTCGGGATTGATCTCGGCAATAAAGCTGGCGCGTCCTATTACTTGCTCCAGTCGGATGCCGTTTTCGACCCAGCTTTGTCCACCGTTATGCAGGTTCATCAGGATCGGTAAAATGCGGTCGATCATCAGCGCAAAGCGCGCGTTCGCGGTGTCACCCGCTTCATATTCCTGCCACAGTTGCAGGAAATGTTGGTGTTGTGGCTCGGGCAGTAGGCCAAACAATCGAACGGCTGCGGCCTCTTCCTGCGCCTGAATCGCTTCTCGAGCGCTCAGATCGTAGACCATCACGTCGCCAGCGTCGATCTCGACGATATCGTGTACCAAGGCCATTTGAATCACGCGCTGAATATCCACGTCCTGACTGGCATAAGGTGCCAGGCTCATCGCGGCAACGGCAAAGTGCCAACTGTGCTCTGCGGAATCTTCGTGACGGGAACTACCGATGATTTTTGAACGACGCTGTACGCTTTTTAGCTTATCAATTTCCATCAGGAAACCAACTACTTCGGTCAGCGCACCGAACTCGAGAGTGGGTAAAGCCAGGGACATCAAAACCACCTTACATCCATTGATGTGTCAAACGCGGCTGTAGCAAACACTGCGCAGTCAAACAAAACCGGCTCATTGTAGGGGATGCTGGTGAGAATTTACACGCTTTATTCCGCGATGATGTCCCTTTGGCACTGACTGTTCCGTCTGATAACAGACCTTTCGGGCGGGTAGATTGTCGACTATCGTTATAGTCAGGGCACGAAATAATCAGTTTGACGGGGCTTCCCTCAACGCAGTGTGCGCAATGCATTCTGCAAAGTAAAAACCAAAATAAAAGCGCTAATAATAAGGGGGCAATGATGCCTGTTCGTATCATTCGACGCACGATTAAATATGTTGTTGTTATCGTGTTAGCCATTGCATTGACGTTTCTGGTTATTCGGGTGTTTGACTCACAGCGGGGACCCGCACTGGCTCCCTGGCATATTTATGTGCCGACAGAGATGACGCCAGACCAACTCGATCGTGCCAACTGGGAGCAGTATTTGGCTCATGAGGATCGCTTGTTTCAACAAGTAACCGAGCAAGTCACCCAGACGCTGGACAGGGATGAACAGGTCGCCTTAAACCGTTATTTTGTCGGCAGCCCCGTCTATCCGGGTCGCTTCGCCCACAACTGGAACCACTCTTATGAACTGATGCCGGAAGGTCAGCCCAAAGGGGCGGTGGTGCTGTTGCACGGGCTGACCGACTCGCCCTACAGTATGCGAAATGTCGCAGAGCTTTATCGTCAGCACGGTTTTGTCGCTATCGGGCTGCGTATTCCCGCGCACGGCACCGTGCCCGGCGCGTTGACCAAGGTTCGTTGGGAAGATTGGTTGGCGGCTACGCGTTTAGCAGTGCGCGAGGCTGCGCATTTTGTTACACCCGCGAACGGGGGAGAACGCTTACCGCTGCATATCGTTGGTTTTTCTAACGGCGGGGCGCTCACACTGAAATACGCGCTCGATACGCTCAGCGATCCCGCGCTGCCCAAGGCAGATCGTCTGGTCCTGATCTCCCCGATGATTGGCATTACGGCTTACGCGCGTTTTGCCGGTTTGGCCGGGTTACCGGCGATTTTTCCGCCGTTTGCCAAAGCGGCCTGGCTCGGCATTGTGCCGGAATTCAACCCGTTCAAATACAACTCCTTCCCGGTGAACGGTGCGCGCCAGTCTTATCTGCTTACCAGCGTGTTGCAGTCGCAGCTTGAGCAGGAAGCGCGGCAGCGCAGGCTGTCGGAGCTGCCGCCGATTTTAACCTTCCAGTCGGTGATGGATTTTACCGTCAGTACACGGGCAGTGATCAGCGCGTTCTATAATCTGCTGCCGCAAAACGACAATGATTTGGTGCTGTTTGATGTCAACCGCACCATCAATTTCGGTCTGTTACTGCGGGATGCGTCAGCGGCGGCGATTGGGCAATGGCTGCCGCCTACGCCGCGTCTGTACGGCACCACGGTTATCACTAACGCCTCAGTACAGAGCGCCAAGGCGGTCGCGTTTGACACCAAATCAGGCAGTATGGAAGTCACGCGCCGCGATCTCGGGATGGATTACCCCGAAGATGTCTATTCGTTATCGCACGTCGCGCTGCCGTTTTCTGACAGCGATTCGCTTTATGGCCGTTTCTCCACGCCGCCGTATGAGTTTGGTATTCCACTTGGGCGTATTGCCGCTCGTGGTGAACGTGGCGTACTGATTCTCGATTTGGATACGTTGCTGCGCCTTTCTTCAAACCCTTTCTATGACTACATGATGCAGCGCATTGATGAGGTTATTCCCGGCGAAAGGGAACCGGGGCCAATGCCGGGTTCGGTTCAAGCCCAGTAACGTGCCGGGTTGATAAATAGTTTCAGCGTACGCTTGTACTCTGAAACTATTCTCGATTACACTCTGCCCGATGAGATTGCGCGAAGTTTGTACAGCCAACCGTACCGGGAGCAAAAACGGAATATGGTGAAATCAGAGAGTAATGCCGCTTATACGTTGGCGGAAGAGATAGCCAACAGTATCAGTCACGGTGCTGGCGTGGTGTTGGGGATTGTCGGGTTGGTGCTGCTGCTGGTACAAGCGGTGGATAATGGCGCGACGAGCATGGCTATCGCCAGCTACAGTTTGTACGGTGGCACCATTATTCTGCTGTTCCTCGCCTCCACGCTCTACCATGCGATTCCCAGTCCGCGCGCTAAACCCTGGCTCAAACGGTTCGATCACTGCGCCATCTATTTGCTGATAGCCGGCACTTACACGCCGTTTCTGTTGGTGGGGCTGGATTCGCCGTTGGCGCGTGGCTTGATGATTGTCATTTGGAGCATGGCGCTGGTGGGGGTGTTGTTCAAACTCGCTTTTGCGCATCGTTTTGAAGTGTTGTCGCTGGTGACGTATCTGGTGATGGGATGGCTGTCACTGATTGTGATTTATCAGTTGGTGCAGGTGTTGGCACCGGCTGGCGTCACCTTGCTGGCGGTGGGCGGCGCGGTGTATACCTTGGGCGTCGTGTTTTACGTGAGTAAACGTATCCCCTATAACCACGCCATCTGGCATGGCTTTGTGCTGGGTGGCAGCCTGTGCCATTTTCTGGCGATCTACCTTTACGTTTAGCCGCGAAATACCCTTCTGGCACCGTTTCTTGATGAAGCAGAAACGGTGCTCAGTGACGACATTATTCAGACAATGAATAAGGCAGCGGTTGCAGACTCAATTGACTTTCCGCCGCGTCGCGCACGCGCAACACGCTATCCGCTTCCAGATCGTTATTCAGTACCGCTTGCACCCACAGCGTGCCATCGCTTAACTGGCAGGCGGCGAGTATCGTACCGGTACGACGCCAGTTTTCACCCATTTTCAGCTCCAGATCTTCGCCCGCTTCTGGCACGCGCGGTGAGGTGCCCGCCAGCCAATAGAGCGCCCGCTTGTTGGCACCGCGGAATTTTGCCCGCGCCACCATCTCCTGCCCGGTGTAGCAGCCTTTATTAAAACTGATGCCGTTAAGTGCCTGTATATTCGTTGCTTGCGGGATGAACTGCGCGATGTTTACGTTGTCAATAATCGGCAGTGCGGATTCAATATCCAGTGCCAGCCACTGTTGACTGTCGGCCCATTGCACGCTGTCTGCCAGTTTGGCACCTAGCGCGGCGGTACCTTCTTGGTTCAGTACCAGAAGGAAACGTTCAGCAGGAAGCGCAAAATGCAGCAGTGTACCGAAGGGGTGACTGATCACAGGATGTTCAACGTCCGGCAGCGTGGAGAAGACCTCTGCTAAACGTTCGCGTATAGTGCTTCCCGCAGCGCCGATCAGTTGGAGATTGTCATCTGCGACGATAGTGGTTTTGGCAAAGACGGCGTATTTTTTTAACTCATTTAACTGCGTATCGCGCAGATTGCGACGTACCAGATAGGCGAAGCCATCGTTGTGGGCAAACAGGCGCAGTGCGCTCCACATTTTGCCTTTGGCATCGCAATGGCCGCAAAGGACATGTTGATCGGGGGCTAACGCGTTAACATC
Source organism: Candidatus Symbiopectobacterium sp. NZEC127 (assembly GCF_025962675.1). Taxonomy (NCBI): domain Bacteria; kingdom Pseudomonadati; phylum Pseudomonadota; class Gammaproteobacteria; order Enterobacterales; family Enterobacteriaceae; genus Symbiopectobacterium; species Candidatus Symbiopectobacterium sp. NZEC127. The sequence goes on from NZ_JAGFPG010000002.1 coordinate 423,870, forward strand.
GGCCGTCACCTGGCCTTGCAGGTAAGTGCGCGTGTCCGGGCCGGTAAGCGTCACCAGTGCCCAGTCATCAAGGGCGATTAGCGTAGCGGGAAGCTGCGCCGAGGCCATGATGGCGTGTGATTTAACCGTTTGTGCAGCAAAGGGAAGTGGGGTTGCCATGTAACCATCCTCGCGAAGGTTTGCGTTTGGCCTAATGGTAAAAGAGCTTGCAGGGTTTGCAAGCAGTTATTCGTGCCATTGCCCCCGTGATTTTCAGTTAGCATATTTGAAAGCGTTACTGAGCGTGCGCGATCGATGACCTTCTGCGCGATACGCTGATATGCGCTAAAATATGTCAAAATGTTACATTTAGTTGAGTGTTTATCTAGACATCCGAGTTACACTACACATTGGCGTCGATAAAAAGTAGGAAAAGCAATGGATATCGATAATAAGGCGCGAATTCACTGGGCGTGCCGCCGAGGAATGCGAGAATTGGATATCGCCATCATGCCCTTTTTTGAACATGAGTATGATGTGCTGAACGATGATGACAAACGCGCGTTTGTGCGTTTATTGCAGTGCGATGACCCTGACCTGTTCAACTGGTTGATGAACCACGGTGAGCCGGAAGATGGGGAACTGAAACGCATGATCTCTCTTATTCAGACGCGAAATAAAGATCGTGGCCCTGTGGCGCTGTGATTTACGCGTCTCCTGGCGCATGCAGGTCTTTTCTTTGCTGGTGCACGGGCTGTTGCTGTTACTGATTCTGCTGGCACCGTGGCCTGACGGTTATGCTGTGCTGTGGTTATCGCTGATGACACTGGTGGTGTTCGGGTTTATCCGCAGCCAGCGTAATATCAAAGCGCGTCACGGCGAAATCGTGTTGCAGGATAAAGCGAGTATTGAATGGCAGCAGCATCGCTGGCGCATTATCCGCCGTCCGTGGATGTTGAAAAACGGTATCTTGCTGTCGCTGCGGCGCAGTGACGGCAAACGGCGGCAGCGGCTCTGGCTGGCATCTGACAATATGGATAAGCAGGAATGGCGGCATTTGCGTCAGCTGCTGCTGGAGAGTAACGCGTGGGCGGGAGAAAACCCGGACGTGCACTAGTTTCAGGTTCAGCCGACAGCACGCTGTCGGCTGATGTCTCTCGGGGTATCCCCGACGCTTACAACTGCTCAGCCATTTCCTGTAGAATTTGCTCGCACCACTGCTGCAAGCGCTCATCGCTCAGGTCATACTGATTCACTTCATCAAGCGCCAGCCCGACAAAGTGTTTCCCATCCGGCGTGAGCGGTTTGGTGGTGGTGAACTCATAGCCTTCTGTGGGCCAATAGCCAATAAAGATTGCGCCGCTTGCGGCCAACTGCTGATGCAACATACCGAGCGCATCAAGGAACCATTCACCGTAGCCTAGCTGGTCACCCATGCCATACAGCGCAACGATTCTCCCTTGCAGCTTCAACGAGGATAGCTGTCCCCAAATGGCTTCCCAATCTTCCTGAATCTCACCGAAATCCCAGGTTGGGATACCCAGAATCAGGAATTCATACTCTTCCATCTTCTGCGGATCGACATCTTTCACGTTATGCAGGTCAACCAGCGATTCACCCAAAATATCGCGAATTTTTTCCGCTGCCATCTCGGTGTAGCAGGTGCTGGAGCCGTAGAACAAACCAATTTTCATATGCAATTGCAGCGTGTTAAACAAACTTGTTATTAGCCTAACCGAATCTTGTGGCGAGGTATAGCGTGCGAGCCGTTTGAGAAAAAGCGCAGGAGAAAAAAAAGGGTGAAGGTTACCCTTCACCCCTCTTCACGTTTGCCTGTGAGGCTTAACCGAGCGTTTGGTGACGCGTTTCTTTGGTCAGCAACAACGCGATAAGCGTTAAGGACGCCATGGCGAACAGATAAACACCCACGTAGAACAGCCCGTAGTTAGCGGTCAGCCAGGCCGCGATATAAGGCGCAACCGATGCTCCCAGAATCGAGGAGACGTTATAGGAGAACGAGGCCCCGGTATAACGCACTTCGGTGGGGAACAGTTCAGGCAGCAATGCACCCATCGGGCCAAAAGTCAGCCCCATCAGACCCAGTCCCAGCACCAGAAACAGCATCACCAGCGGTTGGCTGCCAGACCCTAACAGGGACGGGAACAGCATCGAGAACACCAGCATGCCGCAGGTAACCACGATCATGGTCTTGCGGCGGCCATAGGCATCTGCCAGCAGCCCGGCAACCGGGATCAGCAGACCAAAGGCGATAACCGCTACCATCAGCATCCACAGGAAGCTGTTACGCGAGAAACCCAGCCCTTTGGGGATTGGCGAGGTGCCATAGGTCATGGAGTAGACCGTCATGATGTAGAACAGCGTATAGGTGGCAAGCATAATAAAGGTACCAAGAATGGTCGCTTTCAGATGCTTGTTCAGCAGCGTTCCCAGCGGGATGCGGACTTTCTTACCAGCTTCGATAGCTTTGGTAAACACCGGCGCTTCGTGCAGAGAGACACGTACATACAGGCCGATCAAGACCAATACCGCAGAAGCAACGAAAGGCACGCGCCATCCCCAGGTCATGAACTGCTCTTCGCTTAACAACCAGGAGAGCAGCAGGAACGTGCCGTTGGCGAAGAAGAAGCCGATCGGCGCGCCCAACTGTGGGAATGAGCCATACAGCGCACGCTTGTGGGCTGGTGCGTTTTCGGTGGCCAGCAAGGCTGCGCCGCCCCATTCGCCGCCCAGACCCAAGCCCTGACCAAAACGCGCCAACGCCAGCAGCAACGGTGCGAAAATACCGATGCTGTCATAGGTCGGCAGCAGGCCGATCAGCACGGTAGAGATCCCCATGGTCAGCAGGGAAGCAACCAGCGTCACCTTACGGCCGACGCGGTCGCCGAAGTGACCAAACAGCGCAGAACCAATCGGGCGAGCCACAAAGGCAATGGCAAAGGTTGCGAGCGACTGTAGCGTCGCGGCGGTCGGATCGCCCTGCGGGAAGAAGATATGCGGGAAAATCAGCACCGCGGCAGTGGCATAGATATAAAAATCGAAAAATTCGATCGCGGTTCCGATCAATGAAGCGACAACAACCTTACTGCGGGAGTTAACCGGGGCTGCGTCCGCCTCTACATCGAGAGTGGGCGTGATGGTGGCTTGCATAGGACTCTATTATCTTTTTTTATCGACAGAACTGTCATTCTAGTCACAGAAAAAAAAGCATTTCAATGCTAGCCCAAAAAGCGTAAAAGCGGCTACAGAGCCTGCTTTGGTGAGTTGCGCGATTGTAAATACTTCCTGTGAGATAAGTTATGCTTTACCCTATTTTGTAGTGCAGAGCGGCGAATAACACAGCATAAAATAAATTTGCATAAAAAACCGGCGGCGCGAATTCAGGTGATGATCCTGCCCCTTTTATCGTCACTTCGGGCATAATAACCACAGGGTTTTACCCTGCACGCCGTTCAGCGAGGAGAAGCGTATGCAAGCACAGGATCGGGCACACATTGAACAGTTTCTTGAAGCTATGTGGCTGGAGCGAAACCTGGCTGATAATACGCTGACCTCTTACCGGCGAGATTTAACTGCACTGGCTGATTGGCTGGAGCATGCTGACAGTGATTTATTGCAGGTGCAGGCACTGGATCTGCAAGCGTATCTTGCCGAACGCGTGGAAGGGGGATACAAAGCGACCAGTTCGGCGCGTTTGCTGAGTGCCATGCGTCGCTTTTTTCAATATTTATATCGGGAAAAACGGCGTAGCGACGATCCCAGCGCGGTATTGTCCTCTCCCAAATTGCCCCAGCGCTTGCCCAAAGATCTCAGCGAGGCGCAGGTGAATGCGTTGCTGCAAGCGCCCTGTGTCGATGAACCGCTTGAACTGCGCGATAAGGCCATGCTTGAGGTGCTGTATGCCACCGGGCTGCGCGTCTCGGAGCTGGTAGGGCTGACCATCGCCGATGTCAGTTTGCGCCAGGGCGTGGTGCGGGTGATTGGTAAAGGCAATAAAGAACGGCTGGTGCCGCTGGGGGAAGAGGCCATTTATTGGCTGGAGCGCTACCTTGAGCACGGCAGGCCCTGGCTGCTGCACGGACAAACGCTTGATGTGCTGTTTCCAAGCTCGAGAGCGCAGCAGATGACGCGCCAAACCTTTTGGCACCGTATCAAACACTATGCCATGCTGGCATCCATTGACAGTGAGAAGCTTTCACCGCATGTTTTACGCCATGCATTCGCTACGCACTTGCTGAACCACGGGGCTGATTTGCGTGTCGTACAGATGTTGTTGGGGCATAGCGATCTTTCAACAACGCAAATTTACACACACGTTGCCACTGAACGGCTGAAGCAGTTGCATCAACAGCATCATCCGCGCGCCTGACATTGCAGGCGACATAAGGGCCAGACGGCTGAACGCGCCCTTTACAGGCGGAATACACCATGAACGGGACTGAATACGATGAAAAAAGGGCTAATGGCGCTTTCTTTACTGCTCGCGGCGACGAGTAGCGCAGTACACGCCGATGATGCGGCGATTAAACAGACACTGACCAAACTGGGTATTGAAAAAATGGATATCCAGCCTGCGCCCGTCGCTGGCCTTAAAACCGTGCTGACGGAAAGCGGTGTGCTCTACGTAACGGAAGATGGCAAACATCTGCTGCAAGGGCCGCTTTACGCATTGGACAGCGGCACGCCGGTGAACGTGACCAACCAGATTCTGAAAGGAAAACTGGATGCCTTGCAGGATCAAATGATCGTCTATAAAGCGGCGCAGGAAAAACATGTGATTACCGTTTTCACTGATATCACCTGCGGTTACTGCCACAAACTGCACGAGCAGATGAAAGACTACAACGATTTGGGCATCACCATCCGTTATCTGGCTTTCCCGCGTCAGGGGCTGAATTCACCGACGGAAAAGGACATGCAGTCTATCTGGTGTACCGCTAACCGTAACAAGGCGTATGACGCCGCGTCGCGCGGCGAAGCTATCTCCCCGGCAACCTGTAAAACCGATATCGGTGCCCATTACGAGCTGGGCGTTCAGTTCGGCGTGCAGGGTACACCCGCGATCGTGCTGGAGGACGGCACCGTGGTACCGGGGTATCAGGCACCGAAAGAGATGTTAGCCATGCTGAACGCACATCGGGCTGCGGCCAAACCGGGCGCATAAATCGCAGTCAGGTTGTCCCATTGAAAAGCGATAACGTGTGATGCACTCCGTTATGCAGTGGAATTGAAAATAAAGTGGAATTAAAAACCATACTCCGCCGGCGTCCGCTGGCGGAAGGCTCTGGGCTTCCCGCAACGCTTCCTCCGTTATTACGTCGGCTGTATGCGCAGCGCGGCGTCACCGAGGGCCAGGAATTGGATCGCAGCCTGCGCGGCCTGCTTGATTATCGCCTGCTTGATGGCATTGACGATGCGGTGGTGTTGTTGCAACAGGCGCTGGCAGAACAACGGCGCATCGTCGTGGTCGGTGATTTTGACGCCGACGGCGCGACCAGTACCGCACTGGCCGTGCTGGCGCTGCGCAGCATGGGCGGTAGCCAGGTGACCTATCTGGTACCGAACCGTTTTGAAGATGGCTATGGCCTGAGCCCGGAAGTGGTGGTGCAGGCAGAGAAGCTGGGTGCAGAGCTGATCCTGACGGTGGATAACGGCATTTCATCCCACGCAGGGGTTGACGATGCGCATCAGCGCGGTATTCAAGTGTTAGTGACCGACCATCACCTGCCGGGGGAAACGCTGCCCGCCGCCGATGCCATGATTAACCCCAATCTGCGCGACTGCGCCTTTCCTTCCAAATCGCTGGCCGGCGTTGGTGTGACGTTTTACCTGATGATGGCGCTGTTTGTGCGTCTGCGCGACAGCGGCTGGTTTAGCCTGAAAGGGTTGGCGGAACCGAAACTGGCCGAACTGCTCGATTTGGTGGCGTTAGGCACGGTGGCCGACGTGGTGCCACTCGATGCCAACAACCGTATTCTGGTGTCGCAAGGGTTGAATCGTATTCGTGCTGGCAAGTGTCGCCCTGGCATTCGTGCCTTGCTGGAAATTGCCAACCGCGATGCCAGCCAACTGGTGGCAAGCGATCTGGGTTTTGCGATTGGGCCACGTCTCAATGCGGCAGGACGTTTGGATGATATGTCGATTGGCGTGGCGCTGCTGCTGTGTGATGACATCGTCGACGCGCGGATGCAGGCCAGCGATCTGGATGCGCTCAATCTGGCGCGGCGTGAAATCGAGCAAGAGATGCAGGCGGAAGCCATGCAACTGTGCGAAAAGCTGGAGCACGGCCTTGAACAACTGCCGCTGGGGATCGCCATGTATCATCCCGAATGGCATCAGGGCGTGGTCGGTATTTTGGCATCGCGGCTTAAAGAGCGTTTCCATCGCCCGGTGATCGCGTTTGCACCGGCGGGCGAAGGGGTACTCAAAGGCTCTGGTCGTTCGATTCCCGGTCTGCACTTGCGCGATGCGCTGGAGCGACTGGATACCCGCTATCCGGGGCTGATGGTTAAATTCGGCGGCCACGCGATGGCGGCGGGGCTATCGCTGGAAGAACATCTGTTTGATACTTTCCGTGAGCGCTTTGGTGAACTGGTCGGCGAGTGGCTGGATGAATCACATCTGGAAGGGGTTATCTGGTCGGACGGCGAACTGATACAAACCGAGCTGAATCTGGTGACGGCAGAGATGCTGCGCGATGCCGGGCCGTGGGGACAAGCGTTTCCTGAACCCACGTTTGACGGGCGTTTTCGTATCTTGCAGCAGAAGCTGTTGAAAGAGCGCCATCTGAAGCTGATGCTGGAGCCGGTCAACGGCGGGCCGCTGCTGGACGGTATCGCGTTTAACGTGGATACCCGTTGCTGGCCCGACAGTAGCATTCGCGAGGCGGAACTGGCCTACCGCCTTGAAGTTAACGAGTTTCGCGGTAAACGCAGCGTGCAATTGTTGATACAGCATTTGTGGCCGGTGTAGCGAGTCATCGTCCGTATGGGGAAAATTGCGCCAGACGGCTATAAACCTGGGGTGTATTCCGCTAGAATAACCGGTTTATATCCATTTTTCTCCGTCGCTTGACGGCTAACGTAAGACGCTAATCATGTTTGAAATTAATCCGGTAAAAAACCGCATTCAGGACCTGTCTGACCGGACAGCTGTTCTGAGGGGGTATCTTTGACTACGATGCCAAGAAAGAACGCCTGGAAGAAGTAAACGCCGAGCTGGAACAGCCCGACGTCTGGAATGAGCCTGAGCGTGCGCAAGCGCTGGGTAAAGAGCGCTCCTCGCTGGAAGCGATCGTCGATACCATCGATCAGATGACGCAGGGACTGGAAGACGTTTCCGGCCTGCTCGAACTGGCGGTGGAAGAGGACGACGAAGAGACGTTTAACGACACCATCACCGAAGTGGATGGGCTGGAAGCCAAGCTGGCACAGCTTGAGTTCCGCCGCATGTTCTCCGGCGAATACGACAGCGCCGACTGCTACCTCGATATTCAATCCGGCTCCGGCGGGACCGAAGCGCAAGACTGGGCCAGCATGCTGCTGCGCATGTACCTGCGTTGGGCCGAGAGCAAAGGCTTTAAGACCGAAGTGATTGAAGAGTCTGAAGGGGAAGTCGCGGGCCTCAAATCGGCCACCATCAAGATTATCGGTGACTATGCGTTTGGCTGGTTGCGTACCGAAACCGGGGTGCACCGTTTGGTGCGTAAAAGCCCGTTTGACTCCGGTGGTCGCCGTCACACCTCATTCAGTTCCGCGTTTGTCTATCCGGAAGTGGATGACGATATTGATATCGAAATCAACCCGGCAGATCTGCGAATTGATGTGTATCGCGCCTCCGGTGCTGGTGGACAGCACGTTAACCGTACCGAATCTGCGGTGCGTATTACCCACTTACCCACCAACATTGTTACCCAGTGTCAGAACGACCGTTCCCAGCATAAGAACAAAGATCAAGCGATGAAACAGCTGAAAGCGAAGCTGTACGAGTTTGAGATGCAAAAGAAAAACGCTGAGAAGCAGGTGCTGGAAGACAACAAGTCCGATATCGGTTGGGGCAGCCAGATTCGTTCCTACGTACTGGATGATTCCCGAATCAAAGACCTGCGCACCGGGGTGGAAACGCGTAATACCCAGGCCGTGCTGGATGGCGATCTGGACCGATTTATTGAAGCAAGTTTAAAAGCGGGGTTATAACAAGTCACATGGCTGAGTCACAATCACAGGGTGCCGATCAGGCGCTGGATCTGAACAACGAATTGAAAACGCGCCGCGAAAAACTCTCGGCGCTGCGTGAGCACGGCATCGCTTTTCCTAATGATTTCCGCCGTGATTCCACTTCTGATGCGCTGCACGCCGCTTACGACGATAAAGAAAACGAAGAGCTGGAAGCGCTGGGCATTGAAGTGACCGTGGCGGGTCGTATGATGACGCGCCGCATCATGGGTAAAGCCTCGTTCGTGACGTTACAGGATGTGGGTGGCCGCATTCAGCTGTACGTGGCGCGTGACGATCTGGCGGAAGGCATCTATAACGAACAGTTCAAAAAGTGGGATCTGGGCGATATCCTGGGCGCGCGCGGCAAGGTGTTCAAAACCAAGACCGGTGAGCTTTCCATCCATTGTACTGAACTGCGTCTGCTGACCAAGGCGCTGCGCCCGCTGCCGGACAAATTCCACGGTCTGGCGGATCAGGAAACCCGTTATCGTCAACGCTATCTGGATCTGATCGCCAACGACGAATCGCGCAACACCTTCCGCGTGCGTTCACAGATCATGTCCGGTATCCGCCGTTTCATGGTGGAGCGTGGGTTTATGGAAGTTGAAACCCCGATGATGCAGGTGATCCCCGGTGGTGCTTCCGCACGTCCTTTTGTGACTCACCATAATGCGCTGGATATTGACATGTATCTGCGTATTGCGCCGGAACTGTACCTGAAGCGTCTGGTGGTCGGTGGTTTTGAGCGTGTGTTCGAAATTAACCGTAACTTCCGTAACGAAGGGGTTTCGCCGCGTCACAACCCGGAATTCACCATGATGGAACTTTATATGGCCTATGCCGATTATAAAGATCTCATCGAGTTGACCGAGAGCCTGTTCCGCACCCTGACGCAAGACGTGCTGGGTAGCACCACGGTGCCTTACGGCGATCAGACGTTTGATTTTGGCAAACCGTTTGAGAAGCTGACCATGCGCGAGGCGATCTGTAAATATCGCCCGGAAACCAACGTGGCGGATCTCGACGATTTCGATAAAGCATCGGCCATCGCGACATCTCTGGGAATCAAGATCGAGAAAGGCTGGGGTCTGGGCCGTATCGTGACCGAGATCTTTGAAGAAACCGCAGAAGCGAATCTGATCCAACCGACCTTTATCACTGAATATCCGGCGGAAGTTTCACCGCTGGCGCGTCGTAATGATGACAACCCGGAAATCACCGATCGTTTCGAGTTCTTTATTGGTGGACGTGAAATCGGTAACGGCTTCTCCGAGTTGAACGACGCAGAAGATCAGGCAGAGCGCTTTGCCGATCAGGTACGCGCCAAAGACGCGGGCGACGACGAAGCCATGTTCTATGACGAAGACTACGTCACCGCGCTGGAACACGGCCTGCCGCCAACTGCGGGCCTGGGCATTGGTATCGACCGTATGGTGATGCTGTTTACCAACAGCCACACCATTCGTGACGTGATCCTGTTCCCGGCGATGCGTCCGCAGAAGTAAGCTTCTTCGAACGACGGATGCGTAATAAACCCCATGCTTGCATGGGGTTTTTTTATCCCTAATCATCCCACGAGTCATGCTGGTAAACCCACAGAGAAAAATGCTACCGTCACGCTTCTGTTTCGGGGGGAAGTGGCTCCATGATCACCTATCGTGATGGCTGGTTTGAACTGGCGTTGTTAGAAAATACCGGCGGATTTCCACGCCATACCCATGATGAATATGTGATTAGCGCCAACCTCAACGGCGTGGAGCATGTCTGGCTGGATGGCAACACCTTTGATGTCGATCCCCAGATGGTGACCACCTACAATCCGCATCAGCTACAAAGCGGTGATAACAGCGATGGGCGCTGGCAATGTGCCTCGCTCTACGTACAACCCGGCGCTTTCGAGCATTTCTTTGGTCGCACCTTTCGGTTTGCACAAGGGGTGCAACAGGCTCCCGCTCTGGCGCAACAGTTGAAACTATTGGCAAGCCCCAGCGATGAGCCGGTCGATGGCGCGATGTATCAGGAGCGGCTGGTGCTGCTATTGGCCGCGTTGATGGACAACGACATGGGCAGCCCTGTGCCGTTAAAAATGGTTAGCGAGGGCGGCAGAGTCAAACGCATCAAGGCGCGTTTACTCGATTGCCTCGCAGAGCCGCCCAATCTGGATGCGTTGGCGCGTGATGAGCACATTACCGTGGCGCATCTGGTGCGCAGTTTTCACCAGGAAGCCGGTATGCCGCCGTTGGCCTGGCTGATGCAACGCCGTATCAGCAAGGCCCGTGAGCTGCTGCGTCAGGGCATGAGCATCACTGAGGTTGCGCTTAGTCTGGGTTTTGCCGATCAGGCGCACTTCACCAAAACCTTCAACCGCTTTAACGCCATGACGCCGGGGCGTTTTCAGCGTATCAATTTCTGACAATACGTCCTGTCATCGACCCCGTAGACTTGCGTTTATTGTTGATGTCTGCGGAGCTGTGGCGGTTATGTTGTTAGTGGTGCTAAATGGCATTTTGCTTTCCCTCTCGCTGTGCCTGGATTTGGGGATGGTGAATACGGCGATCATTAACCGGGGTATGCGTGACGGGCCGCGCGCCGCGTTTATGATTGGCTTTGGTTCCTGTTTTGGCGATCTGGTCTACGCGGCACTTTCTGCGTTTGGCTTAGCGGTGATCTTTACCGCGCTGCCGGTACGCTGGGCGCTGTGGATTGGCGGCGGTGCGATTCTGCTGTGGATGACGTGGAACATGGCGCGCATGGCTTGGCGTGATTATCAGACGCAGCGGTTAGCGCCCGTGGACGCCGATGTGACTGATGTTCCGGTGGTGGCAAAACGATTTCGCGGCTACGATTTTCTGAGCGGGATGGGGATGGCGCTGGCATCACCGACCGCGCTGCTGTGGTTTGCGGCGATTGGCGGCTCGATTATCGCGCAATCAACGGACGGCTCAACGCTGATGGTGAGCGTGTTTCTCAGTGGCTTCTTTATCGGTGGATTGCTGTGGACGCTGTTTCTGGCCGGCATGATCAAGTATGGCCGACAGGCCTTGCAAGGGCGGTTGACCTTTTACTGTTATGTCATCTCGGCACTGCTGTTTGCCTATTTTTCCGTGCAGGTTATCTATCACGGCTACCAAACGCTGCTGATCCCACTGACAACCGTTGACTGATCGCTCAATACGCCACCACTTTCGCCGGGTTTTTGCTTGCCCGGCAAGCGGATAGCGCTATAATGCCCAACGCACACCTGATGCGAGTGTAGTTCAATGGTAGAACGAGAGCTTCCCAAGCTCTATACGAGGGTTCGATTCCCTTCACTCGCTCCAAACACACTTCTCACGATGTCCAGTAAAGTCAACCAAACCCGGATACCGCAGCCTTTCACTAAATACTGATTATCTCGACGTCTACTCCCGACTACCATGCCGAAGGCAGATACTCGCGTATGGATGCGCTAACCGCCGCGCAAAATCATTCTGATTGATTTTGCATCATTGCTCATTTTTGAGTACGATTACCCCAGAGGTAAACACAATGTTTGCTAAGGAGGATGACATGGGAATTTGGTTCTCTCGCAAAAAAACGAGTAACAATTGTTCCGATCCTCAGGCTAATAGCACAGATGTTACGGCGTCAGCACAGGTTGACAAACGTGGTGGGGTTTACATCTCATCTCAGCAGATATCTGAACTTCCTGAGGTTAAAGAGATGCGCCGTCTTGCTGCTACAATTGTTAAACAGGATCTTGCCACTGTAAGGAAATAGTATTGCTGGCCTTGTTAATTATCCCTATCTTGGTTAGCGGCTATATTATGATAACCGCTAATCAATACCACTATTTCCGCTTGTATCGTCATGAAGGTCAACTGCTCTATATGAAGGTTGCTGCTCTGGGCACATTCTGCTTGGTTGCAGCAGTTATCATCGCGGCAGGCGTCAAATATTGTTACCCAGATTTCCGCCTTGTTTCTGATATGATTAATATCTTTAAGGTAACATCTAAACCAGAGATAGACAGGGTTTATATGTGGTTAATTTTATTATCAGCCACATCAATATGTTTTTCTTTGCTTTATGTTTCGGTCGTTTGGGTTAAGGACTTCATACGTGGTTGCTATTACAAACGCGAAGTTTATAACGATATAACTCAGGCAATGAGAGCGCGAGTATTACGAAAAACATACTCTCAGGGTTCACGTGATATACTTTTACTGGATGCCATTGAATCAGTACCGAAAAGGCCAATGTTGCTCACGCTTTCATCAAACAAAGTATATGTTGGTTTAATCAATGGAGCTGGCGAGCCAACGGAAAATCAGGGACCACATCAGCATATTTCATTCGTTCCGCTAATGTCAGGGTACCGGCACAAAGAGAATTTATCAGTTACTTTTACTAACGCTTACCCCGGTGAAATACAGGTTAAAAGGAATGCTGCGGTACAGGGCGTCAGTAAGAGGAAAGTACAAGGTCTTGAAATTATGATATCCATTGATGAAATCAGTTATATATCATGGTTTGATTTTCAGGTGTATCAAGCGACTAACAACAAAATTGAAAGCAGAGGCCATGTTATTGGCGTTACGAAAAACGGAAGAAATATTTACCGAAGGCCGAATAAACCGAGTGAACTCGCATCACGAACTTCTTTGTGAGTTGTGGTATGCATAAATGAATTTAATTAGTACCTATCATCCTACGCACTATACCCAAGCCGTTTATGCATAATCAGCGCTTACTCTATAACACTCTCGCTGCCGTCACTAAACCAATGTAACGTTTTATCATGCTCAGCAATTAAATTGGGTGACATTGGTTTTTTTGACTTATCTTTTCAATAAAAAACTCTACTGCTCGTTGCGAGAAGTTCACATTTACATTTTTGAGGTCATTCCAAAGCGATGCTTGGTTAACTGGGATTGATTGCCCGTCTCTTTCAATGGTCACCTCTGCAACCGGCTTCACTTTCGAATAAGAGGGTGTATTTCCCCAATCTGAACGTAACACCATGGCTGACGCACAGTCAGCCCAAACTCGCCTCAAATATCAGTACTGTATTTATCGAGGCTCCCCGCAGGATAAGGCGTTAACGCGTTGCCAACTGCTCTCTAAGGCGGTGCCCCATGTTTGATAATACACCGTTGGACGTGGAGGAGATTATCGATCAGTGTCGCGCGCTGGCGTATGCAATGGTTGAGCTGGAGCCGTCTGAGGCGACAGACATTCTGGCGTTTATCCTGTCTGAACAACTGGATTGCCTATATCGCACCTTTCACCATCCGGTAGCGGCGGGGGGAGTACCACTAACGCTGTGGTTGTGTGTAGCACCGTGAAGTGTCTGTTAATCGATATTCAAAAAGTTCGTCTCGGGAACATGGAGCTGATAGTCAATATATCGCCCTACTTGGCCCTCTATGCCTCAACATTTTTTACTATTACGCAAAAGACAGTTTATGCAGGTGGCTCAAGTCGAAGGTTTTTTTTGCTTCGTGCAGGCTGTAGTTTGCCTGAATTTTTAGCCAGGTTTCCGGTGTGCTACCGACAACAACAGACAGGCGTAACGCCATTTCAGGTGTAACCGATGTATGACCGGAAAGCAGACGGCTGGCTGTAGAGGGGGCGATATCCATTGCTTTAGCGAATTGCCGCAGGCTGATGTGCATATCTTCCAGTATTTCCCCGATAACGTCGCCGGGGCGGGCGGGGTTAGCCATAACCATGTCATATACCTTCACATGTTCCTCATTAGGGGAACAGTATAACCAGTGTTCCCTAATGAGGAACATATCATTGTTTATTGACAGAGACGGGGTTTGAGATTGGTTTTATTTAACTTATTGATTTTATATATAAATAATTAATAGGCTATTTTTTGTTCTTCAAGGTAAATATTTTTTACAAATCCTGTGTCGTGATATTTTCACTTACTTATATATAGATGAAATACTATTCATAAATGGCAATAAATATCATTATCATTACCTGCGTTTTTACAAAAATGCAGCATTTAACACCAAAATCTCTATGTATTTAAGTAAATAACGCCTTGTCACGATCACATTTCTACCCTTTTAGGGGTAATAGGCCTTACCCGCTTGATCGATATCAATCCCACATTATTAGCAAGCCTTTATGGTTAGCAGGGTAAGCAAAGTGGGATAATAATCATGAAGAAAATTATTGAAGACCTTTTACACCAGGAAATATCTCGTCGGGACGCGGTGATCGATGCCGCCAAGATCGGTTCGGCGGTGGCGATTACCAGTGCCATCACCTTGCCGTTTTCTGCCAATGCTCAACCGTCGGTGACGCCAACCGGTGTGGTGAATGGCAATGAAACCGTTCGTCACAGTGCGTGTTTGGTTAACTGCGGCAGTCGCTGCCCTCTGAAGGTGATTGTGAAGGACGATCGCATCGTGCGTATCGAGCCGGAAGATGCCAAAGATGACAGCGTGTTCGGTGAACATCAGATTCGCCCTTGCCTGCGCGGGCGTTCTAACCGCTGGCGTGTTTACAGCCCGGACCGTATTAAATACCCGATGAAGCGTGTCGGTAAACGCGGTGAAGGCAAATTCAAACGCATCAGTTGGGAAGAGGCGACCGCGTTTGTCGCCTCGGAAATGAAGCGCATTGCTGAGAAATATGGCAACGAGGCGATCTACTACAACTATCAATCCGGTGCCTATTACCACAATCAGGGAACGCACGCGTGGAAACGCCTGCTGAACCTGACGGGCGGCTACCTGAACTATCACAACACCTACTCTACCGCGCAAATCGCCACCGCCACGCCGTACACGCACGGCACCTATGTCGGCAGCCACTTTACGCAAATTGCTCATTCCGATCTGGTGGTGTTTTTTGGCCTCAATCTGTCGGAAACCCGTATGTCCGGCGGCGGACAGGTGGAAGAGTTGCGCCGTGCGTTAGAAAAATCTCAGGCTCGCGTGGTG
Source organism: Candidatus Symbiopectobacterium sp. NZEC127 (assembly GCF_025962675.1). NCBI lineage: Bacteria > Pseudomonadati > Pseudomonadota > Gammaproteobacteria > Enterobacterales > Enterobacteriaceae > Symbiopectobacterium > Candidatus Symbiopectobacterium sp. NZEC127. The sequence goes on from NZ_JAGFPG010000002.1 coordinate 439,030, forward strand.
ATCATCGATCCGCGTTACACCGATTCCGTCATCACCGAGCATGCAGAATGGCTGGCGATTCGCCCGACCACCGATGCGGCGTTGGTCGCGGGGTTGGCTCACACCCTGATTAGCGAAAACCTGATCGATGAAGCGTTGGTCAACCGTTACAGCGTCGGGTTTGATGCCAGCACGTTGCCCGCGTCTGCGGCACCGAATGCCAGCTACAAGGATTATATTCTGGGAACCGGGCCAGATGGCATTGCCAAAACGCCGGAATGGGCGGCGAACGTCACGGGCATTCCGGCGGTGCGCATTCGCCAATTGGCACGGGAAATCGCGGGCGCACGTGCCTGCTATATCGGTCAGGGCTGGGGGCCGCAGCGCCACGCCAACGGCGAGCAAACCGTGCGCGCTATCCAGACGTTGCCAGCGCTCACCGGTCACTTTGGCTTGCAGGGCACCAACAACGGTAACTGGCCTTATGGCACACCTTACGGTGTTCCAACCTTGCCGGTGGGCAGCAACCCGATCAAAACCTCGATCCCTTGTTACCTCTGGACGGATGCCATTCTTAATCCCGAAAAAATGACCGCCACTACCATGGGCGTGAAAGGCGCAGATAAGCTGCGCGTCGGCATTAAGATGGTGGTCAATCAGGCAGGGCAGGCGCTGTTGAACCAACACGGTGATATCAACCGCACGCGTAAAATTCTGGCGGATGACACCTTGTGTGAAACCATCGTGGTGATTGATAACCACATCACACCCAGCGCCAAGTTCGCCGATATCCTGTTGCCGGAAACCAGCTATCTGGAAGCGGAAGATCTGGTTGATAGCTCGTATTCAACGGGCTCGCACAACTACATGATCGCTATCCAGAAAACCATCACGCCGATGTGGGAAGTGCGTAGCACCTATGATATCTGTGCCGATATCGCCGGTCATCTTGGACTGAAAGCGCAATTCACCGAAGGCCGCACGCAGGCGCAGTGGGTAGAAAAACATTACCAGCAGGTGAAAGAGAAACGCACTTACTTGCCAGAATGGTCGGTTGCAAAAGAAAAGGGCGTTATCGATCAACAGATCGCGACGGAAAAACAGAGCATCGCTTTTCTGGATTTCCGGGCTGATCCGCAGGCCAATCCGCTGAAAACACCGTCAGGCAAGATCGAGATCTATTCCGAAGCGCTAGCCAAACTGGCTCAAACCTGGACGCTACCCGAAGGCGATCGTATTCCGGCGATCCCTGAGTTTTGCGTGGTGCGTGAATCTCATCTCAATAAAACCATGACGGCCAAATATCCGCTGCAACTTAGTGGGTTCCATACCAAGGGCCACACCCACTCTACCTACAGTAACGTGCAATTCCTGCATGAAGCGGCACCGGATGAAGTCTGGATCAACCCGATCGATGCGGCCGCGCGCCAACTGAAATCTGGCGATCGCGTGCGTGTATTTAACGATCGCGGTGTGGTGGAAATTCCCTGCAAGGTCACTCCCCGCATTCTCCCGGGCGTCGCCGCTATGCCGCAAGGGGCCTGGACACGCCTTGACAGCGCGGGTGTCGATGTTGGCGGGTGCATCAACACCCTGACGTCCCAGGATCCTTCGCCGCTGGCGAAAGGCAATCCGCAACATACCAACCTGGTTGAGATTCAGCGCGCTTAAGGGGATATGACTGATGACACAATATGGCTTTTACGTTGACTCCTCGCGCTGCTCGGGCTGCAAAACCTGTCAGGTCAGCTGTAAGGATAATAAAGATCTGGATCTTGGGCCGAAGCTGCGCCGGGTCTATGAATACGGCGGCGGCAGTTGGGTGAAAGAGGGCGAGTCCTGGCAAAACGACACCTACAGTTACTACCTGTCGATCGCCTGTAACCACTGTGACGATCCGACCTGTGTGGCCGGTTGTCCGACCGGTGCCATGCACAAGCGCAAAGAAGATGGGTTGGTGCTGGTGGATGAGAACGTGTGCGTTGGCTGCCGTTACTGTGAGATGCGTTGCCCCTACGGTGCGCCGCAGTTTGATGCGCACGCCAAGGTGATGCGCAAATGTGACGGCTGTCTGGATCGATTACAGAAAAATCTGCGCCCGATCTGTGTCGATTCCTGTCCGCAGCGCGCGCTGGATTTTGGGCCCATTGATGAACTGCGTGCCAAATACGGTACTGAAAACCAGATCGCACCGTTGCCTTCTGCGTCGCTGACGCACCCGAATCTGATCGTCAAACCGCACCCGAAAGCGCGGCCGAGCGGCGATAAAGACGGTGCTATTCAAAACTTGCAGGAGGTGCGCCATGCATGAGTTGCCTTTGGTGTTTTTTACCGTGCTTACGCAGAGTGCGGTGGGGGCGTTTATTCTGCTGTTGGTGGCGGGGACGTTAAAACAGCTGGAGGCGCGGCCGTTAGCGATTGGGCTGTTTGCTGCAATGTGTCTGTTTGGTCTGGCCTTGCCGATTGCGGGGCTGCATCTCGGGCAGCCACTGCGTGCCATGAACGTGCTGCTGCGCGCCGGGCACTCGCCGATGAGCAACGAAATCGTGCTTTCGTCGCTGTTTTGCGCGTTCGGCGGCCTCGGGGCGCTGGGGTTGCTGCTTAATCGCGGCGCACAGCGCCTGTTCAGCGCGCTGACCTGGATTGCCGCCGTGGTGGGGGTGCTGTTCTTGTTGGCTATCCCGCGCATTTATCAGTTGCCGACAGTAGCGACCTGGAACACCAGCTACACGCTGTTGATGATGCTGTTGACGCCAATGATTGGTGGCGGTGCGCTGGCGGCGGTATTGGGTGCGCGCCGGATTGGGCTGGCCGTGAGCGTATTGGCGACGCTGGTGAGCTTCTGCCTGCGTCCGGGCTACATGGCAACCTTGATGAGCGCAGACAGTGCGCTAACCAGTGCACAGCTTGCCTGGTTCAGTGCGCAAGCAGTTCTGCTCGCCGTGGGGGTAGTCGGGGCGATGGTGCATGTCCGTTATAAAACCGGACGCTCACTGCTGGCGGCCACTGCGCTGGTGGTGATTGTCGCTGAGCTGGCGGGCCGTGTCGCGTTCTACAACCTGTGGACGTTGCCGATGTAATGCCGTGCCGCCCTGCAAGCTATTGCCCAGGGCGGCATCCTAAGGGGAGAGCCCGATGTCATCTATTGCCGTGTTGCCGCGTTTTTTAGGCGCACTCTTTTACTACCCGCCGACACACCCCGATGTGCAGGCGATCGTTGCGAGCTTATCTGCGCTGCCTGCGCTGTGTCCCTGGGCAGAACGCACCGAAATGGAAGCGCTGTGTCAGCGCTGGCCGGTGCCTGATGCAGAAGCGTTTATCTGGCAACACTCGGTGCTGTTCGAAGGGCAGGGAGAGATGTTTGCACCGCCTTGGGCGTCGGTTTATCTGGAAAACGACAACCTGCTAATGGGAGAAAGTACGGTGCGTTATCGTGCTTTTCTGCACCAGCACGGGCTGTCGTTTACCGGTGTGCAGCAGGAGCCTGAGGATCAGTTCGGGTTGATGCTGCTGGCGTTCGCGGCACTGTTGGAACAAGAGAAAGAGCAGGCGGCACACACGCTGCTGGAAACGTATTTGCTGCCCTGGAGCGATCGCTATCTGGAACGCTTACAGCAAAATCCTCACAGCCCGTTCTATGCCCAACTGGCAGCGGTAACCCGATTGCTGCTACGGGGCATGCAGCGTCATTATGGGTTGCAGCCCGAAACGCCACGGATGTTTTTCTGATGGAAAAGGATGAGCGCTACTATCGCGGGTATTTGTCTCATCGCTACGTCAGTCGGCGCGGGTTATTCCGCGCCTTTCTTAACGCTTCGCATCCGCGAGAGTCGCTACCCGATCGCGCCCAACCGCGTGCGCCACTTCCTCCCGGTGCGCTGCCTGCACCGCAGTTTTATCAACAGTGCAATCGTTGCCAGCAGTGCGTTAACGCTTGCCCGATGGGCGTGTTGATCGTCAATGACGAGGGTTATCCGCAGTTGGCTATCGAGTACGCCAGCTGCGATGGCTGTCAGACATGTATTTCGCACTGCCCCTCGGGGGCGCTATTGCCACAGGCACACTTTGATACCGGATTACGTCCGGCGATCGGTGCCACCTGCATCAGTCAGCAACGTCATTGCCGCAGTTGCATCGATACCTGCCCAAGTCAGGCGCTTTCCCTCAGTGAGCGTGGGTTGCCTGATGTGGACAGCACGCGTTGTCATGGCTGTGGAGAGTGCTTGATTCAATGTGAAATTCAGGCAATTTCGCTGACGCCTTTCGCTTAAATAACACCTCAATATCGACCCCGCCCTACAATCATTTACGCAGTGGTAATGTGATTTTTATTTTTGAACGTGATGTTATTGTGACGTCAATGGCTATTATTGTTTTTTAAATAAAACCTCAATGAATATATAAAATAAGAAGAGACGATTGAACTTTTAATTTAATCGCTTTATTAAACGTATTTTAAACACAGTTCGGATGAGACGTGTTTAGGGTGTTCATCTGAGTTATTTTAGTAATGCGTACCTGTATCATTATTTGTAATGGTTAAAAAACAGGGCTCGACTATATTTACCAGCCAACTTTTTTCTTATTTCCTTTCAGGGAGTAATAGAAATTAAGGCGGTGAAATCATGATGTTTTTTACGTTTATTATTTTATCACCAGGATATTGTCATGCTTGATTTTTTACCTTTCTCTCGCCCCTCTCTGGGAGAGGAGGAGATTGCTGCCGTGAATGCGGTCATGTTATCCGGGTGGATCACCTCAGGGCCAAAAAATCAGCAATTGGAAGCTGCTTTTTGTTCGCTAACCGGCAACAAGCACGCCATTGCTGTCAGTTCTGCGACGGGCGGGATGCATGTAACCTTGATGGCGCTGGATATCTCCCCTGGCGATGAAGTCATTACCCCCTCGCTGACCTGGGTTTCTACCCTCAACATGATTGTCTTGCTCGGTGCTGTGCCGGTGATGGTGGACGTCGATCGCGATACGCTGATGGTTACGCCGGAGGCCATTGCTGCCGCTATCACGCCGCGTACGCGTGCCATTATTCCGGTGCATTATGCTGGTGCGCCGGCCGATATGGATGGGATTCGCGCTATTGGTCATCGTCACGGCATTCCCGTTATTGAAGATGCCGCTCATGCCGTTGGGGCTGAGTATCGCGGCGCCCCCGTTGGGGCGCAAGGCACCGCGATTTTCTCCTTTCATGCCATCAAAAATATGACCAGCGCTGAGGGCGGACTGGTGGTCACGGATGATGACCAGCTTGCCGAGCGTATCCGTAGTCTTAAATTTCACGGCCTGGGCGTGAATGCTTACGACAGACTTGCACAGGGACGTGCACCCCAGGCAGAAGTAATAACGCCGGGCTACAAATACAATCTCAGTGATATTCATGCTGCCATTGCGTTAGTGCAATTTGGCAAGCTGGCGCACGTTAACCAACGGCGTCAGGAGATTGCGCAGCGCTATTTATCTGAGCTTGCCGATACGCCACTGCTGCCGCTACGCCTGCCTGAATGGCCGCATCACCACGCCTGGCATCTGTTTATTTTGCGTGTGGATGCTGAACGCTGCGGTATTTCACGCGATGCGTTAATGGCCGCGCTGCAAGCACAAGGGATTGGCACCGGTCTGCATTTTCGCGCGGTCCATACCCAGAAGTATTACCGTGAGCGTTTTCCCGCACTTGAACTTCCTCATACGGAATGGAACAGCGAGCGCCTGTTATCCATTCCCCTGTTTCCGGATATGACCCATGACGACACATCACGCGTTATCGATGCGCTGCGCAAACTTGCCCGCGGTTGATATGTTCACCTTGCCACCGATAAACAAAGTCTCCGTTGTCATCCCGGTATTCAACGAGCAGGAGAGCCTGCCCACGCTGATTCAGCGCACGTTGGCTACCTGTGAGACGCTGGGTAAGGCCTATGAGATTGTGCTGGTCGACGATGGCAGCAATGACAACTCGGCGCGACTGATGACGCAATTCAGCGAAATGCCGAATAGCCACACGATCGCCGTATTGCTTAACCGGAATTACGGCCAGCACGCCGCGATCATGGCGGGGTTCAGCCATGTGACGGGCGATTTGATCATTACGCTGGATGCCGATCTCCAGAATCCGCCGGAAGAGATCCCGCGTCTGGTGGCAAAGGCCGATGAGGGCTATGACGTAGTGGGCTCGGTGCGCCAAAACCGCCAGGATAGCCTGTTTCGCAAAATGTCATCGCGCCTGATAAACCGTTTTATCCAGCGCACCACCGGCAAGGCCATGGGCGATTATGGCTGTATGCTACGCGCTTATCGACGCCATATCGTCGATGCCATGTTGACCTGCCACGAACGCAGCACCTTTATCCCCATCCTGGCCAATATCTTTGCGCGTAAGGCGACGGAGATTCCTGTCGAGCACGCTGAGCGCCTGCACGGTGATTCCAAGTACAGTGTGATCGGTTTGATCAGCCTGATGTATGACCTGGTGACCTGCCTGACCACCACCCCTTTGCGTCTGCTCAGCGTGATCGGTAGCGCCATCGCGCTGTCCGGGTTCTTGCTGACCTTTGTGCTGGTGGCGTTGCGTCTGGTATTCGGGCCCGAATGGGCGGCCGAGGGTGTTTTCATGTTGTTCGCCCTGCTGTTCAGCTTTATTGGCGCGCAGTTCGTGGGGATGGGAATACTGGGTGAATATATTGGCCGTATTTACAACGATGTGCGTGCTCGCCCTCGTTATTTTGTGCAACGCGTCGTTAAGGGCGAGGCCTGCAAAGACGAGACTCGCCAAGAGAGAAATGTGAAATGAATACCGTTGTTTTTGCTTATCACGATATGGGATGCGTTGGCATCAATGCCTTGCTGGCCTGTGGCTATCGCATCAGTGCTATTTTTACCCATGCGGATACGCCCGGTGAAAATCCTTTTTTTGGCTCGGTGGCTCGTATTGCCGCCAGAACGGGCATTCCTGTCTATACACCGGAAGACGTGAATCACCCGCTGTGGCGTGAACGCATTCGCGCGCTCGCACCGCAGGCCATTTTTTCTTTCTATTACCGCCGTGTGCTGAGTGAAGACATTTTGCAGTGCGCACCCTTAGGCGCGTTTAACCTGCATGGCTCGCTATTGCCGCAATACCGTGGCCGCGCACCGCTGAATTGGGTATTGGTCAACGGAGAAACGCAAACGGGCGTCACGCTGCACCGCATGACGTCAGAACCCGACGCGGGCCCGATCGTCGCACAACGGCGGGTCGATATCGCACCCGATGACAATGCGCCTGGCTTGCATCATAAACTGTGCGAATCCGCAGACCGTCTGTTACGCGATATTCTGCCGGTGATTAAATCCGGTAACTATCCGCAACAGGAGCAGGATCACGCACAGGCCAGCTATGTCACCCGGCGAACCCCGGAGGCGGGGCGGATGGACTGGTCACGGCCCGCGCATGAATTATACAACCTGGTGCGTGCGGTCACGGATCCGTGGCCGGGCGCCTTTTGCTATGCCGGTGCGACACGCTTGACGGTGTGGTCTTCCCGTCTGCGGCCAGATTTCCCTAGCGCACCGAGTGGAACCGTGTTGTCCGTTTCACCGCTGGTGGTTGCCTGCGGTAGCGGTGCGCTGGAGATTGTGACCGGGCAGAGTGACAACAGCGTGTTTATGGCGGGTGAGCAACTGGCACAAACCGTAGGCATGGTGGAAGGGGCCAGGCTGAACGCCTGCTTGCCATGCCAAGCTAAGCGCGTACGGGTATTGATCCTCGGGGTAAACGGTTTTATCGGCAACCACCTGACGGAACGGTTGCTGCAAGATGAAAATTACGAAGTCTACGGCTTGGATATCGGTTCCGATGCCATTGCCCGTTTCCTGCTCAATCCGCGTTTTCACTTTGTTGAAGGCGACATCACCATCCACTCGGAGTGGATTGAGTATCACATCAAGAAATGTGATGTCGTTCTGCCGCTGGTTGCTATTGCCACGCCGATTGAATACACGCGCAATCCGCTACGGGTGTTCGAACTGGATTTTGAAGAGAACCTGAAAATCGTGCGTAGCTGCGTCAAACACCAGAAGCGCATCATCTTCCCTTCCACCTCTGAAGTGTACGGGATGTGTAGCGATAAGGTGTTCGATGAAGATCGCTCATCGCTGGTGGTGGGGCCGATTAACAAACAACGTTGGATCTATTCGGTGTCGAAGCAACTGCTGGACCGAGTGATCTGGGCCTATGGTGAAAAGCAGGGACTGCGTTTTACGCTGTTCCGCCCCTTCAACTGGATGGGGCCACGGCTTGATAGCCTGGATGCCGCCCGCATCGGCAGCTCGCGCGCCATCACGCAGTTGATTCTGAATCTGGTGGAGGGATCGCCCATCAAACTGATTGATGGCGGTGAACAGAAGCGCTGTTTTACCGATATCAACGACGGCATCGACGCGTTATTCCGCATCATTGAAAACCGTGACAACAAGTGTGACGGGCGAATCATCAATATCGGTAATCCGAGCAATGAGGCCAGTATCCGCGAACTCGCGGAGCTGTTGCTCGAAAGCTTTGAACGCCATCCGTTACGGCACATTTATCCGCCGTTTGCCGGCATGTGCGTGGTGGAGAGCGGCAGTTACTACGGTAAAGGCTATCAGGATGTGGAACACCGCAAACCAAGCATCGCCAATGCGCGCCGCCTTCTGGGTTGGGAGCCACAGGTCGAAATCCGCCAGACGATTGACGAAACGTTGGACTTTTTCCTGCGCGCTCACCCTACACCGGATTCCACCCCATGAAACGTGTCGGGCTGCGTATTGATGTTGACACCTGGCGCGGCACGCGAGTCGGCATGCCGCGCCTGCTGGAAACGTTGGATCAGCATGGGGTTCAGGCAAGCGTCTTTTTCAGCGTTGGGCCAGACAATATGGGACGTCACCTTTGGCGTCTGGCCAAACCGGCTTTTTTGTGGAAGATGCTGCGCTCCAAGGCGGTTTCTCTGTATGGCTGGGATATCCTGCTGGCGGGGACTGCCTGGCCGGGCCGCCTGATTGGGCGCGGTAATGCGGACGTTATGCGACAAACGGCGCGTACCCACGAAGTGGGGCTTCATGCCTGGGATCACTTTGCCTGGCAAACCTGGGCGGGTATTTGGCAGCCAGCACAGTTACATCGCCATATCGACCTGGGTAAAACGGCGCTGGAGGATGTGCTGGGTCAGGCCGTCACCTGTTCCGCCGTGGCCGGGTGGCGGGCGGATCAGCGCATCATTGAAGCCAAGCAGTGCTTTGGTTTCCGCTACAACAGCGATTGTCGCGGAAGCACGCCATTTCGGCCCCGCCTGGCAGACGGTACATTAGGTACCGTTCAGGTCCCGGTCTCATTGCCCACCTGGGATGAGGTTATCGGTTCCACCGTACAACCGCAGCAGTTCAACCGCTATTTGCTCAACGCCATGCACAGCGCGCGAGGTACACCCGTGTATACCGTACACGCGGAGGTGGAGGGCATTGCCTTCCAGCGAGAATTCTCGGCGTTGCTCTCCATGGCACGTCTCGAAGGACTTGAGTTTTGCCCTCTGGGGACGTTGCTTCCAGAATCAGAAGCAGATTTGCCCGTTGGGCATGTAGTACGCAGCGCCATCGAAGGGCGGGAAGGATGGCTAGGCTGCCAACAGTGGTTGAATAGTCAACAATATCAGGTCGGTCAGTAATGAAGGCAGTAACCTACACGCTCGCATTGGTCGCTTTGTGGGCGCTCTATTACGTTATTCCCGTTGAATACCGCTTGCTCTGGCAGCCGGATGAAACCCGCTATGCAGAAATCAGCCGTGGCTTACTGGCCTCGGGGGATTGGGCGGTGCCGCGTTTTTTAGGTATTCGCTACTTTGAAAAGCCGATAGCGGGTTACTGGATCAACAATCTGGGTCAATGGTTTTTTGGTCATTCCAATTTTGCAGTGCGTGCGGGAGCGATATTCTCCTCTTCACTGACCGCCTGTCTGGTGGCGTGGCTCTCCTGGCGGATCTGGCGAGACACGCGTACTGCGCTGCTGGCGGCAGTCATCTACCTTACCTGCTTGCTGGTCTACGGCGTAGGGACTTACGCCGTGCTCGATCCTATGCTTGCGCTGTGGCTCTCGCTTGCCATGTGCAGTTTCTGGTATGCCGCAGAATCCGAGTCCGTAGGCAAAAAGGCCATCGGGTATCTGGTGCTGGGTGTGGCTTGTGGCATGGGGGTGATGACCAAAGGCTTTTTGGCGCTGGCGGTGCCCGTTATTAGCGTGCTGCCGTGGGTGGCAGAAAAGAAACAGTGGAAATCACTGTTGATGTATGGACCGTTAGCCGTGTTGAGTGCGGCGGCGGTGACATTGCCGTGGGCGCTAACCATCGCAGAGCGTGAACCGACATTCTGGCACTACTTTTTCTGGGTAGAGCATATCCAGCGCTTTGCGGAGGAGGGGGCGCAGCACCGGGCACCGTTTTGGTATTACCTGCCGCTGTTTCTGCTGGGCGCATTACCCTGGCTGGGCTTTCTTCCTGGTGCGCTGCGCCAGGGCTGGCGAGACAGGAAACAGAATAGCGGCCTGATCTATTTGCTGGGCTGGACACTCCTGCCGCTGCTGTTTTTCAGCCTCGCGAAGGGAAAGTTGCTGACCTATATTCTGCCCTGCTACGCGCCGCTGGCCGCATTGCTGGCGCATCATGTGCTGGGTGCTGCCCGCGAAGGTGGCAAGGCGCTGCGCGCCAACGCACTCATCAATATGCTGTTTGGTTTTACCGGTCTGCTGGCCGTGGTGCTGGTATTGGCTCCTCATCGGTTGGCGAGTTATCCGCTCTATACGCCGCAGGAGTATTGCAAGATGCTGGCGGCAGCGGTGATATTTCTCTGCTGGGCGCTGATAGGGGGGCTGGCGTTGGTGCAACCGCGTAACCGGTGGCCCTGCGCGGCACTGTGTCCGCTGGCATTGGCGCTGCTGGTGGGCGTTGCCATTCCCGATCGTGTAGAGAATGCCAAACAGCCTCAGGCGATGATTGAGCCCGCTCGCGCGCAGCTGCAAGCGAGCCGCTATGTGCTGTCCAACAGCGTAGGGGTTGCCTCAGCGATTGCCTGGGAGTTACAGCGTGACGATATTTTTCTCTACAGCCGCCGCGGGGAACTGGCCTGGGGCTTGGCGTTTGAGGACAGCGCAGAACGGTTTGTCTCTGAAGAGGCTTTCCCTGACTGGCTCGCCGCTCACCGTCAGCAAGGCAATATTACGCTGATGCTGCTGCTTGACGATGACGACAGAACGACGATACATGCGCTGCCAACGCCGGACTGTGTCTATCAGCAAGGACGTTTTGCCGTTGTCGAGTATCACGCGCAGTGAGTGCATGGTTAGGGGTTTTGCTGGTCAGCATGCTGAGCTGCATGGGGCAGATGTGCCAAAAACAGGCGGCTGGCGCGCCTCATCGTACCTATGCGGTGCGATGGCTGTTTGCTGCCCTGCTGCTGCTGGCGCTTGCGCTATTGCTGTGGCTGGTCGTGCTACAGCAGCTTCCGGTCGGCGTAGCCTATCCGATGTTGAGCCTGAATCTGGTTTGGATCACGTTGGTGGCTCGCTGGATTTGGCGGGAACCTATTGATGCGCGGCACATCCTCGGCATTCTGTTTATCATCTCGGGCGTCGTTTTGCTCGGTGTTACGGCTTAGCGTGGAGGCGATAGCATGGGATATCTAGCGGCGTGCCTCAGTGTCATGTCGGTCAGCATCGCGCAGTTGGCGATTAAATACGCCCTGTCCGGATTGCCACCGGTATGGTCGATGCGTACGCTGTGGGACGGCGCACTGTGCCAGTGGCTGCTGCTTGCCGCTGGGCTGGGGTGCTATGTGCTGTCGCTGATTGTCTGGCAATTCGCGTTACAGCGCCTGGCGCTGGGAAAAGCCTACGCATTTTTGAGCCTGAGCTATGTGCTGGTGTGGCTTGGCTCGCTTCTGTTACCCGACTATTCAGAGCATTTTTCATGGCTGGCGTGCATCGGCGTGTTCGCCATCATGGTGGGCGTATTGTTGGTCTGCTGGCCGTCACGCGAAGAAAAACCCTCTACTTCGTCATAGTGCAAGAGTCGATCGGGCTCAAACAAAACAAACATGTTCAGGTGTAATTTCTTGTCATTCTTATGGCAATGGCACCGTGTGAGATAGGTCATAGCATCCTTACCGTAGATCGTAAATAATACAAGACCGTTATCAATAGGAATATACCCGTCATACTTCACGTTGCAGATGCGTTGGCTGCGTTCGCTCACCCGAATCACTTACTTGAGTAAGCTCATCGGGCTTCCCTCACTTGCCGCCTTCCCGCAACCCGAATTATTTAGGGTATAGAAGGGATATTCCTACGGCGGCGGAGGGGCGAAAACGGATTCTCAGACACGGTGTCTGACTGACAGAAAAGAGCATGATGAACAACAAATATCCATTGCAAGAAATCCTTGACGTTGAACGGCTGCAAACGTTGCAGGATAACTTCAGCAAATCCATGATGATTGCATTGGTGGTTGTTGATGAAAAAGGCGTCCCGGTTACCAAACCCAGCGGATTTTCTGATTTTTGCGCCCGTTCGCGGCGTAATCCTGCATTAGCCCAGCACTGCTACGACTGTGATGACGCTGGAGGAAGGGCAGCCATGGCGGCCTGCCGCCCGGTGGTGTATCGCTGCTACTGCGGATTCGTTGAGTTCGCGGTGCCTATCATGATAGACAACCACTATCTCGGTGCGTTTATCTCCGGTCAGGTCAAAGTCGAAACCTCAAAAGAGACCGAAATCCCCTACATTCTGGCGGAAAATGGCGTGTGGGAAGAGAACCCCATGCTGGTGAACCTGCATGAAAACACCAAACGCATGCCCTACGAGCGTTTTGAGTCTACCGCCTATACGCTGTTGCACGTCGCGTCTTACCTGGTAGAACAGGCTTACGCCAACAATATCCAGCGCGAGTTGCATCAAAAAGATCTGGCGTTGACCAATGAATTGCGCAAACGCGTGGATATCGAGCGCTCTCTGCATGAGGCGGAGTTTAAAGCGCTTTCCTATCAGATAAACCCTCATTTCCTGTTTAACGTACTCAATACTATCGGCCGTTTAGCCTTTTTGGAGAACGCCCAGCGCACCGAAAACATGGTGCATGATTTCTCCGACATGATGCGCTATCTGCTACGCAAAAGTAATAATGGGCTTATCACGCTGCGTAATGAGATCAATTACGTCAACAGCTATATGTCAATTCAAAAAGTCCGCATGAGCGATCGTTTTGATTACATGTTCAGCATCCCGGACAAATACCTGGATGTGATCTGTCCTTTTCTTATTTTGCAGCCGCTGGTGGAGAACTTCTTTAACTACGTGGTCGAGCCACGAGAAATAAAAAGTCACATTCATATTAAAGCCACCGACGATGGCCACGATGTGATTATTGAAGTGACGGACAATGGCGATGGTATTTCGCCGCAGGATATCGAGCATATTCTCTCCGGTAATGAGAATCGCCAAAAAGGCGGCATCGGTATCAACAACATTCAAAATCGACTTCAGTTGCTGTTCGGCGAGCGTTATGGACTGGAGATTGCCAGTCCGCATAAACCGAAGCAGGGAACCTCTATCAAGCTGCGTTTCCCGATGCTGGAAGTCCATTAATCCGGGGAGAAACACAATGTACAATTTTGTGATTGTGGAAGATGAACACATTGAATCCGAGTCTTTGCGCCGCATGATCTCGGAGCATATCGAAAATGCCACCATTCATGAAGCATCGACCGGACGCAAAGCCATTCAACTGATCGATCAGCTTAATCATATCGACATGATCCTGGTGGATATCAATATTCCGCTGCCGAATGGAAGAGAAGTGATCGAGTACCTGCGTCGTAAAAACGATCAGACCAAAGTGATCGTCACCACTGCCAATGATGATTTCGATATTGTGCGCAGCATGCTGAGCCTGAAAGTGGATGATTACCTGCTCAAACCGGTCAAACAGAGCATCATGACCGAGGTAATCAAAAAGGTGCTGCACTACGATGAGCAGGATAATCAGGTAACACGCGAGCTGAAACAGAAAGTGTTTGCTCTGATTGACGATGGCGATTATCCCGCCTGGCATGAGTTGGTGTTTCAGACCATCGACGGTGCCTACTGGGATAAATCCGGCGATCGCCGCCAGACGGTGGTGGATTTTCTTGCGCTGCTCGACCAATACGTGACGGCACAAGGCGACAAGTTTGCCGCTTCTCATGCTGCGGCGCTCAAAGGGGTGACGCGCGACGTTGCCAGCCGTGGGCTGACGGAAGGGCTTTACTACCGTATTCTGCGCAGCGTGTTTACCCTGAGTGAAGCGCTGTTTGAGCGGGCGTTTAAAAGCGCTGCGCCGCAGGGGGATTTTATCGAACGCGCCCGTTACCACATCGAGAAGAATATTTTCAGCAACATCACCCTGGATGATATCGCCGAACGCGCTTTTGTCAGCGCCTGTTATCTGAGCCGGGCTTTCAAGAAGGCCACCGGTACCGGTTTTTCCACCTATGTGGCAAATCGAAAAATAAAAATTGCCAAATCTCTGCTGCAATTCAGTGATTTAAAGGTCAATACTATCGCGCTGGAACTGGCGTATCAGGATGCGAACTATTTCTGCCGCATCTTCAAAAAAGAGACCAACATGTCTCCTTCCGACTACCGCAAGCTGATGGTGTTTAACCCGCAGGTTGTCCCACCGGCGGCGGGGAACAGCGTAGTGCTACCCGCGCGGTGATAACGCAAAATAGTCCAACCTGACAGCAAGAAAGTTTACCGGAGCCGTTAGCCCCCCCGAGTAAAATAACGGGATACTCTCAGTGGGGCGAGGCTTGCGTGGACGAGTACCTGTTTACTTCCGAATCAGTGGCGGAAGGCCATCCGGACAAAATCGCCGATCAGATTTCTGATGCGATTTTGGATGCGGTGTTGCTACAAGATCCCTGGGGCCGCGTGGCGTGCGAATGTCTGGTGAAGACCGGTGTCGCCATAGTGGCGGGAGAAATCACCACCAGCGCATCGATTGATGTGGAAAGCGTGGTGCGCCACACCATCAAACAGATCGGTTATAACCACTCTTCGCTCGGCTACGACGGCAATACCTGCGGCGTGCTCAACCTGATCGGCCGGCAGTCGGCGGATATTGCCAGCGGCATTCAGGGTGAGGCGTTAACCGAGCTGGGTGCTGGCGATCAGGGCATTACCTTTGGCTACGCCACGGACGAAACGCCGGAATTGATGCCTGCAACCCTGGTCTATGCGCATCAACTGATGGCGCGTCAGGCCCAGTTGCGTAAATCCGGTCGCTTGCCCTTTCTACGTCCAGATGCCAAAAGCCAGGTGACGCTGCGCTACCGCGATCGTCAGGTGATTGCAGCGGACACTATCGTCATTTCCACGCAGCACGCGCCTGATATCTCACTTGAAACGCTGCGCGAAGCGGTGATCGAAGAGATCGTCAAACCGGTGCTTCCCACACGCTGGCTGACGCCGTACACCCGTATTCTGGTCAATCCGGCCGGATCGTTTGTTACGGGGGGGCCGGTGGGTGACTGCGGGCTCACCGGGCGCAAGATTATCGTCGATACCTATGGCGGTGCGGCTTGCCACGGTGGCGGTGCGTTTTCGGGCAAAGATCCTTCCAAAGTCGATCGCTCAGCGGCCTATGCGGCGCGCTATGTAGCCAAGAACATCGTGGCCGCCGGGTTGGCGGCACGTTGTGAGGTGCAGTTGGCCTGGGCTATCGGCATCGCGCGTCCGGTGGCGGTGCGCATCAACACGTTTGGCACCGAGCGGGTGAGTCGCGATCGGTTGCAGCACCTGGTGGACGCGCATTTCGATCTCAGCGTCTACGGCATGATTACGTCGCTTGATTTACTGGCGCCGCGTTATCGCCACACGGCATGTTACGGGCATTTCGGGCGATCCGATTTTCCCTGGGAATTCACCGATAAAGTCGCGTCGTTACAGAGCGCGGCTTCATTGATATAACGATACACAGGAATAGCTTATGGCTAAGCAAAGTTTGGGTCTGATAGAAACCGTGGGGCTTGCCGCGGCCGTTGAGGCAGCGGATGCGGCGGTGAAATCTGCCAACGTCAATCTGGTCGGCTATGAGCTGACCAAAGGCGGCGGCATGGTCACCGTGAAGCTGGAAGGGGAAGTGGGGGCAGTCAATGCCGCGATTGCAGCGGCAAGCGTTGCCGCCGCCAAAGTGGGGCAGGTGTATGCCCATAAGGTCATTGCGCGCACCGCTGAAGGGATTGAAGCCATCACGCACTCGGCAGAGACGGTAGGCGTTGCCAAATCGGAGCCGCTGGCACCGGAAGTGGTCATCACGCCGCCTGCCGCGCCTGAACCAGAAACCAAAGCAACCACGATTCCCGTGGTGACGCTTGAGCCGAGCGACAATGGGACATCATGCGGGGATATCTCCGAGCCGCCAGCGCCAGCACCACAACCGGCGGCGCAAGCGCCTGCTGCACCAGATGCTACGCCAAAGACAGAGACTGAACCGCCCGCGAAAAAACCAACGCCGCGTCCTGTGGGCAAAAACACCCCGCGTAAGGGTGACAAATAATCACGATGTGATTTCAGACCGACGACAACCTGCTTTACTCACTCGTCATCCCCGGCGAAAGCCGGGGATCTCTGTCAGAAGGAACGCGTTTACTCTGTAGGAGATTCCCGCTTGCGCGGGAATGACGGCGCGAGCGGTGATTTCTCTTCCTACTATCCCTGGCAACCGCCGGGGATTTTTTTGTTCTGATTATGCGGATTAATTAAGGGGGTGATTGACCTACAGCATACAGGGTTTTGCTATTGACTTACCCGCGTCAAATGGCACCCATTTCCGAAGGTATCGCGCAGCGACGCCATTACGCAAAAAGCGCGGGGTCGAGGGGAGTGGGCGACTGCACACCCCTCGTCGGGCGCGTGCCACGCGAATGGCAGAGAAACACAGCGTTTTTCGCGCACGAAACCTTACGCAATGCCAACAGAAATACTCATCCTATCTTTTGGGGGGTTAATACCCCCAACATCAAAACAACGGCACCGCCGCAAAAAAACCAATGGTTGCCAGCAGGTTGACCAACGTCGTCATTATCGCAATGGTGAACGCCGGTGGGTCAATATGGGTATCGCCATGAACCAAAAACAGGCGGGATATCAGTTCACCCAGCAGTGCGCACAGAACGCCGACCACTGCCGCCCAGATCAGGCTGCCGGAGGCCGCTGCTGCCAGTGCGGCAGGAAGGGCAATATGGTGGGACACCGGCACCTGGGTATTGAAATGCAGGAATACCAACGAGAACGCTGAAATCCCAAAGGCCAGCAACGCACCGCTGCCTCCGAAGCTGTGACCCAGATAGCCAGCCATCAACCCAATGCCGATGCCCAAGACCGATAGCTGAGGAATGCGGCTGTGATAGGGCATCCAGCACTGATCCTGCGGCGGGTAGCAGCGACGTACCCCGCTTTGTGGTTTACCCAGCAGACCGGTAGTCCCGAACATCAGCCGCACGATCATGCCAGAGAGCACCACGGTTAACGCCACCGTGTCGGTCCATGCCAACCCCGAAGAGAAGGCAGGCACTTGATTGAACAGCCAGGCGATCACAAAGCCGATGGCACCGAACGCACCGCCGACCAGCAGCACATCGGGGGCCCCCAATCCGCTGAGTCCGGCCGTGATATCACGGCCAGAGGCCAGTTTGCCTTTTTTCGCCGCATAGGCGGTTGCGGCCACCCCGGCGGCAAAACCGCCGACGTGTGGGCCGAATACGCCAAAAGGAAACTGAATAAATGTGGTGGCGCTGCCGGTGACAATTTGCGATATCGCCATGGCAATCACCAAGAGGCCGACAAATTCAAAGGCCGCAAGGGCTCCGATCGCGGCACCGAAAATACCGCCGCCGAAAGCGACTAAAATATCAATGCTGTTCATTACACTCACCTTGATTGTGTGGGTACAAGAAATAAGCGACGTAATACATCACGTCGGTATTATTGATGTGAAAATAATTATTTTTAATAATAACAAGCTAAAAATCGGGCAACGTGAAAATACGTTTCCCGATAATGTTTTATACCGTGCGATTAACCCCCAATATGACATTGGAAACCCAATGATTCGATTTCCTGTTTGAGGATAATTATGGTTTCTTCCGGTATGCTGGGCGCGTCACCCATCGGGTATTCACGGCCAAGTAACGTGTATTTATTTTCACCGTAGGTGTGATAAGGCAATAAATGAATGGTGTCGACATTCGACATCATACGGGCAAATTCGGCAATGGCGTGAATTTCTTCGCGATTGTCATTCACGCCGGGTACCAGCGGAATTCTCACGATGGTTTTGGTAATAAATGAAATTCTAATCAGGTTTTCTAATATACGCTGATTATCCACTCCGGTATTACAGCGATGCACGGCTGGATTGATTGCCTTGATATCCGTAAGCGCCAAATCAATATACGGGAATACGTCTTCGATGGTTTGTGCAGACGTCAGTCCGGTGGTTTCAATGGCGGTATGCCAGCCCTTTTCTTTACAGGCCTTCAGCAGTTCGCGGGCGAATTCCGGCTGCGCCAGCGGCTCGCCGCCAGAGAGCGTAATGCCGCCGCCAGAACGGCGATACACGTTCTCTTCTTTTTGTAGCTCTTGTATCACTTCACGCACGGTGATGCGCTTGCCTTTCATTTCCAACGCGCCGGTCGGACACACGCGGGTGCAATCACCGCAGTTAACACAGCGTTGGCGATCGACAAAATGCGGTGCGGTGATGGACAGCGCCTGGTGTTGACAGGCTTCCAGACATTTACCGCAGTGGATACAGTCATTCTTTTTGAACAGCAGCTCAGGGGTTGGCCGCTGCGATTCCGGGTTGCTGCACCATTTGCAAGAGAGCGGGCAGCCTTTAAAAAAGGGGATGGTACGGATACCGGGACCATCGTGCAGGGAATAGCGTTGAATATTGAAAATCACGCCTTCCGTATCATAGTGTACTTTATTCATAACATGGCTCATGGGCGACGCGTACCCTCGGGAGTGTGGTGAACCCAGGGCGACACTCAAAAGTGTCGCCCTGACCCTCAGCAGGGCATCAGAAGTGCTGTTCCGTGCGGCTGATGATGTCGTCCTGTACTTCTTTCGCCAGCACCACGAACTGGGCGCTGTAACCGGCGACACGCACCACCAGATCGTTGTGTTTTTCCGGGTGTGCCTGTGCCTCGATCAGCACATTGCGGTCCACCACGTTGAACTGGACGTGCATCCCTTTGCGATCGAAGTAGCTTCTTACCATGCCGCCGAAGTTAACCAGACCTTTGTCCCCGGCCAGTGCAGAAGGCAGGAATTTCTGGTTGTACAGGGTGCCGTTGGAGGCGCTGAAGTGGTCCAGTTTCGCCACCGAGTTCGCCGCAGCGGTTGGGCCCAATGTGTCTTTGCCCTGACGCGGTGAAACGCCATCGGCCAGCGGTTCTTTCGCCAGACGACCATCGGGCAGCGCCGCGACGTCTTTACCGAACAGCACGTTAGCGGATACCGGGTAGATACCGGCCTGGAACTGGCCGCCGCGTGGGTTGGTGTATTTCTCCACTTCCTGGCAGTAGATCAGCGCACAGCGACGTGCCACCAAATCCACATCATCGATGTCGTTACCGAAGCACGGTGTGCTTTCCAGAATGCGGCGAATTTCCTGATGGCGATTTTCGCTGGCACCGTAAGTCGGGGTTGCCGGTGCACTGGCAGAAAGCTGACGGTACACTTCGTTCTTGATGGCGGACGGATCCAGCGTACCGTTCTGTTCCACGATACGTTTCACGATGTCATAGACATCTTGCTCGTTCAGCGAGGATTTCGCTGCGCCAGCGTGAGGCGCAGCGCCAACGGCGTAACCGAAGTTGGCATCCAGCGCGCCTTTCAGCTCTTGCAGCGTTAGTTTACGGTCCTCAAACACCTGTTTCTGGATGGCGTAAACGGAGTCACCGGTATCGGCCACGCCGAACGCCTGCGGGCCAGTAAAGTTGTAGATGGCACCGCCGTCTTGCAACGATTTACCGCGTCCGATGCAGTCATCGACCATGGCGGAAAGGAACGGCAGCGGGCAGCGCTCGGCGTGCGCGATATCCACGCTGTTACAGGCTTCGACCAGCTGATGGACAAAGTGCGCCATCTGTTTTTGGAACGCGGTATAGAACGCTTCGATGTTACCGAACTGCGGCAGTTCGCCCGTGACTGGGCCGATCTGTTTGTTGCCCGCACGACCGTTGTTCAGGGTGATTTCCAGCACTTTAGCGACGTTAAAGAACGCGGCATCGTGCCAGCCTTCGGTACGGTGCGGCGCTTGCGGTTCCACACAGCCGATGATGCAGTAATCACGCGCATCGTGCAGAGACACGCCACGGTTTTGCAGTGCCGGGATAATCACTTCATCGTTGTACATCGCGGGAACACCGAGTCCCAGACGCGCCACTTCACACGCGCGATACAGGAATTCATCCGGCGTGCCTTGCCATACGCGGATCGAGAAAGAGGGCTGCGGCAAGCGAACATGTGCGGTCGCTTCCATACACATGTAGCTCATTTCGTTGGTGGCATCGCGTCCGTCTTCGGTTTGGCCGCCCACGCACAGGTTTTGGAACACCGCGAAACCGGCGAATGCCTGCGCGGAGACTTCATCACGGGTTTTGTTGATGTCGTTCAGCTTGATCCAGCAGCAGTCCACCAGTTCCTGCGCAAATTCTTTGGTGATGTTTTTGTCGGCGGCGTAGTACGGGTACATGTACTGGTCGAAACGCCCCGGGGAGATGGAGTGACCGCTGGATTCAATCTGCAACATGCTTTGCAGGAACCAGAAGGTCTGGCACGCTTCCCAGAAGGTGGATGCGCCGAATTCTGGAACGCGCTGGCAGTTTTGGGCAATTTGCAGCAGCTCTTGCTTACGCGTTGGGTTGCTTTCCTGCTGCGCCAACTGTGCCGCGTGTTCTGCATAGCGGTGGGCGTAACGGATCGCTGCGGTGTAGCTGATGATCACCGAGTGATAGAACTGCTCTTTTTTAATGTAATCCGGTGAGCTGCGATCCAGTTTTTCCAGCGCGCGCTGCACTTCATCAATGATGCCACGGAACCCGATTTTCAGGATTTTGCCGTAGTCCACGCTGACGTGGCCGACGCCGCCGTAGAAGTAGTTGCCGACGGTGAATACGCCGCTCGCCATGCTCTCTTTGGTGGCATCGGACATATAGGATGCAGCCAGCGCACTGGTGGTTTTACCCGGCCAGTAGGTGAAGGCATCATGCAGTTCTTTGGCGGTTTCTTTCGGAATGATAAACGGGTCAGCGACGCGGGAACCCATGGTCTCGAACTCTTTTTCCACCCAGTCGTAAGAGAATTCCGGGCAGATTTCGGTAGAGCGCGGGTTTTTGGTTACCGCACCGACGATCAACTCGTCCGGGCGAATGGTCACCGGCAGATTATTGAAGATCTTTTCTACCACTTTGGCGCGACGCATGATCGGCGGTAAGCCTTCGGTTTCTTTATAGGCTTCGGTGGCCAATACGGCGCGTTCAGATTCGACATAGGGCTTTGCCGTCAGAATCATATTTTTCAGTCTGACAACACGGTCGGTCGGATTGGAAAAACCTTTCTCTAACATATCCAGGACTCCTGCATATTTAAAATTATTCATGATGTAGGCAATACAGAGGCATCCTTCGGGGAAAAAGGGATACCCAGACTGCTGACCAATATTATTTATACCCGTCATTCATCACATTATTTAACGTGACGAATGACGGTAGGAAATATTTGCTGTGCGCTTAGATCTGCACAGTGGTGCCAATCAACGAAATAAACTGACGCAACAGTGCCGGATGCCCCATCCAGGTAGTTGCCGTCACCAGATGGCCGTCGAGAATGGCTTCGTCATCGGCGGCAGAACGATAAATACCACCCGCCAATTCGATTTCTGGTTTCATCGTGAAATACCCGGTCAGGGTTCGGCCTTTTAATACGCCTGCGGCCACCAATATTTGTGGGCCGTGACAAATAGCGGCGATCGGCACGGAAAAATTAAACGCATAGTGAACTATATTCAGAACGGATTTATTCAGACGCAAATATTCAGGGGCGCGTCCGCCAGCAATATAAAACCCGCAATAGTCCTGCAAACGAATGTCATCAAACGAGGCGGTCAGCCGAAACAGATGTCCGGGCTTTTCGCTGTAAGTCTGATCGCCTTCAAAATCATGAATGGCGGTTTTAATAAATTCGCCTGCGCGCTTTCCCGGACAGACGGCATCCACCCGGAAACCCAATGCGCTTAATGCCTGCCATGGCACAATGACTTCATAATCCTCAGAAAAATCACCCGCTAACAGCAGTATTTTTTTCATAGGTTGGTTCTCAGAACGCCGTGTTGTCATTTTCGATCATCCGCATGGCCTCGTTGACCGCAGCGACTTCGCCAAAGATTGCCAGCGTCGTGATGTGCTGAGGGCA
The DNA here is from genome assembly GCF_025962675.1 of Candidatus Symbiopectobacterium sp. NZEC127. Taxonomy (NCBI): domain Bacteria; kingdom Pseudomonadati; phylum Pseudomonadota; class Gammaproteobacteria; order Enterobacterales; family Enterobacteriaceae; genus Symbiopectobacterium; species Candidatus Symbiopectobacterium sp. NZEC127. Next base: position 461,543 of record NZ_JAGFPG010000002.1, read on the forward strand.
ACTGCCAAAGATTTCCGAAACCACCACATTGGCACTTTTGCTGGCCAGATCGGCATAGAAATAGAGATCCGGCACCGGCAGCATCAGTAGCCCAATGGCGTCAATGCGCAACAGATCGAGCCGTGAGCGGAATTCGCCGGGCATCCTTCGCTTCAGCATCGCCACAATGTCGGGTGTTGGTGCATTGATGATTCGTGTTTTCATTGGCAAATGACCCTCAGCCTCGCGACGATTAACGGATATTGAGCGATTCCACCATCACACAGCGGCGGGTGCGAGCAAACGACCGTGCGGACGTCAACCCTTCCCCGGTCGGCCCGGCGATAGTGAAAGTGGCATGCCCTTCGCCGCCGACGCCGATGCCGGCATAAGACGGCCCGTTTTTAACAAAGATGGTGGTTTGAATCAGCTTCGCCATCTTGGTCAGTTTTTCGACGTTGGTGGAGTGCATGATGGCGGTATGACGGTTGCCGTGTTCCACTTTAACGGCCAGGTCGATAGCGTCATCGACGTTATCAACGCGCACCACCGGCAGAATCGGCATCATCAGTTCATGCACAACAAAGGGGTGATTTTTTTCCGTTTCGATCAGGATAACTTTGGTGTCCGGTGCGCTGGAGATCCCCAGTTGTTGCAGGATGAAACGCGCATCTTTACCGACAAACGCGGTATTCGGACCGGTGCCTTTCTCATTCAGCACCAGCGTTTGCAACTGCTGGATCAACGGCTTGTCACACAGCAGGTAGGCGCCGCTTTTCTTCATGCAGTGGATCAGATAATCCGCTACCTGATTTACCACGATCACCTCTTTTTCGGCGACGCACGGCAGGTTGTTATCGAAGCTGCATCCCTTGATGATATCGCGCGCGGCCCGTTCGATATTGGCCGTTTCGTCCACCACCGCAGGCGGATTGCCCGCACCGGCTCCGATGGCTTTCTTGCCCGATGACATCACTGTTCTCACGATCGCCGGACCACCCGTTGCCACCAGCAGGTTGACGCGTGGGTCTTTGATCAAGGCATTGGTGTTGTCGATGGACGGGTTCGCTACGGTGACCACCAGATTGGCCGGTGCGCCCAACTGCGCCAGCTTCTCGTTGATCAGCCGCACCGCGAGGCGCGATACGTTGCGCGAACGCGGGTGCGGGCTGAATACCACGGTATTGCCTGCCGCCAGCATGCCGATGCTGTTGTTGATGATGGTTTCCGTCGGGTTGGTGGTGGGGGTGATGGAACCGACCACGCCGAACGCGGAGTACTCGATTAATGTCAGCCCACCGTCACCGCTACACGCCTGCGTTGCCAGATCTTCCGTGCCCGGCGTTTTCAGCGCTGCGATGCGATTCTTGGTCAGTTTGTCCTCGTAGTTACCCATGCCGGTTTCTTCGACGGTCATGCGGGAGATGTTATCCAGCACATCTTCTTGAAGAAACACCTCACGCACGCCCTTCACAAAGGCATCCCTGTCTTGCATCGAGCAGTGACGATACTGCACTTGTGCTATCGCGGCGGCGGCAATGGCTTCGTCCATGCTGTCGAAGATACCCGCGTCTTGCGCTGACGGTTGCGGTGCGGTGGTTGTCGGCTGTTGCTGCGCCAACACCTGCGCCACAATGCTGCTGACCAGCGATTGCTCGGTATGAGGTGCTGCTGTAGCGGCCGGTGTGGCGGCTGCGGCGGCACCCGCGCCGGAGGCGACGGGGTTACTGTATTTGCTCAGGATGGTGGAGACCGCCTGGGCGATTTCAAGGTCGTTCATCTTTTGGTTCCTTTCCTCACATCGCACGGCACGCGAGCGCGCCTGACGGATCAGATATACGGCGTGGTGGTCGATCTGATTTCCGCTGGATCTAACGTGGACAGCAATTGCAAACCGACTTCGCGGGCGGCGATCACCGCCTGGCGTACCGCGCCAGAATCGCCAGCGAAGGTGAAGATCACTTCGTTACTGTAGCTGGTGCCTTTGCTCGGGCTGGCATACCCGACCGGGTCGATCACCGCCGCCTTGGCAGCGGTATCTGCAATCAGCACACCGATAGCCGCCGGTGAGGCGCAGGTCATACCGAACGACTTACCGATAGGTGCGCCAAAGGCTTTGTTCAGGGCAAAGCTGGCGCGTGCGGTGTACTGGAATTCGAGATGACCAGCGGGAGAGCCGTAGACATCGCCCATGGTGCGGTCGATTTCGTTCAGGGCGACTTCCACGGCGCGGCGGGCGTCAGAGACGTCTTCTGCACCGAAGATGATCATACAGCCGTGCCCGCCACCGCCTTCGGTGTCGCGCGCCAGCTCGATGATCAACACTTCGCTGTTGGTGGCTTTCACCGCTTCATCAGCGGCAAAAATATGCGGACCCGCGCCGGTACGTGCGCCGATAATACCGATGGAGCGGAACTTCTTATCGATATTCATCAACTCATGCAGTTGGTGATCCACGTTGGCGATCACCAGACCGATGGTGTGGCCCAGTGCGGTGCCGACAAATTCTGTCAGCCCGCAGCCCGCGATGCTGCCGAGCGCTTTGCCAGCACGTGGCGCGTCGTTCTGCTTGTTCATCACGTCAGATATAATCTGTTCGACAAGATTATCTCTCATAGGAATAATCCTCGCGGTTTAGCGATCAGCCCAGTGCCTTCGGCAGAATTTTTTCCACTTCGGTATGCGGGCGAGGGATCACATGCACGGAAACCAGTTCACCGACTTTATTGGCGGCTGCGGAGCCCGCGTCGGTGGCCGCTTTCACGGCACCCACATCGCCACGCACCATCACGGTGACCAGGCCGGAGCCGATTTTTTCGTAGCCGACCAGCGTAACGTTGGCGGATTTCACCATGGTATCTGCGGCTTCGATGGCGGAGACCAGACCTTTTGTTTCAACCATACCCAATGCTTCTTGTTGCATATCAACCTCGACGTTTTGTAGTAAAAAACTGGTAGTAAAAAGTGCGGGGAATCTGTCCGGCGGACCGGGGTCTGCCCTCATTCCGCAACCGGCAACTCACCGATTTTGCTGTTTAGGATGTTATGAATATCCCGGCCAAATGTTTTGCCGATGAGCGAGACTTTTTTGTTATCACTTTCAGCGGGGCGACAATAAAATCCACGCTGGTTTATCAGGGCCGCAGCGGCGTAGTGCCGTGCTGCCCTAAACTGTTAAATGGGTCACGTTTCAATACGCTGGGGACGCGGCGCTTTACGCCAACTGCGCAATCTGTGCCGCGTCCATCGCGATCATTTTCTCTTCGTTGGTGGGAATAACCGCGATAGTGGGGAAGCCTTCGGCGGAAATTACACCGCTGCGCCCGCCTACCATGTCGCTGTTTTTTTGCTTATCCAGCTTCAGCCCCAACACCGACAGTCGTTCGATGGTCAACTCGCGGATCAGCGCCGAGTTCTCGCCGATGCCGCCGGTAAACACCAGCGCATCCAAGCGTGAGAGCGAGGTGAGGTGGGCGCCCAGGTGGCGCGCCAGACGATGCACCATCACATCAATCGCTAATCCAGCGCGCTCGTTGCCGTTTTCCCGTGCTTCTTGCAAGGTGCGGCAATCGCTGGAGATGCCGGAAATGCCGTACAGGCCGGAGGCGTTATTCACCGTTTGGTAGATTTTTTCGATGGGCTGCTGGGTGCAACTGGCGATATAGGCGGCGGCACCGAAATCAAGATCCCCACTGCGCGTGCCCATCACCAGCCCTTCCAGCGGCGTCATGCCCATCGAGGTATCGACGCTGTGCCCGTTTTTCACTGCGCAGATGGAGGAGCCGTTACCCAGATGAGCGACCAGAATGCCGTGATCGTCCGCCTTGAGATCCAGCATGGCGCGGGCTTGTTCCGCAATGTAGCGGTGTGAGGTGCCGTGAAAACCGTAACGTCTCACCTGATACTTCTGCTGATACTCATAAGGAATGGCGTAGGTGTAGGCGGCTGGCGCGAGCGTCTGGTGAAAGGCGGTATCGAACACCGCAATGTGTGGCAGTGACGGCAGCAGCGCCTGAGCCGCTTCGATCCCGGTCAGGTTGGCGGGGTTGTGCAACGGTGCCAGCACCGACAGCGCCTGAATTTTTTCAATCACTTCCGGTGTGATCAACACGGAGTGTTTGAAATCGCTGCCGCCGTGGGCGACGCGGTGGCCGATAGCGGCAAGTGAATCGATCAGATTTTTGCTGCGTAGCGTAGCGAACAGCACTTTCAAGGCTTCATGGTGGCTGGCGGATTCGAGCGACAGCACAGACTTGTTGCCTGCGCTGTCTTTGACGGTAATCACCGCGTTATCCAGCCCTAAGCGTTCAGCCAGGCCGAACAGTAGCGGTTGTCCGTCGTTGACGGGCATAACGGAAAACTTTAATGACGATGAACCACAGTTAATCACGAGCACAAGGGAAGATAAGGACATAAGCCCCCCGAAATAAGAGATGACAAAAAAATCCAGCGTGTTATTCGCGGCTGTCAGGCAAAAGGTGACAGGGAAAAACGTTGCTGAGTGAATTGGTGCAGAACGTGGCGCGCGATCGCGACATCTTCTTCGGCGGTGCCGCCGCTGATGCCGATACCGCCCAGCAGGTGTCCCTGATGCCAGCAGGGCAGTCCGCCACCGACGGCGCAGATATCGGCCTGTTGCTGTAGTCCAAACAGGGGTGCACCGGGTTGTACCTGTTCGGCCAGTTCGTGCGTCGGCATACGCAATGCCACGGCGCTGTAGGCTTTTTGTCCGGCGAGGCGGTGGCTGACCAACAGCGCGTTATCCATGCTGACGAAGTAACGTGGATGGCCGTGTGCATCCACCAGGCTGACGACAATCGCCAGGTGCATGGCGCTGGCTGTCTCCTGCGCCAACTGCGCCAGCAGGGCGAAATCGGCAACGGTCAATATCGTGTGGTCTGACTGAGGCTGGGCGGCAATGGCCTGCGTAATCCAACCGTCCAAATCGCGCAGTGCAGGGTGCTGTTGTGTCAACATTTAGCCCTCACTGTGCTCGGTGGCATCGACGATACCGACGATAGCGGCATCAATGACGGAATGCTCTTTGCTGTTGGTCATGCGCGCTGAACTGCCGGTGGCGACGATCACAATTTCTCCGTTGCCTGCGCCGACGGTATCCACCGCCACCTGCGTGCGTTGCGTGGGGTTCATGTGCTCATCCAGACGCGTGACGAGCAGCAGTTTCATGCCGTTCAACGATGCATGTTTGGTGGTGGAGACCACCGTGCCGGTGACTTGGGCCAGATACATGGTGCCTCCTCAGGATGCGGTTATTAACGTGATGCGGCGCGCGGCTAGCTCATCGCGTGCTGCCGGGGTAATCAGGGTGCCGGGTCGGACACTTAGCGTGTTTTCGCTATGCAGGCGTACATCGCGTGCGGTGAGTAATGACTTACCAACGGCGGCGACAGCGCGGTGTGGCACAGATGCCTGTGGTGCAGCCGGTTGTCCCATCATGCGAATGCCGAATTGGCGCAGCGTCTCCTGATAGCGCGAGAGTTGTGCCAGATAGGCGGCTGGCATGGCGGCATCAGGGTGATGCAGTGCGATGATGCGCACGTCCTGCGCCAGCGCCTGAAAGACCCATTGGCTGGCGGCGTTATCACGCAGGCCGAGCGCTATTTTTGCCAGACTGTTATCGGACAAGGCTGGCAGCAGCAGCGTATCGCCGCTGCGTAGCGTGGAGTCAGTGGCCTGTTGGCACGGCACCTGTGGTAGCAGGCGGTTCAGGGCATCGGCAAAGCGTGTGTGCAAGCGCTGTGCGCTGTGGGAGAAGTGCACGCTGAGCAGGCAGCCTGCCTGCGCCAGTGCTGCCAGATAGCGCAGCGTGGCTGGGAATGCGGCTGCATCATCGCCAGTGATCAGCACAAAGGTGGTTGGCTGCCGTGGGATGTCGGCCTGCGTGCTTTCGAACCCTAAACTTTCGATCCATAAAGTACGGCGGGCAAGCGCATCAGTGATGGCTTTGTCAATCAACGAAGAGAGCGTCTGGCTGTTCATGCTTCCTCTCGTGAACGTCATGGTGCCGCCTGCATGGCAATCCCCAGCGGGGTGACCAGCAGCGGCTCCACCGCAGGAATGATGTTTTTCCCGGTGACCTTGCGGAACACGCCGGGAAATTCGCTAAAGCTGCTGGCACCGCCCACCACGTGAATGTTTCTGACGTTATAGGCTGTCAGCCAGTCACGGGTCAGGCAGGCCATTTTTTCCACCACCGGGCGCACCAGCGGGAAGATATCCGCTTCTTGCGCCGGGTCGTGTTTTAACTGCTCTGCATCGGCATAGGCGAGACCCAGCGCGCCTGCCAGCACCAGCGTCATATGCGTGCCGCCGGTCGGTTCGTCGGCGGAAAAGAGCACCTTGCCGTTGCGCAGCACGCTAAGTCCCGTGGTGCCGCCGCCGACATCCACCACCGCGCCGTTACGCATATTCAGCGCCGTGGCGGCCGCCACCGGCTCATCGACCACATTCGTCACCAACAGTCCCGACGACTCCACCACGTTGGCGATCACCTTGGTATTGCCCTCGGAAATCCCCGGCGGAATGGCAGTAGCGGCGTGGGTCAGTGATTGGCCTAAGCGGGCTTCCAACTGCTGTTTCAGGTGCTTCACCACCCTGGTTGCAGACAGGTAGTCGACCACGATGCCGTCTTTCACCACGGAGGAAGGATAGGTAATGCCGGTGAGGGGGGCGTTGTGACGGTCTACCACCACCATGGCAATATTTGCAGTTCCCAGATCGACGCCGACTTTCAGCACGCCATCATGCTCACGGCATTCGGCATCGCGGATCAACTGTGCCAGCGTGCGCAGTCGCGTCTCAACGGAAACGTCAGCCATGGAGTTGCTCCGTGATAATGTTGACCAGATCGCCATTGCGCAGGCCGTAGGCATTGGCTTCTTCCACATCCACATGCAATTCCAGCACCGATGCCTGCGTGGCGCGCACCACCACGTGCTGCATGATGCCGGCACGCTGTCCCTGTGCCTGAATGCTCACTTCCATGCCGTCGCGCAGTGCGTGGCGTTCTGCGTCTTCCGGCGAAATATGGATATGCCGCCAGGCGACAATCGTGCCCGATGCTTTTTTTACGCTGCCTTTCGGGCCAACGATTTCAATACCGGGAGAGTCCTGAAGATCGCCCGACATGCGCACCGGGGCTTTCACGCCCAGCACAAAACTGTCGGCGACAGAAATTTCCACCTGCGTCGTGGGGCGCAGTGGGCCGAGCACACGCACATTCTTGATTTCTCCTTTCGGGCCGCGCAGCGTGACACACTCTTCGGCGGCAAACTGACCGGGCTGTTTCACGGCTTTCATGCGCGTTAGCGTCGCGCCGTAGCCAAACAGAATGTCCATGTCTTCCCGCGCCAGATGGATATGGCGATTGGAGATGCCAACCGGCACCTGAAGCGGCGCGCTGGGTGCGTTAAGGATTTCAGCGCGGACTGAGCCCTGTGCGGCCAGTTCTTGCATTACCTGCTGGGTGATCCATGCAATCTGTTGCTGTGTTGCGTTCATTGATTCAGTTACCTGCGTTTTCCTGTCTTTACGTCATACACCGGTGCCGTTGGTGCTGTTGTGGCACGTCACGGTGGTGCTATTCACCCTAATCAACGCGGCGCGCCCGCGTTTGTGATTCGCGAGGACTTTATTGCGCAGCCCGTGGCGGGCAGGACAATTTCGTCCAGTCGCGATTCTGGTTAGCCTGCAATCTGGCTTATCAACTGGCTGACCGCATCGCGGGTGGGCGCGTGTGGATTACTGGCGGTGCAGCCATCTGCCAGTGCGGCATCGATCAAGCGCGAGCGCTGTTGCTCAACGTCATGGGCGCTGATATTCAATTCTCGTAACGTTGCCGGGATACCGAAGCGTTGATTTAACGCGCGAATTTGTTGGGATAACTGCCGGATGCGCGTGTGCTGATCGCCCTGTTTAATGCCTGCTAACGCCGCGCAGCGCGCGTAGCGTTCGCGTGTGGCATCACTGCCGGTGGCCGCGTTGTAATCGATCACCAGCGGGAGCAGCATGGCGTTAATCTTGCCGTGAGGAATGTGGAATACGCCGCCCAGAGAATGCGCCAAACCGTGCACCAGCCCCAATCCCGCCGTGCTGAATGCCATGCCCGCCATGCAGGAGGCGTTGTGCATTTTGGCGCGCGGCGTAATGGCTTGCGGTTGCTCAAACACCTGTGGCAGATAGTCCCACACCAACAGGATGGCCTTTTCGGCCAGCGCGTCACTGAAATCGTTAGCCTGGGAGGAAACGTAGGCCTCAATCGCGTGAGTGAGCACGTCCATACCGGTATCAACGGCGATACCGCGCGGCACGCTCACCACCAGTTGTGGATCGAGAATGGCGATATCCGGCTGTAACTGGTCGGAGACCAGCGGGTATTTTTGACCGTGCTCGGGATCGGAGATCACCGCGTAGGTAGTCACTTCGGAGCCGGAGCCGCTGGTGGTTGGGATCGCCACCAATACTATCGGGTGCTCCGGGTGTAACGCTTCCAGCGTGACCTTGATGCCTTTGGCGGCATCCAGCGAGGAACCGCCGCCGAGCGCGATAATCACGTCTGGCTGTAGCGTTTTGAAGGCGGCGGCCCCGGCGTGCAGCACGTTAACATCAGGGTCGGGTTTAACGCCGCTGAAGATGCTGATGCGCGCCTGTGGCATAAAACCGGCGAGATAATCGGTTTTGCCGGATGTCGCCATAAAGTCATCGGTGACAATCGCGACGGTTTTATGGTTATAGGCGCGTAAGGCTTCCATTGCCGTGTCACCGAAATAGACGCGCGGCATGGCAAACACAGGAATATTCATGGCGTGATGTCGTTCCATGGGGGTGTCAGTGCCAACAGGCAGCAAACAGCGTAGGTTTCTCAATGAGGGCTAACCTAACATGCAGTGAAAAAGGAGCGGCAGCGGCAGCGTTGCGCAGGAGTTGGATTCTTTTGTCCTGTCGTAACGGGGATATCAAAATAATCCACGCAGGGAGGTTCGCTCACTGGCTAAACAAGGAGGTGGTGCGGTAGCGGGATGGCATCAGGAAGGCCTGTCACTAATCGATTGGAAATGCGCTTTTTTTGAAGCGGTCGCGCTTATTGATATACGCACTCACGGCTATTGTTTATTAATTGAGCAATCACACAGGGAGGTGAGCTTATGCCAATCAGCGCGCAGGATTTCAGGCGAAGTGCGGGATGCTACGATGATAAAATGCAAGGATATGTCGCAGACTCCATTATCCAACAGCGGTTAAATCGTATTTCTGCGTCGCAAACCCGTAAACTTCCTCAGCAGTTTGGATGGATGACGCTCTTGGCTTTACTGAGCGTGGTGTCAAATAATACGTTGCGCAGACATGTCTCTGAGCGTTTTTTTTCTGATTCAGAGTATTGTCGAAAAAGGGGAGAAGAAAATAACCCTGCTGCTTCTTATAATGTCACTGGAAATATTAAAAATGTTTTTCCGAATGATGTCACTTTATGTGATAAGTTCGATAGCCATTATTCTTCTACAACGATTGTTCCTCCGCTGAATCCACAGCAGTTGATGCATGGTTCATCCTCATTGAGGCAAACGAGAAAAAGTATTGAGGATTTCTTGCCATTCAGCTTTTACTCATTCGCTGATGCCTTTAGACGCTACGATCCATTATCTTTTCCTGGTACCCATGCCGCGGTTGTTGAGTCTACACTGGCGCCCCTGTCAACACCGTCGGATTCTGTTGCAACCGTCAAAAATGATTACACCTGTATTCATGCAAGACAAAACCTTTCTTCCCTCGATATTCTTTATCGTGTCGCGGATACGATCGATTATCCTATTTCTACTTTGGCGATAGAAATTAAGGTGATTACCTCTTATTTGCAAAGTGGCGTGTGCCCAACCGAAGCTTCGCTTTCTCATATTAGTGTCATCGCTAAATCTATCGATGCCATGCTGTCTTCAGTGTTGGGTTTTTTTTCGGAATTCAATCCGCTTGGAATTATTAGAAATATAATAACCCCTGCCATTAAAATGGTCGTGGATGATTACAGAGGTAGAGGAATTACTATTGATGATGCTTTATCTCTAAATGAAAATATTTTAAGTTATGCTCGAGGTGTGGTAGATATATCCACTAGAGAAATTGACAAAAAGTCTGGCATTAACACTGTGTTTGTGCCGCAAGGTATGTCGTTTGAAAATGATTATATTTATGTTCATATTAATAAAAAAATATGGAGATTAACAAAAGTAGACGGCAAGTTGTACGCGGCCAGAGACAATGTTTTATATAGAACCAGTTATGTTGAAGATACCGGTGTTTGGCATATTTATGAACAAGAGTTAATCAATGCTGAGAAGAATGACGATCTGTTTAATCAACTTTGTGAAAGCAGATATCGTCGAGGCGTATCTTCAGGAAAATTGTGTGGCACTTTTGCGATTGCTGATGCTTCTGAATCAGGTTCTTCGCACGCTTCAGCGTCCCAGCCGGTTACTGCGTCTGATTCTTATCCGTTTACCCACATTGAACGCGATATTATAAACAGACTGGATATAGGTTTAAGTCCACACTCATTTCGCGTGGATAAGGTTATTTTTCCTGATAATTGGGTCATATACCGTGTTCGTGATGAAGATAAATTGATTTCAACCGTCTACCATGCGGTAGAAATGAATGGAAAACTGGTGCCGATTAAAGCGACTGCTATCATAAACAATCATATCTCTTGCGAAATTTATGACTTGAAGGACTGGCATGCCAGTCATCGGGTTGAGTTTTATAATAATCAGTGGCGGTTTGAACCGGTTACCTCTTTTTATCTTTCTCATGACTTGAAAGAAGCCATTAGCCACTATGCCTATCATGCTATGTTTTATGATACTTTAGATTTAACAAAAATATCGATGCCTGGCCCTCATGGTTTGCAAGTGGATAAAAATGGTCATACCTATTTAAGAATTAATAACAAGTATATAAAAGTCCATCAGCATGATATCGATGCATGCTTAGCAGTGAAAAATGAAGGGCGAATATATATTACCAAAACAGACGGTAAGTTCCACTTGTCGCATGCTCGGCTAGAAAGAGGGAGGCTGGAAGTAAATGCCTTAACTATAAAAGAAGATATCAACCTGCATTCAAGTAAAGGGGTGAGTAGTAATAAAAATCATCTGCTAAATTATCATTGGAATTTAGTTCATGTTAATATAAAAAATTATAATTATCACACTTATAACTCCATTGGTTCAGAACTGGAAGTTATGCTAAGAATGAAATATAACGTTAATGGTTTTAGTGAATTTTTTGAACCACCAGATCTGCAATGGCATGAAATTATCAAGGTGGATGACGATGGGCAGGTGTGGCGGTTTGTTGCTGATATGTATCAGCATAATCGACACAGTCCGACATTTCTACCCTGGAATGAAAAATATCTTTTGGCTTATTCCTACACAAAGAAAGAGGTTAAGAACGGGTACAATGAACCGGCTCGAATTTATAACCATGATATGGAGCCCTTGGCACCTGATGCATTACCCAACGTACTTTCTAATGATGAAAAAATTGCGTGTGTGAAAAATTATCTTAAAAGAAACGGAGGGTTTCTTGATATTACTCTCAGTGATTATCCTAAATTACAGAATATAGATGCACATACCAACAAGGAACGATTGCTAAAAATAACTATCAGTTTTCTGGATAAGACGATTTTTTCCGTTAACCAGGGCATTGTGCTGCAGGAAGGCAAGCCGCCATTGGTGTTTGTCACCACAGGGCACAATATCAATGTTGCAGAGAGCCCGGTTAACGCTTCACCGCCTGAATCTGTCGCCAGAAAAAGAGTGAAAAAATCGCACCATTAAAAAAGGCGGGTATCAGAGATACCCGCATTTTTATCAACTTATTTTACAGGAATTAACCAAGGAGGTGAGGAATGCCTGTCAATATACAGCAGTATAGACGCGGCATAGGGCGTTTTGAATGTAGACGTCGAGATTATATGACGCAATATACTGTTCAGAAAAAATTAAATCGGTTATCAGAATTGCAATCAACCAAGCTGCCGACAAAATGTGGTTGTATGAGTATGTTAGCAATGATGGGCGTGCTATCTTCGTTGTCTCGTGGTGAAAACTCTGTGGATGAAATACCACAAAAAAGTGTTGGTAAATACCAAGTAAATCACGTTGATGGTGGTGTTTCACATCAAATAAGGTTTGTGGATAAACAACCCTGTTCGGCCTATAAAAATAGGTTAAGTCAGATGATCTACAATGAGTTCTGCTCTTCATCTCCCGTACCTCACGGTGTGCCGGAAAAAAAACAAAATACTCTTTTCCCAATGGGTAATCTGCAAGACAGCATCATCGATTCGATGAATCAAGCCGTAAAATCACTATCGGGTTTTATTGATTATTATGATCCGCTGCGTTTTCCCGCTGCTGATGCTGCCGTGCCAGTCGCAGTACCAACGACAACCGTCGTGCCACTCGGAGATGATGTAAAAATAAAAAAGCTGAATGTCGATTGTCTCGATAAAAGAAGGGCTCTTACCGTCAGTGATGTATTGAAAACCATTGCAGATTCTTTTGAGCGTCCTTTCGAATCATCGACAATCGAGTTGCAAGTGTTGTCCCATTATTTAAAAAGTGGCATCTGTCCTTCGGAAGCTGAGATAGAAAAAGTGAGAAAGATAACCACGGCGGTTGACAAGGTCTCTTCGATAATGTCTTCATTAGTCCCTGAATTGACATTTATCTCATTTGTACAACGTATTTTTTCTCCAACCATTAGGATGATCTCTAATGACATTAAAGGTGACTCAATGTCACAAGTAGATATTGAGTCTATTTATAATGAGGTGCTTGGGTTTTCTAAGGCTATGGTCGATATTACTATTCATGGAAATATTCATCCTACCACTATAGACGACGTTAGAATACCAAAGTCTCTATTTTTTGAAAACGATAGGGTTTGTATAAATCAAGACAATAAAGAATGGCTGCTTTTTCGTCGCGGTAATATGCTTTATGCTGAAAACGAGGGGAGGGAGCACCCTGTTGGATATCTTCAGTGGGAAGAAAAATGGCGCATTGATGAAGGTAAAGAAGTCGCCAGCGAACCTGAAAGCAGTGATCCTTTTTTTACCAACTGCGATCGAATAATTAAACGAGGCATAACGTTTGGGAAAATTTGCGGTAAACCGATGGAACGTGTGTATGATAGTGAAGGTAATTATTATTACGTTGAAAATGCTTCTCGGGATACACCGCGGATTGTTCCGTTTAACGAGTATCGCTTTAGTAATGCTGAGCAGGAGATCATTAAGCGATTTGATATTGGGCTTCCTGTAACATCGCCTCTTGTCAAGCAAGTTCATTTTGAACATTATGGTAATATATATCGTGTTTATTCTGATAATAAATTGTATCGCAATTTTTATAATACGATATCTATAGATAATAGGTTAGTGCCAATAAGGGCGAAACCTATTTATAAACATCATCTGGATTGTGAGATCTATGACTTGAAAAAAACACACGTTTCTTATTCCGTTGAGTATACCGGCGGACGATGGCGTTTTGAACCCTCAACCTCTTCATCAATGTCAGAGCAGTTAAAAAGTGCCATTACTCCTGCGATGTATGATAAAACAGTAGATATACATAAACTCTCTATGCCAGGAAGTCATGGGCTAAAATTTGATTGCCAGGGGCATGCTTACTTAAAACAAAATGGGGATTTGATAAGGGTACTTGATTTTGAATCAAAACCTTATATTAAAAATAATAAAGGTGACGAGTTGCATTTAATATATAAACAACATGAGTATTCATTGTCTCATGTTGACGCTTATAATAAAAAACTATCATTAACTGCCGAAGAGTATCTAAGGGATAAACAGTTGAATTCAGAGGTAGGGATTAGTAATGATAATATTATGCAATTGGACCCTCATTGGGATCTATTAAAAACACATGTTAGGTCGAGTTCCTATGATATCGGTGATTTTGTGGGTTCTAGTATCTATGTCACATTTAGGTTGAGGTATAAAAAAGGGTCCTCTTCATTTCATGAACCGCCTGATATGCAATGGAGAGAGTTGATTAAATGTTCAGATGGTAAAAATGTATGGCAATTTCAGGCAGATATGTATCAGCATAATAAAAATAGCGGAACGTTTTTTTCATGGCATTTGAAGTATTCTGAAGCTTATTATTATTCAAAGGCAGTGAATAAAGACACTTATAATGGGCTTGTGAAAATTTATAATAGAAATATGAAACCATTATCACCAAGCAGTTTACCAAGGGCGCTTGGCAGGGATGAACGGATAGAGAACGTACAAAACTATCTAAAATTGCACGGGGGTATTCTGGATGTGACTATTCAGGATAATCCCAGGATAATAAAGCGAGAACTTAAGTATAATAAAGAAAGGGTAATTAAGTTCGATTTGGCAATGAACGACAAAAGTCTATTAACGTTTAACCAAGGTATCTTTATTGCCGACGGGCAACCCTCTGTTGCTTTCGTGACCACGAGCGATAATATTGCCATTGCTTCTGGAGAGGTAAATGCTGAACCGCCTGTTGAAGTGAGTCGGCAACGGATATTAAAGCACCGCAAATAAAAAAAGCGGATATCAGAAGATACCCGCTTTTCAGTCGCACACTACGTTTTCGGCAGTGGCGGAAATTTGTGCTAATCGCGAGCGATTAACGGAAGATAGCGTAGGGAGCCAGACCGCGATAGGTTTTGCCCAACGCTTTTATTACTTTGTTGATATTACGGACAATACTCATCTTCTTATTCCTACGCTTTCTTGAATCTTAGTGGTTAGTGAACATGTTGAAGTTAACGCTAACGTTTTCGAACATGGCAACGATTTTTTTGATCAGTTTCATTTGTCTCTCTCCGAGTGATTGTTCATTTTTCTGTGATGCTCTTCACGTTTTTAAAGATACGCCGGTTGGCCGCGCTGGTCAACTTTTTTGTGAGCCTAATCACAAAAAAATGGTTCATGGGTTTTCTGTGCATGAAACGCCGTTCTGTTTTGTCGAGCGATAGATAAATTGTCTGGATTATCAGTTGAAATACACCGCCCAGAAGCAGGATAATCCCCCGTTTCTCCTCCGACCTGCCAAATGCACCTGTGATGCGTCCCGCAAGCTAATCGTTTGCGTCCATTTTCAGTGTGATGTGCATGGTGTTCGGGGGCGTCTGATATTTGCGCTGCGGCGCGGAAGCGCCGTTGTTGTGGGTGCGTGCAGCGATGGGAGATCGTCATGGCAGGCAAGGCCATATGCACCCTCCAGTTTTACTTTTACAAATAATGACATCTCAGGGGATACCACCATGTCAAATAGCACTCGTCAGGCTGGCAATGCGGCGCGTCCGCAAAGCTCACTTGATGCTTTTTTTCACATCACACAGCGCGGCAGTAATGTAAGACAGGAAGTGCTGGCCGGGTTAACCACGTTTCTGGCGATGGTGTATTCGGTCATTGTCGTGCCTGGCATGCTGAGCAAGGCGGGGTTTCCGCACACGCCGGTGTTTGTGGCAACCTGTCTGGTCGCAGGGCTGGGTTCCTTGCTGATGGGGCTGTGGGCCAATGTGCCCATGGCAATCGGCTGCGCCATCTCGCTTACCGCTTTTACCGCGTTTAGCCTGGTGCTGGGCCAACAGATCAGTGTTCCGGTGGCCTTAGGGGCGATCTTCCTGATGGGGCTGCTGTTTACCGTGATCTCGGTGACCGGCATCCGTTCCTGGATCCTGCGTAACCTGCCGTTGGGCGTGGCGCAGGGTACCGGTATCGGTATTGGCCTGTTCCTGCTGATCATCGCTGCCAATGGCGTGGGTCTGGTGATCAAGAACCCGATCGACGGTCTGCCTGTTGCGTTAGGTAACTTCACCTCGTTCCCGGTGATCATGTCGTTATTGGGACTGGCGGCCACCATCGGTCTGGAAAAACGTCGCGTGCCGGGCGGCATCTTGTTGGTGATCGTGGCTATCTCGATTATCGGCCTGATTTTCGATCCGAACGTGAAATTTCAGGGCTGGTTCAGCCTGCCGAGCCTGACTGATGAAAACGGTCACTCGCTGATGTTTAGCCTGGATATCATGGGTGCATTGCAACTGGCGGTGCTGCCAAGCGTGCTGGCGCTGGTGATGACGGCGGTGTTTGACGCCACCGGTACTATCCGCGCGGTTGCCGGGCAGGCGAACCTGCTGGATAAAGATGGGCAAATCGTTAACGGTGGCAAAGCGCTGACGGCTGACTCGGTGAGCAGCATGTTGTCCAGCCTGGTCGGGACGTCTCCGGCGGCGGTCTATATCGAATCTGCGGCGGGTACGGCAGCGGGCGGTAAAACCGGGTTGACGGCGACCGTGGTCGGTGTGCTGTTCCTGTGCCTGCTGTTCCTCTCTCCGCTGTCTTATCTGGTGCCGGGATACGCCACCGCACCGGCATTGATGTATGTCGGCTTGCTGATGCTGAGCAATGTCGCCAAGCTGAATTTTGATGACATTGTTGATGCCATGTCTGGTTTGGTGTGCGCGGTGTTTATCGTGCTGACCTGCAATATCGTAACCGGGATTATGCTGGGCTTTGGTGCACTGGTGCTGGGGCGTATTTTCTCGGGTGAATGGCGCAAACTGAATATCGGTACCGTGATTATCGCTATCGCGCTGGTGGTGTTCTACGCCGGTGGCTGGGCGCTCTGATTGTTCTGTAAGTGAGTCATTACGGGGAGCCTGGCTCCCCTTTATTATGCCTGCGGTTTCGCTGGCGTGGGTGATCAGGAGCTCTTTGCTCCATGACGCCACTCATCGTTTTGCCTCCTCCCTCATGCTTTCCTTGAAGTGCCCCGCCGCGGTGATTTTTTGACGTAATTATTTGCAGGGTATTCATGCAAAAAATATGCGTTTTACCCTGAAATTTTGCCCCGCTGAGCGATATTTTCATGTAAAAATAATGGGGCACCATCTCATAACGTACAAAGGGCAGCTCAGCACACGGTTAGGCCATTATTGGACATCTCCTAAGGAAAGCATGGAAATCTTTTTTACCATTCTGATTTTAACCCTGGTGGTATCACTATCAGGGGTCGTTACACGTATTTTACCCTTCCAAGTTCCGCTGCCCTTAATGCAAATCGCCCTCGGGGCTATTTTGGCCTGGCCCCAGTTTGGTTTGCATGTTGATTTCAACCCTGAACTGTTTATGGTGCTGTTTATCCCGCCGCTGCTGTTTGCCGACGGCTGGAAAACGCCAACGCGCGAATTTATCAAACACAGCCGTGAGGTGATTGGTCTGGCGCTGGTGCTGGTGTTGATCACCGTCGCGGGGGTGGGGTATCTGATTTACTGGATGATTCCGGGTATGCCGCTGGTGGCGGCCTTCGCGCTGGCCGCCGTGCTATCGCCGACCGATGCGGTGGCGCTGTCGGGGATTGTGGGCGAAGATCGCATTCCGAAAAAGCTGATGAGCATCTTGCAGGGCGAAGCGCTGATGAATGATGCTTCGGGTCTGGTATCGCTTAAATTTGCCGTCGCGGTGGCGATGGGCACCATGGTATTTACCGTGTCCGGCGCGACGCTGGAGTTTGTTCAGGTGGCGGTCGGCGGCCTGTTGGCGGGCGTGGGTGTAACCTGGCTTTACAGTAAATCATTGCGCATCATTAACCGTTGGAGCGGTGATGACGCCGCCACCCAGATTGTGCTCCTGATGCTGTTGCCGTTCGCCTCCTACCTGATTGCGGAACACATTGGGGTGTCAGGCATTTTGGCGGCGGTGGCCGCAGGCATGACCATCAGCCACTCTAACGTGATCAGTAACGCGCCGCTGGCGATGCGATTACGCGCCAACAGCGTCTGGTCGATGCTGGAGTTCGTGTTTAACGGCATGGTGTTTATCATGCTGGGGCTGCAATTGCCCGACATTTTGGAAACCTCGGTAACGCAGGCGGAGCTGGATCCCACCGTTGAAACCTGGATGCTGTTTACCGATATCGCCATTATTTACGGTGCGCTGCTGCTGCTGCGTTTCTGCTGGCTGTGGTTTATGAAATATTACAGCCGCCTGTTTCAGAAGAAACGTCCGATGCTGTTTGCTCAATACACTACGCGTGAAATCTGGATCGCTTCTTTCGCCGGGGTGCGCGGTGCGATTACCTTGGCCGGTGTGCTGTCCATTCCGCTGTTATTAAACGACGGCACCGCGTTTCCTTCCCGCTATCAGTTGGTGTTTATCGCCACTGGCGTCATTCTGTTTTCCTTGCTGTGCGGGGTATTGACGCTGCCGTTACTGCTGCGCGGGGTGACCGTGGTGGACAAATCGCTCTATAAGAAAGAAGAGCGGATGGCGCGCATGGCGATTGCCGAAGTGGCGATCCGCAGCTTGCAGAAAATGGAAGAGCGTCTGGCGGCGGATCGAGAAGAAAATATCGATGAGCAGGTGGTGCGCGAAGTCAGTGCGCGTGTCATCGGTAATTTGCGGCGTCGCGTCGTCGGCGAGAGCGATTTGGAACACAGCCTGGAGATTGAAAATCTGGAGCGCCGTTTCCGTTTGACTGCCGTCACCGCTGAACGCGGCGAACTTTACCACCTGCGCGCCACGCAGCAGATCAGCAACGAAACCCTGAAAAAGATGCTGCACGATCTCGATTTGCTTGAAGCCGTGCTGAGCGAGAAAGTGTAACCCTGCCTTTGTTTCGCGGATGCAGGCTCAATGTGCGTTGAGTCTGCGTCGCAACTCCACGCCTTGTTGATCCCGCGATAGCGTGTTCCGAAGCCTGTCAGAGAACGTATCTGCACGAGGAACGCACGAAAACCCCACGATCGCGGAAAAACCCTACAAAATCTGGCTAATTGTCAGCATTGTAAACTACTTGTCATTAAATGATAATGATTGTTATTATCCTATAACGCGTTGACGCATAAGAAGCCGCCAGACAGGTTATTGCCTGTGTCAGAGTGGCTCAGATCCTATTGTGGTGGATCGGGAGCACGTCAGTACGCGTGATGTGGTGTAAGCAACCATCACTTTGACAGAGGGAAAACAATGCGCGTTTTAGTGGTTGATGACGACTCGGTGTTGTGCCATTGGCTTGGTGCAAAGCTGCACTCACACGGTTATGCCTGCAATATCGTTCATGATGGCGAACATGCGCTTAAAGCCATTAAAGATGAAATTTATGACGTGGTGCTACTGGACCGAATGCTGCCAACGCTGGATGGTTTTAGCGTATTGCGTGAACTGCAAGGATTGCGTCACCCGCCTATTATGCTGCTTTCGGCGCTGGATCGCGATGTGGATCGCGTGATGGGGCTGGAACTGGGCGCCGAAGATTATCTGGGTAAGCCGTTTAATTTCAATGAGCTGCGTTTGCGCTTAGAGATTATGGTGCGCAGAGGAAAACCGCAGGAGGCACCGTCATCGCTGCTGACGTTTGAAGATCTGCAACTTGATCGTCTGCAACGGGTTGCCTGGCGTAGCGGGCAGCGCATCGATCTGACCGATAAAGAGATCAAGCTGCTGATCATTTTGATGGAGAACCCAGGGCAGGTGATCACACGGACACTGTTATTGGAACGCGTCTGGGGGTATCACTTCGATCCGCAGACTAACCTGATCGATGTTCATATGTCCAAGCTGCGGGCCAAGATCGACAAAGGCTTTCCCCGCCCGCTGATCAAAACCTTGCGATCGTTGGGCTACGCCCTGGGCGCTGTGGAAAAGACGGATGCCGCGTAGCGCACACAATGAACCCGCGCTGAGATGGCCGGCTAACGGATGGCGTGAGAAAATTCGCCATTTGTGCGTGCACGGCGCTAACCGTTATCCGGTATTTCTTCGCACCGCGCAGTTTCGCCAGTTTATTACGCTGGTGTTTCTGTTTTTGCTGATGGTGCTGTGCTGCATTGTCGGCTTCAGCGTATTGAGTGAAACGTTGATCCGCACCCATGTGCGCGACGTCATACTGGGCAATATCCATGACCATGCCACCCAAGCGCGGCTGACCGATACTTCTACGCTGATCGCTCAGCTCAAACGCGATAATCAGGCTAAAACCGATGAGTTGCCCCTGTTTCTGGTGATGAGTAAGCAGGGCGAGATCCTCTATCACAACGCGGGTTGGATGTTGTCTGGGCCAAGTCATACCGCGTGCAAAATGGACGTTCCTTGCCTGAAGGCGTTGTTGGTAGAAAAGGGCGCGCTGAAAGCCAGCGATCGAGGACGTAGCGCGCCCGAGAGTAACCTGGTCGGTATGTCGGTGGCGCTGGACGATGGCGGCGTGCTGTTCACCGCCTATAATCTGCGGCCGATGCTGGAACGTATTCGTACTATTCCACTGGTCGCGGGGGCAGGGCTGTTCGTGGTGCTGTTGTTTTCGCTGGTGGTCAGCCGACATTTCAGTTTGCGCAGCCTGCGCAGCGTAGAGCGCATCCGCACCGCGCTGCACCGCTACAGCGCCGGTGAGCAGTACGTTCGTATGCCGCTCTCAACGCGCGATGACGATTTTCACAGCCTGAGTCACGACATTAACCAGAACCTGGAGCGCATCGAACGCCTGATGGAGCAGGTGCGCAGCACCTCAAGCCATATTGCCCACGAATTGCGCACGCCGCTGACACACTTGCAAAACCGGCTGTACAACCTGACCGAGCGTCAAGGTCTTGAGCATGAGATGCGCGAGGAGTTGCATCAGGCAGTGGAAGAGGTGCACAAGATTTTGGGGCTGTTTCGCACCGTTATGCGCATCGGCGAGATTGAAAGCGGGCGCTGTGTTCATCAGTTTGCCCGCTTTGAGGTGCGCCCGTTGTTGGAAGAGGTGTCGGAGTATTATCAACCGTTAGCGGATGCACACCATTGCCAATTGCTGATTGATGCACCCGCCGGGACGCCGCTTTTTGGCGATCGGGCGCTGCTGTTTCAGGCGTTGGCGAATCTGATCGAAAACGCACTGAAGTATGCGGCTGAAGGTAAAGCGATCACCTTGAGCGTCACCCTTTATCGCGGCTGGACGGCACTGCGTGTGTCCGATCGTGGCCCCGGCATTCCTGAAAACCTGCACGCCACGGCGTTGGAGCGATTTCAACGCCTTGAAGGGACGCAGCAGCAGCCCGGTTTCGGGCTTGGCCTGTCTCTGGTGAAAGCCATCGCCGAACTGCACGGTGGTCAACTCAGCATGGCATCGGCCAATCCCGGTCTACATGTCTATTTGTGCTTAAAACGCACCTGACCGCTTACTGCGTCGATGCTACTGGGCGTAACGGTAGGGGATCGCGCTGGCACCCTGCTCCGCACCGGTAATGTTCTCGCGCAGTGCGGTAAACAGTTCGCGCCCCATTCCTACGTGGGAAGCGGACAAGTCCGGTTGTTCCGGGTGACGCTGCGCCAGCTCTGCTTCATCCACCAGCAGGCTGATCTCACCCGTGATGCCGTCAACGCGGATCATGTCGCCATCCTGAACTTTTGCCAGCAGGCCGCCTACGTAAGCCTCCGGTGTCACGTGGATGGCGGCAGGCACCTTGCCGGATGCGCCTGACAGGCGACCATCGGTGACCAGCGCAACGTTGATGCCTCGGTCCATCAACACACCGAGCGGCGGCATCAGTTTGTGCAGTTCTGGCATGCCTATCGCTCTTGGCCCCTGATAACGCACCACCACCACGCAATCGTTGTCCAGACGGCCCGTTTTAAAGGCGGCATCGACATCGTTCTGATCGTTGAATACGATGGCTGGCGCGACGATGGTTTGTCGCTCTTGCGGCACGGCGGAGGTTTTCATCACTGCGCGTCCCAGATTGCCGGAAAGCACTTTGGTGCCACCGTGTTTGGCAAACGGGGTTTCCAGCGGTGCGATCACTTCGGCGTCCAGCGACACCAGCGGGCCGTCGCGATAGACCAGTTTACCCTCTTCCAGGAACGGCTCCTGGGTGTAGCGATGCAGACCAAAGCCCGCCACGGTGTGGACATCTTCGTGCAGCAAGCCGCCGCGCAGCAATTCTCGCACCAGCAGCGACACGCCGCCTGCCGCCTGAAAGTAGTTGATGTCGCCAGGCCCGTTGGGGTAGATACGACACAGCAGAGGCACCACCTCGGACAGTTCAGAAAAATCATCCCAGGTGACGGTAAAACCGGCGGCTTTCGCCATGGCGACCAGATGCATGGTGTGGTTGGTCGAGCCGCCAGTCGCCAGCAGGGCGACAATACCGTTGACGATCACCTTTTCGTCCACCAGTTGACCGACGGGCAGATAATCGCCTGCGCTTTCCGTCATTCGGGTGACCTGACGCGCAGCGGCCTCTGTCAGCGCATCGCGTAACGGAATATCCGGGTAGACAAACGAGGAGCCGGGCAGATGCAGCCCCATGATCTCCATCACCATCTGGTTAGAGTTGGCGGTGCCGTAAAAGGTACAGGTTCCTGCGCCGTGATAAGCACTGGCCTCGGATTCCAGCAGCGCATCGCGGCCGACTTTTCCTTCAGCATACAGTTGGCGGATGCGCACTTTCTCTTTGTTGGAGATGCCGGTGCGCATCGGGCCTGCGGGCACGAAAACGGTCGGTAGGTGACCAAAAGAGAGGGCTGCAATAAACAGTCCCGGGACAATTTTGTCGCATACGCCTAAAAAAAGCGCGCCATCAAACATGTTGTGTGACAAGCCGATCGCCGCCGACATCGCAATCAAATCGCGGCTCAGCAGGGAGAGCTCCATGCCGTCTTGCCCTTGTGTCACACCGTCGCACATGGCAGGGACACCGCCCGCAACCTGACCGACAGCGCCCACGGCGTTCAGCGCCTTTTTAATCAGATCCGGGTAGCGTTCATAGGGCTGGTGGGCAGAGAGCATGTCATTGTAAGAGGTGATGATGCCGATGTTGCTTTTGATCATGTTCTTCAAATCGGCTTTGTCTTCGGGCGAGCAGGCCGCGAAGCCGTGTGCCAGATTGCCGCAGGCCAGCTCGGAGCGGTGTACGGTTTTGCTTTTGGCGGCGGCAATCAGTGCCAGATAACGGCTACGCTCGGCGTGAGAACGAGACAGGATGTTGTGGGTAACGCGTGCAACAATAGGATTCATGCTATGCCCCATGTGTTTAACATTGATGCTTTGCTTAATTAAAATCAAATGCCAATGACGTCGAGTGAAATAATTGGGCTACAGCAGCTAGCGGGTGTTTTAATTATTTTTAAGATGATAAAAACGCTCGTGCAAATAAACGCACGATACCAGATCGTCAATAAATAAAGAGCCCGTTGCTACGGTGAGTTACCGTAAAGGATAGGGGCGCATTACGGGGTGCTGATGGGGTTCATCGCAGCCTCATGTGATCCAGACTTTCATCTTTGCCGCTAGTGTTTCTCTCCAATAGGCTCGACATCAGGACACCCTGACGGTGATAAGACCACTATATACGCAAATGATACCGGTAACAATGGATTTTACGGTCACGCTTTACTCGATTCAGCCGAGGTGAAAATAATTTTGTGATGGAGATCACGTTGTTATATGCAGGGGGTAACAACGGTGCAAAAAGTGCGATATCGGCATGAGGGTAACGGGCGATAATATCTAAAATAATAATGGAAAAAATAAAAATTAGTTTGGTTTTTTTTAATATTGGTATCGGCAGGTAAATATTATTTTCTAGCAGAAAAGGAATGCGCCGCGCTATTAATTACGGGCAGTGAGGTGTTTTTTTATCACTGCGCAACCTTGATTATTTTTAGTGGCGTTTTTTTAACGGAAAATAAGGAAAACGCAGGGTTGTTTCATCATTATTGGCAGTTGGGTTGCTATGGTGGCTCGGGGATTGTACTGGTGACCATCATGTCACCGTCACACAGACAGCGCGGGTTTTCTTTGTTACACTAGAGGACCGGCCAACAATATTTCAATCGATTGAAAATGAAGAAGAAAAGACCAGGTTTGCAAGATGTGGCCAATCGTGTTGGCGTCACTAAAATGACCATTAGCCGCTACCTGCGCGATCCGCAGAAGGTATCGGCGGCACTGCGTGACAGCATCGCCGCTGCGCTGGATGAGTTGGGGTACATCCCCAACCGGGCGCCGGAGATTTTATCGAATGCCACCAGTCGGGCGATTGGCGTTCTGCTTCCTTCATTGACCAATCAGGTGTTTGCTGAAGTATTGCGCGGCATTGAACGCGTGACGGATGCGCACGGCTATCAGACGATGCTGGCACACTATGGGTATCACGCCGAGCGCGAAGAGATGCGCTTGATGTCACTGCTTTCCTACAATATTGACGGTCTGATCCTCTCTGAACGTTCCCATACGGAGCGCACGCGCAAGATGATTGAAGTGGCGGGCATCCCGGTGGTTGAAATCATGGACAGCGAGTCTCCCTGCATCGATCTGGCAGTGGGGTTTAACAACTTTGAAGCGGCCTACCAGATGACGCAGGTGCTGTTGGCCCGTGGGCACCGTTTTCCGGTTTATCTCGGCTCGCGTCTGGATGAGCGTACCTTGATCAAGATGCAGGGGTACGAACAAGCGATGCGCGATGCCGGGTTGACGCCGCGTGATGTCAACACCGATCGCCCCTCGTCCTACAGTCTGGGCGGTGAACTGATGAGAGAAGCGCGCGAGCGCTACCCGGAAACCGACAGCCTGTTTTGCACCAACGATGATATCGCGATCGGTGCAGCCTTTGAGTGTCAGCGGCAAGGGTTGCGCATCCCCGATCAAATGGCGATCGCCGGTTTTCACGGACACGATATTGGGCAGTCGATGGAACCGAAACTGGCCAGCGTGCTGACGCCACGTGAACGCATGGGGCAGGTGGCCGCAGAGCGGCTGCTGGCCAGGCTGCGCGGCGAGGTGGTTACCCCGCAGCGGTTGGATTTGGGCTTCACGATCCTGCATGGCGACAGCATTTAACCCGTTAGCGACGAGAAACGACACCCGCGTTGCGTAGTGCCGCCAGACCGCGGGCGACAACCTCATCAAAGCTGCCATCGATATCGATGCTCACCACGTCAGTTTCATCTGTCGCAGGCTCTTCCAGCGCATCGAACTGACTTTTGAGCAGATCGGTGGGCATGAAATGTCCGGCGCGCGCTTTCAGGCGTTGCAGAATAACGTCGAAACTGCCCTTCATATAAAGGAACAACATATCCGGGTTGCCCTGACGCAAGCTATCGCGATAGCGGCGTTTTAACGACGAGCAGACGATCAAACCCACTTCATTTTTGTGGCGCAGACTGTAGGCCGCATCGTTAAGACGCTCAAGCCACGGCGCACGATCGTTGTCGTCCAAAGGCTGGCCGCTTGCCATTTTCTGAATGTTGGCGCGCGGGTGCAGATCGTCGCCATCAATGAATTTAGCGCCCAGCGCATTTGCAATAGCCGCTCCAGAACTGGATTTACCACACCCAGATACGCCCATGATGATGATGCTTTGTCCCGCCATAGTTTGATCTCTATCTCAAAATGAATATTTAAGCCGATATGATAGTTTCGCATTTTATCACGTTACCGGTATCATGATACCGGTAACAAGCAGGGGTGTGACAAAAATCACAGATTACCGATGAGGCTAACGAGGGCATAAACCGCTACTCCAAGGCGTCAGGCTTTGGCCCCCAAAGCTCGGTAGCACGCGCTGCCAGGTAACAAAAAGAACGCTACGTTGATGCAAAAGTAGCATTTATAGATCTGACTGTATTAGTTAACAGCATCTGTACGATTCCTATATCGGAGAATTATTATGCCATTAATCATTGTAGCAATCGGGGTTGCCCTGCTGCTGCTATTGATGATCCGTTGCAAACTGAACGGGTTCATTTCATTGATTCTGGTGTCGCTGGCCGTTGGCTTGGCGTTGGGCTACACCTCTCAGGGTGGGTTTAACGTTAATGGTGTCATCACCTCCATCAAAAACGGGGTAGGCGGCACGCTAGGCAGCCTGGCGCTGATCATGGGCTTTGGTGCCATGTTGGGCAAACTGCTGGCAGACTGCGGCGGTGCCCAGCGCATTGCAACCACGCTTATCGATAAATTCGGTAAGGGGCGCATCCAGTGGGCGGTGGTATTAACCGGTTTCACCGTTGGTTTTGCACTGTTTTATGAAGTGGGCTTTGTGTTGTTGCTGCCGTTGGTGTTCACCATTGCTGCTGCTGCGCGTATCCCATTGCTGTTTATCGGCGTGCCGATGGCCGCTGCACTGTCCGTGACCCATGCGCTGTTGCCTCCGCACCCGGGCCCGACGGCTATCGCTATTCTGTTCAAAGCCGATATGGGCAAGACCCTGCTGTACGGGACGTTGATTGCTATTCCGACCGTAATTTTGGCCGGACCGGTCTATGCACGTTTCCTGAAAAGTATCGATAAGCCTATCCCTGCTGGGTTACACAACCCGAAAGTGTTTGCCGATCATGAGATGCCGGGCTTTGGTATCAGCGTGTTCACTACCCTGATTCCGGTTATCCTGATGACCGGTCGTGCGGTGGCAGAAATGACGCTGCAAAAAGGCCATCCGGTGCTGGGTTACGCTGAGTTCCTAGGCGATCCGGTGATGGCAACGCTGATTTCCGTGGTTGTAGCGATCTTTACCTTCGGGCTTAATCGCGGTCGCTCTATGGATCAGGTGATGGATACCATCAACGATTCCATCAAGATCATCGCGATGATGCTGATGGTGATCGGTGGCGGCGGGGCGTTCAAACAGATCCTGGTGGACGGTGGCGTTGCGAAGTACATCGAAACGCTGATGGCGGGCAGTACGCTGTCGCCGTTGCTGATGGGATGGGCGATTGCCGCTGCGCTGCGTCTGGCGCTGGGGTCAGCGACCGTTGCGGCCATGACCGCGGGCGGTATTGTGGCGCCGTTGCTCACCATTACCGGCGTCAGTCCTGAACTGATGGTACTGGCCGTCGGTTCCGGTAGCGTAATTTTCTCTCACGTGAACGATCCGGGTTTCTGGCTGTTCAAAGAGTATTTCAACCTGACGATTGGCGAAACCATGAAGTCATGGTCTGCGTTGGAAACCATTATTGCGGTATGTGGCCTGATTGGGTGCTTGCTGCTGAGTATGGTTATCTAAACGACAGGTTGTGGTTGCCTCCGTTTCGGAGGCAACCGAATCACTTAATGAGACACACTGCCTGATGCGCCTACGCCGGTTTGTGAGCGAACAAACTGCGCATAGAAACGTTCGCGTTCCTGCTTGCCTTCCTCTGAATTATCGGTAATCGAGAAGAACCAGATCCCGATAAACGCCACCAGCATTGAGAACAGCGCCGGGTATTCATACGGATAAATAGGCGTGGCGTGACCAAGAATTTTCACCCAAATGGTGGGACCCAGGATCATCAGCACGATAGCCGTCAGCAAACCCGCCCAGCCGCCCAACATTGCCCCACGCGTGGTCAGCTTCGACCAGTACATTGAAATAATGATGATGGGGAAATTACAGCTCGCCGCTATCGAGAAGGCCAGCCCGACCATAAAGGCAATGTTTTGTTTTTCGAACAAAATGCCCAAACCGATAGCCACCACGCCCAGCGCCAAAACGGTGAGTTTTGAGACTTTCAGTTCATCACGCTCCGTGGCCTGCCCTTTCTTGATCACATTGGCATACAGATCGTGTGAAACTGCTGACGCGCCTGCCAACGTCAGCCCGGCTACCACCGCCAGAATGGTGGCGAACGCTACTGCGGAGATAAAGCCGAGGAAGAAGTTGCCGCCCACCGCATCGGCCAAATGCACCGCGGCCATGTTATTCCCGCCAATCAATGCGCCTGCGGCATCTTTAAAGGCGGGATTGGCGCTGACCAGTACGATGGCACCGAAGCCGATAATAAAGGTCAGGAAGTAGAAATAGCCCATAAACCCGGTGGCGTAAAACACACTTTTACGTGCTTCGCGTGCATCGCTCACCGTAAAGAAACGCATCAGAATATGGGGTAAGCCTGCGGTACCAAACATCAGGCCCAGCCCGAGCGATAGCGCAGAAATCGGGTCCGAAACCAGTCCGCCGGGGCTCATGATGGCAATGCCTTTCGGGTGGACCGCTGCGGCCGCTTTAAACAAGCCGTCGAAGCTGAAATTGACCGATTTCATCACCATGACAGCCATAAAGGTGGCGCCAAACAGCAGCAGCACGGCTTTGATGATCTGTACCCAGGTGGTGGCGAGCATGCCGCCAAACAGCACATACATCACCATCAGAATACCGACCAGCACGACGGCAACGTGGTAGTTCAGGCCGAACAGCAGCTCTATCAGTTTGCCTGCGCCGACCATCTGGGCGATGAGATACAGCGCTACCACCACCAGCGAGCCGCAGGCGGAGAGGGTGCGAATCGGTTTTTGTTGCAGGCGGTAAGATGCTACATCGGCAAAGGTATAGCGCCCGAGATTGCGCAACCGTTCTGCAATAAGAAACAGGATGATGGGCCAGCCCACCAGAAAGCCCAGCGAATAGATCAGTCCGTCGTAACCGGAGGTATACACCAGCGCCGAAATGCCGAGAAACGACGCGGCAGACATATAGTCACCCGCAATCGCCAATCCGTTCTGAAAACCCGTGATATTGCCGCCTGCCGTATAATAGTCGCTGCGCGAACGTGTGCGCTTCGAGGCCCAATAGGTGATGTAAAGCGTGCCGCCGACAAACAGCAGGAACATGACGATGGCCTGAATATTCAGCGGCTGGCGTTGAACGTCGCCGGTGAGGGCATCCGCGTAGGCCATGACAGGGAGCATCAGACCAACAAGCGGTAATAACAGACGCGTTTTCATTACTTAACCTCACTCAGCAGCTTTTTGGTCATACGGTCAAATTCTCCGTTGGCGCGATAGACATACACCCCTGTCGAGATAAACGAGATAACGATAAGGCCAATCCCGATGGGAATGCCGCGCGTAATCGTTGCGCCGGGAGAGATGGGGGTACCCAGCCAGGCGGGGGCGAAAGCAATCAGCAAAATAAAGCTGATGTATAACACCAGGATGATCAGAGAAAGCGAGACGGCAAAAAGCTGACGTTTGCGCACCAGTTCCTTAAACACCGAGTGGTTGCCAATGCGTTGGTAGAGGACGTCATTCATCATAAATCTCCGGTAAATGGGTCTGGTCTGTATCCGGTTGCAAGTAAAAGCGTTGCCGATTTCAGGGTACAGCCCACTCAGCCAGACCCGTTGGGTCTGGCGTTGTCTGCTATCGGTTCGCTTAGCGCATACTGCGTTATACCCGTCATACTTCGAGTTGCAGATGCGTTGGCTGCGTTCTCTCACCCGAATCACTTACCTAAGTAAGCTCATCGGGGTTCGTTCGCTTGCCGCCTTCCTGCAACTCGAATTATTTAGGGTATAGATGTTTAAGACTGTGGCGTGTCCATGGTTTGTTTCTCTTCCAGCAGTTTTTCAACGACGCCAGGATCGGCAAGCGTGGAGATATCCCCCAGATTACTGGTGTCTCCCGCCGCGATTTTGCGCAGAATGCGCCGCATAATCTTGCCGGAACGGGTTTTCGGCAGCGAATCCGTCCAGTGCAGGATATCGGGCGTAGCAATCGGACCAATCTCTTTACGCACCCAATTGCGCACTTCCGTGTAAAGCGCACTGGAGGGCTCTTCACCGTGGTTGAGCGTAATGTAGGCGTAGATAGCCTGGCCTTTCAGGCTGTGCGGGATGCCCACTACGGCGGCTTCGGCAATCTTCGGGTGCGCCACCAGTGCAGATTCTATTTCCGCCGTGCCCAGACGATGGCCCGCCACGTTCAACACATCATCGACGCGGCCGGTAATCCAGTAGTAGCCATCTTCATCGCGGCGGGCACCATCGCCGCTGAAATACATGCCTTTAAAGGTCGAAAAATAGGTCTGTTCGAAACGCTCGTGATCGCCAAACAGCGTGCGCGCCTGTCCGGGCCAGGAGTCGGTGATCACCAGATTGCCTTCCGTTGCCCCGTCCTGCGGCGTGCCCAGGTTATCGACTAACGCAGGCTGCACGCCAAAGAAGGGAAGCGTTGCCGAACCCGGCTTGGTTTCGATCGCCCCCGGCAGCGGGGTAATCATTAACCCGCCGGTTTCCGTTTGCCACCAGGTATCGACGATCGGACATTGGCTGTTACCGATCTTGTTGAAATACCATTCCCAGGCTTCCGGGTTGATGGGCTCGCCCACCGACCCCATGATCTTCAGCGAACGCCGATTGCTGCCTTCGATGGCCTTGTCGCCGTCAGCCATCAACGCGCGGATTGCGGTGGGGGCGGTATACAGGATATTGACGTGGTGCTTATCGACCACTTGTCCCATACGGCTCGCATCCGGCCAGTTGGGTACGCCTTCAAACATCAGCGTGGTCGCACCGCAGGCCAGCGGGCCGTAGAGCAGGTAGCTGTGCCCGGTGATCCAGCCGACATCGGCGGTACACCAATAGACATCGCCGGGATGGTAATCAAACACATATTTGAAGGTCATGGCGGCATAGACCAGATATCCGCCGGTGGTGTGCAGCACGCCTTTAGGCTTACCGGTCGATCCGGAGGTATAGAGAATAAACAACGGATCCTCGGCGTTCATCGCTTCTGGCGGGCAGTGATCGTCTGCACCGACGATCAGATCGTGCCACCAGAGGTCGCGTCCTTCATGCCAATCGATAGCGGCACCCGTGCGTTGGTAAACAATGGTATGGGCCACCGTTTTAACGCCTGGGTTGCGCAACGCGTCATCAATATTCTTTTTCAGCGGGATAGTGCGCCCTGCGCGGATACCCTCATCAGAGGTAATAACCAGTTTGGCACTGGAATCGATAATACGCCCGGCGATGGATTCGGGAGAAAAGCCGCCGAAAATAACGGAATGAATGGCACCTATGCGCGTGCATGCCAGCATGGCAACCGCTGCTTCCGGCACCATTGGCATATAGATAGCGACCACATCACCCTTTTTAATACCTAGTGATTTCAATACATTAGCAAAACGACAGACGCTCTGGTAAAGCTCGCGGTAACTCACCGTTTTGCTTTGGCTCGCATCATCCCCTTCCCACACAATGGCGGTTTGATCGCCAAGCGTGGCTAAGTGTCGATCGAGACAGTTGGCTGCAACATTTAACGTGCCGTCTTCGAACCAGCGAATGCGGATATGACCTGGATCGAAAGAGGTGTTTTTTACCTCAGTGTACGGTTTGATCCAATCGACGATCTTGCCATGCTCCCGCCAAAAGTTTTGGGGATCATTGATCGATGCCTGATACCACTCGCGATACTGCTCGGGGTTAATCAGGGCGTTCTCCGCCACTGAGGCGGGTATGGTGTGTTTATTATATTGGCTCATAGCGCTCTCCTTAAACCTTGTTAAATGTATGTCAACAAATCGTTAAGTGTAGTGGTGCGCCAGAGTTTGTTTCTTTTTTGAGCGATGGATCACGCAATAAGGAGTAACGCAGTGAAAGGCAAAGCGTGGAGAATGGCGGGCCCAAAGCGTTTTCTGTTATTTATAAAAAAGCAAACCGGAACATGATTTGTGACATGTATCACATTATTGTGTCTGGCTTGCTCGTTCACATGATCGTAAAGCATATAACGATCAATTTATTATTTTCAATAGATTACAACTATTACTTTTTATTATTTGATCGTCCTTTACGATCAAACGGCATAAAGATACTGCTTATTCAGCCGATAGTGTGCATACCAACACGGGTATATTTTGATCCAGAAGATGCTTTTCGATCGTTTGATCGACAGGTACGTTAAAATTTTAGTACATATGTAAAAAAATGAGAGCGGTATAAGCGACGAATGTGGTACGGGTTCACGGGATCTTTTGGCCTTTTACTTCTACACTTGAATAGCAATTCGTCGATGCAGGCTTCAGCCTGATCGTTCGAGATCAAAATACAACGTCGCGCTGCTTGAACATTACGCTAACGGAAGTACAAGATATTTTATCTATTTGTTTTTATTGATTAATTACGGTTTGCGGTTTCGGGCTATTGGAAGCATCTACGCAATGCTTTGCGATCCTGCGTGTGAGTCGCGCAGATCGGTAGAGGGTTGACGCAGCTTCTCAGTGTGTCCGTGGAGTTATCTTGTCATAGCATGAAGCAGAGGAAACGATGAGTCTGATATTTGGACAAAATGAGATCATAGGCATGCTGAGCAAACCTGTACAAAATGACAGGCGTGCCGTCGCCGTTATTGATGATAAATGCAAGGTTCTCTGTGCTAACTCTGCATTTAATGCCCATTTCGGGCTGCATTCTGAGACGAACAATCCGGTATCTATCGATGATGTCCTGCCGATAAACGTGAAGTTTGCCTATCAGGACTTTCTGACCAACAGCGACGTGATGAGTACGCGTGTAGTGTCGGATCTTCTGTCGGATGGCTTCACGAAAAAGCAGCTAAGCACGCTCTCTTTTTCTAAGCTGAATGTTGAAAACCGTGTGTTTTCTCTGATGATCTTGAATCAAGAGATCAACGAACCGGCTCCTGCCATTAACCTTGTTTCTTAGGGAAATAAAACAAGGACGTTCGAAATTACTAACATTACGGAATTATTAATTGCCAATGGCAATATAAGCTACGTCTTTTCGGGCGTAGCGAATGTTATTAATGCAACTTAACGCAAATTATCGACCCTTTATTTTGTCCTGCCCGAACGAATAACCCCCGTTATCTACTAATTCATATAGCGTTATTTGTACGCCTGCCGTCAATACGCATTTTTTTCTTTTTCTGGTTCCCCTTTTGGTGACCGCCATTGGCATACCCATTAACAGCAATGAAAAACTGACAGGGGTATAACAATGAAATCATGGCGAACCGGGCCGGTAACGCTGGCGCTAAGAGCCGCACTTTGGGGAATGGCGCTGGGCGGTGCCGCTTCGGTCACGACCGTTTCGGCAGCAGCACAGGAATTTCATGTCACTGCGGGAAGCCTGGCTCAGGCATTAAACCAATTGGCGCAGCAATCCGGCGTTCTGTTGTCTTATGATCCGGCACTGACGGTGGGTAAACAGAGCAGCGGATTGCAAGGGCGTTATGAAGTGGAACAAGGGTTTGCGCAACTGCTGGCGAACAGCGGTCTGCGCGCCGAGCGCCACGCTGACGGCAGCCTCTCTATTGTGGCGCAGCCGGTAGCGCAAACAGCGGCTGCGGTGCCAGCGCGTAACGACCAGATCGTCGTCACCGCGCCGCCCAATACCGCGTTAAAGCTGGATGTGCCGGTTTCGGAAACGCCGCGTGCGATGTCCGTGGTGACACAGCAACAGATGGAAGAGCGCGGTGCCAAGAAGGTCGATCAGGCTTTGCGCTACAGCCCCGGCGTGCTGGCATCCTATTATGGGCCGGATAACAAAGCGGAATGGCTTTCTATCCGTGGCTTTAAGGATCAGTCACGCTTTCAAAACGGCCTTGCTGCTATTAATGAAAACGCGTATTTCGTTCAGCAGTTTGAAGCCTTTGGCGTGGATCGCGTCGAGGTTCTGAAAGGGCCTGCGTCTGTGTTGTATGGGCAAAACCCACCGGGCGGCCTGGTCAACATGATCTCCAAGCGACCAACGCGTTTGCCGCAGGGGCAAATATCTCTGGATTACGGCTCCAATGATTACCGCCAATTGGGCATTGATAGCGCAGGGCCGCTTAACGATGATGGCACGGTGCTTTATCGCGTTGTTGGCCTCGCGCGCGGCACGTCGGGTGAAATGGATCATGCCAAGAGTAACCGCTTCTATCTGGCACCCAGCATGACATTCCTGATGGGGGATGACACTGAACTGACCGTACTGGCAAGCTACATGGATACCCATTCCGATGTTACCAGCGGTTTTAAGCTGCCGTATGGCACGCTGCACAATACACCGTTTGGGAAAGTGGGTTACAGAACCTCACTGGGTGAACCCGGGCTCGACCGCAATAACACCCGCCAATTTACCTTGGGTTATGAGTTCACCCACCGTATTAACGATACCTGGACGTTCCATCAGAACACCAATTACAACTATCTGAATATGGATTTGCGTACTGCTTATGCTTCCTATCAGGTTAGTGAACGAGAAGCTCAGCGGGGCATGGTGTATCGCGATGGCTTTGCGCAAAACTGGGCGACGGATAACCGTATGGTTGGGGAGTGGCAGTGGGGAGATGTGGAAAACACGCTGCTGTTGGGGATTGATTACCGTCGCGCCAATTCACAAAGCCGCGATGGTGATTTCTACGGTATTGGTGCCATTGACATGTTTAACCCCGTCTATGGCAATGCCGTTCTGCCGCTCAACGATTTGTATTCTCACCGTACTGGACGCCACCAAATCGGTTACTACGTTCAGAACCAGTTTCGTTATGACGATCGCTGGATTGCCTTGATTGGCGGTCGTTACGATAAAGCGAAATCGCGCGATCAGAATCTGACTGATGGCAAGGGTAGCCGTAAGGATGACGACAAGTTCACCAAAACGGCTGGGCTGATGTACCTGTTTGATAACGGTGTTTCTCCCTACATTAGCTACTCTGAATCCTTTATGCCGCTTGTGGGCAATGATGGTAAAGGCAATCCCTATAAACCGACCGTGGGTAAGCAGACCGAAGTGGGGATGAAATATACGCCGCACGGCTTTAACGGTTATGCGACCGTAGCGCTGTATAACCTGGTTCAGGATAACGTATCGACCACTGACCCTGATCACTCAGGCATCTCAATGCAAACCGGGCAGGTTCGCTCTCGCGGTATCGAGTTGGAAATGAGCGGTGAGGTGGCGCGCGGCCTGACGGTGCTGGCCAATTATAACTATGGCAAAGTCGAGACCACCAAATCACTTGATCAAGCCGAAGTAGGTAAACGCTTTGTTGAGCAGCCATTACAACAAGCGTCCGGTTGGGTGAATTATGCGTTCCAGGGAACACTCTCCGGTTTATCTGTGGGGACGGGTGTGCGTTATGTCGGTAGTTCTTTTGGTGATTCAAAGGAAAGCCCCAACCTGAAATCCCCTGCCTATACCCTTTGGGATGCCATGGTAGCCTATGACTTCACCAAGGATTGGCGCTTGCAGGTTAATGCCACCAACCTCAGCAACCGTGAATATGTCAGCGTGTGTAACTTCTGGTGTTACTACGGTGAAGGCCGCGTGTTCAATGCCAACCTGAGTTACCGCTGGTAACTGCTGAGACTGGTGTTATTCGCACCCTCTAACCGTCATTCCCGCATACCACCCGTCATTCCCGCGCAAGCGGGAATCTCCCACAGGAAAAACAGATTCCGCCTGCAAGAGATCCTCGGCCTGCGCCGAGGATGACAATGAGTGGAAGGCTCTCTGCAAAAGTCATTGTGCGATAGTGATTGACTTTGCATTTAATGATAATGAAAATCATTTCATTGTTATTAAATGAGACACAACGTGAACGGTCACGCGGCTACCTATGCTGATCCCGTCGAATCTTTGGCGGTACAGCGAATTTATCACGAGCACCATGTCTGGTTACAGGCGTGGCTGCGTCGGCGTTTGGGATGCTCGCAGCAGGCGGCCGATCTGGCGCAGGATACTTTCGTGCGTTTGATCAGCACGCAGCAGGCTACCCAACTGCGTGAACCTCGCGCCTGGTTGACCACCGTCGCCCATGGTCTGGTGGTGAATTTCTGGCGGCGGCGCGACATTGAAAATGCCTATTCGCAGGTACTGGCAGAACAGCAGATTGATGTGGAGCCTTCTTTGGAGCAGCATGCCATCATTATTGATACGCTGCTGGAGATTGATCGTATGCTCAGTACGCTGTCTGCCAAGGCCAGGCAGGCGTTTCTGTGGGTGCATATTGATGGATTGACCTATCAGCAGGTGGCCGATCGCCTTGGTGTCTCCGATCGCATGGTGAAAAAATACATGGCACAGGCGATGTTCGCTTGCCTGACCTGCCAGGAGCGCTAATCCCTGCCATGCGATCCGACGATATTCCCCAGGACGTGTTCTACGATGCCGCAGAATGGTATGCCATTCTCTACGCGGATGATTGCACGGCAAATGAGCGCCACGCCTGGCAGCAATGGCTGAATAGTCATCCACTGCACCAGCAGGCGTGGCAGCGTGTCGAGCAGATTCATACCCGTTTTCATTCCGTCGATAGCCCGGTGGCGTCCAGCGTATTGAGCCGTCAGGGAACCGAACGGCGTCACCTGTTAAAACTGTTGGTGTTGATGACGCTGCTGGGCGGTGGGGCCTATAGCGTCCCCTGGGAAACCTATGCCGCTGACTATCGCACCGCCAAGGGAGAAAACCGACGCTGGGCGTTGGCAGAGGGGCTGACGCTGAACCTGAACACCGATTCAGCGCTCTCACGCTACGACCAGGACGGAAAGATTGCTTCTCTACGCTTGCTGAAAGGGGAGTGCTTGCTGGAAAGCGCTGTGCCTTACCCGCTACTGTTTTCCACCCCTCAGGGGGAACTGACGCTGAATTCACTCTGCCGGTTTGATGTGCGCTGCGATGACAGTGAAAGTACGCTGGCGGTGTTTCAGGGGGAAGTATTGCTCCGCCCGGCGCAGCAATTGCAGGCGGCTGTGCGCGTTCTCGCTGGGCAACAAGTCACCTTTACTGTTGCGATGAGTCAGCCTGCGCAACCGGTGGAAGGCTTCCGCCAAAGCTGGCTGGATGGCGTGTTGCTGGCGGACAATATGCGGCTGGATAGCTTGATGCGTGAATATGCGCGCTACCGTAACGGCTACTTTCCCCTCGATGCCAAGGCGGCAGCGCTGCGTATTTCCGGTGTCTTTCCCTTGCAGGATGATGCGCGTTTTTTCAGCGCCCTGACCCGCACCCTGCCCATTATCGTCGAACGACGCTTTTCCTGGTGGATTACTCTGCGCGCCCGCTAATCCCTTCTGGTTTTTAATGCTAAAAACGCTAAGAATAGGACGGAGAAAAAGCAGAATTATTACCGGGCTTGTTTCGTGCGACTTTTCTCATGCGTCTTTTCTGGTGCGCAGAGAATGGTGCGATAAACCGAGTGCTATTTTTGGTGTCGTAAGTACGTGTACAGGTCCGATCATTACGCATACAGGATGTCGTCATGCAGTTATTGAATTTAAAACAGGCCAGATGGCTGAGCCTGGGTTTTATGTTTGGGGGATTGCTGCTGCTGCTGTCGCTACGGCTGTTAACGTGTTTCGTTGCCGGATTTTTGGTGTATGAAATCGTCAATCTGCTGACGCCCCATTTCCAAAAAATTATCAGTGGCAAACGCGCGCGTTGGGTGGTGGTGGCGATCATCAGTACGCTGGTGGTGAGTCTGCTTAGCCTGCTGTTTGGTAGCCTGACCGGGATTGTGATGCAGGAAATGCGTGACACCTCGGCCTTCAATGCGCGTATCGGCTTGATTCTCAATGACGTACAACGGCACATCATGGTCTATTTGCCGGGTTACTTGCCGGTGAGTGTCGAAGAACTACAGCACGAATTTATGCGCTGGGTGCAGGAACATATCGTGATGCTGCAATCCATGGGCAAAGATTTTCTGCACGGTTTTGTCACCATGTTGATTGGTATGGTGTTGGGGGCGATCGTCTCACTGTACAACGTGCAAGAGGACACGGAAAAACCGATGCTGAAATCAGAACTGATGCGGCGCGTTTCGCTGCTGTCGATGTCATTTCGCAATATCGTGTTCGCCCAGGTAAAAATCTCTTCGGTTAACACCATTCTCTCAGCGGTGTTTATTCTCGGTGTTTTGCCCTGTTTTGGTGTGCATCTGCCGTTTGCCAAAACGCTGGTGGTGCTGACCTTCATCTTTGGGTTGATACCGGTGATTGGTAACCTGATATCCAACTCCATCGTGTTTATTTCTGGTTTGTCGATTTCCCTGCCGGTGGCATTGGCGGCGCTGGTTTATCTGATGCTGATTCACAAACTGGAATACTTCCTCAATGCACAGATTGTGGGCACCCGAATCAAGGCGCACGCGTGGGAAATCTTGCTGGCAATGCTGGTGTTTGAAGCGGCGTTTGGCATTCCGGGCGTGATTGCTGCACCGATTTACTATGCCTACCTGAAAAGTGAATTGAAGGAAGCGGCGCTGATTTAAGGTGGGAAAATAAGTCAGCCCGCGAGCGCGGGCTGACTGAAGGTATTAGCGTTCAGAAGTGGCAACTTGCGGTGCAGCGGCCTGCGGTTGTACGCCCAGCGGGTTATTCCCCCAGCACTGTTCGTATTTCCAACCGGTCAACTCTTCCGCGACGGCTCTGGCGTGTACCGGCACATCGGCGATAGCGCCACCGGCCTTGATACGCTCAATCTCTTCCAGCAGGATGGCGTGATTTTCACGATCAAGTTTCATTTGCGTGGTGTAGTAGATGGCTACCAGCGCCAGCCCGATAACCCCCAGCGAGAACACGCCGACAATCGCCAGCACGGCGCTTTCAGGCTGTGCGGCATGACCAGAAACAAAACCGAACTGCGTCAACGTCCATCCCATGGCAAACACGATTACTGAACGCACCATTTTGCCTGCGAAAGTCATGGCACCCGCATAGATCCCTTCACGACGGCGACCCGTCAACACTTCATCCACATCGGCCAGGAAGGTGTAGACCGTCCACGGAATGTAGTAGATACCGCCGGTACTCAGACCAAAAATAGCGGTAATACCAAACAGCACGGCGATCGTGGCGCCGTCTGACCAGTTGGCAAAGTACAGCGCGGCGTAAGCGATAACGCTCACGATCACCACCATCAGTGCCAAACGGAACGGACGCGCAAAGCCCATTTTCACGCAGATGCCGATGAACGCGGCGGTAGAGATAAGCTGCATGATGGAGCTAAAGCTGTTCAACTGCGAGACCAGCGCGGTGTTTTGCTTTAACCCAAAGACGATGAAATAGGTAAAAGCAGAAGCGAACAGCCATTCAGCGCCAAAACCGAACAGGTACATTCCCAGGTGCTTGCGGAAAATACGCAAACGGAAGGTGGAAAGCATGTCCGCGCTCAGTTTTTTCAGCGTTTGCCACAGGTTGGCGGTTTTTTCATGCACCAGTTCATTCAACGGGCGCTCCCAGGAGGTGGTGTACAGGGCAATCATTGCCGCGCACATGATGAACCCGTAGGTCAGGCCGGTGTAAAAGAATGGCGTGGCGGAGTCTTTACCATAGATGGCGATAAACTGGCCGGGGATAAAGGCTGCCAGGAAGTTAGCCAGCTTGCCGAAAATGGCTTTAGAACCGGTCAACTTGGAGCGGATCTTGAAGTCGTGCGTCATTTCGGTCGCCAACGTTTCGTATGGCACCATAATGGAGGTGTAAATCAGCTCAAACAGCACGTACGTCGCCATGTAGTACCAGAAGCCAAAGCCACTGACCCACAGCAACGGATAGACCAGCACCAGCGGCACACCCAGCAGAATAAAGAAACGGCGACGCCCAAACAGGCGGCCCAGCCGAGTATTATGAAAGTTATCACTGACATACCCCATCACCGGATTACTGATGGCATCAATGATACTGGCAACGGAGAAAATGGACGCGGCTTCAACCAGCGTAAGTCCACAGAAGGTGGTATAGAAATACATCAGCCATGCGCCGCTGATCGCCAGCGCACCGCTGCCAAGCAGGTTTGCGCTGCCGTAGCAGAACGTGTGCTTAAAGGAGATAGATTTACTCATGATCAATTTGCCTACATTTTTAAAACAATATTTCATTTGGTATGAACCGATATTCCTATCATTTGCTCTATTCCTATGAAAGTAAACTGACGATCACGCTTTTCGGGTGATTTAATGGCAATTTGTCAACTTGATCATGAAATTACATTTTCTAATTTGACCGTAGTTATTTGATATAAACTCTTATTTATAATCACGCAATGCGATAATTAATTATCGCAACGCAATAAAATTTGGTTTTATCTCATTCTGAATGAAGAACGTCTGGCGCTATTAACTGCTAAAAAAGGGTGATCTTCATCATAAAAACAGATGAATACGGGAAAGTGACATTTCATTGGCCTCCATGGCCTTCAGCCTGAGTGGTAAGTGGTGTCCGGCATACCGGGAACAGTGAGAGGGGGAGACGGGGCAAATACATCTGTCGCAAATGCTACCGGTGTCGCAGTTGCTACCACGATCGCAATCGTTTTTACTTACAAACTGATACCATCAGACAGTAGAATTCGTTGCTATCTCGGAGCAGCGGAAATAACACAGCCAATTAATTTAATTAAAAAACCCTATGCCA
This sequence comes from Candidatus Symbiopectobacterium sp. NZEC127, assembly GCF_025962675.1. Classification (NCBI taxonomy): domain Bacteria; kingdom Pseudomonadati; phylum Pseudomonadota; class Gammaproteobacteria; order Enterobacterales; family Enterobacteriaceae; genus Symbiopectobacterium; species Candidatus Symbiopectobacterium sp. NZEC127. The sequence continues at coordinate 501,713 of NZ_JAGFPG010000002.1, forward strand.
ATAATAATAAATCTGGATGTGGTGCTGGCACAAAAGAAGATGCGATCGCGTGAGCTGGCCCAACGTATCGGCATTACCGAACAAAATTTGTCGTTATTAAAATCAGGTAAGGTGAAAAGCATTCGCTTTGCAACGCTGGAAAAAATCTGTGAGGTACTGGAATGCCAACCCGGCGACATCCTTGCCTGCCGCCGGGAAGCGTAGCGATGCGGTGTGGCGATTGCGTGTGGTGATTGAGTGGGGTGCTAGTCGCAAAGGCTTTGTGCCAGTTTAGTGACCGTCGCCAATGCGCCTTGGTCGCGTAGACGCAAGTAGGCGTCGGTCAGTGCCTGTACCAACGACGGGTCGGTGCGCAGGTCATCACCAAATACCGCCGTCAGCGTCAACAAGCCCTGCACGCGTCTTTCGTCGTCCGGGGTGGATGCCACTATGCTCTGTAAGGTGGTCTTTAGCGGATCGCGAATATCAATCGCCTCGCCGCGATCGTCGTGCCCGCCAATGTAGCGCATCCATCCGGCCACACCGAGGATCAGCGCTTCGCAACGGCTGCCATTGCGCCGATGCCAGCGCAATCCATCGAGCAGGCGCTGCGGTAACTTTTGCGATCCGTCCATCGCTATCTGCCAGGTGCGGTGGTGCAGGGCAGGGTTGGCAAAGCGCGTGAGCAGGCGTTCGGCATAGCCTGTCAGGTCAACGCCGCTGATGGTTAACGTCGGGGCTTGCTCTGCCAGCATCAGGTGGCGCACCGCACGGCGGAAGTGCGCATCGGCCATGCAGTCGCTGATATGGGCATAGCCCGCCAGGTAGCCGAGATAGGCCAGAAACGAGTGACTGCCGTTCAGCATTCTGAGCTTCATGGTTTCATAAGGTGCAACATCCGCCACCAGTTGTACCCCTGCCGCCTCCCAATGCGGTCGACCCAGCGTAAAACGATCCTCCACAACCCACTGAATATAGGGCTCGCAGGCGATAGCGCAGGGATCGTCAACGCCGACAGCTTCTGCCACGTCATGCAACGTTTGGGCGGTGGCGGCAGGCACGATGCGATCCACCATGGTGGAGGGGAAAGCCACTTCACGCTCAATCCACGCTGCCAGCGCGGGCGCAATCAGGCGTGCGAAATCAAGAATCGCGCGTTGGGCGGCCTTACCGTTTTCTGGCATGTTATCGCAGGAGAGCACGCTAAAAGGAGGGATGCCTAGAGCATGGCGTCTACGCAACGCTTCGGTAATGATGCCCGGCACCGACAGCGGCTCGCGTGGATAGCGCAAATCATGCTGGATGTGGGCATTGTCGGTGTCCAGATTGCCGTGCGCACCCGCCAGACAATAGCCTTTTTCCGTAATGGTCAGGGAGACAATCTCCGTTTGAGCATCGGCCAGCTGTGCCAAAATGGCCTCTTTGCCCTCAACGGCGGCGTGCAGCGAGGCGCACACCGCGCCCACTACGATAGCCTGATTGCCGCTTTCTCCCTTTTCCAGCACGGTAAACAGGTGCTGCTGCTCGCGCAGCGCTGAAATCAGGCTGTCATCGCTGAACAGCACCACTTCGCACAGCCCCCAATCGCCACCTTCCTGATTGAGGACGCGGTGCGTCAGCAGCGCCTGATGGGCACGGTGAAATGCCCCAAACCCGATATGCACAATACGCGGGCGTAGGGCCGTGCGATCGTAGAGAGGTACATCGACGTTATCCGGTAGGGTTACAGTGGCGATATTTTGCTTTTTATCAGTCATTTATTTGTTTTTTTAGCAGGTGATCATCAGCTAAAGGTAGCTGTGATTTTGCACCGGCGCAACTGGTGGACTCGAGAGGGGAAAACTTATGCTCGTTTCTCCTAACTTATCGCGTTTTCTTCTAGCTGTGGCTCAGTCGCTGTGATTTTTGTCTGCTATTTTAGGAAGATACCCACCATCCACACGCATAGAAAGGTCTGCGCGATGAAACTGGAATCCCTCGTGTTACACCATGGCTATACCTCGGAAGCAACCACCAAGGCTGCTGCCGTACCGATTTACCAGACAACCTCTTACACGTTTGATGATACGCAGCATGGCGCTGACCTGTTCGATCTCAAAGTGGCGGGTAATATCTATAGCCGCATCATGAACCCCACCAATGCGGTGCTGGAAGAACGTTTGGCGGCGATAGAAGGCGGGATCGGTGCGTTGGCGCTTGCCTCGGGCATGGCGGCTATCACCTATGCGCTGCAAGCGCTGACGCAGGTGGGAGACAATATTGTCAGCACCAGCCAACTGTACGGTGGCACCTATAACCTGTTTGCGCATACGTTGCCGCGTCAGGGGATTGAAGTGCGTATGTTTTCTGCCGAGGATTTTGCTGCGCTTGATGCGTTGATTGACGATCGTACCAAGGCGGTATTCTGTGAATCCATCGGTAATCCGGCGGGCAACGTGGTGGATATCGCACAGATTGCCGCCATCGCCCACCGCCACGGCGTGCCGGTGATTGTCGATAACACGGTGGCAACGCCAGTGTTGTGTCGCCCGTTTGAGCACGGGGCGGATATCGTGGTGCATTCCCTGACCAAATATATCGGTGGGCACGGCACCACGATTGGTGGCGCTATTATCGATAGCGGCAAATTTGACTGGGCTGCCAACAAGGCGCGCTTCCCGCTGCTGAGCGAGCCGGATCCCTCTTACCACGGCGTGGTTTATACCGAGGCATTCGGCCCGGCGGCGTTTATTGGCCGCTGCCGCGTCGTTCCCCTGCGCAATACCGGCGCGGCGCTGTCGCCGCACAGCGCCTTTTTGTTATTACAGGGGTTGGAAACGCTCAGCCTGCGCGTTGAACGCCATTGCAGCAATGCCGAAGCGCTGGCGGGCTACCTGTCGTCGCATCCGCTGGTCACCTGGGTCAACTATGCCGCCTTACCGAACAGTCCGTACAAACCGACCTGTGATAAAATTTCTGGTGGCAAGGCGTCCGGGATTATCAGCTTTGGCATCAAGGGTGGCAAAGCGGCGGGCGGCCATTTTATCGATGCGTTGCAGATGATCCTGCGACTGGTGAACATTGGCGATGCCAAATCTCTGGCGTGCCATCCGGCCACGACCACGCACCGTCAGTTGAATGCGCAAGAGTTGGCTCGCGCGGGCGTGAGTGAAGATCTGGTGCGTATCTCCGTCGGGATTGAGCACATTGACGATATTATTGCGGATGTGTCACAGGCGTTGGATGCTTCACAGCGCGGGGAGTAACAGGGCTTAGCCGAAGGGATGTGCGAAAAGGGATGTTCGATAAATTCCCCGGCTGATGCCGGGGATAGCAGGTAGATTACTGCGCTAATCAGGAATGATTGGCATCTGTCTGCGGTGCGGCAGCGTCAACCGGTTGCTGAACGTCATCCGGTACTGCAACCGGCGCGTCTTGCGGTGCCAGCGTTTCCAACGGCTGTGCAGGTTCCAGCGCACCGTTTATCTTGGTCGGCATACCGGAACGCGTTCTGATGGCGTTATCCACATCGCTGGTGTTCACGCTCGCGTCAGCAACCACTTTGCTGACTTTTGCAGTGATGCTGATCGGGGCCGGAGAGTCGGAGTGAAACTCTTCTACGGTACGAGACAGCGGATCGTGTACTTCAACGTAGCGGGAGCCGTCTGGCTCAACGGTGGCTTTTACCGGCTCATTGATAAACTGAACGCGAGTGCCAACCGGCACGTTGTTGAACAGGAATTTGATGTCGTCAGCGCGCAGACGCACGCAACCGTGACTCACGCGCAGGCCGATACCAAAGTTGGCATTGGTGCCGTGAATCGCATACAGGTTGCCGATGTAAAGCGCATACAGCCCCATCGGGTTATCCGGGCCTGCCGGATAGACTTTGGGCAGGTACTCGCCGCGTGCTGCGTATTCAGCGTGCATTTTGGCGGTTGGTGTCCAAGTTGGACCTGCTTTTTTACGCTGTACGCTGGTGGTCCAGTTGACCGGCGTATCTTTACCCAATTCACCGATGCCGATAGGCAGTACGATGACGGTTTTGCTGCCTTTCGGGTAGTAGTACAGACGCATTTCGGCGCTGTTGATAACGATGCCTTCGCGCGGCGCATCTGGCAGGATCAACTGCTGTGGAATAATCATCTTGCTGCCCGGCTGCGGCAGGTAGACATCCGCATTGGGGTTAGCTTCCATCAGGTTGCTCAGGCCCATTTGGTATTGGGCAGCAAAGGCTTCCAACGGCAGCGTGCTGTCGGTTGGAACGGTAATTTCCAGGTTTTCCCCGATCAGACGGCTGTTGGCCGGCGGCAGCGGATAAACAACGGCAAATGCTGATTGACTGAAAGCAGCAGCGGCCAGAAGGGTGGTTAAGATCGCGCGAATACTCATCTTCATATCTTTATTGAGTGTGTGATGCCCGAAGGGCTGTGGTGTCGGTTTTTGTTAGCGGCTGAACCGCCTGGATGCGCATTATATGGTCAGAACGGCCTCGGAGGGAAATGGCATGTGCAATGAATCACATTTTTTGCCTCCGGGATGCAAAAAAGGGGAGTAATGACCGTCATTCCCGCCTACATTCCCTCATTCCCGCGCAAGCGGGAATCTTCTGCAGGCTAAACGCGTTCCTTTTGCCAGAGGTCCCCGGCCTACGCCGAGGACGGCGGGGGTTAAATAAAACGGCTCAGGAAGGCTTGAGTACGCGGATGTTGTGGTGTTACCAGTACATCGTCCGGACGACCTTGCTCCACCACTACGCCCTGATCCATAAAGATCACCCGATCGGCCGCTTCACGTGCAAAACCGATCTCATGGGTGACGACAATCATGGTCAAACCTTGCTCAGCCAAGGAGCGCATGGTGGCCAGCACTTCACCCACCAACTCGGGATCGAGTGCCGAGGTGGGTTCGTCAAACAACATCACTTTCGGGCGAATAGCCAGCGCACGCGCAATGGCGACGCGCTGCTGCTGCCCGCCAGAGAGGTGGCGCGGATAGGCATCCGCTTTGTGCTCCAGCCCAACGCGTTTTAACAATTCTATGGCATACGCCTGCGCTTCATGGCGGTCCTGCTTATGTACACCGACCGGTGCTTCAATGATATTTTGCAACACGGTCATGTGGGGATAGAGGTTGAATTGCTGGAACACCATGCCGATATGGCTACGCTGGCGCGCAATGTCGCGTGCCGACAGGGCATAGAGTTTCTCGCCGCGCAATTGATAGCCGATCTGCTCATCGCCCATCATGATATAGCCTTCATCCATCTCCTCCAGATGGTTGATGCAGCGTAGGAAGGTCGATTTTCCCGAACCCGATGGCCCCAAAATCACCACGGTTTCACCGCTGTTCACTTCCAGATCGATGCCGCGCAGCACATGGTTGTCGCCAAAATATTTATGAACGTTTCGCGCGCGCACCAATGGCGTTTTTTCCGGATTTTCCGTCGCGGTCGAATGCAGTTTGCTCATTAAGACGCCTCCTTGCTGGACGCACTGGCTTTAGCGGGGGGCGTGCGGCGCGTTTCCGATGCCGGGCGACGCTCTCCGCGGGAGTAATAGCGTTCGATGGCAGATTGCCCAACGTTAAGTAGCGAGGTAATAAACAGATACCAAATCACTGCCACCATCAGCATCGGAATCACTTCAAACGTGCGGTTATAGATGGCTTGCACCGAGTAGAGCAGATCGCCCATGGCGATGACGCTGACCAGCGAAGTGGCTTTGATCATGCTGATCAACTGGTTACCGGTAGGCGGAACAATGGCGCGCATCGCTTGAGGAATGATGATGCGGCGCAGCGCACGGCTGCGGCTCATACCGAAGGCCTGTGAGGTTTCCACCTGACCGTTATCGACAGAGAGCAGGCCGCCGCGAATGATCTCCGCCATATAGGCAGCTTCATTCAATGCCAGACCGGCAATAGCGGCAGTGAGCGGTGTAATCAGATCGTTGGTGTTCCAGCTTATCCACTCCGGGCCAAAAGGAATGCCCAGTGAGACGCGTGGAAAGAGCGTGGAAAGGTTGTACCAGAAAATCAATTGCACCAGCAGCGGCGTGCCGCGAAAGAACCAGATGTAAAGGCTGGAAAGCCCGCTCAGCAACCGATTGCTGGACATGCGGCCAACCGCCAACAGCAGCCCCAATATAACGCCGATGATCATGGCCACAACGGTCAGGCCCAGGGTCACCGCCAATCCTTCGAGAACGGTTTTCTCGTTGAACCACTGATAAACCACATGCCATTCAAAGTTTTTATTGGTGCTGATGGACCAAAGGACATAAAAAGCGATAACCAGCGTTAAGCCCCAGGAAAGCCGCTGGCTAAAGCGGCTCGGTGGCAGGGCTCTGGCAACATTTCTCAGTGTATCCACGACGAAAGAATACCTCTCAACGTTGTTGGCGGTGTAATAAACGGTTTCTACCAAGAAACGTTAATTACTTGGCTAAATTGACGCCCGGCGCAGGCAGCATGTTGTCCGACAAGTGCCATTTTTTCATGACGGCGGCATAGGTGCCGTTATCAAACAGTTGTTGATAGGCTGCTTGAATCACTGGCGTCAGCGGTGAACCTTTGGAAAACACCGATCCTTGGTAGAGATCGTTAAAACCGTTGTGTTGTCCGGTACCTGCCAGTTCGAGCTGTCCGTTGGTCTGCTCAACGAAATAGGTCAGCGGTGCCTGAGAGGAGAAGAAGGCATCTGCACGGCCAGAGCGAACGGAAAGAATTGAGGTGGGCTGGTCAGTGTAAGACTGCACCGTAATCGCAGGTTTTCCGGCGGCAGTACAGGCTTCTGATTGCTTGACGATCACTTGTTCAGCGGAACCGCCGGACATCACGGCAATACGTTTACCGCAGGTATCGTCCAGCGTATTGATTTTTTCCGGGTTACCGCTTTTCACTGCGAACACTACAAATTCACGCACAAAATCGACGAAATCATTTTTCTCCTGACGCGCAGGGAAATCACCGATTGGCCCCAGCGCAAACTGGTAACGGCCAGACTGGATGCCGCTCAACAGGCCAGATAGCCCACTGACGGAAGCATGCTCGATTTTAACGCCCAGCAGTTCGCCCAACGCTTTAGCGAGATCGGCGCTGGCTCCATCGAGAGAGTGTGTGCCGTTAACAATCTGGTAAGGAGGGAATGAGCCATTATTGACGGCATTCAGCACGCCGGTTTTTTTCACATCATCCGGCAAGCGATCGTGCAAACTTTTGTTCAGGGTTTGGGTCGGTATGTCAGCAGCCAGCGTGCTTGCAGAAAACAGTGAACCCATGAGTAGCGCGGTATATCCCAGTCTTTTCAGTGTCATGCTGTGTTCTCCTCTGCCTTTGTTGGAATGCAGATGTCAGTGATGGTAGTGAAAATCAGTGATGGTGATGAAAACTATCCTTGTATTTCATGTGGCAAACGCGGTGCTACAAAACGGCGGTTAGCCAGTGCCGGTAAAATATCACGGGCATAGGCAGTACGTTCAGGATCGATATCAGCATAGACCAGCGCGGGCGTTTCGGGTGCCTGAACAACCACGACGCCGAGGGGATCGACGACCATGCTGTTGCCAATGTTGCGCACACCGCACTCACCCACCGCTACCACATAGGTGGTGTTTTCCAGAGCGCGTGCGCGTACCAGCAGTTCCCAGTGTGTCTCTTTCAGCGGCCCTTTCACCCAGGCAGCGGGCAGCACCAGCAGATCGGCACCGTCCAGTACCAGACGACGAGCGAGTTCGGGGAAGCGGACGTCGTAGCAGGTCATCAGTCCAACGTTCAATCCGGCAACGTTGACCAACGGTGGAACCTCTTCGCCGGGCACCACGTTTTCCGATTCCTTCATGGCGAACGCATCGTACAGATGTAATTTGCGGTACTGCGCGACGATGTCGCCGTTGCGAACGGCAACCAGCGTGTTCCACACTTTTTCTGTACCGTTAGGAACATGGATGCTCATCATGGTGGTCATGTTGTTGCCCTGACTGGCTGCCAGCACCTGCGTCATAAACGGGCCATCAAGGGGTTGCGCGGCGGTTAGCACCAGCTTGGGATTGGTGATATCACGGGCCAGAATACCTTCAGGTAACACCAGAAGATCGGCCCCGGCCCGTTCGGCCTGTTCCATCAGCGAGAGCGTGGTGGTGACATTGTTTTGCCACTCTTTATCTACCGCAAATTGTCCCAACGCAACTTTCATAGCAACCCCTGTTATCCATCACTTAGTTAAGGTTCACATCACTACCGGCACGACCACGGGAACAGCGCTTCAGGGGTTAAACATTCCTCTGTGAGCTTCTGCGCATGCAGTTCTCGGGCGAAATCAGCGATCATCACTTTATTCACCTCAAAGCCGTTATCATTCCAGTTGGCGGGCAAATCCTGCGCAGTTCTACGCAAATCGTCCAGCAGCCACGGCGTGGTGTCGGCGTACTTGATGCGTTTGTTCATCCACATGGCGTAGGATTGATCAATGACCTCGCTCAACGCTTCCGGCAACCAGGGGTGCTCTTGGGCTATCTCTGGTTTGATGCCAAGCACGTGCATTCCCGGGTTGTAACCCACCGCATGGAAGTAATCCAATTCAGCCTGACGGAAATCCCGTTGCAATTGGCGTAACCCGGAATGCCCGCTAAAATACCCGTCTGGCATAAAGGGGGTGAAGATGGCATCCAGTCCGCCATTTTTCAGCAGCGTGATCAGCGGTTGTTCGCCGGGCGCGGCTTCAATTCTTCCCGGTTGACCAAACTTGCCGAGTCGGTCAACGATCGGATGTGCGTCAGTCAAACGGCCGGCATACCAGTACGCATCTTCCGTTTCCACCCCTTCGCGACGCAGCAACGCGCGCGTCCAGGTATTGCCAGAGTCCTGCCAGCCAGTAACGCCAATACGTTTTCCTGCCAACTGCGATAACTCGGTCAACGGGCTCTCTTCCGTTGTCAAAATGCAGCGCTGGCGGAACCCCCGCATCAAGAAATGCGGGAGTGCCAGCAAACTTTCATCGCCACGCGCACGACTTTGCGCGTAGCGGCTGAAAGAGACTTCGCCTGCATCGTAATGCGGGCTGTGGGCTAAATCGTCGGGCAGTGTGCCTACCCTGTCGATCGCCAACGTAAAGCCTTTTGGTTTGATGTCGCCTAAAGCGAGTGGGGTAAAATAGTCCCAATCGCGTACAGCCAATCTAATTGTTATTGTCACGTTGTTTTCCCCGGTGAAGGCTAACAAATCCGCACATCTCTTATTATTCGCTTGCTTACATTTGCGCACTTTTTATACGTAATGCGACTTTTTTTGATACTAGATCGTCATTTGTATGTGTACAATAAGATTTTTGTTATTGAACAAATTATTTTTTTATGACCACAAAAATCGATCCTAACTGGCTGGCAGGAATGCTTACCAACCCCACGATTCGGGGGATTGCGATGGATATCGCTGCATTGATCCGTGAAGAGCGCATCGCCATTGGTAGCCAGTTGCCGTCAGTTCGGGAACTGGCTGAAGTGCTGGGCGTGAGCCCGGCAACCATCTCGGCTGCCTGGTCTCAACTGCGGCGGCAGAAGGTGATTGCCGGACGCGGCAGAACCGGGATGTGGGTGTGTGGTCAACATGTTTCACCTCGGCCCGAGCGTTTCGAGAAGATCGGCAATTTTGGCAACACGATATTGGCCGATATGACACTTTCAGCGCCAGACCCGGCATTGCTGCCTGATCTGTCGGCCGCGCTATGCCATGGTCTGTTAGCCCCAAATTTGAACAGCTACCAGCGCACTGCCATCATTCCGGAATTGGAACAGACGGTGCGCCGCCATTGGCCTTATCCGGCGGAGGCGTTTATCACCTCGGATGGTGGGTTTGATGGTATGTATCTGGCATTGCAGGCACTGCTGTTTCCGGGCTCGTCGGTGGCCGTCGAAAGCCCTACCGCGGCGCGCGTGCTGGATATGCTCGATCATCTGGGCATGAATGCCATTATGGTGGAGTGCGATGAGCACGGCCCTGAACCGGAAGCGCTAAAACAAGCGTTGCTGCAAAAACCGACGGCGTTTATTTTCCAGCCCAGAACGCATTCGCACACGGGTAATGCCATGAGCCAGGAACGGCTGGCCGAGTTGGCCGCGCTGCTTGCTGTCCACGACAATGTGTTGATTCTGGAAGATGATGGCGTTGGCGAATTATCGACACACGCGGCGATCAGTCTGGGGCGCTACTATCCCGATCGCACGGTGCACATTCGATCCTACTCGAAAGCTTATGGACCGGATTTACGTTTGGCAGTGATATCGGGCAGCAAAACCTGTATGGGGCAGATTCAATCCTTCCGACATTTTGGCGCGGGATGGAGCAGCAGAATACTGCAAGGGGCGCTGGCCTATTTATTGACGGATGCACAAACTCAGCAGAGCATCGCGCATGCGCAAGAGGTTTATCACCAGCGGCGACAGGCGTTAGCCGATGCACTAGCACGGCGCGGTATTTATGTGCCTGAAAACGACGGGCTCTGTATCTGGTTACCGGTGCCTTCGGAGCGTTATGCGTTGGTGACATTGGCCGCACGCGGTATTGCCGTGCAACCGGGGGAGCGGGCTGGAGTAAAAAGCGGGCAGTTTATTCGGCTCAGCATCTGCCAACTGCCCGATCATCTGGTAGAACCCGTGGCCGAAGCCGTCAGCCAGATCTTTCGCTAACGCCCATTTTCCCGACGAGATCCTCGGCTTGCACTGAGGATCTCGTCGGGCAGCACGGCCTTATTCTTGCGAGTTCTTCTCTGCTTTGCCTGCCATCATCGTCAGGAAATCAAAGCGACGCCGCAGATCCAGTTCCGCTTCTTCATACAACCGCGCGGTCTCTTCCGGCATTTGCGTATTCAGCCGACGGAAGCGTTGCTCTTTCAGCAGCGTCTCGCTCAGGCTGCTGGAGGGCGGACGGGAATCCGTGACCAACGCCGGTTTGCCTTCTTCCACACGACGCGGATCGAAGCGATAGAGCGGCCAGAATCCGGTAGCCGTCAGCTGACGCATCTGATCGTGACTGAACGCCAGATCGTAGCCGTGCTCTTCACAGGGGCTGTAGGCAATAATCAGTGACGGGCCAGGCCAGGCTTCTGCTTCCTGAATCGCTTTCACCGTTTGGTTAAGCTGTGCTCCCAGTGAAATCTGCGCAACATAAACGTGGCCATACATCATCACGTTGATACCCAGATCTTTACGCGCCTTACGCTTGCCTTTTTCACCAAATTTGGTGACCGCACCCAACGGCGTTGCCTTGGATTGTTGGCCGCCGGTATTGGAATAGCACTGGGTATCCAGCACCAGCACGTTGACGTTTTCTGTCAGGCTCATCACATGATCCAGACCACCGTAGCCAATATCATAGGCCCAACCGTCACCGCCAATCAGCCAAACGGATTTGTCCACCAGGTGGTCGGCATCGTGGCTGAGTTCCCGCGCTGCCGGTTCATTGAGGCTGGCAAGCTGTTCACGCAGCTGTGCAATTTGCTGGCGGCGCAGATCCGGCGCAATGTTCTCTTCCTGCAAGGCGCTTACCAGATCGGCGGGGAGTTGCGGTGCCAACTGCAAGAGCTGACGCAAGGCGCGCTGGCGATGTTGATCCACGCTGAGACGGAAACCTAAACCAAATTCGGCGTTATCCTCAAACAGCGAGTTGGCCCAGGCGGGTCCGCGTCCATTGGCATCGGTGGTCCACGGCGTGGTAGGCAGGTTGCCACCGTAAATAGACGAACACCCGGTGGCGTTGGCTACCAGTAAACGATCGCCATAGAGCTGCGTTAACAGTTTGATATATGGCGTTTCGCCACAACCGGAACAGGCACCCGAGTACTCGAACAGCGGCGTAATCAACTGTGACGTGCGGATATCGATACGTTCCAGCTTGTTCTTGTCGATTTCCGGCAATTGCAGGAAGAAATCAAAGTGGGTTTTTTCCACGCTCAGGTTATCCAGGCGGGACTCCATATTGATGGCTTTGATCTCAGGGTTTTGACGGTCTTTCGCCGGGCACACCTCGACGCACAGGTTACATCCCGTGCAATCTTCCGGGGCAACTTGCAGTACGTACTTCTGACCACGCATATCACGTGCTTTCACATCCAGCGATTGCAGTGAATCGGGCGCGTTGCTCATCGCCTCGGCAGGCACCACTTTGGCACGGATAGCCGAGTGCGGACAGGCGGCGACACAGTGGTTACACTGCGTGCACAGCTCTGGTTTCCAAAGCGGAATGGCTTCCGCGATGTTGCGTTTTTCCCACTGAGTGGTGCCGGTGGGCCAGGTGCCATCGGGCGGCAGGGCGGAAACGGGTAAGGTGTCGCCCAGTCCGGCCAGCATGGTTGCCGTCACTGTTTTAACGAAGTCCGGCGCAGCATCGGACACCACGGGCGGGCGCTGCGGGCTGTCTGGATTAACCGCTTCCAGCGCAACGGATTCCAGCGCTGCCAGCGTGGCTTCCAGCGCCTTCCAGTTGCGCGCGACCAGCTCTTCACCTTTGCTACCGTAGCTCTTTTCGATGGCGTTACGCAGTTTCTCTACCGCCACGTCACCAGGCAAAATCTGCGAGAGATGGAAGAACGCCATCTGCATCACGGTGTTGATACGTGCACCCAACTGACATTCACGGGCAATTTTTGCCGCATTGATGCAATAGACCTTTGCCTGATGTTGATTCAGCCCGGCTTGCACCTCTTGTGGCAGGCGGTGCCACAGATCGTCGGCGCTGTAAGGGGTGTTAATCAGGAAGATACCGCCGGGTTTCAAGCGTTCGACCATGGCGTACTTATCGATAAACTGCCACTGGTGGCACGCCACAAAATCAGCCTGATCGATCAGATAGGCCGAATTGATCGGGTGCGGGCCCACGCGCATGTGCGATACCGTCAGACTGCCCGCTTTTTTGGAGTCGTAGACGAAATAGCCCTGCACAAACATCGGTGTGCTGGAACCCACAATTTTGATGGCATTTTTGGTGGCGGAAACGGTGCCATCGCTGCCGAGTCCGTAGAACAGCGCTTCCAATCCGGCACTGGAGGGGAAGTGTTGCTCCGGCAACGGCAGTGAAAGGTGGGTCACATCATCATAAATACCCACGGTGAAACGTGGCCTTGGGTTAGCAAGTGCTAACTCATTAAAAATAGCCTGCACACACTGCGGTGTGAACTCTTTGGATGACAAGCCGTAGCGGCCACCAATGGTGCGCGGCAGCGTGGCACGTTCGCCACGGGAAAAGGCTTCCGCCAGTGCGGTCATCACATCCAGATAAAGCGGTTCTGCCAGGGCTCCGGGCTCTTTGGTGCGATCGAGCACGGCGATGCTCTGCGCGGTGTGCGGAATGGCGGCGAGCAGGTGCTGTGCCGAGAACGGGCGATACAGACGCACTTTAAGCACGCCTACTTTTTCACCGCGGGTCAGCAGGGAGTCCACCACCTCTTCGCACGTGCCTACGCCCGATCCCATCAGCACAATCACGCGCGTTGCTTCCGGGTGTCCGTAATATTCAAACGGTTGATAGCGACGCCCGGTGGCTTCAGCAAAGGCATCCATCGCCTGCTCAACGTGAGAGTAGGTGTTGTTGTACCACGGGTTGGTGGCTTCGCGCGCCTGGAAGAAGGTGTCTGGGTTGGAGGCGGTGCCACGGATCACCGGACGTTCTGGTGTAAGCGCTCGCTCACGGTGCGCGGCAATCGCATCTTGAGGCAGCAGTTTTAGCAAGACTTCATCACTAAGCGGTTCCACTTTATTAATTTCATGTGAAGTGCGGAAACCGTCGAAGAAATGGATAAAGGGCACGCGGCTGTTGAGCGTGGCGATGTGTGCAATCAAGGCGAAATCTTGCGCTTCTTGCACGGTGTTGGCACAAAGCAGGGCGCAGCCCGTCTGGCGCACCGCCATCACGTCAGAGTGATCGCAGAAAATGGAGAGCGCATGGGTGGCAACGGTACGGGCGGCAACGTGCAGCACGAAAGGGGTTAACTGTCCGGCCAGCTTGTAGAGCGTCGGGATCATCAGCAGCAATCCCTGCGATGAGGTAAACGATGTCGCCAGCGCACCCGTCTGCAACGCCCCGTGCACGGTGGCAATCGCACCGCCTTCCGACTGCATTTCGATCACCCGGGGGGGATCTCCCCACAAGTTCTTACGTTCATCGCTCGACCACGCGGCAGCTTGTTCAGCCATGGAAGAACTTGGGGTTATCGGGTAGATGGCGATGACGTCGTTTGCTCGCCAGGCTACAGAAACGACTGCGCTGTTACCGTCAGTGGTGATCATGATTTAACCTTAACTTGCTTGCTCACAAAATGAAATACGATTGCTTTTTTGCATTATCGCATCAGAGAAAAGGGTTTGGATGAACCATAATGTGCTCAGATGGATAAATTCGCGCAAATGAGCATCTTTGCAGGAGAATGTATCACATAACCCCGTTACCGCCTATCTTGCGGAGGGCATCAGAACCACATAAAAAATAGGGATATCAATAAAAATCAGTGAGTAACGCCGCTATATTGAAAATTGTTAATTTTTCTCTTAAACCGATATTGCCCTGACAAAAAATGCGATATGTTACCTAAACCTCGGCGATGCAAAACCATTGACCAGGGGCATAATAAGAGGACAGGATGATGGCAGATGAGTTGCAGAACAAACTCGTTACGGCGTTAACGTCTCTGCGCGATCAGGGGAAAACGCCGACGCAGGCCGTCGAGCATATGATTCAGGCATTGGGCGGGCACTATCATGATATTTCCCGCATTAGTGTATTAAATGCCAAACTGATTGCCGATGTACTGTATACGGTTTATCAGGGAAAGATCGTCGCCCATGAATTGGCGGTGTTATTGCGCAATATGTGTTATGGCGGGCCTGATATCGCTCTGGCGCTTCGGACCACCTTCACGATGCTGGATGCGCAAGCGATTGGGGCGCTGCTGCTGGATACGCAGGTTTATCCCGAGAGTGACAAACAACAGGTGCACCATGCGTTGCACTATGCAAAATTTGCTGTACCTGAATGCGATCGGGCGGTGGAGGCGCTTTACGCCGCTTAGCCCCCTAACTGCGTTGCCGCCATCCCGGCTTTCGGTGTGGCGGTGTGAATCCCTTTCTCGACTTCCCTCCAGGGCATTATCAGGCCTGTATTATCAATAACAACACCGCATGACCCGGCGTTCCTTTGTTATAAAAATCGCTATTTTTCATGTCTCGGATATTTTTCATGCTGGTCGACTGCGATCTGTTACGCATAATTATGTGTGTCTGTGTGATTTTGCGATTTTGTGGTTTTTACTCCTTGATTGCATGAACAGCGCCGCTGGCGCGCGACACTCTTTTAAGGCGTCATTGCAGTGCTGGAGGGGAAAATGCAAGAGGTTGTTCGCTACCGCAGTATTCGTGGAGATGATTATCGCCATGTGTGGGTGGTTGGGGATCTTCATGGCTGCTATCAACAATTGAAGCAGCAACTGATTGCACGAAAATTTGATGAACGTTGTGATCTGCTGATTGCTGTCGGCGATCTTATCGATCGCGGCCCGGACAGCCCTGCGTGTCTGGCTCTGTTGGATGCGCCCTGGTTCATTTCGGTGACAGGCAATCATGAGTGTATGGCGCAAGCGGTGTTGCAAGGAGAGAGTAGCGATTGCTGGCGCAACAATGGTGGTGGCTGGTATTTCGACTTGAGTCCGGTACATCGTCATTCCATCGATCGACTGATCCATCTGTCGGCGTCATTGCCGCATGTTCTGGAAGTCAACGTGCAAACGCGCCTTTATGTTATTGCTCACGCGGATTATCCGTCTGCTCGTTATGGTTTGGATCTACCGGTCGATGTGGATGACGTCGTGTGGGGGCGTACGCGGTTGCGCCAAGCCCAGGCTGGCGACTATCAACGGATCGAGGGGGCTGATCGTTTTATCTTCGGACACACGCCGCTTAAAAAGGTGTGCGCGTATGCCAATCAGATCTATCTCGATACGGGGGCCGTGTACGGTGGATCCCTTTCCATGGTGCGCTTGCGCTAGCAGGATGCCTTTTCTGCGCTTTGCTTGCTTTCTTGCATGCCCGGTTATCCCTCTTCGCACTATTTAACCCTGTTCACGCTGATATTCTCGTTCGAGATAGCGCCGTGGCGTGATTATTATCGCCCAATGAACAAAATGCTGTTCATACTGCAACCTCTCTAAGGTAGCATCAGGAGGCAATGTTGGCGTTTATAATAGGAAAGGATGATGAATATAACCATTTATCCCGCTCAGAAAGCTGATGCGGGCGCGATCTTGGATATGATTATTGAGCTGGCGGAATATGAACTTGCCCGTAATCAAGTGATTGCGACGCGGGAAGACATTGAAAAAACGCTGTTTGGCCCTGATACGCGCACGGAAGCCTTAATTTGCGCCATTGACGGGGTACCGGTTGGCTACGCGGTATTCTTTATGAGTTATTCCACCTGGCTGGGAAAGAACGGTATTTATCTTGAAGATCTCTATGTAGCCAAACGTTTCCGTCAGCATGGTGCGGGCAAAGCGTTGTTGGCACATGTAGCAAAATTGGCCAAAGAGCGAGGTTGTGGTCGCCTGGAGTGGAGCGTACTGGATTGGAACCAGCCTGCTATCGATTTTTACGACAGTATTGGTGCTAACGCACAAAGTGAATGGATTCGCTACCGTTTGGACGAACAAGGCATTGAGAACTTTTTGCGTAAGCACGTAAGAGCGTGAATTGAACCCTGCTTGCGATCCGGTGGCCCGCTGAGAGGCCACCGGACGAATGTTACACACCGAGCTTTTTGTGGTACTCCGCGCGGGTTTTTTTCAGGTTGTCTGTCGCGGTTTTCGCTTCAGATAATTTTCCTGCATCTACCAGCGCAATGGCATCATCGATTTGCGTAATCAGCTTGCCCAACCCTTCGTTAAACACCTGGCTGTCAGGCCCTTTGTTAAATTCCGGATCGGCTTTGGCCTTGGTGGCGTGTTCCTTCATGGTCTGCAATTCAGATTTTAGCGATGCCGCATCGCTGGCGCTGTTAGCCCCTTTGTAACTGCCCGCCATCGCACGCATTTCCTCTTTCACCGATGCCTGACTGGCCAGCGGCAGTGCCAGCGTGACGCTCGCCAGTGCGATGCTTACTGCGATCATTGCTCTTTTCATTGCTTACTCCTGTTGGGTGATGCTTTAACGGAAGGGATACCCTTGACGTTTTGTTATTGTTATGTGAAAGAGTATTCATGAGTCTGTGAACGGGGTCAAATGGTATATCTCATTCAATGCATAAGAAAAAAATCTTGTCTGACATCCTCTTTTTGTAGGAATTCTATGCTACGGAGTCTCATTTTTTATTAATTTTTGTTTGACGATTATTTAATCAAATAGAGCGATTATTGAAAAACTGAATAAAGTGCGAAAAAAGTAAGCTTTTTAAGCATTATTCTATGTGTCAATAAAATAGTGAAAGGTGAAAACAATATCTGTTTAGATAAAAGGTGGTTGAATGATGATGCTTAATGAGGGCGAGGTGAAAATCAATGATTTCTATTCTCTTTTGCATAAATATCAACGCGTCATCTTATTTTTAATCGTGTGCATGCTTCCGATCTCGTTGTTTGCTAAGAATAATTCTTCTTCAGATACACAGATTATTAGGGGGAATAAAAAATTGCAGGGTAGGCAGTTAGTGGTTGAGGCTGAAAAACCCGGAAAGTACCGAATTGGTATTCTTGTTTTTCCCGGAATTGACGTCATTGCGATTGAAAATAAAGAGGAAAGATTAAAAAAGAAACGAGAGGTGCATGGTAAGGTCATTCAGGCACTGTCAGGGAAAATTTCCCTCTATGATTTTCACTACAGGACCCTGTTTAAAGAAATTACACTCCCTTCAAAAGACAATAAATGGAACCCTGCTTCTGAATATCTGATTGATGAAGAACTCTTAGGCGCAAGCTATGATGTGATTGAGATATCTCGCACCGGGCGCTATATATTCCGCCCGGAAATTATCAGCCAGGACCCGGTATTCACTGATTATACCCTGATTTTTGAACCTGTGGGCCGTTCAGCATCCTTCTATGCCAAAGTGCGTGACTTCTTTCACGGTTACTTTCTGCGTAAGGATACGCAATGATAAACCGCACAGGGACGCTGAAAAAAACGTTGAATAACCCTTTCCCATGGCATGCCTTTTTACACGTTATCGTGTTTCTTGTGGCATTAATGGCACCGTTGGCAGGGTATGCCGAGGATATCAATTCCCCTATGGTATTGGCACCGCCCAAAGCGGAAAAGATATTGGCCAGACAGTTTGTGCTATATGCGGAAAAGTCTGGGAAGTATCAATTGGATATTCTTTTTTCTCCTGGGGAAGAAATTAATAATATTGTTGATTTTAATGAGCGTTTTACCAGGGAACGAGAGGTTCATAGAAAAGCTTTATACGATTTAGAAGGGCGTATTCTTGTTTTTGATTTACAGGAAAATATCCTGGTTCAGGAAATTTTTATTCCTACTCAGGAAAAGACTAAAACCTTTTCGTCACTATATATCATTGATGAAGATGAATTGGGTGAACTCTATCCTGCTGTTGATATACCGCATCAAGGGCGCTACCTGATTCGTCCTGAAATTTTCAGTCATTATCCTGAGTTTACCGATTATACGCTTTATTTTGTACGCGTCAGGTACAAATAAATCATTTACCCTTAAAATATTGAGGTGGATCTATGTCCTATTCAGTTACCGTAATGAATGATTCAAAGATTCTCGATAATCCTGAAGGCGGGGTTATTCATAGCTGGCTAAAATTCAATGATGGTTCTGCTGATGCAGATTATTTTGGTTTTACACCAAAAAATGGCTGGTTTGACAACAATATCCGGGGAAAAGATGCGGAAGGGCTTGTTGAGGATAGAAATGCGCTAGGACACAGACCCCCAACAGAAACCAAAACCATTCCCCTGACCGAAACACAATACCGGCAGATGATGCAAAGCATTAAGCAGTTTAAGCAACGCCAGCCTGGCTACGATCTCACACCGGATGGAAACGGTGATGCAAACTGCACCACGGCAGCAAACCAGATATTACAAAGTGGTGGAATCGATTATTTAGCGGGGCTGCAAACGCCTTTTGGCGTGGCCGATCGCATTAAGGGGCTGAATAATCACAATACCCTGGAAGACACGCTGGATGCCAAGGACAGACTGGATGAGCGCGTGGAACAACTCGGCACACAGACTCAAAAGACCCTGAGTGGTGCCGTCAACGATATCCTGAACGGTGCACGTGATGCCGTTCAGGATCAATTGGAAAACTATCTGAAATCGTTAACAGAACCTCGTCCACAGGCGAATATCGATGCGGCAGCGGCACTGTCAAAACATCTGGTCAGTCAGTTGCAGCACCAACTGGGCAGGATCGGTAATCATCTCGCCCCAATGGCACAAGAAGGGAGCCCATCCGCGCGCAAATACCTGCAAGAAGCGTTGGGATATCTGCGCAATCTCCTGAACGGCCCGCTTCAGGAGGCAATGAACAAGCTCCTTGACGGTGCATTAACGGGGTTGAATGCCAGCCCTTTCGGCCCAGGGGGATTAATGCCACCACTGGACGGGCTGCCCGATATTTTTGGGCCACCGGAGGGACCCGATACGGGGGATTCCGAAACGGCAGTCGACCCTATTATTCTCGATCTCGATGGAGATGGAATAGAAACGCTTCCCCTGTCGAAAGGCGTCTTTTTCGATCACGATGAGAATATGTTCGCGGAAAGCACTGGATGGGTAAGACCGGATGATGGTCTGTTGGTGCTGGATCGTAATGGCGATGGGCGTATTGATACGGGTCGTGAACTGTTTGGTAATCATGCCCGCCTGAAAGACGGCAAGCTGGCAGACCATGGTTTTCTGGCCCTTAAGGAACAGGATGATAACGGGGATGGCGTACTGGATGCCAAGGATATCAGTTGGCAGAAATTGCAGGTATGGCGCGATCTTAACAGTGACGCCAACGTAGATGAAGGAGAATTATTTACACCTAAACAGGTGGGCGTGACATCTATAGATACTCACTGGAAACCCTCCTCCTTCGTGGACGCTCAAGACCATGCGCACAGGCAGGTCGGCAGTATCACTTATAGCGATGGCACAAAAGGCCAGGCAAGTGATGTCTGGTTTACTGCTAATAAAGGGCATACGAGATATACCGGAGACATCAGCGTCGGAGAAGACATTCGGCGACTGCCGCACATTCGCGGTTTCGGCAATATGGCGGATTTGCATGTGGCGATGAGTCAGAGCCCAACGCTCCGCGCTTTGGTTGAAGACTATGCAGCAGACCCACAAGCCGCTCAACAGGCTGGAAAAATGGAGAAAATACTCTTTTCCTGGGCGGGTGTTACGGATATCGATCCTAAAAGTCGTGGTCATTATATTGATGCGCGCCAATTGGCGGTGCTGGAACGGGCGTCGGGCAAGGGCTTTAAACACCAGTGGAGTGGCGATACCAATCCCTTTATTGGCTCCGCTGGATTGTTAAAAGCAGAATACCGTAAGTTTGCCCAGCACACCGAAGCGTGTCTGCTGGCACAGACCTTGTACCGCAATGAATTTGCTTTGATCGCTGTGGATATAAAACCCGATTTCAGTGGCCTGACACTGAATTTTGACGCGTTTGAATCACATCTCAACCAACTTAAAGGGACTGACGTGGTAGCGCATTTAAGGCTCCGCAATGCATTCCATTCCTTTTTTTCTTATCATCCCACATTCAGTGCCGAACAAGAACGTATTGGATTCCCGCCGCAGCGGACATTTATCGGGGGGAGCGACAACGACACGCTTGAGGGAAGCCGAGGGGATGACATTCTGGTGGGCGGTGCAGGTGATGACTATCTCGAAGGGGGAAGCGGCAGCGATGTTTACCTGTTCAATCGGGGGGATGGAAAGGATGTGATTGCTGAGACCAGCAGTGAATCTGACGATGTAGATGTGCTGCGGTTCGGTGAGGGAATAAGCCCGGAACAGGTGGTGGTGGCGCGGCGAGGCGGATTGACGAGCTCCAAGGCGCTCAGTTTGGCTTCCGGTGATGACAGGGTAACGGTCAAAGATTTTTTTTATGAGAAACGACATCAGATAGAGCGCGTCGAGTTTGCTGAGGGTACCGCATGGGATGTGGATACCCTAAAAGCAATGCTGCTGCGAGGTACAGAAGAGGCGCAGACGCTGTGGGGCTATGAAGAAGGGAGTGAGATACACGGCGGTGGGGGAGATGACTGCCTGTATGGCAACAAGGGAAAAGACAGTCTGTACGGGGATGCGGGGGATGACACTCTGGAGGGCGGCACGGGTGACGATACGCTGGATGGCGGAGCGGGAAATGATGTATTGAGGGGCGAAAATGGTAACGACAGGCTGGTGGGGGGCAGTGGTGCTGACAGGTTGGACGGCGGGGCAGGTAATGATGTGCTGACCGGTGATGAGGGCAATGACACGTTGGAGGGTGGTACGGGTGACGATTGTCTGACAGGTGGCAAAGGCGATGACCGGCTTGAGGGGGATGGTGGTAACGACAAGTTGATGGGAGGAAACGGGAACGACCGCCTCAAAGGTGGAACGGGCAATGACATACTCTCAGGCGGTACGGGTAAGGATCATCTTGAGGGAGGAAGTGGCAGCGACACCTACTTGTTTAGCCGTGGTGGTGGCCAGGATGTTATTGCAGAACACAGCAGTGAATCTGGCGATGTTGATGTGCTTAAGCTTAGTAAGGGCATCACTCCGCAACAAGTAACACTACAACGCCGTAGTGGTTCAAGCTACAGCAAGGCCAACGATCTGGCGCTGTTGTTCCAGAACAGCAAGGATAGCGTGACGATCCAAGAATTCTTTAGCGCACCACGATATCAGATAGAACGCATTGAATTTGCTGACGGTACGCAATGGCAGTCAACGGATATTCTCAATCATATTGAATCCGGGCAAGCATTGCCTACTGGCAAGAAAGGGCGTCTGCAACGGTCTGTCGCTTTGATGAAACAAGATATCGTCCAGTTTATGGGTTGGGATGAAGAGGATGATGCCAGTGTCTCTTCCGTCTCGCTGCCGTTAGCAACGGCACCATCAGATCAGCATCGCCAGCAATCTTCTCTCGCGTATTAATGGAGGCAGGGCATGTCTCAAGATAAATACGTGTGGCAAGGATTGGCATCGATCGTGGGATATTACGGTATCGCCGTAAACATAGAGGCATTACAAGCGCAGTTCGGAACTGATACCCACCATGATATTAACGTGCAACTGGTTCGTGCTGCTCGTCACTGTGGCTTTCGCTGTCGCTATCAAGCCCGCATCACGGTTTCTGATGACATGCCCACACCTGCTTTAGTTTATTTTCCGGAAAAAGGGTATGTCTTACTGCTGGCCGTTAAAGAGGGAAAGTGGCTGATACAAGAGATATCTCGCGATCGATCTGAAATTTTCCATCCTGCTCAGGGGCAGACAGTAAGCGGTTTTATGTTCACCCGGCGTTTTTTCTCTGACAATTTGGCTCAGAAATTTAATCTGCGCTGGTTCGCTCAGGCTTTTATTCGCTATAAAAGCCTGGTGGTTGAGATCATGCTCGCCTCTTTTTTTATTCAGATATTGGCACTGATTCTTCCCTTATTTTTTCAGATTGTCGTGGATAAGGTATTGGCACACCAAAGTGTGTCGACGTTGGATGTGCTGGCACTGGGGATGATTTGTGTCACGTTGGCGGATGTGGTGCTGGATGGGTTACGCAACTACCAGTTGGCGCATACCTCGCAGCGTATTGATGCCACGTTAAGTTCGCTGCTCTATCGTCATCTGTTGTCGCTTCCGTTGGGATGGTTTCGTGGGCGTCAGACTGGGGTGACCGTCGCACGGGTGCATGAGCTCAAAACGGTACGGGAGTTTTTGACCGGCAGTGCAATGACGTTAGGGTTGGATCTGTTATTCACTGTGGTCTTTTTTGTGGTCATGGCGATGTATAGCCTTTCTTTGACCGTTGTCGTCCTGATATCCCTGCTGCCTTACATTGTTTTGTCGGCTGTCATTACACGACCACTACGGAATCGATTAGAGGATCAGTTTCGGCAGGGGGCGAAAAATCAGGCTTTTCTGGTTGAGAGTATTACTGCCATTGAACCCGTCAAGGCGATGTCCGTCGAGCATCACCTGACGCGTCGCTGGGATGAACAGACGGCGGCGTTTGTCAGCAGTTGCTTTAAAACTGGCAACTTGAGCAATATCGCGAATCAGATATCGCGTTTTATCAGCAGAATCACCAGCGTGGTTATTTTGTGGTATGGCTCTCGGCTGGTGATTGAGGGGGGAATGACGGTTGGAGGGCTTATTGCCTTTAATATGTTTGCCGGACACGTTACTGGCCCCATCTTACGTCTGGTGCAACTGTGGCAGGATGTGCAGCAAGTTTCTATTTCCGTTAAACGCCTGGGAGACATTCTGAATGTGCCGCCCGAGCAACAGCAACAAAGTGGCGTAACGCTTGCGGAAATACACGGGACCGTGCGTTTTGCTGATATCCGCTTTTCCTACCGTATTGATGCGCCCCCCGTATTGGATGGCCTCAACTTATCCGTGCAGGCAGGTGAAATCATTGGCATTGTTGGTCGCTCTGGTTCGGGTAAAAGTACCCTGGCTCGGCTGATACAACGTCTTTATCTTCCCTCGTCTGGGCAGATCTTTATTGATGACACCGACATTGCCCATACCGATCCGCATTGGCTGCGGCGAAGTGTCAGTGTGGTATTGCAGGAGACACAGCTTTTTTCTGGCACTGTGCGCGACAATATTGCGTTAGCGTTGCCTAACTCGCCCATCGAACAGGTTATTTCGGCGGCCACGTTGGCCGGTGCGCATGAGTTTATCAGCGCGCTACCGCTGGGGTACGACACCCCGGTTGGTGAGCAAGGCAACCTGTTTTCCGGTGGGCAAAAACAGCGTATCGGTATTGCACGAGCCCTTATCACTCAGCCTAGGATTCTCATCCTGGATGAGGCCACCAGCGCACTGGATTATGAATCAGAACGCGTGATTCAGAACAATATGGCTGAAATATGCCGTGGCAGAACGGTGTTCATTATTGCGCATCGGTTATCGGCGGTGCGCCGTGCTGACCGTATCATTGCCATGGTGTCAGGCAAGGTGAGCGAGCAGGGTTCGCATGACGAGCTTCTGGCGTCGGGGGGGCTGTATGCCCGACTGTATGCCTTGCAGCAGGGAGAGGCGTGATGAAAGCGCACTATCGTGAATTTCTTCCTGCGGTAATTGAAATCCAGGAAACACCGCCCTCTCCTGTAGGCAGAGCAATTTTATGGGTCATCATGGTATCACTCATCCTTGCCGTGCTGTGGTCGGCCCTTGGAAAGGTCGATATTGTGGCAGTGACTCACGGCAAGGTGGCGGTGAGGGAACTGTCTCGGCCTGTCAGCACGGCGGTCACGGCAGAAGTTGCCAGCGTGTTGGTACGCGACGGTATGGCCGTTAAGCAAGGACAGGCACTCATTAAACTGAATAGCCAGCATCTGGATGAGCGGGCCGAAGAGTTGCGGCTGAGGCAGAAGCTAAATCGTTTTCACCTTGTGCGACTGGATAAACTCAACCGGTATTACAACGGACAAACGTGGTCCACCGTATTTCCTGATCGTTACCGCCGTGAAGATACCCAGCTAGCAGACCAGCTCGCAGCCCTGCTGATAACCGAGGTGGAAAACGATCGGTACGAAAAAGAGGTCTATGAAAGTAAAAAGGCGGTGTTACACGCAAAAATGATGGGACATCACTCTCGCCAACGGCTGGCTGAAGAGCAGTTAATGGTTTTTAAAGAGCAATATCAGGCGATAGAGAGCCTGTATCAAAAAAAAATAACCAGCCGCGACAGCTTATTAGAGATTAAAAAGGAATATTTGGAGGCGCACCATGCTGTCGATGGCGTAGCGGCAAACCAGGAAGAAAGCCGCCGTAGCCTGACGCAGTTGGAACAGGAACAAAGCAGCGCGGAGGCGAAAAAAATCAATTCGGTAGCCCAGAATATAGCGGAACGTGAACATGAAAATCATCTGTTGGCGAGCCAACTCAAACAGATTAACGCCCAAATAGCACAATACACGTTGCGCTCACCCGTAGAGGGTATCGTTGACTCGCTGGCTTTCCGCGATGCAGGAGGGGCCGTCGAGCCACCTCAGGAGCTGCTCAAGGTTGTCCCCGTCGATAGCGAACTGGTGGCAGAAGTCATGATCAAAAATCAGGATGTGGGCTTTTTGCGCGTGGGGCAGTCGGTAACGGTAAAAATCAACACCTTTGATTTTACGCGCTACGGCTGGGTAGATGGCACGCTACAGAATATCTCTGCGGATGCCACAGAGGATAAGGCGCTTGGATTGGTTTATCGCGCGGTCATTGCACTTAAGCATCGTTCGTTGCGAGTAGGGTCTGACGAATGGCAACTGGAACCCGGTATGCAGGTGACTGCGGAAATCAAAACCGGTAAAAGGACTTTCCTTAGCTATCTCATCAGCCCGGCAATGGAGGCGCTGCACGATGTGGGCAAGCAGCGTTGAAAATACGCGATTAACAGCCCATAAAATCATCTGTCAGAGGGTATTATCTTTGTTTTCGTGAATGTGCTTTTGATTGCGTCACGGCCAACGGGGTTAACAACTGCTCCCGCTCATGCCATACATGGGCAAACATATCCGTGAGCGGCGGATCGAACTTAAGTTTCTTGAGTTGGTAACCGATGCCAAGGGCGGTGATGTAGGTTTCTTCGTCCAGCGGTGTTTTGTGCTCTAAAAAGGTTTCGATAAATTTTTTACCGCGTAGCGCGATAGCCGGGTCTTTTTCCTGCGGGAGCTTGTTGTTACGGGGTGTTTTTTGACAGATGCGTGTCGCGGTTCCTCTCAGTTTGGTATTTTTAAAAATGTCATCGACTGAGGTGACCGCAATACCGATCGCCTGGCAGCGGCCCTCATGGCCTTCTTTAACTGCACAGCGGTACACGCTTTTCAAACAAGGGTGTTTCCTGGTGGTGCGAAACAGAAAACGCTCTCGTTGGGCTGTCAGCAGGGGGAGCAGGTTGTTTTCAATCTTTTTAATCCGGTACGGCGCTATCTTGCTCGGAAACTGTTTTTCCTTGTGCTCAGTCGGTGCTATCAGGGGGCTGAGGCTCGGGGACTTATAGAGCGTGATAATCATGTCATCTTCCTTGTTGTTCCTGATTAGAGACTAGTATGCGCTATAGCCACTTGTTTTCTTTCTGAAAACGTTCCATGTGGTATTGGTGCTGGCTGGGAAAATCACGCCCTACAGTAGTTTTTCTTACCGTGGGTTGTGTCAACGGATGGTTTAAAAAGAGAGCTCGCGAATCAATACTGCCGACGCGAGTTTCCAGCCGCGCACCAACAGGCTTTGCGCTTCGCCCTCCATCACTACCGTGCCGCGTAGTACCTGTCCCGGTGCGTGAAAATCAGGCGGTAGTCGTAGCAGGACGCGATATACCGCCTGTTCCGGGTGGAGTTTACGCTGTCCATCACTCAGGGTGGCGATTGCTCCGCCGTAGATGGAAGCCAGCTCCGGCACGTTGTTCAGATCGCGTGCGGCAGTGCTGTCAATGTCGGCAACGGTGACGGGCATCGCTTCGTGGTTAACATCCTGAGCGTAAAACGTACCGGAATTACCGATGCGCAGGCGCTGCCAATCTTTCTCAGAAACGAAAGCCTCTACCAGCCCGCCAACGGGCTGAGTGACGACGGCCAGCCATTCACCTTGTCCAAGCCACTCGCCTTCAGACAGCGGTGTGCCCATATCTGCCACCACGCCATCCATCGGGGCGCGCACCGTCAACTGCTCGGATTGGCGCAACAGCACCTGTAAACGCTGTTGTGCGGCATCCCGTTCTTGCTTGACGCGCAGGTGGTCGCCCGCGGCCTCTTTATTGAACAACTGGAATGTGCTTTGCCACTCCAAGGTGGCGATTTGTCGCTCCAACTGCTGCCGCTCGTGGGCTAAAGGTTCCGACGAAAGCTGAAACAGCACTTGCCCGGCCTGTACCGGTTGGCCGACCTGTACGGCGATACCGGCGAGCATCGCGGGCAGCGGCGTGTAGAGGCTACTTTGCTGTTCTGCTCGCAGCAAGGCGGGCGCGTAAACGTTTCGTTGCCAGGGCAGCAGCAGGAGAAGCAGTACCAGGGCACTGAGCGTCAGGGTGGTTATCATATTGCGATTCATTCGGTAGTCCTTGCGACGTTGGCTCCACGCGCGCAGCTCATTGACGATGGGCATCACCACGAAAACCCCGATCTCCACGGCAAACAACAGCATGCCCAACAGCTTAAACGCCATGTGATAGACCAGAATCGCGATACCGGTAAACAGGAACAGGCGGTAAACCCATACGGTAAAGGCATAGCCGACCAGCGTGCGTTGCAACCAGCGGGGAAACATCTCGGGTGGCGCATCCCCAAGGCCAAACAGCCACTCGCGCATCTGCCAGCGGCCCATGGCAAAGCCGCGCTGTTGCAGGTTGGGTACCTGCAAGGCATCCGACAGCAAAAAGTAACCGTCGAACCGCATCAGCGGGCTTAGGTTGACCGCCAGCGTCATGATCCAGGTGGTGGTAGCCAGCATAAAGGCAGCGCTGCGCAGCATGCCATCCGGCAGGAAGCTCCAGGCCAGGGTAGCCCAGGCGGCTAACGCCAGTTCAGTCAGCATACCGGCGGCACCGATGGTGATGCGTTGACGCCGCCGCGTTAGTTTCCACGACCCGGAGGTATCGGTGTAGAGCATCGGCATCATCACCAGAAACGCCACTCCCATGGTGGCGACGCGTGCGCCAAAGTGTTTACAGGCGTAGGCATGGCCGAATTCGTGCAGGATCTTGGTAACGCACAGCGTAAGCCCGGCCAGTGCGGCACCTTCCAGCGTGAAAAAGTGCAAAAAAGTGTGGGTGAAGGTGTCCCATTGCCGTCCGACGAGAAACAGCCCCAGCACGCCAGCCAGTATCGTCAGCGTTAAGAATGAGCGGCGATAGAACAGCGAGACCCAGGGCAGCGTAGCGCTGAGAAAACGGTCCGGGTGCCACAGGGGAATACGGAAGAACAGATAGTTCTTCAATAACATGCGCCACAGTGATACCCGCGAGCGCTGCACTTGCTGAGAAAATTGCGCCAGTGCTTTATCACCGCTGACGCGCGTCAGGCTGTTGGTTTGCAGAAAGTGGTTGAAATAGTGCACATCACTTTCATCCAGCGCCAGCGTCGACGCCTGTTGGATATCTGTAATAATGCGTGCGGCGTCACCCAGTGACCAGCGCGACAGCATTGCCATCTCCGGCCATCCGATACGAAAATAGAGGCCGCGCAGCGGATCTTCCAGCGTCCAACTGGGGGAACCATCGCGGTTCGCCGGGCCTTTATGCAAAATCAGCTCATCCCGTAACGGACTGAGTGGCGTCGCGGAAGGGGTTCCCGGCAGCATCAGACCCCCAGCCAGACGCGCAGCGTCGCCAGCGGTTTGCGCAGCAGGTAAGCGACCAGCAGCGTGCGCTTACCGTACAGCTTGGCCGTGCCCTTTAGCCCGACGCGCCGTTGCGCATCGTCCTCGGTAAAGCGGGCGCGCAGGCGGTAGGCCATCACGTTATCCGGCGTGAGCGCCGCACGATAACCGATTTGCGTCAGTTGCGCCTCCTGAGCGGCATTGGGGGCGACATTCAGGAACAGCCGCACATCCGCGCCGGTTTCCAGCGCAATCGCATCCGCAGCGGGCAGTTGGATTTCCAGTTCCACATCTTTCGGATCGGCGATCATCATGATCCGCTCTCCGACCGCTACGGAACGGCCAATCCATTCACTGGCATCGTCAAACACCGCCACGCCATCGCGCGGTGAGGTCAACTGCATACGCTCCAGTTGACGCAGGAGAAAATCTCGCTCGCTTTGCGCCTGCTCGCGGCGGCTTTGCAGAACCGCCAGACTGGCCTTGCTGTTGGCATCAAACAGCGCCTGTTGTTGCGCCTGACGATACTGGGCATCGGCGGTGGCAAACGTCTGGCGCGCGGCTTCCAGCCGGTTTTCCAGTTCGCGTGCATCCAACCGCGCCAGGGGCTGATTGGCTCGGATGGGTTGATTGGGGCGCACCAGAATATCATCGACTACGCCCGCGACAGGCGCGCGCACCATCACCGGTTGATGCGCCACAATCTCTGCCGGGGCCAACACGGACTGGCGCACCGGGATCAACATCACTAACGCCAATGCCACGGCGCTACACAGCACGATGCGGCGTTTTTTCGGGTGTGTTGGCGTCGCGCGGCGCTGTTTATGCAAGCTGGACCAGGCGTGGGCGTAAGGTTCTGCCAGCGTGTCCAGCAGCAGGATCTCCGCTGCCAGCCACGGGGTTTCGCGTGCCAGAATCAGCGTCAGTGTGGTTTCCCCCTGCGCCGATCGCAATGGCAGCCACAACAGGTGTTCGGGCAGATGTTCATGCCATAACGCCTGATCCTCAACCGGCAGATCCTGACAGCGTAGCGTACCGCTCTGGCGCTGTTCTGCCTGCCACTGGCGGCACCACCGACTAAAGGTGCTGCAAAAGGGCGCATTGTGATCGAGCGAGGCCAATCCCGAGACCGCCTGTAACCGCTGCTGCTCGTTGCTCCACAACAGCGCCTGACGATATTTCACCAGCGAATGGGTTTCATTGACGATAAAAAACGCCAACTCATCAGATGTTTCACGCGCGCGGGCACGCCGTTGCAGTTGCAGCAATTCGGCCAGTAGCGTGAGCTGTGGGTCTTGCTCGGTAGGTGCCGCAGGAGCGGCGGTTGGGCGATTCATGGCGTGCTGCCGTCTGGCGCTGCTATCTGCGCGACACCGCTCATGCCCGGCAGTAAGCCTGCGCTTGGCTGGGCCAAACGACCAAACACTTTCACTGACTGACTTACCGGCTCCACCGAGGAGGAGATACGGCTAATTTCCGCTGGGTAGGTTAACCCGGTTTCATCCAGCGTTACCTGAAACGGGCTGCCCTGTTTCAGCCACACCAGCCAGCGAGAAGGCACGATCATCTCCAGCTCAAAGGCGCTGTCGTCATAGATAGCCAGTAGCTCTTTGCCTTCCGGCACGGATTCCCAGCGCTTGACCTTGGTTTCGGTGACTCGCCCCGAGAACGGCGCTTTGATGGCGCAACGTTGCAACATGGCGCGATTCACGCCGCTCTCCGCCTGTGCCATGGAGACGGTGGAGCGCGCCTGATCCACCTCAGACAGGCTGATGGCGTTGAGCTTGTCGAGGCGGTCGGCGATAGCCAGCTTTTTACGCGCGGCGTTTTCCGCCGCGCTGGAGTAGTTCAATTTCTCACGCAACACCGTACAGTCGAAGGTCAGTAGGGTATCTCCCTGCTTAAAGTGTTCACCTTCTTTCACGGTAATGTCGGTGATTTTTCCGGCGATTTCGCTCGATAATACGCTATAGCGCTGCGCGCTGAGCTGAACGCGAATATCCCCCTGCGCGGCCTGCCCCCACAGGGGCAGAACCAGCGTGCTTGCCAGCAGCAGCGGTCGCATCATGCTGCTCATCATTACCGCGAGCCTCCCGCCTGAAGGGATTGCAGGTTATCCCACATATCGGTGTTAACCACGCGATACGGTTTGGCCGCCGCTGATGCTGCTGTGGGGGTTGGCGTTCTCACCGTGGCAGCGGTTGGCAAGGGGGCCGGATGGGGCGCGACGACAGGTGCCGCTGGCGTAGCCGCTGCCAGCGACAGGCGCGGAACGGCGACACCGCCTTTTTCCAGCGCGCCCGTGGTGCGGGAGATGCTGTTGCTCAATGCCGCCAGGCTGACATCGTTGACGTTATCCGGCAACACATCCAACCCCGCCGCTTGGTATACCGCACCCAGTGCGTTTTGTACGTCGGCAAAGCTGCGATCGCGTGCGCGCGTGGTGAGAATGGTTTCGGTACTGACCCGTACCTGTTCCATCTGGGTTTCTGCCCGATGCTGCACGCTCAGTACGGTCTGATTCAGGATACCGCGCTGGATGCGCGCCAGTTCCTGATAGCGACCAAACATGCGTGTGCTCTGTTGGTATTCCTGCCAGGCCACGTTCACCTGCGTCAGCACCGCCATACGCAATGCCTGACGGCGCACTTCTGCCAGATCTTCATTGGCTTCACCGGCACGTTTTACCGACGACCACGACAGCACGTTAAGCAGATTGCCGCTGACCTGAACCCCGGCGCTGGCCCATTGCTGATTCACCAGATAGCTGTTGCTGTCGCTGTTCACACCGGCAAACAGCGAGACACCCGGCAGCAGACGCAGCAGCGACTTGCGGGTTTCCAGCACGCTGTTACGTGCCAGATAGCCCTCTTCGCGCACTTCGGGACGTTTCACCATGGAGAAGTTTTCCAGATCGTCGAGCGAATAGGCGATCTTCGGTGCCACCAGACTGCTTTCACTCGGCACTACAAGGTCGAATTTGCTGGAGGGCGGCAGGTTCATCAACGCTGCCAGACGCGATTTCGCCACCACCAGATCGCTGTCGACGATCTCTAGCTGACGCACCATCTCCAGCATGTTTTTCTGGAAGCGCAGCGCCTCCACAGGAGCCAACAGGCGTTGTTGTTCGGTCTGGCGTGCATAGTCCAGCGTCTGGCGGGCCTGCGTCAGTGCGGTGGTGACTTCCGGTTGTAAACGCTGGGCGGTGGCGGCTTCCCAGTAGGCGGTGCGCACCTGCCGGGTGATATCGGCCACCACGCGACGGCGGCGCTCTTCTGCTGCCAGAGATTTGTTGGCCTGCACCTTGGCGTTAAAGTAGCTGATGCCGAAATCCAATACGTTCCAGCTTAACGACAGATCGGCGGTGCGCGTGGTTTGATCCTGACTGGTGGAAGGCTCCAGAGATGTTTTTCCACTAGAGATAGATTTACTGCTGGAAGCGGAAGCGCTGTCGCGCGTTTGCATCCCGGCGCGGGCAGTCAGTTTAGGCAGCAGCATATCCAGATTCTGCACGCCGAGCAGGTTATCTTCCATGGCCTGTTCCAGCAGCGCAACGCGCTGTTGCAGGTTGTATTTCAATGCGCGCGCAATGGCCTCTTCCAGCGTAATGGTGCCGCGCACCGGTTCCTGATTGGCGAACATCTGCGTTCTGTCGCTCAGCGCCTGCGCCACCTGCTGTTCGGTGCTGATCGGTTGCGGTTTGACCGCGCAACCCGCCAGCCCGATGCAGGCAAGGGTGACGGCGATGCGCAGTGCTTTGGTGCCAGAAAGCCGTTGCGGCACGGCAGTGACAGACTGATGGTGGTGTTGCTGGCTATCCCAGAAAGTGGCTGTGTGCTGATTCACCGGGTTATTCCCTCTTGTAATGGGTTTATTCTCTGTCGGTTGTGGGCTGAGTGGCCTGCAACCGACTGAACGTATGGTTAAATGCTGCAATATGTCCCGCACCTGTCACGCGCGCAGACGGCTCAATTCACTCAGTGCTGCCAGCAGGGCATCCTGCTCGGCACGCGGTGCGCTAAGCTGCTCGCTAAACGCGGTTTTTCCGGTGGGCAGTGCGATCTCGATGCGGCTGTCCTGCACACTGTCGTACGGTAGCGGCGGCAGCGCGGTGGAGGCACCGCGATCCGTTGGCTGGCTAACCGATGTCTCGAGTCCGGTTTGCAATGTGACCGGTATGGTGCGACGCGCGCCGTCGGCCGCCTGCGCGGTCAGCGCCAACTGGATTTGGTTTACCTGCACGGCGTCAGGATCGGTGATGCGTAGCTGACCGCTGCGGGTATCAAACTGAATCCAGGCGGGCAGGGGACGTCCATTGGCGAGCTGCAACGACAGCGCTACGCCGTTATCACGCGCACTGAACAGGCGTGACGGCAGGGTAAACACCAGTGCGCCAGCGCTGTCGCGCTGCAACGACCCTTGCAGGCTGCTGTAAGCCGATTCCAACGAGGTGGTTTGACCGGGTACGCGCTGGAACAGCGATGAATCCGTCGCCTGTACCGGCGTGTTGTCGCGCTGAACCGCGTTGCCGCGCGCGGCAAAATTCACCGTTTCCAGCGGCGGCAGCAGCGTTTGCATCACGGGGTCGAGCACCCAGGGCGCGGCAGTACGTTCTGCTGCAGAGTGAGACTGCGCTGCCGCAAATTCCGCGGAAAACGTAGCGTGTGCTGCCGGTGAAGACGTTTGAGACAGCGCCGCCACGATCGCGCTTAATGGCTGTTCCTGTTCCCGTTCATTCAATGCATCGGGCACGCGTGCCGACGAGGTGGTCAGGATCACCGGGGCCGGTGCCGAGTTATCTGGCGTTTCCGGCTGCGGCTCCACAGGGGCTTGCGCGACGGTCACATTGACCGCATACGTGGCTTGCGCTTTGCCATCGCTGGCGGTGAGTACCACGGTAAACGTGCCTGATGTGGCGGGTGTACCCGAAATGGTGCGAGTTGCTGCATCAAAGCTCAGCCCGTCCGGCAAGCCGCTGACGTTCCAGGTCAACGTGTCGTTATCAGCATCGCTAAACAGGTTTTCCGGCAAGGTGTAGTGATAGGCGCTACCCGCTTGCAGTGCGCCCAGATTCAGCCCGGCTTGGTCGTTGTACACCGGAGCACTGTTATCCGGCTCGACATCAGGTGCTTGCGCTACCGTCACCTTGACCGCATGGCTGGCTTGCGCTTTGCCATCGCTGGCGGTGAGCGTCACGGTAAATTCACCAGACGCCGTAGGCGTGCCTGAAAGGGTGCGGGTTGCTGCATCAAACTTCAGCCCGTCCGGCAAGCCGCTGACGTTCCAGGTTAACGTGTCGTTATCGGCATCGGTAAACAGGTTTTCCGGCAAGGTATAGTGATATGCGCTGCCCGCTTGCAGTGTGCCCAGGTTCAACCCGGCTTGGTCGTTATAGACTGGGGCGCTGTTTTCAGGGACATCACTGCCTTTGAAGGTGACGACAGTTTTTTCACTGAATTCAGTCTTAAGCTCCTGCCGCCAGTCCCCTTCCTCATAAACGGTCAGACCCACTGTGCGGCTACCCGTAGCGTCTGCGTCGTTGTGGCTATAGGTGATACCATCGATCAACTGTGCGGTGCTGGCGCCGTCACGCGTAACATACAACGTCACGGTGGCAACGCCGTTGCTGACACTGACGCGGTATTCCATTCCGCTTTCACCAACAAAAGCCTGATAGTCGATGGTCTTGTCGAGCGAGATGTCCCCGCCCTCTACATGCAGCACATCACCGACACTGACCGGGGAAACGGAAATCTCTACCCGATGAATTTTTTGGCCAGCTTCAATGGTATCAATGAGTGTGTTCTTGAACAGCGTGATCGCATCGCTGCCCGGTACGTAGGTTGAGTTCACTGGCTCAGTGCTGACCACTGCCGGATCGTTAACGCCGATGAGATTCACCACGGTGGTGAATTCGGCTGTATGATTTTGTCCGTCATTGAAGTTGATACGGAAAGTGGCCTCAGTGCTGGCAGCCGTCAGGTCGTTACTGGTGGATTGGTAAGCAATGGCTCGCAGCACCTGCTGTGCTTCCGCTTGCGTAACGCCCGCCAAAAAGGTGATGGTCAGTTTGCCACTGGTATCGATAGTGACATTGGCGATCGCCTTGCCTCCCTGCGAGATCTTGCCATCTTCTGCCAGGGTCAGGCCGCTGCTGGCGGAAAGCCCAAACTGATCGCCAGCCTGTGCGCCGCCGGTGCGTTCAACCACCAGCGTGGCACCTTGATAGCTGCTTTGATCGTTGACCGGGGCCGACAAGGTGCCGCCGGGGAGCAGTGCAACCGCATCGCCTCTTTCGGTAAAGGTTTCAGTGGCAGGTATGAGATCGAGGATAACCATCCCTTCCGGCCTCGAGCCGCTGGTACTATCCTGGATATACAGGGTGCCCGTGAGGTAAAGCTGCTTCCCATCGGCGCTGAAGCTGGCATAGCGCACCTCGCTCAATACCGTCCCTTTATAATCTGCTACATTACCAAAGCCTTCCACTGCCTGGCGCTGTGTCAGGCTGCCGTCGGCAGCGCGCGCATAGAGAATGATGCCGTAGGTGTTGTAATTGTCGCTGCGCCCCAGTTCCCCGGTGATCACCACGGAGCTGCCATCAGGAGAGACCAGTACCTGCTTGACGCTGGTTGGTTTCCCCTCGTCGCCTTCACCTGAGCTGATCGTCAAGGTTGAGGTTGCGGTGAGAGTGCCGTCTTGCGCTACGGTGAAGATATGCAGCGAGGTATTGTTATCCACCACATACAGTGATTTGCCGTCGGGTGAAACCGTGATGGCGGAGGCGTAGTAACCCTCTTCACTGGCCGTCGAACCGGCGATAGCTTGTTTGTAGGTCAGGGTGCCGTCGTCGCTCACGCTGAACCTGCTCACCACCGTATCGCCGCCTGAGGTTGCGACAAACAGCGTTTTGCCATCCGGTGACAGGGTCAGCGCGTTGGCACCGTCGAGTTGCTGGCCGGTGTCTCCCGCATCGGTGAGCGTTGTGGTCAGTGTCAGCGTCTCTCCGGTGCGGGTGAACACCAGCAGGCTGTCGCCGCTGGTGATGTAAACCTTGTCGCCGTTGGCTAACACATCGCGCACCATGCCGATATCGCCGCCAACGGTGCCGATTTCATGCAGATCGTTGGCATCAAACAGCGCGATATTATCTGCACCAATGACATACAGGCTGCTGCCATCGCTGGAAACGCGCACTTGCGCCGCACCGGTTAACCCGGTGATCTCCGCGCTTTTGGTCATGTACAGCTTGCCGTCGGTATCACGCTCGACCAGGTAAAGGACGTTGGACTCAACGTCCTGTCCGGTTCCCGTCGTTTCGTCATAAACCCAATCGCTGTGAGTGCGAACCAGGTAGATCTTGTCTCCTACAATCGTGATGCCTTGAAGGCCGGTAAAGCGGGAGTTGCCTTTGTCATCCAACAGATCAAACAAGTGCGCATAGTCAAGCGCACCCGTTTCGGCACCCAGATGCGGTGTCAGGCGGGTATCAAGCACGGCAACGGTGCTGTGGATATCGAGCGTGGTGGTGTTATCGGCGCTATCAACCAGTTGTGTCAGCGTGACGGTAACGGCACCTTGCGCTACATCGCTGCTCAGTACTCTATAGTGGATATTGTCGATCAGGGCATTCACGTCGTTTGGTGTGTTATCGCCGTTCTTGAGCTTGAGTGTGAGGGTAGTGATACCATCCTTAACCGTCACCTGATACGAATGTCTCTGTGCTGTCACGCCTTCGGAAGCCGTTAACGTGATAGTGGTGCCATCAATCACCAACGCATCATTGGCGCTGGCACGGTTTACCGTGAAGGTCAATTCTGAGAGCGCCGCGCCCGCTTTGCCAAGTCGTACATCCACATTATCGAACAGATCGACTGCTGCGGGCAGGCCGCTGGTAGAGATGATGGCGGTGGTCTGCTTGCCTTCCGCACTCAGCGTGGGTTCAACCGGCGAGTCGGTTAACAGCAGTGCCACGGCGGTTGTGGCTGATTTGCCGCCGCTATCTCGCACGGCGATGTTCAGATCAACCCGCGCTGGTGCTTCGGTGCCGGTGTTACGGTAGGTGACCTGCTGCAATACCTGATTGGCGGTGGCTTTATCCACATCACGGCTAAAGGTGATGGTCAGTACGCCATCCTGCGTCGCAAAGCTGGCAATGGTCGCCTTGCCCTTCATGATCGTGCCGTTTTCCAGACGCAACCCGGAACCATTTTTAAAGCTGAATTGATCGTCCGCCGAGGCACCGCTGGCGCGACTCAGGGTCAGCGTCGTGCCTTTGTAATCCGAGATTTGATCCGCATCGACATCGGAGAAGTGTAATCCTTGCGCGAAGGGGGTTGAGCCATCGGCGGTGTAGGTTGCATTTGGTAAAGCCGAAAGTATCGCCAGTCCGGTGCCGCCGGAACTGCGTCCGCTGTATAGGTTGAGCCCATCTGCGCTGACCGCAATGTGGTTGGTGCGTGCGCCGGTATTGAGCGCGCTGACAAACGTCAGCGCACCGGTAATGGCATCGCGACTGAACACCAGTACTGAGCCACCGTTCATACCGGCATAAAGTGCTGTACCATCCTGTGAGATAACCAGTTCGCGCACCGAAAGCGCATTGGCAGGGGTATAGCCCTTGCTATAGAGATCCACCGTGCCGGCGTAGGTCAAACTGCCATCGCTGGCGTTGCGGCTGAAAATAGACAGCGTAGCCTGCTGCCCGGAACCGACATAAACAAAATTACCGTCGGGAGAGAGGGTAATGTCTTGCATATTCGCCAAATAGCGATTATCGCTGGGGCGCGCTGCGCTGTTGGGATCGGCGCTAATGCTGGCATCATTGATCAGGCCGACGTAAGTCAGTTTGCCGGTTTGCGTATCGCGAGACAGCACAGTGATCATGCTGTTGCTGCTGTTGGCAACGTAAACCGATTTGCCATCGCCGGAGATAACCATGCCGCTTGGCGCATTCATGCCGAGCGTTGCAGAACCCCCTTGATATTCGCCTAAATAGGTGAGGGCACCGGTATCCGGATCGCGAGAGAATTGGGCTAACACCGATTTGCCGGTGGTACCATCCACCGTCGTCAGGCCGTTGATGGTATAGAGCGATTTACCATCCGCTGAAATCACGATTTCGGTGATCTGTGCATCCAGCCCTGTTGCATCGTCCACCCCTTGGGTGGCGACGATGCCCGCATAGGTGTATTGGCCGCTGGTGGCATCGTAGGTGAAGCGCACCAGTGAGTAGGTCGTTGCATCGCCGCTGTGCCCGGCGACGTACAGATCGTTGCCATGCATGGTCATCGTGGTGATACCACTAAGGCCGTTGGCTTCGATCGCCGTGGTCTCCGGATTGTCGCTCTCACCCTGAATAAAGGTTTGCACCAGGGTTAATTCACCGGTTGTGCTGTTACGGCTGTAGATGCGCAGCGTGCTGTTGCCACCCGCATTGGCTCCGTCGCTGCCGCTGACCAGCAGCGTTTTGCCATCCGCCGACACGGTGATAGCGGTGACGTATTCACCGTATCCGCTTAGGGTGCCGTTGTTGTAATAGAGCGTGGCGTCGGGGTTGGTGATGCTGTTTTGCCAACCGGGAGGATTATTGATGGCTAACGCGATAGTGGCGGCGATCGCCAGATCGCCAGTGTCGTTACCCTCACCTTCGGTGCCACCGTTATCGCGCAGGCTGGTCAGCGTGATGGTGCGTGTGCCCGTG
The DNA here is from genome assembly GCF_025962675.1 of Candidatus Symbiopectobacterium sp. NZEC127. Classification (NCBI taxonomy): domain Bacteria; kingdom Pseudomonadati; phylum Pseudomonadota; class Gammaproteobacteria; order Enterobacterales; family Enterobacteriaceae; genus Symbiopectobacterium; species Candidatus Symbiopectobacterium sp. NZEC127. The sequence continues at coordinate 539,902 of NZ_JAGFPG010000002.1, forward strand.
GTGGCCTGTTCGGTGTCATTGACGTAGGCGATGCCGTTGACCAGCGTTTGTGCCGCAGCGGCGGTTACGCCTGCTTCATGACCGATCGTCAGTGTGCCGGTTCCGTAGCTACGGGTGTAAGTGTAGTGATAGTCACCGGCCTGACCGCTGCCGTCGCTCGCCAGATCGATGCGCGTGCCAGCGATGATAATAAATTCATTCGCAGCCTGGTCTACGTTGTCAATGCTCAACGTCAGTTCGATAATCGACTGACCAATCTCACCGGCGCTGATCGTGGCGTTGCTAAACGGGTTAACCACCGTGCCGTGGGTGTCATAGGTCTTGTTGCCTATGGGGGTGGCATCGAGCGTCGGGGCGGTATTGTTGGTGATCAGCACATCAAAGGTGACGGTTTGGCTGTCTGCCTTGCCGTCATTGGCGCGCAGGGCCAGTTTTACCAGGGTACCATTGGTGTCGGCGCCGGTGTTGCTGTAGGTGATTTGGTGCAATACCGCATTGGCATCAGCTTTACTGGCACCCGCCAGGAAGGTGAGCGTGAGCGTGCCCGCGCTTTGGCTAAACGTGGCGATGGCGGTATCGCCCTTCATCACTTTCCCGTCGATCAGTTGCAGGCCACTGCCTGGCGCAAAGCCGAACTGGTCGTCAGCTTGTGCGTCGGTTGCGCGGGAAAGCGTCAGCGTGGTGCCGTGATAATCCCCGTTGCCGTCTGCCTGGCGGTCATTGTTGGCATCAGACAGCGTCAAGCCGTGTGCCAGCGTAATTTCACCGCCGCGTAGCAGCGTTTGGATGGGCGAATAGCGACTGATACCGTTGCCAGAAACCAGAATAGAGTTGCCATCGGCAGAGACAGCGATGTCACCGCCGTTGGTGGTGCCGGTGCTGCTGCCGGTGAGCGTCAGGCTGCCACTTTCACCCACGGCGTAAACATTCACGGTGCCCGTCGTGGTCGCAGCGTAAAGCTGGGTGCCATCGCGGCTAAGCGTCAGGCTGGCTATCTTGTCGCTGGTAACGGTGTTGATCTGGGCCAGCTTGTTGTCGCTGCCTAACTGGTAAATAACGATATTGGCGCTGGTTGGGTCACCGACGTACAGCAGCTTGCCATCGTTGGAGGTGGTCAGCGCGTAGTCGATGGCATCCATCCCTTTCTTTGTAAGAATAAGGTCGTCGATCTGTGTCAGGATGCCCGTCGTGGCATTACGTTGATACACCTTTATTTCGTGGGGGGCGGAAATCCCAGCACCGCTGTGGATTACATAAACATAATCACCGGAGGTGGCAATCATGCCGTTACGGTGGGCTTCCAGTTCCTGTCCCTGTGTTAATTTGCCATTTTCATCGCGGTTGTAGACATACACCGCGCGTCCGCTGTTGCTGCTGGCATCCACATAGACTTGTTTACCGTCGTCCGAAATCGCCAGCCCGCCGGTTGAGCCGCCAGCGGGCAGCTTGGTGGTACTGACATACGCCAGCTTGCCGTCGTTGACGCTCAGTTGAATCAGATTACCGTTACCGGCAATGGTGTAGACCGATTTGCCATCGGCACTGACCACCAAATGGTTAACGGTGCCGAGGTCGTCAACCACCAGACTCTGCTGCTGGGTTAAGCGCCCGGTGCTGTCGACGGCGAAAACGGTGAGGGTGTTGTCAGAACCGGCGGCGTACACGTGGCTGCCATCTGTGGAATAGGCGATTTCTGTCGCTTTCGCCAGTGTGCCTGCGGTAAAGGCCTCTGCTTCCTGTAATAGGCTGCCGGAAAGCGCGGGAGGCACGTTAACCTTGTTGTCTACCGTCACGGTGGCGTGAATATCCAACGCCGCTTTCGCGTCCTGATCGCTCAGGCTTTTCAGCGTAACCGTGACATCACCGCTTGCCACGCTGCTGTCCAGTGGTTTATAGGCAATGCCGTCGATCAGCGTGGCAACGTCAGCGGGTTGAAAAGCGTCTGATGATTCGATACTCAGCGTGATGGTGGTGGTGCCACCGCTGACGGTGACCTTATAGCTGTAACCGTTGTTGAGGGTCGCTTCGGTTCCGGTGGTGGTGGGTTTCAGGGCAATGTCACTGCCATCGATCATCAGCACTTGATTGGCACCGGTGCGATCGACGGTGATCACTAACTCGGTCAATTCCTTGCCGCTGCTATCCGCACCGGTGTCAGTGGACACGGTCACCTTACTGAACAGATCCACGGCGGCAAAGCCTGTTTCTCCCTCATTGATGGTTACCGTACCGTGGGCCGGGGTGGCATCCACACCCGGCGCGCTGTCGGTGGGCGCGATAACCTGAGCGGCAACGGCATCCGCGGTGGCGACGGCAGCGGCGTCGAACATCATGCGCGGTTCCAACACCCATGCCTGACGGGGTGGGCGCGCAGGTGTATTGCCGGCTTTGGAACGGGAAAATGTCATGGTGTTTTGTCCTTATAAAAGAAGCAAATCGCGTTTGGCTGGCGAGATAGGGGGCTTACTCCACCAACCGCACGTAGCCGCCCTCGGTTTCGATTTGGCTGGCAATGCGATTCAGCCGTTGAATCAGTTGATCTTCGACGCCCTCTGCGCCGAACCCTGCGCCATCTACAAAGCTCATGCGTTTTTCACCTTCGGTGCAGATAAGCAGGCCCGGAGTGGCTTCCTCGTCAAACAGGTTGCGGCCGAAATCCTCCGGATCGCCGGGGCGAATACCCACAAAATAGAATTTGAGATTGCGTATACGGAAGCTGTCACACAGATCGCGAAAGCGTTTACGGGCGAACTGGCGTGAAACGTCTGAGCCAGTGCTGCCAGAAAATTGATTGCGCTTGAAGTTGTAGCTGTCGGTGTCGAACCAGTTGCCGACGGTGTTCGCCATCATCACAATCACTTTTTGCCCGTCGCCTTTGCCGTCCTGATTGAAATCAAGCGGCAGCTTGGCATCGCCCCAGCCTTCCGAACCGCGCATATTGGGTGACAGCGCGGCGGCAGCCCAGCCCATGGCAATGGCATAGTTAACGTTGAAACGCGGGGTAAACTGAGCAATACGCTGTTCCAGCTTGGTTTCTTCATTAGTGAGCGGCAGCAGTGCGGCGTTGGGACAGCCGCGATCGGCTACCATCCAGCGAGTATCGTTAACACCGCTGGCCTGGCCGAAATCAGGGTTAGGTCCTACCCAGGAGATCGGTGCCGCGCCGGGGCTCCCGTTTTGCGGCAGATCGTGACGGTAATAGACGCCAAACTGCGCCACTGGCGGCTCATCCCAAAAGAAATTTTCTTCCGCGCCCAGACCGCGGTACATGCACAGCAAATTTGCACGTCTGTCGGGAATACGGCGATCGTCCAAACCGCGATAGCCCGTGCGAAATAGCGTGGTGAGTTCTATCGGGTTGAGCGCAGTAGGTGTTGCCCAGCGGCGAATACGGTTGGTATCTTCTGCGTCATACACGTTAACCGACTGGCTGTAAGGCACCAGCGAGAGCCACAGGTTGTCCCGCTTGCCATCGGCGCTGCTCAGCATGCGTTCGACAAATTTGCGGCTGACGCTTTTCAATGCGCGGATATCGGCATCGCTCATTTCACCGGTGACAGGCATCATGAAGGCGATTTCCGTTGGCCGATTGATCACTTCCGCCGTGGAGTACACCGCCTGCTTTCGCGCGCCTAAATTCATCAGATTAGGCTGGGTATTGAAGCTGGCTTCGACGGTATAGGTTTTGCGCGTGTCGTTTTTGCGCCCTTCGGTGACGGTGACATCTTCGCGAGTGAGCTTATTGTCGAGGGCGTTATTCAATCCAAGGTTGTTTTTGACGTATTGGTAGGCCAGCTCTTTAATCTGTTCCGGGTCATACTCGTCGCCATTGATGGTGGCCTGATGCGCGACGGCAAGTGCGGCGGCGTCTGTCGCGCGCTTGATCTGCGTGGCATCGCCGGTGGCGGTTGAGGTATCGACAATGAAGGCGGCGCTGACCAGCAGTGCCATGGTGCCGAGCACGTAAAACGCCGTGCCCGCGCCGGTTTCCTGATGCATAAAAGCGGACAGCGCGGTGCGCCAAAAGGGGCGCACGCTACGACCATCTTTTTTAACTTCACTGTTTTTAATCGCTTTTTTCATCTTTTATTGTCCTGATTGACCAAATTTAGTGCATAGCTATCCCGCCCGAATCAGCGGGGAAAAAGTAATACGACATGGCTCTGTATCAGTGCGCGTGGTTAGAGTGGGTCTTTTTGCCCGTCACGCGTCGTTATGTTTTATCGTTATCCAACCCGGCTTCTTTGCTCAGGGTTTCGTCTAAATCCACGACGCCGATGGCAACCCGATTGATTGCCGTGGCGTGCAATAAACCGCCTAATGACATGCCGCCCAGCAGGGCGACGTCTTTGCCCTGGCGACAAATCTCCACCACCAGCATGGAGGTATTCTTGCTTCCCTTTTTGGCATCGCGCTCCGGCAGGTCTGGCAGATAGGGCGTATTCGTCTGGGTTTCACTCCCCACGCACAGCCCTTTCGCCGTGCCGCGACTCAGTTGCCAATAGAGATCGCCAGTCTGGCGCACGTTGCTGATCAGTAACTGATAATTCCCCAATCGCTGATTGGGCAGTACGGTATCCAGCAACCCCTGCAACCCGGTTTCCGTCAGATCTTGTTGCATCGCCAGTATTGAGGCGATGGCACCCGCGCGCTGCTCCATACGAGAACGTTCCAGACCAACGCTGTACATGTCGGCGCAGAGCGAACCGATCGCCAGAACAATCGGAAACGCCAGTGCGGTTTCCACGGCGGCAACCCCACGGCATGAGCTGCGAAAACGTTTCACGTAGCGCAACAGCGTGTTAGTTATTGTCATTGCGTAACTCCGTGCCGAACACGTGCTTGTACTGATAGCGGAAGGTGGTGCCCAGGGTTAACACTTCCGGCAGCGGCGTGATGAACGCCTTTTCAATCTGTACCGTGACGGACCACACCGGCAGCGTGGTACTGTTCTCTTCGTCATTTTGTGCATCGTTTGATGCATTGCCGCTGGCGGTAAAACCACCCAGCTGGTTCAGGTTTTCAAAATGCAGCACATTGACGGTAAGGTTGTCTGCGTTGAGATAGCCATACGCCGAATCCACCATGCGCGTTTTCAGGCGCGTGCTCATCTGTTCCGGACTGGCGGCGTTGAGATTATCGAGGCGGAAGCTTTGCACTGCTTTATCCAGCGCAGCGCTGCCGACCGCGATCACCAGCCCGATACGCGCCAGTTCAAACAGCATCATCACGCCGACCATCGCGACCGGCACCAAAAAGGCCACTTCGGTCGCTACCACGCCGCGCGAGGCGCGCCAGCGTTGGGCCTGGTGTTGGAACGTATCGCGCATACTTGCCATTATTCCGGGCTACTCAGTTGCAGGCGCTGGCGGCTGGAGGCCAGCAGCGTTTCGCCACGGGTTTTATCCTGCTGCATCTGTTGCAGACGCTGGTGCAGCGAGGCGATCAGTGCATCAATCCGCTGTGGCTGGGCAATGGCACCGAGTGCCGTGCGCGCATCCTCTTCCCGGTCGCTGGCAAGATAGGCCAGCGCCAGATTAAGTTTACCGGTGGTGTTGCCGTCATCCAGTGAGCGCAGCAGCGGGATCGCTTTGTCCGGGTTGCCGCTGGCAAGCCAGGAGAGCGCCAGGTTGTTGATGGCGGAGACGTCTGCCGGGTTCACCTGCAAGGCTTTTTCGAACATCTGCCGTGCCTGCGTGTGCTGCCCTGCGCTGTCCATCACCACGCCCATGCCATTCAGCGCCAGCGTGTTGTTGGGCTGCGCTTTCAGCGCACAGGTGAAATCTTTCTGCGCCATGGTGTTACGCCCCAGCGCTAACTGGGCGCGCCCCATGCCGAGACAGACGGCCAGCGCTTCTTCGGGCGACATTTTGTCCGTGTCGCCGCCTAATGACTGACGTGCGCGGCTGTACAGCTCCAGCGTTTGCTGCGGGGAGCGAGCCAGCGCGGCAACGCTGGCGTATTCCAGCATCTCTGATCCTTTCAGCATGTTACGGCTGTCCAAACGGGTATAGACGTCGGTCGAGGCTTCCACCCGGCCCTGATCGCGCAGTAAACGCGCCAGACGCAACCCTTCGTCTTTATTGCCCTTGATCGCCATTGAACTGCCACAACCGGCCAGCACCATACTGAGCAGCAACACGGTCAATGAGAAGGTGCGGCGGCGGTAAGCCATATTGTTACTCAAGGTTATCTGACCAAACATCTTCACGGACTCCATCGGTGGTTCATTGTGACAACAGGCGCACCACACGCACCAGGGCGGGGGCAGCCATAATGGCGATAATGGGAGGCAGGATCAGCGTCATCAATGGCACGCTGAGCTGGGCGGGCAGCTTGCCCGCTTTCTCTTCCAGCCCTAAAATCAGTGTCTTGCGGCTTTCGTCCGCGATGGTACGCAGCGCCTGAGAGAGCGGGGTGCCGTAGCGTTCTGCCTGAATCAGGGTGGCGACCATGCTTTCGATTTCACTGACGCGCGTGCGCTCTGCCAGGTGCATCATCGCCAAGGTACGATCGGACAAGATCTGCAATTCAGCGGCGGTGTAGTGCAGTTCATCGGCCATTTCCGGTGAGGAAAGGCCCAACTCTTTCGATACCACGTGCAGAACACGTCCGATCGGCAAGCCTGCTTCGGCGCACACCACCATCAGATCCAGCGCATCCGGCACCGCACGCGCCAGTTTTTCGCCCCGGCTGGCGGCACGCCAACGTAACCACCACTCGGGCAGCATCGTGCCGACAAAAAAGCCGATAAGGCCGGTCGCGGCACCCGTCAGGCCGAGCCGATCGGCGGCGGGCAGCCATCCCCATACCAGCAGTACGGCAATCAGCGCACCGGTGATAAATTTTCCCATCACCAGCCAGCCCACCGCTTCATGACGGCGTAAACCGGCCAGATCCAGCATGCGGCGCAGGTTGCGACGGTCGCGGTCTGAACCCGCCAGTTGCTCGCCTTGCGCCGCGAGCGGCCGCAGCAGCGCTTCCAGCCAAGGGGATAACGCTGCTCCCTGACCGCGCAGGATGGAGTCTTGTGAATCTGTCTCCGTGCTCGCGGCAGGCAGATGCCCACGCAGGCGGTTTTCCAACAGTTTGTACTGACGCGCCTTATGTTGCGTACGGCCAAGCACGATACCCGCGATGATCAACATCAGCGCCAGCAGCAGTAAGGGGTCGCTTAATAACGTCATTTCGGCTCTCTCTTATCCAACCCGCTTGACCATCAAATGGGTCACCAACATCCCCAGCGAGACGCTGCACAGGGCGTAAATCAGCACCGAGGTGCCCACCGGGTCGGAGAACAAAAAGCTGAAATCCTCCGGCGATTTCATATACAAATAGGCGAGACAGCAGGGGAACAGGGCGGCAACAATCTTGGCGGAGGCGCGCGCTTCTGAGGTTTTCGACTGCACTTTCAGTTGCAGCTCGCGCCTGTCGCGCAGCGTGGCGGAGAGCCGCTCCAACGTCTCACCCAACCGACCGCCCGCTTCCTGGTTAATGATCAGAATCACCACGAAGAAGCGGTATTCCGCCATCGGCACCCGAGTGGCAGAGGTCTGGATCACCTGACGTAAGGGAATGCCCAGTTTGAGCCAGTGATCGATGGTTTTGAATTCGTTGGCCAGCGGGCCGCTCAGGTGCTCGGCCACAATGGCGAAGGTATTCGCCACGGGCACACCTGCACGACAGCTGCGGGTAATGGCATCGATCGCTTCCGGCAGGCTTTCGCGCAGGGCTTTCAGGTGCTTTTGTAGCGTGGAGCGGAACAGCAGTACGGCGGTGCTGACAAACAGCAGCAGGGTAAATACCAGTCCCATCGTCAATGGCAGCAGCGTGCGCTGTCCCATGATCATGCCGATCACCAGGCTGACAGCGCCTAACGAGAGTGCGCGCTGCACCAGGTTTTTTTTCCAGCCGATAAACGCCAACTGCGCCCAGAGGATCGCCAGCGCACGTCCCAGCACCGGCACACGCATAAACGGGGTCGTGACTTCATCGCGCAGGATGGAGTCGGAGGTTATCTCGGCGGCGGCTGGGCTGACCTCGTTTAACACCTGTTGCCAACGCTGTTCACGCTGTTGGCGATGCCGGCGAGCTTTCTGCCAGGCGGCGATAGCCAACACCAACGCAAAGACGCAGCAAAATATCAGCAAGGTGATCAGATTCAGGCGTGCATCACTCATCGGCTCTCCTTCGATCCTCACTGCGCATCGAACAGGTGCGCTTTGTCGCTGTAGAACTGCGGGCGCTGAATGTGCTGTACATATTCACCGGTGAGCATGCCTTGGCCATCCATGCCCTGGATCTGAAAGTTGAACAGATCCTGAAGCTGGATCACTTCGTTTTCCATGCCGCACACTTCGGTGATCGACACCACGCGGCGCATGCCGTCGCGCATACGTTCAATCTGCACAATCAAATGCACAGCGCTGGCAATCTGACGGCGAATAGCCATCAGCGGCAACTGCATGTTCGCCATCATCACCATGTTTTCCAGACGCTGGATGGCATCGCGCGAGGTGTTGGCGTGCACGGTACAGAGCGAACCGTCATGGCCGGTGTTCATCGCCTGCAACATGTCGAAACTCTCGCCGCCGCGCACCTCACCAAGAATGATGCGATCCGGGCGCATACGCAGCGCGTTACGCATCAGATCGCGCTGATCGACGCGTCCGGTGCCTTCGGCGCTGACCGGGCGCGTTTCCAGACGCACCACGTGTTCCTGTTGCAATTGCAGTTCGGCGGCATCTTCGATGGTGATGATGCGATCGGTGCTGCCGATCTTTTGCGACAGCGCGTTGAGCAGCGTGGTTTTACCGGCACCGGTACCGCCAGAAACGATGACGTTTACGCGCGCCTGCATCGCTTTATTCAGCACATCCGCCATGGCGTAGGACATGCAGCGGCGTTCCGCCAGCGTTTCCAGTGACAGGTTACGCCGCATGAATTTACGGATCGAAATGGTGGTGCCGTCGATCGCCAGCGGGTAGGTGATCACGTTGACGCGGCTGCCGTCAGGCAAACGCGCATCGACCATCGGGCTGGCTTCATCGATACGCCGCCCTACGGCTGCCGCAATGCGCTGCGCGGTGTTGAATACGTGTTCTTCATCGATAAAGGTAATCGGTGACAGTTCCAGCTTGCCGAAGCGCTCGATAAACACCTGCTGTGCGCCGTTGACCAGAATATCGTTGACGGTGTCGTCAGCCAGCAGCGGCTGGATCGGCCCGATACCGGTCATTTCATCCAGCATTTCGGCGGCGATGGCTTCCTCTTCCTGACGCGAAAGCTGGAGGCGCTGTTCGTCGCAAATGCGGCGAATCACGGTTTCAATTTGTGCCAGCAGTTTGTCGCGACCCATCATGGCCGCTTTACCTGCATCGATCTGATCGTAAAGCTGTGCACGGATCAGACGGCGTTGGCTGGTGCGGTTGTCCGTTTGGCGCGGGGCTGCACTGGGCGCCGCCGCCGGGCTGGCGGTGGACTGGGGGCGAGTGTCTGCCGCCGGGCGTGCCTTCAGCTCTGTGACGGTGGCCGCCGGTGTCGCTTGCGGTGCGCCTTTGCTGGCGTCCTGCTTTTGCTGCTGGCTTCTGCGAATCAACATGGTCAGTTACCTTTTCGAAAACGCCGCATCAGGCGCGTTTTAACCAGCGTGTAAACCAGCGTTTTTCTGCCGGTCTGGCACGCACACCGCAGGCCAGATCGACCAGCTGGCGCAAGCCCTGCAAGAAGGCGGGGGCGGCGGTCAGATTGAGCGCACCCAGCGTCAGGCTGTGCGCCAGCGCGTGACCAGCATGTGGCAACACCACGTCAATCTTGCGTCCGGTGAACTGCTCAAACTGGTCGCGGGTGAGTGGGGCGGCGTTGGCAAAACGGCTCTGGTTATGCACCAACAGCAGGCGCTGGCCTTCGCTTTCATCACCGATCTCATGCAGGATACGGCGCACATTGCGCGCATCTTGCAGCGTCAATTCGGTGACGATAATGCGCAGATCCGCAAAGGACAGGACTTCCAGCGCGCCGGTTGGGTAGCTGTTCGGCAAATCCCAAATCACCTGATTGAACATGCGACACAGCACGCCGCCGAGATTCAGCACGTTGTCCACGTCAACCGGACTGATTTCGCCCAGTTCTGGCTTCTGTGCCAGCATATGCAGGCGCGTATCCACGCGCAGCAGGGCGCGTTGCAGCAGACGGGTATCCAGCTCCTGCGTGTCCAGCACGGCCGCGAGTCCACCGTCTTCCGTTTGCCCTTGCAGCAGTAACTGATCGCCGTTACGGCGGTCGTAATCCACCAGAGCAACGGGCAGATGGCGTTCAGCGGAGAGCAAGCGGCTCAACCCCATCGCCACGGTGCTGCCACCGCAACCGCCGCTGGCGCTGACCACCGCGATGGTTCTGCCCATGCGGGCGTATTCCGGCCCAGCCTGTTGGCCTTCGCACTTGGCGAGCGTCGTCGCCAGCAGATCGAGGGTGAAGGGTTTGACCAGATAATCCACCACGCCAATCTGGAGCAGTGCACGGTACAGTCCGATATCCTGCGCTTTGCCTGCCGCCACCACCTGGGTGGTGGGGCCACACACGCCCAGCAACTCTTCCAGCGCGGGCAGCGGCCAGTGGGTATCATCAAGATCCACCAGCAGGATACGCGGCGGTACATTCAGCTCGCACCATTGGCGTGCGCCAGCAATACCGCCGGACAGCACCGGCACGGCATGCTGATTCAAGCGCGAGAGCAGATCGCTGACGTCAGCCGCCTCGCGGGCGTCATGCACGAAGGCGACCAGCGGTTGTGCCAGTGCTTCGCCATCGGTAAGGGTAATGTCGCTCATGGAATGCCTCGCCCTTAATCTTCGTCAAAGTTAATGTCGATGAGCTCTTTCACTTCACCTTTGTGATAGCGTTCGATGCTGTTCACTGCGGTGACGCCATCGGCAGCGTCCAGCGCCTTGGCCTGGATCAGATCGCGCGGCTCAGCCACCATCTTCGCCAGGTTGTTTTGCGTGGCACAGCCCAGATAGCCAATGCCTTCAAAAGGTTTCACCATCAACTGATCGGGATTGTTCACTTCGCAACGCGTGGTTTTTACCGCCAGCGCTTCTGAAATCACTTCCAGATCGCCGGTTTGACCGCTTGCTGTCGAACGGCGCAATTGCTTCACGTTGCGCGCGTCGGCTCCGGCATTTTTCAGTACCACGGCCAGGCGGTCTGCCATTTGCTCGCCGCGCACCGAATGCGGGACCAGCGTCAGGGTTTGTTTGGCGAGACGGCCCTGATCTTTCAGCATGACATTGAGCTGCTTGAGCGATTCAGGCGTAAAACCGCGTCCGTTAGGTGCAACCGCCAGCGTCACCGCCAGTGAAGTTGGACGGACTTCGATCGGTTTGAGAGCCGGCTGTTCGAAACGATCGGTACGCATTTTATTGATGCTGCTGTCGCCGCACGCGGCCAATAACAGCGCGCAGGCGCAGAGCGTCATGGAGAACAGCGTGTGCGTTGTGGTGTGGTTATTCATGTTTTTCACCGTTGTCATCCAGGGTTAGTAGAGGTAGCCGACGGAGCCGAAGCTCGGTGTGACGGCATCCAGCGTTCTTACCCCTTGCCCTGGCGTTTGCAGCTCTCCGGCATTGACCGGCTCAACGACATAGGCAGTGGCGATGATCACCAGTTCGGTTTCTTCATGGCTGGTGGATTCGTTTTCAAAAGCGCGTCCCAACAAGGGGATGCTGCTCAAGCCCGGTACGCCGGTCACGGTCTGGCCGTTGGCGCTGCGCAGCATGCCTGCCAGTGCAAAGCTTTGTCCGCTTGCCAGCTCTACCGTGGTATCGGTACGGCGCACTTTGAGCGCCGGTACGCGTGAGCCGCCGGGGATGTCTACCGCGCCTACGTCCGTCAGTTCACTCACTTCCGGCGCAATGTGCAGGCTGATGCGGTTAGCTGAGAGCAGCGTTGGCGTCATACGCAGGATCACGCCGTAAGATTTGTAATCGATGCTGACGCTGTTGTTGGTGATAAGCACGATAGGCACTTCACCACCGGCGGCAAAGGCGGCCGTTTCACCGGACATCGCGGTCAGGTTGGGTTCTGCCAATACCGTCGCCATGCCCTGCTGGTTTAACGCGGTTAACAAACCGCTTAAGCGCGAGCGGCCAAAGCTTAAGAAACCGGCATCGGTGGGGTTGCTAAAGCGTCCGGTGGCGGAGTCAAACAGCCCCAGTCGCGTACCGCTGCCCGCGTTGATGTTGCCGCTGCCCGTGCTCAGTGAGGCTGCCCAGTTAAAGCCCAGTTCGCTGGTCAATTTGCGCGAGACTTCTACCACACGCACTTGAATGTTGATTTGTGACGGGGTTTTGATCTTGAGCTGGTTGATCACTTTGGCGGAGGATTCACTGCTGCCCGGCAGTTTTTCAGCGCCGCCACCACCACCGCCGCCACCTTGTGCTCCGGCGGACGCGCTGATGTAAGCCTGTACGCTGTCGATCACCCGTTTTGCATCTTGCGGGGTGTCTACGCTGCCACGCACGATCACGCCGCTGGGGATGGAGGCTTCCAACTGGATATCCGCGCCGGGAAACTCGCGTTTTATCCGCTCGCCCAGCGCTTTCAAATCGTGCTCGGACACCAGACGGATGGCGTTGATCACCGTACCGTTCTCATCCATGGCGTAGAGCGTGGTGGTACCGACGCTTTTGGCATAGACAAACAGGTTGCCCGGAGAAGGCAGCTCGAAGCTGGCGATGTTAGGGTCTGCGACCAGCACGCTGTCCGGCAGACCGTCAAGTTGTAACAGGCGTCCTTGATGAACCGTCAGGTGCACCACATTAGTTTCTGCCACTTCTGATACGCCTGCGGCCAGTGCGGCGCTGGGTATCACTACGGCGATGGGCAGCGCGGTACTGAGCAGACTCGCAGTGAGTAATCGTTTGCATGTTTCCCGAAGGTGCGATTTCAAATACAGCGAAAACATCGTCATTTACGTTAATTCCGTTATGGCTTTTAGGGTTCCATCAACAGCCCGCGTGCGGCATGGGCAGGCTGCCTGAATGCTGTTCGTCAGTGGGCGGGGAACACCAGCACACCTTTCTGCTCACCGTGATACACTTTCACCTGATGGCTGGATAACCCGTTGTAAATTGTGGTGCTTTGCGACAGGGTAGTGACGCGCGAGTGGCCCGGCTTCTCATCCTGGGCATCGGGCGTGGCACTGCGCAGCGCCAGGTGCAACATCCCCACCTCTTTGGCGACCGCCAGCACTTCTGCCTGTTCAGGTGTCACTTCAACGGTGACAGTTTGGTAGCTCGGCGTCCGTGTGCTGCTGGTACTGGCTGGTGTACGGCTGCGTGCGTTGGCGTCCTGTGCGACATCCTCTTCCACATCGCGGCGCGGACGCACATCGGTGTCGGTTTGGTTATTCAGCGCCAGTACCCGCAGATCGCGTGCGATAGTCTGAGAGGCCAGCATCGGTCGGACGACCGGCTGTGTGCGGCTGGGCGGCAGTTCCGGCTGCTCATCACGTCGCAGGCTCAGAATGATGTCGACGCGATCGCCCGCGGCCACCAGGCCAGAGTTGCTGGCGACTGCATTGGTCGGAATGGAGATGGCACGCATGCCTTTACGCAGCACGGCGGCGACAAAGCCCGGTTCACCGGGTTTGACCAGCACGTTGCTGGTCAGGGGTGCGCCTTGCGCAACCGGTTCACGCAGCGTGGCGCCCAGCAGCAGTGACTGGCTGTCTTTGCCACGGATAAAGTTGAAATTGCGAGAAACCGTCCCTTCCACCACCTGCCAACTCAGCGAGGCGGCGTCAATAAAATCACCGGGGTGCAGATCTTTCGCCGCCACCAGAATAGCGGTTTGCTCCGGTGCTTTTACCGCCACCGGCGGCTGTGCGGGGGGCGTTGCGGCGAGATGGCTGCGGACCATTAGCGCAACGAGTCCTGCCAGTACCAGAGCGCCGGCCAGTACATAAGTAGCGTTTACTTTCATTCAGCTTGCCTGCTTTAGCGTGTGCGTCTTAATGTTGCGACGGATTAAAACGTTCAGATTTAAAAACATCGAATCTAAAGCCATCGAATTTAAAACCATTGAATCTAAAAGATGGAATTTAAAACAATGGAAAAATAAGGACATACATCGCACCAAAGGCAATGGCGACGCCATAGGGTATGCCTTGAGAAAGATCGGCGGGCAGTGCGGGAGGTAGCGGTAATCGGCTGTTAAACAGCCGGTTGGTTGCCTGTATGCCCAGTGCCACGGCGGTGGGAACGGTATTGAACAGCGGTAGCGTGAGCGCCAGAACCCCTCCCGCCAGCGCCGTTACCAGCACAAAAACGATCTGATGACCCGAGCCTACCCACAGGCACAGCACGCTCATCAGCTTGACATCGCCAGCACCTAACCGCCCGGTGAGAAACAGGATAAACCCGACCACCAGTACCACTGCGGCACCCGGAAGCGCCCACAACATTCCCTGTAACGCGGCGTTGTTTCCTCCGCCGAGTCGTACCACATCCGTGATGCCGAACAGCAACCAGCCCAACAGTAAAATCACTACCGCCCGATTGGCGATGCGCCGGACTAACAGGTCGGTACTGATACACCACGCCAGACACCCCAGCAGCAGCGCCGTTTGCAGCCACTGTGCGTTGACCGCCATCTGGTGCTTATTTCGCGCCGGAGGCTGCACCGCCACCCGCGCTGGTGCCAGCGCTGGTGATCTGATCGGCGATAGCGCTGAATTTCTCATTCAGTGCTTTCACAAAGATGCCATCGCCGCCAAAAATGGCGCCAATCGCTGCTGCCATTGCCGCCGCCAGAATGCCGTATTCAATGGCAGTGACGCCGCTCTCATCGCGCAGGAAAGAACGAAATTTTGCTTTCATGTTTCTCATGGGAAGGTTCTCTTTATTCGCAGCCAAAGAAATCATGGCTAATTCTTGAGCGGCCATGATGATAACGAAAGCAATAATGAGACTTATTATCAAACATCGCAAGTGACGTAACATTAATATTTGTTCATCTTTTATTACGTGAAATTGTCCTTATTAATCAGACGGTAAAACAATCTTTGCGCGATGCTTACTGAAGGGAGATTCCCCCTGTTTTAAGGGGGATTAGGGATATTGAGGCTAGGGATGACCGATGGATTGTGAGCCAGGAATAAGCTTGAAGTACATCTGTTCGGGGATAGGGCTGTCCCAGCCGCCGATCAACATGGCGAAGCCAACGGTGGCGAAAAGGATGCCGAGAATCAGGAAAGTCATCATCGCGCCGGACAGCGCTGCTCTCTGCCACAGGGGGCGATGTGCGTCTTCGCTTTTTACCGGTGAGCGCGGGGCATTCAACAGCGATAAGCTTAACGTTGATGCTACCGGACAGGATTCGACGCAGGTCATGCAGGCATTACATTCGGCGGTTGTTACCTGAATGAGCTTATCGACGGGAATATGAGATGGGCACGCTTTGGCACATTTTCCGCAGTCGATGCAGCTGTTGACGTCACGACGGATTTTTACCGGCGACAACAGCGAAAACAGGCCCAGCAGTGCGCCATAGGGGCAGAGATAGCGGCACCAGAAATGTCGAACGAACAGACTGATAACGGTGAAGCCAATAATAACGCCCAGGGTGATATTGCCAATATTACGGAAGAAACCGAGCATTTTGACATCGGCAATCAGGCCATAGGGAGACATCAGGAACATATAAATGCCCTGTGCCGGCATGGATAACGCAATATAAAGAAAAAAACCTAATAGCAGATATTTCAAACCGCGCAGCGGAATATCCAGCCATGTTGGCAGTGTGAAGTGTCGTTTAAATATTTTTTTGCCGATGGCAGCAATCAATTCTGAAAATGTTCCAATGGGGCAAAGCCAGGAACAGAAAGATTTTTTCAATAGCAGGCTAGTGATAATAAAAGTAAGCAGTAGCAGCATGGAGGCAACATGAATCGGTGGCAGACGCCCCATTTCCCACAGATATTTGATATTCATCAGTCCGGCAATCGGTAACCACCCTTCGATACCGCCGGGTCTGGGCAGATAAACGCTGGCCCCGCCCGTTTCAAAATAGCGCACCCAGAAATAGAAGGTCACGCCGATATAGATATTGATGGCCAATAACAGTATCTGCGTCGCTCTGCGCCAGGTTGACGCGTTACGCCAGTCATTCCATGGCAATTTACCGCCCGTAGTACCGGGACGGCGCTGCCAGCGTTTTCTTGTTTTTTCGCTCATTGCTCTTTTCTTTATTATTTGGCCTGTGACTACACCGTGGAAAGGTGAGGTTAAATTATCATGTCCACCTCAGGGAATAATTGATTTATGTGCGCATTCAGCGTGAACGGAATTATTAATTTGAGTAGAGGTTTTTAATTAAAACTGGCGTTTAATCATAAAAATACGCCTTTATGGGGATTGAAAAAATCACGCGACGACGCTGCATCAATCAGATTGTCCCATTTTCATCGATCAATGACCTGCGGGCAACTTATGCGTTTTCTCTGTGCACTTTACACTGCAAACCATCGATGCTCACACTGTCTTACTGGATGTTATCCACGGGAGTTTTCCATGAAATTGACGCAAATTCGTAACGCTACGCTGAAGGTGGACTATGCCGGAGCCACTTTCCTGATCGATCCTATGCTGGCGGAGAAAGAGGCCTGGGCCGGTTTTGCCGGAACCGCCCGTTCCTGGCTGCGCAACCCGCTGGTGTCGCTGCCGCTGTCATTAGAGGAACTGCTGGACGTGGATGCGGTGATTGTGACGCACACCCATCCCGATCATTGGGATGATGCCGCCCAACGCCATATCCCCAAGGCGATGCCGATCTACACCCAGAATGCACAGGATGCCGCATTGATTCGCTCACAGGGGTTCTCACAGGTGCACGTATTGACACAGGAGAATACCCTGGCCGGTATCACGCTCTGGAAAACTGGCGGACAGCATGGCAGCGATGCCCTCTATGCCAACCCGGATCTGGCGGCACGCATGGGGGAGACCAGCGGTCTGGTGTTTGACAGCGCGAAGGAAAAGCGCCTTTATATTGCTGGCGACACCGTATGGGCTCCCCCTTATGTTGACAGCCTGCAACGTTACCAACCCGAGGTGGTGGTACTGAATATCGGGTGCGCTACCGTGGATGGCTTTGGCCCGATTATTATGGGAAAAGAGGATGCCAGTCGAACGCTTGAGCTGTTACCGCATAGCATGGTCGTGGCCTCACACATGGAGGCAGTGAACCATTGCCTGCTTAGCCGTGCCGAACTGCGTGAATATTGTCGGGAAAATGGCATCGAACAACGCGTGTTGATACCCGATGATGGGGAAATGCTCTCACTTTGAATGCGTGGGTGACGGCAAAGGCCCACTGTCAGTAAACCGATATGTCACAGGAAATCGCCTATGCCCGCGTTACGCGTTGCCATTGTTGCCACTGAAGGATTCAGCCCGTTTCATTTTTCTGTGCCCAGCATGGTCTTCGGCAAGGCATTGCCAGAGGCGGGCCGGTTTGAGATGAAGATTTGTGCACTAACGCCGGGAAGGGTGCAGTCGGACAGCGGAATTTCCATTGATGTGGAGCACGGTCTGGCTCTGTTGGAAACGGCAGATATTGTTATCATTCCATTTTGGCATCATCCGGATGAGAAACCTGCGCCCGAGCTGCTGGCGGCGCTGGTTCGCGCCTGGCAGCGCGGTGCGGAAGTGGTGGGGCTGTGCCTGGGTACTTACGTACTGGCCTATGCCGGATTATTGGCAGGGCGACGCGCAGCCACCCATTGGGAGTTTGAGCGCGATTTCAGCCGCCGTTTTCCTGATGTGCAACTGGACAGCAATGCGCTGTACACCCGTGACGATCGCCTGATCACGTCGGCTGGGACGGCCGCAGGGATTGATTGCTGTCTGGATATTATCCGTTGCCACTGTGGCAGTGCATTGGCAAATCGCGTGGCGCGTCGCATGGTGGTGCCCCCTTATCGGGATGGCGGGCAGGCACAGTTTATTGAACGCCCGGTGCCGGAAACCACGCGTGACACGCATATTAATACGCTGTTGGATTACCTGCGCAGCCATCTCGACCAGCCGCACTCTCTGGATGCGCTGGCGGCTTTTGTCAGCATGAGTCGCCGCACCTTTACCCGCCACTTTATCAAGGCGACCGGCATGACGGTGGGCGAGTGGCTGACCGCAGAGCGTTTGCAGCGCAGCCAGATGCTGTTGGAAAGCAGCGATCATAGCGTCGAGGTGGTGGCTCACATGGCGGGATTTGCTTCGCCGATTTCATTCCGACAGCGCTTCAAGGCCCGTTTTAACCTGAGCCCGAGCGAATGGCGTCGGGCGTTTCGTGGGCCTACGCGCTGAGGGATTATTGATTCTTTTCTCTGAATGCTTTTGCTGCGCTGTTGTAAGTCGAGATAAGTTCTTTCAGCAAGCTTTCCGTGTCGATGTGTTCTCCTGTATCCTCAAGAAAACGGTCGAAAAACTCGATTACTGAAGGTTCCAGCCGATCACCAAAGGTTTCCACCACATCTTCCAGCGTATCGCGTGGGAAGGTGATGAGTTGCTTTTTCACCTCAGTCACTTCTTTCTCGACTTTATCAAGCGTCTTCTTTTCTGCTCTTTCATCCTTCGCCTTCGCTAACGATTTGAACATCCGTTCAACGTGGTCTGCACTGGCGCGCTGTTGCAATGTGGATATGCGAGTATTGGGTGCTGACTGGGTCGGTTGGTAGAAAACAACGTTTGTGGCGTCCGGGCCCAGTACCCGTGAGCGCCATTGTGCGAGAGTCTCATCAGCGTCGATAGGGCTGGGAACATTGATGCGGTGTGGTTCACCGTCAAAATCGACAATCAGCGAATACGCTTTCAGTATGCGATAACAATACTCTTCTTTTTTCATGATCCGGCCTAGGGTGTTTGCAGTAACTTATTGTATATAATATTTATTCTTGTTCTGTTCAAGCGGATTCTCCACGCGCATGGTATTCACTCGTTTCGCCTGAAGTCTACGGGCGCATCAGCGGTTCAATGCCTATCCACTCTTTCTGAGGGTGATAACACAAAGGCATCGGTGGAATCGCCACTTTTTGTCCTGCCACCGTCATTTCGCCTAAATGGATGGTCCACTTGGCGTTTTCCGTGAAGCGTGGCGTTTTGAATATCACATAGACCGAACCGTAATCATCGTTGTTAGTGAGTTTCGGGATACGGCGGTGCACTTCATCACTGTTGATATCGTAAGGGGATTGGCGCGCGTATTTCATATCGGGAATCGGGAAATCGTAGGTGAGCATACCGAGAAACAACTCTGGCCGCGCATTCACCCGAGTGCCATCTTCCAGCGTGACATAAGCCTGTCGGCTGTCGTAGAGCACCGGGATGGCAGGTTCACCTTTTTTACCGGGGCGAGAAGGGCGCTGACGGTTTTTGTTATAGGCGATCAGTTGAACATAAAACTCCGGTTTGGCTTCCGGTCCATTCACGTAAGGAATGGAGAACAACGCTTGCGTATAGCGGGAAGGAGCATAGGAAATCGCATGATCGTAGAGATAGGTTTCGAGCGTCAGGGTGGTTTCCCCCTGCGGGCCCGGCACCTTGAAAGGGTACTCACTCTGGCAAAGATCTGTGTAGGCGGCGCGTTGGCGCTGCATTGGTACACAGGCACTGACGGATACCGCAATCAGTGTCGCCATTACGGCGCGTGTACGCCATTGATAACATGCCATAACTACCCTCTTTTATATTTATTTTCCAAGATATTAGCTTAAGTACGGCCCCTCGAGTGTAGTGCTATTTCTCGTATTTGAGCGTCGGCGCAATCTGAAAAGTTACGCAGTGAATGATTACCTGAGTTAGCAAATGTTGACATTGAGCAACGAACATTTCGTTATGTGTGTAAATATATAACGAAATATTGCGTATTCAGGATGATGTTATGCCAGTAACACGACGACGCCTGCTTCAGGCGATGGCTGCCGCAGGGTTACTGCGGGGATGGCCCGCCTTTTCCGCCGAGGCCCTGACGTTTACGGTGGGAAGCTTACCCGCACCGCAACATATTCAGCGTGTGATCAGCGCGGGCGCACCTGCCGATTTGTTGCTGATGGCGGCGGCACCGGAAAAATTGCTGGGTTTCTCGTCCTTCGATTTCTCTCAAACGGGCAACGATCTGCTGCCGGAAGCGATTACCCGTTTACCCAAGTTGGGCCGTCTGGCGGGGCGTGCGACCACGCTGTCGCTGGAGAAACTGCTCGCGTTGAAACCTGACCTGATTGTTGACTGTGGCAATGCGGATGAAACCTGGACTTCACAAGCGCAACGCATCAGCAGCCAAACGCAAACCCCGTGGCTACTGATCAAGGGCACGCTGGCACGCACGCCGCAGCAGTTACAGGCGATCGGGAACGCGCTTGGCGTAGCGTTTCGCACCGAACCGCAGGCGGAACTGGCGCGTCAGTTTATTGAGGAGGCGCAGTCCTTCGCCCACTCGGATGCCGCTAACGTGCGCTTTTACGCGGCGCGCGGTGCCAGCGGGTTGGAAACCGGGCTGGCCGGCTCCTTGCACACGGAAGCGGCCGAACTGCTGGGGTTGAGAAATGTCGCGCAACTGCCGGGACGTCAGGGATTGGCGCAGGTGTCGCTGGAAAACCTGTTGGCCTGGCAGCCAGACATGATTTTGGTGCAGGAGGCCGCGACCCTGCACACGCTGACTCACGATCCGGTATGGCAGGGGGTGAAGGCCGTGGCGCAAAAACGCATCCTGTTTCTTAGCGGCTTGCCGTTTGGCTGGCTGGATGCGCCGCCGGGCATCAATCGGCTGCTCGGCTTGCGACGCTTGCACGCCTGGCTGGACAAGGACGTGGCACGTTCCTTTGAAGCTGACATGATGCGTTTTGCCACGCTGTTCTGGCATGCGCCGCTGAGCGAGGTCCAGTTTAACCGAATCGTTAACGCGCAATGAGAACGGCAACCCTGTTTACGCTGTTGAGCACCCTGGCGCTACTGTGCATCGCGCTGGCGGTGTTTTCCGGCGCTTATCCCTTAAGCCTTCATCAAGTGATCGGGCTGCTTTTCAGCCCTGACAGACATTTGCCGCAAGATCAGATCGTGTTCTGGCAGATCCGCCTGCCGCGCATCGCCGCGGCGTTGCTGATTGGCGCTGCGCTGGCGGGGGCGGGTACTACCTATCAGGGGATGTTTCGTAACCCGCTGGTCTCACCCGATATTCTCGGCGTGGCGGCGGGGGCGGGCCTCGGTGCCTGCGTTGCGATTTGGCTGGGCTTGCCGCTGCTGTTGATCCAGTTACTGGCATTTGCCGGTGGATTGCTGGTGGTGGCCGGGGTTTGGCTGATCACCCGACAGGTGACGCGGCACGATCCGGTGTTGACGTTAGTGCTGGTCGGCATTGCGCTGGGAACGGTGTGCGGCGCGGGGATCTCGCTGATCAAAACCCTCGCCGATCCTTATACCCAGTTGCCCTCCATCACCTTCTGGCTGCTCGGTGGACTTTCCACGGTGACGCGCGCCGATCTTGACCTGTGTGCACCGATCATCCTGCTGGGCATGCTGCCGTTGCTGCTGCTGCGCTGGCGCATGAACCTGCTGACGCTGGCAGATGATGAAGCTCGTACGCTGGGGATTAATGTCACACGCTTGCGCATGGGGCTGATTGTGTGCGCCACGCTGATGACGGCCAGCGCGGTAGCCGTAGCGGGCGTTATCGGCTGGGTCGGGCTGGTGGTGCCGCATATTGGCCGCTTGCTGACGGGCAACAATCATCAGCGTTTGTTGCCGGTTGCCATGAGCATCGGTGCCATTTTGCTGCTGCTGACCGATACGCTGGCGCGCGCCCTGAGTGCCACTGAAATTCCACTCGGCATTCTGACCGCCTTTATCGGTGCGCCGTTCTTCCTACTGCTGCTGTTACGAGGGGGCCGATGATGTCGCTGCTCGAGGTGCGGCAGGCCACGGTGGGCTATGCCCGCCACACGGTATTACGCGATGTGGCGTTTTCCCTACCCGCGGGCAGTGCCTGCTGTTTGCTGGGCGCCAATGGCTGCGGGAAAACCACGTTAATGCGCGCCATTCTTGGCGTGTTGCCGCTGCTTTCCGGCGAGATTGTGCTGGCCGATACCCTTTTGCACCGCTATTCAGATGCGCAGCGCGCCAGCGTGATGGCCTGGGTGCCGCAGGCGCACGAAGGCGCATTCGCCTTTAGCGTGCTCGATATGGTGATGATGGGGTTGACGCCGCACATGAGCACGTTTGCCGTGCCCGGTCAGCGCGAACGAGACGCGGCGGTGCAGCAGCTCACTGCGCTTGGGATCGCCCATCTGGCCGAGCGTCGTTGGAACCTGCTGAGCGGCGGTGAACGGCAACTGGTGCTGATTGCCCGAGCGTTAGCGCAAAAGCCACGCTTGTTACTGCTGGATGAACCGGCTTCCAGCCTGGATTTTGGTCACCAAATCGATCTGTTGGAAACGCTGGTGGCGCTGAAACAGCAGGGGATGACGTTGTTGATGGCGACACACCATCCTCTTCATGCACGCGCAATTGCCGACAGCGTGGTGATGGTGGAGCCCGATGGCCGGGTGACTCAAGGCGCTCCCGCAGAACAATTGCACACCGACAGGCTCGCCGCGTTGTACCGGGTAACCCCGGCGCAGATTCACCGCCATTTGTATGGCTCTCATTGATAAGGGATAGCAATGCTGATTGATGACATTGATTTTGCAGGCCTTTACCGCCAGCAACTGGCGCTGGCCCATCGCACCGAAAAAACGCCCGACCACTGGGATAAGCGGGCGGAGAAGATGGTGGAGAATTGTGCTTCGCCCCAGGACAGCTACCTGCAACAACTGGTGGCAAAGATTGACTTGCGCGGTGCGCAGTCGCTGTTTGATATGGGGTGCGGTCCGGGCACCGTAGCGTTGGCGCTGGCGGATAACCTGGAGACGGTGTACGGCGTGGATTACAGCCCGGGCATGCTGGAGGTGGCAGAGCGCCGCGCGCGACAGCAAGGTGCGGATAACGTGACCTGGGTGCGCCGTGCCTGGGAAGAGGAGTGGGACGCACTGCCGGTGTGTGATATCGCGGTGGCGTCGCGTTCGACGCTGGTGGCCGATATGCGGCAGGCCATGGAGAAGTTGAACCGGCAGGCACGGCTGCGCGTGTACACCACGCATCTGGTCAGCACCTCGTTTATGTCGCCGGTGATTCAGCGGGCGTTAGGACGCGAGGTGGTGGAACTGCCTAACTATATCTATGCCCTCAATGTGCTGTATCAAATGGGGATTTATGCACAAGTCGATTTTATCCGTGGACCCAACTGCCAGCAGGATAACAGTACTTATGCACGCTTCGAAGAGAACGTGAAATGGAGCTTCGGCACACTCAGCGATGACGAGCGTGAGCGGCTTTACCGTTGGTATCAACAGCAGAATGTCAGCACGATAGCGCCATCGAGTCGTGACTGGGCGTTGATCTATTGGGACAGCGTGCCGCTCGGGGCAACATCATGATTTTCCTTCCGCAGGCACTCACTGACGCTTGGCTACTGGAGGATATTCAGGGGGGCGATCTGACGACCCAGGCGCTCGGTATTGGTGGGCAGCCGGGACATATCACCTTTTTTCATCGGCAGGGCGGTTGTGTCAGCGGGATTGCCGCTGCGCGGCAGATGCTCACGTCACTTGGGGTGAGTGTGACCGCCTCGGTGAATGACGGCGAACGCGTGGTGGCCGGGCAGACCTTGCTGTGTGCCAGCGGCTCGGTGGCGGCGCTGCATCAGGGATGGAAGGCGGTGCAGAATGTACTGGAATGGAGTTGCGGCGTGTCTGGCTATCTGGCGCGCATGCTGGATCTGCTGCGCCAGCACCATCCTGACGGGCATATCGCCTGCACGCGCAAAATGATTCCCGGCACCAAGTTGCTCGCTACCCAGGCGGTGCAGGCCGCTGGCGGGTTGATTCATCGCGCCGGATGCAGTGAAACCATCCTGCTGTTTGCCAATCACCGCCGCTTTCTCGCAAACGGCGATGACTGGCCTGCCATGGTGAGCCAACTGCGCTGCCATGCGCCGGAAAGAAAGATCGTGGTAGAGGCGGATACGCCGGACGAGGCGCTGGCGGCGCTGCGTGCGGCACCTGACTGCATACAGCTCGACAAATTTACCCCTGAGCAGGCGGCGAACATTGCCCGCCTCGCTCCCACGCTCGCGCCTGCTTGCACGCTGGCGCTGACCGGCGGCATTACGCTCGCCACCCTGCCGGATTATCTCGATTGTGGCATCACGCTGTTTGTGACCTCGGCGCCCTATTACGCGCCGCCAGCGGATATCAAGGTGCGTCTGGAGCCAGACTCGCCGCGTTAGTGAAAATAAAAAAGGACATAATAACAATGAGATTCAAGAGAAATTATCTTTACACCGCGCTGTCGCTTGCTTTCGCGCATAACGCTGTTGCTGGGCTGGAAAGCGATACCATGACCGTGTGGTCGAGCCCGGTGCCTGCGGCTACCACCACGGTGCTTAATCAGGAAACCATACAGAAGCTGGATAAACGTAATGTGGCGCAGGCGCTGAGCGTGGTGCCCGGCGTGGTGTTGCAAAAATCCGGCGGACGTAATGAGCAACAGGTCAAGGTACGTGGCTTTGATAGCCGCCAGGTGCCGGTCTATTTTGACGGCGTACCGGTCTATGTTCCTTATGACGGCAATCTGGATTTAGGGCGTTTTCTCACCTCCGATCTGGCGTCGCTGGAAGTGTCCAAAGGCTATTCGTCGTTGCTGCAAGGCCCGAACCAGATGGGTGGTGCCATCAATATTACCAGCAAAAAACCGACCAAACCGCTGGAAGCCAGCGTGGGATATCGTCAGGGCTGGAGCCGAAGCAAAACTAACGCCTTCGACACCCAGGCATCCCTGGGCGCCAGTAATGACACGGGCTATATTCAGCTCAGCGGTAGTCGGGTAAAACAGGATTTCCTTGGTCTGCCGCGCAGCGTAGACAATCCGGTTGCCGGTCAGAATGGCAAGATGATTAACTCCGCAGCGGATGATAAACGTGGGATCGTCAAAGTGGGCTTTACCCCGCGCGAAAACGACGAATACGTGTTTACCTATATCAATCAGGACGGTAGCAAAGAGAACCCGCCCTACACGGGTACAAATCCTGACCAGAAATCTCGTTACTGGCACTGGCCGCAGTATGACAAAGAGAGCTATTACTATCAGGGCACTACGCAGCTTGGCGATCGCTACACCCTGAAGAGCCGTCTCTATCGCGATACCTTCGAAAATACGCTGTTGATGTATCAATCACTGGCCGATCTGAAGAACCGTAAAGGGAACTACAGCCATTACTCCGATTTTACTAACGGAGCCGGGCTGCAACTTGCCGCCGATATCCGCACCCGTGATTTGCTCTCGTTTGCCGTGAACTGGAAGGATGATGTGCACCGGGAACGGGGCGCTGTCGATGCGCCGTTTGACCGCTACAAAGATCGCACCTGGTCTTTGGCGAGTGAATACCAATGGGCTGCGGCCGATAACCTCGACGTAGTCGCCGGTATCAGCTATGACTGGCGCGACAGCCGTCAGGGTATGAAACACGAGAAAAACGGCGATATTACCCATTACGCCAACAATAGCCAGAATGCCTTTAACTGGCAGTTGATGACCAAATATCACTTCGCCAATGAAGATACGCTGTCGCTCTCTTTCTCGGATCGCACACGTTTCCCTACGCTCAAAGAGCGTTACACCACCTCGAAACCCGCCTATAACGGCCAGACGGTGCTGGTCAATCCGCACTTGAATCCAGAACGGGCGCAAACGGTTGATGTGACCTGGAACGGCACCTTTACCCGCGACTGGGGCTATGATGTCAGCGTCTATTATAACCGCGTCAATGATGCGATTCTGGGGCATACCATTGATGCCAATACCCTGCAAAACCGTAACAGCGGGCGTGTGGACTACACCGGTCTGGATCTCGGTGTAAAAGGACAAGTGACCGAGATGTTGGATCTTGGCCTGAGCTACGGCCTGATTCATGCTGATGTGAAACAGGATGAAGTCGGTAAAGTGACTGATTTGCCGACGCACACGCTGGTGGCATGGATGACCTTCAAGCCTTGGGAACCCTTAAGCTTCACCCTGTCGCAGGAGGCGCGCTCCTCGGCTTACAACAGCAGTGACGCGAAACAGCGCGCTGCTGGCTTCACCGTGACCAATTTGCGTGCGGATTACGATGTCGGCCATGGCGTTAGCGTCAATGCTTCGGTCAATAACCTGTTCGATACCGAGTATGCCTATAACTACGGGTTCATTGAGCAAGGGCGCAATTTCTGGGCGGGAATTGCCTACAAGTTCTGATTGTTTGCTCCCCGGCGTGCTGGGGAGCACCTGCATTGAGGGTGGAGATTTTATGGAACGTGAACGCGTTATGGAACACACAGCAACGTTATCCCGTATTTTGTGCAATGCGACATCAACAACGCCCCCCCATGAGAAGAAGGTGTTTACCGAGCGGGCCTGGATTCATTCTCACGGCCTGGAAACCGAGCAGGGGGATAAAACCTACTACCCGGATCCGGACTGTGCGTTATTACACTATGCGTGGGAACATTATGCTTTCTGGCGCGCTAAGTACCCCGATCGCGCTGCGCTATTCGACGCACCGGGCATTTTTGGTGAAAACTTTTCGACGCAGGGGATGACTGAACAGAGCGTGTGCGCCGGTGACATCTTCAAAGTGGGTACGGCTCTGCTTCAGGTATCCTGGGGGCGGATTGCCTGTAATACCATGGCGGGACGACTGGAAGATGATGCCGCACCGGCTTTGATGCACGCGCAATCCCGCAACGGCTGGTTCTATCGCGTGTTGCAGGAGGGCGAGGTTTACGCGGGGGCCACGTTTGAGTTGTTGGAACGCCCTTACGGTCAATGGCCGCTGAATCGCGTGCAGGATATCCTTTTCGATCTGGCCGCCGACCGTGAGGCGCTGGAAGCGGTTTATCAGATTGAAACCTTGTCGAGCACCTGGCGGGAACAGATTCGGGATCGGTTAGCACTGCTCGACCCACGTTGAGCGCGAAAACACTGCGACAAGGATGTGTTTGTTTCCACATTTTATGCTGGCGGTGGGGCGTTGTGAATGTTTTGTTAATGCGTGATAATCATCACAATAAAACGAAAATCAAACATCCCCCGCTTGCAAGGTATACCGGGTTATGGTGTATTCTCAGGCATGGATTGTTACTGTTTGAATAACAGGCAAAACCTAAAAGAGATAAAAGACTCTTTTACGTTTTGCCTTTTTTTTTGGGTGGAATATGAGAATACAACGGGTTCTGAATAACAATGTCATCGTTGCACGCGATTTTAGCGGCAAGGAGTGCGTTGTTATTGGAAAAGGCGTTGGTTTTAACAAAAAAACCGATGACCTGGTCGATGAGGCCTGTATTCAAAAAATATTTCGTCTCGATGAAGAGAACAGCATCGATAAAACCAGCGAGGCGTTTAAGGATGTTCCTGATGCGCTGTTTAATATCGTTCTCGATATCGTTAAGCAGGCGACCAGCAAACTTGACCGAAAAATTCACAAAAGCGTTTATGCCTCTTTGCTCGACCACTTGAGTTTTGCTATCGAAAGAACCCGGCAGGGTACTTATGTCGAAAATATGCTGCTGTGGGATATCAAGCGCCTCTACCGCAATGAGTTTACTATAGGCCAATGGGCGATTGCTGAAATTAATGCCCAACTCCACGTGGCGTTGCCTGAAGACGAAGCCGGATTTATTGCCCTGCATCTGCTGAACTCGCAGAAAGACGGCGCTATGCCGGATATAAAAGCGGTGTCGAAAGTGATTCAGGATATTCTGAATATTGTTAAATACCATTTCAAAATCGAATATGAAGAAGACTCAATAAATTTTCAACGGTTTGTTACTCACCTGAAATTTTTCGCGCATCGCTTGCTGAGTAACACTTATGTCACCAGCGATGACAGTTCGCTGCATGACGTTGTGGCGTTAAAATATTCTGCCTCCTATGAATGTGCCAAACGGGTGAATAAATTTATTAGTCATGATTATGGCCGTTCGTTAACCGATGATGAAATGATGTTTCTTTCTATACATATTGAACATGTGAGGAAATAAAATTTTAAAGACCGTTCTCACGATGGGGTTTACTGCAAGCGCTTAAATAGCTGCTTATTCATTCTGTAATAAAAATACGACGATGACTATTATCGAGGTCAGCCCATGAGTAATTTTCGTTTACTTGCCGGGGAAATACTGGAGCTTATTGGTGGTGAAAAGAACGTTGTTTCTTTAACTCACTGTATTACTCGCTTAAGATTTTCCCTAAAAGATGGCAAAAAATTTAATAAAGCAGCATTGGATAAACTCGATGGCGTTATTCTGGCCGTCGAAAGTAATAACCAATATCAGGTGGTGATTGGCAATGACGTCACCACCGTGTATCGCCTTTTGGTGGACGAGTTTGGCATTAAAGGCGATGCCTCCTCGGACAGCGAAGGTGAAGCCGATGGCAAGAAAGGCAATCTTGTCGGACGTCTTTTCAATAAAATGTCCTCTATCTTGGTGCCGATTGTGCCCGCATTGGCCGGTGCAGGGATGCTGAAAGCGTTTCTGGTGATCCTGTCGACCTACCACTTTATTGATACCGCAGGCAGTACCTATAAGATTCTGGCGGCAGCGAGCAACAGCGTGTTCTATTTCCTGCCGCTGCTGTTGGCGTTTTCCTGTGCCAAGGCGTTCAATGCGCATCCGTTTGTTTCCGTGGCGATTGTCGGTGCGTTGCTGGAACCGACGTTTACTGGGTTGATGGCAAAGCAGGGGGATATTGTCGAGTTTCTCGGGGTTCCGGTGGTGTTGATGAAATATTCCTCCACGCTGATCCCGGCGATACTGGCTATCTGGGCCTACTCCTATCTGGAGCGATTGTTAAAACGCCTGATTCACCAAAGTATCGAGATGGTGGCCGTGCCGATGTTGGGGATGCTGATCATGGTGCCGGTGATTGTTATTGCCGTCGGGCCGATTGGTGTCTACCTCGGGGACGGTATCGGTGCGGGTATCGCTTACATGAATGGCGTGAGCGGCATGCTGACCGGGGCGATCCTGGGCGGTGGTTGGACGCTGCTGGTGATCTTTGGCCTGCATTGGGGCATGGTGCCGGTGATGCTCAATAACCTGGCGCTGCGCGGCTTTGACACCATTAAACCGGCGACGGCCGCCGCGACCTTTGCTCAGGCGGGAGCCGCGTTCGGCGTGTTCCTGAAAGCCAAGGACAAAAAGCTGAAATCCTTTGCCCTGTCCAGCATGGTGCCTGCGCTGTTTGCTGGCGTGACCGAACCTATCGTCTACGGTATCTCTATCAAATATAAGCGCCCGCTGGTGGCATCGCTGATTGCCGGTACGGTCGCGGGTGGCTTTATCGGTTCGATGGGCACCACGGTTATGGCCTATGTGTTCCCGGCATTGACCACGTTGCCAGCCTTTATGACCACCACGTTTGCCTATTACCTGATTGGTATCGGCATGTCGTTCACGCTCTCGGCCCTATTGACCTACCTGCTGGGCTTCGATGAGTCACTCGGAGAACAACCGAAGGCCGCGCCGCAGAATACCGCCGCATCCACACCCGTGACCTCGGCCAGCAGCCAAAGTCTGTTACCGGGCATCACGCTGGCGGCACCGCTCAATGGCACTATCGTGCCGCTCACCTCGGTGAAAGATGCCGTCTTCGCCAGTGAAATCATGGGCAAAGGTATTGCGATTTTCCCTTCTGAGGGCGTAGTGACGTCGCCGGTGAACGGCGTGGTATCGAAGCTGTTCCACAGCAAACATGCCATCGGGATCACCTCTGATGATGGCGTGGAAGTGCTGGTGCACGTCGGGATCGATACGGTGCGGCTCAACGGTGAGCATTTTGCCAGCCACGTCAATGAAGGGGATCGTGTGACCACCGGGCAACTGCTGGTGACCTTCGATCTTGAGGCGCTGATCGCCAAAGGCTTCGATGTGACAACGCCCGTGGTGATCGCCAACACCGATGACTATCAGTCGATTTCAGCCACCGAACAACATCGCGTAAATAACAGCAACACATTAATGACCCTGTTTAGCGCCACCGTTTAACCATCAATGGGAGAGAAAATATGAAAGATTCAGCAATTACCGGTTTTCCAAAAGGTTTTTTGTGGGGCGGCGCAGTGGCGGCCAATCAGGTGGAAGGCGGATGGAATGAGGGAGGCAAAGGGCTCTCCACGGCAGACATGGCGATTCACAAAAAGAATCTGAAGCGTGAAGAGTATGAAAAGCACTATAAAATCACCGACGAGCAGATTGCCGATGCTATCGCCGCTACTGACGCCAGCCCGTACCCTAAACGCCGCGGTATCGATTTTTATCACCGTTTTCGTGAAGATGTTGCCCTGTTTGCCGAGATGAACTTCAAGGTGCTGCGCGTCTCCATTGCCTGGACACGTATTTTCCCCACTGGGATTGAAGAGCAGCCGAATGAAGAGGGGCTACGCTTCTATGACGAACTGTTTGATGAACTGCGCAACAACGGTATTGAGCCGCTGGTAACACTGTCTCATTACGAAATGCCGATCTATCTGGTCAACAATTTTGCCGGCTGGAATGGCAGAAAAACGGTGGATTGCTTTGAGAAATTCGCCGTTACCGTGCTGGAGCGTTATAAAGAGAAAGTGAAGTACTGGCTCACGTTCAATGAGATCGACAGCATCATCCGTCACCCGTTTACCACGGGTGGGATTGTGCCGGAGCGTTTCTCGAATGATGAGATCGAAACCGTGATTTATCAGGCACTGCACCACCAGTTTGTTGCCAGCGCGCTGGCGGTAAAACATTGTCGCCGCCTCTGCCCAGAGGCGAAAATTGGCTGCATGCTGACGCGCTTGCTGACCTACCCGGAAAGCTGTGCGCCGGAAGATATTTTGCTGGCGTACCGCGAAAACCAGCTCAACTACTTCTTTAGTGATGTGCAGATTCGCGGACGTTATCCGCGCCACATGACGCGCCGTTTCGCGGAAAAAGGCATTCATATCGACATGCTGCCGGGTGACGAAGAGATCCTGCAACAGCATACGGTGGATTTCCTCTCTTTCAGCTACTACATGTCGCTGGTCACCAGCGTCAACGCCGACAAGATGGATAAAGTGGGCGGTAACATTGCCGGTGGCGTGAAGAACCCCTACCTGAAAACCACCGAATGGGACTGGCAGATCGATCCGGTTGGGCTGCGGATTGCGCTCAACGATATGTACGATCGTTATCAGATCCCGTTGTTCGTGGTGGAAAACGGCATGGGCGCTGTGGATCAGATCGATGAAAATCATCAGGTGAACGATGATTACCGTATTGCGTTCTTCCAGTCGCACCTGAAAGAGATGAAAGAAGCGGTGAAAGACGGGGTGGAATTGATGGGCTATACCTCTTGGGCACCCATCGATCTTATCAGTGCATCGACGTCAGAAATGAACAAGCGTTACGGTTTTATTTATGTCGATCAGGATAACGACGGTAACGGCACGTTGGCCCGCTACCGTAAGAAGAGTTTCTATTGGTATCAGGATGTTATCGCCACCAACGGTGAATCGCTCTAAGGCGTGAATGCCAGGTCGGGGCGAGCATTTTGCGCCCCGACTTATCCGCATAAACCCGTATTTCCGGGCAGTGCAGGGCGGTATTATCGCGGTGTGTATTTATTGCGTTTGTGTTGGTACAGTAAATCGTCTGCTTTTAATAATGCAGTATCTAACGTGTCGCCGGGACGTAATTGATAAATACCGTAAGAAAACGCCGTCAATTTTTCTTTATCGGTTTCTGCCAGATTGCTATAAACCCGCGCAATGACATCCTGTGATGTCGTCAGGTTATAATCAATCAGAATCAGGCAAAACTCATCGCCACCCAACCGAATGCCGTAAT
The DNA here is from genome assembly GCF_025962675.1 of Candidatus Symbiopectobacterium sp. NZEC127. Taxonomy (NCBI): domain Bacteria; kingdom Pseudomonadati; phylum Pseudomonadota; class Gammaproteobacteria; order Enterobacterales; family Enterobacteriaceae; genus Symbiopectobacterium; species Candidatus Symbiopectobacterium sp. NZEC127. The sequence continues at coordinate 571,892 of NZ_JAGFPG010000002.1, forward strand.
CACTTTTGCGAATAGAGTGCGCCAGCGCCTTACCCAAAAACTGGATCGCTTTGTCGCCCAGATGATGACCAAGGGTATCATTGATTCTCTTTAATCCATCGATATCCACCGCCGCGACCGTTACTGAAATATCTCTGTTGATCAATGCCTGAATCTTTTTATCGAGCATGGGGGTCATTATTTTACGGTTATACAGGCCCGTCATGGCATCAGTCACATTATCTCGCGACAGAGACTGGTGGCGAACCAGTTGCTGTCTGGCATAGCGGCAGAGTAACCAGGTGCTGAGCACGTAAAGCGCAATCAGCCATAACATATTAAGGACGATATAGATCCCATCCAGTTTGATATGCAAGGTATAGTAACGAGTGATTTTTTCCTGGTGACTGATCAGCGCCACAGAACGCAGTGTGGGACGGTGGAAAACAATGTTATCGCCGGTTGTATTGTCTGTGACATAGAGTGAAAGGAACCGCCACAATAATGGACGTTCAGCGGTATAAAATGACGTCGCCAGATCGCTGATATTAATATCGGTAACGATAACGCCTTTAATTGTATTATTTTGAAAAACGGGTGTCAGCATACTGATTATGTTTTTTTCGGTATAACCGTCGCGGTAAATGTGTGAGACAATATTATTGCCATTATGCAAATCATTTAATGCAGTTGCATCGATATTTATTGTCAGCGCGCTGCGGTCAATATCGATGCGACCATCATTGCTGACCAGCCAGTTATTAAAAGTATAGTGGTGCGTATCGACCAGTCGATTGATATAAATGTAGTTATTGATCAAGTCGATATAATATCTGACGTTATTGAAGGTATAACCGGTGTAGTTCGAGAAACTGTACGTTGAGGAGGCACCCGCTTCATACTCCTGAATATTTGCCAGTGCGGCAACATCCTGGCTCCAGTCCGCGCACTCCGGGTTGCGTGTCTGTAACGTTCCACTGAGCGTAGGCAAAGTCTGTTTCAGTAAGTTCAAACCATAGGTTTCGCCCACTGACTCGGCATACTGACAGATATCATGCGGTATGTTCACTTTGTTATCGATAACGGATGCTGAAGGCGAAAACGCCCTGGAGAGGCGGAAGGCAATATTTTGGTTAATATATTCTTCATGAAATAGCGCAGATTTGCCATTCTCCGCAATATATCCCATATAGCTTCTGAGCCCGAGATACTCATTAACAATAAAACTGGTAAAAATGCTGGTGGTCAGAATCACAATGAAAATAATTGCGCTAATAAATTTTGGCTGTGACAAGATGCAGCATCCCTTTATTAAGCACTGATAGCCATAGTTATAGCATAAAGCGCTTCATTGTGTGCAAAAGGGCAGGCGAAGGCCGGCCCCTTTGTTTTGCGTTTTCTTTAGCGTGTTGATACCGCTCAGGTGTGTGTAATAAAGCGGGACAGACGCTGTTGCAGCCGTCGATTTTCTAGGCGCAACTGTGCGTTCTCTTCCAATAATGTCAGGGCTACGGCGATACCGGGCCAATCTAACGCTAACTCTCTTCTTAAACGTAGGGCGTGCTGCATAATCGCGGCTGCACGATCGTCAAATTGCCAGCATGAGTGTTCATCTTCATGAGGTTCAATCACTCCCAGGCCGACAATTTCACTCAGTTCATCTTCCGAAACGCCGGTATGCAGGCAAAACTCAGTAACGGTAAAGGTGATGGTTACTGTCGACATTATGCTTTCCCCCATGTTTTGCGAGGATCAAAGGATGGTTGGGCGTCTGCCAACTGTTGCCACAGGGTGCTGGTGCTGTCATCCGGTTTCGGTGGCATCACGATTTTTATCACAGCGTACAGATCGCCGGTATGGTGTTTACCGATAAGCCCCTTACCTTTGATACGTAACCGTTGACCTGCCTGACTGCCCGCAGGGATGGTCAGCAGAATGCTCTCTTTCAGTGTCGGTACGGTGACTTTTGCGCCCAGTGCTGCTTCCCAAGGAGCAAGCGGGACGACAATTTCCAAATCGTGGCCCACGATATCAAACAGCGGGTGCGGTGCAATATGGATAACCAACCACAGATCGCCATTCGGCCCACCGTGTTCACCCGGTGTTCCCTGGCCTTTAAGGCGAATGCGCTGACCGTTGCCCACGCTTGCCGGTATCTTCACATTGAGCGTTTTGGGAATTTCCTGCTCTACCATGCCGAAGGCGTTATACACCGGTAGCCTGTAACTGATGGTTTGATTGTGTTCGCTAAGGGTTTCTTCGAGGAATACTGCGACTTCGATTTCAATGTCATGACCACGGGCTGCGCGGGATTGCTGTGACTGGCGTGCATGTTGACCAAAGATAGAGGAGAAAAGATCGTCAACGTCTTCAGCCTTATAGCGCTGGTCACTTTCATGTTGCGGCTGCCGAGTGAACTGCGGATCATTACGGTGTTGCCACAGTTGGTCATACTCTGCTCGCCGCTGTTCATCACTCAGCACTTCCCACGCTTCAGCCACGGCTTTAAACCGTGCTTCGGCGTCGAGCTCTTTACTGACATCCGGGTGGTATTTGCGGGCCAATCGACGATAGGCGGTCTTGATGGTCTTGAGATCGTCAGTCGATTTTACGCCCATGATGGCGTAATAATCCTTTAATTCCATAACGTAATCTCGCGTCATTTGATCGGTAAATGGGATTCCTGTGCGTGTTTTCACCACTAAGTGTAGGATAATCCCATGCAATGCATATCTCCACTGCAAACCACCAAAGCGATAACCGTACTTAACGTAATGCATTGATTATCATTTTTATTTGCTGGAAACGGTTGATAACATCAGCAATAATTGCCGTCCGTTCAGCCCATTCTTCCCGCCTTGTGGCACAGGATCCTTGCGCGGTTCGGCACTGTTTTTACTACCGTTCGGGGCTCGATGTCATGACCGACAAAAGCAAGGATCTCGCCGCGTTATACCTCACAGAGCATGAGCGCCTGGAACGGCAGATCCGGCGTCGGGTGGGGTGCCGTAATATCGCCAGCGACCTGGTGCAGGATATTTTTCTGCGCTTGTGGGAAAAGGCGGTTGAGTGGAAGGGCGACTCTGCCGCGTACCTCACCCGCTGTGCGCGTAATGCGGCAATTGACCATTTGCGAGCGGAAAAAACCAAAGCGGATTACCTTCAGGGTGTGCTGCCCGAGCACTACGCTGAGGAAGCCGAGTCGCCACAAGAGATTGTCTCCGCACAGCAGAACATCCATCACATTGATGAAATCCTGGCTGCCTTACCGCAAAAAACGCGGCATATCTTTTTGCTCAATCGGGTGCATGGACGCAGCTTCTCGGAAATCGCTACGGTGATGGGCATTTCATCCCGTGCGGTGGCAAAACACATGGCGCGGGCCGTCGCTGCCTGCGAAGCGCGCATAGGAGGCGAGCACGATGACACCGACTGAGACGCAGATCCGCGAACAAGCGCGCGACTGGTTTATTTCTCTGCGGGATAATCCTTCGCGCGCTCAGCGTGCCGCCTGTGACCAGTGGCGACAGAGTCATCCCGCCCACGATGACGCCTATCGCGCAGTCGAGGCGGTGTGGCAGGCCACTGCGGCACCGGGCAAGCGACTGGCGGAAAAGGAGTCTGACGCGCTGGCGGTTTATCTCACGGCAATCAAGCAGGCAAAACGCCATCAACGCGCAAGGCGGTGGCTGGTCTCGGCCAGTGCCTGTTGTGCGTTGGTGATGGCAGGGGTTCTATGGTTGGAAAATCCCTACTGGATGCAGGATGTGACGGCGAGCCACGTGGCGAGCAAAGGCGAACGTCGTGACGTAACGCTGGCAGATGGCTCGCGGGTATTGCTGGATGCGGATAGCGCGTTCAGCGTAGCGTTTACGCCGCAAGGGCGGCGCGTCCACTTGCTGCGCGGTGCCGCTTTTTTTGATGTCACACCGTCGCAAACGCCCTTTGTGGTGGCGACGGCGGCCGGTGATGTGTGGGTGCTTGGCACACAATTCGATGTACGGCTGATCGATGACGCTGCACTGGTGACCCTGGCAAAGGGGAGCGTCGCGGTGACAGCCGGTGGCGCGATGACGCCAACGGTGCTGAAGCCGGGCGAACAGGCGCGCTTTAGTGCCAGCGGTACTCATGCGCCTGTCAGCGTGAATGTTGCAGACGAAATGGCCTGGCGCGACGGACGTTATATTTTCTATCGCGCTCGCTTGGCCGATGTGGTGCGTGAGGTGGAACGCTATCGTTCTGGGCGTATTCTCATCTCAGCATCCGCGTTGGCCAATGAAACGGTGACCGGTAGCTTCTCGCTGGCGGATAGCGATGCGGCATTGGCCTCTTTGCAAGCCAGTGTCGGGTTCCAGATGCGCAAAGTGACCGAACGACTGGTGATTCTCTCGCCATAATAATTTCATATTTTACAATGTGTTGTGATTTTTTGATTAAAAAGTTCATTTTCAGGGTTCAGTGATCCGTTTCCTCATTCGTGAACGTAGTGAGAGTGCAAATGATAATTACTATTATTAACGCGCTCGCAGTTCATGACACGAGATAAGGATCTCCTTAATGAAACAAAAAAGAGCACACCAGGCCGGCTACCTGTTCGCCACCCTTTTATTGACCAGCTTTAGCGGTGCGAACAGCGCCGCAACGCAGGTTCAGCAGCACGCAGCGCAGCAATTTAGTTTTAATCTCCCGGCGAAACCGGTCACTCAGGCGGTGAATGACATTGGTCGTATCACTGGCCTGTCAGTCGTTTTCCGTGAACAACAGGAAATGGCCGCTATGGGCAACCCCGTTCGCGGCACGCTGAGCGCAGAGCAGGCGTTGGCAACCCTGCTCAATGGCACCGGGTTGGGCTACCGCTTTAGTAATGCAACCACGGTACAGATTTATGTATTGCCCCCTTCGGCGAGGAGCGCATCAGCGGGAACGCCCGATACCATGGTGGTTCAGGCACAGGGGAATAGCCGACTTGGCCCTGTTGTGGGTTATGTTGCCAGCAACAGTACCTCTGGCACCAAAACCAACACTCCGCTGATGAGAACACCACAGTCGGTCAGCGTGATTACCCGCGAACAGGCTGACGCGCAGGGCGCGCAAAGTTTGGTTCAGGCACTGCGCTATTCATCGGGCGTGGCGGCCGAAGTTCGCGGTTCGGCATCGCGTTATGATTTGCCTTATGTTCGTGGCTTTGGTTCACCGACCGACAGCAACCAGTATCTTGATGGCTTGCGTTTGCTGCGCGGCGGCGGCTATGCCATTCCGCAGATTGAAACCTATGGCATCGAGCGCATTGAATTCCTCAAAGGCCCATCGTCTACGCTGTATGGCGGTGTGACGCCCGGCGGGTTGATCAATGCGATTTCCAAGGTGCCTACCAGCGAGCCGCAGCACGCGGTTGAGATGCTCTACGGCAGCCATAACCGGATGCAGCTTGGTGTGGATTCCGCCGGGCCGCTCAATGACGATCGCTCGTTGCTCTATCGCGTGGTGGCGCTTGGCCGTAAATCGGACACGCAGGTGGTGAATACCAAAGAAGAACGTGTCTATGTCGCGCCCTCTCTGACCTGGATCCCCGATACCGATACCTCATTCACGCTGAATATGAGCTACCAGCACGATCCCGAAGGGGGATACTACGGCGTGTTGCCCACCGTCGGTTCACTGTGGCCCAGCCCGGCAGGGAAAATTCCCCGTAATTTCAACGACGGCGATCCGGCGTTCGATCAGTTCGATCGTAAGCAGAGCATGGTGGGGTATCAGTTTGAGCACCGCATCAATGACACCTGGAGTGTGCGCCACAACTTCCGCTATCTCGATCACTCAACGGTGACCAAGAGCGTAGGGACGTCCAGCATGGGGGCCGATGGGCATACTATCTCGCGTTATGCGCTCGGAACGGATGAAACGCTGCGCGGTCTGACATCCGATCTGCAACTTCAGGCTGAATTTGATACCGGGCGTTTGTATCACACGGCCTTATTCGGTTTTGATTATCAACAATCTGACTGGACGCAAATTCGGGATTATGGCGGTGCACCCTCCATTGATTTCCTGAACCCGGTATACGGCGTGGCGACCAACCTGGCGCTGGCGCGCATCACCAATCAGAAGCAGCACACCAATCAGGCCGGTTTTTACGCGCAGGATCAGATCGATATCGATCGTTGGACGCTGGTGGGTGGCATGCGCTACGACACCATTCGAACCAGAACCGATAACCGTCTGAATGACACCCGGAGCGTGCAGGATGACGAAGCGGTGAGCGGTAAGCTCGGGCTGATTTATAACTTCGACATGGGGATTGCGCCTTATATCAGCTACTCCACGTCATTCCTGCCGGTCAATGGTACTGATGCCAGCGGCAGCGCCTTTAAGCCGACCACGGCGAAGCAGCGCGAAGTGGGGGTAAAATACCAACCTACTCATTTCAACGCGCTGTTTACGCTCGCCTATTTTGATATCACGCAAAGTAATGTAGTGACCTCCGCCAACCCTTACACCACCTACCAAACCGGGGAACAGCGCTCACGCGGCGTTGAGTTCGAAAGCAAGATGGCGGTTACAGACAACATCAATGTGACCGGTGCCTTGACCTACACCAACGCCGAAGTGGTCAAAGGATTAGGGGCAGATGTTGGACAGGCACCTATCGGCATTCCGGATTACACCGCTTCGCTCTGGGCGGATTATCGCTTCCGCTCCGGCGCACTAGAGGGGATTACCGTGGGCAGCGGCGTGCGCTATGTCGGCAGCACGGTGGGGGGATATTCGCCTAACGTTTACACCGTCAACGCCACGCGATTGGATGCGCCGAGCTACACCGTATTCGATGCGTCAGTCAGTTACGATTTCGGCAAAAGATCGCCAACGCTTAACGGGCTAAGCGGCAAGGTCAGCGTCAATAACTTGTTCGATAAACGCTATGTTACGTGCCTGTCCAATAACTTCTGTAACTACGGCAACGATCGTGTGGTGTATGCCTCACTGGCTTATCGCTGGTAATGCCGATGGAACAAGCAACACGGTCTGACACGCAGGCACCGCGCACGCGTGAACAGTTAGCCACATTGGTGGGTATTAGCGCGCTGTATATCGGCTTCGGTATGACCATGGGGCTCATTCAGGGCGGCTTTCCGGCCATTATGCGTGCGCAGGGCATCAGTCTGGGGGCCGCTGGGTGGCTGTACGCGCTCTATCTGCCGCTCGGCGTCGCTTTTCTGTGGGCACCGCTGGTGGATCGCTGGCGTCCACCGCTATTGCCGCCTCGGCTTGCGTGGGTTGTGCCTATGCAAGTGCTGGCGGCATTGACGGTAGCCATGGTGGCGCTGCTGGAAGGCGCTGCCATGGGCATCCTGTTCGCGATGGGGCTCTTGGTGGCGTTCACCATGGCGACCATGGATATTGCGCTGGACGCGCTGGCGGTAGAACGCATTCACTCAACCTGGCGGCCGCGTGCTGCGGCCTGCAAACTGGGGGCATTATCGACAGGTGCCATGATTGGCGGCGGCGCGTTTGTCGCGCTGTTTCACACCTATGGCTGGAAGGTGATCTTCCTGTGTTACGCGGCCTCCCTATTACTTCTGGTATTACCGGTGCTGCTGTTAATGAAAGAGGTACCGCATGCTGGCCCATTGAACGCTACGCGCCGGAACGCCGCGAGCCTAAGTGCGCTGCTGCGTAACCCCGTACAGCGCAAGCGACTCACACTATTGACGTTAACGTGCTGCGTTATTTTTCCGATTGCGGGACTGAACCGCCTGATGCTGCTCGATCTTAATGTGCCGATAGAACAGATCGGCGGGATCGTCGGCACGCTCGGGCCCATCTCAATGCTGCTCACCGCCGTTATCTCTATGCCGTTGATGCGTCGGGCTGGGCTTTCCGGCGCGCTGATGGCGTTCACTTCGCTGGCCTTGCTGGCATTGGCCGCGATGACAATCGGTTTTGTTCTCGGGCAGCCGTGGCTCGCCATGGCGGGAGCGATAGCGGTGGGTGCGGCGGTGAGCGGCATTTTTGTGGCATTGAGCGCCAGAATATTGGGGTGGTCGCGCGGGGCGCAACCCGCCACCGATTACGCGGCTTTTTACGGTGTAGGACGGTTTGCCAGCACGCTTGCCACTATTGCGGGTGCGCAAATGGTGAGCTGGATTAGCTGGCCGTGGTTCTACACATCGGGTGCGCTGGCATTACTGATTATCACGGGGCTATTGCGTGCCCCGATGGCAGAAAAGGATGAATAACATGAACCAACAACATCATTATTCCGGTGAGACACTGGACAGTGAAATTTTCGACAGTTCGCGCTGGCCCGTGGTATTCCTGCGCTTTCCCGCATTGGAGATGCCGAATCGCACGGACAGGTTACTGGCGGGATTGACACACATTCTCACACAGCAGCAGCGCGTGGCGTTGGTGTGGATTCCGGCAAGGCATGGTCATGAGAGAGAACCGCATGAACAAGAGAAGCAGGCATCGCGGTGGATGAAGCTCTATAAAAATGAACTGCGGGATTACTGCGCCGGCTATGTGTATTTGACCACTGAGCCCGAAGTGCGTGAGAGCCTGAGCGCCATGTTTCCCAAGGTGAAAAAGATCCTGCCGTTCCCGAAAACGCTGGCGGACGACATGGACGATGCTTACCGCAAAGCGACGGCGTTTCTAGCACTGGATGGGGAGGTGGCGGGAACCTAAAAGGATCAATACCCTGCTGTTGCACCGGATATCACTGTAGCATTAAATTGGTCTGGTCAGTCTGACTTGACCAATCATAATGGATGGGGTTATGATTAAAATGTATACAATGGCAAAGTCGGAGGATGTCATGGAAAAGGTGAATATCTATGAGGCCAAAACAAATCTTTCCAAACTGTTAAACGATGTTGTGAAAACAGGAGAGCCATTTCTGATTGCACGTAATGGCAAGACGTTGGTAAAAGTCGTGGCGTACACGGAGGAGAAACCTGTGCGTAAGCTGGGTTTCCTTAAGGGTAAAGGAACCGTTCCAGATAACTTCGATGCGCTGAACAGTGATGAAATACAAGACATGTTTGAAGGGAAGTATGACTAATGTATTTACTCGATACCAATATTTTACTTTTTGTTGCCTATCGCCCGGAATACCTCACGGAAGAGGTAAAAGCGATCGTTCAAGGCGTCGATAATGAGCTTTATTTTAGTGCTGCCAGTATTTGGGAAGTTTCTATCAAGTTTGCATTAAACAAGCCAGATTTCAATATCAACCCTGACGAACTCAGAACGGGGCTATTTGATAATGGTTTCAAGGAGCTTGTCATTAAAGGCGAGCACGCGCTCAACGTATTACATTTACCCGAGTTATTTCACAAAGATCCTTTCGATAGATTGCTGGTTGCGCAAGCGCATTATGAAGGTTTGACCTTTATTACATCGGATAATAACATTATTGCGTTATCTGGTGAATTTATCTCTCTTATACCTAATCGCTAACGTGAATTTCTCACCTGTTGCTATTCCGTTTTACCTTAATATCCCTTCCTTTCATCGTTGAGCGCGCTTACGCTGCTCCAGTATAACCCGGAACATGGAGATGAACTGATGACTATAGCAGAGCAACTGGAACAGAAGGGCATCGAAAAAGGCATAGAGAAAGGTATCGAAAAAGGCCAGCGTGAGGCTACGTTGAAAATAGCCAGTGAATTGCTTCACAACGGTGTGGAGCTCGCGATTGTTATGAAGTCCACTGGCCTATCCAAAGAAGCGTTGACGAAACTCCAGCTCAGCCATTAATTCGGGCATGCACGGATCGGTATTACGTGTTCTCACTGGCTTTTTGTTTTTGGATGTCAGTTTCTCTACTCATGCCCGCATTGCCTAAACGGCGGCTCAAAGCACTTTGCGTTATTCCAAGCAGTTTAGCTGCGGCACTCTGGTTGTTATTGGTGCGAATGAGTGCCTCATGGATCAACTGCTCCGTGATTTCTCTAATGGTGGGCAAATTCGCTGGGAAGGTCATTCGTTCACTTTGAGGCATCTGTTGGCTCTGTTCTAACACCTTAAAAAAAGGCGCGAGTGCCAGCTCCTGGCCGTTACTGATCCCCGCCGCGGTAAAGGTTAACGATTTTAATTCGGCAATATTTCCGGGGAACGCGTAATGCTCCAATCGGCTCGCGAGCTCGTGGGGCAGTGCGAGGTAATCCCGGCCCAGTTCCTGGCAGGCCATCTCATTAAAATGTTGCAATAACAAACCAATATCGGCGGTCCGTTCTCTGAGCGGCGGCAGTTTGATGCGTTGTGGTTGCAAGCAGTAGAGCAATCCGTGGGAAAAATCCTTTTGCTCGAGTTGTTCCAGTGGCGCGGTGGTACTAAACAGCAATCGGCACTTGAGGGCGGTTTCCCGCAATGATCCCTGTGGAAAATAACGTTTGCGCTGGCACAGTTGAGTGAGCACCCTTTGGGTTTCCGCACTCGCCAGCGTGAGATGCGTGAGCAGCAAAAAGCCTGAGCCAGCCATATCGAGCAAGCCCGCCTGATTGGCTACGCCAAACAGTTTTTGCTGTAACATCTGCGGGGAGATATCGGCCAGAGACAGCGTTAACAAGGGTAATTCTGGACAAACCTGTTGTTGCAGCGCCTCCGCAAACAGGTGTTTACCCGTGCCAATTTCCCCTTCGATTAAAATGGGTTCGCGGCTATCGTGCAAAGCGGCAGCGAAAGTAAAGCAGTCGTGCATTTTGATGTCAGTGGTGAGGATTCGGTCAAACGCACTCAGATTCATGCGATTAAAGAAACCCTCTTTAATTTGATGGTAACGCCGTTCCAGCCCAATCATCTCCATGGCGCGGCGCACACCGATCAGCAACTGGTCCGTCGAACTGGTTTTGGTAATAAAATCGTAGGCACCTTGCTTCATGCACTCTACCGCGATTTCGGTTTCATTGAGTCCTGTCAATACGATCACTCGGACATAGGGAGCATGCTCGCGAATATCCCTCAGCAATTGCCGGCCGTCGAGGGCGGGCATATTGAGATCGAGTAGCACCAGCGCAATATCCAAATCGTTGATAAGTTGCAAAGCCTGGCGGCTATTTTCACAGGTGTAGGTTCTGGCCTCGGGAATATGCCGATTGAGCAACATATCGATGGTGCGCAACCAGCGAGTTTCATCATCGATAACGAGAATATTGCGACTAAGCTTCATTGCACATTCCTAACAAGATTTTCATTTCGGTGCCAATATTGGGTTGCGAATGGATAAGCCATTGGGCTCCGTGTTCGACAAGAATTTTATTGGTGGTTGAAAGCCCAAGCCCAGTCCCCCCCTGCTCACGACGCGTGGTGAAAAAAGGTTCGCGAATACGAGCCTGAATGTGGGGCTGCATACCGCAGCCATTATCGATGACTTTAAGGTATACCCGGCCTTCTTCGATCCCGGTTTCAATCGTCAGCAGTGGATGCGTTTTGTCCATCGCCAGACAGGCATTCTGGATCAAATTAATTAGCACCAACTGGAGTTGCAGCTCGTCCCCCTTAATCGCAGGAAGTTGAGGATGGAGTGAGAGCTGCAACTGCAACCGTTTGACATTGTTATGGGTTAACCGCAGGGCGGTTTCAACAATATGGTTGAGTGCGACAGGCTTAACATTGCTGAGACCATAGCGTGAGAAGTGTTTGAGATCGTGAATGATACAGCCAATGCGCTGGGCCGATTCCTGCACTGATTGGCTGGTGTAATTAAGTTCCTCAAGTCCCTGTTGCAGCACCTGCGGTTGCGAGCTCGTGGACGGTGATGCGCGTTTCAGATCGTCGATAATATCCTGCATCAGACTCATGGATTGGTTGATGAGCCCCACAGGATTATTAATTTCGTGGGCAATGCCCGTAGTCAACTCCCCTAGGGATGCCAGGCGACTGGAGAGTTCGCTCACCTGTTTTAGCTCAAAGGGCTCGGTGTAGTCTTCGATAAATAAAGCGAGCATACTGTTTGAGATCAGGTATAAATTTAGTTTCCAACGTTTATTGTCGAGAGAGAATTCGATTAATTGTGATTCTTCACCATTAAACCCAGACTGGATAAGCTGCGTGAGCGCGACCTTTGGATATGCCTGTTCGAGCCTTTCTGGTGCTAACAGCCATTGATATTTACCGTTTTGCCAGATTATTTTCAGATATTGATCCAACAGGATAACGCCGCAGGGCAGACCGTCTAATACTGAATGGAATTGAGCCGATACACGGTTAATTTCCGCCTCGGCTTTTTGCCGTTGGTGGAGTTCCTGTTTAAGAGATTGGGTTTTTTGCCTGAGCACCAGACTGATATACAGGGTAATTAACAAGCCAATGCTGGAGATGATAGCAGCAAATAATGCCCATTGAAGAAAATCGTTACGCACCTGTCCCAGTTCGATTTTTTCTTTGCCGAAGCCGACCCATTTATAAATCAAGTCATCGAAATAGCCACCGTGGTAATTCTGCTCCAAAACGTCACTCACCGCCTTGGAGAACAGCGGGTCCTTTTCGGACATGACTAAATAAAACTGACTAAGGAATAATGGATTGCTCGCCGTTTTGGTCATTGGGAATTGCTGCAACAAGCGACGGGCACAGTAGAATTCGGCCAATACAAAATCCACTTTACCGGCGGATAACAGCTCAAATCCTTGCTCATTGGTGACGACAGGCACAAGGGTAAAATCCTGTGGATTAGCCTTAAGATACATCTCTACCGAAGAGGCTTGTTTAATGGCGACACGCTTTTTACGCAGTGCTGCCCAGGAGTCCACCTGGCCTGCGCTACGTAGGTTATAGGCACTGATATAGGTGGGCAATAGCGGTAGCGCAGTGTTGAGCGCAAAGGTCTCTCCTGCGGGCAAATCAATCACGGCTAGCTGGCGCGTATTATGGGTTACAGAATACAGGGTTTGCTCGAGCGTTTGGCGATTGATAATTAAATCGTATTGCAACTTTTGGGCAATTTGGCGGGCTAATTCAATGTTAAATCCAGTCTCTTCACCGGCCTCATTTTGCCACTCGAAGGGCGGGGTGTTGCTATGAACATTGAACGTCAGAGTTTGCTGCGCAAATCCTTGAACCGAGATGAGGCTCAGTGCTAATACCACTCCCCGTAAATATCGCCAATAGCTCACGCAATACACACCTTTTTGAACGCTTCCCAACAATGCTGATTGTTTTTTATGGAGACGAGAGGCTGAAAGCTTTACTTTACGCTGCTACTGAATAAAGGGAAGCGATCAATCTCGCTTTTTGGCATAGATGAAACCCTAAAAGCAGTCAATTTACCTATGCAGCTTGTTATCTCTTTTTTGACAGGGATATCACATTTACTTTACCTGGTTAATGCTACGGTTACGTTATATTTAGTTAAAGAGAATGATAATTAATTAATATTGAAGTGCAGGGTTTTCGTGTTATGCAAAAATGCATAATAGGGTATGCAAGGTTCAAAGTTTTTTACGTTAAGCGATCTATCTCCTAATTTTATCCTCGCGTGTTATCCCTTCAGAAATTGCGCAGCGTAAATTCATGGCGTGAGCAATTCGCGTTAATAACTCCTGAAAAGAATTGAATAACATAGGGGACACTAATATGGACAATAAATTAGATCAAAATCGTCGAGAATTTTTAACCAAGGGAGCCGTACTCGCTGCTGCGGCAGGAACGCTTGCGCTGACCGCTTCATCTTCAGCCCATGCCGCAGAAGCTGTAGCCACAACGGGAGCCACCGCCTCGGCGGAGGAGCCAAAAGCCATCACCGGTTACATTAAAGAGCCTAAAAACTTAAAAGACGTACTCGGCAATGCGCGCAAAATCATGAGTACTTGCGCCGCATGTGATGTCGCCGGGGCAGGGCGTTGTAATGGTAAAGGTCCGTGCGGGGAAGGGGTTCCCGGTATGGGCGGTATGCGCCAAAGCTTTGTGCGCAACATTGAAGCCTTTGAGGGCATGAGTCTCACGATGCGCAGCCTGCACAATGTGAGCAAGCCGAAAATGGAAACGGAGTTACTCGGCGTTAAATTAGCGATGCCTATTCTGACCGGGGTCACCGGTGGTCTCACTTACAACATGGGCGCTGCCAACAAATTGGCGTTCGATGGCGAAGTCATGACCGAGGATAAATATGCGCGCGGCATTATCGAAGGGGCGGCAAATTCCGGTTGTTTAGGTTGGGCAGCGGACGGTATTGAAGACCCACTCGATACCTACAAGCGCCGTTTAGAAGTGGTCAAAGAATTTAAAGGCCGCGCGATTGCGCAAATCAAACCGCGTACTCAGCAGGAAATCTTTGAACGTATCGATCTGGTGCAGAACGCCGGTGCCCCTTTCTTTGCGATTGATATCGATTCCGCAGGTCGTGCCGCCCGCGCATTACCCGGCAACACAGTTGAGCCTAAAGATCTGAAAAAACTTAAAGAAATCGTTAAATACGCCAAGATCCCCTTTATGGCGAAAGGCGTGATGACGGTGGAAGAAGCCCTGATGTGCGCCGAAGCCGGTTGCGGGGCGATAGTGGTGTCTAACCACGGCGGTCGCGTGCTGAGTTCGACCCCTGCGACCATGCATGTGTTACCCGCTATTGTCAAAGCGGTACGCGATCGCGGTTACAAGATGCCGATTCTGGTCGACGGTGGCGTGCGTGATGGTGGCGATGTGCTTAAAGCGCTGGCCAGCGGTGCCCATGCCGTATTGGTTGGCCGCCCGATGCTGCGTGCCAGCCTCGGTGGCGGTGTTAAAGGGGTTGAGATGCAGTTCAAACGCTTCCAGGGCGAGCTTGAGTCTAGCATGGTGCTGACCGGCACCGCCGATGTGAGGAATGTTGACCCGGCGATTCTTCTTCAGAGCGTTTGATTGTCATCACTATGGTATGCCGATGTGGCGTAACCGCGGTGATTGCCTCAATGTGGGTGTTGCAAATATGAATGCAACACCCCCTTTCGCTTTTTGCACTGACTCAGCCCCGCGTTGGGTTCGCTCTATTCCTGTAACACCGGTGCCGCTTTAACCAGCAACGCTGCGGTTGCGACCAACGCCTGCTGAGTGGCGCAGCGTCGCCCATGTTGAGCCAGTTCATCAGCCAAATGACGTAAAGCCTCAGGATTTTCGATGTAATATTCAACACGTTCTAAAGGGGTGTTTCCCTGTAAGTCACGTTGCCATGCAAGGTTGGGTGCGAGTTGCAGCAAGCGTTCAACGGCATGTAAATTGGCCGTCCAACTTGCAGTATGCAAGGGGGAACACCCATCATCAGTGAGATGGTTCAGGTGACATGGATGATCAAGGAGCGCATCCACACAGCCGTCTACCTTTGATTTGATCGCCGAATGCAGCGCCGTCATACCTTTATGACTCTGCATTTCCGGGTCGGCTCCGGCTTCAAGCATGAGGGTGACTAACGCGGTATCGCCTGTCTCTGCCACCAGCATCAGCGGGGTTTGCCCCTTGATATCCGGGATATTAAGCTGTTTGGGGCACGCTTTAGTCAGTTGTCCAATAAACGCATGCCAATGTGCCAACAGGGTTTCGAACCGGGGTATTTCGCTTTGCAACTCAAGTGGAAGCCTTTGCTTCATCATCGGTATGTTCTGCTGAAACTGCGAGTGCATTTTGAGCAGAGCCATCAAGACCGAATTCCCTTCCACATCAGGCAGGCTGGATTTCAGCAACTGGCGATTGGCGTTGAGCCACTTTTGCAAGCCCTCTCGATTGCCAATCTGGAACATTGGCAGCAGCTCTCTAACCCACTTATCCATCGTATCTTTAACTCTGCGCACTTCGGGTTCAATACCAGGGTAGGGTTTATACAGATCATCCCAAAAGTAATTTGATGCCCAGCGTGCAGTTTCCTCGATAGAGGGGATCGCATCGCATTCGTCCATCATCCCTGCGGCTAGCATCTCCCGGTAGTATTTTTCGTGGTTATTAACGATCAGTTTCTGGTTGGCAATCTCTACGGCTAAACCATCCCTCGCGATTTCACCACGCAGAGTGCCATAATTACGTTCCTGCGCAGCGTTTAGCGCCTCCCTAAATAATTTTTTGGCTCCCTCAAAATCATTGCTGGCCAGCAGGTGTTTGGCTTTGTATTGCAAAATCGGGGCTTTCCATAAGTCGTAACCTGGGTTGGTCTCCGCGTCATTGAGTAATGCGTTAACCTTGGTCATTGTGTCTTTTGGCCGCTGTTTGTGTTCAATATTCAGATAACCTTCGAGCTCCAACAACGTGGCCTGAGTGACTTCAGAAGGCGTCGCCGCCAATTCCCGTAAACGTTTGATGGCTGCATCTCTGGCGCGCGGATTGAAGGTTGAATGTTGCGCGACCTGACTGACGACCCAATATCTGTGTTCGGTTTGCAAGGCACGCCACGGGGATGAGACTTTCGTCCGTTCAATCAGTTGATGGACAGTTTGCATCTCTTCAGCTTGGGCTTTGAGACGCTCCATCTCTCGCTGAATGATAGGCTGAATGGATTGCCTATCAAATCCAACGTGATCTTCAAGTTTTTCCTCAGGCTGCACAGTGGAGAAGTAGCGTGTCAGTAACTCTGCAAGTTCTTGGTTTGCTGTTTCCCGACGAGAAGGAAGGATCGTGAGGAATAGGCGGTGTTTATCCCACTCGGGCAAATGCGCCTCGAACCAAGCATTTTTAGCCGCTTCACCTTGATGTTGACAATGTCGCCAGGCGTCTATTGTCAGGTTGTAGACAAGCTTATATATGGCAAAGAGTTGAAGTAGCTTGTTTTTCTGAGGGTCTACACACTGCATGTCAACATTGGGAAAGAGAAAGGTGAGTAAACGGACATAACCATCCTGCACCATCCGAGCGAGTAACAAGCGTTGGCGTATGGTTTTTTGTAAAGGCACAGCATAGCGATCTGCTATGCATTTGATAAAGGTCGCACGCTCGTCCTCATCGGCCTGCTCTGCCAATATGGCTTCAATGCGACCAGGTTGAGTCATGGGGATTTCCAAGCGCAGCTTGTCGGCCGTCAGCCCCTTCTTTTTGACAAAATTCAGAACGCTGACGAACTGCGCCGTAGAGGAGCTGTCGCTGTTGAGTGATATCGCGCCATCAAAATGCAGGTCTGTCTCGTCGGAGAAATATTTATTGATGGTATCGGGACGGATTGTGGTTCCACTACGCCAGTTGTATAAGGATCGACGCAGGCCATCATATCCGTCCTCTGCCCCTTCACTTTGCCGATCGGCAAACGCCTCCAGAGGCATACCTAACAGGTCCAACAACCAATCGATCACCTGGGCTACCGGTAAATACAAACCTGGTTTGCCATCCACCTCGCAAGGCTCAGGGATATACCAAAAACGCCCACCCGGCATGCCATTATCCAGTGCCTGCTCAAGGTTCCAGATGCCCACGCGGCGCGCCAGAGCCGGCACGTAGAAATGTGCCAGCATCGTCCAGAGGATCTGGTGCTGGTCGGCGGCAAAGGTCCATGTGTGCAGTTCGAGAGACTTGTAGGCGTGCGTGAATTCCATCGCGTTGTTGAGCGCATCGAATTGTGCCTGTGGGTCCATGCCGAGTGCTTCGAAGATATCGAGAAGGATTTCTGTGAACATCTCTTTGTCAGCCTTGAGGCTTATCTGTCCGGTCGCGAATTTGGTTTTTTTGGTTGTTGGATAACGCTGATAACCAAAACTTTGATGTATTTCCAGCAGGATGGCTTGGGTCAGTGGCAAGGTGCTCATGTTGTGTCTGTTTCCGTCGTTGTTTGGTATTGCGGCCATTTTGACAATATCGATTAGCCGGGTCTCTGAAATCTCTCGTATCCCCCCCTATATCGCATCCTATTAAGGAACGCGAGAGGCCAAGATAGCTAAACTGCAGCGGGTAACTTTCTGAGTCCGCGCTAATGAAAAAGGCCAACAAAACTACCTTCCCGGTACAGGCAGGCAATACATCAAATGCTGAAGCTTATGTAAGGCAGCTGGCACAACGGGTGCCGCAACATGGAGATGAACTGATGACCATAGCGGAACAGTTGGAACAGAAAGGTATTGAAAAAGGTATTGAGCAAGGTATCGAGAAAGGTGAGCGCGAAGCAACGTTGAAAATAGCCAGAGCCATGCTGCAAAAAGGAATGGATTTCGCCACTATCATGGAAATGACGGGGCTCTCTAAAGAGGATTTGGCTAAATTCGGCCATTGATACGCATTCCACTGGCGCATCTTTTACCGCCCAGAGGCGGCCTCTGCACTATGTGCAAAGGCTAAGCACAACTCTTTTCATTCATGCTTCAATCGAACAAACATGCTGTCGCCCTCTAAAAGGCTACCCCTATCTGCCGCCTTCACAAAATCAGCCCACCATTGCATCAAAGGGTGGCGTTGTTCCAGATAGTCGCTGCGGTTATAGGCGCGGCGCACCTCGTTTTTATCCACGTGAGCCAGTGCTGCTTCAATCACGTCGGGTGGAAATCCGTGTTCATTGAGTGCGGTGCTGGCGATAGAGCGCATGCCGTGTGAAACCAGTACCCCTGCCAGGCCGGCGCGTTTAAGCGCGGCGTTGACTGTTTGGCTGTTCATCGGTTGCGACGGTTTGCTGCGGCTGGCGAAAAGGTACTCCCGCTGGCCGCTTAGTGGTTTCATCATTTCCAGAATGGCCAGTGCCTGATCTGACAGTGGAACGATATGTATCCGATTCATCTTCATCCGCTCGGCGGGAATGCGCCATTCTTTCGCTTCTATGTTGATCTCTTGCCAGCGGGTGTCTGAGGCTTCAGAAGGGCGGGTGAGGGTCAGCAGTTGCCACATAAATAGGCAGCGTGTCTGGAATCCGATATTTGCCAGCCGCATGGTGTTCATCAGGTGTGGAAGTTGTTCCGGGAGAATGGTGGGCATGTGCTTTTTCTTCGGTTTCACGAATGCCTTGCTGATATGAACGCTGGGGGCGTCATCTATCAGGCCGGTGTTGACGGCATAGATCATCACCTCATTAATACGCTGGCAGAGTCGCCTCACTGTTTCTAGCGCACCGCGTGTTTGTACCGGCTGCACGGCTTGTACCAAGGTGCGCGCTTTGATATCGGTGATGCAGAGATCGCAGATGGCAGGAAAGATGTCTTTTTCCAGCGAGCGCCAGATATCGGTGGCTTAGTCTTCGGTGATGCTGCTCTTTTTTACCTGTAACCAGCATTCAGCGACGACTTTGAAGGAGTTGGCTTTGACTTCTAACGCCTGCTTGCGTTGCGAAAGCTGGAATTCATAAGGATCAATATTTTTTGTCAGCAGTGTACGTGCGTCTCGGCGACGCTGCCGGGCATCGGCTAGGGTGACTTCGGGGTAGGGACCAAAAGTGAGCTTTGCCCGTTTTTGGCTAAAGGGGCGAAGATAACGGTATTGCCAGACTTTCTTACCGTTGGTTTTGATCAGCAGTTGCAGACCATCGCCATCATGCAGCGTGTAATCTACTTCTCCAGGCTTGGCGGCCTTGATCTCTGTATCCGTGAGCGGCTTTGTTAGACGAGCCATAGGTGCCTTGTTAGGTACCCGGGGAATAGGTACCTAGCCGTTGGGTACCTAACAAGGTACCTATGGGCACAGGAAGTCGGAATACGTCGAAGGACCTATAAGGAAACAAAAAAGCCCACAGGGCTTGCGCCGTGCGGGCTTTCAGGACTTTATCGGTCGACTCTGGTGATCGCCGATTAAGAATTTGGTGGAGCTGGCGGGAGTTGAACCCGCGTCCGAAATTACTACACCGTCGGCACTACATGCTTAGTCTAGTCTTTACATTCGCCGGTTAGCTGCGAACAGACACGCCACTAACAAACTAGCCTGATTGGATTTAACGCTTCAACCCCAGGCAGGGCATCCACGCGATCTCTTTTGGGTTTGACCTCTCTTGATCCCCGTCCTAAGAGCGGAGGCTAGGGAGAGAGGGCTAAAAGCAGGTTATTAAGCTGCTAAAGCGTAGTTTTCGTCGTTTGCGACTATTTTTTTGCGGCTTTTTACGAGGCAAACCGCCCCTCGGCATGCTCCTAAGGCTACACAATCCCGTCGAATCCAGAATCAGCCCCAAGTACTTCAACAGTATAACAGAACCGTGACACCTTACGCTACTGCTAGCGGTTGGCGTTTTTCATGATGCGCGCCTTGTCCGTTTGCCACTCGCGCTCTTTGATATCCGAACGCTTGTCGTGCTCTTTCTTGCCTTTGGCAACACCAATCTTCACTTTTGACCAGGCGTTCTTCCAATAGAGCGAAAGCGCGACCACAGTGTAACCTTCACGATTAACACGTCCGTAAAGTGAATCCAGCTCGCGCTTGTTCAGCAACAGTTTACGGGTGCGTGTAGGGTCACAAACCACGTGGCTTGAAGAGGCCAGCAGTGGTTGAAAGGTAGCACCAAACAGAAAAGCCTCACCACTGTGCAACAGTACATAGCTGTCGCTGATGTTGGCCTTACCTGCGCGTAGTGATTTTACTTCCCATCCTTGCAACGCCAATCCCGCTTCGAATTCTTCTTCAATGAAGTATTCGTGGCGAGCACGCTTGTTTTGCGCAATGGTAGCGGAGCCGGGTTTATAAGCTTTTTTCTTTGTCATAGTGTCGTCATTATACCGAATGTTAAAGGGAAAGACATCACTGCCGCATCAGTGAACGCAGGTTGAGGAAGGGATGCGATCGTCGCCTCAGAATTTTTACCATCCGGGCCATCGGTGCTATTATTCTGCGCGTTTGAAGTTATACGGAAAAAGCCATGCCCAAGATTAGTCGCTCTGCTCTGGTGCCTTACAGCGCGCAACAGATGTATCAGTTGGTGAATGATGTCGCCTCCTATCCCCAGTTTCTGCCTGGCTGTACTGGGAGCCGGGTTATTGCTGCCAACGCTGAAGAAATGACGGCTGCCGTCGATGTCTCTAAAGCCGGGATCAGTAAAACCTTTACCACGCGCAATACGCTCACTGACAGCCAATGCATCAATATGCAGTTAGTTGATGGTCCGTTCCGTCAACTGAGTGGCGATTGGCGCTTTATTCCCTTAAGTGCCGATGCGTGCAAAGTTGAACTCCATCTCGATTTTGAGTTCACCAATGCGCTGATCGAACTGGCCTTTGGCAAAGTGTTTAAAGAGCTGGCAAGTAATATGGTGCAGGCCTTCACCCTGCGCGCCAAAGAGGTATACCGTGCCTGAAATTCGTGTCGATGTGGTTTATGCGCTGCCAGAACGTCAGTATATGCGGTCCGTGACAGTAGAAGAGGGCGCAACGGTGGAGCAGGCTATTGTCGCCTCCGGGTTGCTGACACTGCGTACCGATATCGATTTGCAGATCAATAAAGTCGGGATCTTTAGCCGGCCGGCCCGTTTGACGGACGCAGTTACCGAGGGCGATCGCGTAGAGATCTACCGCCCGTTGATTGCCGATCCTAAAGAATTGCGTCGCCAACGCGCGGAGCGTTCCAAAAAATAAGGCACATTCAGTGCCTTATTATGCGTGTTCTGATCCCCGCACCACTATCAATTCAGCGTCGGTTGATTTTTCACGTTGGTCAAAATGCCATCCTGGCTGAAGGTCAGCGTCAGCGTTTGCTGTTTTACCGCCTCATGCCCGGGTTGCTGGCGGAAAACGTAGAACCAGGTGTCACTGCCAAAGGGGTCTTGCATCATCGGCGTACCCAACGTATAGGCAACCTGTTGCTTGGTCATGCCTGTGTGGATTTTTGCTACATCAGCCGGTGCCAGATAGTTCCCTTGGTTGATATCTGGACGATAAACCAGTCTTTCCAGCGTAGAACAACCGGCGGTCAGCATAACAACCATCGCGGCGATGACGGTCAGCGTTTTACAGCGCATAGTAAATACATTCCTTAAGGGCATAGGTTGCCGATGATAATAGACCTTGCCTGTCTTGAAAACCGGCAAGGCGCTTGTATGACCACCGGAATGCAAAAAAGTTGATTATTTTTGTCTTAACGCCAACGGTAACAACGGTAAAACCCACTCAGCCATCAACATCAGCCATGGCTTGCTGTTAGGCGGCCAGTAACTCTTTGGCGTTCGCTAATGTGTTTTTGGTGACTGCACTGCCACCCAACAAACGGGCCAGCTCTTGCAACCGTGCGCGTTTGTCCAGCGGCTGCATCAGCGTTTCGGTGGCGGCACCGTCGGTGTGTTTGCTGACAAAGAAGTGTTGATGTCCGCATCCGGCAACTTGCGGTAAGTGGGTCACACACATCACCTGGGTGGATGTGCCGAGTTGGCGCAGCATTTTGCCAACAATCGCGGCGGTCGGGCCGCTGATACCCACATCCACTTCGTCGAAAATCAGCGCTGGGGTGTCCATTTTACGCGCTGTAATCACCTGAATGATCAGGGCGATACGGGAGAGTTCGCCGCCGGAGGCGATCTTCGCCAGCGCCTGATGCGGTTGCCCAGGGTTCGTGGTAACCAGAAAGGCGATGCTGTCGGCGCCATAGGCTGTCAGGCGTTCCGGCGAGAACTCCACTTCAATGGAGAAGTGGCCGTGCGGCATGGCGAGTTCATGCATTTGTGCCGTGATCAACTGAGACAGTTCAAGTGCATGGTGCTGACGGCGGGTATGTAACTGTTCCGCGGCGTGAAGCGCCTGTTGGTGATATTCGCTGACGGCCAGACTGAGCGTAGCATGGTTGCTCTCTTGTTCTGCCAGTTGCTGCTGTTCATCCAGCAGTTGCTGGTAGAATGCGGGCAGGTTTTCAGGGGTGATATGGTGTTTACGCGCCAGCGCCATCTGGCGTGACAAGCGCTGTTCCAGCTCATAGAGTCGGGTTGGATCAAGATCCGTTTGTTCGCTGTAGTGGCGCAACTCATCGCTGGCTTCGCTGATTTGAATGCTGGCTTCTTCCAGCATAGTTAGCACGCTGCCCAATTTTTCATCCATGGCAACAAGTTCACCGAGCTGGTGCTTTGCGCTGTGGAGCATGCTCATGATGTTCTGATCGTCATTTTCGCTGAGCAGTTGCAGAGTATGCTGGCTAAGCGACAGCAGTTGGCCGCTGTTAGCCAGCCGTTTGTATTCGACGTCAATGTGCTCGTATTCGCCGGGCAGTGGGGCAAATTCTTTCAGCTCCTTGAGCTGGTATTGCAACAGTTCACGGCGCGCTTCACGTTCGATATTCGCTTGTTGCAACTGTGCCAGATCGCGACAGCTTTGGTGCCACTGTTGCCAGATTTGTTGCATGGCAGTAAGCAGTTGCGGTTCGTCGGCATAGGCATCCAGCAGGTGACGTTGGTGTTCAGGTTTAAGCAGCAACTGATGGGCGTGCTGCCCGTGCAGTTGAATCAGGTGCTGGCCCAATTCACGCAACTGCGATAACGGCACGGCGGTGCCATTGATAAAACCACGTGAGCGCCCGTCAGCACTGATCACTCGGCGCAGCAGGCACTCGTTGCTGTCATCCAGTTGGTTTTGCTCCAACCAGGCTCGCGCCGCAGGGGTATCGCTGAGGGCGAACCGGGCACAGATATCGGCGCGCTGTGCGCCAGGGCGCACCATGCTGGCGTCAGAGCGGTTGCCCAGACACAGGCCCAGTGCGTCAATCGCGATGGATTTGCCTGCGCCGGTTTCGCCGGTGATAACGCTCATACCTGATTGAAAATCAATTTCTAACTCACGCACGATAGCGAAATGACTGATAGTGAGTTGCGCCAGCATGAATCACCTTCCTGTATGTAACAACAGACTGTAATTACATACAGTATAATGCCGTTTTTTAACCAGTAAAGTGGTCCGCGCAAAATTTTAGAATAATTTTTTCGACCACCCTAGTTTTGTGCTTAACGTATTAAAATAGCTGTAATTTTCTGGGTGTATCAAATTTAGTGAGTATTGGCTGCGGGTAATCAGCACCTCTTCGCCTTCCTGTACCGGCAGGGTTATCTGGCTGTCGCAGCTCAACTCCAGATCGTTGGTGATATGAGAAAACTTCAGGCGGATGGTGCTGCTGCTGTTTATCACCAGTGGCCGTGCTGAAAGCGTATGGGGAAACATTGGCACCAGCGCGATGGCATCCAGTGTCGGCGTCAGAATGGGGCCCCCACCGGAAAGCGAGTAAGCGGTGGAACCGGTGGGCGTTGAGATAATCAGGCCGTCCGAGCGTTGGGAAAAGGCGAAGCGATCGTCGATATAGACTTCGAATTCAATCATATGGGCGACTTTACCGGGGTGTAGCACCACCTCGTTGATCGCCGTGCTGGTGCTGTCGGGCTGATTGCGACGGCACACGTGCGCTTCCAGCATAAAACGCCGTTCGCTCAGGTAGCGTCCTTCCAGCACCTCGGTAAGCTGCTGTTGCGCCTGATCGGGATCGAGATCGGTCAGGAAGCCGAGATTTCCCCGGTTGACGCCAATAACATCAATGTCATAGCGAGAGAGCACGCGGGCGGCACCTAGCATGTTGCCGTCGCCACCCACCACCACAGCCAGATCGGCTTGCATACCGATCTCTGCCAGGCTGCCGGTCAGCGCGTCGGGCAGGTTGAGCTCGTGGGCGATATGCTGCTCCAGCATGACCTGGTAGCCCTTGCTGTGCAGCCAGTGATACAACATCTCATGCGTCGCCAGTGCCGTGGGGTGGCGCGGGTGGCCCACAATGCCAATGCAATTGAACTGTTTAGTCATCGTTATGCTTTTCCTTACCCAGTGCCGCCCGGTATCACGAAATCTGTCGGTATATGTGACTGCTTCTCTTGAATCCCCGGTTTTGATCCCCATAATAAGCGAACAAGCGAGATGAATGCTAAAACCGCGGAGAATTTCATGAGTAGTAAAGAACAGAAGTCGCCTGACGAGCAAGTCGTAGATCAAATGGAAGCGGCACAGGGGCAACATGCGGAAGTGGAACCTGCAATGACAGACGTCGCCGACCCGCGTGATGAACGTATTGCTGAACTGGAAGCGCAACTGAGCGAACTACAGCAGCGTGAGCGCGATACCGTGCTGCGCGCGCGTGCCGAAACGGACAATATCCGCCGTCGCGCTGAAATGGACGTGGAAAAAGCGCACAAATTTGCGCTGGAAAAATTTGCGGGTGAAATGCTGCCGGTAATTGATAACCTCGAGCGTTCGCTGGATGCTGCCGATCGCAGCAATGAGTCCCTTGCCTCGTTGATTGAGGGTGTGGAACTGACGCTGAAATCGTTGCTGGATGCGGTGCGCAAATTTGGTATCGAGGTGGTGGGTGACGTGAACGTACCGTTTAACCCGGAAGTGCACCAGGCCATGACCATGCTGGAATCGGCCGACCATGCGCCCAATTCCGTAATGATGGTAATGCAAAAAGGTTACACCCTGAACGGCCGCTTGCTGCGTCCTGCGATGGTCGCTGTTTCCAAAGCGAAGGGCTGATTTCCCTGAGCGACCCGCGCGTGCCCTGAAGGCAGGCGTAACAAATTGAAATCAATAAAAACCCCAAGTGACTTTACCTTGGGGTTTTTTGTTTATATTTTGTTAACAATATGGCTGTGATCACATTTTTAGCTATCGCAGCAATCCGTTTTACCACTCCAAATGCACTTGATAATCATTATCATTCATGACAGAGTGAATCATTATAGAGGTAATAAAGGGTCATCGTATGCCGGGGAGCCGAGTGATAGAGACGGCCAGCCGCACATCAAGGAAGCTTAAGCTTTCCCTGATGGGGCCAGCATTTATAGCGGCGATCGGCTATATCGATCCGGGTAACTTCGCCACCAATATTCAATCGGGGGCGGCCTACGGCTACCAATTGCTGTGGGTGGTGGTATGGGCCAACCTGATGGCGATGTTGATCCAACTGCTTTCCGCCAAGCTTGGGATTGCCACCGGGAAAAATCTGGCAGAGCACATTCGCGATCGTTTCCCTCGCCCTGCGGTGTGGGCCTATTGGGTGCAGGCGGAGATTATCGCCATGGCAACCGATTTGGCTGAATTTATCGGTGCTGCCATCGGCTTTAAGTTGCTGTTGGGGGTTTCGCTGCTTGAGGGCGCAATCCTCACGGGCATTGCAACCTTCCTGATTTTGGCGCTGCAACAGCGCGGTCAAAAGCCGCTGGAGATGATTATCGGCGGTCTGCTGCTGTTTGTCGCTGCCGCGTATATCGTCGAGCTGATCTTCTCTCGTCCTGAAATGGCCTCGTTGGTGCGCGGAATGGCTGTGCCGCAGTTGCCCACTTCGGATGCGGTGCTGCTGGCCGCTGGGGTATTGGGGGCCACCATTATGCCCCACGTGATTTACCTGCACTCTTCATTGACCCAGCAGGGCGAGGCCCACACCCGTGCCGAGCGCTACGCCGCCACCAAAATCGACGTGGCAGTGGCGATGACCATTGCCGGATTCGTCAATTTGGCAATGATGGCTACTGCGGCGGCGGCGTTCCATTTTAGCGGCAATCAGGATATCGCCGATCTGGAACGTGCCTATCTCACCCTCGATCCACTGTTAGGGAAGGCAGCTGCGACCATTTTTGGCTTAAGCCTGGTGGCTGCGGGGCTCTCTTCGACCGTCGTGGGGACGCTGGCTGGTCAAGTGGTGATGCAAGGGTTTATCCGTTTTCATATTCCACTGTGGGTGCGGCGCACGGTCACCATGCTGCCCTCGTTTATTGTGATCATGTCCGGCATGGAACCTACTCGCGTGTTGGTGCTGAGCCAGGTGCTGCTCAGTTTCGGCATTGCGCTGGCGCTGGTGCCGTTGTTAGCCTTTACCGGAAATCGGGCGTTGATGGGAGGTATGGTCAACGGTCGTTGGGTACAGAATGCCGGTAATGTGATTGTTTTTGTTGTTATTTCTCTTAATGCGTATCTGCTGGTCAGCACGTTTTTCCTCAGCTGACGCAACATAATATTTCTCACGGCTAACGGATTGTCGTCACAATAAATGTGATGGCAGTCCATTTTTTTTATCAAAAGGCTGGCGCTCATTTTTCCTCCTCTCTATTATCTGGATCATTAATACGAACAGCGTTCGCATATGCGAACAATAAGAGGTGAGAGATGCCAGCTTTTGATTACAGTAATCCCGTCAAATTTCATTTTGGATTAGGACGACACAAGCAAGTGGGCGACATTGCCCGTCCTTACGGTAAAAAGGCACTGCTGGTGGCGTCAGACAGTTCCAAACCTACCGGGCAGTTGCAGGCGGTGCAGCAGTCGCTGACGGAAGCGGGCGTCGCGTTTGCGGTTTACGATCGCTTTATGCAGAACCCGCTGTCCACGCTGGTGGCTGAAGGGGCGCAGGTCGCTGTCGATGAAGGATGCGATCTGGTGATCGGTCTGGGCGGCGGCAGCGCGATGGACATGGCGAAAGGAATCGCCTTCTCTGCGGTCAATGAAGGAAGCATCTGGGATTACGTGTTTGGTCGTAAAGTCGGCACCCGCGCGTTGCCGATCATCCTCATCCCAACCACCGCAGGCACCGGCAGTGAAGCTAACCGCACCGCGGTATTCACCAACCCGGAAACCAACGACAAGAAAGGCTTGGTGAATCCGCTCATCTACCCGAAGGCGGCCATTATCGATCCTGAATTGATGCTGACTCTGCCAAAACGCGTGATCGCTGGGCCGGGAGCCGACGTGCTGTTCCATGCTCTTGAATCCTTCATTTCCAAGAATGCCACGCCGTTCAGTGAAATGCTGTCCCTGCGTGCGATTGAGCTGATCGCGCAGAACCTGCCGCTGGTCTATGACGATGTCACCAACGTCGCCGCCTGGGAGAATGTCACGCTGGCCAGCTCCCTGGCAGGCATGGCAATTGACTGTGCGGGCACCACGCTGCCGCACGCGTTGCAGCACCCGATGGGCGGTCTGCTGGACGTGGTGCACGCGGAAGGTATCGCGGCCATTTACAAACCCTTTATGGAATATACCTGGCCTGCGGCACCGGAGAAATTTGCCGCTATCGCCAAAGCCATGGGGGTAGATACGCGCGGCATGAGTCAGGAGCAGGCAGCGGAAAGCAGCGTGGCAGCGGTTCATCAATTCCTGACCGGCATTAATATGGTGCCTACCCTGACGCAATTGGGCGTTAAAGAAGAGCACTTCGATTGGTTGATTAATAATGTATTAACCACCATGAAAGTCGTGCTATCGAATAATCCACGCGTACCAGACGGAGAAAAGATTCGAGAAATTTATCAGGGCTGCTTGTAATTCTGTCTGCGTTATCCACCAGGGATAAACGCTTATTTATCGGGTGCGAATTGTTATTAATAACGACCCGCACCAGATAAGAAAAAGCTATTCCACCTGACGAGATTTTTTCGTCAGAGGACTTCTGTACCCTATTTTTGATGCCCGTTATAAATGTTATGAAAATAAGAGGCTAACGATTATGTTTGTGGTTATTGATTGTGGTTCTACCAATACCCGCCTTTATCTGATCAACGATCAGGCGGTAATCAGTAAAAATGAAATTCCCGTCGGGGTAAACAGCACGGCAGCGACCGGTAACAATACGGCCTTGAAAGAGGGCATTGCGGCCGGTTTCCAACAGTTGCTGGCGCAGGAAAGCCTGACGCTCAACGATGTGCGCTTTGCCATCGCTTCAGGGATGATCACCTCTAACCTGGGGCTGGTGGAGATCCCGCACCTGACTGCACCGGTCAATATCGACGATCTTGCCACCTTTGCCCGCCAATATCGCGACCCGGCCATTTTCCCGGTTGATATTCCAGTGGTGTTCATTCCCGGTATTAAAAATGCGCCAGGCAAGGGGGGATGGGAAGGGATCGCATCGCTGGATTTAATGCGTGGTGAAGAAACGCAGGCGATTGGTGTGCTGAGCCGCCATCAGCCCGCGTTGCCGTGCACCATCATTGAATTGGGATCGACCACCAAGCTGATTCACATTGATGCGCAAGGAAGACTGGCTGGCAGCATGACGTCGCTGAGCGGTCAGGTGTATGCCGCTGTCCTGAAAGAAACTTTTATCGGCTCCAGCGTTAAAAGCGCTGAGCCCCAACCTGACTGCTTTTCTGAGCAGATTGCCGATGCAGCATACCGCAGCGTCCAGCAGAGCGGGCTGTTGCGCACCATCCTGCTGACCCGTTTTATTCAATTCTCACTGGATACCCAACCGGCGGAGCGCAAGCTGTTCTGCGAAGCGGCGATAGCGGCTGATGACATGAAACTGTTTGCCGATGCCCAGCAGCAAGGGTTTGACCTGAACGGTGAGGTGATTTTTGTCGGCAACGCGCAGCGCTGCCATATCTACCAGCACATGATGAAAAACGTGCTCGGTCTGACGCGCCCGGCGACGCTTATCACCGCGCGGGACGAGATTGACCGGCTGGTGGTGGAAGGGGCGGGCTATATCGCCGCTCGCGTTGAACTGGGGCAACAGGGCTGAGGCAGGAGAGAAACATGTATTCCGTTACCATCGATACCGGCACCACCAATACTCGCGTTTTTGTCTGGCAGGACAATCGCATTATTGCTGAAGCCAGCCAGGCAGTTGGCGTGCGTGACACGGCCATCACCGGCAGTAAAGAAACCCTGACGCGGGGCGTGCAGGCTGCGGTTCAGGCCGCGCTGGCACAGGCAGCGTTACCGCCGGACGCTAAAGTGACCTACCTGTCTGCCGGCATGATCACCTCCAATGTTGGCCTGTGTGAGATCCCACACGTTGTGGCACCCGCTGGCATTAACGAATTGGCGGCGGGCATGGTGCAACAGGTCATTCCCGAGGTGAGCGATCAGCCGATTTGGTTTGTTCCCGGCATCCGTAACAACGATGGCGCGGTTGCGCCGGAAAACGTCGAAAAAATGGATGTGATGCGCGGAGAGGAAGTGGAAACCATTGGGGCCATTGCCGCGCTGGACATTCGCGGCCCGGCGCTGATTATCCAACCGGGTTCCCACTCCAAATTCATTAAAGTCGATGCGGATAATCGCATTGAAGGCTGCGTAACCACCATTGCCGGTGAGTTACTGGACGTGATTACTCAGCGCACCATTCTGGCCAGCTCGCTAAAACACCAGTTCGCCAATGAAGTAGAAGCGCAGTATCTGCTGCAAGGTGCGCATGATTGTGCCGCCGTCGGTCTGGCACGCAGCTGCTTCTCGGTACGCATTCTCGATATGTTCGCTTCACTGAGTGATAACCAAAAGGCGAACTATTTGCTCGGTGCGGTATTACAAACGGATATTCTCGCGATCAAAAACAGCAAAGCGCTGAATATCTCCCCGGATGCCACATTAGTGATTTGCGGCAAGAAAATATTAAAGAACGCCTTTGAAATATTAATTAAGGATGATGCCTTTTTTACCGGTGATGTGGTGGTGATTGATGATAATCAGCCCTCGCTGTCTGGCTTAGGTGCATTGGAAATTGCCCGGGTCAGGAAAATTATTTAACGAACATTCCGCCTGTTAGCAGGCAGAAGAATGTCATTACCTCTTACCCTACAGGTATTATTATAGGAATATCACGATGAGTACTCTGGTTAATACCGACGCCGCGAGTAAAAAAATCGGCAAGAAACGGTGGTTTGTCGTTTTCTTGTTATTAATTGGCGGCGTTATCAATTATCTCGACCGCGCGGCATTATCCATTGCCGCACCCGACATGATGAAAGATCTGCATTTGACCAATACCGATATTGGCTTGATGGGATCGGTGTTTGCGCTGATTTACGCCATGTGCCAGCTGCCTTCCGGCTGGCTGGTCGATAAATTTGGGCCGAAGAAAGTTTACAGCTGGGCCATCGGCCTGTGGAGCGGTGCCACCATGCTGACCGGTGCCTGTAGCAACCTGACGACGCTACTGTTTGCGCGCGGTATTTTGGGTATCACCGAAGCGCCATGCTGGCCGGGTGCGGCGAAAATTACCGCCTCCTGGTTCCCGAAAAAGGAACGTGCGCTGGCAACGGGCTTCTGGGATGCGGCATCCAAATGGGGCCCGGCCATCGCTCCTCCGATTCTGGTTGCCATCATTGTACCGTTCGGCTGGCGTGCCCTGTTCTTTATCGCCGGTGGTATTGGTCTGATCTTCCTGGTGTTTTTCATCTTCGCTTACCATCAGCCGGAAAAACATCCGACGCTGAGCAAAGAAGAACTTGATTACATTAAAGAAGGTGGCGGCGGTACCGCCGAGAAACTGGGCAACAGCGAAGTCACCATTAGCTGGGGCGGGTTGTTCAAGTACAAATGCGTGTGGGGCATGATTCTGGGCTGGTTCTGCTATGTGTGGATGATGAACATTTTCACCACCTTCCTGCCGCTCTATTTGATGAAAACCCAGAACATCGAACTCAAAGCGTTGGGCATCTACGCCAGTATCCCTTACTTCGGCGGTATCGTCGGGGCCATTGGTGGCGGGTATCTTTCCAAATGGTTGATGGACAGGGAAATTTTCAGTGATTCACTGGTTGCTAAACGCGTCACCATCAGTATCTCCGCGCTGCTGGCAGGCGTTGCAGTCGTGGCTATTCCGTTCGCCACCAGCCTGACCGGTACGCTGGCCCTGTTGGTGATTGCTATGGCGCTGCTCTCG
Organism: Candidatus Symbiopectobacterium sp. NZEC127; assembly: GCF_025962675.1. NCBI lineage: Bacteria > Pseudomonadati > Pseudomonadota > Gammaproteobacteria > Enterobacterales > Enterobacteriaceae > Symbiopectobacterium > Candidatus Symbiopectobacterium sp. NZEC127. Next base: position 603,332 of record NZ_JAGFPG010000002.1, read on the forward strand.
GCACTTTCTGCAACCGGCTGGGCATTACCGGGTGATGTCGCTCCGGCATCCATGGTGGCTTCCGTGGGCAGTATCCAGAATTTCGGCGGTTACTTCGCCGGTTCACTCTCACCGTTGGTGACCGGCATGATCGCCGATGCCACCGGTTCTTACACCATGGCGTTCGTCAGCGGCGGCATTATCGCTGGCTGTGCCGCCCTGTGCTACTGGTTCATCGTCAGAAAACCGATCGTCGCTAACGCATGATCGCAGTGAAGGCGGCCTCGCGCCGCCTTTTTCGCCGTTTGTTGCAGTCGATTTAATAGTTAATTAAAGGGTTATGAGGTTATCAATGATTAAGCACCGAGTGATTCACGCCATAGAAGAAACGGGCATTATCGCGATTGTCAGAGGGACAAAACCCGAGGAGGTGATCCCCGTGGCACGCGCGCTCTACGATGGCGGCGTGCGCGTGTTGGAAGTGACCTGCAACACGTCAGGTTATCTGCGCAGTATTGAAGCGCTCTCGACGGAATTGGGCGACAAAATGTGGATCGGTGCGGGCACCGTGATCAATCCGGTGATGGCGCAGTTGGTGATGGATGCGGGCGCTACTTTTGTGCTGGCACCGGATTTTAATCCACAGGTGGTCAGCATGGTGCATGAAAAGCAGAAGCTGATGATCCCGGCCGTCGCCACGCCGTCGGAAATATTGCAGGCGTGCCGCATGGGCGTCGATTTGTTGAAGCTGTTCCCTGCCAACGGCCTGGGCGTCAACTATCTGAAAGAGTTGCAGGGACCGCTTAACAATCTCTCAATCATTCCTGTTGGTGGCGTGACGCTGAATAATGTCGCAGACTTTGCGCAAGCGGGCGCATTTGCCGTTGGGGTGGGCAGCGAACTGATCAATAAAACGTTAGTGGCCGAGCAGGCGTGGCAACAGTTAACCGAGCTGGCACAGACTTTTATTACGCGTTTCCACGAAAATAAAAAGCCAGACGACGTTTGTTACCCTCTCTGATTGACTATCATCTTCCGATAACGGCTGCCTGCTGCACTATCAACGCGGGTTGCCCTTATCGGTACTTTTATTTTTTCTTACCGCTATGGTTATCTTGTATAATCCCGCGCAAGCGAATGCATGGGGATGGATGGCGTGGAAAAAATCAATCGCTCGGTGGCCAGAGCGCTGGATATGCTGGAATTGGTGGCAGGGACACGGGATGAGTTAACCATAACGGAAATCAGTACTCAGTTAGGCATACCGAAAAGCACCACCTTCGATATTATTTATACGCTGGTGGATAAAGGCTACCTTGAAATCGCCAATCCCCGTGTCAAATCTTTCCGTCTGGGGCTTAAACTGTTCCAGACCGGTGCGGTTTATCTCGATCAAACGCCGTTTCACGAAGCCGCACGCTCGGTGCTGGAAGAGTTGGCTGCCAGCGCGCAGGAAACCTCGTTCCTGGCGATGGAGAACGACGGCATGTTGGTGTATCTGGATAAAGTGGAGAGTGCTGCATCAGTGCGTACCTCTGCGCGCATTGGTTCCAATAACCCGCTTTATTGTACCGGCCTTGGCAAGGCGCTGCTGGCGACCATGCCGGATGAACAGATCAAAGCCATTCTCGATAAAACCGGCGGTTTGCAGCCGATTACCCCCTTCACCGTGACGGATGAAGCGCGTTTTTTCGGCGTGCTGAACGAAGCACGCCAGCGCGGCTACGTGATTGACGATCGTGAACATAACGCGGAAGTGTTTTGTGTCGCAGCACCTATTTATAACGCACGGGGTAAAGTGCAAGCGGCGCTGAGTATTGCCAGCTTGTTTTCCAAAGTAAAAGATAACCCTGAGCGTATTGCTGAGCTGGGTTCGCTGATCTCAACGGCGGCGCTGACGTTATCGCGTCGTATCGGTTTTCGCGGTGAACATCTGTATCAGGAGTTTCGTTAAGTCAGCCGCGTGGTTTTCGCGCGTGATGGAGTGTTGTGATGTCGTCTCCCATAAAGCTCATTGAAAAGAAACTGCTGTCCGATAACTGGTATGTGCTGCACAACTACACGTTCGATCTGCAACGTAAACGCGGCGGGGTGGTGCGACAGCGGCGCGAAGTTTATGACAAAGGCGATGGTGCCACCATTCTGCTTTATAACCGCGATAACAAGACGGTAGTGCTGACGCGCCAATTTCGTATGCCAACTTACCTCAACGGCAACGAGAGCGGCATGCTGTTGGAAACCTGTGCTGGCCTGCTGGATGCGTTATCGCCGGAAGAATGCATCCGTAAAGAAGTGATGGAAGAGACTGGCTACCTGATCGAGCAGGTTGAAAAACTGTTTGAAGCCTACATGTCGCCCGGTAGTGTCACAGAAAAGGTGCATTTTTTTGCTGCAGAATACCAAGATTCCCAACGTCTGGCGCGCGGAGGCGGCGTGGAAGATGAAGATATTGAGGTTATCGAACTGCCGTTTACTGACGCGCTGGCGATGATCAACGACGGGCGTATCTGCGATGGGAAAACCATCATGCTGCTGCACTATGCGCAGCTACAGGGATGGTGTGCAGCGTAAAAAGAGGAAGGGGCGTTTCTGAGGCGCCCCGATTGTTGAAGTCAGCCTTGGCGTAACAGCGAACTCGCCACATCCACTACGTTATCCACCGTAAAGCCAAACACCTCGAACAGTTTTTCCGCCGGAGCCGATTCGCCGAAGCGGGTCATGCCCACAATCGCGCCGTTCAGGCCGACATACTTGTACCAGTAGTCTGCGATGCCCGCTTCAATCGCCACGCGGGCGCTCACTGCTTTCGGCAGCACTGCTTCACGGTAGGCCGCATCCTGCTTGTCGAACGCATCGGTAGACGGCATGGAGACCACGCGTACCTTGTGGCCCTGCGCGCTCAGCACGTCGTAGGCTGCAACCGCCAGCTCCACTTCTGAGCCGGTGGCAATCAGGATCAGGTCCGGCTGGCCGTCACTGTCTTTCAACACGTAAGCGCCTTTCGCCACGTTCGCCAGTTGCTGCGCGGTGCGTGTCTGCTGCGCCAGGTTTTGACGCGACAGGATCAGCGCCGTTGGGCCATCCTTGCGTTCGATGGCGTATTTCCATGCCACCGCGGTTTCTACCTGATCCGCCGGACGCCAGGTGCTCATGTTTGGCGTCACGCGCAGGCTCGCCATTTGCTCTACCGGCTGGTGCGTCGGGCCGTCTTCACCCAGACCGATGGAGTCATGGGTGTAAACGTAGATGCTGCGGATTTTCATCAGCGCGGCCATGCGCACCGCGTTACGGGCGTACTCCACAAACATCAGGAAGGTCGCGGTATACGGCAGGAAGCCGCCGTACAGCGCCAGACCGTTGGCGATGGCGGTCATGCCGAACTCACGCACCCCGTAGTGGATGTAGTTGCCCGCCGGGTCTTTATCCAGTGAGACCGAGCCGGACCAGATGGTCAGGTTGCTCGGTGCCAGGTCGGCAGAGCCGCCGAGGAATTCCGGCAGCAGCTTGCCGTAGGCTTCCAGCGCGTTCTGTGAGGCTTTGCGGCTGGCAATTTTCGCCGGGTTGGCCTGCAAATCGTCAATGAATTTCTGGGCATCGGCCTGCCAGTTGGCCGGCAGGTCACCGACGGTACGGCGTTTGAATTCGGCAGCCAGTTCCGGATAGGCTTTGGCATAGGCGGCAAACGCCTCGCTCCAGGCGCTCTCTTTTTGCGCACCCGCGGCTTTGGCATCCCAGGCAGTATAGATATCGGCCGGAATTTCAAACGGCGGGTATTTCCAGCCCAGCTGTTCACGTGAAGCGGCCACTTCGGCGTCGCCCAGCGGTGCACCGTGGGAATCGTGAGTACCGGCCTTGTTCGGTGAACCGAAACCAATCACGGTTTTGCACATCAGCAGCGACGGTTTGTCCGTCACGGCGCGCGCCTGTTCGATAGCGCGGGTGATGGCATCGGCGTCATGACCGTCGACGCCACGCACCACGTGCCAGCCGTAGGCTTCGAAGCGTGCTGCGGTGTCATCGGTGAACCAGCCTTCCACGTGACCGTCAATCGAGATGCCGTTGTCATCATAGAATGCCACCAGCTTGCCCAGCTTCAGGGTCCCGGCCAGCGAGCACACCTCGTGGGAGATGCCTTCCATCATGCAGCCATCACCCATAAAGGCGTAGGTGAAGTGGTCAACGATATCGTGACCCGGGCGGTTGAACTGCGCCGCCAGCGTGCGCTCTGCCAGCGCCATGCCGACCGCGTTGGCGATGCCCTGCCCGAGCGGGCCAGTGGTGGTTTCCACGCCGTCAGTGTAGCCGTACTCCGGGTGACCCGGGGTTTTGGAATGCAACTGGCGGAAGTTCTTGAGCTCTTCAATCGGCAGGTTGTAGCCGGTGAGGTGCAGCAGGCTGTAGATGAGCATGGAAGCGTGACCGTTGGAGAGCACAAAACGGTCGCGGTTGGCCCAGTGCGGGTTAGCCGGGTTGTGATTAAGGTAATCGCGCCACAGGACTTCGGCGATATCTGCCATACCCATGGGTGCGCCCGGGTGACCGGATTTGGCTTTTTGCACGCCGTCCATGCTGAGTGCGCGGATAGCGTTGGACAGTTGGCGACGAGCGTGTGGCGTATCAGACAACGACATAGTGGGCTCTCCAAATCACAGTTGCGCGGCAAGCATCGCTTCCAGTTTTTCCTGATCGATAGCGAACAGGCGAATGCCTTCCGCCAGCTTGTCCACCGCCATGGCATCCTGACAATGCTCCCAGCGGAACTCGGCTTCGCTCAGCGGAGAAGGGCGGTGCAGCGCTTCCACCGACGGCGTGAGCTGGCGCGTTACCGGTGCATTGCTGTTTTTCAACTGATCGAGCAGTGACGGTGAGATGGTCAGGCGATCGCAGCCTGCCAGCGCCAGAATTTGTTCCACTTTACGGAAGCTGGCTCCCATGATCACCGTGTTATAGCGATGACGCTTGTAATAGTCGTATATCTTTTGCACTGAAAGCACGCCGGGATCCTGCTCGGCCTGATAGTGTTCCGCAGGCTGTTTGGCTTGATACCAGTCGTAGATACGGCCAACAAACGGCGAGATAAGAAACACGCCCGCTTCGGCACAGGCGCGCGCTTGGGCAAAGGAAAACAGCAGCGTCAGGTTGCAGTTGATCCCTTCGCGTTCCAGCGCTTCCGCCGCGCGGATGCCTTCCCAGGTGGAAGCCAGTTTGATCAATATGCGCGAGCGCGGAATGTCTTTCTCTTCATACAGACCAATCAGCTTGCGCGCCTTGGCGACACACATGCCGCGATCGAATGACAGACGAGCATCCACCTCGGTGGAGATGCGTCCCGGCACCGATTTGAGGATCTCGGCACCGATATTGACCGCCAGGCGGTCGCCCGCGTTGATCAACTGGGTAGCGCTGTTGCCCCCCTGTTGGCGGGCATAGGTAATAGCCTCTTCAAATAGCGGGCTATATTGCGGCAGCGTGGCCGCTTTCAAAATCAGCGAGGGGTTGGTGGTCGCATCTTCGGGCGCAAACTGACGAATCGCATCAATATCACCGCTGTCCGCGACAACAACGGTAAACTGCTTTAGAGCATCGAGTTGATTCATCATATCACCGCCCGTTTTCCTGCTGCTCGTAGTAGCCGATGCGATCCACTTTGGGCGCCGATCCCCCGCCTTCAAATTCAGACGCCAGCCAGGCTGCGACGATCTCTTTTGCCAGCTCAGGCCCGATAACCCGTGCGCCCAGCGAGATAATTTGCGCATTATTACTTTTTCTGGCGCGCTGTGCAGAATAGGTGTCATGGCATTGGGCTGCCCGAATCCCCGTGACCTTGTTCGCGACAATACTCATGCCGATACCGGTGCCGCAGATCAGGATCCCGCGCTCGTGTTTTCCTTCTTTGATGGAGACAGCGACGGTGTGTGCAACATCGGGGTAGATCGGATTTTCTCCACTGGGATCGTAGCTGTAATCGGTAACCTGCAACCCCTGCTGTTGTAAAAATTCACTAATGATGTTTTTCAAATCGATCGCGGCGCTGTCTGCGCCAATCGCAATTGCGTGCATACCCATCTCCTGCCTGACTAAAGGTCAACATAGCGCCAGATCCGGCGTTTCATGGCTAACATATACTGACCGTTTCAAATGTTCAACTGGTGATTATTTGTTTTGTGTTCGCAAGTCTTCGTGATCTTCTTTAAAAGGTGATTAAGGTCACTAATCACGCTTTTTGAGCGTTATTTTACCTTTTGTACACATATTTGGATCATGCTCACAATTTTTAAACAGAGTGGTAGGCAAAGAATCGGCGCGATCATATCGTTCATATGTTCACTGTGTGTATTATTGATTTGACTCTTTAGAGGGCATAACAATGTCTCAGACCGATACGCAAACGATAACAACGACGATAGAACACAAAGGTCACACCAGGCACTTCATCGCGAACGGCAGGGGGGCAGTATGAGCAAGATATCGGCTACACAAGCGGCGCAACAGAAAGCTGCAACGCCATCCTCCGCAGAGCAGTCCGCCATCCGCAAGATCTCCTTGCGTCTGGTGCCGTTCGTTGGATTGATGTTCTTTATTAACTTCCTCGATCGCACTGCCATTTCTTTTGCCGGCCCGAACGGTATGAATACCGATCTCGCGCTGACCGTCGCGCAGTTTGGGCTCGCTTCCGGCATTTTCTTTATTGGTTACATTCTGTTGGAAGTGCCTAGCAACCTGGCACTACACCGTTTTGGCGCGCGCAAGTGGCTGGCGCGCATCATGGTTTCCTGGGGGATTGTGTCGCTGCTGTTTACCTGGGTAAGCAGTGTGCAAGAGCTGTATATCCTGCGCTTCCTGCTGGGAATTGCCGAGGCGGGCTTCTTCCCCGGGGCCATTTTGTTCCTCAGCTTATGGGTGCCAGCGCGTTACCGCAGCAAGATTCTGGCGCTGTTTTATCTGGCACAGCCGATGACCACCGTGATCGGCGCACCGCTGGCGGCGTGGCTGATTGAACAGCATGGCCTGTTTGGTTTGTCGGGCTGGCGCGTGATGTTCCTCGGGGTATCGATTCCGGCGATTGTGGTCGGGATTATCACCTGGTTCTACCTGGTCGATCGCCCGCAGGATGCGAAGTGGCTCAATGATGAAGAGAAACGCTGGTTGGTGGGTGAGCTTGAAAGCGAGCATGCCGCCAAACAACACAGCAAACACCCCAGCGTGCGCACTGTCCTGTTCAACAAGCGCGTGTGGGTACTGTGCCTGATCTACTTCGGCTTTATTTATGGTCTGTATGCACTGGCGTTCTTCCTGCCGACCATTATCAGCGGGTTCCAACAGCAGTTTGGCACCACCTTTAACGTGTTGGAAAAAGGGTTGATTACCGCGATACCGTATCTGCCCGCCGCCATTGTGATGCACTTCTGGTCACGTGACGCGACCCGTCGTGGCTGCCGCACCTGGCACATTGCCATTCCGGCGTTGACTGGTGCCATCAGCATTCCGCTGGCGCTGTACATGGAATCACCGGCTGCCACCATCGCCGTGATTACCGTGACCGCCTGTTCCATTTTCTCTGCGTTACCTAACTTCTGGACGTTGCCTACGCAGTTCCTGACTGGGGCCTCTGCGGCGGCGGCGATTGCCCTGATCAATACCATCGGTAACGTTGCCGGGTTCTCTGCGGGGTATATCACCGGGGCGGTGCGAGGGGTTACCGGCACCTACGTTCTTCCGATGTTGATTGTCGGTGGCCTGATGCTGCTCTCCGCAATCTTGATGGTGTTATTGAGTCGTTCCGGGCAGGAATCCCAAGCCGCATCAGCCACACAGGAGCACTGATATGACCTATTTGTTTAACCAGCCGTCTGATTTTGCACGTGAATTAACGGAAGGTTTTGTTGCGGCGCACAGCGACAAGGTGCGTCAGGTGCCGGGTGGCGTGGTCAGAAGTACCCGCAGCCCTGAAGGCAGTGTCGCCATCGTGGTCGGCGGCGGTTCTGGACACTACCCGGCGTTTGCCGGGTTGGTTGGGCAAGGTTTGGCACACGGTGCGGCGATGGGCAACCTGTTTGCTTCGCCGTCTGCGCAGCAAATCTGCTCCGTGGCGCGTGCGGCGCATAACGGCGGCGGTGTGCTGCTGACATTCGGCAACTACGCGGGAGATGTGCTCCACTTTGGTCAGGCGAAAGCACGGCTGAATGCCGAAGGGATCCCGTGCGAGCTGCTGGCGGTGACCGATGATATCTCCAGCGCACCGCCGGAGGAGTGGCAAAAACGTCGCGGTGTGGCGGGCGATCTGGCGGTGTTCAAGGCGGCGGCAGCTGCGGCGGAAGCGGGATACGATCTGGCGGCGGTACTGGCGGTGGCTGAGCGTGCCAACCAGCGCACACGCTCTTTCGGTGTTGCTTTTTCTGGCTGCACCTTACCCGGTGCCGATCACCCTTTGTTTACCGTGCCGGAAGGCATGATGGGTGTCGGGATGGGGATCCACGGCGAACCGGGTATCCACGATGCACCGATTTCCAGTGCGGATGAGCTGGCCGAACTGTTGGTCGATGCGCTGTTAAAAGAGGTGCCGCAGGCGGTGAGCGCACTGTCCGGGCAGCGCCTCAGCGTGGTGCTCAATGGGCTGGGTGGTGTGAAATATGAAGAACTGTTTGTGGTCTATCGCCGCGTTGCCCAACAGCTGACGGCGCAAGGACTCACCATCGTTGAACCGGAGGTGGGAGAACTGGTGACCAGCTTTGATATGGCTGGACTTTCTCTCACCCTGTTCTGGCTGGATGAAGAGCTGGAGCGCTTCTGGCGTGCACCGGCCAATACGCCCGCATTTCGTAAAGGCAGCATGACGGTCGCAGAACCCCGCGAGGAGTGCGAATTTAACGTCGAGCAGGACAGCATTCCTGAAGCAACCCCGGCATCGCGTGAGGCAGCGCAGTGTGTTGCCGCTGCTTTGGTGGCGGCGCGTGATGTTGTTGTGGCAAATGTCGATGAACTGGGCCGCATTGATGCCGTGGCGGGCGATGGCGATCACGGTATCGGCATGGAACGCGGCGTGGAGGCGGCGGCGGAAACTGCCGCCAGCATGCTGGAGAGGCAGGCGGGCGCTGGTACCTTATTACAGCGTGCCGCGGATGCCTGGGCCGATCGGGCGGGGGGAACATCAGGCGCCATTTGGGGCGTAGCGCTTAATGCGCTGGGCACTGCGCTGGGCGACAGCGCAAAACCGGATGGCGCTCGCGTTGCTCTCGGCATTCGTCAGGCAGCAGAAGGCATTATGCATTTTGGTAAGGCGAAAGCGGGTGACAAAACGCTGGTTGATGCCCTTCTGCCTTTCAGTGATGCGTTGACGCAACGTGTCAACGCCGGGGAAGCGTTGCCACAAGCCTGGTTGAAAGCCGCGCAGGTGGCACAACAGGCGGCGGATGCCACTGCGCAACTGCGTCCAAAAATTGGTCGTGCGCGTCCTTTGGCAGAAAAAAGTCTGGGTACACCGGATGCGGGCGCGATTTCGCTGGCAATGATTCTGAATGCGGTTGCCGCCGTGCTGAATCAGGGCCATGCCGAGCACGCTGCGGTACAGGAGACACAAGCACAATGAGCCAATCGGGGAGTCACGAACGCGTTATCACGCTGGGTGTCAGCCTGAAAATGTATTTCGGCTACCAGCAAACCGTGGACTGGTGCCAGCGCATCCACGCTATTGTGCTGCGCCATCCGCTGGCGTCGGTGGCACAGGTCAGATTGTTTGTGTTGCCAACCTTTCCTGCGTTGGCCCCTGCGGTCTCTCTTTTTGCTGATTCTGCCGTTGATGTCGGAGCGCAAGACCTGCACTGGGCGGATAACGGCGCCTTCACCGGGGAAGTCAGCGGCACGCTGTTGCACGAAATGGGGTGCCGCTATGTAGAAGTCGGGCATGCGGAACGGCGTCGCTATTTTGGTGAAACCGATGAGCATATTGCCCTTAAAACAGCAGCCGCCTGGCGTAACGGGCTCACTCCCGTGCTCTGTGTTGGCGAAGAGCAGCGCGGCAGCGTGCAGCAGGCGATAGCGATTTGTCAGGCACAGCTCACCAGCGCGCTCAACCGCGCGCAGCAACAGCAGTTAACGGGGCATATTGTTGTCGCTTATGAGCCTCAATGGGCGATTGGCAGTGCAGAACCCGCACCCACCGAAGCTATCAGCCTGGTCTGTGAGGCGTTGAAACAGCAGTTATTTAGCGCGACAGGCGTGCGCGACGGCAGAGTAATTTACGGCGGCAGCGCCGGACCAGGGCTACTGAGTCAGCTTGGACCTGCGGTTGATGGCCTGTTTTTAGGGCGTTTCGCCCACGATCCTGCGGCGTTCAACGCCATTATGGATGAAGCGCTGGCGCTGTGCCCACAGCAGTAAAAATACGCAGAAAGGAGAAATTACCGTGGCTATTGGTTTAAGCACTTACGCTTTTTTCTGGCGCATGTCCTCCCGCGTTCCTGACCCGATGGGGCTGGAGGCGATGCTGGATCACACGGCAGAATCGGGCGCGACGGTGTTTCAGATTTGTGATTACACGCCGGTGGAAACACTGTCATCCGCTGAGTTGGAAAAGCTGCGTCAGCGTGCCGAGGATTTATCCATTCAACTGGAGCTCGGAACGCGTGGGCTGGAGACAGCGCATTTAACGCGTTACTTGACACTGGCTCAGGCTCTGGATGTCCGTTTTATTCGCACCATGTTTAACAGCGTGACGCATCAACCCACACCGGATGAAGCGCGCGAACTGCTGCGGATCATTGTGCCGCAGGCAGAACAGCAGGGCGTTCAGTTCGGGCTGGAAACTTACGAGCAGGTAAAAACCCGCACCCTGCTGGAGGTGGTTGATGCTATCGATAGCCCGGCGTTGGGCATTTGTCTCGATCCGGGCAACTGCGTGGCCGCGTTGGAGCATCCGTGTGACGTTATCGACATGACGGCGCGGCGCGTGGTGAACCTGCACATCAAGGATTTTGCCTTTGCGCGCCAGAATGGCTGGGTTGGGTTTACTTATTCCGGTAGCCAGCTCGGCACCGGGCTGCTCGACTACGATCACCTGCAAAAAGCGGTTCGTCCTAATGAGCGACATATCAATCAGGTGGTTGAGCACTGGCTGCCGTGGCAATCCTCGCCGGAAGAGACCTGCCGTCAGGAAGAAGCCTGGACCACACAAAGCCTGAACTTTCTTTTTGCCCGCAATCCGCAGGCGGGGCAGCGATAACCTTTTTTATTGAACGAAAATGCATTCCAAATCCGAGGAGTAACCATCATGACAACAGAATTAAAAACGATTACGGTACTGGGCGCTGGTGGCAAAATGGGCATGCGTATCTCTGCCAATTTCCAGAAAAGCGCCTATCAGGTGTTTTACTGTGAGAATTCGCCGCGCGCGCAGGAGCAGGTGATTGCCGCAGGGCGTGAGCTGGCGGTGGCTGAACTGGTTATTCCTGACAGTGACGTGGTGATCCTTGCGGTCCCTGATATTGCACTTAAAGTGGTTTCCGCGCAGGTGGTGCCGCAAATGAAACGCGGCGCGATTCTGTTAACGCTCGACCCGGCTGCGGCTTACGCCAATCTGATCGCCAAACGCGATGATATCGATTACGCGGTCGCACACCCCTGTCACCCTTCGGTCTTCCTCGACCGTTTCACGCCTGAAGAACATGCCGATGCGTTTGGCGGCGTGGCTGCACCTCAGCACGTTGCCGCTTCCTATGAAGCAGGCAGCGATCGGCAGAAAGCCGTGTTGGCCGAGGTGGTGAAAGTCATGTATGGCCCGGTGATTGACGTGCACTGGGTGACGGTCAAACAGTTGGCCTATCTGGAACCGACGCTGGTTGAAACCGTGGCCTGTATGGTGGGCACGCTAATGAAAGAAGCGCTGGATGAAACCGTCAATACTATCGGCGTGCCGAAAGCGGCGGCGGAAGCGATGCTCTATGGCCACATTCAAATCGCGCTGGCGGTGGCGTTCCGCAGCACCAACCCGTTCTCGGATGCTTGCATGATCGCCATCGAGTACGGCAAAGAAAACATTATCAAGCCGGACTGGAAAAAGATCTTCGATCAGAAGGAGCTCGATCTGGTGATCGCCAGAATGCTGAAGATTGATGCCATTGAGCGCTAATGCCTGTCGCGCATAAATGATGCGGAACTGCCGCAAGCCCGTTTACGCGGGTTTGCGGCATCACTGTTTTTAGGCAATGACGCGACTATCATCAGGAGATTGGTTGCCGGAGTTGAGCCCTGACTTGCGGCGTGCAACAATTGTTAATGATGATCGGCTTTTGCCGACAGGGCCGCGTCTGCCCAGGCACGCTTACCCTTTGCGTAAGGAAAATATTACCGAATGGAAAAACAATCAGGATCTCAGGATAACGAACTACTGACGGAAATCGCCGTGGCGTATTACCAGGACGAGATTACCCAGGAGGAGATCGCGAAGAAATTCGGCATTTCGCGCATCAAAGTAGGGCGTTTGCTGAAGCGTGCTAAAGAAGAGGGTATTGTCGAGATCAACGTTCGCTATCACCCGGTGTTCAGCACCCGGTTGGAGCAGCAACTGCTGGAACGTTTTCCCATCAAACGCGCGCTGATCGCGCTCGATCACCCCGATGAAGAAGAACAACGGCGTCAGGTGGCGGCATTGGTTTCCAACCATCTGGCGGTGACGCTAAAAGATGGTACGGTGGTTGCGGTCGGGCAAGGGCGCAACGTGTCCGGCGTCGCAGATCACGTAGGAAACATCACTGAGCGCCACTGTAAGTTTATCTGCGGGATTGGCGGTACGCACCGTCCCGGCGATGCGATCAACGCCGATCATATCAGTCGTCGTCTGGCGAAGAAATTTGGCGGCAGCAGTGAAACGCTTTACGCCCCGGCCTACGTGGAAAACCGCGCGCTCAAACAGGCGTTTATGCAGAACGGCACCATCAAGGAAACGCTGGATCGCGCCCGCAAGGCGGATATTGCGCTGGTGGGCATTGGCGACATGAATGAAAACAGCTACATGGTAAAACTGGGCTGGTTCACGCCGCAGGAAATTGTTGATGCCAGCCTTAACCAAGGCGTCATTGGCGATATTGCCGGCTACGACTTTTTTAACGCGCAGGGGCAGCACATCGATACCGTGATGCACGACAGGGTGATAGGCGTCAGCATCGAAGAGCTGCGCAACATTCCCTGCGTTATCGCCATTGCTTCAGAAAACACCAAAGCGCTGGCGATATTGGGCGCGTTGCGCACCGGTGCTATCGATATTATCGCCACCAGCGCCTCGAACATCCGCACCATCCTCAATATGACCCAATAAGGTACTTTCTTCTGCCGGACAGCATCGCTTCGCTGTCCGGTATCTGGATGATTTATCATCACTTCTCGTTGGTTTTTACGTCCGTTTTTTGCCCGCAGGTTAGCAATACGTTATCCAGTTCGCGATAACGTGACATTATGCGCAAAAAACAAGCAGATAAATTAACTATATTAACCTGCATTCACTATCGGTTTTTGCCATGCTTCACGGCTATCTCCCCTAAATAATTCGAGTTGCAGGAAGGCGGCAAGAGAGGGAATCCCGATGAGCTTACTCAAGTAAGTGATTCGGGTGAGCGAGCGCAGCCAACGCACCTGCAACTTGAAGTATGACGGGGATACAAGCAGTAATGATTGAACTTCTTACGGCGTTCACCTCTCCTTGTCTGCCTGGGATAGACTCGCCGCCCTACGTCACGACAACAAAAGCCTATAAGGGATGCAACAATGGATGAACAACTCAAACAGAGCGCATTGGATTTTCACCAATATCCGGTGCCGGGGAAGATTCAGGTGTCCCCGACCAAACCGCTAGCGACCCAACGCGATTTGGCGTTGGCCTACTCTCCGGGCGTTGCTGCACCTTGTCTTGAAATCGCCGAAGATCCGCTGGCTGCCTACAAATACACTGCACGCGGTAATCTGGTGGCGGTGATCTCCAACGGAACGGCGGTGCTCGGCCTTGGTAACATTGGTGCGTTGGCTGGCAAGCCGGTGATGGAAGGCAAGGGCGTGCTGTTTAAAAAATTCTCCGGCGTCGATGTGTTCGATATCGAAGTGGACGAACTGGACCCGGATAAACTGATCGACGTGATTGCCGCGCTGGAGCCCACCTTTGGCGGCATCAACCTGGAAGATATCAAAGCGCCGGAGTGCTTCTATATCGAGAAGAAACTGCGTGAACGCATGAAGATTCCGGTGTTCCATGACGATCAGCATGGCACGGCGATCATCTGTACTGCGGCGGTGTTGAACGGCCTGCGCGTGGTGGAAAAAAACATCTCTGACGTGCGTCTGGTGGTGTCCGGTGCAGGCGCTGCCTCCATTGCCTGCCTGAATTTGCTGGTGGCGCTGGGGCTGAAAAAACACAACATCGTGGTGTGTGACTCACGCGGCGTGATCTACAAAGGTCGTGACGCCAACATGGAAGAGAATAAGGCGATTTACGCGGTGGAAGACACCGGTGCGCGCAAACTGGGTGACGTGATCCCGAATGCCGATATCTTTCTGGGCTGTTCCGGTCCCGGCGTATTGACGCCGGACATGGTGAAAACCATGGCACCGCGCCCGCTGATCATGGCGTTGGCAAACCCAGAACCGGAGATCCTGCCGCCGTTAGCCAAAGCGGTGCGCCCGGACGCCATTATCTGTACCGGACGTTCTGACTACCCGAATCAGGTTAATAACGTGCTGTGCTTCCCATTTATTTTCCGTGGCGCACTGGATGTGGGCGCAACCACCATCAATGAAGAGATGAAGCTGGCGTGCGTGAAAGCCATTGCTGATTTGGCGCTGGCGGAGCAGAGCGAAGTGGTGGCCTCGGCGTATGGCGATCAGGAGTTGTCATTTGGCCCTGAATACCTGATCCCGAAACCTTTCGATCCGCGCTTAATTATCAAGATTGCGCCGGCGGTGGCAAAAGCGGCGATGGATTCAGGCGTAGCGACGCGCCCTATTGCCGACTTTGACGCTTATATCGAGAAGTTGACCCAGTTTGTTTATAAAACCAACCTGTTTATGAAGCCGATATTCTCTCAGGCGCGCCAGCAGCCGAAACGCGTGGTGTTTGCCGAAGGGGAAGATCCGCGCGTGTTGCACGCCACGCAAGAATTGGTGACGCTGGGGCTGGCTTTCCCCATTCTGATCGGTCGCCCCGGCGTTATCGAAAAGCGCCTGCAAAAGCTCGGCTTGCAAATCACTATCGGTAAAGATTTCGAGGTGGTGAACAATGAATCCGACCCGCGCTTCAAGGAATACTGGTCTGAATATTATGCGTTGATGAAACGTCGTGGCGTCTCGCAGGAAACCGCGCAGCGCGAAGTGATCCGCAACCCGACGGTGATTGCCGCCATCATGGTGCAACGCGGTGAAGCGGATGCGATGATTTGCGGCACCATCGGCACCTATGAAGAACATTTCGAGGTGGTCGAGAAGGTGCTGGGTTACCGCGATGGCGTACACGTGGCGGGAGCCATGAATGCCTTGCTGCTGCCGAGCGGCAATACCTTTATTGCCGACACCTATGTCAACCCCGATCCTACGCCGGAGCAACTGGCGGAAATCACCCTGATGGCCGCGCACACCGTGCGTCGTTTCGGTATTGAGCCGAAAGTCGCGCTGTTGTCGCACTCCAACTTTGGCACCTCGAACTCGCCGACTGCCCGCAAAATGCGTGAAGCGCTGGCGTTGATCAATAAGCTGGCACCGGAGCTGGAAGTGGATGGTGAGATGCACGGCGATGCCGCGCTGGTGGAGTCGATTCGCCGTGAGCAGATGCCGGACAGCCCGTTAAAGGGCTCTGCCAATATTCTCATCATGCCGAACATGGAAGCGGCGCGTATCAGCTATAACCTGCTGCGCGTTTCCTCGTCTGAAGGGGTGACGGTCGGACCGGTGCTGATGGGCGTTGCCAAACCGGTGCACATCCTGACGCCGATAGCCTCGGTACGGCGTATCGTCAACATGGTGGCGCTGGCTGTGGTGGAAGCGCAGACCCAACCGCTGTAAATCGATTTGTGCGCTGTACAGCAAACAGCCCGGCATGCCGGGCTGTTTTTTATCAGGGAATTAACGCCGTTGGCGTAGCCACTTATCCAACTCATTGGCAAAGCGCTGGCGATCTTTCTGATTGAGTGCATCCGGTCCACCGGTTTGCACACCGCTGGCGCGCAGCGTATCCATAAAATCGCGCATGGTCAGCCGTTCGCGGATGGTGGCGGGCGTGTAGGTTTCACCGCGCGGGTTAAGCGCCACGGCGTTTTTTTCCAACACTTCGGCTGCCAGCGGAATATCGGCGGTAATCACCAAATCCCCGGCATTGACGCGTTTCACGATTTCGTTATCCGCCACGTCAAACCCGGCGGCAACGCGCACTGATGAGATATAACGTGACGGCGGCGTGCGCAGTGACTGATTGGCGACCAGCACAACACGGGTTTGTGTGCGATCGGCCGCGCGATACAGCACCTCTTTTATCACGTTGGGACAGGCGTCAGCATCAACCCAAATCTGCGGTTCTGCGTGGGTATTTTCGCTCATGCAAGCTCCTTCGCTAACCACTCTTTTACCGGCAAAAAATCGCGGTAAAGTGCGGCTTCCGGGCTGTCCGGCTCCGGTTGGTATTGGTATTCCCAACGCGCCAGCGGCGGCATCGACATCAGGATGGATTCGGTGCGCCCACCGCTTTGCAGGCCAAACAGCGTGCCGCGATCCCACACCAGATTAAACTCCACGTAGCGCCCGCGGCGGTAGAGCTGAAACTGGCGTTCGCGCTCTCCCCAGGGCAATGCAGCACGCCGCGCAACGATTGGCAGGTAGGCGTCGAGAAAACCGTTGCCGACGGCGCGCATAAACGCAAAGCTGGTGGTGAAATCCGGCGTATTCAAGTCATCGAAAAACAGCCCGCCGACACCGCGCGCCTCGTTACGGTGCTTGAGAAAAAAGTAATCATCGCACCATTTTTTGTAACGCGGATAAACGTCGTCACCAAACGGCTGGCAAAGGTCGTGCGCGGTTTTGTGCCAGTGTACGACGTCTTCGGTGAAGCCGTAGAACGGGGTGAGATCGAACCCACCGCCAAACCACCATACCGGCGCTTCACCCTCTTTTTCTGCAACGAAAAAGCGCACGTTGGCGTGGCTGGTGGGCACATACGGGTTTAACGGATGGATAACCAGCGAAACTCCCATGGCCTGAAAGCGGCGTCCGGCAAGCTCGGGCCGGTGCGCGCTGGCCGAAGGGGGCAGCGTAGCGCCCATCACGTGAGAGAAGTTGACGCCCGCCTGTTCGAACACCGCGCCCTGGGTCAGCACCCGGCTGCGCCCGCCGCCGCCAGCGGCGTGTTGCCAGCACTCCTCATTAAAGTCGTTCTTGCCATCTGTGGCGGCAAGGTGCTGACACAGGGTGTCTTGCAGCGTCAGTAAAAAGGACTTTACCGCGGAAATATCAGGCTGACTCATGACGGTGTTAGCAAATCCATTATAACAAAGGGGCTACCAGTATAGCCTGTCACAACGGCAAGGTGTTGGCTTTCCTGCTGCCGAAGGGGCGCGATGGGGGGATGGCAGCAAATTGATATTGCGTCTGCGCGAGATCACGCGATAATCAGATTTTCCTTAGCGATCAACGGGGGGATCCCATGGAAATCCGCGTATTCAGACAAGATGACTTTGAAGAAGTGATTACCCTATGGGAACGTTGCGATCTGCTGCGCCCCTGGAACGATCCGGAAATGGATATCGAGCGTAAAGTGAATCACGATGCCTCCCTGTTTTTGGTGGCCGAAGTGAGCGGCGAAATCGTGGGTTCGGTGATGGGCGGGTATGACGGCCATCGCGGATCGGCCTACTATCTGGGCGTCCATCCGGATTTTCGCGGGCGTGGCATCGCTAACGCGTTGATTAGTCGCCTGGAGAAAAAGCTGATCGCACGCGGTTGCCCCAAAATCCACCTGATGGTGCGGCAGGACAATGACACGGTGATCGGCATGTATGAGAAGCTGAACTACGATATTGTGGATTCTGTGACGCTGGGGAAACGTCTCATCGAAGATCAAGAATACTAACGCCTATACCCGTCATACTTCAAGTTGCAGGTGCGTTGGCTTTCCTCGCTCACCCCAGTCACATACTTGAGTATGCTCCTGGGGATTCACTGCGTCGCCGCCTTCCTGCAACTCGAATTATTTAGGGTGTATTGTCTGTTTTTTGGCTTGTTGTTTAAAAACTGTTGCGTCGTCTGATTCGCTTAGATGATAATGAGTATCAATTAATCTTTGCGGTATTTTTATTGCCATCAACTATGACGCAGCTAACGACATTCTGGAGCGTATTTTACCACTCCCATCAGGGATGGCTGCGCGGATGGCTCAGTAAAAAAACCGGTTGCCGCCATCTGGCGGAGGATCTCACCCACGATACTTTCCTCAAACTGCTGACCCTGGCGGAGCCGGAAGCCATCCGTAATCCGCGCGCTTATCTGATGGTCACTGCCAACCATGTAATGATCGACCAGTTCCGTAAACGCAAACTGGAAGAGGATGCACTGGCAGCGCTGGCGCAATTGGCGGAGGGGGCAGAGGAGCAGTCAGCCGAACAGCGTGTGGCAATCAGCCAGTTGGTGGCAACCGCGCTGCATATCCTCAATGAAGAGCTGGATGAAAAAGTGCAGCGTGCGTTCATCATGGCGCGCGTTGAAGGCCATTGCTACCGCGATATCGCCGTTACGTTGGGCGTGAGCGAAAGCAGCGTCAAACAGTATCTGGCAAAAGCCATGATCCATTTCCACACCCGCATCTTCAGTCTGGAAAGTGATGAACCAGAAAGCTGAGTTAGCCCATATCCAGCAGCAGGCCGCTGAGTGGCTCATCCGCTTTTCTGAACCCGAGGAAGACCAGGCTGCGGATGCCGCACGTGCTGCCGAATGGCAGCGCTGGTGCGAACAGGATGCGCGTCATGAGCGGGTGTATCGCCAGATGCAGCAACTCTGGTCCAGCGCGGCGCTGACACCGGCCACCACGCAGCGAAAGGTACGCCCGCAACGTTTCCTCTCTTTGGCCTTGGTGCTGGGGTTGGTGGGCGTGCTTGCCAGCCAACTGCCTTATCGCTACTGGTTGGCGGATCAACGCACGGCAATCGGCGAGATCCGTCGCCTGACGCTGGATGATGGCAGCGTGCTGACGTTAAACACTGACTCTGCGGTGAATCTGCGCTTTGATAGCCGACAACGCACGGTGGAACTGGTGCAAGGGGAAGCCTACGCACAGGTGGCAAAAGATCCTGGCGGGCGACCCTTTGTGATTCGCAGCCTACAGGCTTCCGCTCAAGCGTTGGGCACGCGCTACAGCGTGCGTGAAGTGGGAGAGGAAACCCGGGTGCATGTGGAAGAGTCTCGCGTTCGCGTCACTGCACAGGGCGATCCTGCGGTCAGCGTTGATCTGAGCGCGGGTCAACGGGTCAGCCTCACGCAATATGCGTTGCTGGATGAGGTGCAGGACGGCGTGGCGGAAGCCGGTTGGCTGCACAACCAATTGGTGTTTGAAAATGCGCCTTTGAGCGCGGTGATCGATGAGTTAAGTCGCTATCACCGTGGCGTTATCTATCAGGATCCACGCGATCGACGTATGCTGGATAAACTGCGTTTTACCGGCGTCTTGCCGCTGGATGATACCGGCCGCGCCCTCTCATTACTCAGTCATTCTCTCCCGCTTTCCTATCGGCAGCCTGTCGATGCGGTGGTATTGATCGGCAGCAAGAAATAACGCGTAAAAATAACTCACATAAAATCAAATTCTTATTAAAAAATGAGAATGATTATCAAAATTATTTTCGTTTTGCTCTGCCCGATTTTTGCTGCCTGACGTCATCGTCAGTAGAAATCAAAAATAGCAGCAGGCAGGGAACTCGTATTCATGTCCATTTTTATCACGCAGCAGGGGAAGTTTTGGCCGCAGGCCGTTTTGACTGTGGCATTAAGCACGGGAGTGGCGCAGGCCGCCACGGTCAGCGCGGTTCAGTTGCCCGCGCAGCCCTTGGAAAAATCGCTGATGCAGTTGGCACGGCAAACTGGCGTTAACTTTGGCGTAGACAGCCAACTGGTAGCGGGCAAACAGGCGCAGGCGTTGAACGGTCGCTACAGCGTGGAACAGGCGCTGGAAGCGCTGCTGCGCGGCAACAACCTGTACGCGGAGCCGACCGATGACGGCAAAGGATTTATTATTCGTCCGCTGGCGCAGGTGAACACCACGCCTGTACAGGATGACGCCGTGCCGTCTGCCGCTGCGGGGGCTAACCGGGGTGACGTTATTACGGTGCAGGCGCAGGTAACGCCAGGACCGATGGAGATCGGTAGCCAGCAGTTGACGGCGGAAGATATCGTAAAAAAGCCGGTAGCGAACGGTAATATTACTGAGCTGCTGCGTACCAACCCGAATGTGCAGTTTTCGGAATCGTCGCGCAACAGTCAGACGCCAGGGGAATTAGCGCCGGACGTGGTCTCCTTCCACGGCGAAAAATTCTATAACAACAATTTTATGATCGATGGCTTATCCAACAACGATCGCCTTAACCCCGGTGTGAACGTGGGTAAGGTTGATGGTACAGCCAATGGTAACGCTGCTGTTGATTTCCCTTCTGGTCACCCGGAAGCGTTTTGGGTGGATACCAGTCTGATTGAATCGCTGTCAGTCTATGACAGCAATGTTTCCGCGAAATATGGTCAGTTCACCGGCGGTGTGGTTGATGCGAAGCTAAAGCGTCCTTCATTTACCGAGGCGTCAGGTTCTCTTGGCTACCGCACAACGCGCTCCGCATGGACCAAATACCATGTGCGAGAAGGAGAGGCCGAACAGTTTAATTCTGCTACCGCGTTGAATAAACAACCTAAATTTACCAAAGATTTTTATAACCTGATGGTCAGCCAGCCGTTGGCTGACAATGCAGCATTAATGTTTGCCTACGTGCGTAAAGAGTCAGATATTCCCTTTTATCACAGATACATGGGCAAATGGGAAGACCAACAACGTTCGTCAGAGAACTACCTGCTGCGTGGTGCGTGGGATGTGAATGAGCGCAACCAACTCACCATGACGGTTCAGTATTCGCCCCATACTTCCAGTTTTGTTCGTTCCGATATCAAAAACGGCAACTTTACCAACGAGGGCGGCGGCACCGCGACCAATTTGGTATGGGATAACCACAATGCCTTCGGCAAGGTATCCACCAAGTTAGCCTGGAAGCAGAACGAAAACACCATTACCAACAAAGAGCAGCACTTCTATTACTGGTATAAAACGCCCAGCATCGACTGGGTGTCTGGCTTCACAGGCACGGCGGCGCAGGAAGGGGGCTATGGCACCATCAAAACGGCGCAAGAAGGTTGGACCTTAAAGCAGGATTGGGAACTGAAAGCGTTCTCGACGCTGGGGATACAGCATCGGGTTGATGTGGGATACGGTGCTGAGATCGCATCGGCGAAATACCAGCGTGATAGCGCCAGTTATGGTTTTCTCAGTTCTAAGCGAACAACGTCGGTGAACTGTGCGGGAGACACGGCCTGCATCAGTGGTGAACAGTACCACTACAAGCGCAATGTGTACGATGTCTCCAATGTTGATGTCTCCACCAATACCTATGAAGCTTATTTGCAAGATACCTTGATGTTTCACCGCCTCACCGTGGTGCCGGGTGTTCGGGTCGACTATGACGACTATATGAAAAACACCAATATTTCTCCGCGGTTGAGCGCTAGCTATGACCTGTGGGGCGATCGTTCCACAGAAGTGTTCGGCGGTGCCAACCGTTACTATGCAGGCAATGTGTTGGCCTATAAGCTGCGTTCTGCCCGTAAACTCGGTTACACCGAATGCCGTGCCGAACACGTCAATGCCAACGGCTCCTGTAGCTCTACGGGGGCTGCGACGGTAGATAATATTCCTGGCGAGTGGGTGTACGATAAAGCGTTAAATGAAGTGAACTACAACTACACCTCGTTAAGAACCCCTTACAGCGACGAACTGACTTTAGGTTTCCAACAGCGCATCTATGACACGGTATGGACGCTGAAGTGGGTGGGTCGTGAAGGGAAAGATCAGTTTGCCTCAGAAAAAGCCCCGGGCAGTAAGACCTACTCTCTGACCAACAAAGGTAAAATGGACTCTGATACCTATAGCCTGGTGGTTAGGCCTATCGCCCCTATTGAGTGGCATTCCGTGTTGTTCAGTTGGAGTGCTGGCGGAAGTATCCAAAAATCCAACTCGTCCAATACCGCCTATGATGATGTGGTGGATGTTGATAAGCGCATAATTTACAAAGGTAAGTTTATGCGTGCTATCGACCGCCCTGCTGATGACTTTAACCGCCCTTGGGTCACCTTCGTTGAACTGAATACCGAGATTCCCGCATGGCGTCTGGACTGGACACAGCGCCTTAACTATGTGGGAAGCTATAAAGAGGTCACCACCAGTGGCAGCCTGATCTGTGCCGGTCAACCTGTTTGTGAAGGGTATGACGGCCCTGTCGACATCTATACCGAAAAGCAGGCTGGCACCAACCTGAACCTCGACTGGCGCGTCACCTATACCCAACCGCTGGGCAAGCAGAATGTCAAAGTCGGCGTAGACGTGATGAACGTACTTAACCGCGCCAACAGAACCGGCTCCAACTACGGCCTCGGTCGTCAGTTCTGGCTTGATGTGACCTATTCCTGGTAAGAAGAAAAATAATGAAAAGTACAGTGAGCTATTGGCTGGCGGGCGCGATTTTTTTCAGCGCCGCCCTTTCGGCGGCAGAGATAAAAAGTCCGCTGCCGCACATTACCACCGGCACGTTGCCGAACGGACTGCACTACACGCTGGTGCCGCTGGAAGGCCAGAAACAGCGCGTCGATATCCGGCTGGCGGTGGAAGCCGGATCGGTGGATGAAACTGATGCGCAATCCGGCGTGGCGCATATGGTTGAGCACATGGTGTTCCGCGCCAGCGACGCGTACCCGAGCGGCGTGGCGAACATGCTGCACCAGAAGGGGTGGATTCGCGCTCAGCATTACAATGCCATGACCAACTATGAACGCACCCAATACATGATGAGCCCGCCCGCTGGCAAGCGCGATCTGCCGCTGGCGCTGGCGGCGTTGAGCCAAATGGTCGGGCACGCCAGCCTGCTGCAAAGCGATCTGGACGATGAGCGCAAAATTATTCTGGAGGAGTGGCGCGGTAAGCTGGGCGTCGCCGAGCGTATGAATCAGCAGCGGGTTCAGGCGATACGCCAGGGGTCGCGCTATCCCGATCGCCCAGTGATCGGTACGCAAGCGACCATCACCACCATGCCCGCCACCCAGTTGCAGGACTTCTATCAGCGCTGGTATCACCCTTCCAATATGCGCCTGATGGTGATTGGCGATATCGTTCCGCAAGAGGTGGTTGCGGAGATCGCCCGCCAGTTTGGCGCGTTGCCTAGCGCGACGCTTCCTACTCGCAACTACTACGAACCGCAGCTGAAAAAACAGCTAAACGTGGTGCGCTTGCAGGACAGCGAGAGCGGTGCCAGCCAGATTGCCTTTGTGTTTCGTCTCAACGATCCGCAGAGTAAAAAGATCGGTGAGGAAGGCATGCGTCACCGCTTGCTGGATCAGCTCGCCACCAACGCGTTGCAGCGTCAATTGCGCCGCCAAAGCGAGCACCTGCCGGACAGCGTGAACAGTCTGGTGGTGCGTAAGTCGGATATTGGCAAAACCACCGTCGCAGTTGGCTTTTTTGCCGATGTGATCCCCGGTGAGCATCAGGCCGCATTGCCGGTGCTGCTGCAAGAGATCGAACGCGTGAAGCGCTATCCGCTTAGCGAGCGCGACATTGTCGAGCTTAAAAACGATATCCGGCAAGCCGCCAATCGCATGGCTGACAATGTGGAATCACGCGAGTTTGCCGATTGGGTTCAGCAACTCTCGGTGGGCTGGCTGCAAAGTAAACCCTATGTCAGCACGCAGCAGATTGGCCGTGATGCCCTGACGCTGCTGCCGACCATCACGCCGCAAGACGTGAATCGTCATTTACAGCGTTGGCTGGATGCGCCCGATACGCTGGTGCAATTCAGCGTGCCTGGCGATGGGCCGTTTACCTTACCGACGGCAACGGCGGTAACCGTTGAGCAGCAAAAGGCCCGAGCGGTTAAGCTTGCGCCTGCGCCACTGCCGTTAGCGAAAATGGTACCGGAACTGCCTGCTGTCACCACAGCGGGTAAACGCACGGCGGTGCAGCATTTCCCGCAGCAGCAGGTGGAGCAATGGCAGCTTGCTAACGGCGATCGCGTGGTGTACCTGCGTACACCGCTGGCGCGCGACAAGTTTTACCTGTCGGCCTACAGCAATGCCGGGTTTATGGCGAAATCGCTCAACCCGTGGCAGGCGCAAATTGCCAGCCAGATTGTGGCGCAGAGTGGTCCTCTGGGCTGGCGTGCGGAGAATTTGCGCGACTGGAAACAAGCGCAAGCGGTGTCGTTCAATGTCAGCCAAAGCGCGGATGAGTTGCAGATTACCGGTCTGGCTACCCTTAAACAGGCGCAGTCGCTGTTCCAGCTTTATCATGCAATGAACACGCAGGCGGGTGTTGACGCCAGCGTTATGAAAGACAGTCTGGCATCGCTGATGCGCCAGCGCGCCAACCGCAGCCAGTCTGCGGGCGATCTTCGTCAGCGGGAAGTGACGCGTCTGCGCTTTGGGCAATCCGCGTATCAGGAACCGACTCAGGCGCAGTTGCGTGGGGTGACCGCGCCGATGTTGCTAAACCAATGGCAACAGACAGTGAGTGCGCCAGTGACCTATTACCTGATGGCGAACCAACCGGCGGAGACGTTCTTGCCGTTGGTGGAACGTTATCTGGCATCATTGCCGCGCACTAGCCAACCTGCCGTCACGCCGCATCTGGCACTGGCTGGCACGCGCGAATCCACCGTGGCGTTGAATATCGAACCGCGCTCAGAAGTGCGGGCCTGGAGTTACACCGAACAACCCTGGACGCCACAGGCGGCAGTACAAGTCAGCATTGCACGCAATCTGGCGAACAAGTATCTGAAAAACAGCCTGCGCGATGAGGCGCTGGGTATTTACCGCATGCGCCTCGACAGCGAACTGGCAGACAACGCCCAGCGCATCGAGACCGAGATAAGCTTTACCGCTTCTCCTGAACGGGGCCATGAGCTGTGGCAGCGTGCCGAACAGGTGCTGGCGAACTTGCCGCAGTTGATTACCGCTGAAGATGTTGAACAGCAGCGCCAGCAGTTTATCCGCGCAGAGCAAGGGCGTCACAACGATTTCACCACCCAGCAGCGGCGCTTGATATTGAGCGATCGCCACTATGGCGATCCGCGTTATTTGAGCGAAGTGGCAAACCTTGCACAGGCGGTGACGTTAGACGGGGTGCGTGCGATGGCAGGCAAACTGCTCAATCCGGCTAACCGGGTGCTGCTGCTGTCATTGCCGCGTGAAGACGCGGTAACGCCGGACAGCGCCGCAGACAGCGCGTTGCCAGGAGATGCCGCCCTATGAGCGCATTGTGGGAACTGTGCCGCCCCTTCTGGGGCGGATGGCGCAGTTGGCGCGCCTGGTCGCTGCTGGCCGTTGCCGTAGCCATGGGCTTTGGTATTGTCTATCTCAACGTGCAGATCAACGAATGGAGCCGGGTATTTTACGACACGCTCGGCACCTACGACAGCAGCAAGCTGTTCGGCTTGATGAAAGAGTACAGCGTCTACATCCTGCTCTATATCGGTATTTTTGTGTATCAGGACTGGTTTACCAGCTTGCTGGTGATCCGCTGGCGTAGCGCCTTGACCAAGCAGTTTGTTGATAGCTGGCTGGCACAGCGCACCTTTTATCGCATGTCGTTAACCGGGAAAATCGACAACCCAGATCAGCGTATCGCCGAAGATATCAATCTGTTCACCGATAAGCTGGTCAGCATGGTGGTGGCATTTATCATCAATGCGGGTCGACTATCGTCGTTTATGGTCATTCTCTGGCAGCTCTCTGGCGTGCAGCGTTTTACCCTGTTTGGCCGTGAGTGGGCGATCTCCGGCTATCTGGTGTGGGTGGTGATTATCTACACCGTGCTGGGCACCTTGATTACTCACGTGGTGGGGAAAAAGTTGCACGGCATCAGCTATGCTCGGCAGCGCTCCGAAGCAGATTTTCGTGCCGCGCTGTTGCGCAAGCATGATAATGCGGAGCAGATCGCGCTTTATGGCGGCGAAGCGCAGGAAAAAACCTATCTGGCGCGCCATTTTAGCGAGGTCGCCCACAGTTGGCGTCAACTGATGGACGCGAAGCGTAATATGGGCTTCTTCACCTCCGGCTATATGCGTGTCAGCCTGATTGTGCCTATTTTTGCCGCGCTGCCTGCCTTTTTATCGAAAACGGTAACGCTCGGCGGCTTGATGCAGATCCGCAGCGCGTTTGCTCAGGTGCACGGCGCGCTTAGCTGGTTTATTCACATGTACGTGGAGATAACCATCCTCTCCGCCAGCATCCAGCGTTTAATCCAGTTCAAGCAGGAAATTGATCGCCACCAGCCGCAGCAGGCGGCACCGGACGTGGGCGAATGCCTGAGTATCGAGAATCTGTCGTTTGCTACACCGCAGGGCACCCCGCTATTAAACGATGTGGCGCTGCACTGTGCGCCAGGAAGCTGGAGCAAACTTTCCGGGCCGAGTGGATTGGGGAAATCGACGCTGCTGCGTACCTTGAACGGGCTGTGGCCCTACTATCACGGGCAGTGGCAAGCTCAGGCGGGTCGCACGCTGCTGTTGCCTCAGAAGAGCTATCTGGGCCAGGGGACGCTGGCGGAGGTGCTGTGTTATCCGCACCCGCCGCTTAAGGATATCAGCACAATGCAGCACACCCTGGAGCAGGTTGGCCTCGGTGAGTGGTGCGATCGTTTGGCCGAACGGCATAACTGGGATCGCATCTTTTCCGGTGGCGAACAGCAGCGGCTGGCCTTCGCGCGCGCGTTGATCGCTAAACCGGATACGCTCTATCTGGATGAAGCTACCAGCAGTCTCGATCACGCTGCGGCGCGTGCGTTGCTGAGTGAACTCAAACAGGCACTGCCGGGTTGTACCGTGATCGCCATTACCCACCAGCGTGAGCTGGACGATTTGTTCCCGCATCACCATGACCTTACGGTGTTTCGCTCGGCGACGGCGGGATAACGCCATCAACCAGAGGGAAGGCCGTTCAGGCCTTCCTTCGAAAGTCATGTCTCGATGGTCAATGTGCAGGCAATTATTCCTTTCTGTGGCGCGTCGCTTCGGTTACGTTATCTGCATCACGTTTGCTGGAGCAGAGAAATGATCGTAAGAACTTGGCACGGATGCGTTCCCGTTGTGCATGCAGCGGGATTTGCCGCACACCTTGATGTCACAGGCATTCAACATTCCCAACGCATACCGGGCAATCTGGGGGCAGCGGTAAAAAGGGTTACGCAAGGCGATTGGGAGCATTTCTTTCTCGCCACCTATTGGCAGGATATTGAGGCAGTAAAAGCGTTTGCGGGCGAAGACTATCATGTCGCCGTCACCTATCCTGACGATGAACAGTTTGGCCTGTTGTCCGATCCTTATGTTTTCCAGCATGAGGTTGAGTCTGCCTTGCCGCTGTAACAAGGCTGCATACACACTGGCGGGCGAGCCCGCCGTGTCGCCAACGCCTCAGGCAACGCACTTCCCCTCACCGTGAGAATCAACGATAATCTTGCCCTCTTGTACGGCACTTTTCTCTGGCCTGATACTCAAACCCTCACGCAGACGATCGTGGGGTGGCGCAGGTGCCGCTCACTGTTAAAGGAATTTATGTTATGAGGTTTCGCTCCGTTCAGTTGGTTGTTCCCTGTGTGCTGGCCGCCGCTTTATTGACGGGATGTAGCGCGCTCTCCAACTTTTCCTGGTCCAGCCTGTCGCCGTTCAACTGGTTTGGCAGCAAAATAGAGGTGTCGGATGCCGGCGTTGGCGGACTTAACGGCGGTACGCCGCTGGCACAAGAACCGATCAATCAGGCGCTGAACGGTAACTACCGTTTGCGCAGCGGCATGGGCACCACTAACGGCCAGATCACGGCGTTCTATCAGGCGCTGGATGGCAATGATATCAAGCTGGTGATTAGCGGTAAGCCTAAAGCGCAGGTCAATCGCGTTGAAGTGATGGATGCGAAGATTGCCAGCGTATGGGGAGTGAAAATTGGGGATGCGTTCAGCGCCCATTACAGCAAGGCCTTCGAGGTCTGCCAGCTTGCTCAAGGGGATGATGCCGGCAGCGTAGAGTGCGTTGAATCGCAGAGCAAGCACGTCAGCTATCTTTACTCTGGCGACTGGAGCGGCCCGGAAGGCTTAATGCCTTCTGATGATATTCTGCAATCCTGGCACGTCAGCAAAATCATCTGGCACGCAACAGCGCGTGGCTGATTTCATCGTCCCGTCCTTTCTTAAACCACCCCTCTTTGGCTTGGCGCGGTAACGCGCCAACGTTTTAGCGTTTCCCTGTCAGGGTTTATTTTCGTCCTTTGTTTTTGAACAAAGCACATTGCCGTGAATGCGGTATGATGAGCGCCTTAGGCCACGTAGTGCCAAAAAACGATAAAAGCAGATAATTAAAACATGAGGAAGCCAGAAGTGACGCAGATACAGAGCGGAATTTTGCTTGAGCACCGTCGTTTTGCCATTTTTATTGAAGCCATGATTCAGGGCGAGTTTGATGCTATCCGCCAAGGATGCAAAAAGTTTTGCCAGTCGCTGCAAGAGTTGCAGGCGCGTTTTCCCGATGCTGGGCTGGGGGCGACGCTGGCGTTTGGTCATGATGTCTGGCGCGATCTTGATTGCGCACAAGGGGCTGCTGAGTTGAAACCTTTTGCACCATTGGGCAAAGGGCTGGCTCCGGCGACGCAGCGCGATCTGTTGCTGCACATTCAATCTTTGCGTCACGATGTCAATTTCAGCCTGGCTCAGGCAGCATTGGCGGCGTTTGGTTCCGCGATCCGCGTTGAAGAAGAGACGCACGGTTTTCGTTGGGTCGAAGATCGCGATCTGAGCGGGTTTGTCGACGGCACAGAGAACCCGCAGGGCGATGCGCGGCGCGACGTGGCGATTATCGCCGACCAGCAACCGGATGCGGGCGGCAGCTATGTGTTTGTGCAACGCTGGGAACATAATCTCAAGCAGTTGCAGCGCTTTAGCGTGGAGCAGCAGGAGCAGATGATCGGCCGCACCAAGCAGGACAACGAAGAGATCCCGGCAGAACAGCGTCCGACCACCTCGCACCTGAGCCGGGTTGATCTTAAGGAAGAGGGCAAAGGGCTGAAAATTTTGCGCCAGAGCATGCCTTATGGCACGGCCAGCGGCAAACATGGTCTTTACTTTATTGCCTATTGCGCGCGCTTGCATAATATTGAACAGCAATTACTGAGCATGTTTGGCGATCGCGACGGCAAACGTGACGAGATGCTGCGCTTCACGCGCGCCGTTAGCGGCAGCTATTTCTTCGCCCCTTCGCTGGAAAAACTGCTCGCGTTGTAACATTTTCGTGTTGAGTAGGTAGGGGAGACGCGTTGAGTACGCTGGATAACACAATTGGCAATACGCCGCTCATCAAGCTGCAAAGGCTGACGCAGGATACTGATAGTGAGGTCTGGCTTAAGCTGGAAGGCAACAATCCGGCTGGCTCGGTGAAAGATCGCCCGGTGCGTTTTATGGTGGAGCAGGCCGAACGGCGCGGCGAAATCATCCCCGGCGATCGGCTGATTGAGGCCACCAGCGGCAATACCGGCATTGCACTGGCGATGATTGCTGCGGTGAAAGGGTATCGTCTGCGGCTGTTGATGCCGGAGAACATGAGTCGTGAACGGCAACTGGCGATGCGCGCCTATGGGGCAGAGCTAGTGCTGGTCAGTCCTGAGTGTGGCATGGAAGGCGCACGCGATCTGGCGCGCCAGATGGCAGAATCCGGGGAGGGCAAGGTACTCGACCAGTTCAACAATCCGGATAACGCGCTGGCACATTTTATCACCACGGGACCGGAAATCTGGCAGCAAACGCAAGGCGCGCTCACCCATTTTGTCTCTGCGATGGGCACCACCGGCACGCTCTCTGGCGTCAGCCGCTTCCTGAAACAGCAACGCCCATCCATCTGCACCGTCGGTTTGCAACCTGCGTCGGGAAGTCATATTCCCGGTATTCGCCGTTGGACACCGGGATACGAGCCGGGAATTTTCCAGCCCCAGTATGTTGACCGTGTGATGGATATTACCCAACAACAGGCGGAAACCACGCTGCGGCGCCTGGCGCAGGAAGAAGGTATTTTCTGCGGCGTCAGTTCCGGCGGTGCGGTGGCGGGAGCACTGCGTGTGGCGCAGGAAAATCCCGGTAGCACGATCGTCGCGATTGTCTGCGATCGTGGCGATCGTTACTTGTCCACCGGCGTATTTGGCTAACGCTATTCCCGTTCCAGCGCGTGTATCGGCTCCATGTAAGCGGCGCGCCGGGCGGGGAAGAAGCCAAAAATCACCCCAATCAGGCTGGCGCACAGGAATGCGGCAACAATAGAGGCTGGCGAGTAGATCAACGAGAAACTGCTGAAGAAGTGGCTGAATGCCGCACCCGCCAGCAGTGATAGCGAAACCCCCAACACGCCACCGAGCAGGCACACCAGCACCGCTTCAATTAAAAACTGTTGCATGATATCGCTGGCGCGCGCGCCCACGGCCATGCGCACGCCAATTTCCCGCGTGCGCTCAGTCACCGACACCAGCATGATGTTCATCACGCCGATACCGCCGACCAGCAGCGAAATAAACGCAATGGCGGAGACCAGCAGCGCCAGCGTGGTGGTGGCTTTCTCAATGGTTTGACGAATGCTGTCGGTGTTGAAAATAAAGAAATCCTTGCTGCCGTGGCGCTGGGTCAAAACCTGGGTAATACCCTGTTCCGCCACGCTTAAATCTACGTTGTCTTTCACCCTGACGGTGATGCTTCTCAGGTAGGACTGCCCGATCATGCGTTTCATCGCCGTGGTGTACGGCACCCAGACGTTGAGGTTTTCATCGCTGCCAAAACCGCTGCTGTTTTTTTCCACCACGCCAATAATGCGTACCGGCAGCGAGCCCAGCAGGATCACCTCGCCGATAGGGTTCTCCCCGTTGGGAAACAATTTTTGCAATGTGTTCTGGTCGATAACCGCTTCCTGCGCCAGATTATCCACGCTGGCGCGCGGGAAAATCATCCCTTGCGCCACGCTGTAGCCGCGCACGGTGAAAAACTGCTCTCCTACACCGTTGGCATTGGCCGTGACGGCAATATTGCCATAGCGCAGCGTGACGCTGGTGGCGACAGACGGCGTCACGCTGTGAACGTAGGGCTGCTGTGCCAGCGGCTCGATATCCGTCGCACGCAGCGTTTGAATGGCGCTTGAGCGTCGGTCACCGAAATCTTCGCCGGGGTAGATCTCCAGCGTACTGGTGCCCATGGCACTGATGTCGGCCAGCACTTGCTGCTGCGAGCCTTTGCCCAGTGCAACCACCGATACCACCGAAGCGATACCGATAATGATACCCAGCATGGTCAAAAAGGTGCGCATGCGCTGAGCGTTCATCGCCAGCAGCGCCATTTTGAAGGCATCGATAAAACGATCGCGCGCTTGCAGCAGCCGTGAGGCGGGCCTGGCACTGGCGTTCTCTTGCGGCACAGTCTCAGCAGGAGGCGTTGCACTGGCTGAATCCGCGATCACTTCGCCATCGCGTAACTCAATGATACGTCCGGCGTGGCGCGCGATCTGCATGTCGTGGGTCACGATGATGATGGTGTGCCCCTGCGCGTTCAGATCTTTCAAAATGGCCAGCACTTCGTTACCGCTGTGCGTGTCCAGCGCGCCCGTTGGCTCATCCGCGAGGATCACCTGGCCGCCATTCATCAGCGCGCGCGCGATACTGACGCGCTGTTGTTGCCCGCCGGAAAGTTGGCTGGGGCGATAGTTCAGGCGTTCACCCAGTCCGAGGCGGTGCAGCAGTGCCGCTGCGCGCTGCTGGCGCGAGGTACGGTCGCGCCCGGCATAGATGGCGGGGACTTCGACATTGCCCTGTGCGGAAAGATCGCCCAACAAATGGTAGCGCTGAAAGATAAACCCGAAATACTCCCGACGCAGTGCGGCCAGGCTGTCGCTGTCGAGCGTCGCTACCGCTTGCCCGTTAACCCGGTATTCCCCGTCGGAGGCTTTATCCAGACAGCCGAGAATATTCATCAATGTCGACTTACCGGAGCCGGAGGCCCCAACGATAGCGACCATCTCGCCCGCATGAATCGTCAGGTTTATCGCTTTCAGCACGTTGACCGTTTGGTCTCCGTTGGTAAAACGGCGTGAGATTCCCGATAGCGTCAATAAAGGTTGAGTCATTCGTTAGCTCCCATTACATCGGCGGCGGGCCGGGGTGGCGCGCCGTTGATGATGAAGAACCCGGTTGCTGGCTGATGATCACCTGTTCACCTGCGCTGACGCCAGTGAGTAATTGGGTATGCACGTTGTCGTTAATGCCAACGGTCACGTCGCGCGATTCACGTTGCCCTTGTGCATTAACCACTTGCACCACCGTTTTGCCATTGAGCTGCTGTACCGCCGTGGCGGGCACCACCAGCGCGTTTTTCACCGCGGCGCGCAGAATATACACCTGCGCCGTCATCGAGATACGCAGCGTGCCTTCCGGGTTATCGACATCAAACAGGCCGTTGTAATAAATCGCCTTGGACGTTGAAGAACTGCTACTGCTGCTGGAACTGCTCGATGAACTGGTGGTCTCGTCGTTGATGGAGTCCGGTGCCGGTTCGATAGCGCGCAGCGTGGCCTGATAGCGCTTGCTAGGCTGACCCAGAATGGTGAACCAGACCGGCATGCCGACTTTTACGTTGACCACATCGGCTTCGGAAATCTGCGCTTTCACCGTCATGGTGTTCAGGTTCGCCACTTTGGCGATGGTGGGGGTGGTTTGCGCCGCGTTGACGGTCTGCCCCGCTTCCACGGGAATGGCGACAATGGTGCCATCCATCGGGGCGGTAATTTTGGTATAGCCCAGATTGACCTTGGCGGTGCTGGTGGCGATCTCCGCCTGTGCGATTTGTGCATCGAGGGCGGCAATATCAGCGGTGGTGGCATCCAGCGTGGCCTTGGCGCTGTCATAATCGGCCTGAGCACCCACGCCTCGTTGCATTAGCATTTGCTGACGCTGCCAACTAAGCTGATTGTTGCGCAGCGTAGCCTGCTTGGCAGCGCGCTGCGCCTGAATGTTTTTCAGGGCGGCATCGCTGTCTTTCAGCGTATTCTGCTGCGTTAAATCATCAATTTCCGCCAGCAACTGCCCCTTGGTCACCTTATCGCCCAGTGCAATATGCAACGCTTTAATTTGCCCTGACACCTGAGCACCGACGCTGACCTGTTTGAGCGCTTCAATGGTGCCATCCGCCAGGACAGTCTGCTCAATATCTCGGGTTTCCACGGGCGCGGTAATGTAGTTCACCGGTGGCGGGGCGGCGAAAAAGTGCTTATAGCCGAAATAAAGAACAACGATGGCAGCCAGTACCAGTAGCGATGTACGTAATGACAAAAAACGAGCAGGCATGAGCAGTTGAATATCCTTATCGAGTGTTGACGTCTTAACCGGGTATCGACGTCTGACTGGGTGATGCTAACCGCGTAGAGCAAAGCCGTTACTTTACCCTGACTCTCTGACCCGATCTCGCCTATTTAGTGCTATGGAAGGTAAGAATTCAGTAAAGATGGCTGCGAAAAGGCGCATTAAACGCGAAAATAGCCGCCAGAACCGCCAAGGGGAGCAAGGTATGAAGCTGTTGCTGGTTGATGATGATGTGGAGTTGGGCAACCTGCTCTGTGAGTATCTCAGCGCTGAGGGATTTGCCGCATCGCGCGTGTTGACAGGGAAAGAGGGCGTTGAAAGCGCGCTGTCAGGAAATTACACCGCCATGATTCTGGACGTGATGTTGCCGGACATGAGCGGTATTGATGTGTTACGCCAAGTGCGCAAGGCGAGCCGGTTGCCGATTATCATGTTGACGGCCAAGGGGGACAACATTGACCGGGTAATTGGTCTGGAAATGGGGGCTGATGATTATATGCCGAAGCCTTGTTTCCCCCGTGAGTTGGTGGCGCGTCTGCGTGCGGTGCTACGCCGTTATGACGAACGCCCGGAAAAGCAGGAAAGTGAAGGGGCGGCGGCGTTAGGCGAACTGGTGTTGAACCCCGCTACGCGCACCAGTGAATGGAAAGGACGTCCCTTTGATTTAACCGCCTCCGAATTCAATTTGCTGGAACTGCTGGTGCGCGCGTGCGAGCGCGTGGTCTCCAAGGATGAGCTGTCGGAAAAATGTCTGGGACGGCAGCGTGAAGCCTACGATCGCAGCGTCGATGTGCATATCAGCAACATTCGGCAAAAGCTAGCCGACCTGCCGGGCAGCACCATGACCATTGAAACCGTGCGCAGCGTAGGATATCGGATTCGTTGATGATGCAGGGACGCTTGTTCTGGAAAATTCTGTTTGGCTTCTGGCTGACGTTTTTACTGATATCGCAACTGCTGTGGTTGGGGTTCACGCTGTATGACGGCGGGCACCGTGCACCGCCGGAAGAGGCGATGATCCAGCGCTTGATATCGTTACAATTGTCGATGGCGCAATCGGCGTTGCAACAGGGCGGGCAGCCCGCGCTGGAGGCACTGGAAGCCCAGTGGCCGCCACAGGAACGCGGTTTTCTGCGTGTGTCTACCACGCCAATGGAGGCCGATAAATGGGCTCAGCCACCTGCGCCGTGGCGTGAACCGCCTGCCAGAGAGGTTCCGCCTCCCGCTGGCCCCAGGCCGCACGAGGATGAGCAAAACCATCGGAGCGATCGGCATATGCCGCTTGTCAACGTGGTCAATGGGCCCAATGGCGAGCGCTACTGGGTCTCTTTTGACGCCCAGCGTTTACGCGATGAAACTTACGCGCCGCGTCCGATGTTGATACTCAATATTCCCGAGCCGTTGGTGTGGGTTGCGGGGCTAGGTGGCCTGCTGTTCAGTGGGGTATTGGCCTGGAACCTGACCCGGCCGCTCAATCGCCTGCGCGCCAGTTTTGACCGTGTGTCACAGGGCGATTTATCCATTCGCCTGTTGCCGGACATGAAACGACGCCACGATGAGTTGAGCGACGTGGCGCGGGATTTTGATGCCATGGTCGAGCGGCTGGAGGTGTTGGTGAGTTCCCGCGAACAACTGCTGCATGATGTGTCACATGAGTTACGTTCCCCTCTGGCACGTTTACAGCTGGCCATCGGGTTGGCGCACCAAAACCGCGCTAATATTGACACTTCGTTGCAGCGCATTGAAGGTGAAGCGGCGCGCATGGACAAAATGATCGGCGAACTGCTGACGCTATCACGGGCCGAGCATCAGGTGGTCGATGAGTCTTACTTCGATTTGTACGGATTGGTTGATGCGGTGGTAAACGATGCGCGCTATGAGGCGCAAGTACCGGGCGTCACCATTCTGCTGGAGGCGGACACCGAGCAGGATCACACGGTAAAAGGGAATGCCGAGCTGATGCGGCGCGCGTTGGACAATATCGTGCGCAACGCGCTGCGTTTTTCAACCCGTGAGCAGACGGTGCAGGTAGACCTGCGCGGCACCGAGCGCGAGTGGCTGCTTTGTGTCACCGATCAGGGCCCGGGGGTGGAGAAAAATAAGCTATCCAGCATCTTTGATCCTTTTATTCGTATCGAATCGCCGCAGTCCGGCAAAGGCTATGGATTAGGGCTGGCGATTGCCCGCAAAGTGGTGATGGCGCACGGGGGGCATATTGAGGCAGATAACGGCCCTCACGGGGGATTGACCGTGCGTATCTTTATTCCTCGTTGGCAAGAGACCGCATCGCAAAGTCATTGATTAGCGCGTTTTATTAACGGCAACCTGGTGTATTTGTCCGAAACTTACTTTTCGGTGGATACGCCACTCCCGTTTCAGGATGCCCTAGATGCTTTCGGATTATCTCTGCCCTATCAATAATGCGTCTTTTCGCTTTCCTTCCAACGTCTCTTTTGGCTATAGGCTGGCAGCGCAGCCGCTACGACTCTTGCAAGAGGTTATCGTCGTCAGCAACGATGGCACAGAGCCCACGGCGCAGTCTGCCCGTTGTGCTTTACCTGCCTTGTCAGTACTGGCGGCCAATGCCTGCGTAAGTCGCATTACTCAGGTTAACCCGTTTTCTCAACCTGAAGATATTGTGCCGGTGGCGCGCTTCATCGGGGATAACCGGGAACGTCCCCTTGCCGTGCAACACGCGTTGCGTCAGGCGTTTTATCAACGCTGGAAATCCCTTTCTCTTGGCAGGCATGACTGGTTGGCAGAGGCGGTTTCACTAGAGCGCGTATTGGCGGGGCAATCATGCAAGACAGTGGCCGAGGCGCATGGCATTCCTGACCGTAGCGTACTCATGCATCGACTGAATATGCTGGCGGTTGATGGTGAGGCTGGCGCGCGGGTCTATGCCGGCGAATGCTGTTATGCCGTGGCGGAGAACTACGGGATTGAATCTGACAGTTTCGCGTTCAACGCGTTGCAAAAGTGCGCAGTGATGGGGCGGGCAGGGGAACGGGTGCGCAACGGTGAGTCATGCCTGCAAGTGGCAGAGGATCATGGCATTTGCATGCTGTATGAGTCGATGGATATGTTAGAGATGATCGCCGTAAACGCCTGTGCCGGAGAACGGGTACGTAATGGTGAGTCCTGCCGATTGGTGGCCAGAGAACACGGCATCAGTCCTTTATTTTCGGCGATGTGTGAGCTGGAGAACATTGCGGTGAAGACGGTCGCCGGGGCGCGAGTGCGGCAGGGAGAACCCTGCTATCGGGTGGCGTGGGAGCAGGGTATTCATCACTGCCACAGTGCGATGCATTTTCTGGAGATGATCGCGGTTGATACTTTTGGCGCTCAGCGGGTGCGAAACGGGGAATGCTGCGCATTAGTGGCCCAGTCGCTGGGGATTTCGTTGGTCGGGGATGCGGTAAAGGTATTAGCAGCCCTCGAAATGGCCTCTGTCGGTGCGGCAAAGCGCCCGCGTTTACGGTAAATAGGGTGGCAATAAATAGAAAACCCACAGTCAACGTACTGACCGTGGGCTGGTATGAGGTGCTGTACTCAGAAAAGCGTTACTTCTTGATACGGATAACCGGTGTTTCACCGACAACAACGGTGCCGCTCAACTTGGTCAGCTCTTTGATTTCGTCCATGTTGGAGATAACCACCGGCGTCAACGTCGATTTGGCCTTTTCTTCCAACAGCGCCAGATCGAATTCAATGACCAGATCGCCTTTCTTCACGTGTTGGCCTTCTTCCGCGATGCGTTTAAAGCCTTCGCCTTTCAGCTCAACGGTATCAATGCCGAAGTGGACGAACAGCTCAATTCCGCTGTCGGATTCGATAGAGAATGCATGGTTAGTTTCAAAAATCTTGCCGATGGTGCCATCAACCGGCGCCACCATCTTGTTGCCAGTCGGTTTAATGGCAATACCGTCCCCGACAATTTTTTCAGCAAAAACAACGTCAGGAACGTCTTCGATATTGACGATTTCACCAGACAGCGGTGCAATGATTTCAATGCTGCCAGTATCTTTTTTGTCATCAGATACCAGAGATTTCAGTTTATCGAACAAACCCATGATCTTCTCCTAATCATTAATATTGGGTCAGCATAGCAGAATCAGCAGAGCGTTTTTTCTTTGATGAATCGGCTCACTACATCGCTCAGTTCTTGCGCTGTGGGCTGGGAGAGCGCTTGTTCTGCCAACGCTTTGGCATCGTCGTAATTTGCATTACGAATGATCTTCTTGATGCCAGGAATTGAGATTGCACTCATGCTGAATTCATCCAAACCCATACCCAATAATAGCAGTGTAGCACGTTCGTCACCAGCGAGCTCGCCGCACATCCCCGTCCATTTGCCTTCGGCATGAGATGCGTCAATGACTTGCTTGATCAAACGCAATACCGCTGGCGACATCGGGTTGTAGAGATGAGAGATAAGCTCATTACCGCGATCAACTGCCAGAGTATACTGGGTTAAGTCATTTGTCCCAATACTAAAAAAGTCCACTTCTTTCGCCAGATGGTTGGCAATGGCGGCCGCAGCCGGTGTTTCAACCATTACGCCCACCTCGATGCTCTCATCGAAGGCCTTCCCTTCCGCTCTCAACTGCGATTTTAGCAGTTCCAGTTCGGCTTTCAGCGCACGCACTTCTTCCACGGAAATGATCATCGGGAACATGATACGCAGCTTGCCAAACACCGATGCGCGTAAAATAGCGCGCAGCTGTGCGTGAAGAATTTCTTTACGATCGAGACAGATACGAATTGCACGCCAGCCAAGGAACGGGTTCTCTTCCTTCGGCAGGTTCATGTAAGGCAGATCTTTGTCGCCGCCGATATCCATGGTGCGCACGATAACCGCCTGCGCGCCCACGGCTTCCGCCACGGCTTTGTAAGCCTGGAACTGCTCTTCTTCTGTCGGGAACGCATCGCGGTCCATAAACAGAAATTCGGTGCGGTACAAGCCAACACCTTCTGCGCCGTTGCGCTCGGCACCGGCAACGTCACGCACGGTACCGATGTTGGCGCACACTTCTACCTGGTGCCCGTCGAGCGTGATGGCAGGCAAATCCTTCAGTTTTGCCAACGCATCTTTTTCAGCGTAGTACTGTGCTTCCAGCGCTTTCAACTGTTCGATAACGTCC
Source organism: Candidatus Symbiopectobacterium sp. NZEC127 (assembly GCF_025962675.1). Lineage (NCBI taxonomy): Bacteria > Pseudomonadati > Pseudomonadota > Gammaproteobacteria > Enterobacterales > Enterobacteriaceae > Symbiopectobacterium > Candidatus Symbiopectobacterium sp. NZEC127. The sequence continues at coordinate 642,133 of NZ_JAGFPG010000002.1, forward strand.
GGCGTCGGGTTCTGATAAATCTTGTTGTTCACGCCATCCAGAATCAGATAATCGCCGTTTTTCACCTGTTTCGTGGCATCGGAGGTGCCGACAATCGCGGGCAGCTCCAGAGAACGCGCCATGATGGAGGTGTGGGAGGTCCGGCCGCCGAGATCGGTAATAAAACCCAGCACCTTGTCCAGGTTCAACTGTGCGGTTTCTGATGGCGTCAAATCGGTGGCGATCAGGATAGACTCTTCCTGAATATCGCCAAGATCGATAATCGGCATACCGAGAATGTTTCTCAGCAGGCGTTTACCGATATCGCGCATGTCGGCAGCGCGCTCTTTCAGGTATTCATCGTCCAGTTCTTCCAACGCTTTCGCCTGATTCTCAATAACCGAGTAGGCTGCCGCATCGGCAGAGTGATGGTCCTTTTTGATCAGGGCTATGATTTCCTGCTCGAACTCTTCATCTTCAAGCAGCATGATGTGCCCTTCGAAGATGGCTTCTTTCTCAGCGCCCAGGGTTGCACCTGCTTTGGTCTTGATAGCTTCCAACTGTGCGGAAGCCTTGGACCGGCCACTCAGAAAACGCTCGATTTCTTGTTCAACGTCTTCAGCAGTAATTTTCTTCCGGCTGATGACGATTTCGTCTTCCTTCAATAACAGTGCGTTACCGAAAGCAAAACCGGGTGATACTAATATGCCTGAAATCATAACCCTACCTTCACTCGAAACTGATGTTCACACGAAAAGCCTGCCGATTACTCAAGTTCGGCCATCAGCTTAACCAGATGTTCAACGGCTTTTTGCTCGTCTTCACCTTCTGCGGAAAGGGTAACGACAGTGCCTTGCGTCAGGCCAAGGGTCTGAAGCTTAAATAAACTTTTTGCGCTGGCGCTTTTTCCGTTGGAGGTAACGGTAATTTCGCTGGTAAACCCTTTGGCTTCTTTAACAAACTGAGCCGCAGGACGGGTGTGCAGGCCATTCGGAGCGGTAATAGTAACTTCTTGCTGGAACATTCTGTTTTCCCCAACTATGGTTTGGATTCGTGTTGTGGAACTAAAGTTTAGTGTATTTACCCAACTTTAGTCTGTTAGGTCAGCCCCATTTATGTTACGGGGTCGCCTTTGATGCGGCAAGGTTCAGACGAAACGCCTTCCTTGAATATATACGCCAAATAGCACCGCATTCCAGCCCAGTGTCCGATAACGTTGCTGCCACTGTGTTAAAAAACGGGGGCATTGCCATCAGCAGGAACAGGGTACGATGTTACGGTTATTAATTTCGCGCATCAAAATAATTGTTCGGTTAAATACTAAACCTGGACCAAAAAAGCAATCATTGATGGGTATAAACTTTGAACCCGACCACAAAAAAAGCACCTGTGAAGGTGCTTTTATGCCGTCAATGTAACGAAGGATTACTGCTGCAATTCTTGTTCTGTGAACAGATCGGCAAACAGCGCAGTACTGAGATAACGCTCACCGGAGGAGGGCAGAATCACCACGATGGTTTTGCCTTCAAACGCGGGTTCTTTCAGCAAATTCAGCGCGGCAGCCACGGCAGCACCGGAAGAGATCCCGGCCAGGATACCTTCTTCTTCCATTAGGCGACGCGCGGTTGATATAGCTTCTTCGTTAGAAACGCGCTCAACGCGATCCACCAGAGACAGATCGAGGTTACCGGGAATGAAACCGGCGCCGATCCCTTGGATCTTGTGCGGGCCAGGCTTGATTTCTTCCCCTGCCAACGCTTGCGTGATCACCGGAGAATCAACGGGTTCAACCGCCACGGTGGTAATAGCTTTGCCTTTGGTATTCTTGATAAAACGGCTGACGCCGGTCAACGTACCGCCGGTACCAACACCGGAGATAAACACGTCCACTTCACCATCGGTGTCTTCCCAGATTTCCGGGCCGGTGGTTTTTTCATGAATTTCAGGGTTAGCCGGGTTGCTGAACTGTTGCAGCAACAGGAAACGGTTCGGATCGCTGGCAACAATCTCTTCTGCCTTGGCGATGGCCCCTTTCATGCCTTTCGCGCCTTCGGTCAGTACCAGTTTGGCACCCAGCGCTTTCAACAGTTTGCGCCGCTCAATGCTCATGGTTTCTGGCATGGTCAGGGTCAATTTGTACCCGCGGGCCGCAGCAACGTAGGCCAGAGCAATACCGGTGTTACCGCTTGTCGGTTCGACCAGTTCAACGCCAGGTTTCAATATGCCGCGTTTTTCCGCATCCCAAATCAGGTTCGCGCCGATACGGCATTTAACGCTGAAACTGGGGTTGCGCGATTCCACTTTTGCCAGAATTCGTCCATTACCGATACGGTTCAGGCGAACCAGCGGCGAGTGGCCGATGGTGTAGGAGTTATCTTCATAGATTTTGCTCATGGCCAGTCCTTATAACTGTATGAAATTTTTACCAACAAGATAGAGCATACTCACTCCTCCCTTTCAGGGAAGGAAAGAATTGCTATATCGTTATGTTCTTAAGAAATATCTTTTCATTACAGTCGGAAAAAACTACCGCGTTCCCGCAGATACCGAAAGATGACGATACCTGTCTACCCACAATGCGGTTGCACCGCAGACGGCGACGGGCATCACCACCAAATTCAGGAACGGCACCAGCGTGAACACACTGACCAGCGCGCCGAACTGCAAGTTATTGAGTTTATGACGTCGTAACGCTTCGCGCATGGCGGGAAAGCTGATTTTGTGATTGTCGAAGGGATAATCGCAATACTGAATGGCCAACATCCACGCGCTGAACCCGAACCACAGCAGCGGTGCCACGGTTTGCCCGATGCCGGGAATAAGATACAGCAACAACAGCACGATGGCGCGCGGCAGGTAATAGGCGAGCTTCTGCACTTCGCGCTTCATGATACGCGGGATATCTTTAACCATGCCCATTACGCCGCTATCCGGCAGGGCCTTTCCGGTCAGCCGCGCCTCAAGTTGCTCGGCCAGCAGTCCGTTAAACGGTGCCGCGATAAAATTGGCAATGGTGCTGAAAAAATAGCCAAATACCAACAGGATAGAAATGACGGCGAGCGGCCATAGCAGGTAGCTTAACCATTGCAGCCACTCCGGTACATGGCCCATCAGCCGGGCAATCCATTCTCCCATGCGGGAAAACAGCCACCAAAAGGCACCGCCCATCAACAGCACGTTGAGCAGCAGGGGAATGATGACAAAGCGCCGTATACCCGGCAGCGACATCAGTTGCCAACCTTGTGCAAAATAGTAAATGCCTGAACGCGGTGGCGTAGCGGGGGACGGGGTTACCATGACATCCTGTTCCTCAGTGTTGGGGTGATCCGGATCTTTGATGCGATCGGGATAGTTTGTGTGATCTGCATCATATCGGGATGATTTTCTGCTGACCAGTGACCCTTTGGACGAAAAAAAAGCAAAAAAGTGCGCCCGGTATATCTTTATTCCTATAAAATACTGTGCAGGCTTGCACTTGTGTACGCAGGCAAATAGAGTTAGGGGTACGAAAAAGTTGCCGCGGTGGCAATAAATTGAATTAACTGGGATAGCAATGATGCAGGACTTGCGTCTGATATTAATCGTTGTGGGCGCGATCGCTATAATTGCGCTACTGCTTCACGGCTTGTGGACGAGCCGTAAAGAGCGCTCGTCCCTTTTTCGTGACCGTCCGGTGAAACGCCTTAAGCAGAAGCGAGAAGATGCTGCGCCGCTTGAGGAGCTTGATGAAGGGGTCGGCGAAGTCAGAGTCACGCGAACTCGTGCAGAGGAAGAACCGGCATTGGGAACGTTCAGTGAGCCTGCACCGCCATCAGCATCCTCATCGCCTTTCGCTTCCGCGGCCGAACACGTTCGTACCGATTACGATCCGTTGTTAGGGGCGACCACCGCGCCACGCTCGGCGCCTGAGGTGCACGCCGACCGCGTTGCACAGGACGATCGCGCTGCGCCTTTGCACCCAACCCCGGTAGCGCCTGCACCGCACGTTGACGTGCAGGCCGCAGAGCAAGACGCGTCCGAACGGGATACTGACCAACCGCACGTGCAAAATGCGAGCAGTACAGCGCAAGAAACGGTGCTGGTGCTGCACGTCGCTGCTCATCAGGGCAGTATCATTGGCGGTGAAGTGCTGCTGCAAAGCGTGTTGCAGGCAGGGTTCCAGTTCGGTGAAATGAATATTTTCCATCGCCATGTTAATCCTGCGGGCGCAGGGCCGGTGCTGTTCAGCCTGGCCAACATGGTGAAACCCGGCTCATTCAGTATCGACGATATGGCCGAGTTCTCCACGCCGGGTGTCTCCATTTTCATGATGGTGCCTTCCTACGGTGACGCGAGCCAGAACTTCAAACTGATGCTGCAATCTGCACAGCGCATTGCCGATGACGTTGGCGGCGTGGTGCTGGATGATGAGCGCCGTTTAATGACGCCGCAGAAAGTTGAAGCCTACAAGGGCCGTATTCGTGATGTGCTGCGGACTCATGGATAAACGTGATGGTGCAACCGCAAAGCCTCCTACGTGGAGGCTTTGTTTTTTCAGGGGATAGGGTGAGTTGACGTGGCGAGTAGCAATGGGTTAAAGCAGGATCTGGGGGTGATTCAGGGAGTGGGGCTGCTTTCCACTTCGCTACTGGGTACCGGTGTGTTTGCGGTGCCCGCCATTGTGGCGCAACTGTCGGGTAACGACAGCCTGTGGGCCTGGCCGCTGCTGATTGTGTTGGTGTTTCCGATTGCCATTGGCTTTGCCGCGTTAGGACAGCATTTTCCGAATGCCGGTGGGGCGGCTCACTTTGTCAACCTGGCGTTTGGTCCGCGTCTGGCCCGCGTGACTCGCTGGCTGTTTCTTTCCGTGATCCCTCTGGGGTTGCCTGCTGCGCTGCAAATTGCCGCTGAATTTTGGGCGCCGTTTATCGGCCACAGCAGGATGGGCATATTGGCGGTGCAACTGTTGACGCTGGTCGCCATTTGGCTGCTTGGGTCACGCAGCGCGGGCTCAAGTGCTTCCATTCAAACGTTGATTGCCGTGCTGGTGGTGCTGCTGGTCGCCGCCATTTGGTGGGGCGGAGAGATCAATCCCACGCATATCGCCTGGCCTGCACTGAGTGCTGTCTCTTGGCCGAACACCTTTGATTCACTCGCCGTGATGTTTTGGTGTTTTGTCGGGCTGGAAGCGTTTGCTCACCTTTCCACCGAGTTTCGCAATCCCGAGCGTGATTTCCCACGCGCGTTGATGATCGGCATGCTGATTGCTGGCATCGTCTATTGGGGCTGTACCGTGGCGATTTTGCAGTTGAATGTCTATGGCAGTGATATCCCCCCGACCTCGCTGCTGTTGAGTATTGTCGCGGACCTGTTTGCCAGCCAGTGGATCTATTGGGCCGCCTGCCTCGTCGGTTATCTGGCGTGCTTTGCCAGCGTGAACATATACACCCAAGGCTTTGCGCGACTGGTGTGGTCGCAGGCAGCGCCGGGGAGTCGTTTGGGGAGGCTTTCGCGAGCCCAGGTGCCACTCAGTGCGCTGTCGGCGGTGGTGCTGTGTAGCATGGTCTGTTGTCTGCTGATTTACTGGCTATCTTTGCCTTTAGCGACGCTGATCGTTTATGCCAATGGCATTTTTGTTCTGGTTTATCTGCTGTGCATGCTGGCTGGGTGCCGGTTGTTGAAAGGTCGGGCCCGCCTGATGGCGGTTATCGGCAGTGTATTGTGCTGCGCACTGTTGGTGATGGTGGGGGCTAAATCGCTCTATGCGTTGATTATGTTCGCTGTGTTGTGGTGGGGTTTACCGCGTAAGTCACAGCAACTGGCAGCAGAATAACCGCACCAGTACCGGCCAACGGGTGGCCGGTACTGGTGATGAAGCCGGGCAGCTTATGAGGGCTGCTGTTCAGCCGTTGCGGTTTTTTCCGCGTCCAGCCTGGCTTCCAGTTCGGTTAAACGCTGTTCCAGTCGCGCCAGCTTTTCACGGGTGCGCAGCAAAACCTGCGTTTGTACATCGAACTCTTCGCGGTTCACCAGATCCAGCTTGGTGAACTGCGCTTGCAGCACCTGGCGAATTTTTTTCTCGGCGTCTTCGCCCAACTCACGTATGCCTTTTGGCATGGATTCATGCACCTGGCGCGCAATTTGCTCAATCTTTTTCGGGTCAATCATGCCGTTTTCCTGATAGGTTCGTGTCATCTGTACTGTCAGTGTAATGCGTGAATGAAAAGGGATAAACCAAAACTCGCCCTGTAATGCTTTGTGTCGGATTCTTAAAGAAAAATTTTACCAATAGGCTAGCAGATATCACATTTTATCCATTGCGCTAATTGCCCCGCTCAGGCAATAGGGTTATAGTTACCACGCTTACTTCTCAGGGCGGGGTGTAATTCCCCACCGGCGGTAAACCAGACAGCGCAGGGTGTTAAAACATCGTGCTTTCGTCTGGAAGCCCGCGAGCGCTCGCCGTAACGTTATCAATAATTTATTATCGATATGCGTGGCGAGGTCAGCAGATCCGGTGAAATTCCGGGGCCGACGGTTATAGTCCGGATGGGAGAGAGTAACGGTATCCTGTTGGGCTTATGCCCACTCGCGTTATTTTGTTAGTCATTGCCCGGTGCGTATTGACACGCATTCGTCGCAATGGTTACTCCTCAAGCTCGCCCTGGTTCTGGTAATCCATAATAAACATGAGGTTTTTTTACCATGAATCAGACATTACTTTCTGCATTTGGCACACCATCTGAACGCGTTGAACGTGCGCTTGAAGCGCTGCGTCAAGGCGTTGGTGTTATGGTGTTGGACGACGAAGACCGCGAAAACGAAGGCGACATGGTATTTGCCGCCGAGAACATGACCGTTGAGCAAATGGCGATGACCATTCGCTACGGTAGCGGTATCGTCTGCCTGTGCCTGACCGAAGAGCGCCGCCGTCAACTGGAACTGCCCATGATGGTCGAGCATAACACCAGCCACTATCAAACCGGCTTTACTGTCACCATTGAAGCTGCCGAAGGCGTGACGACCGGTGTGTCTGCGTCTGACCGTATGACAACCGTTCGCGCTGCCATTGCCGATGACGCTCGCGCAAGCGATCTGAATCGCCCTGGCCACGTCTTCCCGCTGCGCGCTCAACCGGGCGGCGTACTGACTCGCGGTGGTCATACCGAAGCGTCTGTCGATCTGGCAACGCTGGCAGGTTTCAAACCGGCCGCTGTGCTGTGTGAACTGACCAATGATGACGGCTCCATGGCGCGTGCGCCGGAAGTGATCGCCTTTGCCAAACAGCACGGTATGCCGGTACTGACCATCGAAGATTTGGTCGCCTACCGTCAGGCAGCGGAACGCAAAGCCAGCTGATCGCTCTTCTTGGGCCGGTGAGACCGGCCCCTAAAAACGCAGTCTGTGCGCCTTACGCGCTGGGCTGCGTTTTTCTTGCCAGTAAGGTGGCGAAGCGCAGTTTGATGCGATTGCCATTCTCGTCGGTTTTATGCAACTCACCCACCTCTTCGTTGTATTTCAGGATATCCCACCCGGCGTAATACTCACGCAGTTCGTTGTGCTGGAAGGTGAAGGAGAAAGGCAGCGGGCAGGGGAAATCCTCGGTGGACATGGCTGCCACGATCAGGTTATAGCCGCCCTCTACGGTGCATTCCTGCAAGTTACGCACGATAAAAGGAATGCGCTCGCGCTCCAAAAACATCAACACCACGGTGGAGATGATCAGGTCATACTGTTCGTCTAGCGCGGCTTTGTTAATGTCGTACAGGCTGGCGCGAATGCCGGAGAGGTTTTCGCCGTTGATGATATCTTTCAGCGACGAGATGCTGTTGAGATTTTTGTCATATGCAGTAACGTCAAACCCGCGCAGGTTCATGTAAAGGGCGTTTCTGCCGCCACCGCAACCAAGATCGAGCGCTTTGCCCGCCGGTATTTGCTCCAGTGCCGCCACCACTTCGGAGTGGGTTGCCGTCAGGCCGTGTTTTTTGGCGTAATAGTCTTCGGCGGTGCAGTAAAACGCTAACTGACACTCCAAATCCGCTGAGGCACTGACGATACGGTGCCAGGCTTGCGGTTCAACAAACGGCGGCTGGTTCTGTTCGGTAAATTGGTAGGTCTCAATCACTGAGCCATCTTCATGCAGCATGGCGAACGTCAGCTCTCCTTTCAGGACGGTCAGCTTGGCCCATGTACCCACTTGCGTGTTGTGTTTTTCTTGAAACGCGGCGGGCAGCGTCTGTGCATTCCACTGCGGTAGGGTTTTATAACAGATCAGGTTTTGCATCATACACCTCGGAGAGCTTATACATTCTTATCGCGTTTTACCGCGTTGCGGGTAGTTTATAAAGCCTGACAAAGAATAGCTATAAAAATGTATTTAAAATGCATCTTTAATGTGGGAGTAAACTCTCAGGGGAAGTATGTTGAAATTGGCGTAAGGTTTCGTGCGCGACGCTAACCGTGTTTCTTTGCTACTGGCGTAGCACGCGCCCGACGAGGGGGTGCAGTCGCCCACCCCCTCGACCCCGCGCTTTTTGCGGAATGACGTCGCTCCGCGATGCCTTCGGAAACAGGTATCGCCGGACGGACCGCCCGCGACGTGCTCCCGGCACGGCGCGGGCTTTCGCGGCATCCCTGCCGCTCATCCTGGCGTTACCCGTTTCCTCAGCGTCATTCAACGCGGGTTAACATCAAAAGATATCTGGTGCCATGCTAAAACAACAACCCTACGCGCAGCGAGTGCACTTGTTCGATTGGATCACCTGAAAGAAGTCATTCCCCTTGTCATCCACCAGAATGAACGCCGGGAAGTCTTCCACTTCGATTTTCCAAATCGCTTCCATACCCAATTCGGGATATTCAACACAGGTCAGGCTCTTGATGCTGTTCTGCGCCAGAATCGCTGCCGGGCCGCCAATGCTGCCGAGATAGAAACCGCCGTGTTTATGGCAGGCGTCGGTCACCTGCTGGCTACGGTTGCCCTTCGCCAGCATGATTTTGCTGCCGCCGTTGGCTTGCAACAGATCAACGTAGGAGTCCATGCGCCCTGCGGTGGTTGGCCCCAATGAACCGGAAGCATAGCCTTCCGGCGTTTTGGCCGGGCCCGCGTAGTAAATCGGGTGATCTTTCACGTATTGTGGCAACCCTTCACCGTTGTCGATGCGCTCTTTGAGTTTGGCGTGAGCAATATCGCGCGCCACAATAATGGTACCGGACAGAGAGAGACGCGTGGAAACCGGATACTGAGACAGCGTTTTCAGGATCTGTTCCATCGGTTGGTTAAGATCGATCTTGACCGCTTCACCTTCCCCGGCCTCACGCAGAGACTCAGGAATGTATTTGCCAGGGTTCTGCTCTAACTGCTCCAGCCAGATGCCATCGCGGTTGATTTTCGCCTTGATGTTGCGGTCAGCGGAGCAGGAAACGCCCATGCCAACCGGGCAGGAAGCGCCGTGACGCGGCAGACGAATAACGCGGATATCGTGAGCGAAATATTTACCGCCGAACTGTGCGCCTAACCCCAGATCCTGTGCCGCTCTCAGCAATTCATTTTCCAGTTCGACGTCGCGGAAGGCTTGCCCATGTTCATTGCCGCTGGTAGGCAGCGTATCGTAGTATTTGGTGGAAGCCAGCTTCACGGTTTTCAGCGTACTTTCCGCGGAGGTACCGCCGACAACAAAAGCGACGTGGTACGGCGGGCAGGCGGCGGTGCCCAGTGAGCGCATTTTTTCTACCAGATAGTTTTTCAGTTTTTCTGGCGTCAGCAGCGCTTTGGTTTCCTGATAAAGGTAGGTCTTGTTGGCAGAACCGCCCCCTTTGGTGACAAACAGGAATTTGTATTCCGCCCCTTCCGTACTGTACAGGTCGATTTGGGCCGGCAGGTTGGTGCCGGTATTGACTTCCTTGTACATATCCAGCGCGGCGTTCTGCGAATAGCGCAGGTTATCTTCAATAAAGGTGTTATACACGCCGCGTGACAGCGCTTCGGCGTCATTGCTCCCCGTCCAGACCCGTTGGCCTTTTTTACCGACGATGATCGCGGTACCGGTATCCTGGCAGGTCGGCAAAATGCCCTTGGCGGCAATTTCCGAGTTGCGCAGGAATTGCAGCGCAACGTATTTGTCGTTTTCGCTCGCCTCCGGATCGTGCAGGATATCAGCCACTTGCTGTTGGTGAGCCGGACGCAGCATAAACGATGCATCGTGGAAGGCCTGTTGTGCCAGCAGGGTCAACGCCTGCGGGTCGATCTTCAGGATCTCTTCGCCTTCAAACTGGGTGATGGAAACATAATCGCTGCTGATCAGGCGATATTGGGTGTTGTCTTTGCTTAGCGGAAAAGGTTCTTGATAATAAAATGGTTTATTCGACATGTTTTTCTCACTTGCAACAAATTAAAAGAAAGATTCGGTATCCTTTGAAGACTTTCTGTCTTGCATATGGTTATCATTTTTATGTGCAATTTTTCAGTCATGCATTAGCACAATTATCCTGACCATGGTAGGGGTTTCTGGCGCGACGTACCACTTTGGTATATCACAGTTTTTGCATTGAATCGGCGGGTTTGTACATCCTGGGCGATAAAAAAAACGCAGTGAAAATGGCGAAAATGCAATAATGCGCCAGGTGGACATTGATGCTTATTATATTGCGTAACTTGTTTAATAAAAATAAGTAAATTTATCGACTTATTTTCCCTTTAAATAATGTGGTTTTTTTATCGCGTCGCTATGAAAATAGTCGGTCTGCGATGATCTATCAAGGTCTCATCTATTTCAGGACAAGGTCGGATCTTTTTGCATCAGCAAATTATCAATCATCCAAAACCCTGCCGGTCCTGGCGGATACTGTTTTGACCACACCACATCCATTTCAATCAGTTGCGGCCAACCTGCCACCGAGAGTTCCACCAATATCTGATGACCAAACTGGGCGACCAACCAACGTGGCAGGATGCTCCAGCCAAACCCCTGTTCTGCCATTTCCAGTAGCATAAGGTAAGAAGGGGCAGACCAGATGACGCCTTCCTCTGGCTGACGCTGATTGCGCGTATAGGTATTCAGACAAAGCTGGCGTACCGTTGCCAACTGCTGCGGCGTGACAGACGGCTGATGTGCCAACGCATGCTGTGCGGCAACAAAGAGGGTCATTTCGGTTTTAACGTGCAACCGCGAGGCGCTGATTTCTGTCGGATACTGTGGTTGGGTGCGAATCACGCCCATGTGCGCACGCTGCGCCTGAAGCAGGTCGATGGCATCCTCATCCTCGGCGATCAGACACTCGAATTCGATATCAGGAAAACGGGCAGAAAACGCGTGCAGCAAGGGATCATAATGATCCGCTTTCCACATATCCGACAACACAAAGGTCAGGCGCGGCTCAATGCGGTTAGCCAGGCGCACCGCCAGCGCATCCAGCGTGTCGCTGGCAGCAAGAATGGCCTGAACGTGCACCCGCACCTTATGACCATCATCGGTCAGTCGCGGTTGGTGCCCGGAACGATCGAACAGTACCAAACCGAGATCGGCTTCGAGGTTGGCAATCGCCGCGCTCACGGTGGATTGGCTTTTGCGTAACTGGCGCGCAGCGGCGGAGAAGGAGCCGGTTTGTGCAGCGGTAACAAAGGCAATCAGGGATTCGGGGGAATATCGCATCACCGCTCTCTTCTCAAGTCCATCGATTTTATCGATGGATATTAATTTCACTCTTCCAGTAATAACGATATAACCTGCCATCGTCAAGCGGTGAGAGGCTTTCTCCACCGCCTGTTTTGTTAATTGACCCAATACCAAATTGATGAATAAAAGTGTGGTGATGTATGCAATCTAACGCAGCAAAGAGACAAACAACCGCGGTACAACGCCGAAGCGTGGGTGAGCGTGTGTTTCATGCTGTCGGCTACGAAATCGTTGCTCTGTTGATCACGGCCCCCATTGGTGCCTGGCTGTTTAACAAGCCGCTGTTTTCCATGGGCGCATTGGCGATTATGCTCTCCAGCATCGCCATGGTGTGGAATATCATCTACAACGCCCTTTTCGATCGCCTGTGGCCGGTATCACGCGTGGCACGCGGTGCCAAAGTGCGTATCTTGCACGGATTAGGCTTTGAGGGCGGTTTTATCCTGTTCGGGTTGCCGGTCGCAGCCTGGATGCTGGAGATTACGCTGTGGCAAGCGTTGATGGTAGAGATCGGCTTTTTCCTGTTTTTCCTGCCGTATACCGTGGCGTATAACTGGGTATACGACAAACTGCGCGCCCGGTTTATGACGCGCAGTGACAGTGAATGTGGGAAGTCGCCCGCCGCATCACGCACCCGCTAATGCCATCAGCCTTTACGGTTGCTGGTTTTCAATCGGCTTTTGAAATCGGCGTAGTCTGGCATCATCGGGCTGCGCCACAAATACCAGGCGGCAACGGTGCTAAAAGGCTGGCACGGCAGACTGAGTTCCGCCAATGCTCGGCGCGAGGGTATTGCATCGCATTGATGCACATAGCTCAACCCTAAGCGGATGCCGAGATCGTCCAATGGCATGATATCCATTCGTTCCAATCCATAGATCAAATACATTTCAACCGTCCAGCGACCAATGCCTTTCAGCGTCGATAACCGTTCGATGAGCGTGTCGTCGTCCATGGTCAACGCCTGTTCTCGCGTGGGCACTACACCGTCGCGTGCACCCTGTGCAATCAAGTGCAGCGTCTCCGCCTTGCGGGTTGAGAAGCCGCATTGGCGCAGTGCGTCTTTTTCACTGGCGGCAATCTGCCCAGCGGAAGGAAATGCCTGCCCGTCAGGGCTAAAACCCTCCAGCAGGCGGCGGATCATGGCATCACCCGCGCGGGTGGTGAGCTGTTGGTAAGCCACGGCGCGCATCAGCGCTTCATAGGGTTCACGATGCGGGTGCGTTTGGTGCTGGCATTCGCCGATGTGGTCCAGCAGCGCTTGCCAGCGCGGCCCGAGCGTGCGCAGATGTTCGCATGCCAGATGCACGCTCTGTGCCGTATTCCATAATACCGGCTGCGGGTATGACATACTTGATCCTGAACGTGAGAGAAAGGGGCGAACTTGCAGCATAAAAGAGTGAATACGGGTTGTCATCCTGCGATGCGTTTCTGGAATGAGAAAGCAAGAATCAGGCAGGTATTCACCAGACGTAATCGGTAGGGTGAGATATCTTTTAGGACCAGAGACTGCGAGGTGAATGATGTCGACAAATGCGCGCGCTTTTCCTGAGCAAGAGCCTGCTGCTGGTGAAAATAGCTGGTGGGATGCCCTGTGTAGACGCGATAAACAGGCTGATGGTTGCTTTGTCTATGGCGTTAAAACCACGGGAATCTTCTGCATGCCCTCCTGCGCATCCCGGTTGCCGCTGCGGGAAAACGTGCAGTTCTTTGCCGATGCCGAGGCGGCTCAGCAGGCCGGGTTCCGGCCCTGTAAACGCTGCCGCCCAGGAAATCCGTCTCGTGAGCAACGGCAATGTGCGGCCATTGAGCACGCCTGCCAACTGATGGCGCAGGCCGAGACATCGCTGACGCTGGCTCAGGTGGCAAGCGCTGTGGGTATCAGTCCCTACCATTTTCACCGGCTGTTTAAAGCCCAGGTTGGCGTGACGCCAAAACGCTACGCTGCTGCGTTGCGCGGTCAGCGTGTGCGCGCGTTGTTAAGCGGTGATGCGCCGGTAACGCAAGCCGCATTAGCGGCGGGTTTTCATTCCAGCGAGCAGTTTTATCAGGAATCTCACCAACTGCTGGGCATGCCGCCGCGCAGTTTTAAACATAAGGGGCAGGGCATGACGATCCATTTTGCTATTGCACCGTGTTCGCTGGGGGCTGTTCTGGTGGCGGAGAGCGAGCGCGGGGTCTGCGCCGTATTACTGGGCGATGATGCCACTGCATTGATAAACGAGCTGCACGCTCTGTTTGCCAATGCGATCTTGGTTGAAGGCGATGCTGCGTTTGAGCAGCGTATGGCGCTGGTGGTCAGTGTGATTGATTCACCGGGCGCGCCGATGACGTTACCGCTCGATATTCGCGGCACCGCGTTTCAACTGCGAGTCTGGCAGGCTCTGCGAGACATTCCTCTGGGAACCACGCTCAGCTACCGCGACGTCGCTGAAAAGATCGGTCAGCCGGACGCGGTGCGTGCGGTGGCGGGGGCTTGCGCCGCCAATCGTTTGGCGATTATTGTTCCTTGCCATCGAGTGATTCGCACCGATGGTGCCTTGTCGGGCTATCGGTGGGGCATCGCGCGTAAACGCCAACTGCTGGAGAGCGAGGCTAAGGAATCTCATGACGGATGATCTGTTCGCGCTCGAGGGCACACCGCGCTGGACCCAGACGCTGGCACCGGGCGCAGTGGTGCTGCGCGGATTTGCCGCTGAATGTGCACCCGCGTTAATGCAGATGATTGACCAACTGACGCGCGTGGCGCCGTTTCGACAGATGACTACGCCGGGCGGTTTTGTCATGTCGGCCGCCATGAGCAATTGTGGTTCGCTGGGCTGGGTGACGGATGCGCTGGGTTATCGCTATACGTCTCACGATCCCCTCACGGGCGTGCCCTGGCCCGCGATGCCGGTGCTGTTTGCTCAACTGGCGCAACAGGCCGCGCACGAAGCCGGATTCCCAGACTTTGTTGCCGATGCGTGCCTGATGAACCGCTATGCGGTGGGCAGCCGGATGTCACTGCATCAGGATAAAAATGAGCGGGATTTTTCGCAGCCGATTGTTTCTGTGTCGCTGGGGTTACCGGCTATCTTCCAGTTTGGTGGTATGCAGCGCAGTGACGCCGTGCAGCGTATCCCGCTGACGCAGGGCGATGTGCTGGTGTGGGGCGGGCCGTCACGCCTGCGTTTTCACGGTGTGCAGGCCATCAAAGCAGGAACGGAGGATTACCGGTTTAATCTGACGTTTCGTAAGGCGGGGTAGGGAAAAGAGCAACCTGCCCCTAAGGGCGCAGGTTGCCAGCGAACACACTTATTGTTTCTTGAAGTGCATGTAATCCAACGCGCTTTCTGCGGCAATACGGCCTGAGTTCAGGGCGAAACCGAAGGTGCCGCCGCCTAACAGCAGATCGTAAGTGTCGCCATACATGCCGCCTGCGTCATTACCGGTGACATACAGACCTGGGATGGCATTGCCGTCCTTGTTGATGGCCTGCATCTTCTCGTTAATTTTCACGCCACCCAGCGTGCCGAGTGCGGCAGGCTGCATTTTAACGGCATAGAACGGCCCGGTTTTCACCGGACGCAGGTAATCCATGTTCTTGTTGAACACTTCATCACGTTTTTGCGCGGCAAAGACGTTGTTCTGATCGATCGTCTCTTTCAGCACGCTGGCGTCAACGCCCATGGCTTTAGCCAGTGCGTCCAGCGTTTGTGCCTTGTAGACAAAACCGCGATTTTTCTGGAGTTCTTTATCAAACTCATCGTCAAATTTGGTGAGCTTGGTGTTGGCGATAACCCATTCACCGATCGGCACATCGATACCGTCTTCTACGTAATGTTTACGTGAGGTTTCATCAAAGATGGAGTACATGATGCCGCCCGCTTTGGAGAGCGCATTACCGGAGTGAGGCCAAATGATGACGTTGGATTCATCGGTAAAACGGCGGCCATGGGTATCAACCCACAGGTAGGGTTGACGCGCAGCGGCCAGCATGTGGGAGTTCGGCGCATAGTCCGGCAGGCCAGGGCGGTATGCTTGCAGTACGCCCATCCCTTCATCTTTGGCACCGGCTTTCCAGGCCATTTTGATCCCGTCGCCATCTTTACCGACGTTACCCACCATGATGGTATCCGGGAAGGCGACGTATTTTTGCAGCATCTCTTTGTTGTTGGCATAACCACCGGTGGCGACGATAACCGCTTTGGCATCGATCTGGATGGTGTTGCCTTGCTCGTCTTGCGCCGTCACGCCAGTGACTTTGCCGTCTTTCACGATCAGGTCTTTACCGGCGGTTTTCACCATGGTGGTGACATCCATGCTTTTGAACTGCTCATGGAAGGTTTTGATCAGGAAACGACCATGGCCCGGTCCGTCGATAACGTGCCAGGTCAACATCCCGCCTGGCCCCCCAGGACCGATGTATTCGAACTTGATGCCCTTGGATTTCACCCATTCGATGGTATCGGCAGAGCGGTTAACAAACGCGCGAACCACGAACGGGTTAGCCAGCCAGTGGCTGTATTCCATGATGGTTTTGAACGCCATGTCCGGGGTTACGATAATCCCCTGACGTTTTTGCATGGAACTGTTTGCGGCGAAGATCCCTTCCGCAAAATTCCCGGTGCCGCCAACCACACCTTGTTTTTCCAGCAGAATAACTTTCGCGCCTTTTTCGGCGGCCGCCATGGTGGCGGAGGTGCCTGAAGCCCCTGCGCCGATAATCACCACGTCAGCCGTTTTTACGATAGTTTCTGCATTAGCAGCGCCGGTCCCCAACAGGGATAAGCAGGCGGCTGCGATCAGCGTTCTCCTGACTATTTTCATATACTCTCCACTCTCAATGGTTGTAATAAAAATATTGATGCGATGGTTTTACTCTTATTATTCCCCATCTTGTTTTTGGCAAAAGGGGGCCATGCTCGCGTTATCCTTTTTAAGGTAGAAAAGGAATAACGCGTAGTCGCTATCCTGCCGGTATTATTCAGCAGGAATGTTTAATTTAACTATTCATTGTGCAGCGCGGCTGCGAGAAATAAATAACAGTTATTTAGTGACTTTCGCTTGATTATACGCGTTGCCTGCCGCTTCTAATGCGGCTTCGCTGGTTAAGGTAGCACCAGACACGCCATCAATGTTGACGCTCTGTTTTTCAACGAAGCTTTTAGCCAACACTTTTGCCGCTTCTCCACCTACTTCTGGGGTTTCAGAAGGCGCGTCAACCGTGGCTTTACTGATTTTCCCTTGTGCATCAACATCGAGTGTGACAGTCACGTCGCCACCGATACCGGTGCTGGCGGAAGAATAGGTGCCTGCTTTAAAATCGCCGTCTGCAAAAGCGAAGCCTGATGCAATCAGCAGACAAAAGGCTGCCGTACCCTGAAATGTTTTCATATCAACGGTTCCAATAAAAAGTGTATAAATATTCAATGTGATATTGAACGGAAAAATTATTGCGCGTGCTCTCCTTTATCTCCCATGAATAAAATGTTGACCGTCATCTTCATTAAGATGCATGAATATAAAACAGCAAATGGGTAATCCGATACCGAGTAAAATAAATAACAAGCTGAAGCTGTTTACATTAATAGCGCTCTCCATCCGGCCAAGAAAACGCAGCATGGGAAAGGTCAATGCCATGCTTACCATAATGGACAGCAACTGAGTCACCGTCATAATGTTATTGCCGTTGTTATAGGTATGGTGACTCAGGTTGCTGAAGGCCAGCGTGCTCTCTGCGGAATGCAGCGTCGAAATCAGAACGCCGAGCAGCACGGCAATAAGGCCGATGAATACCGTTGCGTTCTCCTGCACTGCGGCACCCATGGCAAAAATACACAGTGAGGTAAAGACCGTGGTGTGCAGCAGCAGCTTACGGTAGCCAATCCGTTTGATCAGCGGCTCAAAGCCCAGTTTAGACAGCAGGGCACCGCTGGAAAACAGCAGCAAAATCAGGCTGACGGTGGCGGGCTCATACGCCAATTGGGTTTGCAACATCAGCGACATCACCACCGGGATTGAAGAGAGTAACACGCGCGTGACGATACCGCTGGTCACGCCGATGGAAAACGTTTTAATGGTAAACAGGTTTTCGCGCGGTTGAGGCCGTGGGGCAAGCATATCCCGTTTGAAATAGAGGAATGCCAGGCCGAATCCAGTGAGGGCCAAGGCGGCGCTCAGCGGCAGGCTGATGATGTTTTTCGGCATCGCTGTCAGCAGAAAGGTGCCCAGGAACAGCATGCCGACCAGCAGCATCAGCTTGCAGGTATCCCCGCGAAAATGCGGAACCTGCATGTTGGCGGGAATATGGGTTCTCGCCAGCCACAGACACATCAGGCACAGGGGAATGTTAAGGACAAAAATCAGACGCCACGACAGCATATTGACCATCACACTCCCCACCACCGGGCCAATCATGGTGCCCAGTAACCCCAGCAGGGTAATGCGGTTGAGGAATAAAAGTTTCATGGTATCTGGCGTGGTCCTCAATATGATGGTTCTGATTATCGGCAGCATTAACGCGCCGCCGATACCTTGTATAAACCGAAACGCGCTCAGACTGACGATAGAGGTCGCGGTGACACACAGCAGCGAGCCGGTCATAAAAATGACGATGGCGACAAGGTAGGTGTTACGTTCACCCAGTCGCTCCGCCATCCAGCCATTGACGGGGGTGAAGGCCACCACGGTGACAACATAGGAGATAACAATCAGCTCCATATGCAGCACCGGTTGGTGAAGCTCCTCCGCAATGGCGGGCAGTGCGATATACAACATCGTCGTGTCGACGGATTGCATGAAAAAAGTGATGGATGCAATCCAGAACAGGGTCCACGACGTCTTCATGATTCAGGCTACTGTCATCTGGCCGGCGTACAGGACAAACATACGCAGCAGGAACACACCGAGCAGACTGAGACCCGCCATAAACGCCATCTGCCTGCGGCCTGGCGCCCCGTCGTGGCGCTTCAGGAGCCCGGCGACCAGCGGAACCGCAATGCCCACGCCGATAACCCCAATCCAGAACACGCCGCCCCAGAACCCGGTCAGTGCGTTGTGGGCCGACAGGGTTTTCTGACCGCCGCCCAACAGCAAGCCGACAAAGAAGGCGAACAGCAGGAAGAGCTCGGCGAACACCACCGGGTTTTCAATCCTGTGGATGAAGTGCAGCGTGCCCTGGTGTTCGCTGATAAACCGGCGATTCAGGGCACCGGCCAGCAGCGCCACCGCAATGCCTGAGGTGGTGCCCGAGGCGAGAAACAGTACCGGCAGCACCGGGTTGTTCAGCATCGGGAAGGATTTGAGCGCCGACAGCAGAAAGCCGGTATAGCAGCCCAACAGGATTGCCAGCACCAGCAGCGTGTTCTCAAACCAGCTGATACGTTTCTGGATAATGGCACTCAGGTTACGCACCAGAGAGAGCAGGCCACCGTTGTTGAACCTGCTCACCAGCGTCAGCAGTTCATCGCGGTACAGGCTGACCAGCCACAGGATGATAAACACGAAGTAGACCTGAAACAGCATCACACCGAGCGACATGATGGAGCCAGGGTTATAGAACACCATCAGATACCAGAAGGTCATCGGGCGCGTCAGGTGGAAGATCAGAATAATCAGACCGAGCATTACCGACAACGGCGCCACGACAGCCGTCGCGATAACGATGGGGTTTTTGCCGCTGTACTCGGCGGGCACATAATATTTCAGCAGCATCGTCAGGGTGATCATGCCCGCGGAAATGCCCACCAAAAGCAGATAGATGGCGATGGGCCAGTCCCATACCAGCGTGTCGAAGTGGAAAGCATTAAGCATTGTCGATTACCCCGCGTTTGCCAGGAATGCGATAGAGCTGCGGTTCGGTGCCCAGATACACTTTGGAACGATAGGTCGGGTTCGCGAGGATCATCTGAGAAATATCGCTGGCCGGATCGTTCAAATCACCAAACACCAGTGCGTGGGTCGGACAGATCTCGACGCAGGCCGGTTTTTTGCCTGCGGCCAGGTTGGTCTCGCGGCAGAAGTTGCACTTGTCGGCGGTGTTGGTTACCGGGTTGATAAAGCGCACGTGGTAAGGGCAGGCGGCGATGCAATAGCGACAGCCCACGCAGCGCTTGTCGTTGACGTCAACGATGCCGGTAAGCGCATCTTTAAAGGACGCGCCGGTCGGGCACACGGAAACGCACGGCGGGTTTTCGCAATGCTGGCAGGATTTACGGAAATATTGACGCACGGCACGACTGGTCGAGGTACGCGGAATATTCACCGAAGTCAGGATCTCGAGGCGGGTCACGCCATCGGGGACATTGTTGGTCTCTTTGCAGGCACCGATACAGGCTTTACAGCCGATACACAGTGACTCGTTGTGCAGCATGCCATAACGTACCCCTTTCGGGGCGCCGGTAGCGGGTGTCGCATTTTGCGGTGCAGCCTCATTTGCTAACGCCAATGAGGAACTGCCCGTGACAAAAATGGCACTCCCCATGTAGGCAAGAAATCGGCGGCGGGAATGATCTTCCATAACATCACCTTCAGTATTGAATGCTAGTTGATGTAGTCATGCTGATGTCGGTACCGAACAATCGTCGGGTGATTGGCTTTTGTAATGTCTGATTCATTGTGACGCAGCGTGGAAGAACTCCCCTGAGACAGTGAACAAAAACTTTTTTATATCGGTACCCAGCAGGCATCAGAAATTTTTTATCGATAAAAAATATAAGACGCACGTAAACCATGAGCTTCCTATGGGTTTTATTTGACCATACCTCATAGTGGTTAGAGTGTGCAGTAAATCACATTTGCGGGTTTGAAGATTAATATAAAAGTTATCTGGATTTATTATAAATTTCAGGAAGATAAATATAGCTTGTCATTAAATATCATGAGCGAGTGTGAATGAAAAGTAAATAATGTAATAGAGTCAATTGAGAATCATTTTTATTAGCGGCAAATAGTGTGATCGGCTTATAAATAATGATGAAAACCATGATGAACAAGTATCAGAATCTACGGGAAGATAACGCGCCTGAATATTCAGGCGCGAGAAAGAAGGAAAAAGGTTACTGTATTGTGAAAATTAGCCCTTTAAATGCTTATCCAGGAACTGGATCACAATTTTCATGATTTCTGGCTGCATCCAGTAATCACCGCCGTGCTGGGCGTTATTAACCGAGTAATAGGTAGAATCAATGCCCTTTTGTAATAATGCCTGATGCAGTATTTCCGTTTGGCGCGGTGAGACAATGGTGTCCTTGGTGCCGTGCATAATCAGGAATGGTGGGGTATTGCTGTTGATGTAATTGATGGGGTTAGCGGCGGCAGCGCGTTCCGGATAGCGTGTAATCGGGCCGCCATCGTTAAACACGGAAGTACCGTTCACCCAGATAGCCTCGGTGGCGGACGCGGAGGTGTGTTTTTGTACCACCTCATCGGGGAAGCCCTCGCCGACGCGCAGCAAATCGGAGAGCCCGTAGAAATCGATCACCGCTTGCACCTGACTGTTTTGATCCAGATTTTCCCCTTTATCAAACTGTTTGTCGCCGTTCGATGTGCCGGTAAAGGCGGCCAGATAGCCGCCAGCCGACGCGCCGAATACCGCAATATGCGCGCCATCAATGCCAAATTTTCCGGACTGTGCTCGCAGATAACGCACCGCTGATTTCACATCTTCAAGCGGCGCAGGAAACAGCACGGTCGGCGCTACACGGTATTCCATGCTGGCAACCACATAGCCAGCTTCGGCCATCGCCAGACGCTGCTGAACGTAGTTATCCTTGTTGGCGTTAATAAAACCGCCACCGGTGACAAACAGCACGGCAGGCAGGGCGTTGGGCGATTCAGGCTGCAAAATATCCATTTTCAGCGCCACGTTGGAATAGCCGCGCATTTGCACCTGAGAGAAAACCACGTTGGAGATCAATTTTACCGATGGAACACTCTTCTTAATGGACAACGTATGTAACGGCGCATCGGCAATAGCGGCAGTAGCGGGTAAGCAACCTAAGGTACAAAGCAGGCACAGCGCCATCGATTTATTGTTGGTAGACATCATCATTCCTTAGTGATTAACAAGCATTATTTCCCAACCTCGGTTACCCAGAAATAGGGCGCGCGCGAATAGCGCATCCAAAAAGAGGTTGGGCGCTATTCGCTCATCAAAGAGGCGAATACGATTTTTGCAGATGAATGCAGCCATGCGGCAATGTGTGTCTTTGCGCCACACCCTTGTGCATAACCTGAATAATGAAAAATATCTTTATGCTGCTAACATCGTTTTATTGAGATGCACGTTCCCTATGCCATTTATGCAACCTGGCATTCACATATAAATAATATATATTGTTTTGTTGTGCGGGATTCATTTAAGCACGTTCGGCAACCTGTTATTTGTGTCTCTTGTCACATTTGTTTTTTTGTGTGTTAATATAATAGTTATATCTATTAATTATAAATTAAGGCATCAATGATAAATATTAAGCGCCTGGTCTATTATCATGAGCTGATTCGCATTGGTAGTTTTACCAAAGCCGCGAAAACGTTGAATATTTCCCAGGCGTTTCTTTCGCAGGAGATAGCACGTCTGGAGCAGGAAACAGAAAGAAAACTGATAAATCGCACTACGCGCCAATTCTCTCTGACCCCCTTTGGTAAGGCATTTGCCAAAAAAATACGTGGCATAATTAGAGAATATTACGATATTGAGCAATTTATTCGTGGTTATGAAGACAGCCACGATGGCGCATTGTTAGTGGGTGTGCTTCCGATATTCAATCGTCTGCGGCATTACGAAATTTTTAGCCAGTTTCAGCGGCGCTATCCTAACATTGAGATGTCGTTTATCGATGGTGTTAGTATGGATTTGTTAGAAAAGGTGCGTAACGGCGATCTCCATTTCTCCTATTCCACGCCGTTTGCCGACTATCAGGACGATCCGCTGTTTGCCCATCAGGTGCTGTATGAAGATCAACTGGTGGCCGTGATGGCGAGCAATCATCCGTTGGCGCAGCACAAAACGCTGAGCCTTGAAACCCTGGCACAGGCACGGCTGATTGTGCCGCAGAAAGGCACCGGCGAGCATGCCATCGTTTCTGATGCCTATGCAAAACAGGGACTGAAGCCTAGCTATTTCCGCGAATGCAGCAATATCGACATCATCATGGATCTGGTGATGAATCAGAACTGTGTGGTGTTCTTGTGCACCCAGGTCGCCGGGAGCCTCGAAGGCTACGATATCACCATCACACCGCTGGAAACCCCGTTGCCACGCATTTTCGCTGTCAGCTATCTCAAGCGCAGTGCGCAAATACCCATGGTGAAACTCTTCATTGATTTTATTGAAGAAAACCGTATCGCTCTTCGTCCTGCCTGCTAACAACGCCCGGTATTGGCCGGGCAGCACTCACTGATTCTCCTTCGAACAATTTTCCTCCATCGTGTCTAAATGTGAATTGGCTCATGTTTTCATACTAGATCTACTTGTATGGTAGTCGGCATAGAAAACGTGATGTAAAAGGATATTGACGTGAAAATTGTAAGTGCTGAAGTATTTGTTACCTGTCCGGGGCGTAATTTCGTCACCCTGAAAATCACTACCGAAGACGGTGTGACCGGTATCGGTGATGCCACGCTGAACGGACGTGAGCTTCCTGTCGCTTCTTACCTCAAAGACCATGTTTGCCCGCAGCTCATCGGGCGGGATGCGCAGCAGATTGAGGATATTTGGCAGTTTTTCTACAAAGGGGCCTACTGGCGTCGCGGCCCGGTGACCATGTCAGCCATTTCGGCGGTGGACATGGCGCTGTGGGACATCAAAGGCAAGGTTGCCAACATGCCGCTGTATCAACTGCTGGGCGGCGCGTCGCGCACAGGAGTGATGGTGTACTGCCACACCACTGGGCACAGCGTTGATGAAGCGCTGGATGATTACGCCAAACACCGTGAAATGGGCTTCAAAGCGATTCGCGTGCAGTGCGGCGTGCCGGGAATGAAAACCACCTACGGCATGGCAAAAGGCAAAGGTCTGGCATATGAACCCGCCACCAAAGGGAACTGGCCAGAAGAACAATTTTGGTCAACGGAAAAATACCTGGATTTCGCACCGAAACTGTTCGAAGCGGTGCGTGACAAATACGGCTTCAACGAACACCTGCTGCATGACATGCACCACCGCCTGACGCCGATTGAAGCAGCCCGCTTTGGTAAAAGTGTCGAACCCTACCGCCTGTTCTGGATGGAAGATCCTACGCCAGCAGAAAATCAGGAATGCTTCCGCTTGATTCGTCAGCACACGGTAACACCGATTGCCGTCGGGGAAGTGTTCAACAGCATCTGGGATTGTAAACAGCTTATCGAAGAACAGCTTATCGACTACATCCGCACCACCATTACCCATGCGGGCGGTATCTCTGGCATGCGCCGCATTGCCGATTTTGCCTCGCTGTATCAGGTTCGTACCGGCTCACACGGCCCGTCCGATTTGTCACCGATCTGCATGGCCGCCGCGCTGCACTTCGATCTCTGGGTGCCGAATTTTGGCGTACAGGAATACATGGGCTACTCCGAGCAGATGCTGGAAGTGTTCCCGCACAGTTGGACGTTTGAGGATGGCTACATGCATCCGGGAGAAAAACCGGGGCTGGGCATCGAGTTTGACGAAAAACTGGCGGCGAAATATCCCTACGAGCCGGCCTACCTGCCGGTAGCGCGTTTAGAAGACGGTACGCTGTGGAACTGGTAAGTCGTCATCAACGGTGATGGTGCGGGAGAAAAGCAATGAGCTTGATTAACGACAATTTCATGATAGGCAGCCCGACTGGGATCAAACTCTATCAGCAGGTGGCACGGGATTTACCGATTATTGACTACCACTGCCATCTGGAAGCCAAAGACATTTATGAAAACCGCCGTTTCAGCAGTATCACGGAACTGTGGCTGGCAGGCGATCACTACAAATGGCGCGCGATGCGCGCCAACGGTATCCCAGAAGCAAAGATAACCGGCAATGCCTCCCCTGAAGAAAAATTTCAGGCGTGGGCAGAAACCGTTGAAGCGGCGTTTGGTAACCCGCTTTATCACTGGACGCATCTGGAACTGAAACAATACTTCGGCATTGATGAGATGCTGAGCAGCCGTAACTGGCGTGACATCATGGATGCCTGCAACCGCCAGTTGCAGGATGATGCCTTCACACCGCGAGCGTTAATGACGCGCTCTCGGGTTGAGGTTATCTGCACCACGGATTCGCCGCTGGATTCTCTGCATTATCATCAGTTGTTGAAGCAGGATGCCAGTTTCACCCCAAAAGTGTTGCCGACCTTTCGACCGGATGAGTTTTTCTCGCACGACAGACACCAGTTCTCTTCTGCCTTGGTGCGTTTGGCGGAATTAACCGGCGAAACCATTACCCGGTTCACGGATTTTGAGCGGGCGCTGGAAGCGCGGGTACAGTTTTTCCACGAGGTGGGCTGCCGTATTTCCGATCACGGACTGGGCGATTTAACCTTTACACCGTTCACTACGGTACAAGGTGATACGGTATTCCTGAAAAAAATGCAGGGTGAAGTCATCACCGCTGCGGAAGAGAGTATTTGGCAAAGCGTATTATTTATTACGCTGGCCCGGTTATATAAAAAATATGATTGGGCTATGCAAATTCATTTCGGCGCGATCCGCAATAATAACCAACGCATGTTGGAAAAAGTGGGGATAAATAGCGGGTTTGACGCTATTGCCGATCAACCCCGGTTGGCTGCCAATCTTAATGCCTTTCTCAATGCAATGGCCGAGGAGAATCATTTACCCAGGACAATCATTTATAACTTATACGCGGCCTACAATGACATTGTGGCCTCGACGATTGCCAACTTCCAGTCCGGAGAAGACGGGGTTAAATCACCGCTTCAGTTCGGGTCAGGCTGGTGGTTCAACGATACGCGCCGTGGCATGTTGAGCCAGCTTAACGCGCTGGCGGATCAAGGGCTGCTGATGAATTTTGTCGGTATGCTGACCGATTCGCGCAGCTTTGTTTCTTACCCGCGTCACGATTATTTCCGTCGGATATTATGTGGATTAATTGGACAATGGATCGATGCCGGGGAATTTCCCGCGGATGACATTATCCTGCAACGTATGGTAAGAAATATTTGTCACGATAACGCCCTACACTATTTTAAATTCTGATTATTACTCTCATTTTAATGAGGATAGAACATGTCTGCTTCTAAGAAAGTGACTATACCGGTCAGTATCGGTTATGGTTTGACGGATATTATGGGTGGCGGTGCCTTTACCGTTATCGGGGCCTGGTTACTCTTTTTCTATACCACTTTTGTGGGCTTAACGCCGGTGGAAGCTGCCTCGATTGTCGCCATTGCGCGTATTGTCGATGCCATTGTCAGTCTGTTTATGGGCAGTTTTACCGACCACTTTTATAAAAACTATTTCGGTAAGAAATTTGGTCGCCGCCGATTCTTTCTGTTGGTCGGTGCGCCGCTGATGCTGGTGTATTCGTTGCTGTGGCTCAACGGCATGAATTACTGGTTCTATCTGGCGGTGTACCTGGCGTTTGAAGTCATTGCCGCGATGGTGCTGATCCCATGGGAGACGCTGCCGTCCGAAATGACCAAAGGGTTTAACTCGCGCACCAAACTCTCTACGTGCCGTATGTTCCTCTCGGCGCTGGGGACGTTTCTTGCGACCTTTATCCCTGGCCTGCTGATCAAGCACTACGGTGAGCATGATGCTAACGCGTACCTGATTAACGGTGTGATGTTCTCGGTTATCTTTATGGTGTGTGTGTTCATCTCCTGGAAAGTGACCTGGGAACGCGAACTGACGCCGGAAATGCTGGCCGAGTTAGAAGCGGAAACGCCGCCGCGCACCCTGGGTGAAAAGCTGCGTCTGCTGGGTGGCCTGTTTAAGGATTATGCGTCGACGTTGCATGTGCGTGCCTTTAGAAAACACCTGGCAATTTATCTGTTCTCCTTCACGGCAAAAGATGTCTACAACACGGTGTTTGTGTTCTTCTGCGTCTACTGTCTGAACGTCTCCTCGGCGTTTGCCGGAAGCCTGCTCTCCATGAGTATTGTCGGGCTGCCAGTGACGTTGCTGTCCGGGTTGGCGATCATCAAATATGGCCCGTCGCGCCTGTATATCTTTTCCTACACGCTGATGATGCTGTGTCTGGCCGGGTTCTTCTACGTCTACCGTTTCCCGGTAGAAAACAAGATGGTGATGCTGGTAGCGCTGGCAGGGTTCTATCAGGTGGGTCGCTGCGTGCTGGAGTTCACGCCGTGGAACGTGTTCCCGTTCATTCCCGATATTGACGAAATGATCACCCGTCAGCGTCGTGAAGGGCTGTTCGCTGCGGTAATGACCTTCTCACGTAAAACCACCGTCGCGATTGCCACCTTTATTGTTGGCCTGTTGTTGCAGTGGGGCGGTTTTATGAAAGGCAGCCAGGCCCAACCGCAAGAAGCGATTCAAACCATTGCGGGCCTGATGTTTATCGGTACCGTCAGCCTGTTGTTGATAGCGCTGTGGCAGGCATTGACCTTCCGATTGAATAAGAGCACGCACAAGATATTTGTGGATGAAGTGGAACGCCTGAAAGCCAATGGCAGAAAACAGGATGTGACACCAGAAACACGCCGTATCGTTGAGGACTTAACCGGGCATCCTTATGACACCCTGTGGCACCAGAAGGACGCGTCATCGGTCAAAGGAACACGGACTGTCTCATCGGTAGGTGAATAATTGTAAACGGATGCGCGAGCATCAACGTTGGGAAAAACTGTTATGACAACGTCTCTCTTACAGGCAAAAGCCGCGGTGCCTGAATATGACCGCAGCAAACTGGTCGCTCGTATTGCTCATATTGGTTTCGGCGCGTTTCATCGCGCCCACCAGGCGGTGTGTGCCGACAAACTGGCCGCACAGTTCGGCAGCGATTGGGGCTATTGCGAAATCAACCTGATTGGCGGTGAGCAACAGATTAAGGATATTCGCGAGCAGGATCTGCTGTGGTCCGTATCGGAAATGGCGGACGATGGCTGGACCAGCCGTATTGTTGGCGTAGCCAAAACCGCCCTGCACGCGGAGTTGGACGGCATCGAGGCGGTGCTGGAAGCATTAAGTGCACCGGATATCGCTATCGTATCCATCACGGTGACGGAAAAAGGCTACTGCCACCATCCGGCAACCGGACAGCTTAACGCCGAGCATCCGATGATTGCGTACGATCTCCAGCATCCGGATCGGCCGCGATCTTTGCCGGGTGTCATTCTGGCTGCGATCAAACGCCGTAAAGCGCGCGGTGTACCGCCGTTTAGCGTGATGTCGTGCGACAACATGCCGGAAAATGGCCATGTGACACGCAATGTGATTACCCAACTGGCGCAGCGTCAGGACCCTGAACTGGCGCAGTGGGTCGCGCAGCACGTGACGTTCCCTTCCACCATGGTGGATCGTATCGTACCGGCGATGACGCCAGAAACGCTGGCGCAAATCACCGAACTGCTGGGCGTGAACGATCCGGCGGGCATTGCCTGCGAGCCGTTCTTTCAGTGGGTGATTGAAGACAACTTCGTCAACGGGCGTCCCGCCTGGGAAAAGGCGGGGGCGGAGCTGGTACAGGACGTGCTGCCGTACGAAGAGATGAAACTGCGCATGTTGAATGGCAGCCACTCCTTCCTGGCGTATCTCGGTTATCTGGCGGGTTATGCGCATATCAGCGACTGCATGCAGGACGAGGCACTCGTTAAAGCGGCACACCACCTGATGCTGCAAGAGCAGGCTCCCACGCTGCGCACCCAGGGTGTTAATCTGGCGGCTTACGCCGACGCGCTGTTACAGCGTTACCGCAACCGTGCGCTGAAGCACCGTACCTGGCAAATTGCCATGGACGGCTCGCAGAAGCTGCCACAGCGTATGCTGGATTCGATTCGCTGGCATCTGGCGCACGGCAGTCGTTTCGACATGCTGGCACTCGGTGTGGCCGGATGGATGCGTTATGTCGGTGGCGTGGATGAGCAGGGAAATGCCATTGATATCAGCGATCCGTTGCGTGATGTGCTGGCAGACGTGGTGCGTAACAGCGAGCAGGGAGAAGCCCGCGTTCAGGTATTGCTGGGACTTGAAGCTATCTTTGGACAAGACTTGCCGCAGCAACGTGAGTTTGTTGCGACGGTGACCCGCTACTATCAGTCTCTGCTTCAGCATGGGGTGAAACAGACGCTGCGCACGCTGGTCTGGTAATTTTCCGCCTGATAATGCAAGAAATAGAAGCGTTATTTATCTGTAAAATAACGCTTTTTTAAATCAGCCTATTCGAGTATCTCCACGTGTGACTGATGGTAAATGTGATGTTGCTCATAGGTTTTTTTTATGTTTTCTTGTATGGTAGTATGCATGTTAGCCATTAATGAGGTTGCTGAATGAAAAGTATTGTTATCGCACAACCCAACCAGTTGGATATTGAGGAACGCGCTATCCCGCAGCCCTTGCCAGGGGATGTACGGGTAAAAATCAGTTTGGCAGGGATCTGCGGTTCAGATAGCCATATCTACCACGGCCATAACCCCTTTGCTAAATACCCTCGAGTGATTGGTCATGAGTTTTTTGGCGTTATTGAGGCAGTAGGAGAGGGCGTTGAGGACGCGCGGGTGGGTGAACGTGTTTCTGTCGATCCTGTTGTCAGTTGTGGTCACTGTTATCCGTGCTCCATTGGCAAACCGAACGTGTGTACGGAGCTGGTGGTATTGGGCGTGCATCGTGACGGTGGTTTCAGTGAATACGCCGTGGTGCCAGCCCGTAACGCGCATCATATTCCTGACGATGTGAGTGATGAGTTCGCGGTCATGGTTGAGCCTTTCACGATTGCAGCAAATGTAGCGGGTCAGGTTACACCCACAGAGCAAGATTGTGCCTTGATTTATGGCGCGGGGCCGATGGGTTTGACCTCTGTTCAGGTGCTGAAAGGCGTTTATCAGGTACAAACCGTGATCGTGGTGGATCGCATTCCAGAGCGGCTTGAAATGGCACGGCAAAGTGGTGCGGATTACGTTATCGATACCACGCACCTGTCCTTACCGGATGAGCTGGCTCGTAGGGGATATCGACCCACGTTGATTATTGATGCTGCCTGCCATCCATCCATTCTGCAAGAGGCGATTACGCTCGCGTCTCCAGCCGCCCGTATTGTGTTGATGGGCTTCTCTGCGGACCCGTGCACCGTCACGCAGCAAGGGATCACCAGCAAGGAACTGAGTATTTATTCCTCGCGCCTCAATGCGCATAAATTCCCGATTGTGATCGACTGGCTGCGCGCTGGATTGATCGATCCCAGTAAGTTGATTACTCACCGCTATCCGTATCAGGAAGTGGTCAGCGCGATGGCAACGTTTGAAAACGATCGTCATAGCTGCTGTAAGGTCATTTTACGTTTTTAGCCCAAGACGGGTGTCCAGACGTGAATGGAGACCCGTACTCATACCTGCCTACTCTACTCAAAAGAATGAGGATAATATGCAAAGAATTCAATTTGATGTTATGAAAGAAACGGTTAAAAAGGCGTTCATCAATGCCGGGTTGGATCAGAAAAAAGCAGACACGTGCGCACAAATACATACCGAATCCAGCTGCGACGGTATTTACTCCCATGGATTAAACCGCGTTGCCCGTTTTGTCGACTACGTCAATAAAGGCTGGGTAGATATTCATGCTGAGCCCGAGTGTGTCAAAGCGCTGGGTGCATTGGAAATCTATGATGGTCAACAAGGTGTGGGCATAACCAATGCGCTGTTTGCTGTTGAACGCGCGACCGCGCTGGCGCGTGAAAATGGTGTTGGTATCGTGGCGCTGAAGAACACAACGCACTGGATGCGCGGCGGCACGTATGGATGGAAAGCGGCTGAACAGGGCTATGCTGCTATCTGCTGGACCAATACCGAGTCTTGTATGCCTGCATGGGATGCAAAGAACCCACGTTTGGGGAATAACCCGTTTGTTATGGCCGTGCCGCGCAAGGCGGGGGCATTGGTTCTGGATATGGCGATGTCGCAGTACGCTTACGGAAAATTGCAGGTAACACGCCTCAAAGGCGAAAAACTGCCGTTCCCGGGTGGGTTTGATAAAGACGGCAACTTAACGGATGAACCGGGCCCCATCGAAGAGTCAATGCGTATTCTGCCTACCGGTTATTGGAAAGGTTCTGGTATGGCCATTTTGCTGGATGCCATGGCGGCATTGCTCTCTGCGGGTCATCCAACCAATGAAATTGATAAAATTCAAAAGGGGAGTTGCACCGGCGCCAGCCAGATATTCATGGTGTTTGATCCCGCCCAACTCGGTGGCAGCGAATTCAGCGACCGTTTGGCTGATAGCATTGCTGACTACGTGAAGACATCCCAACCCGCGGAAGGTAAAAGCGCTGTCTATTTCCCTGGTGAAATGGAAGTAAAAATGCGCGAGCAGCAACGCGACCAAGGGATTGTTGTTGATGACGGTGTCTGGGCTGAGATTGTCGCGTTAGCGAAATAGAGGGGGAATCGATGATAGTTGGCAATATTGCTCAATTAGCGGCGTCTCGCTTAGAGTTACCGGCAGCGATCTATCAGGTGTTAGAGACGCTGAAGGGGATTGATTTTGCTCAACACCCTGACGGTGAAATGCATCAGCAAGACGTGGTGTACAAAACGTTTCAGGCAACGACGGCACCCAGTCAGGCGCGTATTGCAGAAACGCATTGTGACAACATTGACGTGCAATTCGTTATTTCTGGACAAGAGCGGTTGGAATACCGACCTGTGCTTCAGTCGTTACCCGACGATCCGCATCCTGAACAAGACAATTACTTCTATCGCAGTAAAGCGGGGACAGAAAAGGATATTGTGTTAACGCCGGGTGATTTTGTCATTTTATTCCCGTGGGATATTCATGCTCCACTTTGCCATGTAGAACATGAAGCCCCGGTGCGTAAAGTGGTGGCTAAGGTTCCTGTGCGTCTGTTGCACCCAGGTTCATGATCCCGGATTAAATCCTCTTCGAACCCTCATACGGCGGCCTACATTGCTCTGATATTCAGAGTGGTATGCCGCCGTTATCTGTTATGACGTGCTGGGAAAAATGGAGAGGAAAAGAAGGTAGGTAAGACAAAGAATTAGCATGTATTATGAAGGGTAATACTTTCGAATAGTCAAAAGCGATGTATGGAAACTTCCTTTCAGATCAACAGTAATGAGCCGGTCAATCAGCAAATCTATCGTATCCTGCGTAAGGATATCGTGGAGTGCGCGATTCCGCCGGGTAAGTTACTGTCAGAAAAAGAGATATCAACCCGTTTTTCCGTTTCGCGCCAGCCGGTGCGTGAGGCGTTTATCAAACTGGCAGAAGCGGGGCTGGTGCAGGTACTGCCGCAGCGCGGCACTTTCGTCATGAAAATTTCGGAACAACGGGTGGCTGACGCACGTTTTATCCGCCAGGCGCTGGAGTGCGCTATTGCGCGCCGGGCCGCAGAGTTCGTGACCGATGAGCAATTACTGGTGCTGGAGCACAATCTGCACCGGCAGGAATTGGCGGCACAGAATGAGCAGATTCGTGAGTTTCTCAGCCTGGATGACGATTTTCACCAACTGCTGACGCAGGTGGCACGCTGCCCGTTGGCGTGGGAAACCATCGAGTCAATTAAGGCGACCATGGACCGGGTTCGTTTTCTCAGCCTGAGTCAGGTTTCTCCACCGCTGAATTTGATCAAGCAGCACTACCTGATTTTTAACAGCCTGAAAGCGCACGATCCGGATGCGGCAGAAGCGGCAATCCGCGAACATCTGCAAGAGATGATCTATTCCATTACGCCGATAGCAGAGCAAAACCGCGACTGGTTCGATCACCCATAACGGGTCGGTGGTGAGAGAAAACGTGCATCGGGCGTGCTAACACGCCCGAAGGGAGACGAAAGCCGTGTTAGGCACGGCCCAAACGCATCAGTTCATCAGGGGAGAAGTAGTCACTGACCCCATTGAGTTCCACGCATTTGGCGTTGCGAACGTCTTCTCGTTTCAGCTTATCTGCATGAATGGCGGCAATGGTACCCACCAGACGAGAACCGTTTTGCATTACACGACAGCCCGTTTCCAGCGGGTTTCTGTATCTGTCATACGCTGTGTACATAAAAACCTCCTTCGTTGACCACAAAAAACCGCTATCGATCCTACTGCCGAACGGTGGCTGTCGCCAAGGTAAAGGGACGTTTTATGAATAATCCGTATATAAATCCTGGCGTTATTCCCTGAGGTAAATAACGCTATGGGATAACGGAGGAGCGATCACGGCTTAGCGGGGATTTGTCGGAAGCGCCAGGCGATATGCAGCGTATTAACCAACACCAGCAGTGCAGTCATGATGAACACCCAGCGAAACCCCATCATGGCGGACACGCCGGAGCCGAGCAGCGGACCTGCCACATTGCCCAGATACATAAAGGATTGGTTGTAACCAAAAATTCGTCCGGTCACCTGCTGGCTGCTGTATTTCAACAGCAGCGCCTGCGTCGCAGGCATCAGTGCGCCATCGGCAAAACCCAACAGGAAACGCAGTATTCCCAGTTGTAACGCATCATTGATGGTGGACATCAAACAAAACAGCAGTACGCAGGCTACCAGTGCGGCGATCAGCACGCGGTGCGCGCCGATTTTGTCGCCCAGACGGCCCAACCGAGGCGCTGACAGCAGGGCTGAAACGCCGGGAACCGCAGCGATCACGCCGCTGAGAAAGGCCAGATTATTGGTGTCCGGCGTCAGTTCGCGAATAAACAGCGTCAGTATCGGACTGATAGAGCCGTTAGCGAGCTGAATCATCATGGTGGTGACAAACAGGCTGACGATCAACGCCGGGTAGGGCAGGGAAGAGAACACCGCTTTGCCACTGAGGCGATTGGCTTTAGTGACCTTGGTAACCCCTTCTTTGATGGTGAACAAGGTGATCAAAAAGCACATGAACAGCAAGGTTGCGGTGATAAAGAACACCACGCGCAGCCCGACGTGGTCGGCGAGGAAGCCGCCGAGCAGCGGGCCGATAATTACGCCAGCCACTTGGCCGGTTGAAAGCGTACCCAGCGCCCAGCCGCTTTTTTCACGCGGCACTTGCGAGGCGATCAACGCCATGGCATTGGGAATATAGCCGGAGGTTAGCCCCATTAAGGTGCGCAGGATAAACAGATGCCAGACATCGCTGGCCAGGCCTTGTAGCGCCATGACAATCGCCATACCCAACGCGGCGCGCAGCAGCATCAGCTTGCGCCCTTTGCGATCTGCCAGACTGCCCCACAGCGGCGCGACGATGGCCGAGACCAGAAACGAAGAGCTGAAAATCAACCCTGACCACAAACTCAGAGCAGCGTGGTCGGTGACGCCGAGTTGTTCAATATAGAGCGGCAGGAACGGCAGAATCTGGCTCATGGCAAGGCCAGTAAAAAAGCATCCCACCCAGGCGGCGTATAAGTTGAGTTTCCAGGTTTCCATGGCGTCCTGCATGCCGTCGCAGCGCGGCAGCGTTACGGGTAAAACAGCGATATCGGCGCGATATTGGCCGCTGAACGAACTTGCCTTCACGGCAACTGCCGGGAAACTATCACGTGATGTGATTAAAAGTTCTTCATATTTTAATAAGATAACATAACGAGCGCCGAGATGAGCTACCTGCACGTGTGAATATCGCCAGTTTCTGCACGCGACGGCACGCATACAAAAATTTTTTGTGATGTGTGTCACAAAAACTTGCGTCGTGATTATGACGAGCGTACACTCTGTTAACAGAAGACAACATCACCTGCAACTTCATTATCGGTTACGTTAAAAAGGCCAAAAATCGTGCGTAAATTACTGAAAAGAATCCTGGCTGCTTATGTTCTTGCCCACAAAGATGTTCCGCCGGGCGCTATGTACTGATAGCCATCGCAAATTAAAAAAAAGCCGTGAAAACGGCTTTTTTTATGTCTAACGTTCCAGCTTCAAAGCGCATCAGCAATCGCGCGGCCTAAGGTTTCTGTATTGCCGCTGCCGCCCAAATCTCGGGTTAATGGTGCCTGTGTCGGACCTTGTGCCAGCACGGTTTCGATGGCCTGTAAAATCGCCGCACCTGCCTCTGCGTGCCCCAAATGCTCCAACATCATGGCACCGCACCAGATTTGACCAATCGGGTTGGCGAGGCCTTTACCGGCGATGTCCGGAGCGGAACCGTGCACCGGTTCAAACAGGCTGGGGAACGTGCGCTCGGGGTTGATGTTGGCGGAAGGCGCGATACCGATAGTGCCGGTGCAGGCGGGGCCAAGATCGGACAGGATATCGCCAAACAGGTTGCTGGCGACGACCACATCAAACCAGTCTGGATGCAGCACAAAATTGGCGGTGAGAATATCGATATGGAACTTGTCGACTTTCACCTCCGGGTAATTCTGCCCCATCGCGGCAACGCGCGTGTCCCAATACGGCATGGTGATGGCAATGCCGTTGGATTTGGTGGCAGACGTCAGGTGTTTGCGCGGTCGCTTCTGCGCCAGTTCATAGGCAAATTTCAGGATGCGATCGACGCCGACGCGCGTCATCACGGTTTCCTGCATCACGATTTCGCGCTCAGTGCCTTCAAACATCATGCCGCCGACGCTGGAGTATTCCCCTTCGGTATTTTCCCGCACCACGTAGAAATCAATGTCGCCGGGGTTGCGGTTGGCGAGCGGGGCTTTGACGCCGGGCATCAAGCGGCACGGACGCAAGTTGACGTACTGATCGAAATCGCGGCGGAATTTGAGCAGCGATCCCCAGAGCGACACATGATCGGGCACCACTTCCGGCCAGCCAACGGCACCAAAATAGATAGCATCGAAGCCTTTCAACAGCGCGAACCAATTGTCCGGCAGCATTTTACCGTGCTTGAGATAGTAGTCGGCGCTGGCAAAATCAAACCATTCCCACTGTAATTCAATGCCAAACTGCGCGGCAGCGCGCGTAACAACGCGAACCCCTTCCGGCATCACCTCTTTTCCAATGCCATCCCCTGGGATGACGGCAATCTTGTAGCGTGGTACAGACATAATGGCATTCCTGTTTTTATCGATTATCAGACCCAATGAGTGTATTTCTTGTCGAAATGATGAACAATAAGCCTAACGGGAAAGCTATTATTGAATTAAAGGTAATAATCGATGCGGGAAGTGAACGATCTGCTGTTTTTCAGTCGCATTGTCGCGCTGGGTAGCCTGACGGCGGTCGCCAGAGAGATGGGGCTGTCTCTTCCTGCCATCAGTAAACGCTTAAGCGCGTTGGAACATCGACTCGGCGTGCAACTGATTCAACGTACTACCCGACGGTTAGAGTTGACGCTGGAAGGACAACTCTACAGTGAAGGTGCGCTTCCCATCCTGAATGAGATCGCCGAACTGGAGAACGCGGTCAGCCGCAGCCAAATGACGTTACGCGGCAAGCTGACGGTAAACGCCTCGTTTGGCTTTGGTCGCCGTCATATTGCCCCGTTGGTGTCTGCTTTCTCCTTACTGCATCCTGAATTGGAGATACAGCTACAGCTGTCGAGCCAGCCCATCAATATGCTCGATGCCGGTATCGATATCGATATTCGCGTGGGCACCCCGCCCGATTCACGCCTGATTGCCCATAGGCTGCGCACTAACCATCGAATTCTGTGCGCTGCACCCGCCTACCTGGCCCGTGCTGGCGTGCCGCAAACGGTGGCCGAACTGGCCGGACATAACTGTCTGGTGCTGCGCCAGTACGAAAGTGATTATGCGATGTGGCGCTTTTACCGCGACGGTCAGGAGTTCAGCCATAAGGCCGAAGGCAATCTGTCGAGTAACGACGGCGAAGTGGTGATGCGTTATGCGCTGGATGGGCGAGGCCTGCTGTTGCGTTCCGCCTGGGATGTTGAACCTTATCTGGAACAGGGCGCGTTGGTGGCATTGTTGCCAGACTTCACAACTCAGGATGCGGGCATTCACGCTGTCTATCAGCAGCGGCGTCACGTTCCTGCCAGAATCACCACCTTTGTCCGCTACCTTCAGGCCGAAATGGCTGTCTAGATTGAAACGTAGTCGCGTTTTATTAAAGACGCTCAAATCTCCGATCGCTATGGTATCAATTTTAATCCCTTAGGCTTGCCAGAGGTCGCTGTGAATACGGCGATGACCTGTCTTGTGCCATTTGGGACATTTATCGATGCCTGTGCACAGGTACAATATTGTTAAAAGGAAAGGGTAAAAAACCACGCAGTCTTGTGCACAGGATCTGGCAGTACGGCAGCGCGATGGATGCGTGCTGTAAGTGCGACCAGGAGGGTGAAACAGCACGGTTTTGATTCAATGCCTAATAGGGGTGGTATTACGATGGTTAAAGCAGAAGAAGCGGCAATGGAAATCCTTGTCAATGCGGATGAGTCACGCAGCCTGTGTCTGGAGGCGTTGCAGGCGGCGCGTCACGGTCAGGTTGAACAAGCCACTGCGCTAATGACCCGCGCCGATCGGTTTGCAAGAGTGGCGCATCAGGTTCAGACCCAGTTGGTTGCACGAGAAACTGATGTGCCGATGACATCTATCATGGCGCACGCGCAAGACCACTTGATGACGTCATTGTTGGTACGGGAATTGGCGAACGAAATGCTGTATTTATACCAACGTTAGCAAAGGACAAAACGTGTCGAAGGGTGGGAATAGGCCCGTACCGTCTTCAATCAGGTCGGTACAGGCCGTGATGCGTTGATTAGCGGGTGGACTTGATTGCCGCGACCAACGTGTTCATCTGTTCGCCGATCAGTGCCGCGATTTTTTCATCCTGCAAGTTGCCCTGATCGTCAAAACCGCCTGCGAAAGCGTTAGCGAACACTTCCGGCTTGTTGAGCGGTTGCAGATTCAGGAACACGGCGCTCTGGCGCAAGTGATACTGCGCACGTGAGGTCCCCATACCGCCACCGGCACCCATCAGCGCCACCGGTTTGCCGCTCAGCGGCTGGCTGTCCGGCAGTCGTGAAAGCCAGTCGAGGATGTTCTTCAATGCCGGTGCCACCGAGTAGTTGTATTCGGTACAGGCAAAGACAAATCCGTCAGCCTGTTGCGCCTGACGCGCGATGCGCTGCACGGCAGCGGGGATCTCGGTCAGATCGGCATTGTAAAACGGCACATCCAGCAGGTCGGCGATCTCAAGGGTGGTATTGGCCGGCAGAGCGGCTTGCGCCGCGCGCAACAGCCCTTTATTCGCAGAGGCGCGGCGTAAGCTGCCCGCAATGCCCAATAGTCGTAGGGTGCTCATGGCGTTTCCTTAAAATTCAGCATCAATATCAACAACAGAAATCAGTTTGTGGTTCACAAACTCTTTAATGCCCAGCCCGGTCAGCTCACGTCCATAACCGGAACGGCGGATCCCGCCAAACGGCAGATCGGCCTTCACGCGGGTTGGGTGGTTCACATACACCATCCCGGTGGACAGGCGGGTCGCGACTTCAGCCCCGTGTTTGCCGTTACGGGTGAACACTGAACCCCCAAGACCGAACGGTGAGTCGTTGGCAATACGTACCGCATCATCCTCATCTTTAGCACGGAACAGCATAGAGACCGGGCCAAAAAACTCCATATGGTAGGCGGGATTGTCTGGCGTAATGTCGGTGAGGATAGTCGGTTGTACGAAGGCACCCTGAGTCGGCACTTTCGGGCCCACTTCCAGCGCCGTTGCGCCGTGTGATACCGCCAGTTGGATCTTCTGTCTTACTTCATCAGCGGCCTGTTGGGAAGAGAGCGGAGCCAGCGTGGTGTTTTCATCCAACGGATCGCCGGTGCGTAATGCCGCAACGCCCTGGGTGTAGCGGTCGAGAAACGCGTCATACACCGCATCTTCAATAATCATTCGTTTGGAAGAGACGCACACCTGTCCGCCGTTCCAGTGGCGACCAAACACGGCCCACTTGACGGTTTTTTCCAGTTCGGCATCCTTCAATACCACGAAAGCATCGGCACCGCCCAATTCCAGCGTAGATTTTTTCAGCGCCAGTGCGGCCTGTTGGGCTACGGTGGCACCCGCGCCTTCCGAACCGGTCAACGCTACGCCCTGCACGCGCGGATCGTTGAGGATCATTTCGATGTGCTTACGGGTGGCATACAGATTGGTAAACGCCCCTTTAGGCAAACCGGCATCGTGCATCAGTTTTTCAAACCGGGCGGCACTTTGCGGCACGTTGGAGGCATGTTTCAACAGAATGGTGTTACCGGCAGAAAGCTGCGGTGCGATGATGCGCGCAATCTGATAGTAAGGGAAGTTCCACGGCTCGATAGCCAGCAGCACGCCCAGCGGCTCGTGCACAATCTGCGCGGTGGCTTCTTTCGGGTTGGCGACCGGCAGCGTTTCGGGAGCCAACAGGCCTTCTGCGTGCTTGACGTAGTACTCAAAAATTTGAGCGGATAGCTCCACTTCTGCCCGCGCTTCTGCGACCAGCTTGCCCATTTCCAGCGTCAGCAGGCGTGCCATCTCTTCTTTATGTTGACGCAGCAGCGTGGCGGCCTTTTGTAGAATGGCCCCTCGGGTGGAAAACGGGGTTTCTTTCCATGCCAGGAAAGCGTTGTGTGCTTGACTGATGGCGTCAGTGACTTCTGCGTCAGTGGCGTCGGGGAACGTTTTAATGACTTCACCCGTGTACGGGTTGATAGTGGCATATCCCACGGTAAACCTCCTGAAAACAAACTGTTCAAGATACCCGCGATCTTTTTCGTTGCCTGATAGGGTATCAACTGATAATTCACACCGTTTCAGGTTACTCCGCAGATAACATTCGGCTCCTGCCAGCATAGCGATGGCGAGAACGCTGCGAAGCACCTCTGACATCGTGATGGTGAAGCGATGCTATCCCGACGTCATCAAGCTATAATACGCTTAGCTAAAAACAATACAATATTAACCGCATTGCGATACAGTTTTGAGGCAAGTGATGAATAAAACGGCGGGGATACAGGTTATCTCCAGAGCAATCAAAATATTACGCCTGTTGCACGAACGGGGAACCAGCCTGGGCGAACTGGCGCGCTTGACGGATCTTCCTCGCTCAACGGTACAACGTATTGTCGATACGCTGGCGGCGGAACATTTGGTGGAGTGCGGCGAAGGCGGCGTGCGGTTGGGTTGGGGCATTAATGAGCTGGCGAGAAACGCCTATTCTGACGTGGCGGCACAGTTGCGCCACCCGCTCGAGCTGCTGTTTGAGAAGACGCGTGAAACGGTCGATATTTCAACCTTTCATGGTCGGGAAGTGATCTTCCTCGACAGAATTATCAGCGATCAGGCGGTGCGCGTAGTTCCGATACACGATCGTCCCAAACCGGTTTATGCCATGGCGAACGGCAAGGCGATGCTGTCGTTATTAACCGATGCGCAGATTACGGCACTGCTACACGATCAGATGCCTGCGTTAACGCCCCAGACGACGGTTTCGCTGCCAGCGCTGCTGCAACAGATAGCCGAAGTGCGTGCCAACGGCTTTTCTTACGACCGGGAAGAGCATGCGGAAGGCGTCTGTGCCGTTGGGATTGCGCTGCCGGTACCGGGAAGATCGGCGCACGCCTTGTCGGTGGTGCTTCCTTCCTACCGCTTTGCTGCTCGCCTTCCAGCTATCCAGCAGGCGCTGGAAGAGGTGCGACAAATGTGCCTGTGCATCCTTTCCCCGTGCAGCAAATAATGGGTGCATAGATATCAGGTGTTAATGGCATATAATGCATGTATAATCAATATATGTGGAATTATATGCTTTTCTTATGGCTAATGTGAGTCGATCATGAGGTCAGCGGCAGTGCCAACAAAAATCAATCCGCTGGCAACGGCACATACCTTAAAGGATGATATTTACGGATTGGCGCTGGGCGTGATGTTTATCGCCGTCGGCCTGAATTTGCTTAAATTTTCTGGCATGGTGACCGGCGGTATTGCCGGCATCGCACTGCTTATCTCCTACTATCTACCGCTCTCCATCGGGTTACTGTTCACTCTGGTCAACATCCCGTTTCTGGTGTTTTGCTATTTCAGCATGGGGCGCGCTTTCACGATAAAAACGTTGATTGTCAGCATCACGCTGGGGTTGGCGACGCAGGCGGTACCGATGTTAATCACTATCAGCTACCTGCATCCGCTGTTCGCCGCGTTGGTAGGCGGTACCTTTATCGGCATGGGGATACTTTCCCTCGCGCGCCATAATGCCTCTGTTGGCGGCACCGGTGTGGTGACGCTGTGGATGTATCGTCGCTTTGGCATCAACGCAGGCAAAAGCCAGATGGTGCTGGATGCGCTGGTGTTTCTTCTCTCTCTGATCAAAATGCCGTTGCTGCTGCTTTTGTGGTCCGCGCTCAGCGCGCTGGCAATGAATGCCATGCTGATGAACTGGCACAAACCGGGACGCTATCAGGGCGGTGACGCCTGATGTCCGGCGAGTACGCTCTCCCACAGCGTTTCTGCCCCTGTCGCTAGCCGTGCTGCCGGGCGATAGAGCCGGATATCCAGCGGGATCGTCCATTTCTCTTCGTGGCGGGCAGCCCGACAAATGGCTCCACTTTTCTCACTTTCAGCGGCCAGTGCGTGTGGCAGCCAGGCGACGCCTTCACCGGCTTTCACCAGCGCCAACAGCGTGGCAGCCAAATCGGACGTGAACACCGTCTCCATGGTGCGCGTCAGGCGGTGCAGCGGTGCGGTATTACTGATAATGCGCCCCAATCCAGAATCCGCGCTGTAGGCGAGAAACGGAAACCCTCCCGCGGCATCAACAGTCCACCGGGCATTGCGGGTACCGGCAGTGGGAATGCTATAGGGAATCAGCCGATCCTGACCGAGCGAAATGCTCATAAACTTCTGGCTTGGCAGGTGTAACTGCATATGCGGATGGTGATGGCACAGCAGAAATTGTGCGCCGCCCTGGGTCAGCATGCGTTCGCAGGCGTGCAGGGTGGCGGAAACCAACTGAAATGCGCCATCACGCGAGATATCGCTGTTGCTTCTCAGCCAATCGGGAATAAAGGTGAACGAGAGGGCATGGGTGGCGCACATAATGACCTCGGGCGCGCGCTGTTCTACGCTGTCGCGCGTTTCGCTGCGCAGGGCATAGAGTGCTCGAATCAGATCCGGTGCCTGATGAAAAAAGACCTCCCCCGCCTGAGTCAGCCGCGTGCCGCGCCGGTTGCGTTCAAACAGCGCCACGCCGACCCAGGCTTCCAGTGCCTGAATACGTCGACTGAATGCGGGCTGTGTCACATACCGTGCCGCCGCCGCTTTTGAAAAGTTGAGCGATTCGGCCAGTGCTATCCCGTCTTCCAACCAGGCCAGTTCTAAGTGATGCCGATTTGGCATTACAGCGCTCCTTTTTCGCATTGGTCATCCGCCGAGCAATGCCCCTACTATAGACGCTATGGCGTGCTTTAGGGCATTGCTCTCGCAGAATATGACATTTTTCATGTTAAGAAAACGGCATAACAGTGCGTGTAACAAGGGCTGGTTTTTGCCGCTGGCTTAGCGACCATCAGGAGATTTGGCTATGCGTATTATCGATGTGTGTGAAGTCACCAAACCCATCGCTTCCCCGATCAGAAATGCCTACATCGATTTTTCGCACATGACGACTAGCCTGGTCGCCGTCGTGACTGATGTGGTGCGCGATGGTCGACGGGTTGTCGGGTACGGGTTTAACTCCAACGGGCGCTATGGGCAGGGCGGTTTGATTCGCGAGCGCTTTCGTCCACGTATTCTGGAGGCTGACCCGGAAACGCTGCTTAATGCGCGCGGCGATAATCTCGATCCCGATCGGGTGTGGAACACCATGATGAAAAACGAAAAACCGGGTGGGCACGGTGAGCGCTCGGTGGCGGTAGGAACGCTGGACATGGCGATTTGGGATGCGACCGCCAAAATAGCCGGTATGCCGCTGTTTCATCTGCTGGCGGATAGTAAAGGTGTGCGCGCCAATCCGCGCGTGTTCGTTTACGCCGCGGGCGGTTACTACTATCCCGGCAAAGCGCTGGATGCCTTGAAGCAGGAGATGCGCAGCTACCTGCGTCGTGGTTACACCGTGGTGAAAATGAAGATTGGCGGCGCGTCGATAGAGGAAGACCGTCGGCGTATTGAAGCCGTGCTCGAAGAGATTGGCAGCGAGGCCCAGCTTGCCGTGGATGCCAATGGGCGTTTCGACCTGGAAACCGGCATCGCTTACGCCAAGATGCTGCGTGATTACCCGCTGTTTTGGTATGAAGAGGTGGGCGATCCGTTGGATTATGCCCTTCAGGCGGCGTTGAGTGAGTTCTATCCGGGGCCGATGGCCACGGGAGAAAATCTGTTCTCACATCAGGATGCGCGTAACTTGCTGCGTTATGGCGGTATGCGCCCGGACAGAGATTATCTGCAATTTGATTGCGCCCTGTCTTACGGCTTGTGTGAATACCTGCGCACGCTCGAGGTGCTGGAGCAGTTTGGCTGGTCGTCTGCACGCTGCATTCCACACGGTGGGCATCAAATGTCGCTGAATATTGCCGCCGGGTTGGGGTTGGGCGGCAATGAAAGCTATCCAGATCTGTTCCAGCCTTACGGCGGATTCCCCGATGCCGTGCGGGTGGATCAAGGGCATATTGTGATGCCGGAGCTGCCGGGCATTGGCTTTGAGGGCAAAAGCGATTTGATCGCCGAAATGCGCGCGCTGGCGGAATAAACAGTATGTTCAGGCTGGCGAGTGGCGCCAGCCTGAAACGGTCAGAAACAGGCCAGATAGCTTTCCAGCAGCTTTTTTAACTGAACCTGCAAGGCTGCCGCTTTCTCTGCATGCCAGGCAAAGGGCGCTTGCTCTTCCATGTAGTTACACTGTGCCAATTCCAACTGCACTGCATGTTGCTGTTGCGCGGGTTGCCCGTAGGCGCGGGTGATGTAGCCGCCCTTGAAACGCCCGTTAATCACCCAACGGTATTGCTCCTGCGCGTCACAGCATGCGCGTATTGCGGCTTCCACCGCGCTGGAACAACTTTCGCCACCGTTGGTGCCGATATTCAAATCGGGCAGCTTGCCGTCAAACAGACGCGGAATGTGTGAGGCGATGGAGTGGGCATCGAACAGCAGCGCATAGCCGTAACGCGCTTTCAGGCGAGCGAGTTCTTGCTGGATTTGCTGGTGATAGGGCTGCCAGATATGTTGCAGGTAGCCGTTACGCTGCTCGGGCGTCGGTGTTTTACCCGCGACAAAAGTAGGCGTGCCGACAAACAAGGTGCTGGGAAACAGTCCTGTGGTGGCGCTGGCGTAAAGCGGCGTATCGTCGGCGGGGCGATTAAGATCGACCACCATGCGCGAATAGTGGCCCACCAATACGCTGGCTCCCATCCCGCGCACAAAATCATACAGCTGGGGAATATGCCAATCGGTATCCGGCTGAAGGCGCGCGGCATCACTCAGCCCATCTTCGACTTCAGGCGTGAGACGGGTTCCCGCGTGGGGAATACTGACCAGCAACGGCAGCGTGCCGCTTTGAAAATCAAACGGTTCCATGACGAACACTCCCTCGATAAACGGTGGTACAGGGTAACTGCCCCCCCAGCCAATAGGTTAATTCTGCCGGACGCGCTAGCGGCCAGTGTACAAAATCGGCCACTTTGCCGATTTCCAGCGATCCATGGCTCGCTTGCAGTCCCAGCGCTTTAGCTGCGTGGTAGGTGACCCCCGCCAACGCTTCTTCCGGTGTGAGCCGAAACAGGGTGCACGCCATATTGAGCATCAGACGCAGAGAAAGGGCCGGTGAGGTACCGGGATTGGCATCGCTGGCGATAGCCATGGGCACGCCGTACTGGCGCAGCAACTCCACCGGCGGTCGCTGCGTTTCGCGCAGCAGGTAAAAAGCACCCGGCAACAGCACGGCAACCGTACCGCTGGCGGCCATGGCCTGAACGTCTGCTTCCGTCAGGTATTCCAGATGATCGGCAGAGAGCGCATGGTAGCGCGCCGCCAAGGCGCTTCCGCCCAGAGCGGAGAGCTGTTCCGCGTGCAGTTTTACCGGCAGCCCCAACTGGGTGGCGGTGTTAAACAGCGTTTCAACCTGCGCGGGTGAAAATGCCAGATGCTCGCAGAATGCATCCACGGCATCGGCCAACTGCTCGCGCGCGACCCGCGGCAG
This sequence comes from Candidatus Symbiopectobacterium sp. NZEC127, assembly GCF_025962675.1. NCBI lineage: Bacteria > Pseudomonadati > Pseudomonadota > Gammaproteobacteria > Enterobacterales > Enterobacteriaceae > Symbiopectobacterium > Candidatus Symbiopectobacterium sp. NZEC127. Next base: position 686,907 of record NZ_JAGFPG010000002.1, read on the forward strand.
CAACCGATCGCAAAGTGTGGTGATCCATGCGTCGGCGCGCCCTGTATATTCCGGTGGCACTGCATGGGCTGCCAGACAGGTAGCCACCACCTGCACGGGCACCTGCGCAGCCAACTGGCGTATGGCGCGTAGCATTTTTATTTCACTGTCGATATCCAACCCATAGCCGGATTTGATTTCGACGGTGGTGACGCCTTCGGCCAACATCAAGGCTAATCGTTGTCGTGCGCTTTCCACCAACTGCTGTTCCGTTGCGGCACGAGTGGCACGCACGGTGGAGAGAATCCCGCCGCCGTTGGCCGCGATGTCGGCATAGCTTACGCCATTGAGACGTTGCTCGAATTCGTCGCTGCGATCGCCACCGAACATCAGGTGAGTATGGCAATCAATAAAGCCCGGCGTAAGGATGCCGCCGTCGAAGTGGGTGGTGCTAGCGGCGTCGTAGGCCGGTAGCTGTGCCCGTGGCCCAGCCCAGGCGATCTTGCCCTCTGCTACTGCCAGCGCGCCATCATGAATGATCTGGTAGCGTCCATCGCGCAGGGTGACGAGATCTGCACCAAGCCATAGGCTGTCGCAGGATAATCGTTGAGTCATGATGTCACTCTTCTTGTATATACAACCAAAGACAAGCTAACCTACCCGCACCGGGACGACAAGGGGCGCAGGATAGCTTTTTCTTATTGTGACCATAATAATTCACTATAGTCGTTGGCCGGTGAGCTGGTGTATGTATAGGTATAGACAACCAGTAACACAACTCAAACCACAACCGTAAAGGATCAACCATGCCGAGCTTCTTCGCTCCGCGCGCCCTGTTGCCGCAGGGATGGGCGCGCGATGTCCGCATTGCCGTTTCCGCCGAGGGCGTGATTACTGACGTCGTGCAAAATGCCACGCCAGAAGAAACGCAGCCTTTGCCGGGCATCGTGCTGCCTGCGATGGCGAACCTGCATTCGCATGCTTTTCAGCGCGCGATGGCAGGGCTGGCAGAGGTGGCGGGCGATCCGCAAGACAGTTTCTGGACCTGGCGCGATCTGATGTACCGGCTGGTGGGCCACCTGACGCCGGAACAGGTCGGTGCTATTGCCAGCCGACTCTATATCGAGATGTTGAAAGGGGGCTATACCCAGGTTGCTGAATTTCACTACCTGCATCACGACCCGGCCGGGCAGCCTTACGCGCAGGATGACATGCTGCTGCAACTGATGACGGCGGCAGAGCGCGCGGGCATCGGCCAAACTCTGTTGCCAGTGCTCTACAGCTACGCCGGTTTTGGTGCCCAGCCTGCGCTGCCGGGGCAACGGCGTTTCATCCAGCATACCGAGCACTATTTAGCCCAGCAGCAGCGATTGGCAACGCTGTTACGGGATAAGCCGTTGCACACGGCAGGGATTTGTTTTCACTCGCTGCGTGCCGTCAGTGAAAGCCAAATCAACGACGTGCTGGCAGCCATGCCCGCGACGTTGCCGGTGCACATTCACATTGCCGAGCAGATGAAAGAGGTAGAAGACTGTGTGGCGTGGAGCGGCGAACGGCCCGTGAACTGGCTGTACGATCGCTTCGCAGTGAATGAGCGCTGGACGTTAATTCATGCCACGCATCTGGATGAACGCGAGCTACAGCGCGTAGCGGCCAGCGGAGCCATTGTGGGCCTGTGCCCGACCACAGAGGCCAACCTTGGCGATGGCATCTTTGCGCTGGACCGGTATGTCGCACTGGGCGGTCGCTGGGGCATCGGTTCAGACAGCCATGTCTCATTGAACCTGCTGGAAGAGCTGCGCTGGTTGGAATATGCGCAACGCTTGCGTGACAGACGGCGTAACCGGGTGGTGACGCCTGACCAGCCTGCGGTCGGAGAAGTGCTTTATCGGCAGGCGCTGGCGGGCGGCGCGGCAGCCTGTGGGGTTGCCATCGGCGCGCTGGCTCCGGGTTATCGCGCCGATTGGCTGGTGCTGGAGGATAATGCCTGGTTGCACGGTCTACCGGACCGCGCGCTGCTCAATCGCTGGCTGTTTGCCGGTGAGCGCCAGCAGATTCGCGATGTGTGGGTTGCCGGGAAACAGGTAATCGATCAGGGGCGTCATGCGTTGGATGATGAATCTGGCCGCCAGTTCGCCATGGTCATGGATGCGTTGGGGAGCCTCTGATGCGATTTTTTGATGTGAACACCTTGCCAGTCAGCCGTTGGCGCAATGGCGGCGGAGAAACGCGGGAAATTATCAGCGTGCCAGCGGTGGAGGGGGACGAATTTGCCTGGCGCGCCAGTATTGCCACTATTGCGCAGGCCGGTGACTTTTCTGCCTTTCCGGGCGTTGATCGCATTATTACCTTGCTGGAAGGCTCCGGTGTTTCGCTGCGCTTTCCGGCTTTTTCGCACCGTTTGCGGCGCGGCGAGCCGCTGTTTTTTGCCGGTGAAACGCCGCTTTCCGCCACGCCGATCGTTGCGCAAGACGGGGATGCTGCCAACCGGGATTTTAATATCATGACCCGGCGCGACAGTCATTATGCCACCGTGATGGCGGTGCGTGATGCGATGTCACTGGGCGCGCAGGAAGCCGGCGTGCTCTATGTGATGGACGGCCGCTGGCGCATTGGTGAGGAAATCTGTCAGGCGGGACAAGGCGTGTGGTGGACAAGCCAACAGCCTCAACGCGATCTCACGCCACTGACTGAGGATGCCTGGTTGCTCTACACCGCAGTATTTCGCCGCGAGAGCAACCCCTGACAGCCATCAGCCGTGGGTCTTGAAACGGCCCAGCAGGCGATAGCGTGAACCGGGATAGATAAGGCGAGCGACGGTAACAATACGTGCGTCGTGCCAGGTACGGCGGCGGATCATCAGGCACGGCTCTTGCGGATCTAACGCCAACACCTGGCGCTGGTGGTCGTCAGGAATAAAAGCTTCCACGATGTGTTCACCGGCGGTGAGCGGTGCCACCTGACTGAGATAGGTGTAGGGGGTGCGGGTGGTGAAATCCTGTTGCAGATAGTCCGGCGCTTCCACCGGATTGACGTAGCGATCTTCCAGTTGGACCGGAAGATCGTTTTCGTAATGGACGATCTGTGAATGGAACAGCGTTTGCCCCGGCGAGATATCAAACTGTTCTGCCAGCTCACTTTCCGCTTTCAGGCTTTGCAGCGCCAATACGCGACTGCTGTGGCGATGCCCACGTTCGGCAATCTCTTCGGCGATATTGCGCACTTCCAGCATGGCCGCGTAGGCCTTGATCTCCGCGACAAAGGTACCGACCCCTTGCATGCGCAGCAAAAAGCCTTCACTGGTCAGCTCGCGCAGCGCGCGGTTAATCGTCATACGGCTAACGCCGAGCTCGTTGACCAACTCGCTCTCTGACGGAATACGCTGGTGCGGCTGCCAGGCACCGGTGCGAATCTGGCTGATAATCGCCTGCTTGACCCGTTGATAGATGGGGGCAGGTATATCGCTCATGGCGCCTGCAAGTTGCGATGCGCGTTGCTGTGTCACCACCGTGTTCTCCTTGACCCTACGCTTTTGTGCAGTGTAGCGAATTTTATGCGCGTATGTATATGTATAGACAATAGTGCAAGGACAGTGCTGTGCTGCTGATGACCGGTTATGCAGGGCGGCAAGCGTGTTTCTGCGAGCTGCCTCGTTAATGGCGAATCATCATGGTGCGCCAAAGGGGAGCAATGCACTATTCTGGAACCTGCTTTCCTGCATGAAACTTTCACACTATTCCCGCCAATAAAGGGCTAAACGCCGCTTCTGTGGCATTGGCACATTGCTTGCTAGGTTGTCTATACAAGTTTGGACAATAACGTTGGCACAGTTTGCCGCATGGGTAATGACTTCTCTCACAGGAGCGGAACGAATGAACAAAGCACGAGGTAACATGGGCTGGAAAGCGACCCTGATGGCGCTTTGCATGGTATCGGCAGGCGTGGCGCAGGCGGCAGATACGCCGGTGGCGATCGGTATTTCTGGCTGGACCGGTTTTGCGCCGCTGACGCTGGCCGATAAAGCCGGCATCTTCAAGAAGCACGGACTGGATGTGTCGATCAAAATGATCCCACAAAAAGATCGCCATCTGGCTGTGGCCTCCGGTGCGATTCAATGTGCCGCCACCACGGTGGAAACCTATGTCGCCTGGAACGCCAACGGCGTACCGATCAAACAGATTGTGCAGTTGGATAAATCCTATGGCGCTGACGGCTTGGCGGTGCGTGGCCCAATCAGTGATATCAAATCGTTGAAAGGCAAAACCGTTGGCGTCGATGCACCGGGCACTTCACCGTACTTTGCGCTGGCGTGGATCCTGGATAAAAACGGCATGACGCTGAAAGACGTGAAGACGGCAACGCTCTCGCCACAGGCTGCCGCACAGGCGCTGCTCGCCGGGCAAAACGATGCTGCCATGACCTATGAACCCTATCTCTCCTCGGTGCGCGACAAGCCTGAAAGCGGCAAGATCATCGCCACCACGCTCGATTACCCGATGGTGATGGATACGCTCGGCTGTACGCCGGATTTCCTCGCGAAAAATCCGCAGGCTGCCAAAGCATTGGTAGAAAGCTATTTCGATGCGCTGGAAATGATCAAGGCCGAGCCGGAAAAATCTTACGAAATCATGGGCGCCGCGGTGAAATCCAGCGGAGCGGATTTTGCTAAATCAGCCAACTATCTGCGCTGGCAGGACCGGGAACAGAACCGCAAATTCTTTAGCGGCGAGATTGAGACCTTCAGCAACGAAGCGGCCAAACTGCTGCTGAAAATGGGCGTGATTCGCAAGATCCCTGATATCAGCACCCTGTATGACGCCAGCTACGTGAAATAAGGATATTGGCATGATGAGTGATTCTCGCGCGACTGACAAACTGCCCTTGCCGCCTGCGGCGTTACCTGACGCCGCACCGCGCTGGCACAATCCGTTGATGGTGCCGCTGCGGCCGGTTGCCGTGCGGCTGCGCGTGGCGCTTGGGGTGGCCTTTTTTGTCCTGTTTTTTGCCCTGTGGGGAATGGTGACGTTCAGCGGTTCGGTGTCACCCACCTTTCTAGCCGATCCGCTGACCATGCTGCGTGAAGGGGCGATCCTCTTCACCCAGTATAACTTCTCTGAAGATATCGCCATGACGGTGATGCGCGTGTTGGCAGGGTTCCTGCTGGCCGCGATCATCGGTGTCCCGCTCGGTATTCTGATGGGCGCGTACAAGCTGTGCGAGGCATTTTTCGAACCCTTTGTGTCGTTTTGCCGCTATTTACCCGCATCTGCGTTTATCCCTCTGTTGATCCTGTGGGCAGGCATCGGTGAGATGCAGAAGATTCTGGTGATCTTTATTGGCTCCTTCTTTCAAATCGTGTTGATGGTGGCGGTAGCGGTCGGGGCTGCGCGTCGCGATCTGGTGGAAGCGGCCTACACGCTGGGATGCAGCAACGGTAGCGTGGTGCGACGCGTGCTGATCCCCGGTGCGGCACCGGAAATTGCCGAGCTGCTGCGGCTGGTGCTCGGGTGGGCGTGGACTTACGTGATTGTTGCTGAGCTGATTGGCTCATCGAGTGGTATCGGCCACATGATTGTGGACAGTCAGGCACTGCTGAATACCGGACAGATCATCTTTGGCATTATCGTCATCGGGGTGATTGGCCTGCTGTCGGATTTTCTGTTCAAGGCGATGAACCGACGCCTGTTTTCCTGGAGCTTATTGTAATGTCCTACAGCAAAGTAGCGGTACGTCAGGTCGAGCGCATCTTTACCGGCCCGCGCGGCGAACAGACTCAGGCGCTGTTGCCCGTCGATTATCAGGTACAGGAAAACGACTTCATCACCATTCTCGGGCCGTCCGGATGCGGTAAATCCACCCTGTTGCGCATCATCGCCGGGTTGGATTCGCCGACCAGCGGCGAAGTGTGGCTCGATGGCGCGCTGGTGGAAGGGCCGGGCGCGGATCGCGGAATGGTGTTTCAAAGCTATACGCTGTTTCCCTGGCTGACGGTGGCGCAAAACATCTGCTTTGGTTTGCAGGAGCGCGGCATCAGCAAGGCGCAGCAGCAGGAGCGTTGTGACTACTACATTCATCAGGTTGGCCTGAAAGGCTTTGAGCATCACTATCCGCGCCAGCTTTCTGGCGGCATGCAGCAACGTACCGCGATTGCGCGTGCACTGGCAAACGATCCCAAAGTATTGCTGATGGATGAACCTTTTGGCGCGCTGGATAACCAAACGCGCGTCATGATGCAGGAACTTTTACTTTCGGTGTGGGAAGCGTCACGAAAGACGGTGATGTTTGTCACGCACGATATTGATGAAGCTATCTTTATGGGTAACCGAGTAGCGATTTTTAGTGCTCGCCCGGGACGCATCAAAACCGAAGTGGCGGTTGCCTTTGACGGGCATCGTGATTACACCCTGAAAACCTCGCCGGAATTTATGGCGCTCAAAGCGCGGGTGACCGAAGAGATACGTGCCGAAACGCTCCAGGCGTTGGCGCATTAGAAACTTCCGTCATTCCCGCGAAGGCGGGAATCTCTTGCAGGTGAAACGCGTTTCTTCTGGCAGAGATCCCCGGCTTTCGCCGAGGATGACGAGGGGTAAAGTGATTTTATAAGCAACTTCGAAACGCCCATGGCGTTTTTACTTCAGCTTAACTTGTCTATACAGGAATAGATTATGACAACAACACCCCTGTCGATTTGCCTCACTCCCGGCGCGGTCGATCTGGCGACGCTGCGGGCGATTTATCACGGTGGCGTCACGCTGACGCTCGCCGAAGAGGCCTGGGCTGATGTGGATGCCGCGTGCCAGCAGGTGGCGGATATCGTGCGGCAGAATCGGGTGGTCTATGGCATCAATACCGGGTTTGGCAAGCTGGTAAGCACCTCCATTCCGGCCGACCGTCTGGCGGAGTTGCAACGCAACCTGGTGCTGTCGCACAGCGTCGGCGTGGGTGAACTGCTGCCTGATAACGTGCTGCGTCTGGTGATGGCAACCAAAGTGGTCAGTCTGGCGCGGGGCCATTCCGGCGTGCGCCGTCAGGTGATAGAAACCTTGCTGACGTTGTTTAATGCGGGCGTGATGCCGTGCGTGCCGGAAAAAGGCTCGGTAGGGGCCTCGGGTGATTTGGCTCCGTTGGCCCATATGTCGCTGATGCTGCTGGGAGAAGGGCAGGTCAAAATCAATGGTGCACTGCTACCGGCACGAGAAGGGCTGGCGCTGGCTGGCGTCGAGCCGCTGGTGCTGGGGCCGAAAGAAGGGTTGGCGCTGCTCAACGGGACGCAAGTTTCCACCTCGCTTGCTCTGCGCGGCCTGTTTGGCGCAGAGCAGGTGCTTGGGGCCGGTCTGGTTGCCGGTGCACTGTCGCTGGAGGCTATTCGCGGTTCGGCCAAACCATTTGATTCGCGTATCCATAAAGCGCGCGGCCAACTGGGTCAGATTGCGGTGGCAGCGGCGATGGATACGCTGCTCAAAGGCAGCGGCATCATGGATTCGCATATTCACTGTGGCCGGGTGCAGGATCCCTATTCCATTCGTTGTATTCCGCAAGTGATGGGGGCCTGTCTGGATAACCTGACGCATGCGGCGCGCATTCTGCAAATTGAAGCCAACGCGGCGTCTGACAACCCGCTGGTGTTTACCGACAACGGTGATGTGATTTCTGGCGGTAACTTCCATGCCGAACCGGTGGCATTCGCCGCTGACATTATTGCTCTTGCCGTCGCGGAAATTGGCGCGATTTCTGAACGCCGTTTGGCGCTGTTGCTGGATACTGGACTGTCGGCACTGCCGCCCTTCCTGGTGGCTGAAGGCGGCGTGAACTCTGGCTTTATGATAGCCCAAGTGACTGCTGCCGCCTTGGCATCGGAAAACAAATCGCTGGCACACCCCGGCAGCGTTGACAGCCTGCCGACCTCCGCCAATCAGGAAGATCACGTCTCGATGGCTACTTACGCGGCCCGTCGTTTAGGTGCGATGTGTGACAACACGGCGGCCGTGGTGGGTATTGAGGCTATGGCGGCCGCGCAGGGTATCGAATTCCACCGCCCGTTACGCAGTTCCACCTTGCTGGAACAAGAGTTGGCGCGCATTCGTCAGGCGGTGACTTTCCTCGATAAAGACCGCTATCTGGCACCGGATATCGCCGCCATGTGTCGCTGGGCAAGCCAGGCCGAGTGGCCGGAACAGGTGGCTGCATTGCTGCCTTCTCGCGCCCAGTGATCTGACAGGCTACGGACATTAACCGAATATCAAAGGAACAGCATTATGACCTCATCTGTAGAACAGACGGGTGCGCGTGAAGTGAGAGCACCCCGCGGCAGTGAACTGCATTGTGAAAACTGGCTGATCGAAGCGGCGTACCGCATGATCCAGAATAACCTGGATCCGGACGTGGCCGAGCGGCCCGAAGATCTGGTGGTGTACGGTGGGATTGGCAAGGCAGCGCGTAACTGGGCCTGCTTTGACGCGATTTTAGCCTCTCTGCGCGCCCTCAAAGGGGATGAAACGCTGTTGGTGCAGTCCGGTAAACCGGTGGGGGTGTTCCGTACCCATGAAAACGCGCCGCGCGTGCTGATCGCCAACTCGAATCTGGTGCCGCACTGGGCCAACTGGGATCACTTCAATAAGCTGGACCGTGACGGATTGATGATGTACGGCCAGATGACAGCGGGTTCATGGATCTACATCGGCGCGCAGGGCATTGTGCAGGGAACCTACGAAACCTTCGCCGAAGCAGGACAGCAGCACTACAACGGCGATTTGCGCGGGCGTTGGATCCTGACTGCCGGCTTGGGCGGCATGGGCGGTGCGCAGCCGCTGGCGGGGGTGCTGGCCGGTGCCAGCGTGCTGGCGATCGAGTGCCAGGAGTCTCGTATCGATTTTCGCCTGCGCACACGTTATCTCGATTACAAAGCTACCGATCTGGATGAGGCGCTGGCGATGATCGATGAAGCGTGCAAAGCGGGACGCGCCATTTCTGTGGGCCTGCTGGGTAACGCGGCGGACGTGGTGCCGGAGCTGGTGAAACGCGCCAAGGCCGGTGGTATGCGTCCGGATATCGTGACCGATCAAACCTCGGCGCACGATCCGATTAACGGCTATCTGCCGCAAGGGTGGGACGTGGCGCACTGGACAGAGATGCGCACCCGCGATCCGAAGGCGGTAGAAAAGGCAGCCAAAGCCTCAATGGCGGTGCATGTGCAGGCGATGCTGGAATTCCACCATATGGGCATCCCGACAGTGGATTACGGTAACAACATCCGCCAGATGGCGCTGGAACAGGGCGTGGCTAACGCGTTCGATTTCCCCGGTTTTGTACCTGCCTATATTCGCCCGTTGTTCTGCCAGGGCAAAGGCCCGTTCCGTTGGGTGGCGCTGTCTGGCGACCCGGAGGATATCGCGCGTACCGATGCCAAGCTTAAAGCACTGTTTCCCGAGAATACGTCGTTACACCGCTGGCTCGACATGGCGCAAGAGCGCATCGCCTTCCAGGGATTACCGGCGCGCATTTGCTGGCTGGGATTGGGCGAGCGCCATCTGGCCGGGCTGGCTTTCAATGAAATGGTGCGCAATGGTGAGCTGAAAGCGCCGATTGTGATTGGCCGCGATCATCTGGATTGCGGATCGGTTGCCTCACCCAATCGGGAAACCGAAGCGATGCGTGATGGCTCGGATGCGGTATCCGACTGGCCGCTGCTCAATGCGTTGTTAAACACGGCGGGTGGCGCAACCTGGGTCAGCCTGCATCACGGCGGTGGCGTTGGCATGGGCTTCTCACAGCATGCGGGCACGGTGATCGTGTGTGACGGCAGCGAACAGGCCGATGAGCGTCTGGCGCGCGTGCTGTGGAACGATCCGGCTACGGGCGTGATGCGCCACGCGGATGCGGGCTATGAGAGTGCTATCGCGTGTGCTGCACAGCATGGGTTGAACTTGCCGATGGTGAAGGGTTAACCGAGCGCGCCGCTGAGGTCATCATGAAACAAACGATTGAACGACTGGCGCGGCGCGAAGCCCGCCAACTGGGGCGCTATAACGCCGGATTGTCTGACGATGCGGTGCGCCAGCGTTTTGCTGTGACGGATATTGCCCGCCTTGCCAGCAATGAAAATCCGCTCGGCATGAGTCCGTTAGCCGACGCGGCGCTGCGGGCAGAGGTGACGCGCACCGCCTGTTATCCCGATCCGGCCAGTCTCCAATTGCGTGCGGTGATTGCCGCGCGCACCGGGGTGACGTCGGAGCAGGTGGTGATGGGCAACGGCTCGGAAAACCTGCTGGAAATGCTGTGTCTGGCTTTTCTCAATCCGGGCGATCGGGTTGTCACGCTGGTGCCCTCTTTTGGCCTGCATCACCTGTATCCCAAAATGTTAGGGGCAGAGGTGACGCTGGTACCGGTGAATGCGCAAATGGAATACGACCTGGATGCCTGGGCGCAGGCGCTGTCACAACCGGCCAAAATGGTGGTGTTCAGTAATCCCTCCAACCCCGTGGGCTGCATGTTGGGGCGTGAAGGGTTTGAACGCCTGATTGCCATGACGCCGCCGGACTGCGTGTTGGTGATCGACGAGGCTTACTACGAGTATTGCGCTGCACACCCTGATTATCCCGATAGCCTCTCCGTACTACGTCAGCAGACGCGACCGTGGATTGTGTTGCGCACCTTTTCCAAGGCATACGGTCTGGCTGGCCTGCGCGTGGGGTATGGTTTGGCGTGTCACGCTGAGATGGTGGAACTGCTCGATCGCGTGCGCACGCCGTTCAATATCAATCGTATGGCGCAGGCTGCGGCGCAGGCGGCACTGCTGGATGTGGCGCATGTGGCTCGCAGCGTCACGCATGTCACGCAGCAGCGCGCCTGGCTCAGAGAGCAACTGCACGCCCTGGGATGGTGTGTGGCGCCGTCGCAGGCCAATTTCCTGTTTGTGAATGTCGGGCAGGATAGCGCTGCACTGGCTGAGCGTTTACTGCATTTTGGGGTGATTGTGAAGCCCTGGCTGGAAGCCGGATACACTCAATGGATCCGGATCTCGGTGGGATCAGAGGCCGCCAACCAACAGTGTATCGCGGCGTTGCGCCAGTGTGCGCAGTAATCCCTGCGTCGGCCAATTGACAGAATATTCATGGAGATAACATGCAACAGGTCTACTTTCCCGCGCGCGTGGTACGCGGCGCGGGCGCGATTAACCAGTTGGGCACCCTAGCCGCTGCGCTGGGTAAACGTGCTGTGGTTTTGGGTGGCAAGACTGCGCTGGAGGGGACATCAGCCCTGATTGATGCACAACTGGCAGCTGTCGGGGTGGTCAAATGCGCTGATGTCTGGTACGGCGGCGAGTGCAGCGAAACACAGATTTTACGTTTGGCACAAGCAGTACGAACCCATGCTGCCGATGTGATTATCGCCGTGGGCGGTGGGAAGGCATTGGATACCGGCAAAGCCGTCGGGCTGGAAACTTCCCGCCCGGTTATCACCCTGCCGACGATTGCAGCGACCTGTGCCGCGGTGACGCCGCTGACGATCCGCTATCATGATGACGGTCACTTTCGCGATCTGTACCCTCTGCCGGTGGCACCCGCCGCGGTGATTATTGATTCCGATATTCTTGCCACAGCGCCGCTGCGCTGGCTGGCGGCGGGGCTGGGCGATACGCTGGCAAAATGGTATGAACTGCGTGCCATTAGCGGTGATAGAGATGTCACTGGTTTTGGTGCGTCCTCCATGGCAAACAGCCAGCTCTGTTATCAACAGATTGCCCGGTTTGGTGCCGCCGCCTGTGATGCAGTGCGGCAACGGCAGGCAACACCGGCGTTGGATCAGGTGCTTGATGCCGTCTTCTTGTTTGCCGGGTTGACCTCGTTGATGAGCAATGGCGCTCATGCGGCGGCAGCCCATGCGCTCTACGAGGGCTTTACCGTGTGCGATAAAACGCGTGCTTACGGCCATGGTCTGTTGGTGGGATTTGGCAATCTTTGTTTGCTGGCTCTGGAAGGGCGTAGCGATGAGGAATTGCTTGAGGCCATTGCGTTGGCGAAGGCGTGTGCCATTCCGACATCACTGGCAGCGATTGCACCAACCCTAACCCCTGAGGAAAACGCAGCCATCGTCAACGCGGCCGTGACGGCACCGGATATGGGCAATATGCCCCATGTCGTTACCTGTGAGACGCTACGCGAGGCTATTCATCGCGTAGAACGTCTGGTTATTAGCGCCTGTTAACAGGCGCGATAAAGCATGACCTGGTATAAAAAACTCAATCAGTTAGCCCTAAGCGCCTCGAGCAATTAAGCAACTCTGTCACTTTATGTACATTGAGCTTTTTCATAATGTTCAGTCGATGGGTTTCGACCGTTTTAACGCTGATGCACAGTTGTTCGCCGATAAGGCGGTTGGTGTAGCTGTTGGCAATAAGTCTCAGAATTTGCCGTTCACGCGGTGTCAGCAACTCCGGGCTGTCCCCTTCGGTGTTCAGGGCGGAGTTGATGGCATCTCGGTTGAGTGCCGGGTCGATATACCGTTTTCTGACGGCCATGGTCTGGATTGCCGCCAATAATGTCTTTTGGCTACTGTTTTTCAATACGTATCCCATGGCACCTGCCGACAGGGTGCGTATTGCCATAAACTCCTCGTTGTGTGCGGTGTAGGCGAGGATCGCCATTTTAGACCAGCGCGAACAGAGCTGCGGGATAAGATCCAGCCCATTGATACCCGGTAATCCCAGATCGAGGATCACAATATCAGGTTCGTGCAGGCGGCAGGCGTTATAGACCTCAAGGCCATTTTCAGTGTGCGCAATAATACGAAAGCGCGGATAGGGCACCAGCAAATTGATAATGCCGTTTATGATCAACTCGTGATCGTCCACCAGCAAAATTTTATGATCGTTCATTTTCCATTCCTCTCAACAAAACATTGTCCTTTACGATGAGCACTTCAAACGTAAAGCGACATCCAGCGTAAGACGCAGTTCTGCAATTTCCGCTTTGGACAATGGCAGCCCACGTTTAACGCGGTTCTCCATATCGATCACATCGCACAGCAATGGACCGAGACCAGCCTGCCCGATGCATCCTTTTAGGGTATGCAACAGCGTGATAGTTTTTTTCTGATCGCTTGAATTTTGTTCAATGCTCGACAGCAACACGCGAAGTGAACGACGAATTTTTCGTCGCATGGTGGGGTGAGTGATATCAATGATGGCCTTGTCCATCAGATTATCTTGTTCTTGCAGATCAATTTCTCGCTGGAGCTGATATTCGGCGGCGATGCTGATGCCATCGGCCAAATGCGCCAGCGTGACGGGTTTGGTCAGGTAGTGGTGCATACCGGCCTGCTTGCAACGAAAAATTTCTTCCGATGCGGTATTGGCTGACAGTGCCATGATGGCGCATTCTGGATCCTGATTCTTGCTGTCTTGACGCCACTGCCGGGTGCAGGCCAGGCCATCCATCTCCGGCATGCAGACATCCATCAGCACCAGATCAAAACGTTGCTGTCTCCCACACGCCAGGGCTTCTCGGCCATTACAGGCGGTAGTGACGTCTTGCCCGAGCAGGGTCAGCATGGCACCAATGATGTCGCGGTTTATTGTCGCGTCATCGACCAGCAGGATGTGCAAGCGCCAGGGTTGAACCGGGATAACCGCCTTGTCGGTATCGGTGATGCCTGACGTTATCTGAGCGGCCAGCGTGTAGAGTTTGCCAGGCAGAAAGCCAAGCTCGTCGGCACACAGGGCATTGTCATGCGCGGCGGGATGGCATGTCAGTCCCCACTCGCTCAGTTGCCGGTGCAGCGCCAACGGCGCGGCGATTTCGCCGCTTAATGGCGTCGTCGTGCCGTGTTTGCCGAGCGGCAGCATAAAAGAGATGCAGGTGCCGAGCCCTACCGAGCTGTTGAGATCCAGCCAGCCCCCCATCATCCGGGCCAGATTCGAGGCAATCGCCAGCCCAAGCCCGGTACCCTGAATGTTTGCCTGGCTTTGAAAGAAGGGGGTGAAAACCGCATCGCGATCGGCAGAGGCAATGCCTTTGCCACTGTCGCAGACGGCAAATATCAGCGTGTTGTCGTTGCGTGTGACGCTGAGCGTTATCCCTCCATTTTCCGTAAATTTGACCGCATTTCCCAGCAGGTTCACCAGAATTTGCCGTACGCGTGTCGCGTCCATATCGATAAGCAAGGGCACATCACCGCTGACCGTGGTGCGCAGCATCAATCCTTTGCTTTTTCCCGGTCCCTGAATGGTATACATCGCGCGATCGATCAACGGAAGCAGCGCTGTCTGCTCAACGTGCAGCGAGATTTGTCCTGACTCTATACGCGAGAAATCCAACAGATTGTTAATGATATCCAGCAATGAGAGGGTGCAAAGCCGGGCCGTTTCCGCCAGATGGCTCTGCTTGGCGCACAGCGGGGTGAGTTGGAGAAGCTCCAGCGCGCCCAGTGAACCGCTAAGCGGCGTGCGCAGTTCATGACTGATGGTTGTCAGATGGCTGCTTTTGCGTTTGTTGGCCTGTTCTGCCTGCTGCTTGGCGATAATCAACTCGCGCGTGCGCTCAACCACGGTATTTTCCAGGTTGTCATGCTGCGTGCGCAGATCGTTCAACAGCCGATTGTAAGCCTGAGCAATGCTGCCGAGTTCATCCTGACGGTTTTCCGGCAGACGCAGTGACAGCGGTGCCCGTTTAGTCTTATTGATGATATCAACAAAGTCCTGCAACGGGCGGGCCAGATGACGATGGAGCAGGCCCAATAGCATCAGTGCAAGCAGGACTAACGTCGCCAATGCGAAAGGCAACTGGCTGATGACGATAGACAGCGCGCGATTGATGATATCCCGGGTTGGATACAGGATAACCTGCTGCCAACCGGGCCCTTTCAACTGGGTGCGCAACACCAGATAGCCGGGAATTTCCTGCCAGCCGTCATGCAGCGTTACGTCGTTGAACCGCGTTTGTAATGCGTGACCGTGCTTCTCATCGAGCTGGGAAAAAGGCAGGATGTGATTTTGCTTATCCAGCCAGAGGCTGATATCGCTGCCGGAGAACAGTTGGCCGTACGAGAGCACATCGCTGAGTTTTACTGAAAGCCCGGCGAGCGTACCCTGTGCGCTGGTGGCCGCAACAGAGACGCTCCAGCCCACGCCCTCGGTGTACTTGGGTTCGCCCCAGTGCATATTGTGGTTGACGGGGCTGCCTAGTAATTCCGTTAACTCAGTGCGTCGACGAGAAAAATAGTCGGAGGCGTGCTCGCGAGGGGGCAGCAGCGAGATGCCATAGCGGCTATCCAGCACAAAGCTGTCGAGATAATAGGTTTGCCCGGCCGTACCGTAAACCTGGATAAAGCTGCGATCCTGCTCTTGAACTGCTTTGGGGATACACGCGCTGGTATCAATCGGTAAGTAACAGCTTTCACTTTTGTCGACAACGGCCGTGTCTGCGGCTCCGCTGTGGTACAGAAGGTAACGGTGTGCCAATATCTGCGCATCCCGTTCTGCACCTTCAAAACGGTGATTGGTTAACGTGGCCCGAAGGGTGGAAAAGTGCGTTAGATTTTCAATTAAATAATGTTTTTCCTGGTTGAGTGAGGCGTAGGTCGCAGCAAAAACAGAAACCAGCCAGATAATAAATAAGCACAGTGATATAAATAATGTCGGTTTACTCACCAATGAGCGTTTTCTTTTCATTGTCATACCCGAGAATGGTGTCTAAATGAAATTGCCCCTGTGGGCGAATGAATTCACATCTGTCGGTTTTCTCTAACACGGTAATTTTCACTAAAACTATAATAGGCTTTAGCGCCGTGATTGTTTTAATTTGTAAATATATATAACGTCTCCGTAAGTAAAAATCAGGTATTAGGTTGATGTCTAAGATTCTCATTGCGTTTGAGAATAAGATTATCCCACGGAGGTTGTTCTACATGCTTGATTTACTAAAAAGTATCCCCTTGATTCAGGATATATCCATGCCTAATAGTAAAGGAGAAATCGCGATGAAAATAGCGGATCTTCCTGCGAAAGGCTATTCATGCAATCTCTCTTGGATTCTGGCAATTTATCTCGTTGACTCTTGTGATTTATCATTAGAAACATTGTGTTATGTTTCATGTCTGCTGGGGGGACATCATGATATTCACGATTTTTCCTGCTACTTCTCCGATGAGAAAAGTTGGCTGTGTTGTGTCTACGATAAGAAAATCTCTGCCGAAGTAATGGCACGTGAAATAGAGATACATCTGGCGCTAACACGTTATTTTCGATACCTCATTTTGAGTAAACAGCACCCATGCCAGGTAAAAGAATATGAAGCTATATAAAATCGCCCATTTGGTTTTGTTTTTTTTCTGTTCGGTTTCTTATGCCGAAAACTTACCGTGGAAGGGCAATGATTTTTCACTGAGAGCACAAAATATGTCGCTTTCTTATCTGTTGAAGGATCTCGCGGAAAACTATTACACATCAACGAATATCGATCCGGCGATTGTACAAAATTTCAGCGGTGTTATCTTGCCCGGACCGCCGGTGAATATCCTGTGTAGGCTGATGAGCCAATATAATCTGGTTTCTTATTACGATGGCAATACGCTGTTTATTTACCCCGCGCAGCGTCTATCACGCCATCTTGTAACACTTAATGTGCTATCCGCCACGCGTTTTGCAGCAAATTTACGCAGACTGAATGTTCCTGAAGATCGAAGCTGTGTCATTTACCCGGTGTTGAATGAACATGCGCTGGAAATCAGCGGAGTACCTGCGTGTCTGGCGCGCGTAACGCAACTGGCAACCTCCCTTGATGCGGATATCAGCAAACGTCAGGATGACGCGGTGAGCGTGGTGGTATATCCGTTGAAATATGCCACGGCGATGGATGACCACTATCAATACCGCGATCAGACTGTTGTGGTGCCCGGTATTGTCAGCGTGCTGCGTGATATGACGCGTGGCGGCACGCCTGCGCCAGCCAACAATACCGCTGCGACTCAGGGACTACCGATGTTTTCTGCGGACCCGCGCCAGAATGCGGTCATCGTGCGCGATCGCAGCGCCAACATGGCGGGGTATCGTCAACTGATTACCCAGTTGGATCAACGGCCTCAAATGATCGAAATATCCGTGACCATCATTGATGTGGATGCCGGTGATATCAGCCAGTTGGGCATTGACTGGAGTGCGGCGACCTCTATCGGTGGCGGCATGCTCAGCTTCAACAATACCGGGGGGAGTCTGGACAGCGGATTCTCCAGCGTGATCAAAGACACGCCGCACTTTATGGTGCGCCTTAGTGCGCTGGAAAAGAACTCGCGAGCCTATGTGCTATCGCAGCCTTCAGTGGTGACGCTCAACAATATTCAGGCGGTGTTGGATAAAAACGTCACCTTCTACACCAAGCTTGAGGGCGACAAGGTCGCCAAACTGGAGTCCGTAACGACCGGATCGCTACTGCGCGTTACGCCTCGGCTGTTAGAGCAGAATGGTAAGCAAAATATCATGTTGAACCTGAATATTCAGGATGGGCAACAAAGCGAACCCATCAGCCAGGATGAACCTCTGCCCGGCGTTCAAAATGCGGAAATTGCTTCACAAGCCATGTTGCAGGCGGGGCAGAGCCTGTTGTTGGGCGGGTTCAAACAGGATAAGCAGATACAGTCGGAAAAGAAAATCCCCTTGTTAGGCAGCATCCCTGTGCTTGGCCATCTGTTCAGCACCAAAACCAATCAAATGCATAGCGTTATTCGCTTGTTCCTGATCAAGGCATCCGTTGCCAATAGACAACAGTGAAAAGCGTATGGAAAACACGTGGAAGATCCGCCTGTTAGGCGGGGTATTGCATGGACGGGAAGTGTGGCTATCGGAAGGTCGACTCTCTATTGGTGAGCGGGAATGCGATCTGTGCATCCCTTTGCGGGCCGCAAGTCGCATCGAACTGACGATCGCTGACGGGCAACTCTATGTCAACGCGGAAAAGGTGTCGGTGCGGGTAAATGGCCGCCGCCATGCACAGCAGCATCCGTTACCGTTGCAGGGCGTCTTGGAGGCGGCAGGGTTGGCGATGGCATTTGGGCCGCAGCACGCAGATCTTGCTGGTTGTTGCTTGCCGGTTCGCCGGTTTTCAAGCGGCTGGGTGCTGGTGCCAGGCATGCTTATGCTGATCGTTGCCCTACTGTTTTTCTCCGTGGAATGGGCCCCGTCACCCTCGACGGCGGCACCTGTAACGGTGGACGCGCTGTTGCAGCAGACCGGGTTGACGCAGCTCGTGGCGCAATGGCAGCAGGATGGCGTGCTGCATCTGTCCGGGTATTGCGAATCGAGCGATACGTTGACGCCATTGTGGGTTGCGCTGCAATCCCACGATATTCGTTACCAGGATAACGTGATTTGCGCCGATCAACTGGTCCGGAACGTGAAAGATGTGCTGATTCAGGCGGGATACACCCAGGCTCAGGTTGTCAGCCGGGGGCAGGGCAACGTTGCGATCGATGCGGATATTCATATGGGAGAGCAGTGGGCGGCGGTTCAGCCGCTGTTGGCCGACATTCCGGGATTACGGCATTGGCAGATAGAAAACGCCTACGACGAGATCGCGAATGCGCTGATCGGCGCGCTGCTACAGCAAGGGTTAGCCGGCAAGGTGAATCTGACGAGTGCGGGGCCGCGTTTCATCTTAAGCGGCGTGTTGAACGCGCAGGATAAGCAGACTTTGACGCAACTGATGCAGGAGATGCGAGCGAGCTATCCAAGCGTGGCGCTGAGCTATCAGGATGTTCCCCTATCCAGTGAGTTTTCCAGGCAGTTGCCAGCGCCTGTCACTGGCATTGTTCATAGCCGTCGCGGCGATTATCTGGTGCTGGGTAATGGCGATACCTTGTCCATCGGCAGCCGATTGGCCGATGGCAGTGCGGTTGTGGCTATCAGTGATAGCGCAGTGACGTTCAGACAAGGGCGTACGCTGATTACGCTTCCATTCAATTTTTAAAGGGAAACTCGATGGCGACGCTGACGGCATTGGAAGATCGTATACAGGGCTCGGCTGACGATGCCCAAAAGGCATTGCTGGAGCTGCGTGCCGCCCGTCATCGATTAACCTGTGCCATGACGAAACCCATTACGCCAGAACAATATCAGCACTTTGCCTTATTGCTGGAAGCGGTGATACAGAGCGAAGATATTATCAAGATCATTTACTTTCGTTATCACAATACAGCGCTAGAGGCTGGGTTAAGTCAGTAGAGAATACCCATCGACCTATCAACGGCTGAGCTATTCGTGAACGATGAGAGGTGCAACATGTCAGGCAATATACAGAGTCAGTTTAAAAAGTTCGAAGTAGAGTATGAACGTTTATTAAAATGTTTTTCCGAATTTGAAAAGATCAAAAGCGAACTGACCTCCGCAGGTCATACCGTTTCTCCTCATGATGCACAGGCGGTAAAACCGCTGGGTATCCACCACATGAACATTATTGCGGAAAATGCAAAAAAAGATTTGAAAGCATTAACTATCTCCTTGAAAAAAATCGAGACGCATATTAAGCACAGCGTCAATAAATAATGTTCATATCTACACTATTTTATATTCCAGGAGGTTTATAATGGAGACTACGCCAGTTTCTTCATTGCCAGACATTAATTCTACTGTACTTGAAGACAAAGAAAGACGTGTCAGAAATACCACTCAAGAAAAGACGCCTCGCTATGGGACTGCCGATAATATTTTCGCCTATGCCTATGAAATAATGCTGTTGTTGCAGGATGTGCAGTCTTCCCGCGCCTATGCCCAATTCAATGATATTCAAAATGCATCCAATCGAGCCCGGGATACCCAGGAAAAGGCAAACCAGATGGATGAAGCCATTGCGGCGGCATCAAAAGGCGATGGCAACGCCAAGGAAGCAGTGCCTGCCGACGTTATCGAGTATATGAAGACACACGGTATCCAGGTGGATGGCAAGTCGATAGAGGACTATATCAAACAGCACGCGGGGGCTGACGGTAAATTGGACAAGGGCAGCCTCCAGGCCGTTAAAGCGGCATTGGATAACAGCGCGGGCCGCGACAGCGATCTCTCCTCTCAGGCGCAACTGACGATTCAAAAAGCGATACAGATGCTTAACGCTGCCATTTCGCAGGCGACTAACCTGGTCAGCAAATGGGGTGAAATTCTGCAAATGATCACCCAAAAGACCTATTCATGACGCAAGACGACAGTCTGACCATGCTGCAATTTTTGCGTCGCGGTGGCGCGATGCGCATGTTGCTGAAAAAAGAGGTAAGCGTCGAACTGGACACCCTTTTTCGCTATGCCAGACAGTTATCCAACGCCGGGGATTATCGCGCAGCGGCCAACCTGTTACGGATATTGACCGCTTACGACGATTGGTCTTTTGACTACTGGTATCAACTTGGGGCGACGTGCCATGCGGCGCACGCCTGGTCAGATGCACTCTATGCCTATGGTCGGGCAGCGAAAATTAACGTATCGGCCGCACAGGTACCTTGTGCCGCTGGGGAGTGTTTTCTGGCCTGCAATGAGAAAGCATTGGCACGCAAAGCCTTTAAGGCCGCCTTGCTGATTTGCGGTGAACATCGGTCATTACAGGCGATACGCCGTCAAGCGGAGCAAGGACTATCTCGAACAGGAGAGCCTGATGGATAGTGTACAAGCCAGAGCGGGGATGCATTACCCGCTACCCTATGATGATGGTGAAGAGATGCTCGTCTCTTCGTCAATGAAGCAAACCACACACCCAACACGCGCTGTTGTTGGCCTGCACGATAGGCAAGACGATGCAGGAAAGAACGCGGAAACTGAACGTCAACCGAGGGCCGCGGCGCAGTCGGTGAGCGCGCCGCAGGCAGAGGCTGCCTGGCAACGGCTGCTGGCGGCTGGGTATACCGGCTCCGCCTCGGCCTCGCTGCAAGAGGTCATGAACATGGACCCGCTGCTGTTGTCGATGCTGGTGACGCAGCAGGTGATGAGTGTGTCCAGCAGCAACGCACTGGCGCTTTGTGAACAGTTGAACCGTGCCACAGAGCTGCAAACTTTCCTTCGCAATAAGCAGGTTGAGAAATACCAGGAGCAGATCAACAAGTCGATTGAACAGGCGAATCAGGTGCGTAAATCCGCGCTGTGTAGCGCCGTGTTTGATTGGATAAGCAGCGCCATTGAGATTGGTATCGGCGTGTTAAAACTGGTTGAAGCCGTGGCAACGGCAGATCCACTCGCTTTTGCTGCTGGTATCGCTTACTGCTCGGCAGGGGCTGCCGGAATCGTAAAAGGCGGCGCTGAGTTTGCTTTGGGGTTGGGGGCAAATAAAGCCGATTGTGAAGCGATTATTCACGCGGCAGGTTCGGTACAGAGCACGTGCGAATACGTCGCGATGGGATTGGATATTCTGCAAATCTGCCGTGGTATCTACGTGGCTCGCGGTTTGATCTCTGCGGCAGAAAAGGAGATGGGCAGCGGCGCGGGTAAAACGCTGGTGGAGGCAGCAAGCCAAAATAGCGGTGAGGTGGGTCAGCAGATCAAACAGATTGCTGAAAACACGGCTAAAGGCTTTGTCACTGAGCTCGAAGCCAGGTTGGAGGGGAACGCCAGTCAGTATTTGGCACGCACCATGGGCCGCAGTGCCACCGCTCAGGGAATTGAACAGCTTGTAGAAAAAACGTTGGAAAGCGCCCTCAAAAATGTGGCGACAGAGGTGTTGGAAAAGGGCGCTGCCGCCGCGGAAAAAGCGTTGCGTAAACGTTTTATGGTCTCGTTAGGCAAAGCGCTAGCCTCCGGCATCATTAAAAATGTCACCTTTCCCTGGTTAACCACGGCGCGCTTGGCGCTAAGCGGTGGGCAAAAAATAACATCGGGTGTTGCCCAATGGAAAGCCGCTGATTTGCGCAAAGAAATTGAAGAATTAATCGTTATGCAACGCATTAACGATATTAAAGATAATTGGACGCAGGAGCGTAAAAAAGATCAGGAAAAACAGCTTGGCGATTATTTGCAACAGAGTGGCACCGCCGTGAGCAACGCGACTTCAATAATGGAAGATTACGGTACGGTATTGGCCAAAATTGCCTGTAACCGTGCCTGAGGATATGTTATGAGCCAAAATACGCTTATGAATCAAAATACTCTTTCGATAGACGTATTTCCTGTCAACGTCACTCCAGGCCACCTTTCCTCTGTCTTATCACCAAAGATGGATGGTGTAATGGCAGCCAAGGAAAAGACCGGTAGTGATGCAGATTTAAATGACTTTTTCGCGATGTTTGATCAACTGTGGGGAACACTATTAAATCTTGCCCGGCGTTTGCGTGACGTGATGCGAATGTATAACGAAAAGAAGCAGATATTAGGGTGGGGGCTTGAAATGAATGCGCTTTCCACCAGTTTAAACGCGATAGAACATAGTTTCACGGCGGCAAAGAGTAACGCATTAGGCACCTGTTTGAGCGGCTTAATGCAGTGTACGGGCGCGCTGACGGGCGGAATAATGGGGGAAATCAGCGGCGCTGGCGCCAGAGAGCTCACTTCGATGGGATTCAACGGTTCGGGATCGATAGCCAACGGGCTCTGTTCCTTTGAAGCGGCGACGGAAAACCGTGAAGCAGAAATAGAGCGGGCGCAGGCGGATTTTCAAAGTAAAAACGCACAATCCTACATCCGAAATCTCGACGATATTGTGCAAAAGGCGGTCGAGGTCATGCAGCAGATGATGGAAATGGGCCGCAAGATGGTCGAGGTGTTCAGCCAGACGCTTCATTCCCTTGCGAAGTAATGATGGAACGGCTGGAGGCACTTTTTAGCAGGCAGTTGCAAGCGGTGGGATTAGCGCCGCAGCCGGCGTTTTTGCCCGGGTGCGGACTACGCCTCGGGCAGCACATTACGTTGCTTCCCTATCGCCTTGTTTTTCGTGTTCAAAACCACGCGCTGCTTATCTGTAGTTTAACCCGGTTGCCCGATTGCGCCTCACAACCTGCGTCATTACTGCTGTTATGGCGGCTGTTGCACGTGGCGTTGTCTGCGGTTTCTGAGTTGAAGCATATCCGTATGTTAGTGATAACCGACGTCCTGCCCCAGAGGGTGGCGCTCCAGCGCCAAAAGCTGGTGCGCCGACTGTGTAAAAAAGGCGCGGTAACGCGATCTTTTGACGGCGAGCGTTGGTTAGAAATCGGCATAGATCAGATTTTTCGTGGAAAAGTCTGTGGTTAGGTTAAACACCGGATAGGCGCTGTGGCGGGTTAAAACCATAGTAGATACCAGCCAGCAACGTAGCAGGCAAGCAGCTATCTCAGGCAATAAGCCGACATTCTACCGGAGGGTGACGATGGATGTTCAACAACTCATCGATACGCTGTCCCGCTTGGCAAACCAGGCAGGGCAAGCCGTCAAAGACAAAATGAACGGCGAAGATTTAACCAATCCCGACGCCATGCTCAAGGCGCAGTTTGCCGTGCAGCAGTATTCCACTTTTATCAACTATGAAAGCGCGATGATCAATACCATCAAAAATCTGCTCAGCGGGATTATCTCGAAGATATGAGCGTACTGACGTCTGCTGAACGACGGCTATTGCTTGAAGCCGCATTCGCTGGGGTTAATCACGGCTTGTTGCGTCAAGTGCGAGCGATAGTGCCGGTGGTACCGAGTCTGGTGACCGATAGCGACGCTTGTGCGGTGTGCACTGCCGTCCTGCTATTGGGGCTGAATGCGCCGGAAGAGGCGAAACGCGTATTGCAACACGTGAATACGCCGGACGCAGACGTGGTCAAGCACTGCTTTTCATTATGAGTTTTTCACCGTGATTACGAGGTACCCCATGGAGATAACACCCATGACGCTTTCTCAGAAGATATCGCCAGATAGCCGTTGTGACAGCATTGATGCGGTGTCTGCGATGGATGCACCGGACAGTCAGGCGGCGCAGACCTTCAAGCAGATGCTGTATGCCGGAACGGTATCCGGCGCGGTAGAAACCTTATCACCGGAGCAGATGTTGCAGCAGCAGGCGAAGATCTTGACGTTGAGCGTCGGCGTCGATCTTGGCGCTAAGGTCGCCGGTTCTGCGGCGCAAACGGTCAACAAACTGGCCAATATGACATGAACGCATTGCGCTGTCTGGGGATGGCAATACTGGTTCTTATGCTGGCGGGCTGTCGTGTCGAACTCTACAACGGCCTGTCTCAGAGTGATGCCAACCAGATGTTGGCGATCCTTATGAACAACAACATTGATGCAGATAAGCAACCTTCGCCGGACGGTGGGGTAACGCTGCGCGTCGAGCAATCCCGGTTTATTGATGCCGTTGAAGTGCTGCGCATGGACGGCTTCCCGCGCAAGCGTTACACCACGGTAGAAACCATGTTTCCACCTAACCAGTTGGTGGTTTCTCCCCGGGAAGAGCAGCAGAAGATTCTGTATCTCACCGAGCAGCACATTGAAGAGATGCTCAGCCAAATGGATGGCGTTGTGCAAGCGTCTGTCGCGATAGCGTCCCATCCTCCCAGTGACGACGTCGCCACCCGTTCTGGTGATACCACTTCGGTGGCTGTCTACATTAAATTTTCCCCACGGGTGAACCTGGAAGCGTTTCGTGTACAAATCAAGAGCCTGATTGAAAAAGCGATACCCGGTGTCCAGTACGATCAAATCAGCATTTTGATGCAGCCTGCTGGCTATCGCGCTCGGGTGGCTCCGCCGCCGAAATCCGTTGAAGAGAGAGCGATCCTGAAATGGCTATCCCGTTATCGACAACATGTGATGTTAACGCTGATTTTACTGGCTTCGGTGCTGTTGATACTGGCGGCGTGGCGTGTGTTTCAGCGGACGAGTCCAGCAGACCGGATGCGTTGATCCTGCTGCTGCACCGCTCGGTCTGGCAGCCCGCCCGTTATGCGCACCCTGACTGGTTTGCCTTGTTAGGGTTTCATCGCAATCAGCGGTGGCGTTATGGTGAGTCTCCGGTTTTAGACAGCGCACTGAACCGCGCGTTACGAGCGCGGCGTGGCGGGATTTGTCTGCCGGGGCGGCTTAATGAACGTCAGCGCCGTTTGGCCATGCTGGCACCGAACATGCCGAAATATGCGCTGGCGCTTGGGCTGCTGACGCTGGCGTGCGGTGATTACTTTCTGCTGCCTGATTATCGTCACGCGCTTCGTCGCTGGCTGGATAACGATCTGATCTGGCATCTGTTTGGCATGTGTGACAACAAACGCCCTGCCTTATTTTCACCGGAACAGGTGATCGACGCGGCGAATCGCATCGGTATCGCCATGCTTTACCGTGCTGCAAGGGTGGAACCCGTGCTCCAGGCGCTGTTGATACAGCTGCCGCCGCTCAGGCAAGCGTTGTATCCCGTGACGTCTCTGACCACGATGAATTTACTGGAGCGTATGCTATGCCGCTGTGCCGACTCCCGTTGATTGAGCTTGATGGGCAACTTCCCGATTTCCCCGTGATTCCTGCTGAAAGGCTAAACACCCAACTGGCTTATGCCCACACTCTGCGCGATGCCCACCAAGAGGCCGCAACCATCGTGAAAGCGGCGAGCCGTAAGGCAGAACACATGATACGTCAGGCGCGCAAAGCGCAGCGCCAGATACAGAATGAGGCTTATGCCGAGTTTTCTCGCCGTCAGCAGGAGATCCTTACTCGCTGCGAGAATCAATGGTTGGCGCGCCACGTTGTGGCGCTGTGTGAGGCGGCCTCGGTGGAACAGTGCGTGGTGCAGGCGGTCACGTCACGTATCCGCCTGGCTATGCGGAACGTATTGAGCGCCTGGTTTTCTCAACAGCCGGTTGATGACCTGCTGTGCGACCGTTTGTCGCAGCAGGTGGCACAGCTGGCGGCGGCGGGGTGTACCACGTTGCAGATTCATCCCGAGCGAGAGGCCAGAATGCGCGAGGCCTTCGGGGAGCGGTTAGCGATAGCCTGCAACCCGCAGTTGGCTGTGGATGAAGCCGTTCTGACATCTTCACAGCTCAGCGTTTCTTTTTCGCTCAGCAGACATTTTCAGCAGGTGTTGGCATGGATAGATACCGAGAACGAGCTCGGCATCCATCAACGGGAGGTAAGGCGTGACGATGAAAATGCCTGAATATCAGAATCTGGCAGGCCAGGCTTTATCCACAAACAATGATCCCCATCAGGCACACTCCCTGCCGCGTAATGAATACAACCTGCCGCTGACAGACATGGCGTTGGAAGAAATTGCAGACGAATCGCTGGATTCAACGCTGGCAGAGATGAGTTTGCTGCTTTCTGGTCGAATGCGCGATGAAAAGCGGCTGGCATCGTCAGAACGGCAGCTACGTAGACAACAAGAGCTAATTGCACTGATGCAACGTTTGCATGAGCAAGAAGGCGGCCTTCCAACGTTTCTCGCCTCCTCGGCTGAGAATAACAGCGAGGCGCTGGAGGGGCTGCGGCGTATTTTTACGATTGCTCAACACCTTGCATCAACGGCATTGGATGAAAAGCGGAAAAAGGCGCTGAATGCGCAGTTGGCCCAGCTTATTGAAGAAAACGCGTATGAAACTGCACTCTTTGGCCTGATGGAGCTCGGCACCGTCAGCAAGGCGGTGCTGGCACCCATTGGTCGCTTATTCCAGCGCGCGATGGATGAACAAGACATATCGTTATCGGAATGGTTTAAACGCATCCTGGACTGGTCCGATCGCCAGCGTCGGCTGCGCGTCCTGTTGCAAATGGCGGCGTTTGAACTCTCACTGTCTGTCGGGGGTGCTCAGCAAGCCAGGTTGGCGACGGTACTGGTTCGCCTGCGGCGCTTGTTGCTGTTTCTGGGCCTGGAACAGGAGTGTGAAGAACAGGAAAAGCGTTATCCATTACCTGCCGATTCACTCCTGACCTTGTTGATTGATATTACACAGGAAAGCTGGCTGTTTGAGGATTGGCTTATCGCACGAATTTCCTCGTTGACGCCCAGCGCAACGGTATTCAAGCACATCGTGCGTTATCTGGATGTGCAATTCAGAGTGATGCCGGATGCGTGTTTTAGCGATGAAGATCAGCGAGAAAGCATTCTTACCGTACTGCAAAAACTGAAGGGTAATCAGGTGTTGTCTTGATTTCTCCTCCTTGTCTTCTCTGGGATTCTGTTACCGGACGTGAGAGGAAAGACATCATGACATTAGATCTGTTCATCGAAAGAAACATCCAGCGCTTTATACAGTTGGCCGAGCTGGCGGAACAACCGCCCTCTGCCGAAATGCAATGGGTCGATCGAGGATTTCAAACCTTCCTCACCTTTCGTCAGGGACGCATGCATATCAGCCAATGTCTGCTGGATCCTTGGTGTGATAATGCGTTACTGGTTCTTGCACTGCAACGTGCCCATCCCGCCTGGTTTGCGGGTATTCCTCAGCGTGTTTTCACGCTACGTCAAGGCATGGTGATCAGCTGTGCCCCAATGGCAGACAGCGTGGCGGAACAATGGCTATGGTTGCACCGTCGCCAGCGAACATTTCTGGAAAAATTATGCAAACCAACGTGATGAAAAAAGATAGCGTCCAACGCTGGTTGCAAATGTGCGCCGGCAGGCAAGATATTATTCTCGCCTTGGTGATGCTCATGGCGATTGTCATGATTACCCTGCCGTTGCCTACGTTTGTGGTGGATATTCTGATCGCCATTAATCTGACTTTTTCCATCATCCTGCTGCTGTTTGCCATTTACATCAACGATCCGCTGGAACTGTCGGTGTTCCCCTCACTGTTGCTGATTACCACGCTTTACCGGCTGTCGCTGACCATCAGCACCTCGCGACTGGTGCTGTTGCAGCACGATGCGGGCGATATCATCGACGCGTTTGGTCGCTTTATGGTGGGGGGGAACTTGACGGTGGGGCTGGTAATTTTCGCCATCATCACCATCGTGCAATTTATCGTCATCACCAAGGGCACGGAGCGCGTGGCCGAGGTAAGCGCCCGATTTTCTCTCGATGGCATGCCGGGCAAGCAGATGAGTATCGATGGCGATCTGCGCGCTGGGGTGATCGATGCCGATCAGGCGCGCCAATTGCGTCTGCACGTGCAGCATGAAAGCCGTTTTCTTGGCGCGATGGACGGTGCCATGAAGTTTGTGAAAGGGGATGCCATCGCCGGTATTATTGTCGTGCTGGTGAATATTCTGGGTGGCATTACCATTGCCGTGGTGCAATACGGCATGTCGCTCGGGGATGCGGTGCAAACCTACAGCGTGCTCTCCATCGGTGACGGCCTGTGCGGACAGATCCCCTCTCTGCTGATTTCGCTCAGTGCCGGTATTATCGTCACCCGCGTACCGGGTGAGAAACGGCAAAATCTGGGGCGTGAGCTGAGCGCGCAATTAGGGAAACAGCCTCAGGCGCTGATCCTCGCAGCGGTGGTGATGTTACTGTTTGCCGTCATTCCCGGCTTCCCGTTTATCTACTTTTTCATTATGGCGGTGCTTACCGCATTGCCCTGTGCGCTGCTGTGGTATCGCGCCCGGCATCCGCAGTCGGTATCCGCGCCGCAGGGCAGCGCAGATGACGATCTGATGGTGCCGGGCGCACAGCCTCTGACGCTGCGTCTTGCACCGAGCCTGCATTCAGAGTCTCTTTCACTGGAGATTGATGCCCTGCGCAAAACCCTGTTTGACACCGTGGGTGTCCCCCTGCCGGATGTCTCCATCATCGTTGATGCTTCAATGACGGAGAACAGTATGGCGGTGCTGGTCTATCAGGAGTCCGTGTTCTCGCTGACGCTCCCCCTGGCAGCATCCTGCATGATGTTCACCGCATTGGATGCGTCCGCTGCTACGCCAGAGGCACAGGTGTTGCCGCAGGGAATGGGGCAGATCGCATGGCTGTCTGCGGCTGAGGGACAACGTGCGCAACAGGCGGGGCAAACGGTGTATACCGGTGACCAGTGCCTTGTTGCGTTGTTGCACAAGGTGTTGGTGAACCATATGGCAGAGTTTATCGGGGTGCAAGAAGCGCGCTACCTGATGGATGCGATGGAGAAACGCTATGCCGAGTTGGTGAAAGAGCTACAGCGGCAGATGCCCATCAACAAAATTGCCGAGGTGCTCCAGCGATTGGTTTCGGAGCGTGTCTCTATCCGTGATTTGCGTCTGGTGTTCGGCACGCTGATTGAGTGGGCACCGCGGGAAAAAGATGTCCAGATGCTAACGGAATATGTTCGCATCGCGTTGCGACGCCATATTTTACATCGCCTGATGCCAGAAGGAACGCCGCTACGCGTGCTGCGCATTGGGGAGGAGATGGAGAATGTGATTCGTGAGTCTATTCGGCAGACAGCAATGGGCACCTATACCGCATTGAGCCATGCACAGTGTGCGCAGATATTGCAGTTGATTGCCGAGGCACAAACGGCCCACGGTGAGTTTGTGATTGTCACCTCGGTGGATGTGCGTCGTTTCCTGCGTAAGGTCATAGAGCAACAACACGCTGACATTGCGGTGCTGTCGTGGCAGGAAGTGGGGGAGCACTGCCTTATCCAGGTGGTGCACAGTATTGACCTGGACCCCGAGCACTTACGCGATGATGAAGACTGAGTTTTCCTCTCTGGTGGATGCGGTGAGTCAACGGCTGGCATTGTGCGGTGAGCCGCCGGATGGCATCGACATGACGGGACAGGTGCTGCACATCAGCGCCACCTTATTGAAAGTGCGTTTGCCCGGCGTGTTTATGGGTGAACTTTGCCAGATTTTACCCGGCGGCACCTTGGCCGAGGTGGTTGCGGTAGACGGCGATGATGCGCTGTTATCTCCCTTCGCCAGCACCGTTGGTCTGTTTTGCGGCCAGAAGGTGCGGCCGCTCAGACGACGCCAGCAGGTTCCGGTCGGCGATGCGTTGCTGGGCCGGGTCGTTGATGGCCTTGGGCTGATGCTGGATGGCAATGAGACGTGGCCGGGGCCGTGGCGCGATTTTGACGCGCCCCCTCCGGCGGCGCTGGTCCGTGGGATTATCGAACACCCGGTGCTAACCGGCGTGCGGGCGATAGACAGCTTACTCACCTGCGGTGAGGGGCAACGTATAGGGATTTTCGCGGCGGCGGGCGTGGGGAAAAGCACCTTGCTTTCCATGCTGTGCCACGGCGCAGACTGCGAGGTGATCGTTCTGGCGCTTATCGGCGAGCGTGGCCGCGAGGTGCGGGAATTTTTAGAGCATTCACTGGACGAGGAGACACGACGTCGCTGTGTCGTCGTTGTCGCCACCTCCGACAGGCCGCCGCTGGAGCGCATGCGCGCGCTGTATGTGGCGACTACCATTGCCGAGTCGTTTCGCGATCGGGGCAAACGCGTATTGTTGATGGCAGACTCACTGACGCGCTACGCCCGCGCCGCGCGGGAAATCGCCATCGAGGCGGGTGAGCGTGCGGTTGCAGGCAGCTATCCCCCCAGCGTGTTTGCCGCGCTGCCGCGTTTGCTGGAGCGCAGTGGCAACGGGCGCTGTGGCAGCATTACCGCGTTCTACACCGTGCTGGTGGAGGGAGACGATATGAATGAGCCGCTGGCGGATGAGGTGCGTTCGCTGCTTGATGGGCACATCGTTCTATCGCGACAGCTGGCCGAGGCGGCGCATTTCCCGGCGATTGATGTGCTCGCCAGCGTGAGCCGCACCATGCCGAATGTCACCAGCCAGATGCACCTGTCGCTGGCCCATCAGGTACGCCGTTTGCTCAGCGTATATCGCGATGTCGAGTTGCTGGTACGGGTAGGAGAGTATCAGCAGGGTGAGGATCCGCTCGCCGATCTGGCGGTTGAAAAGCACGCGGCGATCAATGCGTTTTTACAACAGCAGGAGAATGAACCATGTCATCGCGATCTGTTACTGCAACGGCTAAGTGCGCTGGTCACGCCATGACGCTGCGGGCGTTATTGGCTATCAAGCAGCGTCGGGAAATCGCCTTGCGCCGACAACTGGCACAGCAACGTTCTCAACTTCGTCAACTGGAACAGGATATCTACACCTGTTCGACCCATCGCGCGTTGCTGGCAGAAAAACGAAACGCCTGGCTGGGCTGGTCCGGCACGCGCATCAGCGATGAACTGCTGGCGCATAAACAGACACTGATGGCACTGCGCGATGAGGATCAGCAGTGGATGGCTAACCAGATAGCGTTGTCTGAGGAGCAGCGAGCCGTATTGGCCCAGCAATACGCGATAAGGCAAGCGCTGAATGTTGTCATGAAAAAAAAGGAAAAACTGCACAGTGTGCTCAACGATACAGGCTGTAGACGATGAGCCGCTATCCATGAGTACCACACGCATTGAAGGGAGTCTGTGGCACACGCTGCCGGAACAGGAGGCGATCGACGCGGAAACCGCGATGGACGCTCAGAAATTTATGCAACTGATAGCCCAAAAGGCAACGCATTGCGCCTCTTCTCCGCTTTCACCGCATGCGCATCGCCGGCAGCGTTATCGCATGGTGACTGGCAATGGGGAAGCGATCCTGTGTGAGGTCAGCGAGCAAGCCGGTGAACTTTATCTTTGTATTCAGGTGTCTCAGCGCGAGCTGTTCGACACGTTGAGCCTTATTTCATCCTGGCTCTGCGCCCGTTTGCGCGAGGCAGGACATGCCGTTGTACTGGAGGTTGACTATGTTGAGGACGACCCGGGAAGCGTGGAGCCTGGCACAGCATCTGCCTCCTGAGGGCGTGACCGCGGGTGAATTGCATCTCGGCTTACAAACCTGGACCCGCGCTCAAACCGGGGTAGTCATTGCGCTCTCTTTTGCGCAGGGCGCAGCGGTGAGCCACGTTTGGCTGGAGGATGCCGGGTGGCGGGCACTGTGCGAGCAAATGCTGGGCACTGCTGAGGTGGCAACGGTGGATACGCTATTGCTTGAGGACATCGCGCAGTGGGCGTTGTCGCCGTTGCTGGCACAGT
Organism: Candidatus Symbiopectobacterium sp. NZEC127; assembly: GCF_025962675.1. Taxonomy (NCBI): domain Bacteria; kingdom Pseudomonadati; phylum Pseudomonadota; class Gammaproteobacteria; order Enterobacterales; family Enterobacteriaceae; genus Symbiopectobacterium; species Candidatus Symbiopectobacterium sp. NZEC127. The sequence goes on from NZ_JAGFPG010000002.1 coordinate 718,759, forward strand.
GCCAGGCCAGCATGGTGCGGCAGAATGCGGCACCACGCCCTTGTAGCATTCTGCCCGAACAATGGGACATCGTCGTTACCTGGCAGGTGGAACAGGTTGCCTTTCAGGCTGTGCTGTTTGGCAATACCGACGTTGGTTTTAAGCACCTGCATGCGTTGATCGTGCCTGATGACATCCCCACCGGCCCATTGCCGCCATTGCAGTGTGCGCTTTATGCCGGGGAGTGTGAGCTGCCGCTTTCTGCTTTGCAGCGGCTGACGTTGGGGGACGGGATCGCGATACAGGCGTATGGCGATCTGCGTGCAGGACATTTCGTTTTATCGCCGCTGCTGGGGCTGGCGGCGTATGTCCAGATAAACGGAGATAACACGATGCACTGTAGAGCGTTAGGCGCTGAACTCGAAAACCGCGCGATTGACATACCAGATCAACCCATCGGCGCAGAATCCATGTCGGTGGATCTTGCGGCGCTGCCGCAAAAACTGTTGGTTGAAGTGGGCCTGGTCACACTGACACTGGGATCGCTGCGAACGTTACAGGTGGGCGATACGGTGGCGGTGAATACCGAGTTCTCTCCAGAAGTAACATTGAAGTTGAATGGACGTGCCATCGGCAAAGGTGCGCTGATTGGCTGCGGCGACCGCTTTTTGGTGCAAATCCGGCAATGGTATCTCACCGCACAAGATTGAACGCGGGTGCGGTAAAGATAGGGTGAATGCCGGGTAGGTGCGTCTGGTTTAGCCGAGGTATAAGGGGGCGTGAACCCTACACTGTGGATATAACATGTCACTACCTGACTCTCCCTGGCAGTTAATTGCGCTGCTGTTTGTGCTCTCGCTGCTGCCGCTGATTATCGTTATGGGGACCTCGTTTCTCAAACTGGCGGTGGTCTTTTCCATCTTGCGTAATGCGTTGGGGATCCAGCAGGTGCCGCCGAATATGGCGCTGTATGGCCTTGCGCTGGTGCTCTCGCTGTTTATCATGGCGCCGACGCTGCTGGCGGTAAAGGCGCAGTGGCATCCGGTTGCCGTTGAGGGCGAGCCCGCCTGGATGAGCGGTTGGGACAGTCAGGCGCTAACGCCCTATCGCCACTTTCTGATTAAAAACACTGAAGATAAGCAGGTGCATTATTTTCAGAACCTGATTGCGAAAACCTGGCCGGAAGAGGCGCGTCGTGCGGTGAAGGACGACTCTTTACTCATTTTGCTGCCTGCATTCACGGTCAGCCAATTGACCCAGGCGTTTCGTATCGGCTTATTAATTTATTTGCCGTTTCTCGCCATTGATCTGCTGGTGTCCAATATCCTGCTGGCGATGGGGATGATGATGGTCTCTCCCATGACCATCGCCTTACCGTTCAAACTGCTGATTTTTCTCTTGGCCGGCGGCTGGGATCTGATCCTTTCCCAGTTAGTGCAGAGTTTCGTATGAATGAAGCCACTCTGACGCACCTGATGACCCAACTGTTGTGGATCGTCTTGCTGACCTCATTGCCGATCATTGTTGTCGCGTGTGTGGTGGGCGTATTGGTCAGCTTGTTGCAAGCGCTGACGCAGATACAGGATCAGACCCTACAGTTCATGATCAAACTGCTGGCCGTGGCGCTGATGCTGATGGCTACCTATCACTGGCTTGGCGGCATCCTGCTGGGATATACGCGCCAGGTGTTCATGCAAATAAGTGCGCATGCATGAATCTGGCGCTTAACGAAGAGATTGTGCATCTGGCGTTCCTCATGATGCGTCCACTGGGGATGACCTTGCTGTTTCCGCTGTTGCAGGCAGGAAACCTGGGGTCGCCGTTAGTGAGAAATGCGGTGTTAATGGCGATCGCATTGCCCATGATGGCGGTGGTGCCTGTGCCCCAGGATATCGGCGAGGGGTGGACATGGTTGAGCTATATCCCCGGTGAGTTGCTGATCGGGCTGGTGTTGGGCTTCTGCGGTGCGATTCCTTTTTGGGCCGTGGATATGGCGGGGTTTATTATCGATTCACTGCGTGGTGCAACCATGAGTGCGGTATTCAACCCCGCGATGTCCGTCCAGTCTTCACTTTTTGGTTTGTTGTTCAGCCAGTTTCTCTGTGCGCTGTTTTTTATTAGCGGCGGCATCAATTTGCACCTGAGCGTGCTGTATGACTCTTACCATTACCTCCCCCCCGGCAATACGCTGGCGTTTAATCAGCCCTTGCTGGATTTTATCAAGGTGGAATGGCAGGCGCTCTATCAACTGTGTTTAAGCTTCTCCTTACCGGCCGTGTTGGTGATGGTATTGGCGGATATGGCGCTGGGGTTGTTGAATCGCTCGGCGCAGCAGTTAAACGTGTTCTTTCTGGCTATGCCCATCAAAAGCCTGCTGGTATTGCTGCTGCTGATCGTGTCACTACCGTATGCGCTGCATCACTATCTGATGGAAAGTGAACGTCTCTACCAGCATGTTGGCGAGTGGTTTGCTCACCATGAGTGAGAAAACGGAGCAGCCCACCCGCAAAAGGCGGCAGGATGGTGAAAAAGAGGGCCAGGTGATCAAAAGCGTTGAGCTGACCTCCGGTGCACAACTGCTCGCCTTATTTCTCTTTTTTCATTTTTTTACTGATGTGCTGGTACAAAACATCACCTTGTTAATCCAGGAATCTCTGCGCGTTATCAATGCCCCTTTCTCCTATGCGCTGGGCACCGTTGCACGCGCGCTGGTAAAAGAGTGCGCGCTGGTGCTGCTCTATCTCGGGGCGATGGTAAGCGTTGCCACCGTTTTCAGCGTGCTGATTCAAATAGGTTTTGTGGTTGCCAGTAAGGCAGTGGGTTTTAAGGGGAGCAAACTTAACCCGGTGAACAATCTTAAACAGATTGTTTCCTGGCGCAGCGTGGTTGAACTCCTCAAATCCTGTTTGAAAGTGGTGCTGTTGTGCGTGATTTTTCTCTTGCTGTTCTATGCCTATGCGTCGACGTTTCGCGCATTGCCCTATTGTGACCCTCACTGTGCGTTACCCACTTTTTCCGCCATTATGCGTTTTATGTGGCTTGGCATGCTGGGCTTTTATCTGGTATTGGCGGTGGCGGATTACAGCTATCAGCGTTTTCATACGTTGAAGCAGCAGCGCATGAGCAAGGAGGATATCAAACAGGAAAACAAGAACAGGGAAGGCGATCCTCATATTAAACAGCGGCGTCGCGCGCTACAGCGCGAAGTGCAGAGCGGCAGCCTGGCACAAAACGTCAGGCAATCGGCGGTGATTGTGCGCAATCCGACGCATTTGGTGGTTTGCTTGGGATACGATCCCGAGACGATGCCCGTACCGCGCGTGTTGGAGAAAGGCAGGGATGCCATGGCGCAACACATTGTCGAGTTGGCGCAACGTGAGGCCATTCCGATGGTAGAGAACATCCCCCTGGCGCGTACGCTGTTTTATGATGTGAAGCGCGGCGAACGTATCCCTGATGCGCTGTTCGAACCCGTTGCCGCGCTGCTGCGTATCGTCTTGCAGATCGATTACGCCTCTCGCGAGAAGGCCGGTGGTGAGGAGCACAACTGACAGGCAAAAAAAAGACCGGGCCAAGGTACGGTGCCGGTCAAAGCGCAAAGAGAACCATAATGGAGTTGTGCTCTTTGCAAAGTCGATAAATACCGCGCGCTTACTGACTGTCAGCGTGCGTGTTGAATCCCTGGTGTAGGCCACAATTGGTCAAGAGATTTTCATACAGCCTTATTCCGATAAGCAGGCTGGTGTATTTGTTGTATAACGCGTCATGGTGCGTCTTGAGATAAGTAGAAAATGACTCTTCAGCCAGCAACCTGTTGATTTTCAGATAGCTGATTTTCAGGTGATTACAGTTGTTGATGTACACATCCAACGAGTGATACTTTTTTTGCATCATCTGCGAAAGCAGGGCCGTAATCTGCTCAAGCTCCGATAAGAACGTATCGTAATCGGTCAATATTTTCTGACGCTCTCCATGACTATCCATATCTTTTTCTTATATTTATCGTTGTATCGGGTTTTACCATAGCGTCCTGAAAGCCAGACTGTCAGGACGCGGTGCACTGTGTATCAGAAGCTTGTCCAATCGGACGTGTTTTTCTCTGTTGATCGAGATGCCGTCGGTAACATGGCGACGGGCGTTGAAGCCTGTGCCACTCTCAGCGATGACGGTGCGGTGGCATAACCAGCAACGTTGAAGACGGACACTTCTCTGACAAGCTGATCGGCTTGCTCTTTGAGACTTTGTGCCGCGGCAGCAGATTCCTCTACCAGCGCTGCGTTCTGTTGGGTGGTCTGGTCCATTTGGCTGACGGCGATCCCTACCTGTTCAACCCCGGTCGATTGCTCTGCGCTGGCGGAGCTTATCTCAGCCACGGTGTCGGTTAACTGGCGAATGGACGTGACAACCTGTTGCATCGTTTCCCCTGCCTTATTCACCAGTGAAGAGCCTTGCCCAACCCGCTCAACGCTTGCGGTAATCAGGCTTTTAATCTCCTTCGCGGCGTCTGCACTTCGCTGTGCCAGATTACGAACTTCTCCCGCCACCACGGCGAATCCACGCCCTTGTTCCCCTGCGCGGGCGGCTTCAACGGCGGCGTTGAGTGCCAATATATTGGTCTGGAACGCAATGCTATCGATAACGTTGATGATATCGGCAATGCTGCGTGAGCTCTCGTTGATGGACTTCATGGTCTCCACCACATCATCCACGACATGGCCGCCTTGCTGCGCTACCGAGCTCGCATTTTGCGCCAATACATTTGCCTGACGAGCGTTATCCGCATTATTTTTCACCGTCATCCCCAACTGCGTCATGGTTGATGAGGTCTCTTCCAGCGCACTTGCCTGCTCTTCTGTACGCGACGACAGATCGGCGTTGCCTTGGGCTATCTGCATGCTGGCGGTGGCCACGCTTTCGGCGTTGTTTCTGACGCTGACAACCATCCGCGTCAGTGCTGCCTGCATCTCCTTCATTGCCTCCAGAAGTTGGCCGATTTCATCGTGACTGTCTGCCACTATCGAACCACTGAGATCGCCGACACTGATACGCTTTGCAGAAGAAAGCGCCATGGCTAATGGGGTTGTGACGCTGCGCGTTAAGCGCCAGGCAATCAGGCACCCTACTAGCGTTGAGATAATTGACAGCAGCAACATCCAGTACAAGGCTTTGGTAATATAATCCTTGGTGATTTGCTTTGCGGTATCCACATAGGCTTCTTGTAATTCGGTAAACTCAGTAAGTTTACTAAAATAAATGCCTTGAATGTTGGCTATTTCACCAAAGACTAATGCTGTTGCCTCATCATCCCTATCTTCCATGGCATAGTTAACGGCTTTATTAATATGGATGCTGTATTCTTTTCTAATCTCAGCGAGTTGATTAAAGAAATCTCTGCCTTCCTTGGTATTGACCATTACATCAAGTTTTTTATATGTCTCACTCGCGGTGTTGGTGGTTTTGGCGATAATCTCTTTGAGGTTTTGTTTTTCTTTGGTCTGCTGTTCAGGAAGTAGAATAATGTCACGCAGAGTGCGTATGTTGGTGTTAAGGATATCCTGGATGTCACGTAACATATCCACCTTCACCATCCGATCCTCAGTGATTTCCTCAAGTTCAATTTCAATGTTCTTTATGAAAAAATAACTGAGTGAGGATAATGATAGCGTTAATATGATTAACACACCAAACCCTGAAAAAAGCCGATTGCCAATGCTCATATTTTTAAAAAAATTCATGCCAATTCCATCTGTTCTATTTATTTAATAACGTATTTTCCTACGATGATTATCTGACAGATTACCCACGAATTCCTTGCGAGGTGGGTAATGTTTCATTTAATTACAATAGGTTCCCTGGATGTTCGCAAATTCCTGATTACCGATGCATGTAGCAAGACACTAGTATAAGAAATCTGTTTGGCTATAAGCCGGAAAACATTTTTTCCATCTAAGATGAATACGGTTTTGAACCACTTATCACCTTACTGCATTTAGCTATATGTTAATTTAATGTTGTTTTTGCGCTTGTTGACATTATCCAGATATCAACGCGAAGCACGGAGTGTTGTATAGTCTCACGCTATTATAAACACAAGATCGATCGAAAAAAAACGATCGTTAAACCGTTTAATTTTTCTTATTCGATCGGTTTTTTCTATCAAGAAAATAAAAATGAATCGATTCAGCTTTGACAATCATTAAGTTAAATTAATAATTTAGAGTGCTAATTATTTCATAATGTTGTTTAGCCGAAAAAATAAGATCGCTAGTCTCGAGTTCTCAAAAGACGTCAGATAATGAGGAGAGGAGGGCGATAGCGGGCTTTTTAATTGCTTGTACTTTCATGATAGTACAATACCCCTCTCCCGACAATAACTCTTGAGCGAAGAGAGGGGCAGATAACGCATCAGGTTAAATCAACATTTTTGCTGGCGAATAACCAGGTTAAAATAAACCCAGTAATATAAGAGATGATAAGGCCAGCAATATAAATGGCCATGCCGACAAAAATGCCCTGTGCCGATGTCATCAACGGGATGGAGACCAAACCGGAGGGACCGAACACCGTATTCAGGCCGATCGGCAATCCCATCCAGGCCACCGTACCAATAAAGAAACCGCCCATGGCACCACCGCAACAGGCGGTCACAAAAGGTTTCAGACGTGGCAGCGTAACGCCATAAATCAGCGGTTCACCAATGCCCAACAGACCTGGGAAAATGGCCCCTTTGATTTGCGTACGTAACAGAGAACCTTTATCAGCGCGAACAAAAAGGGCCAGCGCTGCCCCGACTTGCCCGGCGCCTGCCATGGCGAGAATGGGAAACAGGGAGTTGAAGCCTTGTGCATCCATTAACGCGAAATAGACCGGCACAAAACCCTGGTGGATGCCGAAAACCACCGCAATCAGAAATAAGCCTGCCAAAATGGCGCTGCCAAACGGGTTGCCGTTTAAGTGCAGGAACAGCCATGACATGCCTTTAAATAGTTCGCCACCGATGGGCATGATAACGACAAAGGTTACCGCGCCGGTAATCAGCAACGTCAGGGGGGCGGTGAGGATCATATCAAGGTTGTCAGGCATGATGCGGCGCACCTGCTTTTCTACCCAGGCACCCAGCATACACGCCAGTAATACGCCGATAATATTTCCGCGCGGGTCGATGGCCAGACCAAAAAAATTCGACATCCCGGCGTAATAGCCGGTAGTGCCTTCCGGCACGTAGCGCAAGATAAACAGGGAAGCAATGATTGCACCATTGACCCCCGTTCCGCCAAAAGCCTTCTGGGTATTAAAACCAATCAGGATGCTAAGGAAAGTAAACAAACCAATGCTAAACACTTTCATGTAAGCAATCAGGCTTTTTAACCAGGCGGCCTGCGCGACACCTTCTACTACCAGCGTTTGCTGTAATAAGGTGGCAATTCCCAGTAATAAACCTGCCGCAATAAAGCCTGGAATAAGCGGCGTGAAAATCGTGGCAAACTTGGTTAGAAAGTTGTGTACTGCGCTTTTCTGCTTGGCTTTTATCTGCTGTTTGTTTTGGCTTGCCAATTGACGTAAATCGGGCGCTGTTTCACCCGTGGCTGCCGCTGGGGAAGGGGTAATCAGTAGCGCATTCATCATCTCACTGGCGGTTTGCGCTTTACCGGGGCCAAGAATGACCTGCAACTGATCGTCGCCATTTACCACTCCCAGGACGCCAGGTATTTTTTTCAGCGCGTCTAGCGCGATTAATTGGCGATCCTTTAACGTAAGTCGCAGCCGGGTCATGCAGTTACCGCAGAGAATGATATTCTCTCTTCCGCCGATGAGATGTAAAATCTCTTCGACCATCGAAACGGTTATTTTTGCCATGATTATCGTTATATCTCCTGCAATGTTAGGGGGCTAGCGGCCCAAACATCGAGCCAAAAGAGAGTGTTGTATACTTGACGGTGAGTCACGTTCTGGTTTTCCATCGCAACGCTCATTTGTGGATAAGACTATGACAATGATAACGGCAACTCCCCCCAAAAATCATGCGTCACACAGCACCGAGATAGAGCAGAAAGTCCTTAAACGTTCAATTTTATGCACCTTTTTTATTGCAAGTGCGGGGATCGTTGTTGGCCTGGTTTGCGGATCAATATCGATTATTTTTGACGGCATGTTTTCCATCCTGGATGCCGGAATGTGTTCGCTCTCTTTATTAGTCTCTCGACTGTTGGGGCAGCCCCATAGTCGTCGATTCCAATTCGGGTTCTGGCATGTTGAACCGATGGTTCTGGCATTTAATGGTTGCCTGTTGGTTATTCTGTGTTTATATGCCTTTGTTAATGCCATCAAAGGGATCATTGACGGCGGGCGCGAATTAGAACTTGGCTGGGCTATCGCCTATGCGATTACTATCAGCACCTTTTGTTTTGTGCTCTACTTCACACAGCGTCGACTGAACAAAAAAATCAAATCAGAACTGATCGCGCTGGATACTAAAAGCTGGCTAATGTCTGCCTGTATCAGTAGCGCTTTGTTATTTGCTTTTATAATTTCCTGGTTGATGGAGGGCACTCGCTACGAATACCTTACTGTTTATGCCGATCCTCTCGCACTGGCGGTTCTGACCTTACTATTAATTCCCGTCCCGGTGAAAACGGTTCTGTCCGCCGTTCGGGAAATTCTACAAATGACGCCGGACAGCCTCGACTGTAAAATTGAATCTATCATGGCACAGTTAACGCTGGAATATGGTTTTCTGGATTATTCAAACTATGCGACGCGTATCGGGCGTGGCTTATTTGTTGAAATCCATATTGTCATTCCCGAGAGTATGGCAAACAGCGGTGTGCGAAAATTTGATAAGATTCGCGATGACATTGCGCAATCCATCGGCGAAGATGGCCCCCATCGTTGGTTGACCATCTCCTTCACGCAAGATGCCAAATGGCTGTAGTAGGGCGAATCGGGGGGAAGGGGGACGATGGTTGCCGCCAGTAAACCGGTTGCGTGGTAGTAATACCTTATCGTGGACGCTGCTATCCCGGTTATCGGCATAGGGGCAGTCCAAAGTATCAGTAGGGTGTTTTTCATTGTGGAGAGGGATAACCAGATGTTTAAAGCAGGTTTTATCACTGGCGCTATTTTGCTGTTTTGTCAATTTCCCGCTCAGGCGGCAACCGACTGGCAAGTGGGTGATTTTGTCCGCCAAACTCACCGTTGGGATGAAAAATCAAACCGCTTTCTGTCGGGAGCGGCTGAAGGGGAAGGTGACGGTTGCTGGCAGATTACTGCCACCACGCCAGAAAGCATCACCATGAAACTGATAAGTGGCGTTTTTAAACCCTGGTGGACGGATAAACCCATCGCGCTTGGCGAAGTCGATGATTGGTTTGATAGCGGCGTTTACAAAGAGGCGAATCCTACTATGCCTCCGTTGTCTGAAATTAAAGCAACGTTTTCTACCGTCGCTTCTTGTCGTTAATGCGGCTTCTGGGGATTCAGTGTTGGTCGACGATCGCGACTGAATCCTCCAGAAATAAACAAAGGCTTAATCCAGATTTAGCTCGCCGTAGGTTTTCACCACGCGGGAAATAATTCCGTAATCGATCGCTTCTTGGGTGTTCATCCAGTAATTGCGATCGGTATCCTGTTTCACTTTCTCGACAGGCTGGCCGGTGGCATCGGCAATCAGATGGTTGACGCGATCGAGCATCCTGATGATTTCTTTGGCTTCGATTTCAATATCGCTAGCCTGGCCGCGCACGCCGCCCAAAGGTTGGTGGATCATAAAGCGGGTATTCGGCAGCGCGTAACGGTGATCTTTTTTAGCCGCAAGGAAAATGGTGGTGCCGGCGCTGGCAACCCAGCCGGTGCCAATAATATGGACTTCCGGTTTGATGAACTTAATCATGTCATGGATGGTGTCTGCCGCCTCAACGTGTCCCCCCTGACTATTAATATAGATTTTTATCGGCGCATCGCTGATGCTTTGCAACAGTAGAAGCTGGGTAACGACCTTCTCGGTCAGCGCCTGATTCACTTCACCGGAGATAATGATCGAGCGCGCATCCAGCAGCTTTTGCTGCATGAGGGAGCTTGTATTGGCGGAGTCCGCTTCTTTCTTATCGTCCTGTTCTTTACTGGTAATAAATTGCATGCTGTGCTTTCCTTTTCTGATGATAGCGCTAAGCATAGTCCACGAAAGGCTAAGCGGAAATAACAAGTTGTTATCTTCATTCATGGGTTTTTTACCCGGCAATCACACACCGTTCTTCGCCATACCAGAGTTGTGAATGTGCTAAATCTACGAATTTACGCTCATCCTCAATAAGCTCCTGAAGCGCGCGTAAGCCGTTCTCTGTTTTCCGGGCTGCAAGATGCGACTCCATATCGTCCCACCATAGCTCGGTACAGCCATCAAAGTCGACAGAGTCTGTATTCCTGGTGCGCTGAAGTGCGTGCGGGCGCTACTCCCTGTGACACCTTGAAAATCAAAATACGGGAACAGCTTGTGTTGATCGATTGTCAGGTTGACGCTTTGGGGCAGAGCCGGGAATTGCTGAAAGGGTTGCTTAATGGATAATGCAGAGAAAGCCTTCCTTAGAATAAGTCATTAAAGGAGGGAAGGGGCCCAATAAAGAAGTACTATCTGGCAACGACTAACTGATCGGGTGTGAGTTCTCCGACCGGGCGTTGTCCTCACTATTACTGAGTAAAATTAGTGAGGGCAATACCTGATACATACAACAACAATGAATTTTTATTTCATATAATTTTAACTTAATTATATAGCTATGATCTGACTCAAGCGAACAGTGACACGCATATGTGTTTTACATATATGCAAATGATAATAATGGAATAACTATATATTCTATTGACTTGCTGCAAAAAAAAGGCAAGTGTTAATAAGGAATCAAATTGCAGGTATTTACCAATGTTAGAATAATAAGGGAAGGTGTTTATAATGGGAAGAAAAGATATGAGTTAATTTTCGAGGATACGAGAGGGATAAGCATAGATGCTATTTGCATAATTGAGAATTGTTAATGAGTGAGTAAAGGGATAACTTCAGTGAATGATCTTGTTACGGCGATAAAAAAACAAAAAATCAGATTTATCATGGTGTTGGCTCTCATCTTGCTAGTGAAGATCTCATCAACACTACCCGCTATTATTTTAGGGAGAATTGTGGATGAATTTACCTTTATAGGGCATGAGAATGGATATCATACATTAGCACAATATCTTGTTCTTTTTGCTTTTATAGGGGTTTTTAATGCGGTTTTTTCTCCTTTGCAAATAACCTTTCTGACAAGATTTGTACAGAATACGCTTTGTTTTTTCTCTATAAATTGGATAGGAGAAATTTTTAAAAAGGACTTTGAGATTTTTAGCTCTCTGAATATAGGGAAATTAATAAAATCAATCGAAAGAGGTATTCTTGCTTACGAAAAAATCATAACATATTTCTTTAGTGTGTTATTACCGTTGATCATCGAACTCATCATTCTAAGCGCTTGGTTGATAAAAATTTCCAATTTTTACTTTTTAATTTTCATCTTTTCTTTTTCATCAATATATTTATATATCACGCATAAAATAATAAAGTGGAGAAGGAGGCATATAGATCAGCTCAATGAGATAGAGGATGAACAAACAGGCGTACTATCCAATACGTTATTGGCGGCAAAAAGCATTAAACTTGAACAAGCGTACGATTCTGCGCTAAAACCCTTAAACGCCATGTTGGAAGAATATGCGAAGAGTGCTATCAGGGTTAGCTTTTCGGGTTCTCTTTTAGTATCAGCGAAAATATTGTTTCTTACCATTACGACTTCTGCCATCATTGTATATGGCATCATGAGTGGCTATTTTTTATCTGAATCGATAACTGCTGGAGAGTTTGTATCATTGTTCACACTATCAACGATGCTATTGAATGATTTTTTTTCAATTGCTGAATCATATAGAGTGGGTGATCAGTTTTTTTCTGATAAAAAGAGCTTCGAAAAAGTATTATCATTCAGAACTTTTAAGGGAAATAAAAAAAGAAGGATCGATTTAAATAAGAGTGGTCACTCTATTGTTGTTAAACCTTTTATTTATAGTAGATATGGCGAGGTGGTATTAACGATTGAGGATGACGTTGTCATAAACTCAAAGGATAAAATAGCCATTATTGGCCCCAGTGGTTCTGGGAAAACAACCTTTTTAGAATTAATTGTTGGGGTTGATAAAAATAAAGAAGGTGTTAAGGTTTTTCTTGATGAGATATTACTCGATGATATTGTAGAGGAAGACCATTTGTCTGTTATTCGCTATGCTCCTCAACAACCCAAGTTCACTGTTGGACCTGTCAAAGAGGCGGTTTTTTTTGGTAAGGTATTACCAACGAATGTTAAGGACTATTTTAGTTCTCTTTCTATTGAATATATTTGGAGTGGAGATAAAGTTATTGATCATGACGCTAATGGGATTTCTGGAGGGGAAAGTAAAAAACTTTCTATTTTACGTATCCTTTGCAATCCAGGGAAGTTCAATTTCTTCGATGAGCCGACATCATCTGTGGATACCAAAGGGGCTGAAGGAATATGGCATTTTCTCATGCAACATCTCAAACAATATGCTGTGATTTGCGTTACCCATGATCTGAGTATTTTGAATCGGTTTGATAAAGTTATTGTCATAGATAAAGGAAAGATTGTCGCTCATGGGGCTTGGGATTCTATCTCAAAACACGCGAATGTTATCGATACTCTGACTAGATTAGAGGAAGAAAATAATGTGGCATCGTAATAAAAAAGGGTAATAACCCCAGTATCTCCCAGAGATACTTCTGCTCACGATAAGTATATTGATGATGGGGTAAGTCTTTTTATATGGTCATCTCCTTTGCCCCATATAGGTGCGAGGAGTACTCCCAGTCATATTCTTAAAAAAGGTGGTGAAAGCACTATCACTGGAAAATGCTAGAAAACTATCCACTTCAGAAATCGGTTGTGCTTCGGCTAATAATTCAATCGCCTTAAACAGTCGCCATTGTTGGCGCCATTGCTGATAGTTGAGCCCTGTTTCTTTCATCATAATGCGACTGATAGTTTTTGCGGTTGCTCCAGTGTTAACGGCTAGCGTTTGTAGGGGTGGTGGCATTTCCATATCACTCAAACAACGTAAACGTCGATCTTTTGGTAGTGGCAGAATTGTTGGTTCGCGTTGGGTACTATTAATTTCATCCTTACACACAGCCCAAATATGGGCTGCTGCGCCGTATCGCCAGTTCATTGAAAAATCTGCAAAAGCAATACGCTCTACTTAACGATTGTATGCAGCGCTATCTCCAGGTCGGTGGCGCCAATATTGATGAACTGAACGCGCGTATCAAGGACTGGCAAAAAACGCTCGGCAGTCGAGAGACTCTGGCACGCCAGTATCAACAGCTGACCCGCAATCTTGGACTGCCGCCTGATCTGAGCCAACCACAGCTGGAGGAGAATCAGCATGAAGCCGAGGCCCGATGTGAGCAGTTTGCCGATGATATAAAGCTGAAGCAGGAAGAGGTGTATCAAAAAGGCGCGCTCAGCCATCGCATTACCGAAGAACTTCTGGAACGGGAAACCGAATGCGCCGAGATCGCGCGTCGTCCGGATTCTAACCTTCCCGCGCATTATCAGGCATTTCGCAGCGAGCTGGCAAAAGCGCTGAACGTTGATGAGTCTGAACTGCCTTTCGTCGCTGAACTGATACAGGTTAAACAGGAAGAGGCGCAATGGCGTGGTGCGATTGAGCGTGCAGTCGGGAGTAACAGGCTGCGCATTCTTGTTGCGCCTGAATCTGCACAGGAAGCTCTGCACTGGGTAAACCAACGCAACAACCGTCTGCATGTGCGGCTACTGGAAGTCAAAGTACCGCACTCGCCCGTCGGGTTTTTGGTGGATGGCTTTACCCGCAAGCTGTTGTGGAAAGATCATCCGTGGCGAGAGGTTGTCAAAGCATTACTGGCAGAAAGCGACAGGCATTGTGTTGACAGCCCTGAACAACTGCGTGACACACCTCATGCTATGACGGTTCAGGGGTTAATGTCTGGGAAACAGCGTTTTTATGACAAGCAGGATCAGAAACGCCTTGATGAAGACTGGCTAACGGGATTCGATAACCGCGATCGCCTGAACTTCCTTGCCAAAGAAATTGCCGCGCTTCAGGAGCAGGTTAAAACTGCAAATGCGGCATTAGAGTTTGCGAAAGGCGAGGTAGGGCTTTTGCAAAATCAGGCCATTTTATTCCAGAAAATACAACAAATTGATTTCGATAGCATTGATGTTCCCGGCGCAAAGAGCCAACTGGAGGCGCTCAAGGAGCGCTTGGAGAATCTGATCCGCCCGAATTCTGACGCCAGTATAGCGAAAGCAAAACTTGATGAGGCTCAAACTGTTGAATCTGAACTCGATAAGCAGCTCAGAGCCGCCAATAAAGTCACTAACCGGCTGGATACCGAGCTCACCTCAGCCCGGGCCGCAGAACGTAAGGCCCAGCAAACCGCGCAACAAGGTATGCAGGATGAAGAGCGAGAGTTGTGCGCGTCACATTTTCCTGTGGCGACTCTGGAGCAACTGCCTGACATTCGTGATCTGGAACGTCAGCATGAGCGGGGAATTCAGCAAGAAATTGAGGGGGTCAAAGGTGAACTGCATCGACTGAACATTGAGTTGACCAAACGTATGTCTGAAGCCAAACGTGTGGATACCGGGGCGCTGGTTGAGGCTGGGGCTGATTTGGATGATATTCCTGTCTATTTACAGCGTTTGCAGGAACTGACAGAAGAAGCCCTGCCGGAAAAGCTTAACCGGTTCCTTGACTATCTGAATCGTTCATCTGACGACGGCGTAACGCAACTGCTCAGCCATATCGATCATGAGGTGTTGGTGATTGAAGCACGACTCAGCGAACTCAATGAAACCATGTTCAGGGTCGATTTTCAGCCGGATCGCTACCTGCGTTTGGATACCAAAAAAGTTGTCCATGAAAGTCTGCGCACGCTTGAAAAAGCGCAACGTCAGCTAAATGCCGCCCGGTTTGTTGATGATAACGGCGAGAGCCATTATAAGGCTTTGCAGGTGCTGGTGGCGCAACTGCGGGATGCCTGTGAACGCAATCGAACATTGGGGGCGAAGGCGCTGCTGGATCCCCGTTTTCGTCTGGAGTTCGCCGTATCGGTGATGGATCGTCAGAGCGGAAATGTGATTGAGTCACGTACCGGCTCGCAGGGCGGTAGCGGCGGAGAAAAGGAGATTATCGCGTCTTACGTGTTGACCGCATCACTTAGCTATGCGCTTTGTCCTGCGGGGAGCCGTTATCCGCTTTTCGGCACCATTATCCTTGATGAAGCCTTCTCCCGCAGCTCTCATGCTGTGGCGGGTAGGATCATTGCCGCGCTTAGAGAATTTGGCTTACATGCGGTATTTATCACCCCTAATAAGGAAATGCGCCTGCTGCGTGACCATACCCGGTCGGCGATTGTCGTACATCGGCGCGGTCAGGATTCAAATATGGCTTCGCTGAGCTGGGAAGAGCTTGAACAACACTACCAGCGACGGGAGAATGCGTAGAATGTATTCTCCTGATGAACTGCGAGAAAAGCTTGCCCGGCAGTGGGATAACGCCAAACTTCGGGCAGAGCGCTTACTTCCACCCGCTAACTGGCCGCTCTGCCTGCCCATTGGCAAACCTTCCGCGAAAATATTCGCAGAACAGGCTCAGCGCGTTTTACAACACGTGCAGTTATGGCGGCAAGTCGCAGTTGGGCGTGTTGAATGGGAAGAGGTCAGTTATCGGGCGAGCGACGGACCGATATCAATGCCGTTACGCTGGATCATGAATGGCCCTTCTGACTGGATCAGCGCAGCGGCAGATGCGACTGTGAGTCGGGAATTTCACTTGCTGGAGAGAATTATTGAGCAGGTTGATCCCATTTTTCATCCGCTGTTGGTCAGCCATCGTTCGCTCTGGCGGCACAAAGGCCCGCAGGACATCATCAGCGCCGCCAGGCAGAGCCTGGCTGTGCAAAAGGACTGCCGTTAAGGCTGCTTTCCGGGCAAAGGGTGGATACCAAATTTATCGAGAATAATATTTCATTATTAACCCGACTGCTGGACGTGCGTTTTTCCGGCGAAGCCAGCGAGCAGGGATTAACCACCTTTCTTGATGCTTTTGATGAGTCCAGCCACTGGGTTCTGGTTGTGCCACTATCGCCGGGCTTGCTTCCTTTTAAAAAATGCCGGGTGACGACGGCGGAACTGTTGGAAACGACATTGCCCGCGTCGCGTGTGCTGGTGATTGAAAATGAACAGTGTCTGCATCAACTTCCTGCGTTATCTGACACTATCGCGATTTTAGGGTGCGGCCTTGACGTGCAATGGTTATCCAGCTCTGTCCTGGATGAAAAGCGCGTTGCCTATTGGGGGGACATGGATAGCTGGGGGCTACTGATGCTGGCGAGAGCCAGGCGCTGTCGTCCGACGCTTGATGGCCTGCTCATGAACCGTGAGTTGTTTGAGCAATATGCTAGCCATAGCGCCGTTCCTGAACCGGTAAAAGCACAGGAAGCAATACCCGATGGTTTGCTGAATGAAGAGGCCGATCTTTATCGCTACTTAACCCACTTATCGCGTGGTCGTCTGGAGCAGGAATTTTTGCCTGTGGGGATAGTTGAAGAGGCGCTTGTTAGGTGGGGAAACGATATTTAAGGAAGTCATGTTTGTTAATCGGCCAGTCAGCGATGATGCCGAGCACCTGTTTGAGGTAACGCTCTGGATCTATCCCGTTCAGCCGGCATGTGCCTATCAGGCCATACAACAACGCACCGCGTTCACCGCCATGATCGGAACCGAAGAACAGCCAGTTTTTTCGCCCCAGATTCACCAGCCGCAGCGCATTCTCGGCGATGTTGTTATCCACCTCTGCCTGAAATGTATTCATGCATGGAACGCCAAACTGATAGCAGATATTCGGTACCTTGACTCTTGTAGTTTGGCTAAATCCTGGCTTTATGGGTTTGGGATATACGTTGCATTGAATATGCGAGCGAAATGTATTTAAGTAAACATGAATACTATCTTTAAGTGGTTTTCATGCAAACTTGACGCGTTGTTCCCATTCAAGTATACGTTAATGACACAGATGTGTGGCTTTTATGTGGACTTGATGATGGACAGAATGACAGCTATTGAGCGCTTAAACGCATTCGATAACAGCGGGCGTTATGTCTTTACCTCCCGCGATTTAGCCAAAATTTTCCATGACGATAGCACCAGAGCGTTCAATGCCGGGCTTAATCGGCTGGTGAAAGATGGCATTCTCATCCGCGCCATTCGTGGCGTGTACGTCTATGACCATGCCAAAAGCAAAGATGCCTATACGCTTGAACGCATCGTGTTAGCGCTGCGTCGGGGAGAGTATAACTATCTTAGCCTAGAATCAGCGTTATCAGCATATGGCGTGATTTCCCAAATCCCAATTGGCCGAATTACCGTAATGACGACGGGGCGTTCAGAAGAGCATAAAACGCCGTTCGGCGTGATCGAGTTCACCCACACCAAGCGGCCACCAGAGCAAATTTTACAGGACACTTATTTTGGTGATTCCCCGTTGCGGCAGGCGACGAAGAAAACCGCCGTAAGGGACTTACGCCGTGTCGGGCGCAATACGCATCTGATCGATGAGTCGGAGCTATACCATGAATCAGAAAGTTAACTTTGCCGAACTGGTCAGCAAAGCCATGGCATCCGCTGAACGGGAAGGCTTGCGCAACGTGGTGGAAAAAGAACTTTTACACTACGACATTCTCTATTGTCTGGATAATGCAGGGTTGTTGCAAAACCTGACGTTTCAGGGCGGTACATCCTTAAGGTTGTGTTACGGCGGTAATCGATTCAGCGAGGATCTGGATTTTGCCGGAGGTGTAGCATTTTCCGGTGCGGATTTAAAGAACATAAAAATCTGCATTGAGGATTATATAGGGGAGCGGTACGGCTTACAGGTCAGCGTAAAAGAGCCTAATGAATTGCGTTATGAGCCGGGTTATGAGGACATTCGCATCGATAAATGGCAGGTGTCCATCACCACTGCGCCAGAAAGACGTGATATGCCAAAGCAACGCATTAAGATTGAGGTTGCGAATATTCCTGCCTACACAAGAGTACCCATGGCGCTAACGCGCAACTATGCTGTTTTACCCGATGGGTACGCTGATACGTTGGTGATGTGCGAAACGCTTAATGAAGTGATGTGTGACAAGCTCATCGCCCTCGTCGCCACAACAAAATACATTCGCTATCGTGATATTTGGGATTTACCGTGGTTGCTCCAGCAGAACGCCTCTTATGATGTTGATCTGATCCGCCAGAAAATACAGGACTACCGCATACCAAATTATAATGAGTTGTTAGCGCATCGGCTACAGCATATAGAGCAGAGTGTAGGTGATGGGCGTTTCGATGCGGAAATGCGCCGATTTCTGCCCCCAACGGTCTTTGACAGAACGTTGGGGCGTGGAGAATTCATCGGCTATTTGATCAATAGATTAAAAACGCTCTTGGGCGCATTACAGCAGGATTTAAACGGAGTTCGCGGAGAAAAAACGTTCCTCATGTGAGCACCTTTCTGCATTTGAATGATTCAACGACATTGCTCCTGGAGGGCTGCTGCCAATGAAATCAACGGGTAAGCGCCAAAGGCGAGGCGGTTCTCTTTACGGTCGAAGGTATAGCGGAAATACCACCGCTTAGCACCATGAGTAGATATCGTTAGATAAAGCCCTAACGCATCGGTGAGCTTGTATGATTTTTCTAGGTTTTTGGCTGAGCGGATCTTGCTATCAGTCAACATGGGCGGGTCACTCCGTTCATCGAACTGAATGACCCGTAATTTGACCCACTTTTTTCCGGATACCTAGGGATAACTAAGAATGCATCGGGAAAGATTTTTATGCCACTTTGGTTGCATTACAAACACATAGGGATTTATAGGAACGCATAGGGAGGCATAAAAAAGGAGAAGTGGTGCCCGGACTCGGAATCGAACCAAGGACACGGGGATTTTCAATCCCCTGCTCTACCGACTGAGCTATCCGGGCAACGGGGCGCATTAAACCGTATTGGGTCATTGCCGTCAATGAGTTTATATCACATTCCCGTACGAATGCTGTGAATTCGAGCAGTAACGTGCGTTTTTGCAGCAAAAATGGTTTTCTGGGGTTGATAACCTGCCAGGCAAACGTTTTCTTATTCGGCGCAATCGCTGTTGGGCGTATTGTGTTTGCAAAAAAACCGTGCCACTATGACGCCGTTTTTTACTCCCCATTCACGAGCGGTTAAAGAGGGCGCCACTATGTCAGATTCATTGTGCAAGGTGCAGGCTGTACGCGCCGGGCTGTCGATGATACCTGCCTGTGGGTTCGGTTTCCGCTTGTCTGCATTCTCGCGATTATCCTCCTTCACCATGCGGTGAGGCGTTCAAATGCTCACTGTTAGGCATGAGTAAGAACAGCGCATCGCTCTGATTTTACTGATGTCTATCGGACGGGGCTGGATCCAGTTTCTCCTTACGTGTTAAGCCGTATAGGCAAAAAGCGGTATTTGTCAGTCGCACCGTCTGGTCTTGTCATAAGATTAATGTATATCTGTTTTACTATGCGGATATGCCATCTAGGCCTGACAGTGATGACGCTTTACACGGTGCCTTTGCGCCACTACTCATCCTTAAGCGTTTGGGTTTGGTTACATGAAACAGTTAAAAATTGCAGCGAACGCGACGGTTGCGGGCCGTCTTCATACCCAGCGAGAAATTGTCTCCCTGAGTCAAACCGACTTTACTGATGTGGCAGCCGTAGTCGTTTCTCTTGACGAGGCGCGATGTGGAGTGTTGTCGCTGTTGCAGCACACCGGTTTCGGTATTCCGGCGTTCGTGGTGAACGAGCCTTGGTATTCAGCACAGGAAGCTTTGCCGCCTGGCAGCAACTGGTTGCGCGTGGACGGTGCGGGTGAGCATGCTCCGCTGCTGGAGAAAGCCGCAGCGGATTACCAGGCAGGGCTATTGCCGCCGTTTTTCGATACGCTGTCCAAATATGTTGGCATGCGCAATTCCACCTTCGCCTGTCCGGGGCATCAGGGCGGCCAATTTTTTCGCAAGCACCCCACCGGACGCCAATTCTTTGAGTTCTATGGCGAAACGCTCTTCCGTTCCGATATCTGCAATGCGGATGTGAAACTGGGCGATCTGCTGATTCACGAAGGGGCGGCGAAAAAAGCGCAGAAGTTTGCGGCCAAAGTGTTTAATGCCGACAAAACCTACTTTGTACTCAACGGCACCTCGTCAGCCAATAAAGTAGTGACCAACGCGTTGCTGACGCCGGGCGATTTGGTGTTGTTCGATCGCAATAACCATAAATCCAACCACCATGGCGCGCTGATTCAAGCCGGTGCAACGCCAATCTACCTCGAGACGGCACGAAATCCGTTTGGCTTTATTGGCGGAGTGGATGCGCACTGTTTTGATGAAGCTTATCTGCGCGGTTTGATTCGGGAAGAGGCTCCGCATCGCGCGGATGCACCGCGTCCGTTCCGGCTGGCGGTGATCCAGCTCGGCACTTACGATGGCACCATTTATAACGCCCGTCAGGTGGTGGATAGCATCGGACATCTGTGTGATTACATTCTGTTTGACTCTGCCTGGGTGGGCTACGAGCAGTTTATCCCGATGATGGAACAGTGCTCGCCGCTGTTGCTGGAGCTGAATGAGAACGATCCGGGCATCTTTGTTACCCAATCGGTTCACAAGCAGCAGGCGGGCTTTTCGCAAACCTCTCAGATCCACAAAAAAGACACGCATATCAAAGGACAAAAGCGGTTTTGCAACCATAAGCGCTTTAACCACGCTTTTATGCTGCATGCTTCGACCAGCCCTTTTTATCCGCTGTTTGCCGCGCTCGATGTTAATGCAAAAATGCACGAAGGCAGCAGTGGTCGTCGCTTGTGGCTCGAATGCGTCAAGCAGGGCATCGATACTCGTAAGCAACTGCTGGCTCGCTGTTCGTTGATCAAACCCTTTGTTCCGGATCTGATCGACGGTGTGCCGTGGCAGGATCACGCCACGGACGACATTGCGCAGGATGTCCGTTTCTTCAATTTCGAGCCCGGAGCAGCGTGGCATGCCTTTGAGGGATATGCGCAAGGCCAGTACGTTATCGATCCGTGCAAACTGTTGCTGACTACACCGGGTATTGATGCCAGCAGCGGTGAATATACCGATTTCGGCATTCCAGCCACCATTTTGGCCAACTACCTGCGTGAGCATGGCATCATCCCGGAGAAAAGCGATCTTAACTCGATCCTGTTTCTGCTGACGCCTGCGGAAGACAGCGCCAAGCTGTCGCATCTGGTGGAGGCGCTGGTGCGTTTTGAGACGCTGATTGCACGCGATGCGCCGTTAAGCGAAGTGCTGCCGAATCTCTATCACAAATACGAACAGCGCTACTCCGGCTATACGCTGCGCCAACTGTGTCAGGAAATGCATAACTTCTATGTAAGCCATAACGTGCAATATTTACAAAAAGCCATGTTCCGCAAAGCGACTTTGCCGCGTGCCGTGATGCTGCCGCAGGCGGCAAACAATGCCTTTGTGCGTGGGGATGTGGATTTGATCCCACTGGCCGAGGCTGAAGGTCGTATCGCGGCAGAGGGGGCACTTCCTTATCCGCCGGGCGTGCTGTGTGTGGTGCCGGGAGAAATTTGGGGCGGGGCGGTGCTGCGCTACTTCCTGGCGTTAGAAGAAGGCATTAACCGGATGCCGGGCTTCTCACCGGAGTTGCAAGGTGTCTACAGCGTTGAGCAGGAAGATGGCGCTAAGCGCCTGTGCGCCCATGTGATTCAGGAATAACCGTTATTAATGGTATTAGCGGTGCGAGGGGTAAAACCCTCGCGCCGTTTTTTTTATTCGGTTGCAGACGCGGGTGTTGCCGCGATTTCGCCATTAGCCGCAGCGCGACGCTTTTTCAGCCCGTACCATCCCACAATCAGCAAGATAGCCAGCACCGGAGTGGAAGCAATGGTCCAGGTGCCGTTCGGGTAGTCAAACGCCATCAGCACCACCACGCCCAGCAAGAACACTAGCGTCATCCAGGAGGTAAACGGTGCGCCGGGCATCTTGAATGAAACCGGCTCAGCTTTACCCTGTTTGATGGCCTGACGCAGCTTCATCTGGCATAAAATAATGAATGCCCAGGAACAGATGATGCCGATAGAGGCCATATTCAGCACAATCTCAAACACCTGTGACGGCACAATATAGTTAAGGAATACCCCAACGATATGGATCGCCACCGTCACCATAATGCCGGTATAGGGAACCGACTGCGCGCTCATTTTCGACAGGAAGTGCGGCGCTGAGCCACCCTGTGACAGTGAGCGCAGAATGCGTCCGGTCGAGTAGAGGCCGGAATTCAGGCTGGATAATGCTGCGGTAAGCACCACCACGTTCATCACATCACCCATGTAGGGCACGCCCAGCTTGCTAAAGAAGGTGACAAATGGGCTTTGCCCGGCCTGATAGGCGTTCCACGGCAGCAGACACACCAGCAACACAATAGAGCCCACGTAAAACAGGGCGATACGCCAGATAACGCTGTTAACGGCTTTAGGCAGAATGCGCCGGGCGTCTTTGGCTTCACCGGCGGCAGTGCCGATGATTTCGATACCGGCGAAGGCAAAGATCACGCCCTGAACCAGCACCAATGCGGGCAATAATCCGTGGGGGAACAGGCCGCCGTTATCACTGATCAGATGAAAACCGGTTGGGTTGCCCGCGACAGGGTGACCGCTTGCCAGAAACACCGTCCCGACAATCAGAAACAGCGAAATGGCCGCTACCTTGATCAAGGCAAACCAGAATTCCATCTCGGCGAACCATTTCACGCCAATCAGGTTCATGGTAGTAACAATGGAGAGCGCACCCAAAGCCAGCACCCACTGCGGCACATCGGCAAACGTTCCCCAGTAGTGCATATAGAGCGCAACCGCCGTGATATCCACAATGCCGGTCATCGCCCAGTTAAGGAAGTACATCCAGCCCGCCAGATACGAGCCTTTTTCGCCGAGAAATTCTCGCGCATAAGAGACAAAACTGCCGCTGGAGGGGCGATGAACAATCAACTCACCGAGTGCACGCAAGATAAAGAAAGAGAAGATACCGCAGGTCAGGTACACCAGCGCCAGTGAAGGGCCTGCCAGTTGCAGGCGAGCTCCTGCGCCTAAAAACAGTCCGGTACCGATAGAGCCGCCAATGGCAATCATCTGTACGTGGCGTTTGCTGATGCTTTTTTGATAACCTTTTTCGTGGGAGTCGAGCCAGCGCGCTTTGCTGGTCTGACGCGTCACATCTGTTGTGTTGTTGTGTGTCATGCTCTGTTTGTGTTCCTGCTGGTCTCTCATGCCTGATGGCGTTTGGTATGACGTTGCGGTCATGCAGGTGCGCGGTGTGCTACTCCTCGCTCCGCAGTCATAACCCTTTGTTATGTTTGTTTCGGGCAGCGATGCTACCCTTTCTCGCCTGTGCTGGCAAAAAAAGTGTTGGGATTGTGTGCAATGGTATGGAGTGCAATGACATTGTGCTGCATGGGAAGTGATGCGCCGCTGCCCAAGCATCGAAATTAACAGCACATTGGCGGCGTTCACTTTCTTATTTCGGCTATTTGCTGGCACAATTTGTCCGCTTTCTAACAGGAGGAACGAAAGATGGTATGGCGTACTGGTTTTTTGCTCGGAGCAGGGCTGCTCTGTGCAACGGCATTGGCTTCTCCCCAAGTGGGATTTCGTCAATTCAACCTGACAAATGATGTTCCCGAACGCGCGCTTAATGTTGTAGTGCTTTATCCTGCTGCACAGAGTGAGATACCGGTTAAATCGGTAGGGGACAATTCGGCTTTTGTCGGTGTCGCTGTGCAAGAAAATGCTCAACCAGCGCACGGTATGCATCCCTTTATTGCGCTCTCACATGGGTTTGGCGGCAATTGGCGTAATCAACTCTGGTTGGCGCACGCGCTGGCGCAACAAGGTTATATTGTTGCTGCCACTGACCATCCCGGTACCACGTCAATGATGATGAATAAGGCGATTGCAGCCAAACTTTGGTTACGGCCAGATGATGTTCGTCGAGTGATTTCAGCCATTCAAAACAAACAGAACGTCGTTGGGACTATTGCGTCAGGAAAGATGGCCGTTATTGGTCATTCACTCGGGGGATGGACGGCTATGGAACTGGCCGGAGGGCGCTTTGATACCCAACAGTTTGAAACCGATTGTCAAACGCATACTGAGCTGGCTTCTTGTATCGTGTATCAGAAAATGGGGATACCCCAAGAAGCGCAAGCGAATACCCTGTTAGGGCAACCAGCGCGAGATGCGCGTGTGACCGCTGTTGTCTCATTAGATTTAGGATTGGCGCGTGGCTTCACTTCGCAAAGTCTGTCGGCTATTAATATCCCAGTATTGGTTATCAGTGCTGGGCAGCCGGATCCGCAGTTACCTGCCACGCTCGAGTCCTATTCTATGGCGCAGAAAATGCCCCAGCGACAGACCCATTATTTGGAGGTGAATGACGCTTCACATTTTAGTTTCATGCAGTTGTGTAAGCCGGGGGCGATAGAACTGCTCGAACATGAGCAACCGGGAGAGGGCATCATCTGCGTTGACGGAAACAAGCGATCTCGTGAACAAATACACCATCAGATAATTGCAACCATCAGCGATTTTCTGAATAAAGCCTGGCATTAACCTTATGTACCTCTGGCGTACCAATACGCCAGAGGTAAGTGCAACATCCCGATTAACGGCGATAGTTTTTCTGCGTCGAGTTGACCTTGTAGAGATAGCGCCGCGATTCGGATGACGGGTGCTTGGTGGTCAAGGTATCGTAGACTTCGCCCGGTGACATCTGGTTGATGAGGCTAAAGGCCCTGTCTTTGTCGCTGGAGAATACGCGCAGCACGCTGCCTGCCCCACCGTTGTACGCCGTAATCACGGCATAGCGGCGTGAGGTTGGGTTCTCGATACCACCCAGGTAGGTGTTTTTCAGAATAGCCAGATAGGCCACGCCGGTGTCGATGTTATTCTCAGGATCGAACAGGTAGCTGCGGCTAGGCTGCCCCCATTTCCCCTTGCTCTTGAACACGTCACGTCCGGCGCTGTGCTGCACCACCTGCATCAGCCCCAATGCATCAGAACGGCTCACCGCGTAAGGGTTGAAGCTGGATTCGGTTTGCATGATTGCCAGAATCAGCGATTCTTCGATGCCATAGCGCGCGGAGGCCTGACGAATCAACGGCAGGTATTTATGCGCACGCTTGTCCAAGTGGTTTGGTACCAGTTGGAAGGTGACAGACCAGATCACATGCAGCCCAGAGGTCCGTTTCTGCAAGCGGTTTTGCAGCAGGTAATCGGCAAAGCTGGCGGCGCGGCCTTCCCAACGAATCGGCTGTCCGGTGTTGTCTAACACCTGACCGTATAGCATCGGCTCACGGCTAATCTGTATGTCATTGGCATCCGAATAGAGATCGGTGTTGCTGGCGTTGTCACCCATCAGCAATGTGGTGATGATCGCCTGACGCAAGCTCGGCGCGTAATTGGTTGCTGATATGGTTTCAATGGTAATCGTACCGGCATCGAAGTTGATGTGACTACGGGTTTGATATTGATCGGTGTATTTAACGTAGTCTTTCGGGCCGGCAATCAGCACTTCGTTCATGCCCCAGATATTCTCGATGTTGTGGGCGAACTGCCCCATCAGAATGTCAAAGGCGTTGGTATCCTTGATGAATTCTTCATTATTGAGATCGCCGCGCTTGCCGGAACAGGAGATCAGCAAGGGCGCAACGAGCAACAACGCTAGCAATTTCTTCATAAATGATTCGTTATAAGTATCTTGTTATCAACGGTTCATTAGCAACGCGGTGCCAGTATAAAGAGACAATAGGGCCGTAAGGCCCTGACGTTATGCGCTAGGCGGGGTAAAGCCTTCAATATGCACATCTTTCCCTTCAAACAGGAACTTAACCATCTCTTGTTCCAGCAGTTTACGGTGCTCCACGTTCATCATGTTGAGCTTTTTCTCGTTGATCAGCATGGTCTGCTTGGTCTGCCATTGCGCCCACGCCTCTTTCGAAATTTCCTGATAGATGCGTTTGCCCAGTTCTCCCGGATAAAGCTGAAAATCTTGCCCTTCGGCTTCACGTTGTAAAAAAGTACAAAAAATGCTTCTGCTCATGCTGATTCCTCTTGGATAACGCGTGCGGGTCAGATCAAACTGCCGCCGGAGTGTTGCGTTAACATGCGTAATAGTCGATCCACCGGTGCAGCCAGCCCGACAGCGGGCGGTTGCGCTAAGTTATACCAGAGACCGGTTTTTTCCTCCATGCAAGCATTGTGCAAAGCGCGAGGAATGTCAGTGGGTAATGCGAGCCAGAGCGGAACAATATCCAGATGGAAATGGCTAAAGGTGTGGCGAAACGACACCAGTTGCTGCACGTCTGTGATTTTCAGACCACGTTGTTGCAGCCAAGGTTCCACATCATCCTGCGTGTTGAACTGCGGAAAGCAAAACAATCCCCCCCACAGCCCGGTCGCAGGGCGCTGTTGCAGCCATACGTCATTGCCCCGTTGCAGCAATAGAAACCAGGCACTTTTTTCCGGTAACGTCTGCTTCGGTTTTCTACCCGGATAGTTGGCCCAGCTGTGATTGGCATAAGCCATGCAACCGTTGCTCAGCGGGCAAAGTTCGCATTTCGGGCGGCTGCGGGTGCACACCATTGCGCCCAAATCCATCATCGCCTGATTAAACTGACTAACACCCACAGCGGGCGTGACCTGCTCGCTATGGGACCAGAGCTGGTGTTCAACCTCTTTTTTACCCGGCCAGCCAGCTACCGCGTAGCAGCGTGCTAGCACGCGTTTGACATTGCCATCAAGAATCGGGTGATGCTGACCGAGAGAAAGGGACAGCACCGCGCCTGCGGTAGAACGCCCGACACCCGGCAGCGCGCAGACGGCGTCCAACGTGGTCGGAAACTCACCGCCATGCTGGTCCACGATGGTCTGCGCGGCTTTATGCAGGTTGCGCGCACGCGCGTAATAACCCAGCCCGGTCCACAGGTGCAGCACCTCATCCAAGGGGGCTGCCGCCAGGGAGCGAACATCAGGAAAGCGTGCGATAAAACGTTGAAAATAAGGAATGACCGTGGTGACCTGCGTCTGCTGTAACATGATCTCGGAAAGCCAGACGGTATATGGCGTTTTCTCTTGTTGCCACGGCAGTGTCTTGCGGCCATAGCGCTCATACCATGCCAACACCTGCTGCGCGAACGGCTGCGCTTGCATCATAAAAAAGCCACTCTCTTGCCGGGGGAAAAGTCTGACAGCGATTCCAGCACAGAGTTAATGTGCTGTAAACCGGAACTTTCCGAGGTATCCCCCTTGCCAAACCGCGGTATCCTTGCATAATGCGCCTTTCTTTAGGCGAATTTGAACAGGCCATCGGCACACGTTTTCTATGATCAATAACGTCATTTCACCGGAATTTGATGAGGATGGGCGTCCGCTGCGCCGTATTCGCAGTTTTGTGCGCCGTCAGGGGCGTTTAACCAATGGACAACAGCAGGCGCTGGATAACTACTGGCCCGTAATGGGGGTAGAGTATCAGGCGCAAGCGCTCGATTTTTCCGTGCTTTTCGGTCGCGAAGCGCCGACGGTGCTGGAGATCGGGTTTGGCATGGGGGCGTCGTTGGTCACCATGGCACAGCAACACCCTGAGCAGAATTTTTTAGGGATTGAGGTGCATCTTCCCGGCGTCGGTGCCTGCCTGGCTGCCGCGCAGGAAGCCAATCTGAGTAATCTGCGTGTGATGTGCCATGATGCGGTGGAAGTGCTGGAGCAGATGATTCCCGATGGGTCACTGGCCATGGTACAGCTCTTTTTCCCTGACCCTTGGCACAAAGCGCGCCATAATAAACGTCGTATTGTACAAAAAGCGTTTGCGGAGCGGGTGCTGCGCAAGCTGGCGAGTGGTGGCGTGTTTCATATGGCGACAGACTGGGAGCCTTATGCGGAACATATGCTGGAAGTCATGCGCGATGTGGCTGGATACCGTAATCTTTCCGCCACACAGGACTATGTTCCTCGCCCATCGTCTCGCCCGTTAACCAAGTTTGAAGCGCGCGGCCAGCGGTTAGGCCACGGAGTATGGGATCTTATGTTTGAGAGGATAAAATAATGGCACAACAACGCAGTCGTCGTTTGCGCAAAAAGTTACACATTGATGAGTTTCAGGAACTGGGCTTTTCGGTAAGCTGGCGTTTCGCTGAGGGCACGTCGGTAGAAATCATCGATGCGACTCTGGACAAGTTTGTTGACGATGTGATTGATCCGGCGGGCCTGGCATTTGAAGGCAGCGGTTATCTGCAATGGGAAGGCTTGATCTGCTTGCAGAAGACGGGCCATTGCACCGATGCGCACCGTGAGCAGGTCGCTGCCTGGCTGAAAGCGCAGCAATTGCAAGACGTTAAAGTCAGTGAACTGTTCGATATCTGGTGGGATCTGCCGGAAAATCTGCTCTCCTGATTCTGTCATTTATAGGAAGACGACATGTTGCGATCGGTAATGCTTTCTCTGCTGGCTTTGTTGTCCTGGCAGGCGCAGGCGGCGTATCAATGTGAAGTGAATCCGCAGGATGATATCTTCATCACACCGCAACAGGTGCAGGTGGTTGGTGCGAGTGGCAATCTGGTGATTTCGCCGCAGGGCGATGTCACGCGCAACCAGACGGCGTTAACGCTTACTGCGACACAGCGTCAGCAGGCGAAAGCGTATCAAGCGGATTTGCGTCAGCAACTGCCGTGGATTGAGCAGGGTGCACAAGCGCATCTGGAAAAAGCGCGTGTGGCGCTGGACGGCGTCATCGCTAAGGAGCTGGGGAGTGACAGCAATGTGCGCACCCGGCTGGTTTCGTTGGATACCCAACTCAAGCAGCAGATGGCGCGCATTCTCGAGCCGCGTAGCGATGGCATTGCGTTTCATCACCAGGCCGTCAAACAGGTGGAGCAGGATGGTCGCCAGTTGGTGCAGCAAGCGCTTGGCGGCGTGTTGCAAGACAGCCTGAACGAGATGGGCGTGAAGCAGCTTTCCGGTGGAGGCAATCCGTTGCAGGCGATGATGGGTAACCTTGGTAACCTGCAACAAGCGATTCAAACCGAGTGGAATAACCAGGAACTCACGTTTCAGCGCTTTGGCAAGGATGTGTGCCAGCGGGTTATTGCACTGGAAAACCAACGTAAGCAGTTGCTCAAATCCCTGCCGTAATCGTATCTACAGCGCCACTCTGGTGAAAACACCTATTTCGCCAGAGTGGCTTTTTTTATGCCCCCGCTTCATCCTCAAAATTGCTGGGTGGGGCTTCCAGTTGCTGATTGATAAGTCGGCTTAACGTATCTTGAAGCCGAAGGGTACTGGTGCCTCCTGGGCTGACGCTCTCAACAGTCCTGATTCGGCGGCGAACCGTCGCCGCTGCTGCCAACCATCACCCTGTCAATCACCTTTCCCCGCCAAATCTATCGATCAAATCAAATCATTTCGTAGCTAATATATTAAAAAAAATTAACTATACTGAATGTGTGTCTAGAGGTTTTTTTTAATCTGCTGATTTTAATCAATATTTAGAGGTGAGTATGAAAGGGGATACACATCATGAGTCAGAGAATCATAAAAAAAATGAACCAGATAGCACGGCGTCATCGCACAGTAACGCTGAGATTGCACAAGGGGCGTCATTGAAGCTCTCTGGAAGCACCAATCCACCCGGTACTGCTCCCATGTCCCCTGGCATTGAGAAATCGCCTGAAATCAGCAATGACAAACTGCGTCAGTTAGAAAAATCAAAGGACTTCCCAGCGGGTGAGGCGTTAACCACCAACCAGGGGATCAAAATTGCTGACAACCAAAACTCACTGCGCGCGGGAGAAAGAGGCGCAACCCTGCTCGAAGATTTTATGCTGCGAGAAAAAATTACCCACTTCGACCACGAGCGTATTCCTGAACGGGTGGTGCATGCGCGAGGGGCTGCGGCACACGGGGTTTTCCAGGTTTATAAGCCGCTGACACATTTGACCAAGGCCGGGTTTTTGCAACAGCCTGATAGTGAAACGCCGGTGTTTGTGCGCTTTTCCACGGTTCAAGGTTCGCGCGGTTCGGCTGATACGGTCAGGGATATTCGTGGTTGGGCAACGAAATTTTATACCCATGAGGGCAACTTTGATTTGGTCGGCAATAACACGCCAGTCTTCTTTATTCAGGATGCCATCAAGTTTCCCGATCTGGTCCACGCCGTTAAGCCTGAGCCGCATAATGAGATCCCACAAGGCCAAAGTGCTCACGATACTTTCTGGGATTTTATCTCGCTCCAGCCGGAAACGCTGCACAACGTGATGTGGGCAATGTCAGATCGTGGCATCCCGCGCAGTTACCGCATGATGGAGGGGTTTGGCATCCACACATTCAAGATGATCAATGCCGAAGGGCACTGCCACTTTGTGCGTTTTCATTGGAAACCACTTTATGGCGTTGCCTCCTTGTTGTGGGATGAAGCCCAACTGATTGCAGGACGGGACCCAGATTTCCATCGGCGTGAGTTATGGGAAGCCATAGAGGCAGGGGATTACCCTGAATACGAACTGGGTTTACAAATCATACCGATGCAGGATGAGCATCGCTTTGACTTCGATATTCTCGATCCCACCAAACTGATCCCTGAATCGCTGGTTCCCGTGCAGCGCGTCGGGAAAATGACGCTTAACCGCAATCCGGATAATTATTTCTGCGAGACCGAACAGGTCGCATTTTGCCCGGCAAACCTGGTGCCCGGGCTGGATTTTTCTGACGATCCACTGCTTCAGGGGCGGCTGTTTTCCTATCTGGATACGCAAATCAGCCGGTTGGGTGGCCCTAATTTCCATGAGATCCCCATCAATAAGCCACTTTGCCCCTTTCACAATCACCAGCGCGATGGTCAACACAGAATGCGTCTTTCTGGTGCCGCCAATTATGAACCTAACTCCATTGATAACAACTGGCCAAGAGAAACGCCATCCGCCGCGCATCAGGGGGGCTTCTCCACCGCCCAACAGCCGGTAAACGGTGAAAAAATCCGCCAGAGAAGCGCCTCATTTTCAGATCACTACTCGCAGCCGCGCCTGTTTTGGTTAAGTCAAACGGACTATGAGCAGACCCATATTGTCGATGGATTCAGCTTTGAACTGGGCAAGGTTCAGCGACCGTGGATCCGAAAACGCGTGGTTGACCAACTGTGCCACATCGATAAAGACCTGGCTAAACGGGTCGCGCAGCAAGTGGGCCTGTCGCTCGCACCCGCGCAGCTTGCCTACCCGATCCCAAGTCCCGTCAATGGGCTTACGGCTGAACCTTCGCTCAGTATTTATGCTGAAAATGCGCGTGAGGTGGCTCTGGACTACCGTATCAAATCGCGTCAGGTTGCACTGCTGGTGGCTGACGGCGTGTGTGGCGATGCCGTTGCCAGCATGATCCGTTGCCTGGAGCAACAAGGGGTACACGCCAGAATCTTAGCCCCCCGAGTCGGGGGGATTACCACGTTGCAAGGCCATCACCTTGAGGTTAATGGCTCGTTTGAGGGTAATCCCTCGGTGCTGTTCGACGCAGCGATTGTCCCAACCGGAAAACAGGCTGTCGCAACATTGATGCAAAACGGTGCTGCCAAATATTTTCTTATCCAAAGCTTCAAACACCTCAAAGGGATTGGCCTGCAAGGAGACGCGTCAGCGCTGTACTCCGCGTTATCACTGCCTGCTCCCGATGAAGGCGTTATCGTCAATAACACCTCGCAACACCTGGTGGATGAACTTACCGCCGTTATGAAAAAACACCGTGTGTGGTCGCGGGAGAAGGTCGCTGCGGCTATTGCTGGTTAACGTTGATAAACTCACCAAACAGGAGTCGATTATGAAGCACGACGAACTTCACTATTCCATGCCCCCGTATCCTCAACAAAGCCAGCCTGAACCGGGCCTGGCGGGGAAAATGACGCCTCGCCCCGATCATGGTGAAACCAGCTACCAGGGAAGTGGTCGCCTGGCGGGGCACAAAGCGCTGATTACGGGAGGCGACTCGGGTATCGGCAGAGCGGTTGCCATTGCTTTTGCCCGTGAAGGTGCCGATGTGGTGATTAATTATCTACCCGATGAACAGCAAGATGCCGATGAGGTTATTGCGCTTATTCGAGAAGCGGGTCAGCAAGGGTATGGTATTGCAGGCGATCTGCGTGATGAAGCGTTCTGCAAGTCGCTGATTGAAGAGGCGCATCGTTGCCTGGGCGGGTTGGATATTCTGGTCAACAACGCCGGAAAACAGCAGTTCGTGGAATCCATCGTCGATCTCTCGACCGAGCAGTTTGATGCTACGTTTAAAACCAATGTCTATGCGATGTTTTGGCTCTCGAAATATGCGTTGAGCGTCATGGAGCCGGGCGCGTCAATTATCACCACTGCCTCGGTACAAGCGTATGCCCCATCTGCTGGGCTGCTTGATTATGCCCAGACGAAAGCCTGCAACGTGGCGTTTACCAAAGCGCTGGCCAAGCAGTTAGGGCCTAAGGGCATCCGTGTCAATGCCGTTGCTCCAGGTCCCTATTGGACGCCACTGCAAGTGTGCGGTGGGCAGCCGCAAGAGGCGCTACCGCAATTTGGCGCTGACAGCCCGCTGGGACGATCCGGGCAGCCGGCAGAGATCGCGCCGCTTTACGTGACACTGGCGTCGAAAGCCTGTAGCTACACCTCGGGGCAGGTCTGGTGTTCAGACGGTGGCACCGGGACACTTTAGGCGAAAAAAAGGCCCAACATGCTGGGCCTTGATCGATATTTTAGCCGCGCATCAAGGTGCCGGGATGGTAAAACGGCGGTGAATCTCTTCCAGCTCAGCCAGCACGTCGGCATTCAATTGCACTTCAAGGCTGGCAAGGTTGATGTCGAGTTGTTCAAGCGTGGTTGCCCCCAGAATGGTACTGGCGACGAACGGCTGCTGACGCACAAACGCCAACGCCATCTGTGCCGGATCCAGCCCGTGACGTTGTGCCAGCGCCACGTATTCGGCAATGGCTTGCTGGGTGTGCGGCGCGCTGTAGCGCACAAAACGACTGAACAGCGTATTGCGCGCACCGGCAGGCTGCGCGCCATTCAGATATTTCCCGGTTAATGTGCCAAAGGCGAGGGGCGAATAGGCTAACAGCTCCACCCCTTCGTGCTGACTGATTTCGGCCAAACCCACCTCGAAGCTGCGGTTGAGCAGGCTGTACGGGTTTTGGATGGAAACAATGCGCGGTAGATTATGTTTTTCGGCCAGTTGCAGATAGCGCATCACGCCCCAGGGGGTTTCATTCGACACCCCGATATAGCGGATCTTGCCCGCACGCACCTGTTCTTCAAGGGCTTCCAGCGTTTCCAGCAGTGTCACCGTCGCTTTGTCATCGGTGTATTGATAGTTCAATTTGCCGAAGCAGTTGGTTTGTCTCTGCGGCCAGTGCACTTGATAAAGATCGAGGTAGTCGGTGTTAAGGCGTGTGAGGCTGGCGTCCAGCGCAGCGCGGATATTTTTTCGATCCAATGCCTGTTGCGGACGTATACCAACGTCGCTGCCACGGCTTGGCCCGGCGACTTTACTTGCCAAAATCAGTTTTTCTCTGCCGCCACGCGAGGCTAACCAAGAGCCAATATAGCGTTCCGTGAGCCCCTGTGTTTCCGGTCGCGGCGGCACGGGGTACATTTCTGCGGTGTCAATCAGGTTAACGCCGGCTGCCACTGCGCGATCGAGCTGCGCGTGCGCCTCCGCTTCACTGTTTTGTTCACCAAACGTCATGGTGCCCAGACTGAGCACGCTGACTTCTAAAGCACTATGGGGAATACGGTGATAGAGCATTGCCAGCTTCCTTAATGTCTGAAAATCCCGGCGTCCTCATCCCTTACGCAAAGGGAAAAACCAGCGCCTGTTTCTGACTATAACCAAGCAATGCTATGGGGGGAAGCACCTTTAATGGCTTGTCCTGCCGTTAACGCTGAACAATCTGGGAGACAACTTCATTATTGATCTGTCGCCACTGCCCATCTTCATCAAGATAACTGAGTAGGCCAGTATCTTTGTCCAACGCCGGCTTGTTTTTCGTCAGCAACATCTGCCCCTCTTTCGTGGCAATAACATAGTTGCTGCTACACCCGCTCACCAACAAGGCAAAAAAGCATAACGCGATGGCTTTGTGTCTAATCGTCATCAGGTAATCCACTCGAATAGTAAAAAACGGGCGATGGCTCTCTGTCAGAACCTAATCTCTATCAAAAAACATGAATATACAAGATGAGTCTAGCAAAGCGTGAAAAAGAAGAATGTAGGAATAATGGAAATAATCGATGATTCACGCGTAAAACAGGGGGGGGGAGAGAGCGGGCAGCAATGCTACCCGCTGGGCGTTACTCTGCGCTTGTCGCTTTTTTGCCGCGCATCAGATTCAGCGCTTCAACCGACATTGAGAAGAACATGGCGAAATAGATATAGCCCTTGGGAACGTGGACATCGACACTTTCCAGAATCAGCGTAAAGCCCACCAGAATCAGGAAAGAGAGTGCCAGCATTTTCACCGATGGGTGACGATCGACAAATTCACCGATAACGCGGGCGGAAAACATCATCACACCCACGGCAATCACCACGGCGGCCATCATGATAAACAGATGATCGGAAAGGCCGACGGCGGTGATGACGGAGTCGAGGCTGAAGATGATGTCCAGCAGCATGATCTGCACAATCGCCCCGAAAAAGGAATGCACCTGGCTGGCATGAGCTTCAGAGCCACCCTCTATGGTCTCATGAACCTCGCGGCTGGATTTCCAGATCAGGAACAAGCCGCCGAAAAACAGGATCAGATCGCGGACGGAGATTTCATTATCCATCAGCGTAAACAGCGGGTTGGTAAGGCGAATCACCCAGGCGATCGAGGCGAGCAGGCCAAGGCGCATCAGCATGGCCCCCAGAAGGCCGATACGGCGCGCTTTATTCTGCTGGGCTTTGGGTAACTTGGCGACAACCAGAGAAAGGAAAATGATGTTGTCGATACCTAGTACGATCTCCAAAATGGTCAGCGTGCCGAGCGCCAACCATGCATTCGGATCAACAATCCAATCAAACATTATATCAATCACACCTAAACGAAATGTAAACGTAGATTATACGCTTTGCTTTCGGCTTTCTGGCAAGAAAAAATGATACGCATTATCTGCGGTGTTTAAAGATGAAAGTGGCGGGCTAACAGTGGGCCGGTAAAGGTCTTCTTTAAATAGAAACCGCGTGGCAAGGTCATGATAGGCTGACCAAACTCGCCGATCGCTTGTGTCAGTGCCTTGCTGTTGGCCGCTTTGGGCCGTAATTGTAATACCTCGCCGTGACGTGCGGTGATGCTCTCCACTTTGCCAAGCACAATCAGATCCATCAATTCCTCCCAATCCCGACGCAGCAGCATCTCTTCCTCGGGAGAGGGGCTCCAGATAAGCGGCGTGCCGATATGCCGTTCGCCAAGAGGAATCTCGCGCGACCCTTCCACCGGGATCCACAGCACCCGCGCCAACTTGTGCCGTACATGGCTGCTTTCCCAAGTGACACCGCTGTTGCCGGTCAGCGGAGCCACCGACACGAAGGTGGTTTCGAGCGGTCTGCCCCGGTCATCAATCGGAATGGTTTTTAGCTCCACGCCGATATCAGGAAAATCCTGCTCGGGTTTGCTGCCCGCGCTGGCACCGAGAAAGCGCTCAAGCAGTACGCCGATCCACCCCTTGTCGCGTTTGAGGTTGGCAGGCAGCGGCAGATTTGCCCGTACAGCAAGCTCCGCCAGCGTGTACCCGGCAAGCGCTTGTGCGCGCTCGAGCAGCGTATGCTCATCGGACGGGGGTGTCGAAATCGGATTGGGCATATTCACCTATGAAAACAGGTCGTCAGATTGACTAAAAAAAATACAGCATCCGTCAGGTTTTTCAACAGGGCGCTACCATGCCGAAAGAAAAACAATAATAGCATGATTCATAGCGTTTTTTTTTATTTATCCCGCCAATGTATCACGTCGGTTTTATCGTTGTTCAGGGATAGACACCGAAAGTAAACAGGATCTTACACCAGGTTATCCACAGATTTTTGGGATAACCGGGATAAGTCATCACTACTGGTTTGATTTACAGCCTTGACGTCACGGTTTTTTGCGATTTTTGGTATTTTATTATGCGATTCTTGCGCTGCGGCTGTGGATAAAACCGTCGTGGAGCAATCTTTCACCACTCTGCCGAACACCGGTTTTCTGCGCTGTTTATTTGCAGTGAATATGCCGTGGGTTAAATCGGTATTTTTTTGAAAATAAAGGAAGATTTTTTTGGTTGTGCGCAGCGGTTTTAACGACAAAGAAAATGTTTTCCGCATGCTTTCATTTGGTTCTGCACAGTGATATCCACAAAAATAGTGAATAAAAGCGCTATGGCTGCCGCGTGCTGTTTATAACTCTACCCCTTTCTGTGGGTTAGCGGCAGGTTATTAGTAGAATCAATGCTGTTAAGCAGGAGTTTACCGGGTGGCGCGAGTGTGAAACAATCAGGTCATCTTTGCATTGAAAGTTTTCGAGGTAGTCCGGTGATCGATGATGATGGCTACCGCCCTAACGTTGGTATTGTAATCTGCAATCGGCTTGGCGAAGTGCTCTGGGCGCGCCGTTATGGTCAGCACTCCTGGCAGTTCCCGCAAGGGGGCATCAATCCGGGAGAAAGCCCTGAACAGGCCATGTATCGCGAACTGTTTGAAGAAGTGGGACTCAGGAAAAAGGATGTCCGTATTCTGGCTTCAACCCGTAGCTGGTTACGTTACAAATTACCAAAACGTTTGGTGCGTTGGGATACAAAACCGGTTTGTATCGGTCAAAAGCAGAAGTGGTTTCTGCTACAGTTAATGAGCAACGAATCTGATATCAATATGCAAAGCAGCGGCACGCCGGAGTTCGACGGCTGGCGCTGGGTGAGTTACTGGTATCCTGTGCGTCAGGTGGTGTCGTTTAAACGCGACGTTTACCGTCGGGTGATGAAGGAATTTATCAGCCCGGTTATACAACTGCAAGAGAACGCCGCGGCGAGGGCGCCTTCGGTGCCTCGGCGCAAAAGAGGATAAGTCGCGCTCATCATGCTCACGCGTTTGCGAGAAATCGTTGAGAAAGTGGCGGCGGCATCACGCTTGAATGATGCGCTGGATCTGTTGGTCAATGAGACCTGCCAGGCGATGGATACGGAAGTCTGTTCTATCTATCTGGCCGATCACGATCGCCAATGTTACTACCTGATGGCGACACGCGGTTTGAAAAAGCCGCGTGGTCGCCTTATCACGCTGGCCTTTGGTCAAGGAATTGTCGGATTGGTGGGGCAGCGTGCTGAACCCATCAACCTGGCCGATGCGCAGGCCCACCCCAGTTTTAAATTTATTCCTTCCGTTAAAGAGCAGCACTTTCGTTCTTTCCTTGGTGTGCCCATCATTCATCGCCGACAACTGCTCGGGGTGCTGGTGGTGCAACAGCGCGAACACCGCCAGTTTGATAAAAATGAAGAGTCTTTCATGGTCACGCTGGCGGCGCAAATGGCCGCCATCCTTTCTCTGACGCAAATCAAGGCGCTGTTTGGTCAATATCGGCAAACGCGGCTCAAAGCGCTGGTGGCATCGAGCGGCGTGGCGATTGCGCCGGGCTGGATGGACAGCAGCCAGCCCTCACTGGAGCTGGTTTTTCCTGCTTCAAGCCTGGATAGCGAGCGCGAGCGTTCGCGCCTGACGCAGGCGCTGGAAGAGGCCAATGCAGAGTTTCGCCGTTTCAGTAAACGCTTTAGCGCCAGCGCGCAAAAAGAGAGTGCGGCCATTTTCGAGCTCTACTCCCATTTGCTGAGCGATGCACGCCTCAAGCGCGAATTGTTTCAGGAAGTGGATGACGGAAATGTCGCCGAGTGGGCGGTAAAACTGGTGATCGAGCGTTTTGCCGCCCAGTTTGCTGTGCTTCAGGATGCCTATTTGCGTGAGCGCGCCGGGGATTTCCGCGCGTTGGGTCAGCGTCTGTTGTTCCACCTTGACGACAGTGTGACCAGCAGCGATCGCTGGCCGCCACATTTTATTCTGGTGGCCGATGAACTGACGGCGACGCTGTTGGCGGATGTGCCGCAAGACCGGTTGGCGGGCGTGGTCGTGCACGACGGTGCCGCTAACTCTCATGCGGCGATTATGGTGCGGGCGATGGGGATCCCCACCCTGATGGGTGCGGATATTCAGCCGGAGTTATTGCACCAGCGTACCCTGATACTTGATGGTTATCGGGGTGAACTGCTGGTGGATCCCGAGCCGATGCTGTTACAGGAATATCAGCGCCTGTTGAGTGAAGATAATGCGCTGACGCGTCTGGCCGAAGACGATATGCAACGGCCTGCGGTACTGAAAAGCGGCGAAAGCATGCAGGTGATGCTCAACGCCGGGCTCAGCGCCGAACATGAGCAGCGTTTTATCAATCTGGTTGACGGCGTGGGGCTGTACCGTACCGAAGTGCCTTTTATGCTACAGAGCGGCTTTCCCTCTGAAGATGAACAGATGGCGCAGTACCAGGGCATGTTGCAGCTTTATCCCTCACGCCCGGTGGTGTTGCGCACGTTGGATATCGGTGCCGACAAACAGCTTCCCTATTTGCCGATCAGTGAAGAGAACCCCTGTTTGGGATGGCGCGGTATTCGCGTTACGCTCGATCAGCCGGAGATCTTCTTGATCCAGGTGCGGGCGATGCTGCGCGCCAACGCCGAAACTGGCAACCTGCGCATTTTGTTGCCGATGGTCAGCAGTCTGGACGAGGTGGACGAAGCATGTCGGCTTATCGCTCAGGCCGCCGCCGAGGTACGCGAACTGGTGGGGCATGCCTTGCCGCAACCGCGCATCGGTGTGATGATCGAAGTCCCATCTATGTTGTTTTTGCTGCCGCACCTGGCCTCGCGTATCGATTTTGTCTCGGTAGGCACCAACGATTTGACCCAATATTTGCTGGCGGTGGATCGCAACAACCCGCACGTGGCATCGCTCTATGACAGCCTGCATCCGTCCATGTTGCAGGCGCTGGCAGGTATCGCACGCGAGTGCCAACACCTTGATCTTGAAGTCTCCGTCTGTGGCGAAATGGCCGGTGAGGCCATGGGATCGCTGGTATTGACCGGGCTGGGCTATCGTACGTTCAGTATGAACGGCCGTAGTGTGGCACGGGTAAAATACCTGCTGCGTCAATTGGTGCTGACCGAGGTGCAAGCGCTGACTCAGCGCCTTTTGCTAGCGCGGAGCGCCAGCGAAGTGCGCCAGTGGATTGCACTTTTCCTCGAAGAGCGCGGTTTGGGCGGGTTGGCCCGCGGTGGACGCTGACAAAGTGTTTCAACGGTAACATCCTGTTTACATAACTTTTCCTGAGCTTGCACGCTGCGTAGCGGCTGCTCTGTGCTATCATGCGCAACCGCCGCCAGTGCGTCAGGCGTTAATGCCGAGAGTGCGCTGGCAAACAAGGTTTCCCCTTTCCCGACTTCCCACACCGTGGGATAAACAACGTCGTGAGATAAAACAAACAAGCATGTGGTGATCGATGACAACGAGTTACTTGGCGTTTCCTCAATTTGATCCGGTGATTTTCTCCCTTGGACCCGTTTCACTCCATTGGTATGGACTGATGTACCTGGTGGGCTTTGTGTTCGCCATGTGGCTGGCTGTGCGTCGGGCGAACAAACCGGGCAGCGGCTGGACCAAAGAAGAAGTGGAAAATCTGCTCTACCTCGGGTTCCTCGGGGTGTTCGTGGGCGGCCGTCTGGGGTATGTCCTGTTCTACGCGTTCCCCTCGTTCATCAGTAACCCGCTTTACCTGTTCAAAGTATGGGATGGCGGCATGTCGTTCCACGGCGGTTTGGTTGGGGTGATTTGCGTCATGCTGTGGTTTGCCCGTCGCACCAAACGCCACTTCTTTCAGGTTGCCGATTTTATCGCACCGCTGATCCCTTTTGGGCTGGGCGCGGGGCGCTTGGGGAACTTTATCAACGGGGAGCTGTGGGGCCGCGTCACTACCGATACGCCATGGGCGATGCTGTTTCCCGGTGCGCGTAGCGAAGATTTGATGCTGGCGGTAACCAACCCGCAATGGCAGGCGATCTTCAATCAGTACGGCATGTTGCCGCGCCATCCGTCGCAGCTTTATCAGATGGCGCTGGAAGGCATTGCGCTGTTTATTCTGCTAAATCTGTTTATTCGTAAACCGCGCCCGATGGGCAGCGTTTCCGGCCTGTTCTTGATTGGCTACGGCATGTTCCGCATTATCACCGAATTTTTCCGCCAGCCGGACGCTCAGCTTGGCCTGTTCGGTAATTTCATCAGCATGGGGCAGATTCTGTCGCTGCCGATGGTGTTTGCCGGTATCCTGATGATGGTCTGGGCCTATCGCCGTAAGGCGTAAAAACAGCAACTGCTTGCCGTGAGCGGCGTCCTTGCTGACATCAGCGGGACGCTGTACGGTAAATTTTTTAATCGTGTAGTGAGGGTGAAATGAAACAGTATCTGGAATTGATGCAGAAAGTGCTTGATGAGGGAACGCCGAAGGAAGACAGAACCGGCACCGGAACCTTATCGATTTTCGGCCACCAGATGCGTTTCAATTTGCAAGAAGGCTTTCCGCTGGTGACCACCAAGCGCTGCCATCTGCGCTCAATCATTCACGAGTTGCTGTGGTTCCTCAACGGTGACACTAACGTTGGCTATCTGCACGACAATAAAGTCAGCATTTGGGATGAATGGGCCGATGAAAACGGCGATCTCGGGCCGGTATACGGTAAGCAGTGGCGCGCCTGGGGCGCGGCAGATGGTCGTCAGATTGACCAACTGCAAACCGTGCTGCAACAGTTAAAGCAGGACCCGAATTCACGCCGTATCATTGTTTCTGCGTGGAACGTGGGTGAGTTGGATCGCATGGCGCTGGCACCGTGCCACGCGTTTTTCCAATTCTACGTGGCGGATGGCAAGCTCTCCTGCCAGCTTTACCAACGCTCGTGTGATGTGTTCCTGGGGCTGCCGTTCAACATTGCCAGTTATGCACTGCTGGTGCATATGATGGCGCAGCAGTGCGATCTTGACGTCGGCGACTTTGTCTGGACCGGTGGTGACACTCACCTGTACAACAACCATATGGAGCAGACGCACCTGCAACTGAGCCGTGAGCCAAAAGCGTTGCCGAAATTAATTATTAAACGCCGTCCTGCCTCGCTGTTTGACTATCAGTTCGACGATTTCGAAATAGAAGGCTACGATCCGCACCCCGCCATCAAGGCTCCGGTGGCGATTTAATCGGCGATTCTGCACTTCTGCTATCAAGGCTGCTTTGGCAGCCTTTTTTACACACTGTTTTCACACCAATCCTTTCTCAACCCG
Organism: Candidatus Symbiopectobacterium sp. NZEC127; assembly: GCF_025962675.1. NCBI lineage: Bacteria > Pseudomonadati > Pseudomonadota > Gammaproteobacteria > Enterobacterales > Enterobacteriaceae > Symbiopectobacterium > Candidatus Symbiopectobacterium sp. NZEC127. The sequence goes on from NZ_JAGFPG010000002.1 coordinate 760,320, forward strand.
CATTTCTTTAATCCGCATTTCTTCAACCTGCATTTCTTCAACCTGCATTGTACCTGCGTTGTAATGCCGCGCTATCGGGCCCGTTTTGTTGCGAGCAGACAGGCATTCCCGTTTTTTTTTGCCAGGGCACTGCCCGATTCTGGCTACACTGCCGTCATGGATAAAAGCACCTTTGTTGATGCGGGTTTTAGCCTGCCGGAATTGCTGATTGCACTGACGCTCATCGCGTTGTTATCCGCAGGAGGAATACAGGGCTGGACCGCCCATCAACAGGCTGTGCGCCTCGAGCAGCAAACGCAGTTGGTGATGCTGTTTCTGCAACGTGTGCAGGCTAATGCCTACTGGTATAACGATACGCGCTCGGTGAGTGTCATTCAGGCCGGTGAGGCGTGGTGTTTGCGCGAAGGGACAGGGACATCGTTGAGCTGCCATGAGGGCTCTGGCGGGCGTCTATTGCCCTCCGCGCCCGATGTGCGCATTGCCGCAATGGCGCGCCCGACGGTCACCTTTTATGGGCTGCGCAATACCGCACAGGCAGGGCATCTGGTGTTAGAGAATGGTGCCGGTCGCCTGCGTATCGTGATATCGATCTGGGGGAGGATTCGGTTATGCAGCGATACGCAGCCAGTCTTGGGCATTCCACGTTGTTAGGCCGGAGAATCGGTGGGTTTAGCCTACTGGAGGTGCTGCTGGCAATGCTGATTGGCAGTGTGATGGTTATCGTCTCGATGCAGATTTACCCTACGCTGCGCAGGCATAGCCAGAATACGCTGCGCCACTTCTGGCTGGAGCAGCGTATCCATCAGGCACTGTTTGCGCTGGAAAAAGATCTGCGCCGCGCGGGGTTTTGCACCAGTCGCTGTCACGATAATGTCGTAACCTTAGGGCAATTTCCCGGTGAAGCGGCGAACAGTTGCGCCATCGTCACCTATGATTTTAATCGACGTGGCGGTGCCCCGCAGAGCCGGGAAACGTTTGGATATCGGTTGCGTGCGGGAGCATGGGAAACGCAAGTCAGCATTAACGATTGTGGCGGCGGCGGATGGGAGCGGCGGCTTGATCCGCAGGAAGTGACGGTAACGCGTTTCGAGGTGATCGCATGGCGTAATGTGGCCGGACTGACGCTTTATGAAGTACATCTGGCGGGGCACTGGTTTCGTCGTCCTGAGATCGCGCGCCATACGGTACGCTGGATTGCAGGGCATAACGCATGAAACGCTGGAGCCAGCAGGGCAACGGTGCGCTCTTGATGGTGATGTTGCTGGCAGCCGCGGGGTTGTTGTTAATGACGGGGATGCAACGGCAGTTGGACAGCGCACTGTCTCTTACCCATGATGAGCGCCGCTATTGGCAAACGCTGGTGTTGGCCGAATCGTCGCTACAATGGGGCATTGGGCAGATGTGGTTTATGGGCAACCGTTCCGACGAACAATGCTTCGCCTATGCAACTGAAGGGTTGCGAGTCTGTTTGCGGCAAGTGCCCGGTGAGCACTATATGTTGCTGCGCGGTGAGGGGCATCTTCCCGCTTCCTCATCGGTGATGGTGCTCTATCAGCGCGTGGTGCCCATCGAGCCTGAAGGCGAGACGAGCCTGCTGAAGCCCATCGCGGGGGGCTGGCTGGATTTTTGCCCCGAAAGGCAGGAGGCGATTTGTGGTGGCTAGCCTGCGAAGGCCTTGTGGGTGGTGTCGCCAAAGACAACGTCAACAAGGGTTTGGGTTGGTGGAAACCTCCATCGCCGCGCTGTTTTTTGCCGTATCGGTGTTAGGATTACTGCAATATCATCAGCGCTTGCAGCAGGCCTTTGTACATCAATGGCAGCAACGGCAGGCATGGCATCTGGCATATCAGCAGCTTGCCATTTATGCTGCCGGTCGGGGAGGGGAGTCATCGGCGTTGCTTGAACGCGATCTTCCTCCTGGATGGCAGTTGCATTTGACGGAGCAGTTCCAGACGGCAGCGTGTCTGCGCGTCTCCTCAACGGTGACAACGCCGCAGCACTATCAGGCTCGCTTGTACCGTTGGTTTTGTTTTACTGAGACGACTCAGCGAACCGTGCCAGAAGGCAATTGAATTGACGGTGAGCAGGGTTTGCGGGCACCGAAACGGGAATCATCATGTTCAGGGTTTATCACTCAAACCAGTTAGATATTTTGAAAACGCTTATGGTGACGCTGATAGCGCGCCAACCGTTGCAGGATCCATTTCAGCCTGAAACGATCCTGGTTCAAAGCCCTGGTATGGCGCAATGGTTACAGATCGAACTCGCGACTCACTTTGGGATTGCTGCCAATCTGCATTTTCCTTTACCCGGTGTTTTTTTGTGGGACATGTGTCGGCGCGTGTTGCCGGATATCCCGGCGGAAAACACCTTCAGCAAGGAAGCGATGACCTGGAAGTTGATGCATATTCTGCCTCAGCAGCAAGATGACCCGTCATTCTTGCCGTTGAGTCACTATTTGCAAGATGACGCGGATAAACGCAAACGGCATCAACTGGCACAGCGGGTTGCGGATCTGTTCGATCAATATCTGATTTATCGACCTGAGTGGATCAAACAGTGGCAAGCCGGTGCGCTGGTGGACGGGTTGGGTGATGCGCAGGTGTGGCAAGCCGAACTGTGGCGTGCGCTTTTGCAATACAGTGCGCAACTGGAACAGAAAGAGTGGCACCACGCTCGCCTCTATCAACGCTTTATCGAGACGCTGGAGCAGACCAATACCTGCCCGCAAGGGCTACCGCCGCGCGTGTTTATCTGCGGCATTTCAGCGCTACCGCCAGTTTACTTGCATGCGTTGCGTGCATTGGCGAAGCATATTGATGTGCATCTGCTGTTTACTAACCCATGTCGGGATTACTGGAGTGATATTCAGGATCGCCATTTTTTGGCGAAGCTGAAAAGTCGTCAGCGTCGTTTGCACAGTCATAGCCACGGCGCGGAAGATCAATACCGTCCGCTGTTTCGCGATCCCGCCAATGTCGATGCGTTATTCAACGATCAGGGCGAACAGCGCATTGTTAATCCGCTGCTGGCAAGCTGGGGAAAACTGGGGCGAGATCATCTCTATCAGTTGGCGCAGATTGACGAAGTGGATGACATCGAAGCCTTTGTCGAGCTTGATGGCACAACGCTATTGCAGCAAATGCAGCGCGATATTCTGGAGCTTGACGACGGCAGCGTTATTGCCGATAGCGCACAGGCGCAGGCCAGCAGTGAGCGCAAGCGCCTGCTTACGCCGCAGGATGCTTCGCTCACCTTTCACGCCTGTCATAGCCCGCAGCGTGAGGTCGAAGTATTGCATGACCAACTGTTGGCGATGATGGGGGAGGATGAAACACTCACGCCGCGTGATGTTATCGTTATGATGGCGGACATTGATAGCTATACGCCTTTCATTCAAGCGGTGTTTGGCAATGCGCCGACAGCGCGCTATTTGCCTTTTGCCATTTCCGACCAGCGAGCACGCCACGCTCATCCGGTTCTGCCTGCGTTTCTCAGCCTGCTGGAGTTGCCACACAGCCGTTTTACCGCCGAGCAGGTGTTGTCGCTGCTTGAAGTCCCGGCGCTTTCTGCCCGTTTTGGTATCGATGAAGAAGGACTGCGCCGTTTGCGGCTGTGGGTGATGGAATCTGGCGTACGCTGGGGACTTGATGACGACAACGTGCGCGATCTTGATTTGCCGGTTACCGGCCAGCACACCTGGCGTTTTGGCCTGACACGCATGCTGCTGGGCTATGCGATGAACAGCAGCGCCGGGGCTTGGCAGGGCGTGTTGCCCTACGATGAATCGAGCGGCTTGATTGCCCAACTGGTAGGGCAGTTGGCGGAATTATTGGCGCAGCTCAGTCAATGGCGTCAGCGTCTGCGGGTAGCGCGCACGCCAGCACAATGGTTGCCGATGTGTCGGCAACTGTTGGACGATCTCTTCATTGCGGATAGCGACAGCGATGCGGCGCTCTCTCTGATTGAGCAGCAGTGGCAGGCGATGCTGGGGGCGGCAGTCGCCAATGCGTTTGATGAAGCGATCCCGGTGGCGTTGCTGCGTGACGACTTGGCCCAACGCTTGGATCGGGAAAAACTGAGTCAGCGCTTTCTCGCCGGTGCCATTAACTTCTGCACACTGATGCCTATGCGCTCGATTCCCTTCAAAGTGGTCTGCCTGCTGGGGATGAACGACGGTGTTTATCCGCGAACGTTGCCTCGGCTGGGGTTTGACCTGATGGCGCAGAAGGGGCAGCGCGGTGACCGCAGCCGTCGTGATGATGACCGCTATTTGTTTCTGGAAGCGCTCATCTCGGCGCAACAGCGGCTTTATATCAGTTACATCGGTCGCGCCATTCAGGATAATAAGAAGCGTTATCCCTCCGTGTTGGTAAGCGAACTGATGGAGTATTTGGCGCAAAGCTATCATTTGCCAGGGGATGAAGCGCAGGATCTGGACAGCAGCGCTGCACGCGTTTGTGCCCATCTGTGCCGCGAACATACGCGTATGCCGTTTGACAAGGATAACTTCCTTGAGCACGCTCAGCCATGCAGCTTCGCCAGCGAATGGCTGGCCGCTGCCGGGCGCACCGGGCTGCCACAGCCGTTGTTTGATACGCCACTGGCGTCGGTCACTTATCCCGATATTACGTTGGATGCGTTGAAACGTTTTTATCGTCACCCTGTCAAAACCTTTTTCCAGGCGCGTCTGGGCGTGAACTTTGTGGTGCAGAACGACGAACTGCTCGATGAAGAACCGTTCGCGCTGGATAACCTCAGCCGCTATCAGTTGAATGCACAACTGCTCAATACCCTGATTGCGCAAGAGGATGCCGATGAACTGTTACACCGCGCGCGCGCGGCGGGCGAACTTCCTTATGGTGCTTTTGGTGAGTTGTATTGGCAAAAGCAGCGTCAGGAGATGCAGGCGCTGGCTGATAGCGTCAGCGCGGAGCGTGATGCGGCGGGAATGACCAGCCTGGAACTTGACGTGACGCTAGACAGTGTACGCCTGAGTGGCTGGGTGATGCAGGTACAGCGTGATGGGTTGTTGCGCTGGCGACCGGCGCGATTAGGCATGAAAGATGGCGTGGCCCTGTGGTTGGACCATCTGGCGTACTGTCTGGCGGGAGGCTTGGGAGAGAGCCGCATGTATGGCCGTGAAGAGACGGTCTGGCGCTTTGCTGCGGTTTCTGTGGAGGAAGCACAACGCCAGATGGCGCATATGATTAAAGGATATCAACAAGGCATGAACGCCCCACTATTATTACTGCATCAGAGCGGCGGGGCTTGGCTGCAAGCATGCTACGATGCATCAAGCGGCACGCTGAACGATGCACCCGATGTGGTGCACAACGCATTGAATAAGCTGCAACAAAGCTGGGCTGGCAACGTGATGGTGCCCGGTGAAGGTGAGGATTTCTATTTGCAGCGTATCGTGCCGGAACTGGATGAAGCCCGCATTGAGGCGATTGTTACAGCGGCAAAAACCTGGCTGTTGCCGATCCTGCGCGCCAATCAGGCATAAGCGAACGGATGTGATGGCAGTGAATCAAGAACGACGAGATTGACGTGAGAGAAAGGACGGTAATGAAGAGAGAATGGCGTAAACAGTTTGCCTGTTGTATCGGCATGATGATGTTGCTGCTGAGCGGTGTGTCCTCAGCGTGGGCGCAAACCGCAGGGTGGCGTCCTTTGGAGCAGGTTATTCGCAAGGGAGAAAACGATCCGCGTAATTATCAGGCAATCACGTTAGATAACGGCATGACGGTATTGTTGGTGTCCGATCCTCAGGCGACCCGTTCGTTAGCATCGCTGGCGCTGCCTATCGGTTCACTCGACGATCCCAACAGCCAATTGGGACTGGCCCACTATCTGGAACACATGGTACTGATGGGTTCCAAACGCTATCCGCAGGCGGATGCGTTGGCCGAATTCCTGAAAAAACACGGTGGTAGCCACAATGCGAGTACTGCACCGTACCGTACTGCCTATTATCTGGAAGTCGAAAATGCGGCATTACAGCCTGCGCTCGATCGTCTGGCGGATGCCATTGCCGAGCCGCTGCTCGATCCGGTCAATGCGGATCGCGAACGCAATGCAGTCAATGCTGAACTGACCATGGCGCGCTCGCGCGACGGACACCGCATGGTACAGGTGGGCGCGGAAACGCTAAATCCGGCGCACCCGGCATCACGTTTTTCCGGCGGGAACCTGGAAACCCTTAAGGACAAGCCCGGCAGCAAGCTGCATGATGAACTGCTGGCGTTCTATCAGCGTTACTACTCGGCTAACCTGATGAAAGGGGTGATCTACAGCAACCAACCCTTGCCGGAATTGGCGAAAATGGCGGTAGAGACTTTCGGGCGCATCGCCAACCGTCAGGCCAAGGTGCCTGCCATCACAGCACCGTCAGTGACGGACGATCAGCGCGGTATCATGATTCATTACGTGCCAGCGCAGCCGCGCAAGCAACTGCGTATTGAATTTCGCGGCGATGTCATGGAACAGACCGACCCTACCAGTCAGGCATTCCGCAGCCAAACCAACACCTATATCAGCTATTTGATTGGCAATCGCAGCCAAAATACCTTGTCGGACTGGCTGCAAAAGCAAGGATTGATCGAGTCTTTGGGCGCAGGCGCTGACCCCATTGTTGATCGTAACGGTGGCCTGTTTAACATCTCTGTTACCCTGACCGATAAAGGGCTTGAGCAGTATGACGTGGTAGTGGCTGCCATTTTCCATTATCTGCAATTGTTGCAGCAGGAAGGGATCCAGCAGCGTTATTTTGATGAAATCTCCCGCGTGATGGCGCTCGATTTCCGCTATCAGTCTGTTAAGCGTGACATGGGCTATATCGAATGGCTGGTGGATACCATGATGCGCGTGCCGGTGGAACATACGCTGGATGCCGCCTATCTGGCCGATCGCTTTGATCCTGATGCGATTAAGCAACGTTTGGCCAGCATGACGCCGGAACGTGCGCGTATCTGGCTGATAAGCCCCGATGCGCCGCACAACAAAGAGGCTTATTTTGTCAATGCGCCGTATCAGGTGGACAAAATAGCCCCGGCGCAGTTTACCCGCTGGCAAACGCTGGGTGAGAAAATGGCGCTCACGCTGCCGACGCCAAACCCGTATATCCCGACTGATTTTTCGCTGATCAAGCGCGGTGAAGTGCAGAACTACCCCAAAATGGTGCTACAGCAGCCGGGGTTGCGTGTGCTTTACATGCCGAGCCGCTATTTTGCCGATGAACCGAAAGCTAACGTCACGGTGTTGCTGCGTAACCCGATGGCGCAGGATACGGCACGCCATCAGGTGATGTTTCAGCTTAATGACTATCTGGCAGGTTTGGCGCTGGATGAGTTGAGCTATCAAGCCTCGGTGGGAGGCATCAGCTTCTCTACCCGTGGGAACGATGGGCTCACCATCAACGCCAATGGCTACACGCAACATTTGCCCAAGTTGATGCTGGCGCTGGTCGAAGGGTACGCAAGCTATACGGCGACCCCAGCACAGTTGGAACAGGCGAAATCTTGGTATATTCAGCAGTTGGATGCCGCTGAAAATGCCAAAGCGTATGAGCAGGCACTGGAGCCTGTCCAGGCGATCTCTTCATTACCTTATACCGAGCGAGAAGAGCGGCGTGCTCTGCTTAAGGATATTTCGCTGGACGATGTCATGGCCTTCCGTGACGCGTTGCTGCGTGATGCCGCACCGGAAATGCTGGCCGTCGGTAACCTCACCGAAGGTCAGATAACCAAACTGGCGCAGGATATCAAAGCGCGTCTGGCCTGTTCAGGGCAAATCTGGTGGCGTTCCCCGAATGTGGAAGTCGCGCGTACTCAGCTTGCCAACCTGCAACGTACGGGGAGCAGCACTGATTCTGCGTTGGCTGCGGTGTATATTCCAACCGGTTACGGTGAAGTGCAGGGCATGGCGTACAGTTCGCTACTCAATCAGATCATTCAGCCGTGGTTCTATAACCAACTGAGAACGGAAGAGCAACTCGGTTATGCGGTGTTCTCCTTCCCGACCATTGTTGGCCGCCAGTTCGGTATCGGGTTCTTGCTGCAAAGTAACAGCCAACAGCCTGCTTACCTGTATCAGCGTTATCTGGATTTCTTCCAGAAGACCAAGCCGCGCCTGCGTGCCATCAAAGCCGATGAGTTTGAACAGTACAAACAGGCGTTGATTACCGAACTGAGCCAGCGTCCACAAACGATGAACGAAGAGGTTGGCCGGTTGCGTAACGATCTCGATCGCGAAAACTTCGCGTTCAACACCCGTGAAAAACTGATTGAGGCGCTTAAACCGCTGACGGTTGAGCAACTTGCTCGCTTCTTCGAACAGGCTCTGGCACCACAGGGGCTGGCTGTGTTGTCGCAAATTTCGGGCAGCCACCACGATAAGGCTGACTACGCTGCGCCGAAAGGCTGGACGCTTTACCCCAATGCCTCAACGCTGCAACAGACTCTGCCGGTGAAACAGCGCGTGATTGAAAAACCGCGTAGCGGCGTGTTGTCTGCCGAAAAAGTCTCGGCGGTTGAGAAAAAAAATGTAGTTGAGAAGGTCGCTCCATGAGTGAGGATACGCCGCGTACGCTTGATGTGCTTACGCTCCCCCTGTTTGGTGAGCGGTTGATAGAAGCCTCCGCCGGTACGGGTAAAACCTATACGCTGGCGGGGCTCTATCTACGCCTGTTATTAGGGCTGGGCGGCGAGGCGGCGTATCCTAAACCCCTGTTGGTGGAAGAGATCCTGGTGGTGACCTTTACCGAGGCGGCCACTGAGGAACTGCGCGATCGTATTCGCGCTAACATCCATGCGTTGCGTCTGGCTTGCCTGTCTGGTGACAGTAAAGATGCGCTTTTTTCGGCGCTGCTGGCGCAACTGCCGGATAAACAACTGGCTGCTGAGTGGTTGCTCAATGCCGAGCGGCAAATGGATGAAGCTGCCATCTACACTATCCACGGCTTTTGTCAGCGCATGCTCGGGAGCCATGCCTTCGAGTCCGGGTCGCTCTTCGATCAGGAATTGATCGAAGATGAACAGCTTCTTACCCGGCAGGCCTGCGCCGATTTCTGGCGGCGTTACTGTTATCCCTTGCCGTTTGATGTGGTTAGCGTTATTGGTCAACTCTGGAGTGGGCCGGATGCGTTACTGCGCGAGCTTGCCCCCTATTTACAGGGTGAAGCGCCACAACTGCATAATCCTCCCGCACCGGATGAGACGCTGTTACAACGTCATCAGCAGATTCTGGCGCGCATTGATGACATCAAGCAGCAGTGGCGACAGGTGGCAGCGCAGGTGGAGAAGTGCATTCTTGAATCGGATGTGGACAAGCGCAGCTACAGTAACCGTTATCTACCCGGCTGGGTAGAAAGCGTTAGCTTTTGGGCCGAAGCGCAAACCACCGACTATGCGTTGCCAAAAGCGCTGGAACGGTTCGCTCAATCCACGTTGAACGAGAAAACCAAGAAGGGCGCGCCACCCGTGCTTCCGGTGTTTTCGGCTATCGAAACGCTGCTTACCACACCGCTGTCACTGCGCGATATTGTTATCGATCGGGCGTTGCATGATATTCGCGCGACGGTACGCAGCGAGAAATTGCGCCGCGCTGCCTTGGGATTTGACGACCTGCTGAGCCGTCTGGATGAGGCGCTGTGCCAGCCGCTGGGTGAGCAACTGGCGGCCGAGATACGTCAGCGCCATCCGGTGGCAATGATCGATGAGTTTCAGGATACCGATCCGCAGCAGTATCGTATTTTCCGCGCCATCTATGGTGAACAACCCGACAGCGGCATGCTGTTGATCGGTGACCCGAAACAAGCTATCTATGCCTTCCGTGGCGCGGATATTTTCACTTACATGCGGGCGCGTGCCGATGTTAAGGCGCACTACACGCTGGAAACCAACTGGCGCTCTTCCCATGAGATGGTCAGCGGTGTCAATCGCCTGTTTCAATGCGTCGACAATCCGTTTATTTTTTCGGCGATCCCTTTTTTGCCGGTTAAGCCTGCGCCGGGTAAACAGGGGCTGCGTTTCGAGATGGACGGCGTGTCGCAGCCCGCACTGCAATTTTGTCTGTCGGGTTCGACGGCGTTGGGCACCGGCGAGTATCAGCAACTGATGGCGCAGCAGTGTGCCATGCAAATTCGCGACTGGCTGCAAGCGGGTCAACGCCATACCGCCTGGCTGGATAATGGCCGCGTGCGCTCTCCGGTGCAGGCATCGGATATTTGTGTCCTGGTGCGTAGCCGCCATGAAGCAGCGTTGGTGCGAGATGCGTTGCGCCGTCTTGCCATTCCCTCCGTCTATCTCTCCAACCGAGACAGCGTTTTCACCACACAAGAAGCGCGTGAGGTGCTGTGGCTGTTGCAGGCCGTGCTGGCGCCCGAACAGGAACGCACGTTGCGCAGCGCGCTGGCGACCTCCTTACTGGGATTCAGCGCGCAGCAGATTGATGCGCTAAACCAGAGCGAGGCGGATTGGGATGCGCAGGTCGATACCTTTGCCGCGTTTCGCGATCTTTGGCAGCGGCGTGGCGTGCTCCCAATGCTGCGCTCACTGATGTCGCATTACCGTTTGGCGGAAAATCTACTGGCTAGCCGTGAAGGTGAACGTCGGTTAACCGATTTCTTGCATCTGGGCGAACTGCTGCAACACGCTGGAGCCACGCTGGAAAGCGAGCATGCGTTGGTGCGCTGGCTGGCGCAGCAGATTTTGCAGCCCAATCCGCAGGCCGAAAACCAGCAATTGCGTTTAGAGAGCGATCGCCATCTGGTGCAAATTGTCACCATCCATAAATCCAAAGGTCTGGAATATCCGCTGGTCTGGCTACCGTTTATTTGTCACTTTCGTCCTCAGCCCGATGGTATCTACCATGACAGGCGCACCTTTCAAGCGTTGCTCGACGTCAATAAGGGGGAAGAAAGCCAGCAGTTGGCTGAGGAAGAGCGGCTGGCGGAAGATTTACGGCTGCTGTACGTGGCGCTGACGCGCTCGATTTATCACTGTAGCGTGGGGGTGGCACCGCTACAGCGCACCCGGCGCAAAAGTGAAACGACAGACATGCACCTCAATGCGCTCGGCTATTTGCTGCAACGCGGCAAGGAGGCGGATGCGGATACCCTGGTCGCGGCACTGCATACGCTGGCAGGGGCGGGTGATGGCGTTGCGGTAAACTCTGTACGCGAATGGGATGGTATTCCCTGGCAAGACACTGCGGACACGCCAGCAGTGCTGCGCGCTAGTGAATGTGAGCGCCTGCTTACCAATAACTGGCGAGTAACCAGCTATTCGGGTTTACAACAGCATGGCTCGCAACAACATCCTCTACAACTGGGTGCGGCAATGGCACAAGAGCTGTTTCCCCGCCTGGACGTTGATGCCGCGTTGGACCCGCGCAACCTTGCACCCGAAGAGAGTGAGCAAGCGCTCACCCCGCACAGCTTCCCCAAAGGCGCGGGGCCGGGAACCTTTTTGCATAGTCTGTTTGAAACCTTGGATTTTAGCCAACCCGTCAGCGTTGACTGGCTGGAAGCGCAGTTGATAGCACATGGCATGGCAAGCGGGTGGGCACCCACCTTGCAGGTGTGGTTTTCGGCCTTGCTGCATGCGCCGCTCAATGCGGATATGCCCGCCTCGGATGCCCCGTTGACGTTGGCAAGCGTGCCCGCGCAGCAACGTATCGCCGAGCTGGCTTTTTATCTGCCGATAGATGCTCTGCTACAGGCAACCGCGCTGGACGCTCTGGCGAAACGCTACGATCCGCTGTCAGCACAGTGCCCACCGCTCTCCTTTCAACAGGTGCAGGGAATGCTGAAAGGCTTTATCGATCTGGTGTTTTGCTGGCAGGGCCGTTACTACCTGCTGGATTATAAGTCCAACTGGCTGGGAGAAAACGCCAGTGCCTACACGCAGTCTGCCATGCAAGCCGCAATGATGGCGCACCGTTATGATTTGCAGTACCAGCTGTATACGCTGGCTCTGCATCGCTATTTGCGCCATCGGGTGCCGGATTATGACTACGACCGCCACATCGGTGGCGCGATCTACCTGTTTTTGCGCGGTGTCGACCCGGTACTTCCCACGAATGGTATTTTCACCCAGCGCCTGCCGCGAGAATTTGTCGAGCACCTCGACAGCTTGTTCAGCGGTGAAGTGGCTCTGTCAGGAGAACGCCAATGATGGACTTGCTGGCGACGGCTATGGAGCGCCAACTGCTGCGCCCTCTGGATGTACAGTTTGCGCGGATGCTGACCGATGGGCAGCCTGCACCGGTGCAATTGGCGGCGGCGTTAGTGAGCGCAGCGGCGGGTGCGGGCAACGTCTGTTTGCCTTTGGCGGAATTGCACCCTGAAACCCTGTTTGATGGACGCGATCCTGCACTGGCGCGCGCGCTGTGGGAGCTCGCTGGGCTGCCGGATAGTACGGCGTGGCAGCAAATCCTGCTGGCTTCGCCCGCCGTGAGCGATGGACATGAGACAACGCCGCTGGTGTTGCAACACCAACGGCTTTATCTGCAACGCAATTGGCTGAGCGAAGTGCAGGTGGCGGCCTTTTTTACCGAGAGCCATGTTGTTGATATTCAACCTGATCCCCTTGCCGTGCGTCGTGTGTTAGATCGCTTGTTTTCGCCGCTTGACGCCGAGGTGGATTGGCAAAAAGTGGCTGCTGCCGTAGCGCTTACGCGTCGGGTATCGGTGATTTCCGGCGGGCCGGGCACGGGAAAAACCACGACGGTAGCTAAACTGCTGGCCGCCATGCTGTTGCTGCATCAAGGGGATAAGCCGTTACGCATTCAACTGGCTGCCCCGACAGGAAAAGCGGCGGCGCGTTTGACGGAGTCATTGCGCAGTGCGTTAAGCAAACTGCCGCTGGAGGAGGCTCAGCAGCGTCATTTGCCGCGGGAAGCGACCACGCTGCACCGTCTGTTAGGGGCGGTACCTGACAGTCAACGCTTGCGTTATCACCAGGGCAATCCGCTCCATCTGGATGTGCTGGTGGTGGATGAAGCCTCGATGGTGGATCTGCCGATGATGGCAAACCTGGTATTGGCACTGCCTGCGACAGCGCAGGTAATTTTCCTGGGCGATCGCGATCAGTTGGCCTCCGTTGAAGCCGGGGCGGTACTGGGCGATATCTGCCGTTTTGCCGCGCGGGGCTATAGTACTCAACGCGTTGAGGAACTCGAACAACTGACGGGCTACCGGTTGGTGGCGTCATCCGACGTGAGCCCTGCGGTGGCAGACAGTTTGTGCCTGCTGCAAAAGAGTTACCGGTTCGATCAGCACTCCGGCATTGGCATCGTGGCGCGAGCGGTAAACGCTGGCGATGAACGTCAGGTCCGGCTGGTGTTGCAGGATGAACGTGACGATTTGCACTGCCTGCCGCTGGAGCAGGAAGCGGATTACCAGCAGATGTTGGCGCAGTGTGTGGCGGGGTATCGTGACTATTTGCAGGCGGTTGCGCAGGGGCAGGAGGCCGCACCGGTGCTGGCGGCATTTAACCGTTTTCGCTTATTGTGCGCGCTGCGTGACGGTCCGTTTGGCGTCGCCGGATTAAACGTGCGTATTGAGCAGGCGCTGCAACAGGCTGGGCTGATTCATCGCGGCCGTAATCCGGCGAATCCCTGGTATTCCGGGCGTCCGGTCATGATTGCACGTAACGATGCGCTGCTTGGCGTGTTTAACGGCGATATCGGGATTGCCATGCCGAATGAGGCAGGGGAGTTGCGCGTTTATTTCCAACTGCCGGATGGTCAGATGAAGCCGGTCAGCCCGAGTCGCTTGCCGCCGCATGAAACCGCTTACGCCATGACCGTGCACAAATCTCAAGGATCGGAGTTCGATCATACCGCACTGGTGTTGCCGAACGGCTTTTTGCCGGTGTTGACGCGCGAGTTGGTGTACACCGCGGTTACGCGTGCGCGCACGCAATTGTCGCTCTACGCGGAGATAAACATCTTGTGTCGCGCGGTGAGAACACCAACGCGTCGCTTTAGCGGGCTGGAAACACGTATCCTTTCCGGTACCTGAAACGCTAGAAATCCAGCTCTACTGGAATCGGGGGGCTGTGAAGCATCAACTTTCCCTGCTTGGTGATGCGAAACGTGGCGGAATAGCGCGTCTTGGTGCTGCCTGCGATCAGGTTATCCGCTTCGCTAAATGCAAAACGCAGCGAGGCATTGCTGGCCCAAGGTGCCAGTTGGGTTAAGCGGTAGGTGAAATAGACCGCACTCATCCCCTGTGCGACCGGCTCAATAGCGATGACGCTGTCAAGTTCCATGCGCCCAAAGCAGAGATCGCCTGCGGTGCGCCACGCGTGCTCGGCCTCCGGCGTTAACTGATAAACAATGTTCTCTCCCTGACGTGTCTCCAATGCTAATCCCGCATCTACCAGTGCCTGCATGCGTCCGGTAATCCAGGGGGCATCCTGGGCGTGGCTATATACCGGCCATTGCTTTACGCCGAGGCAGTGCGGAGGCTCTGCGGCAAAATAGTCACGTAAAGCCCGCTGATAGTCACTGTTTGTGGGTTGTGCCCAGAGGTTGTCTGGAAACAGTGCAACCCAGGATAACAAGAGGAACAACGCGTATTTAAGGTGCATGCAGTGTCCTTACCAGACGAAAACCGATATCCGACATCATAAAACCCGGCGTATGTGCATCACACCCGCTGCGCAGGTTGCCTTGTGTCATATAGCTTCCGCCGCAGAACAGGTAGAGCGTTTTACCGCCTTCAACCGCAACGGTATCGTTAAGCCACTGAGACACATTTCCGCTCATGTCATACAGCCCGAGGGCATTAGGACGTTTTGATGCGACGGGGCGAGTGCCGAAGGTGGTGGCTTCCTGAGAGGCGAAATGTGCCACGCTATCTGGCGCGTTACTGCCAGCATAAAAGAAGCCATAGGTGCGATTCGCCAAACCGGGAGCACCGCCTCTGGCCGCCACTTCCCATTCATCGCGTGACGGCAAACGGTAGCCTGACGCATCAGGATCGGTGCGAATGGTGTGTTCTGCGTCTGGCTCTGGTTGGTGTTTAAGCGGTTGCCCATCGTTAGTCAGATAGTAGGGCGTTAATCCCTGTCGAGCACTCAACGCATTGGCAAATATAACGGCATCCCACCAGGAGACATTGGTGACAGGATGTGTGCCGCCGTCTTGTTCGGGCGCAAGGCAATCTTCGAAGTGTGCGCCGTTGCATCCGCCTTCAATCATGTAGCCTTGCTCTGTCGCCCATGTCAGCAGAGTGTGATAAAAGCGATAGGTGACAGCGGTGGTCATGATGTTATAAGCGGTGAGTGAGGTGTTGGCGTGCTCGGCGTAGGCGTGCTGACCAAAAACCGGACCAACGTAGTAGTGGCCTGTTTTAACAGTGACTTCGTCAATGTGCAGCGGCGTGGCGCAAGCGGCCTGAAACATCAGCCCCATGCCGAGCAGCATACAGAGTGCTTTGATCATGGTATTCCTGTACCGGTGTTACTGTCCTGTATGGCCGCTTTCGTGGCCGGGCAGTGACGTACATAACGCGAGCATTCTACGCGCTGAGGCGCGATAAGTCTCTGCGCGATTGCTCAGGGTGGGGAGATAATGGCAGTGCCGGTACACGGGGTTGCATACCGGCGTGGTGCGCAAGAACTACAGGTCGATCACCAGGATCTTTGAACGGCGCTGGTAGTTATACAGCTCCTGTTTGCGTTTGGGCAGCATCTCCACTTCGGCGGGCTGAAAGCCGCGCTCCTGGAACCAATGGATGCTGTGCGTGGTGAGGACGAACAGTTTCTTCAGCCCCTGTTGACGCGCCTGTGCCGCAACGCGTTGCAGCAACATGTCTCCGCGCGAGGAACTGCGGTAGTCAGGATGTACTGCGACGCAGGCCATTTCTCCGATGCTCTCTTCAGGGAACGGATACAGCGCAGCGCAGGCGATGGTCAGGTTATCGCGGACCACCACGGTAAACTTATCGATCTCCATTTCCAACTGTTCGCGCGAGCGGCGCACCAGTATCCCCTGCTGCTCCAGCGGGCGGATCAGTTCGAGAATGCCGCCAATATCGTTGATGGTGGCACGACGCACTTGCTCCGCGCTCTCCATGACGATCTGCGTACCGATCCCGTCGCGAGAGAACAGCTCTTGCACCAGCACCCCGTCTTCCTGATAGCTGATCAGGTGACTACGGCGCACGCCGCTGCGGCACGCGCGCACCGCACCGCGCAAGAAACGCACCGTCCCCGAGTTGTAATCGCCATCGGCTTCACGCTCTTCAATGCAGCGCTGGGCGTCGTCGGGGAACAATTCAGAAATGATGGTGCCATCCTGCGTGGTAACCCCTTGAGACGAACAGAAGCCGATCATTTTCTCGGCCTTCAGCTTGATGGCCAACTGGGTAGCCACTTCTTCAGACGTCAGATTGAAACTCTCGCCCGTGACAGAAACGGCAACCGGGCCGAGCAGCACAATGGCACCGCTGTCTAGCTGGCGATGTATCGCCGCTTCATCGATACGCCGGATGCGACCGCTGTGGCAGTAGTCCACGCCATCATCCACCCCCAACGGCTGGGCGATAATAAAGTTACCGCTCACCACGTTGATGTGCGCGCCCTGTAGCGGCGTATTATTCAAACTCATGGAAAGGCGCGCGGTGATATCCAGTTGCAGCATGCCTGCGGCCTGTTTCACCAGATCCAGCGTGTTGCTGTCGGTGACACGGGTATGCTTATGATAACGCGGCTCGAAATGGTGTGTGGTCAGGCTGGCATCAATTTGCGGGCGGGCGCCATAAACCACTACCAGCTTGATGCCGAGGCTATGCAGCAGACCAATATCGTTGACGATGTTGGCGAAGTTTTCATGTTCAATCGCCTCACCGCCCAGCATGATGACAAAGGTTTTGCCGCGATGCGCGTTGATATAAGGAACCGAATGGCGGAAGCCTTGGACCAGTTCTGTACTGCGTTCCTTCACTGCGAGCCTCTCTGAGTGAATTTTTATTCGTAATTTATGTATTTTTATTCTAATTGAACGAAAAGGCAAGGAGTAAGTCTCACAATTCGGTCGTGTTCAACGTTATTACGACCTTTCCTGTGGCGGGCAGATTCTTGCCCTGAATGACGGGCTTGTTCTCTCCGGTGGTTATACGCCGACATGATGATTTTTACATGACAGAGGCAGGAAGATTCGTTAAAGTTTTCACACCGTTAACACTGACTTCATCTTTTTCGCGTATTATCGCGGCGGATTGTCTGTTTGTCGGCGTTTTTTCTGCCTGATATTACCGTTTGAGCACTTTCGCCAGTGCCTGCTTGCGACAGCACAACCATAACTACAGCATCACATTAACTACAGCACCACAATACTCACAGCATAACGAATTGGAGTGGCATGTCTTATTCGAATCACAATCAGACTCGCCGCCGTCTCCTGCAAGGCGCGGCGGCAACCTGGTTATTGAGCGTCAGCGGCGCTGGATGGGCCGCTGACGCCCAGGTGATCGCCGTTCGCGTCTGGCCTTCTTCAGCCTATACCCGCGTCACGCTAGAGTCTAACCGCACGCTAAAATACAAGCAGTTTATGCTAACCAACCCCGACCGGCTGGTCGTGGATATCGACGATATCCAACTCAACAGCGTGTTGAAAACGGTGTCACAGCAGTTTCAGTCTGACGATCCGTTAATCAAAGAAGCCCGCATTGGGCAGTTTGATCCCAAAACCGTGCGGCTGGTGTTAGAACTGAAGCAAGCCACTAACCCGAAAGTTTTTACCCTCGATCCCATCGCTGAGTTTAAACACCGATTGGTGTTGGATCTCTATCCTGCGGTTGGGCGCTATGACAATGCGGAAGATCCGCTGCTGGCGCTGCTGGAGGATTACAACAAGGGCGATCTGGAGAGTAAATTACCGCCGGAAGCGCCGTTGGCGGGCAAAGCGGGGCGCGATCGTCCGTTGGTTATCATGCTCGATCCCGGTCACGGCGGCGAAGATCCCGGAGCCATTGGTAAAAATCGCACGCGTGAGAAAGATATTGTGTTGCAGATTGCGCGGCGGCTACGCAGTCTGATTGAACGCGAACCCAATATGAAGGCGTACATGACGCGCAATGAGGATGTGTTTATTCCGCTGCGCGTGCGGGTGGCGAAAGCGCGTAAGCAGCGCGCCGATCTGTTTGTTTCGATTCATGCGGATGCCTTCACCAACCGTGCGGCGCGCGGTTCTTCGGTGTTTGCGCTGTCGAAGAAAGGTGCAACCAGCACCGCAGCGCGCTTTTTGGCGGAAACGCAAAACGAATCAGATCTGATTGGCGGCGTGGGCATGAGTGGCGATCGCTACCTCGACCATACGCTGTTTGATCTGGTGCAGACTGCCACCATCAGCGATAGCCTGAAATTTGGCGGCGAAATCCTCAAACGACTCGGCAGAGTGAACAAGCTGCACAAGAACAAGGTCGATCAGGCCGGGTTTGCGGTGTTAAAAGCGCCCGATATTCCCTCTATTCTGGTAGAAACGGCGTTTATCAGCAATCTGGAAGAGGAGCGTAAATTGCGCACCAGCCACTTTCAGCAGCAAATTGCGGAATCTATTCTGGCAGGGATTAAGGCGTACTTTGCCAGCGTGGGAAACCGTAAGTGAGGCGCTAGCGGTATTGACAGGACAAAAACAAAAAAACACCCGTCAGGGTGTTTATTGTTGGTAAGCTTCTTGATTCAAGAAGTTGGTTGCGGGGGCCGGATTTGAACCGACGACCTTCGGGTTATGAGCCCGACGAGCTACCAGGCTGCTCCACCCCGC
>NZ_JAGFPG010000029.1:0-726 GCF_025962675.1 Candidatus Symbiopectobacterium sp. NZEC127
CGCGATTGTGTGCGTATACCGAAATGATGATGGTGAGTTGATTCACATCCGAGCAAGCAAGGTTGGTGATAACGGTATCAAGCCAAATGTATTTTACACGCTGAATGAAGACGGTGAATTTGTAGAGGCTTAATCGTGTATCTAACCAAAGATGATTTCTATCACATGGCGGTGTTTATACGCCTAGTTGGGAGTAAGTGAAGATGAGCAAAGAAACAGATATACCAGAATTTTTGGGGACCAATGGCCCTTGGGTTGCTTCGAAAAGCGATCGTAGCATCGGGCCTGTTTGCAAAGATGATGACCAGTCATACGGAATGATATTGCCGGTAGCATGGGTTGAGTTTGATTTGGACCATAAATGCCAGCGAGCAAACGCAGACCTAATCTCGGCAGCCCCAGAAATGCTTAAAGCACTGCAATTCATTCAGCCATGGATTCCAACGCAAGATGAAGAGGCGGTTAAATTAGTTGATTCTGCAATTAAAAAAGCTTTAGGAGGCGAAAGTGAGTAAAGAGACATGTGCTTACGAAGAAATAATTAATGCACTGGCCTTTTATTTGGGGGATGGCGTTCATCATGCCAGTGAAGCGTCGATTCGCGAGGTCATTGGTCAGGAGCATGATCCGATACAGGTGTTTGCCGATGCTCTCGATGACTATCGCGCAAATATTAAAACCGAGTAACAGCCCAAGCCGTTATTACGATAGCGGCTTTCATACCCA
>NZ_JAGFPG010000031.1:0-698 GCF_025962675.1 Candidatus Symbiopectobacterium sp. NZEC127
GGGCACCCATCGATCTTATCAGCGCATCGACGTCAGAAATGAACAAGCGCTACGGCTTTATCTATGTCGATCAGGATAACGACGGTAACGGCACACTGGCCCGCTACCGTAAGAAGAGTTTCTATTGGTATCAGGATGTTATCGCCACTAACGGTGAAACGCTCTAAGGTGTGAATACGGCTATCGCTGGTGAGTCATTTCTCGCTCGCGATCGTCGTGAATAGCAAAACGTACCGTTGCCATTGAACAAGCCGATAAGTACGAAAGCGTAAAATCGTTGTGGATACATTTCAGAGTGTGCACTGATGAAAAAGTCTACAACAACACCCACTCCTCATGATGCCATGTTCAAGCAGTTCTTGACTCATCCAGACACGGCAAGAGATTTCATGCAGTTGCACTTGCCCAAGCACTTACGGAAACTTTGCTGTCTGGATACGCTGAAATTGGAGTCTGGATCTTTCATTGAAGATAATCTTCGGGCCTATTACAGCGACGTGCTTTACAGCTTGCGGACAATAGCGGGGGAAGGGTATATCCATGTGCTGATTGAACACCAGAGTTCACCGGATAAAATGATGGCGTTCAGATTAATGCGATATGCTATTGCTGCGATGCAGCGCCATCTCGATGCGGGTCATAAAACGCTACCCCTCGTTATCCCGATGGTGTTTTACGCCGGTGAAACAAGTCCATAT
>NZ_JAGFPG010000030.1:0-698 GCF_025962675.1 Candidatus Symbiopectobacterium sp. NZEC127
TGATTCGTGGCCCGGCGTCTGTCATGTATGGTCAGGTCGAACCTGGCGGTACGGTCATTATGACCAGCAAACGCCCCACGGCAGAAAAGATTCGACACGTGCAGCTTAGCGCGGGTAACCAACGCTTTGGTGAGGCCGCGTTTGATGTTGGCGGCGTGCTGAGCGATGACAGCGCACTGTTATACCGCTTGAACGGAATAGCCAATATCCGTCAGCAAGTTGTTAAAGATGCCAGACAACAACGCATGGCGATTGCCCCGGCGTTGACGTGGTTGCCCAATGCCGATACCAGTCTGACCTTACTGACCCGTTACCAATACGATCCTGAGGCGGGTTTTCGTAACTTCCTGCCCGCTCACGGCACGGTGTTTGCCACCGACGCTGGGTATATTCCTTACTCGCTGAATGTCAGCGATCCGAATTACCATCACTCAACGCGTGAGCAGATAGCGTTTGGTTATATTTTTGAGCACGCCTTTAACCGGGATATTTCTGTTCAACAGAATCTGCGCTACTCACAACTGCTGGATAACTATAAATCTCTGGTTTATAGCACCGGTGGCGGCGCCACGGATACGACGCTAACGCGTAACCAGCAGCGCGAAAAAATAGATGCTGATGAATTGGGGATCGACACCCAATTGAAAGCACGTTTCATCACTAGCGCGGTGAACCATACCTTGCTGACCGGGTTGGAT
>NZ_JAGFPG010000032.1:0-698 GCF_025962675.1 Candidatus Symbiopectobacterium sp. NZEC127
GACTTTTAAGAACAGTGTTTGCTGTAATCTTTAATGTTTGTTGGAATTTAATTTTAATTCCTTTTTATGGAACAAAATCAGCTATATGGGGCTTTTTGATAACGCAAGTTTTCATGGGGGTTGTTTTCAATATAGTAGATAAAAACACAAGAATGTTAATAAAGTGTCAGTTTTATTCTATTTTTATCTGGAAAAAATAATGAATTTTAAAATTATCATTTCTTGGTTTTTGACAATAATAGTAATTCCTATATGTATTGTTATTATACTTCTTTGGAAGTTTAATATTATAAAATACAAAACATGTGCTCAAATTATTTCTATTGTCCCAGGTATTTTGGGCATTTTTTTAAGGCGCATTTTTTATAAAATAACATTAAAAAAATGTGGTGAAAACCTCAATGTTTTCTGGGGTGCAGTGATTGTATATTCTGATGTTGAGATAGGCAATAATTGTACAATTGAAGAGTTTTGTATAATAAGTCACTGCAAGATTGGTAATGATGTTATTTTTGCTGCTAATGTGTCTGTCATGAGTGGAGCTAAACATCACGATGTCAATGATATTACTACTAGTTTTTACAACAGTAAAAGTGAGTGTCGTAAGCTCAGTTTAGGTAACAATCTTTGGATTGGCACGCATGCAGTAATTATGAATGATATAGGTTCTAATTGCGCTATTGGTGCTGG
The DNA here is from genome assembly GCF_025962675.1 of Candidatus Symbiopectobacterium sp. NZEC127. Classification (NCBI taxonomy): domain Bacteria; kingdom Pseudomonadati; phylum Pseudomonadota; class Gammaproteobacteria; order Enterobacterales; family Enterobacteriaceae; genus Symbiopectobacterium; species Candidatus Symbiopectobacterium sp. NZEC127. The sequence continues at coordinate 691 of NZ_JAGFPG010000032.1, forward strand.
GGCCGTAG
>NZ_JAGFPG010000033.1:0-689 GCF_025962675.1 Candidatus Symbiopectobacterium sp. NZEC127
TCACCGACATTTTTCACCCTCTGTCATTCGCCAGAAAACAGCGTTATTCAGTTAATCATCGCATCGAGGTCAATCTTTTTCCCTTCGCGAGTAGAAGTGGTGTATACCTTCACGTTGCAGGTGTGTTGACTGCACTTGTTATTCGCCCCATCAATGGGTCTCACTTCTTACGAAACCACCTCAAGCGCCTTACTGCAACTCGAATTATTAGGGTGTATCTTCCTCAACCCATGCATTCAGTTGAAGGTTAAAGACTCTATCTGCTGACTTAATCATCTCGGTCGATGAGCAACAAAAATACGAGTTATTGGCAGACGACTAATAGAGCGAGTGATTTTTTGTTCGTTGTCGATATCGAGATCGCTTGTTGCCTCATCAAGCAGCAAAATCCCAGGTTGTCTATACAGCGCCCTGGCGATAGAAATACGTTGACGTTGTCCTCCTGAAAGGGTGCTACCCATATCGCCAATCATAGAGTCATATCCCAACGGGAATGAGTCGATTTCTTCATCAATGGCCGCATAGTTAGCGCATTCGGCCATACGTTCCATATCTGGGGACTCTGAAAATCCAGTGATATTTTTCTGTAGGGTTCCGGCTAGCAATTTGTCATCTTGCATGACAAAAGCAACATGCTCTCTGAGCTCACGTTTCCCAATATTGGACATGGTCATCCCATTAATAAAAAT
>NZ_JAGFPG010000034.1:0-678 GCF_025962675.1 Candidatus Symbiopectobacterium sp. NZEC127
TTGCGAAAGCGTTGGACGAATCACCCGCCAACATCAACCGGGCACTCAACACCCTGATTGAAGAAGGGATGGCACAAAAACTGGATAGCGGCCGCTTTGCCCTGAGCGTTCAGGTGTTGCAGATAGCAGTAACTCACAGCAATGAGATTGCCCGCGCTCAGAACCGCATCAATGAATTAAACCAGCGCGTTCTGGCTGGCAGCCGATAAGGAAAAACAACGATGGCACGTACTAAAACCCAACCAGCAGAGTAAATCCCGGATGCAATGTTGAACCCGGAGCTGGAAAATACGCAAAACCTGATAGCAACAGTCAGCAGCGAATTCAGCGACGAGCGCGACCTGTTGAACCAGCTATTAGGGCAGGCTCAGATGGCTGATGCTTTCGCTCAATTTTCCAAGACCGTCTTGACTTCTAAAATGGCATTTGTGAAGGAAAATAAACTTTATCAATCACTTAAAGGGAAAAGGAGTCAAGACGGTCTTGAGTTTTCAGGCACATGGGCTGAGTTTTGTAATTTGCTTGGCTACACACCTGAACATGCCAACGAATCAATAAATAACCTACAGTCATTCGGCGAAGAAGCCCTCGAATCCATGTCCCGCATGGGTATCGGCTATCGCGAACTGCGTCAGTTCCGCCGCCTGCCAGAAGACCAGAAAAGCGCTCTGATTGAAG
>NZ_JAGFPG010000035.1:0-673 GCF_025962675.1 Candidatus Symbiopectobacterium sp. NZEC127
TTTTCACTTCCCCCATCACAAACACCTTCAGGCCGTCATTACGCGGCACATAAAGGATATCACCGGGGTAAAGAAGTTGGTTCTGAGACAGGTCGCCGTTTTGCATCAGCGCCTGGAGGGAGATACGTTTTTCCTGCCCGTTATGGGTCAGCACCACGTTGCGCCAGTCTGCGTTTTCCGTCAGCCCACCGGCTTTGTTAATCGCATCCAGAATGGTGAGCGGCACGTTAGTGACAGCTTGCTGGCCTGAGGTCGCTACTTCACCAGAAACGTACACTTTTTGTGAACGGAATGCAGCAATGCTTACTTCCACCTGCGGGGATTCAATATACTGCGCCAGGCGGGTCATGATCTCATCGCGCACCTGGGTAACCGTTTTATCCGCTACCTTTACCTTACCAATGTAAGGGTAGAAAATAGTACCGTCGGAGTGAACCCAGTTGCCCGTGTCCGCCGCGGTGCGGTAGGTACCGGCAGGAGTGGTCAGTTCAGGGTGATCCCAAACGGTAATCATCAGAACGTCGCCGACGCCAATATGATATTCGTAGCTTTGTAGTTCACGATCCAGCGCAGAATTAGCTTGAGCCACCAGCGGCTTTGCACGCATTTTTTCGATCAGGTAGGGCGTCATCGGGTAAACGTTAACCAGTTTACTGATGTTGAAATCTGCATC
>NZ_JAGFPG010000036.1:0-666 GCF_025962675.1 Candidatus Symbiopectobacterium sp. NZEC127
TGTGTGCAACGCTACAACCGCAGGCGGAGATGTGTATGACAAACCGTGATGATGCGATGACTTATCTTTTACGGCTTGAAGCAGAGACGGCGCCCTGATAGGCGCCGTGTTGTTTATACATCTTTGATTTTCCACATGCAGTAACCCGCCCCCACGCTCATCAGCAGGGAAATAAAGAACACGGCGTGATAACCCCAAAATTGTGCCACGATGCCCGCCAGCGATCCGGATATGATCCAACCCACGCGCGTGGTGTTGGTAAACAGCGTGGTGGCGGTGCCTGCTTGTCCTGGCATTAAATCCTGAAAATAGAGCATGCCAATACCGGCCAAAATACCGATGAAAATGGCGTTCAGCAGTTGTAATCCTAGCAGCGCCCACTCTGCGTTAAACAGCACCAGTCCAACATAAAACAGCAGGCCTGCACCAACGGCAATACGCATCAAAACGCGTTTGCCAACGCGTTTTGCCACATATCCCGCAATCAACATAACCGGAATTTCCAGCCCTGCCGCCGTGCCCATCATGATCCCGGCCAGCTTCTCTGACAGTCCCAGGGCGTTGACCACATATAACGGTATGGTGATCAGGTAAACCCCGTTACACGTCCACATGGCGGTGCAGGCGAAAAAAAGCAGCAGTGTGTCATGTCGATTCTGGCGTGGT
>NZ_JAGFPG010000037.1:0-665 GCF_025962675.1 Candidatus Symbiopectobacterium sp. NZEC127
CATCACATCAGGACGTGGTGAAATAATTAAAATAGGCTGTGTAAACTTTTTCTTCTGTGAAGTCACTGTTGTATTTTTATTATTCGATTTAGTATCAAAAAATAATTTCATGCGAAACTCCAATGTTTAGCACTCTGGTTTATCGTGACTATTTGGCAAAACCACCACGAGCCATAAAATTACGCGCATCACTGGCAAGCCGCCCTTCTCGGGTATTTTTATCCACACCACTATTAAAAAACAGTTGAACGGATGAGCTACGGTGATATTCAGGTAACTGAATTTTCTGTCGTGATGCCGCAGATACGGGTTTAACCAGCTCGACAGTCGCAAAGACCACCAATTCTGTTTTATTTCTTTCCGTGTGAGATTTACGCGCTAGCGCCCCAAGAATAGGGATGTCGCCAATGAAAGGGACCTTGGTCAGCGATTCAACATCCTGTTCATTAAGTAAGCCCCCAATTACGAAACTATCGCCATCAGCCAGTTCGATCGTAGAACTGGAACGCCGTGTTTTTATCTGAGGTATGCTGTAATTATTGTATGCATAACTTCCTGAGACACTGCTAATTTCATTAGAAACCAATAATTTTATTTTCTGTTTCTTTTCAACTTTAGCAGCAACATTTAATCGAATACCATATTCTTTATATTGTATGGTTGTA
>NZ_JAGFPG010000038.1:0-661 GCF_025962675.1 Candidatus Symbiopectobacterium sp. NZEC127
CCTGCATCGCAGACGGAAACAGTTCTGCCGTGGTTTTTAACTCGGCATATTGCTCAGGATGTTCACGCTCAAAAACCATCAATGCATCAGCATTTTTACCAGAAATCGCCGTCATAGCCGCAAGCGTTGCTTCTTCTTGTGAACCGCCTATTTCTAGTACCGCCATTTTGGCTTTTACCGGTTCAAAACCGACAAACCAGCTTTTGAATAGGGCTTGCGCCATTTGTTCGAGGGTTTGGTTTACTCGATCATTGTTTTTAATTTTCTTATCTAAAGACTGTAAGCACTTTGCTGCCCATTTTTGATATTTTAACGCGGGAATATTTAATACAACTTTCCGTAATTCACTCTGTTTAATCCCTTTAACCGTCGTGCCAGTTGCTCTTGCATTAAGTTGATTCTGTACTGATGAACTCTGCAACAAATAAAGCAGATAATCATTATGAAGAAGTCCTTTCTTACCTCTCAAAGTGACAATTCGCTGAGCTAAGGCTACTTTTTCGTTCGAAAGTTGAGCGACTTCTCCTAAAGGGGCCTCGGTCGTTAACACTACATCCCCAACTTTTGGTAGCCCTCGAACCATCCAGCTATGATAATTATCAACAGGAATAAATTCGGTTGGCTTTAAAATTGAACCACCTTTGACAATTTTCGCAGTAAT
>NZ_JAGFPG010000003.1:0-533022 GCF_025962675.1 Candidatus Symbiopectobacterium sp. NZEC127
GCCGAACTCAGAAGTGAAACGCCGTAGCGCCGATGGTAGTGTGGGGCTTCCCCATGTGAGAGTAGGGAACTGCCAGGCTTTTATATCGATTATCAGACGACGTCTGATGATGAAAAATAGCGAAGGGGCTGTCCGAAAGGACAGCCCTTTTTGCTGTGCGTAATGTTTACGTTCCTGTTATTTTTGCGGAAAAAAAGAGCATCCAGACACGCTTTATATCCCGTTTTATTAATGTAATAACCTTTCTCTCACCCTCGGTTTGTGACAACATCGAGAATAACTCGTTTCCGCCACACGTATTTGCACGTTGTTTTCACTGCGTTTTACCAAATTATAACAATTTACTTGTGCCGTATGCATGAGCATACCGCTGCACGCATTTATAACTCTTATAGGGATTTTTACTATGGCAGATGTAACACCACCGCTTGCGCAGCAACACCTGGACCCCCATGATACACGCAAGCGGATTTTCGCCATTGTGGGAGCCTCATCCGGTAACCTGGTGGAGTGGTTCGATTTTTACGTCTATTCGTTCTGCGCACTCTATTTTGCCTCTGCGTTTTTCCCCAGTGGTGATACCACTACGCAACTCCTGCAAACCGCTGGCGTGTTCGCCGTCGGGTTTCTGATGCGCCCGATTGGCGGTTGGCTATTTGGCTATATTGCCGATAAGCACGGTCGCCGCACCTCAATGCTCATCTCCGTTTGTATGATGTGCTGCGGCTCATTCGTTATCGCCTGTTTACCCACCTATAGCGTGATTGGTCACTGGGCTCCGGCATTGTTGTTACTTGCCCGATTGTTTCAGGGACTTTCTGTTGGCGGAGAGTATGGCACCAGTGCAACCTATATGAGTGAAGTTGCCGTTGAAGGCAAACGCGGGTTTTATGCCTCCTTCCAATATGTCACGTTGATCGGTGGGCAGTTATTGGCGCTGTTGGTGTTGGTTATCCTGCAACAGTGGCTCAGCACTGAAGAACTGAAAGCCTGGGGATGGCGTATTCCTTTTGCACTGGGTGGACTGCTGGCGATTGTGGCGCTATACCTGCGGCGTTCGCTGCATGAAACAGCGAGCACCACCTCTCGCCAGCGCAAAGATGCGGGAACGCTTTCTGGTTTGTGGCGCAATCGGCGTGCTTTTATGATTGTGCTGGGCTTTACCGCCGCAGGGTCGTTGAGCTTTTATACCTACACCACCTACATGCAGAAGTATCTGGTGAATACGGCGGGTATGGATGCAAAAACCGCAAGCGGAGTGATGACGGGCGCTTTGGTGATATTCATGTTGCTACAACCGCTGTTTGGCGCGTTGTCGGATAAAATCGGGCGCCGCACCATGATGATCATTTTTGGTTCGATGGCCGCGTTGTTTACCGTTCCGATCCTCAGCGCTTTGCAGAATGTGACAAACCCCTATGCGGCGTTTGGCATTATCGTGATGGCGTTGATGATCATCAGCTTTTACACCTCGATCAGCGGTGTGCTGAAAGCAGAGATGTTTCCGCCAGAGGTGCGTGCGCTGGGCGTGGGACTGTCCTATGCGATAGGCAACGCGCTGTTTGGCGGTTCGGCTGAGTATGTCGCGCTGTCGCTGAAATCAGCGGGTATCGAAACAACGTTCTTCTGGTATGTCTCGGCCATGTGCCTGATGGCGATGTTTGTTTCTCTGCTGCTGCACAGAAAAGGGAAAGAAGTACAGATGTAAACGACGCTGCACGGGGCACAGGATGAAGATTATTCAACTTCGGCCTGTGCGCTGTACAAGCAAGGGAAAACTGGTTATCTTCATGCATCTGGATGTCTAAACGTATAAACGTATAAACGGTTGCAGTGAGGTGTAGTGTCATGCCAATTCGGATCCCTGATGAGTTACCTGCGGTAAGTTTTTTGCGCAATGAGAATGTGTTCGTCATGACCACTTCTCGTGCCAGCACTCAGGAGATTCGTCCGCTGAAGGTGTTAGTGTTGAACCTTATGCCGAAGAAGATTGAGACAGAAAACCAGTTCCTGCGCCTGCTCTCCAACTCGCCGTTGCAGATTGATATCCAACTGCTGCGCATTGATAGCCGTGAGTCCAAAAACACGCCTACTGAACATCTCAATAACTTTTACTGTGACTTCGAGGATATTGAGAACGAGAACTTCGATGGTCTGATTGTCACCGGTGCGCCGCTGGGTCTGGTGGATTTCTGCGATGTGGTTTACTGGCCACAGATAGCAAAAGTGATTGATTGGGCAAAGGATCATGTGACGTCTACCTTGTTTGTCTGTTGGGCGGTGCAGGCTGGATTAAATCTGCTGTATGGCATTCCGAAAATGACCCGCAGCAAGAAGCTTTCTGGCGTGTATACGCATCACACGGTGCAGCAGCATGCGTTGCTTACCCGTGGTTTTGATGAAACCTTCCTGGCCCCCCATTCGCGCTACGCTGATTTCCCCACGGATATTATTCGTCAGTACGCCGATTTAGATATTCTGGTTGAGTCTGATGAGGCCGGTGCTTATCTGTTTGCCAGTAAAGACAAGCGTCAGGTGTTCGTCACCGGACACCCTGAATATGATGCGCATACCCTTGCCAGCGAATTCTTTCGTGACCGCGATGCGGGCTTGAATCCGACCGTGCCGTTGAATTACTTCCCTGACGACAACCCTGAGAACGCGCCAAAAGCGAGCTGGCGCAGCCACGGGCATTTGTTGTTTGCTAACTGGCTCAACTACTGCGTCTATCAGATCACACCGTTCGATCTGCGTCGTATGAATCCAACGCTGGACTAGAACCTCCTGCCGTTTTACTCAGGGTGCCTACTGGCACCCTTTTTTATGCTTACTCGTTTCTATTGAAAATCATTTCCCTGATTTTTTAATGTTTTTATTCATGTAAATCAGAATGATAACTTGTTTATTTAATAAAAATGGAAATCGTTTTTGATTTTTAATGTAATTGGATTACGCTTAATTCTGTTGGTTGAAAATTTCGCCCCTTGATAACCCCTCTCTGTTAACAGGGAGCGTGGCCCTGAGAAAAGGAACCCGAGAGATGACACAGCAGACAATAAGCCGAGAGTTGGCATTCAGTGAACGTTTTGGCATGGCAGAGCAGAGCATTCTGACAGAAGAAGCCACCGATTTTTTGGCGGGGTTGGTCAACCGCTTCTTGTTGCCAAGAAACGGATTGCTGTTGGAAAGACAGCTACAGCAGCAGAAGATCGATGCAGGTGAATTGCCCGATTTTATTTCGGAAACGGCTTCCATTCGTAATGCGGACTGGACTATTCGAGGTATCCCGGCGGATTTACAGGATCGCCGCGTGGAGATCACCGGGCCTGTTGAACGGAAGATGATCATCAATGCCCTGAACGCTAACGTGAAAGTGTTTATGGCGGATTTTGAAGATTCGCTGTCTCCTTCATGGGAAAAGGTGATCGACGGCCAGCTCAATTTGCGCGATGCAGTGCGAGGCACCATCTCTTACGTCAATGATGAAGGCAAGATTTATCAGCTTAAACCGAATCCAGCCGTGCTGATTTGTCGGGTGCGCGGTCTGCACCTGCCGGAAAAACATGTCACCTGGCAGGGCGAAGCGATTCCCGGTGGGTTGTTCGATTTCGCGCTCTACTTTTACCATAACTATCAAGCCTTGCTGGCAAAAGGCAGTGGCCCCTATTTTTATCTGCCTAAGCTGCAATCCTGGCGCGAAGCGGCCTGGTGGAGTGAGGTGTTCAGCTATACCGAAGATCGCTTTGATTTGCCGCGCGGCACCATCAAGGCCACGGTGCTGATTGAAACGCTGCCAGCGGTGTTCCAGATGGATGAGATTCTGCATGCGCTGCGCGACCACATTGTCGGGCTGAATTGCGGCCGTTGGGATTACATCTTCAGTTATATCAAGACATTGAAAAACCATGCCGATCGCGTATTGCCTGACCGGCAGTCCATCACCATGGATAAGCCCTTCCTCAATGCCTATTCACGTTTGCTCATCAAAACCTGTCACCGTCGTGGCGCTTTCGCGATGGGCGGGATGGCCGCGTTTATTCCCAGCAAAGAGCCGGCGCGTCATCAGTGGGTGTTGGAAAAAGTGCGTCAGGACAAGGCGTTAGAAGCGAAAAATGGCCATGACGGCACCTGGATTGCACACCCCGGCCTGGCGGATACCGTGATGGCAGTTTTTGGCGATGCGTTGGGTGAACGCGTCAATCAGCTTGAGGTGAGCCGGGAGAACGATGCGCCGATTGGCGCAGCAGAATTGCTGGCACCTTGCCCCGGTGAGCGTACCGAAGCGGGGATGCGCGCCAATATTCGCGTCGCGGTGCAGTACATCGAAGCCTGGATCTCCGGCAATGGCTGCGTACCGATTTACGGGCTGATGGAGGATGCGGCGACGGCAGAAATTTCCCGCACCTCGATTTGGCAGTGGATCCACCACGGCAAAACGTTGAGCGATGGACAAGTGGTTACCAAAGCCCTGTTCCAGCGCATGCTGGCAGAAGAGATGCTGGTGATTCAGGAGGAATTAGGCGAGGCGCGTTTTAGCGGTGGACGCTTTGACGAAGCGGCGCGTCTGATGGATCAGATAACCACACAAGACAAACTGATCGATTTCCTGACGTTGCCAGGTTACACCCTGCTCGACTAACCGTGCTTGATAAATAGGACACCTTATAATGACAACCTCTCGTACTCAACAAATTGAACAACTGCAACAAGAATGGAAAAGCGAACGTTGGGCCGGTATTAAACGTCCCTACAGTGCCGAGGATGTGATCACCCTGCGCGGTTCGTTGAATCCGGAATCGACGCTGGCCCAGCATGGTGCCGCCAAACTGTGGGCGCTGTTGCACGGCAGCGCGCGCAAAGGCTATGTGAATTGCCTCGGCGCTCTGACCGGTGGGCAGGCGTTACAGCAGGCGAAAGCGGGTATTGAAGCGATCTATCTTTCTGGCTGGCAGGTGGCGGCGGATGCGAATTTAGCCTCCAGCATGTATCCGGATCAGTCGCTCTATCCGGCGAACTCGGTGCCTGCGGTGGTGGCACGCATCAACAACACGTTCCGCCGTGCCGATCAGATTCAATGGGCCAACCGTATTGAACCCAATGACGCTCGCCATGTGGATTATTTCCTGCCGATCGTCGCGGATGCGGAAGCCGGTTTCGGCGGGGTGCTGAATGCCTTTGAACTGATGAAATCGATGATTGAAGCCGGGGCGGCGGCGGTCCATTTTGAGGACCAACTGGCCTCGGTGAAGAAGTGCGGGCATATGGGGGGCAAAGTGCTGGTGCCGACGCAGGAGGCGATTCAGAAACTGGTGGCCGCGCGTCTCGCGGCGGACGTCATGGGCGTTCCGACATTAGTGGTCGCACGCACCGACGCCGATGCCGCCGATCTGCTGACGTCAGACTGCGACCCTTACGATCGCGAGTTCGTGACCGGTGAGCGCACCGTGGAGGGATTCTACCGCACCCATGCCGGTATCGAGCAGGCCATCAGCCGCGGTTTGGCCTACGCGCCCTACGCCGATCTGGTGTGGTGTGAAACCTCAACGCCGGATTTAGCGCTGGCACAGCGCTTTGCCGACGCCATTCATCGTCAATATCCCGGCAAGTTGCTGGCCTACAACTGTTCTCCCTCCTTCAACTGGAAGAAGAATCTGGATGATGCCACCATCGCGCGCTTCCAGGATGCACTGTCGGAAATGGGCTACAAATACCAGTTTATTACGCTGGCGGGCATTCACAGCATGTGGTTCAACATGTTCGATCTGGCCCATGCGTATGCGCAGGGCGAGGGGATGAAACACTACGTGGAAAAAGTCCAGCAGCCGGAATTTGCCGCGATTAACCGGGGTTACACCTTCTCCTCTCACCAGCAGGAAGTGGGGACTGGCTACTTTGACAAAGTGACCACCATTATTCAGGGCGGGGCTTCGTCAGTGACCGCGTTGACCGGTTCGACGGAAGAACAGCAATTCTGATCCTCATCGGCCAGCCAACAGGCTGGCGTTGAGATACCGGATATGCTTTTTCTGTATGCCCGAGTTTCCCGGCGAATCGCGCCGAGGGGCGCTCCGACGGCCAAGGCCGTTACGACCCCATCGCCGCACTTCACCTAACAACGGGCTTCGTCATCAGTCTGACGGCCAGCCAGTAGGCTGGCCGTTGTTGCGGAGCACATCATGAGGCGTAATCTGGAGCAACTGGTGGCGCAGACCATTCTGCAAGGATTCGATGCGCAGTATGGCCGCTTTTTAGAGGTGACCGCCGGCGCGCAGCAGCGTTTCGAACAGGCTGACTGGCAGGCGGTGCAGCAGGCGATGAAGCAGCGTATCCACCTTTACGACCACCACGTTGGACTGGTGGTGGAGCAGTTGCGCTGTATCACCGGGCCACGCTGTTACGACGCGACGTTTCTCGCCAGCGTGAAAACCGTGTACACCACCTTGTTACCGGACTATCCCCGTTTCGAGATTGCTGAAAGTTTCTTTAATTCCGTCTACTGCCGATTGTTCAATCATCGCGAACTCACGACGGATAAGCTGTTTGTGTTCAGTTCGCAGCCTGAGCGGCGTATGTGCGAGATATCGCGCCCGCTGTGCCGCGATATTACGCTGCGTGAAGGCTGGCATGCTACGTTGGATAAACTGCTGTCGGAATTGCCACTGCGCCTGCCGTGGGAGGATCTGACACGGGATATCGGCAATATCGTCACCAGCCTGACGCAGGCGTTTAGCGCGCAGCAGTTAGCCGAGGCGCGCTTACAGGTGGCTAACGAACTGTTTTACCGTAACAAGGCGGCGTGGCTGGTGGGCAAGCTGATATTGCCTGATGAGACGCTGCCGTTTCTACTGCCCCTCCACCAAACCGAACAGGGCGCGTTGTTTATCGATACTTGCCTTATCAGTAAAGCGGAAGCCAGCATCGTGTTTGGTTTCGCTCGCTCCTACTTTATGGTGTATGCCCCGCAGCCGGGGGCGCTGGTGGCTTGGTTGCGGGATATCTTGCCGGGGAAAACCACGGCGGAGCTTTATTGCGCCATTGGCTGCCAAAAGCACGGCAAAACCGAGTACTACCGCGAATACCTCAACCATGTCGCCGCCTCTCATGAGCAATTCATTATTGCTCCGGGCGTTAAGGGAATGGTGATGTTGGTGTTCACTCTGCCGTCCTTCGATCGGGTATTTAAGGTGATTAAAGATCGCTTTGCGCCGCAGAAAGAGGTCAGCGCCGCGCGGGTAAGGTCCTGCTATCAGTTGGTGAAAGAACACGACCGGGTGGGGCGCATGGCGGATACCCAGGAGTATGAAAATTTCGTGATTGATAAGCGCCAGATTAGTGCGGAACTGCTGGAAGAACTTTACCGTGAGGTGCCTGAGAAACTGGAGGATGTAGGCGATCAGCTCCTGATCAACCATCTCTATATGGAACGCCGCATGACGCCGCTTAACCTGTATCTGGATTGTGCATCGGTGCAGCAGCAGCGTGATGCCATTGAAGAGTATGGTAATGCTATCAAGCAGTTGGCGGCGGCCAATATCTTTCCCGGTGACATGCTGTTCAAGAATTTCGGCGTAACGCGCCACGGGCGGGTGGTGTTTTATGATTACGATGAAATTTGCTATATGACCGAGGTGAATTTCCGCGATATTCCCGCGCCGCGCTACCCGGAGGATGAGTTGGCGAGCGAGCCCTGGTACAGCGTAGCGCCGAACGATGTGTTTCCCGAGGAGTTTCGCCAATTCCTGTTTGCCGACAAGGCGCAGTTGGCGATGTTTGAGGAGATGCACCGCGAGCTGTTTTCCGCCGATTACTGGCGTCATTTGCAGGCGCGCATTCGTGACGGCTATGTGGAGGATGTCTACGCCTACCGCAGGCGGCAACGCTTTTGCGTGCGCTACGGTAAGCGTCAACAGGCCAGCTAATGCCGCTCTGGCTATAGCGCTTAGCTATAAAAATAGCGTACCACGTGGAAGAACACCGGGGCGGCGAAGCACAGCGAATCGATGCGATCCATCATGCCGCCGTGGCCTTCCAGCATAGCGCCGAAATCTTTCACGCCGCGATCGCGTTTGATGGCTGACATGCATAAGCCGCCTGCAAAGCCCAACAGGGTGATCAACAGCGAGATGAAGAAGGCTGCGACCGGGCTAAACGGCGTAACCCAGAACAGCGCGGCACCGATCAGGCTGGCACTGAGAATGCCGCCGACAAACCCTTCCACTGTTTTATTCGGGCTCAGCTTAGGCACGATGGCGCGCTTGCCCCACAGCTTGCCGAACACGTACTGCAATACATCCGAAATCTGCACCACAATCATCATAAACAGCACCAGCTTGATATTCTCACCTTCAAAGCCGGGAATGGAGATCATCAGGAGCGCAGGGGCATGACTGACGCAGTAGACGGCGATCATCAGGCTCCACTGGATCTTGGCACAGCGTTCGAGGAAGTGCGTGGTGTCGCTCGCCAATGCCACGCGGGCGGGAATAAACAAAAAGGCGTACACCGGAATGAAAATCACAAACAGGTTGTACCATTCAATCCCCACCAGCAGATATTGCAGCGGCAGAATGATAAAGAAGCACCAGAACAGCGCTTCATGATCGCCCCGACGCGTGGGCGTCAACGTCACGCATTCGCGCAGCGCGTAAAACGACATCAGCGTAAATAACACCACGGAGCCTATCGGACCGATCAGCATGGCGATCACCGAGATGGTACACATCACCCACCAGGCGCGGATTCTGGCGTTGAGGTTGGCAATGGTGTCATTTTGCTTGCGGCGTGAAAGCATAAAACCGATCAGGCTGGCGACCATCAGCAGAATAAATAAACCGCCTAACAGCAGGAGCAATTCATTGTCGACTTTACGCATGTGACAGCGCCTCCAGCGCCTGTTTCGCCCGGTTCAGAAACTCGATTTTGGTTTCATCCTGTTCGGGGCCAGAGAGGGCCTCGCCGAAGGTGGCGCTACAAATGATGGGAACGACCAGCCTCGAGCCTTTTGGCAGCACGCGATTCAGGTTTTCTAACCAGACTGGCACCAGACGCGCATCGGGGTAACGTTGCAGCAGATGAAACAGCCCGCTCTTGAATTCGCCCAATTCGTCGCCACCACCGCGCGTGCCTTCGGGGAAAAATATCAATGACTCCTGCTTTTCCAGCACCGTTACCAGCGGGGCCAACAGATCCTCACTGGAGAACGGTGCCCCGGATTTGCGCTTACGCTCAATCAGCACCGCACCGAAGATGCGCGCAGAGAGATAGCGGCGCAGCGCGGATTTCTGCCAGTAATCGGCGGCAGCGACGGGGTGTACCCGATCGCGCATCGTTGCTGGCAGGCTGGCCCAGATCACCAAACCATCGAGATGGCTGCTGTGATTGGCGTAATAAATGGTCGGTTGTTCTACCTGCGGGGTGGCGCGCCAGCGTGCTTTGATACCGGTCAGCAAGCGACACACGGTGACCAGTAGCGCACGTACCAGCGTTTTATCGGGGCTGAATGTCATGACGGTTCTCCTGATGACAGGTCGCGGATAATCTGGCGAGTACGATGAATGCAGGTTGCTCCGGCACCCAGCAGTATCGCGGCAAGGAGGAGGGTAAAAATAGACTGTCCCCACTGTGGCACTATTGCGGCCACAATGGCACCTGCGGTGAGCAGTGCCATGCGGTGCTGTTTCGCCATGGGGCCGCTGAAGCGCTGCGCCAATCCGCAGGTGCCGCCCAGCAGGCGAATATACGCGGTTGCCAGCGCCAGCAGTGCCGCGCCCCAACCCAGCAGCGGCGCGTAAGGGTGTTGCAGCATGCCGTAGCCGATGCCCAACAACAGCAAGGTATCGGATACGCGGTCGGGCAATTCGTTATACACCGCCCCCGCCGGACTGCGCATTCCTCCCTCAACCGCGACCATGCCGTCAAGCAGGTTACACAGTAAGCGCCCCTGAATACCGAGCGCGCCAGCGATCAACAAACCCCGTTGCAGGCCTTCGCTGTCACAGCGCCACACGATGAGAAAACAGAGCGCGCCAAGGGCGGCGAACAGAATACTAAAGAGTGAGATAGCATTGGGCGTATAACCTTTACGGCGTAAATAGCGTGCTGTCGCCGTTGCCCATCGTGTCTCGCGCGCCCGAATCGGACGGCGATCCTGGATGTCCTTTTCCATAACCCTGTGCTCGTGAAGTGAAATCGAGAGCGCACATTATAGCCAAGTTTGCAGAAATATTAACGGATTCCACCATAAGCCAGCGTGACTTCTTTGGCTGCACCGATCGCCAACGCCCCGAGTTCGGTTACGCGATCGTCCGTGATGCGGGAGATCGGGCCAGAGATGGAGATGGCGGCAAACGGTTCGCGGTGCTCGTCGAACAGACAGGCTGCGATGCAGCGTAGTCCGAGCGCGTGTTCTTCATCGTCAAAGGAGTAACCGCGTCGGCGGATTTGCGCCAAATCTTCTTTCAGATGCACCGGCGAAACCAGCGTGGCGTGGGTATACGCATGCAATCCTTTGCGATGCAGCAGACTGCTGACCTGATCGTCGCTCAGATTTGCCAGAAAGGCTTTTCCCGCGCCGGAGGCGTGCATCGGAAGCTTTCCGCCAATCGGCGCAGACATGCGCATCAGTGCAGTGCACTGCACCTGGTCGATAATAATCGCCTGGTGGTCGCTGTTGTCCAACACCGCCAGATTGACGGTTTCGCCCGAGGCTTCCATCAATTTACGCAACATGGGGTGCACCATGGCCAGCAGGTTGCGGCTTTGCAAAAAGCTGCTGCCGACGATAAAAGCATGGGAGCCGATGGTCCAGAATCCCAAATCCCCCACCTGACGCACAAAGCCCTGCTGTTGCATGGTGGTCAATAAACGGTGGGTGGTGGAGTTGGGCAGACCCGCCTGCTGCGCCAGATCGGTTAGCGCGACGCTGCCGTTGGCTTGGGCAATCAGTTCCAGCAGCGTGAGCCCACGCGTCAGTGACTGCACCTGGCCTGTCGCCTGTACGTTGGTGCTGACAGCACCCCGTGGTTTTTTGCCGCGTTTGGCGGGCTCCGGTGGCGTCATATTTCGGCTCCTTTCTGTATGGTGGAATTAGTTTTCATTTTTTCCTTCGGGATTGCAACTATTCTTTAGGTTTCAGGCAGGTTAGTAGCGAAAGGCGCAAAAAAGGGGGGAAAAACTGAAAAACTCTCATGTGACGCGGAACGGGCAGATTGTTACGATAAGCAATCATAATTTGAATAATGCTAACAAGTTCGGTGGGGTCAGGGTGGCAGAGCAAAAACAGGTAACGGCGGTGAATCGGGTTGCAGCATTGCGTGAGCAACTGGCGCAGCGCATTTTGGTGCTGGATGGCGGTATGGGCACCATGATCCAAGGCTACCGGTTGGAGGAAGCCGACTATCGCGGTGAACGCTTTGCCGATTGGCACAGCGACCTGAAAGGTAACAATGACCTGCTGGTGATTACCCAACCTGCGATTATTGCTGCGATCCACGATGCCTATTTTGAGGCTGGCGCGGATATTATTGAAACCAACACCTTTAACGCCACGCCGATCGCGATGGCCGATTACGACATGGCCTCGCTGTCGGCGGAGATTAACCTGGCGGCGGCACGCCTGGCCCGCGCCAGTGCGGACAAATGGACGGCGCAAAACCCGGCCAAACCGCGCTATGTGGCAGGCGTGTTGGGCCCGACCAACCGCACGGCGTCTATCTCGCCGGATGTGAACGACCCTGCTTACCGTAATATCAGTTTCGATCAATTGGTCGATGCCTACCGGGAATCAACCCGCGCGTTGGTTGAGGGCGGTGTCGACCTCATCATGATCGAAACCATCTTTGATACCCTGAACGCTAAAGCTGCGGTGTATGCGGTAGAAACCGAATTCGAGGCGCTCGGCATTGAACTGCCGGTGATGATCTCCGGCACCATTACCGATGCCTCTGGCCGCACCCTGTCAGGGCAGACCACGGAAGCGTTTTACAACTCACTGCGCCATGCGCGCCCACTCTCTTTTGGCTTGAACTGTGCGTTGGGGCCGGATGAGCTGCGTCAATACGTGGCGGAACTGTCTCGTATCGCCGAGTGCTATGTCTCTGCTCACCCTAACGCCGGCCTGCCGAACGCGTTCGGTGAATACGATCTCGATGCCGCCGACATGGCGGTGCATATTGGGGAATGGGCGCGAGCCGGCTTCCTCAATATTGTTGGTGGGTGTTGCGGTACCACACCGCAACACATTGCTGCCATTGCCCAGGTGGTTGAAGGCGTTGCGCCGCGCCCACTGCCGGAGATCCCGGTGGCGTGCCGCCTTGCCGGGCTGGAGCCGTTGACCATTGATGCAGCAACGCTGTTTGTTAACGTGGGTGAACGGACTAACGTAACCGGGTCGGCACGTTTCAAGCGCCTGATCAAAGAGGAAAAATACGGCGAAGCGCTGGATGTTGCCCGCCAGCAGGTGGAGAGCGGCGCGCAGATTATCGACATCAACATGGACGAAGGCATGTTGGATGCCGAAGCGGCCATGGTGCGCTTTCTCAATCTGATTGCCGGTGAGCCGGATATCGCCCGCGTGCCGATCATGATCGACTCCTCCAAGTGGGAGGTGATTGAAAAAGGGCTGAAGTGCATTCAGGGCAAGGGCATCGTGAACTCCATCTCGATGAAAGAGGGGCTCGACGTCTTTATCGATCACGCGCGTCAGGTGCGGCGTTACGGTGCTGCCATGGTGGTGATGGCGTTCGATGAAGTGGGGCAGGCGGATACCCGCGCGCGCAAGATCGAGATCTGTCGCCGTGCCTACCAGATCCTGACGCAAGAGGTTGGTTTCCCGCCGGAAGACATCATCTTTGACCCGAATATTTTTGCCGTCGCCACCGGCATTGATGAGCATAACAACTACGCCGTGGACTTCATCGAAGCCTGCGCGGATATCAAGGAACAGTTGCCGCACGCGATGATCTCCGGCGGCGTCTCGAACGTGTCGTTCTCCTTTCGCGGTAACGAACCGGTGCGCGAAGCGATTCACGCCGTGTTCCTCTATTACGCGATTCGCAACGGGATGGACATGGGGATCGTCAACGCTGGACAGTTGGCTATCTACGATGACTTGCCCGCCGAACTGCGAGATGCCGTGGAGGATGTGGTGCTCAACCGCCGTGACGATGGCACCGAGCGACTGCTGGAGATGGCAGAACGCTATCGCGGCAGCAAAACCGACGATGAGAGCAACAAAACGCAGGCGGAATGGCGCGGCTGGCCGGTGAAAAAACGGCTGGAATACGCGTTGGTTAAAGGCATTACCGAGTTTATCGAACAGGATACCGAAGAAGCGCGTCAGGAGGCTGCTCGCCCCATCGAAGTGATTGAAGGGCCGTTGATGGACGGGATGAACGTGGTGGGCGACCTGTTTGGCGCGGGGAAAATGTTCCTGCCGCAGGTGGTGAAATCTGCGCGGGTGATGAAGCAGGCGGTGGCTTACCTGCAACCCTATATTGAAGCGAGTAAAGAGAAAGGCAGCAGTGCAGGCAAGATCCTGTTAGCCACGGTCAAAGGCGATGTGCATGACATCGGCAAAAACATCGTCGGCGTGGTGTTGCAGTGCAACAACTACGAGATTATCGATCTTGGCGTGATGGTGCCGACCGAGAAAATCCTGAAGACCGCCCGCGAAGAGAACGTCGATATTATCGGCCTGTCTGGGCTGATTACCCCGTCGCTGGATGAAATGGTCAACGTGGCGAAAGAGATGCAGCGTCAGGGGTTCACGCTGCCGTTGCTGATTGGCGGCGCGACCACCTCCAAAGCGCACACTGCGGTGAAGATCGAACAGAATTACAGTGGCGCAACGGTCTATGTGCAAAACGCCTCACGTTCGGTCGGCGTGGTGTCGGCGCTGTTGTCGGATAGCCAGCGCGACGAGTTTGTGGCGCGTACCCGCAAAGAGTATGAAACCGTGCGCATTCAGCACGGACGTAAGAAACCGCGTACTCCACCGGTGACGCTGGCGGCGGCACGCGCTAACCACAATCCGCTTGATTGGGATGACTACACGCCGCCGGTCGCGCACCGCGTTGGTGTGCAGGCCGTCACCGCCAGCATTGAAACTTTGCGCAACTATATCGACTGGACGCCGTTCTTTATGACCTGGTCGCTGGCGGGCAAGTATCCGCGCATTCTGGAAGATGAGGTGGTCGGCGAAGAAGCCAAGCGCCTGTTTGCCGATGCGAATGTCATGCTTGATACCCTCAGTGAGCAGGGGACGCTGAATCCGCGCGGCGTGGTGGGCCTGTTCCCCGCTAATCGGGTAGGGGATGATGTTGAGGTGTATACCGATGAGCGTCGCGACGAGGTGCTGTTGGTGACGCATCACCTGCGTCAGCAAACGGAAAAAACGGATTTCCCCAACTACTGTCTGGCGGATTTTGTTGCGCCTAAAACCTGTGGCAAGCCGGACTATCTCGGTGCATTTGCGGTAACCGGTGGATTAGAGGAAGACGCACTGGCGGAGGCCTGGGAAGCCCAGCACGATGATTACAACAAGATCATGGTGAAAGCGCTGTCAGATCGTCTGGCAGAGGCGTTTGCGGAATATCTGCATGAGCGAGTACGCAAGGTGTATTGGGGCTATGCCGCTAACGAAAACCTCAGCAACGACGAGCTGATTCGCGAGAATTACCAGGGTATTCGCCCGGCACCGGGTTATCCTGCCTGCCCGGATCACACGGAAAAAGCGCAAATCTGGCAACTGCTTGATGTGGAAACGCACACCGGCATGAAACTGACGGAATCCTACGCCATGTGGCCGGGGGCCTCGGTTTCGGGCTGGTATTTCAGTCACCCGGAAAGCAAATATTACGCCGTGGCACAGGTTCAGCGCGATCAGGTGGAAGACTACGCCGCGCGCAAAGGCATGTCAGTGGCCGATGTCGAACGCTGGCTGGCACCCAATCTGGGGTATGATGCGGATTAACGCAGTGGGTTAGGATCTTCACGGTCAGCATGCATACTGTTTGTTGGCCGTGGGACGATTTCCCAACGATGCTATCTCAATAGTGGTAGCGGCAGGCGGCAATAAGAATGGCACCCTCTGCAATGGCATAAACCAGGCGATGTTCTTCGGTTATGCGCCGGGACCAAAAACCGGACAAGTTATGTTTCAAAGGCTCTGGTTGACCCTTGCCTTCAAAAGGGGTTCTCAAGACATCTTTAATGAGTGCGTTGATCTTCTTAACCATGCGCTTATCTGCATCCTGCCAGTACAGATAATCCTCCCATGCTTCCTCAGACCACGTTAGCTTCATTCAATGATGTCCTTTTCTGTTCCTTCACCTGCTTTCAAACTTTCTATGGCGTTCATGAGCCTTTTGGCATTTGCCGGCGAGCGTAACAGATAGGCGGTTTCTTCCAGAGAGTTATACTCTTCAAGGGACATGAGAACACAGGCCTCACCGTTTTGCCGGGTAATCAATATGGGGGCGTGATCTTCCACCGTTTTCATCATGGTTGCTGATAAATTCTGGCGGGCTTCGCTGTAACTGATAGTTCTCATCATGTTCTCCTCTTTGCACCTCATCATTGTACAATGATGAGGTTTTTTTCACTAGTACTAAATAGGGTATGCACTACGTTCCGGTTTTGTGTATCTAACACCTTGATGCCCACAGCGATCCACGTGTTATATTATTTAATGAGAATTGTTATCATCTTTGTTGAAGCAGTCTCCTGCGAGTGTTAAGGTAAAGCCCTGTGGTATTCCCCCTCGACCATTTTCCCAGCCGCGCAGGCCTGATGGTGGACCCCTGACGATGACTAACGCCTACTCTCCCTCACTGCCTGAACGCCAGTTTTCCGTTGATGATTTCTTTGCCTTTGGCGAACGCTACGGGATCGACTACCGCTTCCCTGAGCTAGTCTCCAGCCGCGATCGGCGCAAAGCGCAGCGCGTGGTGGTGCAAGGCCATGTGGAAGAGATGATTCTCTCTTCTGGCATCAGCCTGACCAGTTCCGATGTGCGCGTGATGCAACCCTATGAGTCCACGTCGCTGCAAGGTTCACCGCTCTATACACTGGTGGTGCTGGGCGGCTGCATCAACCTGCGAGTGAACCAGCGAGAGTTTGTGGTGCGTGCAGGCATGGCCTTCAGCACCCGCCTTGGGGAGCAGGAGGTGATGCATGTGCGTCACGCGGTCGATCATCCGTTGCGAACTCTGGCACTGGGTATTCATCCCGGTCAACTGCAACTTCCCCCGCTGCTTGCTGCGTTACTGCATCAGTGGGAATGCCGTGACAACGCGGCTTTTCTATGGCCTGTGCCCGATTACCTGCTGGCGGGCTTGCAGCAGGCGTTATCGCCTTCGCGTGAAAATCTGGCGCGTCAGTTGATGCTGGAAGGGACGATGCTGCAACTGCTGGGTCATGGCCTGGCGCTTGACCCTGCTGGGCAGCAGGGGCGCATGATTGCGCCACCCTGTGAGCGGCGGCGGCTGGATGCGCTGCGCGATCAGTTACAGTTGCACCCGGAAAAACCTTACACCCTGACGGCGTTAGCGCAACAGGCCGCGATGAGTCCGACCAGCCTGCGCAATAAATTCCGCCAAGCCTACGGGATCTCGGTATTTGATTTCCTACGCAACAGCCGGCTGGCGCTGGCTTATCGTTTGCTGGAACAGGGCCATCCGGTCCAGCAGGCTGCCTGGATGTCGGGATATCAACATGCCACCAATCTTGCCACCGCCTTTCGACGTCACTACGGCATCGCCCCCAGCGATGTCCCTTTCTCCCCGCGGCGCACATAGCGCTTAAGACTGGTTTATTCCACCCCAGGTTCCCTGCCGCGCGCACCTTTGTCATGGCGCATACATAACCCGTCAGCGCGCATAGCTTGCTCTTGCATGAAAACGGTAATAATTCGCATTTACAAGTTCAGGTGAGGCGGAGAAGGGCATGTTGAGAAAAACACAGTTAGCGCTGATGGTCGGCTATCTGGCAAGCGGGTTTGCCGGAAGCGTTCTCGCGCAGGATAGCGTTAATTCAGCAACGGACAATTCGACAACGAACAGTGCGGCAACGAATAAACCGGATACGCTGATTGTCAGCTCTCAGGTGCAAAGCGGGGCCACCAAGCTGGCTACGCCCGATATTGAAACGCCGCAGTCTGTTTCAATTATTACGCGCGAACAGATGCTACAGCAGGGCGCAACCAATGTGCGTCAGGCGCTGGGCTATACGCCGGGTGTCTACAACAATCAGGTGGGTGGCACCAACCGCTTTGACTACATCGTGATGCGCGGTTTTTCCGACGGCAGCCTGGATAACGTGTTCCTCGACGGGCTGAAAATCATGGGGGATACCAACTCGCACAGCTCGCTGGTGGTTGACCCCTGGTTCCTTGAAAGTATGGAAGTGGTGCGCGGTCCGGCCTCGGTGCTGTATGGGCGCGCCTCTCCGGGGGGCATCGTGGCGCTGAGTTCACGCCGCCCGGCCTTTGAGCAAAGCGGACAAATCAAACTGTTCGCCGGTAACAATGCACAGCGCGGTGCCGCCTTTGATGTGACTGGGCCCCTGGACGATGACGATCGCGTGGCATTCCGCCTCGGCGGGATCGTGCGTAAAGCGGATACGCAGTTCACTACCAAAGAAGAGCGCTACGCCCTGATGCCCAGTTTGACCTGGCGCATCAGCGATAAAACCCGTCTGGATCTGATGGCGTATCTGCATCGCGATCCGGAAGGGGGCAGCCACTCGGGTGTACCGTATGAAGGTTCGGTGGTGCCGCACAATGGTCGCTATATCTCAAACGGCTTCTACGATGGCGAGAAGAACGTCGAGAAATACGATCGTCGCCAGAATATGGTCGGTTACAACATTGAGCACAATTTTGACAGCGGCTGGTCGGTGCGCCAGAAAGTGCGTTATCTGCAAAGCCGGGTGCATCTGGATCAGGTCTATGGCTACGGTTGGTCGGGAAATAGCGATGAACTGATCCGCTACTACCAAGGCGCGCGTGAAAAACTTAAAGCCTGGACCTTGGATAACCAACTGGATGGCAGCGTCGATACTGGGGTGCTGAATCATCGTTTGTTAGTGGGGATGGATTATCAGCAGCGTCAAAATGACGTCAACTGGCCGACAGGTGTTTTCCCTAACCTTGATGCCTTCAATCCGGTGTACGGCGCGGGCGCGCTAGGCTGGGATGCTCCTACCCGTGAAAAGCACAAGCTGCAACAAACCGGCTTCTACGCGCAGGATCAGATTTCCCTGGATCGCTGGCGTCTGACGCTGGGTGGCCGTTATGACACGGTTAAAATCTCAAGCACCAACCAAACTACCGAGGCGCGTAGCGAACTGGACCAAGGGCATTTCAGCGAACGTGCGGCGCTGCTTTACCTGTTTGATAACGGCGTTGCCCCTTACGTCAGCTACTCCACGGCATTTACGCCCACCAACTTTACCGATGCCAGCGGTAACCTGCTCAAGCCGATGGAAGGCAAACAGTGGGAAACCGGGCTGAAATATCAACCCGTCGGTACGCAGGATCAGTACAGCGTCTCCCTGTATCGCATCAACCAGACCAACGTGGCGACGAAAACCCAGCCGAGCGATCCTTACCGGGCCATTGGTGAGATTGAATCGGAAGGGATAGAGCTGGAAGCGTTAACCCATATCACCGATAACCTCAGCGTTCAGGCGGCCTACAGCTATAACGACATTCGCTACAAGAAAAGCGGCATCGCCAGTGAGCAAGGCCAGCGCGCCGTGTATGCGCCGCGCAACCAGCTCAGTGCCTGGGTGAGCTATGACGTCACGAGCGGCGTATTGGACGGCTTAACGCTGGGAAGCGGCGTGCGCTACGTGAACGGCGTGGTGAGCGATCGTGCCAACACCCATACCTTGCCGTCTTACACGCTGGTGGATATGGCGGTGGGTTACGATCTCTCCAAGGTTGGCTTAAAAGGGCTGAGCGCGCAGTTGAACGTCAACAACCTGACGGACAAACGCTATGTTGGTGCCTGTAACTCACTGGATTACTGCTACTTTGGCGCAGAGCGCAGCGTGGTAGGCAGCCTGTCTTACGCTTTCTGATTGCTTTCTCTGATAGCTTCCTTCCCCGACGCTCGTCGGGGAGTTTCGAATTCCGCGCTTTCTCAGAGGTATAACTCTTATCACGCATATGTTGTGATATTTTATTCCGCTTTTTTGATGTATTTGCAAATAAAACGGAATTTTATGAACGTAACCTCAATTAACGATACGCCCCATTATTATCGGCACACTGATAACTGCATCAATGTTGAAATGGGTAAGGTGGGATGTGCAACGGACAGCGCGTCCGTATTACATACCCACAGGCTGACGCATTGCTGCGCGTTGGCCGTGCTGTCGAAATGGAATGGAAGGTGGTATCAACAGCGCACACTGCTGCACATCACCGGTGGAAATTTGTTTTACGGGATAACGTCAGAGAGCGATCGTCGACCCGATCTCGCCAGTCGATGGTTAGCGAAACTCAAGTCAGAGCTGGTTGACGGCGGGAAGCTTATTTTTGTCGGAGGCATAGATTGCGCCTCGGACATGGCGCTTAGCATGAGCATTCACCAAATAGACGATGAGGGGCAAAAACCGCTACACGAACTGCTCACCCTGCCGGGAACCGAGATTATGATGGCGGTAGCGCTGGGTTTAAAGGTTCATCCCAATGGGGAGGTGGTATTCGATGTGGCGGGTAGCCGGGGTGAACTCAACCAACAGGAGTGTCTGTCAATATTACGCGAAGAGGGATAGCGCGGCTCAGCGGATGTTCCCTGCCACGTTATGTGGCAGGGAAGCAATTCAACTAATAAAGCCCGACGACTTTCCACCACAGCAATCCCGCGGTCATAAATACCGCCTGATTGACCAGACTGATAATGAACCCGGAGCGCCACCACACAGCGGTGGGCACATAACCCGCGCCGAACAGAATGGGGCCGCGTGCATGGGTATATTGCGTCAGCGAGCAGTACAGGCTGCTGGTGAATGCCAGCATCAGCGCCATCGGCACGGGCGGAATTCCTAAATTGATCCCCACGCTGAGAAATACGGCATAGAGCGCGGCGATCTGCGCATTGCCGCTGGCAAAGAAATAGTGGGTATAGAAGTAGGCGGCGTTCAGCAGCAGTAGCACCAGCACCCAGCTGGTTCCGGCCATCAAATGACCGACGCTGCCGCCAATCAGATCGCCAAACCAGGTGGTGAAGCCCAGCTTTTTAAGCTGGTTAGCCATCATCAGCAGCGCAGCGAACCAGATCAACGTATCCCAGGCCCCTTTTTCGCTTTTGATGTCCTCCCAGCGCAGCACGCCGCTCAACAGCAGGAAGGAGAGGCCGACAAAGGACGCGGTGGTGGCATCTACCCCCAGCGTGTCGCCAAAAATCCACAGCACCAACAGCAGCAGTACGGTGACGGCCATCAGCCATTCACCACGCGCCATCGGTCCCATTTTTTCCAGTTCGCTGATTGCCAGCTTAGGTGCATCAGGCGTGTGGCGGATTTCCGGTTTGGTCAACCACAGCACCAACGGTGGAACGATCATCAGAGAGATCAGGCAAGGCACCACGGCGGCCAGAAACCAACTGCCCCAGGTGATGTGCACGCCCGCGTTGGCAGCCAGTTTGACTGCCAGCAGGTTGCCGGTGTAGGCGGTCATAAACAGCGCGGCGGTGATATCGTTGACGTTGCCGATGCAGACCACCAGAAACGTCCCGATCTTGCTGCGCGAGGCGTCTTCCGGCCTGGAGTCGAAACTGCGCGCCAATGAGTCAGCAATCGGGTAGATCACGCCGCCGCAGCGGGCCGTATTGCTTGGCATGGCGGGTGACAACACCAGATCGGCAAAGGCCAGACCGTAGGCCAACCCCAGCGTTCTCTTCCCCAGCAGGCGAATCATCTGCAACGCGATGCGTCGGCCCAGCCCGGTTTTAATAAAGCCGCGCGCGATCATAAAGGCCACGACGATCAGCCAAATCAGGGAGCTGTTCAGATCGCTCAATGCGGTTTGAATCGCGCCGCTGGCGCTGGTATCGCCTGCAGCGGCCGTCAGCGCGAACAGCGTCATGCTGATGATACCGATGGCACCAATGGGTAACACGTTAGCCACAATCGAGACGATGGTGGCGACAAAAATCACCGCCGAGTGCCAGGCAGGAGCGCTGAGACCGGTGGGTGGAGACAAGTGCCAAAAAAAGGCGGCGACAAGCAGAATAATCGCCAAAGCAAGCCAGTTTAGGCCATACGACGTTTTGGTCTTCATCCGTTTTCCTTACAACTTGATAGGTGTCTGAAGGGGGAGCTGTAATCAGTGTAATCCCTATGGGTTACAGGGTTATCAGCGATCATAGCCTCACTGATAAAAAACGCGGGATGAAAATGACACGCTTATTGATTTGAATCGGTTTTTCTAAATATTGTTAGTTAAATAATTATGTGAAGTGCCTCACATTTTAAGTGTGACAAAATATGACAAAAGCAGGTGCCGTGCGGGGTGAGTGAAAAAAATACGAAGTGTGTAAGAATGATGTCGTTAACCATGGTGTAAATCATTTTCACCATTTGTTTAACACATTGACCAACCAACGCCCTGTCAGGCGCTGGTTGGTGGGTAAATCGGTTACTGCTTCTCTTTTTCCAGCGATTTTCCTGACCAGTAGCCCGCCAGCAGCGAGCCGGAAAGGTTGTGCCAGACCGAGAACAGCGCGCCGGGCAGGGCGGCGAGCGGAGAGAAGTATATCTTGCCCAGTGTGGCAGCAAGGCCGGAGTTCTGCATGCCGACTTCGATAGCCAACGTGCGGCAGGTAGACTCGTCAAAGCCGAACAGCCGACCGCCCCAATAGCCACCCAGCAGGCCAATGCCGTTGTGCAGAATAACGGCAATAATCACCATAAAACCGACGGATGCGATATGGCTCTGACTGCCTGCGACCACGGCGCTGATAATTGCCAGAATAAACACCATCGACAGCGTTGGCAGATAGGGCTCGATGCGCTTTACCATACCGCTGAACAGGTGGTGAACAATCAGGCCAGCGCCGATCGGGATCACCACGATCTTCAGGATGCTGAGCAACATGCCCATCACGTCCACGCTGATGGCGGCATCAACATACAGCCGGGTCAGCAGCGGTGTGGCAAACACACCAACCAGCGTCGAGATGGATGAAATGGTGACTGACAGGGCGACATCGCCTTTAGACAGGTAGATCATCACGTTCGACGCCGTGCCGCTGGCAACGCTGCCTACCAGCACCATACCCGCCGAGAGGTCAGGCGGCATGTTAAATGCGCGCGCCAACACCCAGGCGGCGAGTGGCATCACCAGATAGTGCAGGAATATCCCAGCGGCAACCGGGGCAGGGCGGGTGAGCACCCGTTTAAAATCCCCAATATTCAGGGTCACGCCCATGGCGAACATGATGAGCATCAGCAGCGTGCTGATATGGGGGCTGATGCCGGTAAAGGTGTCTGGTGAGGCATAGGCGGCAACGGAGAGTAAAACGGCCCATAACGGAAACAGCCTAGTCAAAATGGCGAGCATGAAATTTCTATCCTTATCACTATGAAGGTCCAGATAAAAAAACCGGCTAAAGAGCCGGTTTTTTGGGTGCCGTGGCTGGGCGCTATTCAAACAGGCTGTGGTGTAGCGTCTGCACCACGCGCTCCGCGTCATTGCCAGGCACCAGGAAACACAGGTTATGGCTGCTGGCACCGTAGCAAATTAAGCGAATGTTAAACGGCTCCAGCACGCCAAACACCTCTTTGCCGACGCCGCATGCTTGAGAAAGCTGATTACCGATCAGTGCGACCAGCGACAGGTTCTCTTCCACCTCGACGCGGCACAGGGAAGAGAGCTCGGTCAGCATGGCGCTGGAGAGCAGGCCGTCACCCGCAGAGGTGGAGCCGGTGGTGTCCAGCGTCAGAGCCACGTTCACTTCCGAGGTCGTTATCAGATCCACCGAAATATTGTGGCGCGCCAGAATGCTAAACACTTCCGCCAGGAAGCCGCGTGCGTGCAGCATATTCAGGCTATGCAGCGTGATCAGCGTTTGTTTACGACGCAACGCCAGCGCGCGGAACAGCGGCGGGTTTTCTGTTTTATTGCACACCAAGGTGCCACCGGCAGAAGGATCCTTGCTGGAGCCAACGAATACAGGAATATCGCTGCGCACGGCGGGCAACAGCGTCGCCGGGTGCAGCACCTTGGCACCAAAGGTGGCCATTTCCGCCGCTTCTTCAAAGGTTATCTGGTCGATACGGTGTGCCGTGGGCACCACGCGAGGATCGGTGGTGTAGATACCGGGGACATCGGTCCAGATATCGATGCGATCAACGTTCAACGCCTCGCCCAGCAGCGCGGCGGTGTAATCGCTGCCGCCGCGGCCCAACGTGGTGGTGCGGCCTTTGGCCTCGCTGCCGATAAACCCTTGAGTAATGATCAGACTTTCTGCCAGACGCGGCTGCAACTGGCTGCGCGTCAATGCGCTCAGCGTGTCGCAATCCGGCTCTGCGCGGCCAAAGCGATCGTTGGTACGCATGATTTTACGCACATCGAACCACTCGGCGCTGACCTGACGTTGACGCAGGATCTCAACGAACAGCAGCGTTGACATCAATTCGCCGTGGCTGACCAGCTCATCGGTCAAGGCGTTAGAGGTGGCGAGTGCAGCGGCTTCAGACAGGCGCGCCACGTTTTCCAGCATGCGATCGATCTCTTCACGGATCACTTGCGGATGGCTCAGACGATCGATAATGGCATATTGGATGTGACGAATTTTTTCCAGGTGGACATCGCGCTGCTCTTGCGCCACGCCTTCCGCTAAGGCAACCAGCAGGTTGGTGATGCCCGCAGAGGCGGAAAGCACGACAATGCGCACCGCAGGATCGGCCAGCACAATATCTGCGCTGCGGTTCATGGCGTCGAAATCGGCGACGCTGGTGCCGCCAAATTTAGCGATTCTCAGAGAAGTGGTTGTAGACATAACTAAAAAAACCTCGTGTCAGGGGCGCTGTGGCGATAGTTGTCGCACATCAGCCGTCCATAAAATCAGCCTTGGCACAAGGGAAGAGCGGTAAGCAGGGAGCAGGCGTAGATAAGTAAGCGTCACTACGGTACACCCAGAAGCGCTCCACCTTGCTGAACGTGCAGTTTGTATTAATAACCGGCACGTTGCTGGTGACAACCCAGAGGATTCAGCCCCTGTAGTCGATGATGGCATTCCCGTATTGCCTATCATCTCGGCGCCGCTCCCCCTGGTTTATCGTCACTGGATTTACGGATCCTCGGATAAATTACCTGGGCGGCGCTCCTCTTCTGGCTTATGCAACCGCCTTCGGCGTGGCTGCATAAGTTCACGCCTACAAATAACGGGTTATCTTGCGGCTGTCAACCGGCAAACTCGCAGTTGACGCGTAATTGTAAGAAAAGGGAGCGCAAGTGGTGATTTAAGGGATACAATCGATTCAGCCTTAGCGATTTTATTATCGGAGACAAGAGTGTTGTTATGAAAAATATCAATCCCAGCCAAACTGCCGCATGGCGCGCTCTGCAACAGCATTTTTCCACGATGGAACAGGTGCAAATCAGCGAACTGTTTGCTCAGGACCCGGATCGTTTCTCACGCTTTTCCGCCACGTTTGATGACCTGATGCTGGTGGACTACTCCAAGAACCGCATTACTCAGGAAACGCTGGATAAGTTGCTCAGCCTGGCGCGCGAAACGCAGTTGAGCGAGGCCATTGCCTCGATGTTTTCTGGTGAGAAAATTAACCGCACCGAAGATCGCGCCGTTCTGCACGTTGCGCTGCGTAACCGTAGCAACACACCGATTGTGGTGGATGGCAAAGATGTGATGCCAGAGGTCAATGCGGTATTGCAGAAGATGAAAGGCTTTAGCGAGCGTATCATCAGCGGTAGCTGGAAAGGCTATACCGGCAAAGCGATCACCGATGTGGTGAATATCGGCATCGGCGGTTCGGATCTCGGCCCCTTCATGGTGACGGAAGCGCTACGGCCGTTCAAGAACCACCTTAACATGCACTTTGTGTCCAACGTCGACGGCACGCACATCGCTGAAACCCTGAAAACGCTGAACCCGGAAACCACGCTGGTGCTGGTGGCCTCAAAAACCTTCACCACGCAGGAAACCATGACCAACGCCCATTCGGCGCGCGACTGGTTCCTGAAAACCGCGCAGGATGAGCAGCATATTGCCAAGCATTTCGCCGCGCTCTCCACCAATGCCAGTGCGGTCAGCGCATTCGGTATTGATACCGCCAACATGTTTGAATTTTGGGATTGGGTCGGCGGTCGCTACTCGCTGTGGTCTGCCATCGGCTTGTCGATTATCCTCTCCATCGGTTTTGACCACTTTGAGCAATTGCTGAGCGGCGCGCACGCCATGGATCAGCACTTTGCCACCACGCCTATCGAGAAAAACCTGCCGGTGCTGCTGGCGCTGATCGGGATTTGGTACAACAATTTCTTTGGCGCGGAAACCGAGGCGATCCTGCCTTACGATCAGTACATGCACCGTTTTGCTGCCTACTTCCAGCAGGGCAACATGGAGTCCAACGGTAAGTATGTCGATCGTGACGGTAATCCGGTGACTTACCAAACCGGGCCGATTATCTGGGGTGAGCCGGGCACTAACGGGCAGCATGCGTTTTATCAGTTGATTCACCAAGGGACCAAACTGGTGCCGTGTGATTTCATCGCACCGGCCGTGAGTCACAATCCGCTGGGCGATCACCACGGTAAGCTGCTCTCCAACTTCTTCGCCCAGACCGAAGCGCTGGCATTTGGTAAATCCCGTGAGGTGGTGGAAGCCGAGTTTGCCGCGCAGGGAAAAACGGCGCAGCAGGTTGAGCATGTGGCACCGTTCAAAGTGTTTGAAGGCAATCGCCCAACCAACTCCATCCTGTTGCGTGAAATAACGCCTTACAGCCTGGGAGCGCTTATCGCGCTGTATGAACACAAAATCTTCACCCAGGGCGCGATTCTGAATATCTATACTTTCGATCAGTGGGGCGTCGAGTTGGGCAAGCAGTTGGCCAACCGTATTTTGCCGGAATTGGAAAATGACCAGCCGATAAGCAGCCACGACAGTTCGACCAACGGTTTGATTAACCGCTTTAAAAACTGGCGCGCCTGAGTCGTGGACGCCGAGAGAGGGTGGCAGTGACCACCCTTTTGTCACCAACATGGAGGGACGTATGCAGAAACGTGTTTTACTGGGCATCGCCGTGGCGGTTTTACTGGCAGGATGCAGCACCAGCACAGAATTGAGCTCCGCCGGGCAGTCGGTCAAGTTTACCGATAAGCAACCCGGCAGCGAATGCCGTCTGGTGGGTCAGGTGACAGGCGCGCAATCCACCTGGTTAACGGGTCACGATGAAGGCAACGCGCAGCGCGGCGCGGCCAACGATCTGCGTAACAAGGCAGCGGCGCTCGGCGGCAACGTTATCTATGGGGCCACCAGCTCCAGCGAAAGCTTCTGGTCGAGCTTCGCGCCGCTTGATAGCAAGCTGGTCGGGCAGGTTTACCACTGTCCCTAAGCGACAGGCATCCACAGGCGGATGATAACCGAGCCGCCTGTGAATGCTTTCCGCTAGCTGTGCTTCAGTAGCTGTAAATCCAGCAGCGTTTTGCTGGCTTCCCCGCCAATCTCGCGCGTCAAACGCGGCACCAGATAGCCGGATACCTGCGACAGCAGCTTTTTCATGATATCTCGCGCTTCTTCATCGCTAACCAGAAAATGCGCTGCGCCTTGCACTTTATCCAGCACGTGCAGGTAGTAGGGCAACACGCCCGCGTTAAACAGCGCGTTACTCAGCGCAGCAAGCGTCGCGGCGTTATCATTCACGCCGCGCAGCAGTACGCTTTGGTTCAGCAGCGTAACGCCAGCCTGACGCAAACGTGCCATACTTTCACTCAGTTCGCTGTCTATCTCGTTGGCATGGTTGATGTGTGTCACCAGCAGCACGCGCAGGCGCGTTTGCGATAAGCGCTGGCACAGCGTCTCGGTAATACGCGCCGGGATCACCACCGGCAACCGGCTGTGAATGCGTAGGCGCTGCACGTGGGGAATGGTCTCCAGCTCGCTGATAAGCCAGTCCAGCTCATGGTCTTTTGCCATCAGCGGATCGCCACCGGAGAAGATAATTTCATCCAGTTCAGGATGCTGGCGAATATAGTCCAGCGCCTGACGCCAGTTGCCCTTGTTGCCCTGATTGTCCTGATAGGGAAAGTGGCGACGGAAGCAATAGCGGCAGTTGACCGCACAGCCGCCTTTGACCAGCAACAAGGCGCGGTTGTGGTATTTATGCAGTAATCCCGGCACCACGCTGTGCTGTTCATCGAGCGGATCGACGCTGAACCCGGGGGTCACCACGAATTCGTCCTGCGCGGTCAGCACTTGCAGCAATAGCGGATCGAGAGGGTCTCCTTTGCGCATCCGCGCGGCAAAGGACCAGGGTACGCGCAGCGGAAACAGCGTGCGCGCTTCTGCCCCTTTGCATAGCAGAGGGTGCTCATCCAGCGCCAAAAAGTGCAAAAGTTGGAGAGGATCGGTAATGACATCCGCAAGTTGATGCAACCAATCTTCTCTGGGATGGGGTTTTAGGGTTACAATGTGTGCCATTTTTTGGCTGAGTACCAGTATCAAATAATAGAGGGCCTTTATGGCGACTTATTTTAGCAACGATTTTCGTTCCGGTCTTAAAATCATGTTTGAAGGTGAGCCTTACGCTGTCGAATCCAGTGAATTCGTTAAGCCAGGTAAAGGGCAGGCTTTCGCGCGCGTGAAAATGCGCCGTTTGCTGACCGGCAAACTGATTGAAAAAACCTTCAAATCCACCGACAGCGCCGAAGGTGCTGATGTGGTCGATATGAACCTGACCTACCTGTATAACGACGGTGAGTTCTGGCATTTCATGAACAATGAAACGTTTGAACAACTGGCCGCTGATTCCAAAGCTGTTGGCGATAACGCCAAATGGCTGCTGGATCAGGCTGAATGTATCGTTACGTTGTGGAACGGCCAACCGATCACGGTAACGCCGCCAAACTTCGTGGAACTGGAGATCGTGGAAACCGATCCAGGTCTGAAGGGCGATACAGCAGGGACTGGCGGTAAGCCGGCAACCTTGACCACCGGTGCCGTGGTAAAAGTGCCGTTGTTTGTTCAGATTGGCGAAGTGATTAAAGTGGATACGCGTTCTGGCGAATACGTCTCCCGCGTGAAATAAGCACTTCCCTGCCAAAAAACACCGTCGGCTTTTGCTGGCGGTTTTTTTTGTCCCGCATCCGGCCAACGCTAATGTCTGGGCTTACGAACCGGGAAACACCCGCTCGCTCAGAAAGTCTACCAGTACGCGCACCTTGGGCGATGGATGCTTGCTCGCGGGCCACAGCACGTGAAAAACGCCTGTGCGCTCCACATAATCGACCAGGATGGGCTGTAATCGGCCACTGGCCAGCAGGTCGCGGATAGAGAAGTCCGGCAAATAGGCGATGCCCAGCCCTTGCAGTGCGAAGCACACGCGTGTCTCTATGTTGTTGCAGATCATCGCTGTAGGCAGTTGCAACGGCGGTTCTCCGGGGGCAAGCCGTAGCGCCCACGGTTCCAGCTTGCCACTGTGGGGAAAGCGATAGTGCAGGCAGCGGTGTCGCAGCAGGTCGGCAGGCACCTGCGGTGTGCCATGCTGCGCCAGATAGTCTGGAGAGGCGACCAGCAACGAGCGGAAGGCACCAAGCCGACGAGCGGTGAGACGCGAGTCATGTGGCTCACCGGTGCGTACCACCGCATCAAAGCCTTCTTCGATCACGTTGACGATCTGATCGGTGAAATCGAGATCTAACACGATCTCAGGATAAGTATGCATAAATTCACTGAGCACTGGCAGTACCAGCGAGCTGACCAGCGGCAGGCTCACTCGCAAGCGCCCACGCGGTGTGCTGCTGGCCTGTAGATCCAACTCTGCGGCTTCGATCTCGGCCAGAATGCGCCGACAGCGTTCCAGAAACAGGGTACCCTCAGCCGTCAGGGTGATGTTACGCGTGCTGCGATGGAACAGGCGCACGCCCAGTTTTTCTTCCAGACGTGCCACGCTCTTGCCGATGGCCGAGGCTGACACCCCCAGCAGTCGTCCTGCTGCCACAAAGCTGCGCGTTTCCGCCACCTGTACGAACACCACAAAGCCGTTAAGGCTGTCCATATCGCTCTCCAATTGCGGACAGTTTATTCCGCATAGCAAGGAACTGTATCCACCTTTTTCTTGAGTCACAAGTTCTCTATCGTCAAGGCATGCCTGATTTAACAACCGATGACATCAAGGACTTTACCGTGACGACTCCTCTCTCTCCCTTGCGCTCAGGCGTTCCCTCTGCGCATCGCTTCACCCGCATTCAGGATGTTATCCAGCAGGCGCTGGATAGCCATCGTCTGGTGGGTAGCGTTGTCTTGGTGGCGCACCACGGCGCGTTGATTTACCAGCAGGCGGCCGGATGGGCCGATCGTGAACACGCACAGCCGATGACGTTGGACACGATCTTTCGGCTGGCGTCAGTGAGTAAACCCATAGTATCGACGGCGGCGCTGGTGCTGGTGGCTCAGGGAAAACTCGGTCTGGATGACGATATCTCTCGCTGGCTGCCCGAGTTTCAGCCTCGGTTGGCCGATGGATCAGCCGTGGCGATCGCGGTGCGGCAGTTGCTCAGCCATACCGCAGGACTGAGCTACCGCTTCTTCGAGGCGGATGCCTATGGTCCCTATGCGCAGGCTGGAGTATCGGATGGTATGGATGATTCCGGCATCACGCTGGATGAGAATTTGCGTCGCCTCGCCAGCGTGCCGCTGCTGTATGCGCCGGGCAGCGCCTGGGGGTACTCGCTGGCGACGGATGTGCTGGGCGCCTTGATTGCGCGTGTCCACGGCACGTCACTGGACAAGGCGGTATGTGAACTCGTGACCGGCCCGCTGGGCATGGTGGATACCGGCTTCGTCGTGGACAATGCGCAACGCGTGGCGACGGCCTATGTGAGTGATACCACACAGCCCCATCGGTTGGCTGAAGGCGAAACCGTTTCTTCCTTTGAGGGCGCTGTCGGTATTACCTATAGCCCGGCGCGCATCTTCGATGTTGAAGCCTTCCCTTCAGGCGGCGCAGGCATGGCCGGCACCGCCAGAGATCTCCTTTACCTGCTCGAAGCCCTGCGTCAGGGCGGCGGTGCGCTATTGCCCGATGCCCTGATTGAGGAGATGGGGCGCGACCAAACCCACGGACTGGAGCTGCCCAATGCGCCGGGGTTCGGCTTTGGCCTGGGGTTTTCGGTGTTACGCGATCCCCGGTTGGCGGATTCGCCAGAATCACCGGGAACCTGGCGTTGGGGGGGCGCTTACGGCCATGCCTGGTTTGTCGATCGTGCGCGGGGTCTGAGCGTTGTGGCATTTACCAATACGCTGTACGAAGGCATGTCGGGCCGTTTCGTGGCCGATCTGCGTGATGCGGTGTACGGGGCGCTGGGGGAAGCACAATGACATCCCGCAAACCGGAGCGCTTACCGCTGGCCTCACTGTTGGCGTTGGCCACGGCAGCGTTCATCACTATTCTGACCGAAGCCCTGCCTGCGGGGCTATTACCACAAATGGCACAAGGCCTTGCGGTGTCCGAAGCCTGGGTGGGCCAGACCGTCACCTTCTATGCCATCGGTTCTCTGGTTGCTGCTATCCCGCTGACGGCGGCCACGCAAGCTATGCGGCGGCGTCCATTATTGTTGTCGGCGCTTGCAGGCTTCGCGATTGCCAATACTGTCACGACATTCTCCGGCAGCTATCCCCTGACGATGGTGGCACGCTTTCTGGCGGGCGTGTCCGCCGGGCTCTTGTGGGCATTGCTGGCCGGTTACGCCGCACGTATGGTACCGGACCACCAGAAGGGACGCGCCATTGCGATTGCCATGGTCGGCACGCCCTTGGCGCTGTCGCTCGGCGTGCCAGCAGGAACGTTTTTAGGCCAACTGGTGGGCTGGCGAATGTGTTTCGGCCTCATGAGCGTATTGGCGCTACTGCTTATGCTGTGGGTGCGTGTTCAGGTTCCCGACTTTGCCGGGCAGCCAGCGGGCAAACGGTTATCGTTAGGCGCGGTGTTTGTTATGGCCGGGGTGCGTCCGGTGCTGTTTGTGGTATTGGCCTTTGTGTTGGCGCACAACATCCTTTACACCTATATCGCCCCGTTTTTGGCGGCAGCAGGTATGGCCGAACGCACGGACGTGATACTGCTGGTGTTTGGCGTTGCTTCGTTGCTGGGTATCTGGATCGTCGGCGTGCTGATTGACCGACATCTGCGTGCATTGACGTTGATCAGCACGCTATTGTTTGGTCTGTCTGCGCTGGCGCTTGGCGTGGCCGGTGATAGGCCTATCGTGGTGTATACGGCCGTGGCAGTGTGGGGGCTGGCATTCGGCGGTGCGGCGACGCTGTTTCAAACCGCCATCGCCAAAACCGCCGGAGAGGCGGCCGATGTGGCGCAATCGATGCTGGTGACGGCCTGGAACCTGGCGATCGCTGGCGGCGGTATTTTGGGTGGGCTGTTGCTGGAGAGTCTGGGCGTTGCGGCATTCTCTCCGACGCTTTTGCTGCTGCTAACGGCAACGCTGATCGTGGCTTGGGCTGCCCGGCAGCAGGGTTTCCGCGCGATGCCGTGTTAACACGCCAGTCAGGCCTGCACCCTCAGCCACTGTCAAACCCCTTCGCGCTCTGTGCTACAGGGAGGTTCTTTCTTGCGGCGTAGCCACTGCGCAGGTTTCAGCTCGCTGACCAGCACCCCGATAACAATCAGCGCGGCTCCCACAATCGCCAAGCCGGGCAAACGATCACCGGCCATACGACCAACAATGCCCGCCCACACCGGTTCGCTGGCGTAGATGACCGTGGCGCGCGTGGGGGATACCGCCTTTTGCGCCCAGTTCATGGTCAGTTGAATCACAATGCTGGCGGCACCGAGGCCGATGCCGCCCAGCAGCCAGGCCCAGGAGAAGGCGGGCAGCGATTCACCGGTTACTGGCATCAGTAGCAGTGATAGCAGTCCCGCCGTCAGCAACTGTACGGTAGTCACCCGGCGCACATCGACCTTTCCGGCGAAATGACCGATCAGAATGATCTCGGCCGCAATCGCCAGCGCACTGAGCAGCGTGGCCCATTCGCCCTGACTCATGCTGAGATGACCCGCATCCGGTCCCGCCAGCAGCATCAGGCCGACAAACGCGAAAACAATCCCCACCAGACTCATGACGCCGGGGCGTCGCCGCAGCACCAGCCATTGCAGCAGCGGCACCAGAGGAACATACAGTGCGGTAATAAACGCCGATTGGCTGCTGGTGATGGTTTGCAGACCATAGGTTTGTAAACCGTAGCCCAGTAGGATGCTCGCCCCGATGGCAAAACCCGCATAGCATTCCTGAAGCGTCAGCCCCGCCAATGCGCGCCGAAAGACCAGAATGCTGATGACACCGGCCGTGGTAAAGCGCAGCCCAACAAAAAACAGCGGACCACTGTGCTGCATGGCCAGATGAACCACTAAAAAGGTGGTTCCCCACACCAGAGTGATCAGGATTAGCGCCCACTCCTGGGGTTTGATGCCCAAGATGGGGTGGGGGATGGCAGAGAAGTAACGTTGCATTGCAGGTTCAGACAAAAGAGATCAGTTTTCCATCATAGGGGGAATGTTGTCGATAAGCCATCCCCTCATACGGCTAGCGTAACGTACAGGCGACCTCTTCCAATTGGCTGATAGCGGTGTTCCATCCTTCGAAAAAGCCTGTTTTTTCATGCTGTTCACGCGTAATTTCGTCTTGATGGATAACCTGAACGGTATAGCAGCTTCCCAGCGCGTAGTCAGACAACGAAATGAGCGTGGTAAAGGCCAATCCGGGCATGGCCGGTCGCCAGCCTGCGGCCAGCATCGACGTGAACACAATACGGGCGTGGGGAATCACCTCTAAAAAGCATCCAATGTGTTCACTGCGACAGTCGTCCGGTCCCTGAATCCGGGTATGAAATGCGCCTCCGGGTTGCAGGTCGAGGGCGATAACGTCGGTTGTTCCCGGTTTGGGGGTCCACCAGACTTTGAGCCACTCGGGATCTGACCAGGCACGCCATATTGCATGTCGCGGGGCGTCCAGCACTCGGGTAATCACAAGATTGCGGGTATCTGCATGATGGGGTGTTGACAGTGTCATAGCGTGGCTCCTGATAAGCGTGAATGCCAGTGTGCCGCCTATTTTCAGTGACACCGGAACAAAAAACGCTTATCGCGTCAGGATTGACTACGCTTACAGAAGGCGATGGAAATCGCCTTGATAGTATTACTTTCCCTTTTACCTCTCCCTTGAGAAGGAAAATAACCATGTTCAAAAAAAGCGTGCTTATTCTTGCCTCATTGCTGATGCTCTCCGCGTTGACCGCTTGCAATACCACCCGTGGTATTGGTCAGGATGTCGAGGCAGGTGGGAAAGCCATTCAACGCAGTGCGCAGTAGTAAACGGTTCAGGCATTGTGCTCAGTGACGATCCTGAGCCATGTGTTTATGACATTCGCCGGGTATGGTCATTTGCGTTATTTCAGTGGCCGTACCTTACACCACTTTCCGCACTACAGCCGTCGCTGGCATTAACACAGAACCATCCTCGGCATGCGGCGCCATGTAGGGAATCGGGTTGCCTGTGCGCGTGTCGATCAGGTCTGAGTGCCGCTCACCGGGTTTGAACCGGTGCTGTTCTCCCCATTGCCGTAGCGCCACTATCACCGGAAACAGCTTTTCTCCCTCAGACGTCAGCACGTACTCCTGATAAGCCGTGCCGTCCGAGGCGTCCTGCATCTCAAGAATACCTGCATTAACCAGCTTGCGCAGACGATCGGAAAGGATGTTGCGCGCCACGTTCAGGCTGCGTTGAAAATCACCGAAACGACGCACGCCATCGAAGGCATCACGCACAATCAGCAGCGACCAGCGATCGCCAACCACATCGACACAGCGGGCAACGGGACAAGGTTCATGGTTGATGGTTTCGTGGTTTGGCATGGCATTTCCTGACCGTTTGGTGTGGAACAGCAATCAAGTTGCATTTTAAAACCAGATGACCTAGCATTCAATCGGTTTCATTTTGCAACTGGAGTTCGTGGCGTTATATGATGAAGCGTTCCCTCACATCACCGTTGAGTCAAAACAGTTCGCTGGCTCAGCCTGCGGATATGCCCCGCAGCCTGATAGTGCTGTTTGCTATCGCCAGTGGCTTGAGCGTGGCAAATGTCTATTACGCCCAGCCTCTGCTTGATGCGCTGGCGACAGATTTCGGCATCAGTCAGGCCAGGGTTGGCGGCGTTGTCACGGCTACCCAGGTTGGCTGCGCCCTGGCACTGTTACTGCTGGTGCCATTGGGCGATCGCGTTGAGCGTCGTCGCTTGATGGTCATGCAACTCGTGGCGTTGGTGACAGCCTTGCTCATCGTTAGCATGGCATCGTCTGCACCGGTGCTGCTGCTGGGGATGTTGGCTATCGGTCTGCTAGGAACCGCGATGACGCAGGGGTTAATCGCCTATGCTGCCAGCACCGCCTCCCCCCATGAACGGGGGCGCGTTGTTGGCGCCACCCAAAGTGGGGTGTTTATTGGCCTGTTGCTGGCGCGGGTGTTTGCGGGAGGCGTGAGCGATCTGGCGGGCTGGCGAGGCGTGTACTGCTGTGCCGCGGTGCTGATGCTAGCGATAGCGCTACCGTTATGGTTACGGCTACCGGTTTTGCCTCCCTCACCGCAGCGCATCAGCTATCCACGGCTGATCGCGTCGATGTTGACGCTTCTGCTGCAAGAGAGGGTACTGCAAATCCGTGGCCTGTTGGCGTTGCTGATGTTTGCCGCTTTCAACATCTTCTGGAGTGCGCTCGTGCTGCCGTTAAGCGCGCCGCCGTATGGGTTCTCGCACACGGTGATTGGTGCATTTGGGCTGGTGGGCGTGGCTGGCGCGCTGGCTGCCTCGCGCGCCGGACGATGGGCCGACCGGGGATATGCCCAGCACACCAGTGCGTTTGCGCTGGTGACATTACTGCTGGCATGGTGGCCGCTGTCGTTGATGGATGCATCGCTGTGGGCGCTGGTTGTGGGGATTGTGCTGCTCGATCTGGGCGGGCAAGCGCTGCATGTGACCAACCAAAGCCTGATATTCCGTGCCCGACCGGAGGCTCATAGTCGTTTGGTTGCTCTCTACATGCTGTTTTACGCACTGGGCAGCGGGATTGGCGCGTTCAGCACCACCCTCACCTATGCACATGCGGGTTGGCAAGGCGTGTGTTTGCTGGGTGCGGCAGTCAGCCTGCTGGCGCTGTTGTTATGGTGGGTGACGCGCCGGGCTGTTACGCCAGAATAAAAAAACGGCCCGCGAGTGCGGGCCGTAGCAGAGGATACCTGATGGCGAATTACAGAGTGACGACACCAATCACGGTAACCACACTCAGGATGGCCGCCAGACCGTAGAACACCCATTTCCCTGCCGGAACGTGGATTTTCAGGTCATGCATCAGGTGATGCAGACGGTGCAAACCACACCAGATCGGCAGAATGATCATCAGCAGCAGAAACAGCCGCCCGATAAGGCTATGGGAGAAAGCGGCGATGCGCTCATAGCTCAGGGCGTCGGGGAACATCCCCAGCGGCAGCAGCACCCCGACCAGCAGGATAATCACCGGTGAGAAAATGGCGGTCCACATCCCACCGGCACCGAACAGTCCCCAAAAGGGAGGCTCATCGGAACGTTTTGGCGTTGGATTAATCACGTTGTTCCCCTCCAATCAGAATAGTAACGCGATGGCGAGAATAGCCAGCGTGACGATGACGGTTACAGCCCACAGCCCTTTGATAACCGGCTCTGGCCCCATTTTTTCATCTTTGACGATGATGATGCTGGCTTTGGGCGCCAGTTCAAACCAGGATTTGGTGTGAATGGCCGCTGCCACCAGTGCGATGATGTTGATCAGCAGCACCAGCGGGTTTTGCAGGAAGCCGACAAATCCGGCCCAGCCCTCTGCGCCGTGTTTCAACGAAAATACGCCGTAGATCAGCACAATGCTGAACCATACCGCGGGAGCGGCGGTCATTTCGCGCAGCATGTAAAAGCGATAGAACCCGAGCCGTTGCCACCAGCTTGCAGGCATGCTGCGAACGTATGCTTTACGCTTGGTTGTCATTGTTGCCTCCCTCATTGCGGTTTCAGCATAGCGATCATGAAGTCCTTGGCGCTTTCGACCTTACCTTGCTGAATGGCAGCGGCAGGATCGACATGCTTCGGACACACTTCTGAGCAGTAACCGACAAAGGTACAACTCCAGACACCGTTTTTACCGTTCAGTTGCGGCATGCGCTCTTTCTTACCGTGGTCGCGGTTATCCAGGTTGTAACGGTGTGCCAGCGTGATGGCTGCCGGGCCGATAAACTCAGGATTAAGACCAAACTGCGGGCATGCGGCGTAGCACAAGCCACAGTTGATGCAGCCGGAGAACTGATGGTATTTCGCCATCTGCGCCGGGGTCTGCTTGTTGGCACCGTCCGCCGGCGTTTTGTTGTTGCCAATGATGTAAGGCTTGATGGCTTCCAGACTCTCGATAAAGTGGGTCATATCGACCACCAGATCGCGTTCGATCGGGAAGTTGCCCAGCGCTTCCACCTTCATGCCGCTGGTGGCGTACTCGCGCAAAAAGGTTTTGCACGCCAGCTTCGGCACGTTATTCACCATCATGCCGCAGGAGCCGCAGATAGCCATACGGCAGGACCAACGGTAAGAGAGGTCCGGCGCCAGGTTATCTTTGATGTAACCCAGCGCATCCAGCAGGGACGTTTCCCGGCTGTAAGGCACGTCGAACGTCTCGAAGTGCGGTGCCTTGTCGGTTTCCGGGTTATAGCGCATGACTTCCATTTTCAGGGTAGCTAACTCAGCCATTCGCTTGCTCCTTCTTGCTCTTTTCCTGCGCTTCCGCTTCGCCACCGTACACGCGTTTTGCCGGTGGCAGCGTGGTGATCTTCACGTCGCCATAAGCCAGACGCGGTGCGCCGTTCGGGTTGTAATACGCCAGCGTATGCTTCAGGAAATTAACGTCATCACGCTCAGTGCAACCTTCGTCCAGACGCTGGTGTGCGCCGCGTGATTCTTTACGGTTGATAGCAGAGTGCGCCATACATTCAGCGACATCCAGGCTGTGGCCCAGTTCGATGTTGTAAAGCAGGTCGGTGTTGAACACGCTGGAATGGTCGTGAATTTTCACGCGTTTGAAGCGCTCTTTCAGCTCAGCGAGTTTGTCCACGGTTTTCTGCATCAGGTCGGTGGTGCGATAAATACCGCAGCCCTCTTCCATCGACATGCCCATTTCATCGCGGATTTTCGCCCAGCTTTCCGTGCCTTCCTGATTCATCAGGTCATGCAGACGCTGCTCGATATCGCGCGTTTGCGCATCCAGCGCGCTGCCGTTGGCGGGTGCCGCTTCTTGTGCGCGGCGCACCGCATTTTCCCCGGCCATACGACCAAACACCACCAGTTCTGCCAGTGAGTTGGATCCAAGACGGTTCGCGCCGTGCAGGCCCACTGAGGAACATTCGCCCGCAGCAAACAGCCCTTTGATGGTGGTTTCGCAATCCTGATTGGTTTCGATACCGCCCATGGTGTAGTGCGCTGTCGGACGAATCGGAATCGGCTCTTTCACCGGGTCGACGCCGACGTAGGCTTTTGCCAGTTCGCAGATAAACGGCAGACGCTCTTTCAGCTTTTTCTCGCCCAGGTGACGCAGGTCGAGGTAAACCACGTCGCCCAACGGGGTGGACACCGTGCGGCCTGCACGCCATTCGTGCCAGAAGGCTTGCGACACTTTGTCACGCGGGCCCAGTTCCATGTATTTGTTTTTCGGCTCGCCGAGCGGCGTTTCGGGTCCCATGCCGTAATCTTGCAGATAGCGGTAGCCATCTTTGTTGACCATGATACCGCCTTCACCGCGGCAGCCTTCGGTCATCAGGATGCCGGAGCCCGGCAGACCGGTCGGGTGGTATTGCACGAATTCCATATCGCGCAGCGCCACGCCGTGGCGGAACGCCATGCCCATGCCGTCACCGGTGACGATGCCACCGTTGGTGTTGTAACGGTAAACGCGGCCCGCGCCGCCGGTCGCCAGCACCACCGCGTTAGCGCGGATTTGCACCAGCGAGCCTTCCATCATATTGATGGCGACAAGACCACGCGCCTGACCGTCATCGACCAGAATATCCAACACAAAGTGCTCATCAAAGCGTTGGATTTGCGGGTATTTCAGTGAGGTCTGGAACAGGGTATGCAGCATGTGGAAGCCGGTTTTATCTGCGGCAAACCAGGTGCGCTCAATTTTCATACCGCCAAAACGACGTACGTTGACGGAACCGTCGGGTTTACGGCTCCAAGGGCAACCCCATTGTTCTAGCTGGATCATCTCCTGTGGACATTGGTGAACAAAATGTTCAACGACATCTTGCTCGCAGAGCCAGTCGCCACCGGCAACGGTGTCGTGGAAGTGGAAATCAAAACTATCGTGATCCTGAGTGACTGCTGCTGAACCACCCTCGGCGGCCACGGTGTGGCTACGCATCGGGTAGACTTTTGATATCAGCGCAATTTTCAGTTGGGGATTAGCTTCAGCGGCAGCGATTGCCGCACGTAAACCAGCGCCCCCGGCCCCGATAATGGCCAAATCGGCATTAAAGGTTTGCACTGCACTCCTCCAGTTACTAAAGTTAATTAAGTTAAATTAAAAATAATATATTCGATTCGTTAATCTCTATTTCCCACCGAACGCTTTCTGTAATTCATCGATATTTAAAGCAATTCGTGGACACATATTAAGAATAGCTAAACCTATATTTTTTGTGTGGAAATGATTATACCGAATTATGAGTAGGTGAAATTTGATGTGATCCAGCATTTTGTTTTTTTTATTGTGTTTTGGTTTTGGCAATAACAGCATGATGGTTAACGCTATTGCCGGATAAATAACACTTTTATTTCTTTAATAAGGAACTGGCTCACGGTAATTGCACATAATGTTCTGGAGAGCGGTAGCAAAGGGAGTAGGCAGGGGGCAAAACGGAGCACGAGAAGCGACGGGGAGGACCGCGCGTGATTGTAGCGTCGTTGAATTGTTTGCAGGCGAATATGCGGGTAGACTGCACCCCCTGTTTGCGTTAGGAGTAAAGAAACATGTGCGAAGGCGCACTCTGGCAGCCCACCGCCACTATTGAAAATTTATTGAAGCGTGCAGCCATTGTCTCTGAAATTCGGCGGTTTTTCTCCGATCGCGGCGTATTGGAAGTGGAAACACCTGCCATGAGTCAGGCAACGGTGACGGATGTGCACATGGTACCGTTCCAAACGCGTTTTGTTGGACCTGGCGTCTCTGAAGGGATGACGCTCTACCTGATGACCAGCCCCGAATACCATATGAAGCGCTTGCTCGCCGCAGGCAGTGGACCTGTCTTTCAACTGTGCCGTAGTTTCCGTAATGAAGAGTCTGGGCGATACCATAACCCAGAGTTCACCATGCTCGAGTGGTATCGCCCCCACTACGATATGTATCGCTTGATGGACGAAGTCGACGATTTATTACAGCAAGTACTGGAGTGTGAAAGCGCAGAGCGTCTCTCGTACCAGCAGGCTTTTCAGCGTCATATTGAGCTGGACCCGCTCTCTGCGGACAAAGCGCAGCTGCGAGAAGCGGCCGATAAACTCGGCATGGGCGATCTTGCCAGCCGTGAAGAGGATCGCGACACGCTGTTGCAAATGCTGTTCACCTTCGGCGTGGAACCGCATATCGGGCACGACAAACCGGCCTTTGTTTATCATTTCCCTGCGTCACAGGCCTCGCTGGCGGAAATCAGCTCGGAGGATCACCGGGTGGCGGAACGCTTTGAGGCCTATTTCAAAGGCATCGAGCTGGCAAACGGTTTCCGTGAATTGACGGACAGCGATGAGCAGCGCCAGCGTTTTGAACAGGATAACCGCAAACGTGCCGCTAACGGGCTTTCTCAGCAACCGATCGATGAGTATCTGCTGGCGGCGTTGAAACAGGGAATGCCTGCCTGT
The DNA here is from genome assembly GCF_025962675.1 of Candidatus Symbiopectobacterium sp. NZEC127. Classification (NCBI taxonomy): domain Bacteria; kingdom Pseudomonadati; phylum Pseudomonadota; class Gammaproteobacteria; order Enterobacterales; family Enterobacteriaceae; genus Symbiopectobacterium; species Candidatus Symbiopectobacterium sp. NZEC127. The sequence continues at coordinate 40,170 of NZ_JAGFPG010000003.1, forward strand.
TCTGGCGTCGCGTTAGGCGTGGATCGTCTGATCATGCTGGCGTTAAAAGCGGAAACCATTGGTGAGGTGATGGCCTTCACCGTCGGACGGTCGTAATCGCCCCCTAGCCGTGCCTCCGCGTGAGCGGAGGAAGGCACCGCCTGTTTTATTCTCTTTGACGCTATCAGTCTGCTACAACCCACCTTCCGGCCGATTGGCGGAATTCGGGCTGCGTCCATCAATACGCACCGAGCTCATTTGCACCTGGAACGGCGGGAACGGCATCTCCATGTTGTTCTCGCGGTAGGCTTCCAGAATCAACTGGTGAATCTCATGGCGCAGCGGCATGCGATGCCCCATTTCTGCGGCAAAGATACGCAATTCGAAAATCTGGATACCCTGACGTAAATCCACCAGAAAGGCTTCTGGCGGCGGGTTTTCCAGTACCAACGGACAGCGTTTCACCGCATTGAGCAGCATCTCGGTGACTTTTTGGCTATCGGCGTCGACCGGCGCTGGAATGGTCAGCACCACGCGCGTCACGGAATCCGACAGTGACCAGTTGATAAACTGTTCGGTGATAAAGGCCTTGTTGGGCACAATGATCTCTTTTCTGTCCCAATCGGTGATCGTGGTGGCCCGGGTATTGATGCGCATAATGCTGCCGGTGAGATCGCGAATGGTCACGGTGTCGCCAATGCGGATCGGTTTTTCAAACAGGATGATCAGGCCGGAGATAAAGTTGGCGAAAATTTCCTGTAGCCCAAACCCTAACCCTACCGAGAGAGCCGCAACCAGCCACTGGAGTTGCGACCATTCAATTCCAATAAACGAGAAACCGACCAGACAGCCGATCAGCATCAGCATGTATTTACTGATGGTAATAATGGCATAGCCGGAGCCGGGGGATAAATCGAGATGCTGTAGCAAGGCCAGCTCCAGCAACGCGGGCAGGTTGCGCACCACCTGCGTGGTGATACTGAAAATCAAGATAGAAATCAGCACGGCACCGAGGGTAATGGGCTGAATCTTATCCACCCCTTTCACCGTGCTGGTGACTTCCCACAGATTGATGTTTTCTAAAAAGCCGAACGCGGAGTGGATTTCTGACCACAGGGCTATCACCGACACCAAGGCTATCAGCGTCAGAATGGATCGCACCAGTTGCAGCGATTTGGCGCTGATGGTATCCAGATCGACCACTGGCTCCTCGATGGTGTCTGAGGTGGTTTCCACAAAGGTAACCGATTCTTCTTCACCGCGGGCACGCTGCGCCAAGATTTCGGCACGCCGCTGCTTGGCCCTGTCAAACGCGATGCGTCGGCGTTGGATTAGCATCCAGCGGCGTATCACGTGGTACACCACCAGCAGGAAAAACCAGATGGCGACCGAGGTTTCCAACCGCGCGAGCAAGGCTTTCGACGTGGCCAGATAACCCACACACGATGCCAGCGCGGCAATCAGGGGGGCGCTGATCATCAAGTTCCACAGCGCACGGTTGATGGTGTTTTCCCCTGAGCCTTCCTTGTTCAGGTAGAGCGGAATACCGGCCCGTTTCAGGCTGGTCGTCACCAGGCTCAACGCCAGACACAGCAAAATAAAGCACAGACGCCCCAGCGTGCTGGAAAACTCGCGTTCGTTGAGGTTTTCAAACGTGATGATCGCCATGATCAGCGGCACAATAAAAGCGATCGACAATCGGTAGTAGCGCATGGCGCGCGCGACGCGCTCGGGTGACCAGCGCAAGTGGGCAATAAACAGCCCATTCGAATGCGCGAAGGCGGCGCTGACCATCACCAACCACATCAACGGGACGGTGGCGGTCACGCTGTCACCAATCGCGACCGCGATGGGGTAGGGCCAGGCGTTTTGCAAGCCGTATCCCAATGCCGCCCACAGCACGGGCAGCGGGAGCGCAATCAGTAGCGAATAGAACAGGGTACGTAGCGTCAGCGAAAAATGATCGAGGGTAACTTTGCCGATACGGCTGCTGGCGCGCTCTAAAAAGGCGTTGTAGTGACGGCGCGAGCTGATGCCGAAACCGACCAAAATCAGCGCGCCCATCAGGGGGAACGCGGTTTCCCGGCTGGTCACCACCATGATGACGGCGCTGCTGAGCTGAGTAAAGGTATCTAGCGAGAGCAGGTGGTAAAGCGCCTGCACCACCTGTACCGGGAAGGAGAAGGAAATAGGATTCACATCTGCCACCCAGAACAGATAGCGGTGAACCGCCTCGCGGATTTCCAGCAGTGCTTCTTCCAGTTGGCTGGTCGCCACTTTGAGCTTGGTCAGTTCAAGGATCTGCGCATCAGTGCCGGAAATCAGCGATGTGAGTAAATCACGTTGGGTACGAATTTGATCGCCGAGCACGCATTGCTGACTGTTACTGTTGGGCGTGCAATTTTCTAATCTCGGGCGTTCTGCGGTGCGGGCGGCACTGAGCAGGTTTTCATAGCGTAACCGCTGTACGCGCAACTGGGCCATGTCGGTGTCCAGGCGTTGCGGTTGCGGCATGTCCGGCAGGCGCGCCACCTGTGCACGCAACGCTTCGCCCAGCACGGTGGATGCCCCAATCCACTGGGCCTGCTCACGTAACGTGCTGAGTGCTTGCCGCACTTGCTGCGTTTGGGTGGTGGCCTGACGCTGCTGTGAGGCGATCAGATCGAGATGTTGTGCCTGCTGATTCAGTTCCTGAGACAGTTCGCGGTTAAGCTGTAGCTGCTCGCTGATAACCGCGGGCAAATCATCACCGCGTTCCACCAACTGCTCGGTGCGTTCGAGCACTTTCTCCGCTTCACGCTGGCGCAGATTGTTGATGCTGGAACGTAATGCTTGTAGCTGTTGGTCAAGCTTGTCGTGGCGCAACTGGTAGAGTTCCACGCGTAAGCGGGAGAGCTCCTGGCGATTACTGGCGGAAAGCTGGGCCAGTTCCAGTTCATCAACCCGGCTTTGGCGCAGCGCCTGCTGGGCTTGCAATAACACTAACTGTGCCTGAACCAGTGGCGTCACCGGATTGCCGAGCGATTGGATTTGACGATCAATTTCGTTCAATACCCGGCTGGCTTCGGTTTGCTGCTGCGGCAGTTGGGCCAGAGAATCGATCACTTCACGCAGTCGTTCTCGTTCCTGTTGCAGTTGGCGCGATTGATCCAGCAACTGGCTGCTGGTTTGCACCACTTTTTGCTCCAGATCGACAACCGAGAGCTTGTCGTTAACGGCGGTGGTTTTATTTTCTTCCGCTGTCAGCAGACGGCGCAGTTCCTGCGTCAGTTTAGGGAAATCGTCAATAGCTTGTTGATATTGCTCTGTGCGTGCCAGAGACTCTTTGCGTTCCTGCAAGATGTTTAACGCAAGGCGAAACTGCTCGACAATATCAGCCTGATCGGGGGTATTTTTATTGGCTTCTGCCTGTTCCAACTGTTGGCGCACCAGCGCCTCGTTAGGTACGGGTGCCGCCAGCGCGGTGACAGAGAGCAGAACAGCAGCAAAGAAAATCACGAGTTGACGCACGATGGTTCTCCCTCTCTCACGCAGGTTCGCTGGCATACAGGTTATTTAAGGCGTGTGGTGCGTTGCGTCATCGCCATGGTTATCGCCGTGGTCTGCCACATCCGACACGGATTCTGCGGCAACCGGTGCTTCATCTGCGGAATCCACCTGTTTTGACTCGGCAAAGGGTTCACCCACACGGGTAACGCTCAGGGGATTAAGGTGCGCGGCAAACTGAAGCGTGTTGGGCGCAAACAGGTTGATCACCGTAGAGCCCAGTTTGAAACGACCCATCTCTTCGCCCTTTTGCAGGGCAATGGCACCTTGCTCACCCGCAGCAGGGTAGGTCCAACGCTTGATGATACCTTCACGTGGCGGTGTCACGGTGCCAGACCAGACGGTCTCAATGCTACCGACAATGGTCGCACCCACCAGAATTTGCACCATCGGGCCAAAATCGGTATCGAACAGGCAGATAACGCGCTCGTTGCGGGCAAAAAGGTTGGGCACGTTGTCAGCGGTAAACAGATTGACGGAAAACAGCTCGCCCGGCACGTAGATCATTTCACGCAGCACGCCGTCACAGGGCATGTGCACACGGTGATAATCGCGCGGCGAGAGGTAGGTGGTGGCGAACAGGCCATCGCGAAAACGCTCGGCCATAACGTAGTTGCCTGCCAGCAGCGCTTCCAGCGAGTAGTCGTGACCTTTGGCCTGAATCAACTTGCCGTCGACGATGGTGCCCATTTGCGATAACACGCCATCAGCCGGTTGCACCACGCGGTGCGCGTGCGGATCAATGGGACGCACGTCCGAGCGCAGTGGGCGCACGAAAAAGTCATTGAACGTCCGATAGGTGGCCGTATCCGGGTGTTGCGCTTCCTGCATGTTCACGTTGTAGTAGCGAACGAAAAGATCGATAACCCCTTTGGTCAGCCTGCCGGCCTGCTTGTCTGCACCCCAGCCTGCTAACCGTGTCAGTGCGATTTTCGGTAGCCAGTATTGTAAGGCGATTTTCAGTTTATCCAGCACAGTGAGCCCCTTAGGTTTTTATGCGCCCATCTAAAAAGGGGCGCATTGTAGCGATGGATGCGGTAAAAGTCAGCGGTCCGTATCAGAATCAGAGAAGGTTTTACGCGTTTTTACCTGCGCCATGCTCTCCAGAATACGGTGATAGTTATCGAAACGTTGTTCGGCAATATCGCCGCGCTCGACGGCAGCACGCAGCGCGCAACCGGGATCGTTATCGTGGCGGCAATCGCGGAATTTACAGGTGCCGAGGTAAGGCCGGAAATCAATAAAGCCCTGTGTGACCTGCTCCGGCTCCAGATGCCACAGACCAAATTCGCGCACGCCGGGGGAGTCAATGACATGGCCGCCGTGCGGGAAGTGATACAAGCGGGCTGCCGTGGTGGTGTGTTGGCCCAGTCCGGACGCATCGGACACGTCGTTGACCAGAATTTTGGCGGCGTCAGGATAGAGCAATGCGTTCAGCAGGCTGGATTTTCCCACCCCGGATTGACCGGCAAAAATGCTGATCCTGTCCGTTAAAGCGTGCTCCAGTGTTTCCATCCCTTGCTGGGTGTGGCTCGACACCATGATGACCGGATAGTGTAGCGCACGGTAGATGTCCATCTGTTCATCCACAAACGCGCGACCTTTATCATCCAACAGGTCGGTTTTGTTCAAGACGATCAATGGTGTGACTTCCAACGTTTCGCAAGCCACCAGATAGCGGTCGATAATGTTCAGCGACAGTTCAGGCAAAATCGCGGAAACAATCACTACCTGATCGATATTGGCAGCAATGGGTTTAACGCCATCATAGAAGTCCGGGCGCGTCAGCACTGACTCGCGCGGATGCACCGCTTCGACGATACCGCTGATACCCGCTTGAGTCTCTTTACCGGCGCGCCATACCACGCGATCGCCCGTCACCAGTGATTTGATGGTACGACGAATATTACAGCGGTGGATAATGCCACCCTGGGCTTCCACGTCCGCATGCATACCAAAACGGCTGATAATGATGCCTTCTTGCGGCTCTTCCAACTGGTTGTCATCCCATTCGATTTTACTTTCTCTATGCTTAAGACGACGTTGGTGGTTCGCTGTTACCCGACGTTGCTGTCCTTTAGACAGTTTATTTTTGCTCACTGAGCCTCGCTTGAACTGTGGTTATCGCCCACGATGGCTGAAGAGACTATAATACACGCTATTTGATTTTAATTAACTGATGCCTGTTATTCCTGCTTCCCTGGGGATAGCTGGAAAAGGAAGTAAATGTATGTCTGTTGAAAATAGTCAGGTAAGCGAAAACAATCTTATTTGGATCGACCTGGAGATGACCGGGTTGGACCCGGAGCAGGATCGCATTATCGAAATCGCGACGCTGGTGACCGATGCCAATCTCAACGTGTTGGCCGAAGGACCGACGATCGCGGTACATCAATCCGATGCTCAGTTAGCGCTGATGGATGACTGGAACGTGCGTACCCACGGTGCCAGCGGCCTGACCGAACGGGTTAAAGCCAGTGCCTATGATGAACACGCGGCTGAATTACAAACCATTGCGTTTTTGCAGCAGTGGGTGCCCGCCGGGAAATCCCCGATTTGCGGCAACAGCATTGGGCAGGATCGCCGTTTCCTGTTTCGTTATATGCCTGCGCTCGAAGCCTATTTCCACTATCGCTATCTGGATGTCAGCACGCTGAAAGAGCTGGCACGGCGCTGGAAACCCGAGATTATGGCCGGGCTGAAAAAACAGGGAACACATCAGGCGATGGACGATATTCGTGACTCTGTGGCCGAACTGGCTTACTACCGCGAGCATTTTATCCGTCTGTAGTCGTTATGGGCGTTTTTTTGCCCGGCTGATGGCGAAATTGCTGTTTTTATCGGCAGTCAGTCATTTTTTCGCGGTAAGGGGCTTGCGGCGGCAACGATTTCTCGTATAATTCGCACCCCGTACCGCAGCAGATTTGTGGTGCGTGTGAAGATGGTTATTCCTGCGGGAATAGCTCAGTTGGTAGAGCACGACCTTGCCAAGGTCGGGGTCGCGAGTTCGAGTCTCGTTTCCCGCTCCAAACTTTCCAGCGTGAAAGTTTAGGTAACCAGCTTCACGATCGGTTTTCACAGCAGCGCTTGCTGGTGTGGCCTTCCTAAGCGGGAATAGCTCAGTTGGTAGAGCACGACCTTGCCAAGGTCGGGGTCGCGAGTTCGAGTCTCGTTTCCCGCTCCAAGTTTTTCTTCTGTTTGTCCCATCGTTTTCTGTTCTGTCTACATCCCCGTTTTTTCGCCTGATTGTTGCTGATTGCAGCTAATATTCTGTTTTTCCTTATTTTTCTCATATCCCTATTGCCTATGAGGCATCCTATGGATCGTTTCGTCATCCTTTCCGGGTGTTCTGGCGGTGGCAAAACCACGCTGCTGGCAGAACTGCACCGGCGTGGTTATGCCGTTGTTGAGGAACCCGGCCAGCGCATCGTGCGTGAAGCAACGTCTTCGGGCGGTGATGCGGTGCCGTGGAACAACATGGAAGCGTTTTTACGTCGGGCGATAACGCTCTCTGTGGATGACCATGCTCAGGTGAGAAGCGATGGGCGGTCATGGGTATTTTTTGATCGCGGATTAATCGATGCAGCGGCAACACTTCAGGCAATAACCGGTGAACCGGTACTCACTACGCTTGCATCACGCTATCGTTATCACTCACGGGTGTTTCTTGTTCCCCCCTGGCCTGAGATTTATGTGCAGAACGGCGACCGACGCCACAGTATGGATGCTGCCGTGGCTGAATTTGAGCGATTGCAAGAGGTCTACCCGACGCTAGGCTATGAGGTGTCGCTGCTGCCTAAAGCCAGCGTGAATGCGCGTGCTGATTTTGTTCTGCGAACCTTGGCGTGCACAACGGTGTTGTGACAGGAAGCCTTTTTCGAGCACCAATCCAAAGCCAATCATATTGATTGGTTTTGGCAGTGTATTGATTGGATAAGGCACCTCGGGGGCAACCAAATCCACTATTATGATCTTACTGCGCACCGGTAAAGTGGCCGGTGCGGTATTTCATTACTCCACAGGACGAGGTTTTCCATGCAACTCATCAGTCAAAGCTTTCAGGATGGTCAGGCGATACCGGGTGAATTCGCGTTTGCCGTGCCAGACCGCGCAGCACACGTTGCGTTGTCATCGAACCGCAACCCGCATCTCGCCTGGCGCGATGTTCCACCGGGCACGCAATCCTTCGTGATTGTGTGTCACGATCCCGATGTGCCGAGCAAAGGCGATGATGTTAATCAGGAAGGCCGAGAAGTGTCTGCGTCCTTGCCGCGCATCGATTTTTTCCACTGGTTGCTGCTTGATGTTCCGCCAACCGTGACGGAGATTGCGGCGGGGGCGCATTCAAACGGCGTTACGCCGCGTGGAAAACCGGGCCCTGTTGCACCCGGTGAAGGCCAACACGGTATTAATGATTACACGGCCTGGTTTGCCGGGGATGAGCAGATGAAGGGCGACTATTACGGGTATGACGGCCCGTGCCCGCCGTGGAATGATGCGCTAGTGCATCACTATATTTTCACTGTTTATGCGTTGGCCGTTCCTGCGCTGGGCGTGAACGGACCGCTGGATGGCGCGAACGTGCGCGCGGCGCTGGCGACGGCACCGGTATTGGCGAAAGCCAGCCTGACCGGGCTTTACAGTTTGAATCCTGCGGTGCCTGTGGCGTGAACCACACTGGGCAAGCGCTGACACTACCGGTGTTTCAGGGGGAGGGGCGCGAGCGCTGGCGGCTGCCCTCGTCCTCGCCCGTAGTGCGACATGGCTTGTGCGCACTGGCGCAGCCTTGCCTGCGGCAGCCGCAGCAAACGGCCCGTTTCCAGTTTCATGAGGCAACCGTACTACTGGTGGTATCAGGGCAGATGCGCTTAGCATTCGAGGGACATCAGGTCTTGGTGGATGCTAAGCGGCCTGCGTTGGTACTGGTCGAAGCCGGTTCCTGTGTGGACGTGGTGAAAACACCGGGAGGGGCTGAGCACTGTTTCCGCTCGGTATTTATGACGATAGCAAACGCGCTATTGGAAAACTACTCAGCGGCCTCTTCTGCTGTGGCGGGCGGTGATAGCACCGCTGCTGCGCCTTTTCAGGTGATGTCATTGGATGACGATGTGGCATCGACGTTATGGCATCTGATTGAAAGCGTAGCGATCAAGCCGGTGAGCGATGAGCGGCTCACCTACCGGTTACTGGAACTGCTGAGTGCCTTGGCTGAGCGCGGTCATCTATTCCGCCTGCCACGGCACAATGACACGGTAGCGCGTCTGCAAGCGCTGATGGGCGGTGCGCCGCATCGGCACTGGACAGCGCGAGAAGCCGGGCGAGAGCTGGCGATGAGCGAAGCCACCCTACGGCGGCGTCTTGCCGCAGAGCAACAGCGCTTTGAAACGATCCTGAGTGATATTCGTATGCATCACGGCATGATGCTGCTGCAAACCACCGCCTGGAGCATTCCGCGTATCGCCGAGGCCTGCGGATATCAATCGCGGGCGCGCTTTTCTGAGCGCTTTCGCACCCGCTTTGGCTGCTTGCCTTCCGCCATTCGCTGACGGGCGAGACGGGCTATGATGAGATGAGACCCGAAGGTGAGGACGGGTTATGCCCTGTTTTCGGGGTAGCACGACGTTCCTTATTCAGGCAGCCTTCGATGGTTGCCAACAGTTTACCCGTGCCGCAGCAGTTATCCTGATAACCAGCCACGTGCCGTCGATTAATCACGCGATCGTGTGGACATCCCCCATGGCAGAGGGAAAACCAACGACACTGGCGCATTTTTTTGAAGGCTTCCTGCTCCTCACGCTTTGCCGCCTGATTATGGGCCGAATAGGCCAGCAGCTCTGCCAAATCCGTTTTCATCAACGAGCCGTAATGACTCCCCGCATCGCCCACATATTTGTCGCACGGTGAGACGTCTCCATTGGGTTCCAGGGTAATGACCTCCTGAGAACAATTTTCTGACCAGTAGCAGGCGGCCAGTTTCGTTCCTGGGTTCTTGATGGCTCGAATAAAATCGCTGAACTGTGGAATATGTAAAACGGTGCGATAGTCATCCCACCAAAGCGTAAATGCCCGATCCAGAAACGCGATAAACTCGGCATAAGTGATGTAACTTTCGTCGATTTCCCCTCCGGCAGGGATGCGATTATCAGGAACGATGTTAAGAAATTCGATGTCATTAAGACCTATCTTGCCGAAGTAATCGAACATGTCTCGCAGATCCGTTTGATAGACGTGGCGGTCAACTACGATCAGTGCGCCATAGGGAATGGCATGTTGTTTGAGCTTTTTGATTCCCTCAGCGACGCGTTGTGCGGTTCCTCTACCGCGATAATCGACGCGACGTGAGTCATGAACGGCAGGAATACCGTCCAGACTAATACCAACGTGCATGCCGATTCCTTTGATAAAGGCTAACCATTCATCAGAGATATTCACCGCGTTTGATTGCATTGAGTTGGTAATGTGCTGTTCTGGTTGTTTGAATTGTTGCTGTAGCCAGAGTAGCTTTTGAAAAAAAAGAGGATTAAGCAGCGTCACTTCGCCACCGTGCCAAACGAACTCAAAGCGCTTGATGGTGGGGATGGCTAATATTTTCCGCACAGTTCGCACCAATATCTCAAACCGCATCGTTTGGTTTGGCCCCTCGGCCCAAGAGTGGCAATAAGTGCAACGCAAGTTACACAGGCGAGTGGCTTTCAATACCACCACCAACTTCTTGGCAGCCACTGGCTGGGCGGTGGCTTTTTGCTGCTGCTCGGTGTGGAAAATATGCAACTCTTCGCTACTGAGTAACGCGTCTGCCGGGATTTTGCCAATCAGGTAGGCGCTCATCTGCCGATAGTCTTGAGTGGCGATTTTTTCGAGATCGTCGGTACTCAGTGCTGATGTGATATCGGTATCAATCTGCATAATGGGTATGATTCCATTCATGATGTCTCTCCTTGCTATGTCATGTGAGATAACCGTCCTTCATCATTAAGTGTCGTTTGGCATAGGCTGATGCCTCGGGGGAATGTGTGACCATGACAACGGTAGTACCGGTCTGATTAATCTCTTTTAACTGCTTCAACACGGTGTTGCTGTTATTGCTATCCAGATTGCCCGTCGGTTCATCGGCCAAAATCAATGTCGGCCGCGAAATCATGGCGCGGGCGATGGCAACCCGCTGCTGCTGACCGCCTGAAAGTTGGGCAGGATAGTGCGCGCTTCTGCCGGATAAACCAAACTGCTCAAGGGTTTGTTTGACGCGTGCCTTTCGTTCAGATTTGGCGACGTTACGGTACTTGAGCGGCAGCTCGATATTTTCATATACCGACATGAAATCAATCAGATTGAATGACTGGAAGATGTAACCGATCAACTGACGGCGCAGTGCTATTTTTTGGCCGTGGTTCATCCGTGTAATGTCGTGCTGCGCCAGTTGCAATCGGCCTGCATCGAGCGGCTCAAACATGCCGAGTACGTTGAGCAGCGTCGTTTTTCCCGAACCTGATGGCCCCATAATGGAGACAAACTCTCCCGCCGCTATACCAAGATTGATGTCGCGCAACGCCAGCGTTTTCAGGGTTCGAGTGGTGTAAAATTTTTCTGCGCTTTCCAGTTGTATCATCTTATTCAAACTCGATAATGTTGGATTTTTCAACGTTGCTGCCAGTAAAGACCACAACCTGTTGACCAGCAGACAGCCCATTCAGTACTTCCGATTGCGTTTCCCCCTGACGTTTTATCGCCACGGGTGTTTTGAGCGCGCGATGGTGTTTTTCATCATAGCGGTACACCCACGTCTCATCGGTCTCTAAAAAGACGGCTTTTGTGGGAATCAGTAATGCATCTGGCTGAGTTCCGAGCGAAACGCGCAGATCGAGGGATTGACCGCGTTTCAATGAAAGTTGTTGTGGGTGAGCAAGTGTCAATGTGGCAATGAACTTACCGTTTTCTACCACGGACGAGACGGAGGCGATGATCAGAGGAATATCAATGTCTGCATAGTGTGCGGTGACACGATCGTGCGGCCGGATTTTATCCAGATAATATTCGCTAAACGAGGCTTCAAAATAATAGCTATGCGGGTTGTCTACGTTGGCAACTTTTTCACCGGGTTTGATTTGCTGGCCCATCTTGATGGTCAGCGGTGACAGGATGCCGTCAATCGGGGCGGTAATCACCAGCTTGTCCAAGCCGCTCTCAATTAAACGCGTCAAGGTATCCAGGTGCTTGACCGAGGCCGCGATTTCAGCAAGCTCGCTCGGTAGCATACGGTCTTGCCGTTCCTGATACGTGGTTAAAATAGCGTAGCGTGTTTTCCAATGCGCCAGTTCATCCAGCAGTTGTTCATAGGTGGCTTTTTCCAGGATGCCGCGCTCGTATAATGTCTTTTTACGCGCCGCTTCTTTATCGGTTTTCTCCAGATGAAAACGTGAATCTTGCCGTGCCAGACGCGTATCGAGGTCATCCTTCTCAAGTAATCTGCGCATATTGCGCAGGTTGTTGGTCTGTTCAGTCACATCGGCAATACGCGAGGTGACCTGCAATACGAAGTCGTCGTTCGACAATCGGGCAATGACATCTCCCTTTTTTACGTCGCTGGACGCGCTTTGGCGCACCTCAATAACCGTACCGCCGCGTTCAGAGGCGATAATCACGCTTTCACGCGGGATAGCCACCGCCCGTGTCACCAGCGTATCGGTAAATATGCCGCGCTGGGCGACGTGCAGCGTCACCTGGGTAAACGGCATTCGCGTTACCTTTTCTGCGGTAGCCAGGTTGAAAAGCCACAGGCATAACAGGCCGAAAATCACCAGTGCCAGGCCGACGATCCCTTTGGCAGCGCGATGTCGCGTGGATTTAGGGTCTAATTGAATGTCCATAGCGGCTTACCCTCGCCTTAACCACGGGCGAGTCACCCTGCCATCGTGCAACACCAGTGACAGTGCCATAATGGCCGTCACCGTGAGTCCCAGCAACAGCAGCGCCGCAAACGCATTGACATAGACCAGTCCGGCAACGGTGTCATACTGCTGTAGCCAGCGCCCGAGCAGCAGGTATCCCAAGGCCAGCGCCGCCAGCAAAGAGAACACTATGGGCAGCACATGCTGTTGCAGAAAAAACACCATATTTGTCGCAAGAGAACCTCCCACCGCTTCCATGATTTTCAGTGTGCCGTCTAGCCGCTGAGCGTCTGATAGGCTGATCACCAAGGTGCTGATAACCATTAATATCAACGCCAACAGCGCGGTGAGTGTAATGACGTTGAGCATCTGTGAATCGTTATGAAAATGACGGTCATGAAGCGCCTGTACCGTTTGCAGAGATAAGTTCGGTGGAGCATGGCGTTTGATCAGTGCGACAAGAGGGGCCTCCTGTTGATCGTTCGAATAGGCCACTGTGGCGAATTTTTCCAGGCGATCGTTGATAAAGATAAGCAAAGGCTGGGGCGAAGAGAGGTGTTCTCCAAGGTCGACGTTTTCCACTACCCGTAACACCCGAAGTTCTTTTTGTCCTTCCGGAAAGGGAATGTAGTAGCGGGTATTCAGCACTTCATCGACTGTTTTCTGCCCCATAGCATCCACGAAGGCGCGGGTGACGATGGCGTGGCATACGCCGTCATCGGTGCTGGCCCATAGCGTATTCTCCTGGCCTGCCAGCGTTTTTAATCCCCAGACCTCCGCAAAGTATTTGTCGGCAGAAAGGGTATTGATAACGGTAAATTGGTCTTGTACCTGTTGTTGCGCGTGCTGCACGTTGAGTATGTGGCGCGACATATCAAACGGTTGCCAACTGCTCAAACTGAAAGCCGATGTGCCTAGGTTTTCCTGAAGTTGATGTTGTAACTTGCGTATGCTGCTGAGTGTATAAAACCCTTCATCAAGCGCGAACGTCAGGCGGTGTGCTTTTTGGTAACCCACCTCTGCATGCAGCGCCTTATGCTGTTGCGTCATCACACCCGCCCACAGATAAACGGTGGTACCGGCTACCAGCAGTTGTACCACCAGCATCATGCGGTTGAGGTAATAAATACTCAGCGTTTCATAGCGATTTGGGGTCTGTGAGGCCGGGTTGCCGAACAGGAAGAAACAGAGGCTCAGCAGGTGTGAGAGTAGCATCATCACGCCAATGAACAGCGCGACGCCAAAAAATACCGTCAGCATGCGTGTCATTGGTTGATGAAGGAGCAACTCGCTCACGTCGACTGACAGCGGTAACAGGGCACCAAGCAGTAAGGTCGCCAGAGCCACCGTTGTCAGGAACTGCGGCAAGAACACGCTCAGTGATTCTGTCAGGATCTGCGTACCTGAAGCGCCGAGACTGCGTTTGATATGCAGGCTGGGGCGTTTGGCGGCATTGAGAATACCGTTGATGTTGAAAAAATTGGCTACTGTGGTGAACAGAACAAACAGTGCCGCGGTGTACAGCGTATGCAGCAATGACTTGTCACGCGTCTTGACGAATTCATCGGCGTAGCCATCGTCGTAGTGCATATCGAGGATGTTCTTGGCGCTGAACGTCAGAAACGACGAGGGCGTAAAAGGTGCTCCGGGTATCTGCGGTGCATGATTGGCGACAATGTTAGCCAGCAGGTGTTGATCAAAATGCGGTTGGGAGGGGGGGAGGCGAGCAAAAGCATAGACATGGCTGTCATACCAATCCAGACGTTTGTCGGGGTATCCCGCTACCCGTTCGGGGGTGAAGGCGATCGTGGCGGGCAGTTGCAGACTGCTGTCTGGGTGGGGTTCCACGATAGCCTTGATGGTGAACTGGCCGCTTTCTCCCAAGTCCACGGTTTTGCCAAGTGGATCATCCCATCCAAGATAGTGGCGATTAAAATCGGCAGTGATGTAGATGTCATGGGGGCCTGGTGCTGGCAAATCTTCACGGTAGGGATGCAGTTGTGCCATAAACGTTGGAGTAACGGCAAATACCGCAACGCGGGGAATAACGCTTCCTTTGCGGCGTAGGTGGGTATGCAACCGGTAAGCGTATCCGACGCTTTCGATATTGGGATGTTTCTGTAATGCCTCCACCAGCGGAAAAGGAACCTGCGCTGAGCGAACGATATCGCCATTAGGGAGATTGAATTGACTTTCAATGCGATATAAACGCTGATGCTCCGGCAATCCCCGTTCAATATCACGATCTGTAACATAGAGCATAACGATAAGAAATGTCGTCACCAAACTAATAGCAGTAATTATAATGGCTAAAAGTGCCGCTGCTGGTTTTTGCTTTATATCGTTGGTGAACGCATTTAAGATCATCGGCAACGGATTCCAGCGTAAAGTTGAGGTATTAACGGTATTGGATGTACATCAGAATTAATGAACCTCATCCCTGAGGTTCACCCTGTGGGCCATAAAAAACTATTTAACTATTTTTTATTAGGGAATCAAGGGGTCACTACATCATTGTGGTCGGTAGTTGAATCCTTTCGACCAATTCCAAGCCAGTGCCATTGGGGAAATAGTTAACTGCAATATATCATTGACGTGTGTGGCCGAAATGCCAGGAATTATTCCTTTTACGCTTTTGCTTAACGCCATTAAATTTTCATGTAACTGTATTGATGGCGTTATTACTTTTTCATTAGCGACTCTTTCATCAGCGATTGCATGCATAAAACCTCCGGTTTTTTCATACGGCATGATTAACGTAGATATGGCAAATTTCATATCCTCGCAGCGTGCAATCACCACTTTAAAGTTGATTTGGTTTTCGTCAACCCTTGTCGATTTTATTTTAGGTTTTATTTATCTGTTGTTTCGTTTTTTGCTTGGGTATTGGCTATTTTAAATGTAACTTTAATTATAAATATATAATATTTCGATAGTGGTTTAAATAATCTTTCCACCGGCAGATATCAGCGCTCATCAGCACTGATATTGCCGTTATGGTGTTATCTGCCAACCGTTGACGTCACGACAACCTCGGCCCAGCCGCACCAAACCCGTGGGCGGTTGCCGTCATCATGCTCATCAGCGAGACGCAATCGGTCAGGTTGCGGCGTGAGGCGATCATCAGCGGTGTTTCCCCGGCGGCATTGGCCCGATTGGGGTCCGCGCCGGCGGTGAGCAGGCTGGTGACCATCTGGATGACGTCCTCTTCTTCAACCTCGTCTTCATCGAAGAATAACGCGGTATGCAGCGGCGTATTTTCACCGTCGTCTGGCGCATTGACGTCAAACCCTTGCTCACAGCAGAGTGTCACAATCGCCTGATGCCCGAGATAGCAGGCATAGTGCAGCGGTGTGATACGCCGCTCGTTAGCCTGATAGGCAACCTCACCGTGTAGCAGCACGGTTCTGAACTGGGCTTGTGCCGTGTCGCTATGACGCCGCAGACAGATGGCGTGCAGCAGGTTATCGCCGTTGTTGGCGCGTTGGTGGCGGATTGTTGACGTGGATTGGCGCGCCCACAGCAGGTCGAAATAAGGGGCGGCGCAGTATTGTGCGGCCAGCATCAACGGGGTTCGACCAAGCTTATCGGGCTGCTGCGCGTCGGCACCGCGCTCCAGCAGCAGGTGGACAATCGATTCCCGGTTGGCGCGTAGAGCGAAGATCAGCGGCGTGTCGCCATCCTCATCGGCGGCATTGATATCCGCGCCATGATCGAGCAGACGCTTGACGATCTCACCTTTTAATTCTGGATCGAAGCTATGCTCTGCCTCCGTCTCTTCGTCATCGGGGTAGGTGTCGTAACTGTAGGCGCGTGCTATCGCCTCATGCAGGGCGGTGCGCCCTTGCGCATTCGCCTGACGGGTGTCAACGCCGTGCGCCAATAGCGCTTCTAGCCCGGCCAGGCTCCCGTACCCGGCGGCGCACATCAAAGGATAGTCGCCATCGGGATCGACCCAATGACAATCGGCTCCGGCCGCTAACAGCAGCTCTACGGTTTCGCGGCGCGAGACTTTATCTACCCACCCCCAGTTGCTCAGTGCGCGGTGCAAGGCGGCGGAATTATCGAAGCCGCCGACGGCGTTAGGGTTTGCGCCACGCTCGAGGAAATAGCGCACCAGCGGCGTTTGGCATTTGGACACCGCCATCAGCAGCGGCGTCGCCTCGGTGCCGCTTCTCGCTTCAAGGTCCAGCAGCCCACGCCGTTCCAGCTCATCAAGGTACGGGGTCACGGTCGATTCCGCTCTGCCGCTCAGCCGGGTGCAGGCAAAATGGACGAACTGCTCTTGCTTGATACAGGTGCGGCGAGCCGGATCGGCACCGTGATCCAGCAGCAGGGTAAAGATGTCGAAGTACTCCTGCATGATAGCCCATTCAAGCGCACTGTTTTCTAACCGCATCACCCCGTTGCGATGATCGAACTCAGGCGTGAAGCGACGCTTCGCGGTACAGTTGGGATCGGCACCCGCCGTCAGCAGCATGTTGCACACGGCATAGGCGTATTCCGGTGTGATCTTATCACTGTTGCCACTCACACGATCCATCGCGTAGATCAGCAACGGTTGTTCAGCATAAACGATGCTATTGTTCTTGATCTCTCTGCCGATAATGCGATTCGGATCGTTACCGACGATCAGGCGCTTGACGGTTTCCAGCTCCACGCGGGAACCGATGGCGCGCTGTAGCGGATCGCCAGAGATCTCGCTGGTAACATCAAGGGGTTCTGGCAGGTTATCGAGCAGCGGGCTGATATCCTCGCCGGCTTTGGCATATTCCAGGCAATAGGCGATCATATTGCCGTTGAAATGTTCGTCTCTGATCTCGGCATTCAGCGGCCACCCGATATCCAACAAGGTGCGCGCCAATGGAATAAAATACTCGGCATCGTACAGCGCAATGCACGCGGCAAGCGTGTGGGTGGTGCTCAGCGGCGCGTAGTCATGCGAGTTATAATTAAACGGCTCTGCGAGTGGCAATGGCAGCCCTTTGCTGCGGTAGATCCCCTGTAAACGGCGCAGCACGGCGGAGACTTTGCTCAGGCGCATCCGTTCTCCGTTGGGGTTCTGGGTAAAAAGGTAAGAGAACACCGTGCCCTGTTTACAATCGATCCAGGTGAGATTGGCACCGCGCGTTGCCAGTAAATTGGCGGTCTCCATGTGACCGAACCACACCGCCAGATAAAACGCTGACAGGCCGTGACATTCAATGGCTGCACCGCGCTCCAGCAGCCAGCTCAGCAGGGCCTGACTATGCTCCACGTTGTCAGGCCAACCGGTGACGATGTGCAGCGCGCTGATTTGAAAATGGGACCACGCCCCCGAGGTGTTGATATCGGCACCTTTGTCCAGCAGGGTGCCCAGCAGGGATAGTTTTTCATCCCGACGCAGACCGGTTGCGGTGACGATATCGATAAACATGGTGTTGATATCGGGGGCATCATGCGGTAATTCGTCAATGATCTGCCGGATGGTTCGCGAATCATGGATCAGGATGCTGAGGGGAAGCTCATGCCCTTGGCTCTGGTTCAACTCGAAAATCAGTTTTACCTGCTTTGGCCGGAAGTTTTTGCTGGTGAGATAATCGATGAGTTCCGCTTTCTCATCGTCAGGAATCGTGATCCCGGCTTGCAGCAGCCGGATAAAACCGGCGAAGTGCCCGCGTTTGAGCGCCTCCAGCCCGAGACCGGCATAATGGCAGCTGTCCAAATCCAGGTCGTGTTGCAGCCCGACTTTTTCCAACTCATCCAGTACGCTGGTGAAGGTGGTAATACTGAGTTTATCCTGGGTGTTGTACAACGTAGCGTTGGTCAGTGCTGAATAGAGCGGCGTCGCCCATGGCTGCTCTGCCCGGTTGACGTCAGCGCCCAGGCGAATAAGCCAACGCAGACGCAGGGTATCAATGGTGATTTCTTCCTGACTCAGGTAGTAGGCAAGCACCGTTTTACCGCTGGCCCGGGTATCGATCGTGTTGAGATCCAAGCCCTGTTGCAGAAAGAACGCGACGTGTTTCTCTTTAAGATCCTTACGTCGCACCATATGGTGCAGCAGCGGTAAGCCATCGATATATTCTGGCAGGAAGATGCCGGAATCGAGAAACGCTTCAATCAGCGGCAAACAGAGTGAATTGACGACCTCGTTTATCGCGGGGAGGTGTCTGCCCTGTTCACCGATCACCGGCTCGCTCCCCTGCGACAGCAGGTAGCGTGCAATCTTCGCTTCGCGGTAGGTGACGGCATAGTGCAGCGGCGCGTAGCCGTGCTCATCAGGCTGATTGCAGTTGGCAGCATCGATACGCTGCTGGATTTTTTTAAGGCTGCCTGATTTGATCAGGTCGCCGAGGGTCTTGGGGCGGCTGAAAAACATCGATTTGATTTCGCGTATCCTTACGTAACAGCATGATATCACGACATCGTTAACACCGCATCGGTGAAAAAACTAGCGATAAAACGGTCCTGTCGTCACCGAGTCGCGCAGGATCAGTGATGCCGGATAGGCTTTGCGTTGGCTCAGCGTCCCGCCATCCAGCATGGACAGCAGCCGATTGATCATCTCTTGAATCATCTCACCCAACGGCATTTTCACGCTGGAGAGCGAAGGGATGGTAAACGCGGCCGTGGGCAAGTCATCAAAACCAATCACCGACACCTGCTCGGGCACACCAACCCCGCGCGTATACAGCTGTTTTAGCGCGCCGATGGCCATATCATCATTGCTGGCGACCAACGCGGAAAAGCTGACCTGATTGTCGAGCAGAGTATTGACGGCTTCCACACCATTGGTAAGTGCCCACTTACCGATAACGATACGGCGTTCATCCACGGGAATAGCGTGCTGTTCCAGCGCCGCTTTGTAGCCTGCGAGGCGCTCCATACCGGTGGGCGAATCCAACGCGCCGGTGATAAAGGCAATCTCACGATGCCCTTGATCGATCAGGTGGTTGACGGCATTGCGGCAGGATTCATGCTGATCGGAGTAGATGCAGTAGCTGTCATTCACCCGTAACCGGCGGTTCAGCACCATGATGGGCTGTTTATGCTGGCTGATGATCTGATCCATTTCATCAATGGTGAGAAAACGCGGATAGATGATGATGGCATCGCAGCGTAAGTCGATCAGGAATTGAATCGCGGCGCGCTCTTCTTCCGCACTGTGTTTGCCGTCCACCAGCAGCAGCTGGCGACCGTGTGCCTCGGTCATTTTTGCCGCTTGAAACAGCAGCTCGCTGAAGTACGTGCCGTGATACAAGGTATTGGTGATCACCAGCCCAATGGTTTGTGATTTCTGCGCGGCGAGGTTACGTGCCAACAGATTGGGACGATAGCCACTCTCTTCTATCGCTTTGAATACACGATCTTTTGTTTCCTGGCTGACGTAACCGTTACCTGACAACACCCGCGATACCGTCGATTTGGCGACCCCGGCCTTCTTTGCCACCTCAAGTATGGTTGTCATGTGCTGTTACCCGCTGAATGGTTATCTTGCGACAGTCTACTCATTTTGCCGTTGCTTTTCAGTAGCTTCGTTGAAGCTGCCCTGTTAACGGTAGGTGATCATTATCACGAAAAGGAAAATTAATCGTTTTCCTCTCTTGTTTGGCGCTGTGAAACGTTTCATGATTTTGTGGAACCGGTTCCCTATGGCGATTTTTTCCGCACCGACACCAAGAGATAACTAACCTATGTCTAAGAATTATGAAACTGTCTCTCGCGCTATTGTGGATGCGCTGGGGGGACTGGATAACATTGAAGCGGTGACGCACTGCATGACGCGTTTGCGCTTCGTGGTAAAAGATAAAACGCAGGTAGACAACCCGACACTCAAAGCCATCAGCGGCGTGATGGGCGTGGTAAACACGGAAACGCAGTGTCAGGTGATTATTGGCAACAACGTTGCCAAAGCCTATCAGGAAGTGTTGAAGCTTGGCCCGGCGGGCGCCGCGGGCACGCAACCCGATGCCAAACGTAAAATCACCTTAAAAAGCATCGGCGCAGGCATTCTGGACGCGTTGATTGGCACCATGTCGCCGCTGATCCCGGCAATTATCGGCGGTTCAATGGTGAAACTGCTGGCGATGATCCTCGACATGTTCGGCGTGTTCGAGAAGGGATCTTCGACGCTGGTGATCCTGAATGTGATCGGTGACGGTGCGTTTTTCTTCCTGCCTATCATGGTGGCGGCCTCGGCGGCACTTAAATTCAAAACCAACATGTCGCTGGCTATTGCCATTGCGGGCGTGCTGGTGCATCCCAACTTTATCGATTTGATGGCGAAAGCGGCGCAAGGGCAGGTGGTCGAGTTGGCGTTTATCCCCGTCACGGCGGTGAAATATACCTATACGGTTATTCCGGCGCTGTGCATGACCTGGATCCTGTCGTACATCGAAAAGGGCATCGATCGCATTACGCCGGCGGTGACGAAGAACTTCCTGAAACCGATGCTGATCGTGCTGGTATCTGCGCCGATCGCCATTGTGATTATCGGCCCGCTGGGGATCTGGATCGGCAGCGGTATCTCTTCCATCGTTTACACCATCCACGGCTATCTGGGCTGGTTATCGGTGGCGATCATGGGTGCGCTGTGGCCGCTGCTGGTAATGACCGGTATGCACCGGGTATTTACCCCGACCATCATTCAAACCATTGCGGAAACCGGCAAAGAGGGCATGGTGATGCCTTCCGAAATCGGTGCCAACCTGTCGCTCGGCGGCTCCTCGCTGGCGGTGGCGTTCCGCACCAAAAACCGTGAACTGCGCCAGACGGCGTTGGCGGCAGCGGCCTCCGCCATTGTGGCCGGGATCTCCGAACCTGCGCTGTACGGCGTGGCGGTGCGGCTGAAACGTCCGCTGATTGCCAGCCTGATCAGCGGCTTTATTTGCGGCGCGGTAGCCGGAATTGGCGGCCTTGCCAGCCACTCCATGGCGTCGCCCGGACTGTTTACCAGCGTGCAGTTCTTCGATCCGACCAACCCGATGAGCATTGTGTGGGTGGTGGCGGTGATGATTTTGGCGGTGGTATTGTCGTTTGTGCTGACACTTATCCTTGGCTTTGAGGATATTCCTGAAACCGAAGAGGAATCGCGTCCGGCTAACGCCAAAGCGAGTGAACCGGTGCAAGCTACCAGCGTTAGTTAATCGATATTGGTATAGAGAAAAGGTGATACATGTCAGCAGCGACATTTCCAGACGGATTTTTATGGGGGGGCGCCCTGGCGGCAAACCAGTCAGAAGGCGCTTATCGGGAAGGTGGCAAAGGGCTGACCACCGTGGATATGATCCCGCACGGCCCCGCCCGTTTGCCGGTAAAGCTGGGGCAAGAGAAGCGTTTTACGCTGCGTGACGACGAGTTCTATCCCAGCCATCAGGCGATCGATTTCTATCATCGCTACAAGGAAGACATCGCGCTGATGGCCGAGATGGGGTTTACCGTGTTCCGTACCTCTATCGCCTGGAGCCGCCTCTACCCGAAGGGCGACGAACTGACGCCGAACCCGGACGGTATCGCCTTTTATCATGCGGTGTTCAGTGAATGCCGCAAATACGGTATTGAACCGCTGGTGACGCTGTGCCATTTCGATGTGCCGATGCATCTGGTTACCGAGTATGGCTCGTGGCGTAACCGCAAGATGGTGGAGTTTTTCACCCGCTATGCGCGCACCTGCTTTGAAGCGTTCGATGGTCTGGTGAAATACTGGCTGACGTTCAACGAGATCAATATCCTGCTGCACAGTCCGTTCTCCGGTGCTGGTCTGGTGTTCGAGCCGGGTGAAAATCAGGATCAGGTGAAGTATCAGGCAACGCACCATGAACTGATTGCCAGCGCGCTGGCAACCCGGATCGCGCACGAGGTGAATCCTGAAAATCAGGTGGGCTGCATGCTGGCTGGGGGAAACTTTTATCCGTGGTCCTGTAAGCCCGAAGATGTGTGGGCGGCACTGGAAAAAGATCGGGAAAACCTGTTCTTTATCGATGTGCAGGCGCGCGGCGCTTACCCGTCCTATTCTGCGCGGGTGTTCCGCGAGAAAGGTGTCCATATCGAGATGCAGGACGGCGACGCTGACATTCTGAAAAACACCGTTGATTTTGTCTCTTTCAGCTACTACGCCTCACGTTGTGCCTCGGCGGAGATGAATGAGCACAACAGCAGCGCGGCCAATATCGTTAAATCCCTTACCAATCCGCATATTACTCGCAGTGAATGGGGCTGGGGCATCGATCCGCTTGGCCTGCGCATCACCATGAACATGATGTATGACCGTTACCAGAAGCCGCTGTTTCTGGTGGAAAACGGTCTGGGCGCACGTGATGAGATCAATGCCAACGGCGAGATTGAGGATGATTACCGCATCAGCTACCTGCGTGAACACATCCGCGCCATGGGCGATGCGATCGATGACGGTATCCCGGTCATCGGCTACACCACCTGGGGCTGCATCGATCTGGTCGCGGCGTCGACCGGGGAAATGAGCAAGCGATACGGTTTTGTCTATGTCGATCGTGACGATCTTGGCAACGGCACGCTGGAACGGCGCAAGAAAAAATCCTTTGCCTGGTACCAGAAAGTGATCGCCAGCAACGGGCAAGATCTGGATTAACAAAAAACGGTATCACCCGAGTATCGCGTCTGATACTGCAAAAAAGCTGCGCCTGGCGTTAATACTGTCGGGAGCGGCTTTTTTAATAAACCAATCGTAAACAAACATAGGGTGGGGTTGCTTCCTGAAAGATGATTGCATAACGGTTTAGCCAACGACTGATAGAGATAGGGGTCTGTTTCCAAATCAACACTATTATCTCTTATGGCACTTGCAACCTTTGATGAAATATCATCTCCGATGAACCGCTGGCAGTTACTGAGTCATCTGCTGCGCGGTGATATTCACCCTGATGAGAAGAGCGTTTGGCTAAAGCCCGCCTACCGTCTTAAATTTCTGGCGCGCTCGCTCCTTCACCCTGTTTTGACGCTTAACTGGCTCGACTACATTGCCAGCCATCCGCAGCGGGCGCAGATGCTGTATGCCCAAATGGCGCTGCCCGATAAACTTCAACGGCCGTACCTCTCCAGCCGTTTTTCTGCACGCCACGCCTTGGCCGCGCTGTGTTATCACTATGATGCCGTTGCCTGTGCCAACCCAACGTTACGTCGCCTGATGCTGACGCCCGGCGGTGTCCCTATCGTCAATTTGCAGGGCAAAAGCGGTGACGCTTACGCGTTGCTATTAGGTTCCCACTCATCACTGGATAAA
The DNA here is from genome assembly GCF_025962675.1 of Candidatus Symbiopectobacterium sp. NZEC127. Lineage (NCBI taxonomy): Bacteria > Pseudomonadati > Pseudomonadota > Gammaproteobacteria > Enterobacterales > Enterobacteriaceae > Symbiopectobacterium > Candidatus Symbiopectobacterium sp. NZEC127. Next base: position 63,819 of record NZ_JAGFPG010000003.1, read on the forward strand.
GAGGGAGAGATAACGCTTCAGTTGTGTACTGAAGGGATGCCACTGGCGCGCATGACCATGACGGTAGTGCAGTTCGAAGGAAAGAGAGCGTTATTTATCGGTGGGTTACAAGGGCCAACGCGGCACTTGCAACAGCAGAAGGCGCGCATCTCGCAGGTGACGCGTGATTGCCATGGGTTGTTCCCCAAACGACTGGTACTGGAAACGGCCTGCGCACTGGGCGAGTTGTTGGGGGTGGAGTGCATGGTGGCGGTGGGAAATCATACCCATGTTTATCAGAATTGGCGCTACTGGCGTAAAAAGAAAACCAGTTTTCATGCCGATTATGACAACTTTTGGCTCTCCGTGGGGGGGCAATTGCGACCCGATGGCGTATGTCAGTTGCCGCTGCGTATCGCGCGCAAAAGTCTCGACGACGTCGCCAGTAAAAAACGGGCAGAGTATCAGCGTGCGAACGGCGTGTTGGCGGAGATCCATCAACAGCTGCATGCCTTGAAATGAGACCTTGATGCCTGTCTGGCATGAGAATGACGAGGTTGAGCACGGTGAGAATGGCTGCCGGTGACCTGTTTGCATTGCTTGACTTTTAATATGTGAATAGCTATTCATATATTAAATTATCTAAAGGCAGGAGAGGTACAATGTCCCATTCTCACCATGATCATGCTCACGACCATGCGCCGACGGTAACGCGGTCGAATGAGCGCAAGGTCCTGATCGCTTTTGTGATTACTTTTACCTTTATGCTGGTGGAAGTTGTGGGCGGAGTGCTTTCCGGTTCGTTGGCGCTGCTGGCGGATGCGGGACATATGCTGACGGATGCCGCTGCACTGGCGTTGTCCTATGCAGCCTTTCGTTTTGGCCGTCGTAATGCAGACACCAAGCGCACCTTTGGCTATTTGCGTTTCGAAGTCATTGCCGGTTTTATCAATGCGCTGACGCTGTTTGCTATCGTCATCTGGATAGCTTATGAAGCGTGGCTGCGTTTTCGCCAGCCGCATGAGGTGCTGGCGGGGCCGATGCTGGTCGTGGCAGCGATCGGGCTGCTGGTAAATATTGTGGTGTTCTGGATATTGACGCGCGGCGACAGCGAGCATGTCAATATCAAAGGCGCTGCACTGCATGTGATGGGCGATCTGCTCGGTTCCATCGGTGCTATCGCGGCGGCTATTGTGGTCTATTTTACCGGCTGGACCCCCATTGACCCTATCCTGTCGCTGGTGGTGTCCGTGCTGATTTTGCGCAGCGCATGGGCGTTATTGAAAAAATCGCTGCACATACTCTTGGAAGGGGCACCCGCCAATGCTATGCCGCAAGAGATTGAACGCTACCTTAAAGACAACGTAGCGGGAGTGGCAGATATCCACCATGTGCACGTGTGGATGATCACGTCGGGGCGCACCCTGGCCACATTGCATGTACGCGCCAAAGAGGGGGCGGACGTGCGTCAGGTGGTTCGGCAGGTCGAGCGCGAGCTTTATGACCGTTTTCACGTAGAACACGCAACGGTTGCCATTGACTGGGGTGATGAAGATGAGGCGGCCTGTAGGTGCAGCCTGTCACCCTTCAAGGAAACACATCAACATCATGGCGATCAATCTCATCATCATGATACGGACACATCTGTTACGCGAGGGCACGCACATTGAGTCGTCATGCCATGCTTTCTCTGCATGAAACTACCATCCTGTCAGAAACGTTTCGTCTGATGGGCGATCCTACCCGTTTGCGCATTTTGCATTTCTGCCTGACGGGACCACATGCAGTCGGTGATATTGCGCAAAATCTGGCGCTTTCACCGTCACTGGTGAGCCACCATTTACGTCTGCTACGCGGAGCGCGATTGGTGAAGCGGGAGCGTCGGTCACGCCAGATTTTTTATACCGTGGCGGATCACCATGTCACCACCATGTTGCTGGACATGGTCAACCACATTGGCGAATCACAAGAAGAAGAGTGACGTCTGTCAGAAAACGAGCCTGCATGCTGAAAGGGTTGCCACAGACTTCTCGCTACGGGTAGGGTAGTTGTGGTTTTTTTTACGGCTACCGTTGATAACGCGAGGGGGAGAAATGGGGGCGATTCTTTTATTGGAATCTCGGGCAGAGGAGCTGCGTGCGCTGTTAAGCACCAAAGCGTCGGGGTTGGCCTATTGCCTTCCTGATGACGGAGAAGATGCCGTCGCACGCTGTGACATTTGGCTTGGTGAGCCGGACCGGGCGGTATCGCTGCTGACTGCTGGGCATCGCCCGGCATGGCTGCAATCTACCTGGGCTGGCTTCAAGCCGCTGCTTGCAGCGGATCTCCCGCAAGACTACCGTTTGAGTCGCGCCGTCGGGGTGTTTGGTCAGCCGATTGCACAATACATCCTGGCGCATCTGTTGGCCCATGAGCAGCGCTTGTTCGCATTGCAGGCGCAGCAGCAACGTCAGGAGTGGGATCGCCACCTGTCCGGGCTATTGACGGGAAAAACCTTATTGATCGTTGGCGCGGGCGATATTGGCGGCGAGGTGGCCGCCATGTTGCGGTCGTTTGGCGTAACGCTACATGGCATTGTCAATACACCGCGGGCGTTGCCCGGTTTTGCGCGTGTGTCGGGGATTGACGCGCTGGCGCACGACGTGGCGCAGGCTGACTATGTGGTGAATCTGCTGCCGGATACGCCGAAAACGCAGAACCTGTATAACGCAGATTTGTTCGCATGCATGAAATCCTCCACGGTATTTATCAACGTGGGGCGCGGCTCGTCGGTAGTGGATGACGATCTGGTGGCGGCGCTGCGTGCCGGAAAACTGGCGAGAGCGGTGCTGGATGTTTTTCGTCAGGAGCCGCTGCCGCCGGAACACCCTTTCTGGCTAACGCCCCAACTGACCTTGACGCCGCATATTGCAGGACCGATGGTGCCTGCGCTGATGGCGGATCTGTTCCTGGATAACTTGCAACGTTACTCTCAGGGTGTGGCGCTGCGCGGCGAGGTTGATTTTTCACGCGAGTATTGAGTTAGCAGGCGTTGAGCACCAGCGCGCAGGGAATGACCACTTGCGCGCATTTTCACTGAAAAGGGCTTGCCAGCCTGAAATGATTGGTACATAATGCTCACCGCTAGCACGAAATATTGAATAAGTTTAGTATATTCAATGTGTTACGATTAGTAGAAATGCACTTCCTAAGCGGGAATAGCTCAGTTGGTAGAGCACGACCTTGCCAAGGTCGGGGTCGCGAGTTCGAGTCTCGTTTCCCGCTCCAAAATGTGATGTGTGGAATGTACTATCATTCTGCAACGCGTTAAAAAACAGACCGAAAGGTCTTTTTTTTTTGCCCGTGATCCTGGCATGAGCCATCCACGGGCATGATGTCATTACCTACGCTGCTCCCCCTCCACGTGTTCGCACCCTAAACTTTTACGCATTTGAGCTTTAAGCGGCTCCTATGCCTTCTTTTCTTGTTGTATGCCATCACTTTCATACAACTGCAAAATGCGTTCCGCGAAGTCATCATCGACGGTGTAAAAGTAGCTTTCCGGCACGCCAAGTACGCGGGCAAAGGCGCACATCATCTCGAAGGTGGGGCGATAGGTGCCGCTTTCATACTGAGAGACGCGCGACCGTGCGGTCGCTTCTTCGATACCCGCGAGGACTCCGAGTTTTTCCTGAGTCAACTTGGCATGCAGGCGGGCGGATTTAAGGCGAGCAGGTAGCATCATGGCACCATCGATAATCGATATTGACTTAGTGTTTAGCATTACTTAACATCGCCGTTGTTTAGATATGCTGAACATTTGCACATAATAACATCGGGGGATGGTAATGGACGGTAAGGACTGGCACCCGGCAGATATTATTGCTGCGCTGAAAAAGCAAGGTACAACACTGTCTGCACTTTCCCGAGAGGCGGGATTGGCGTCATCAACACTGGCAAACGCGTTGGCGCGACGTTGGCCCAAAGGCGAACGGTTGATTGCTAAGGCGTTGAGTAAACGGCCTGAGGAGATTTGGCCTTCACGCTATTAGTCCGCATAGAGGAAATGGTATACGCCTTAATTTTCCACCAAAAAGCGCTTCATGCCTCCCCTGTCGAGGAGTAGCCTTGCATTATCCCTGACGCAATACATGGAATTTGCAATGAGTGTGATTTATGTGGTGGTACTGACGTATGTGCAGCCGCTTGAGGCGATTGATAAACAGATTCCTGCCCATGTTGAATGGTTGAAACAGGGCTATGCCGACGGTATTTTTCTCGCATCAGGCCGCCGCATTCCGCGCACTGGCGGTGTCATTTTGGCAAAGAGCGACAGCCTCGAACAGTTGCAGGCGCGCCTTAGCCAGGATCCGTTTCAGAAACTGGGCCTGGCCAACGCAGACATCATCCCGTTTGATGCCAGTATGACGGCGCCTGCGCTGCAAGGCCTGCTGTGATTTCTTGGTGCTAAATCGACCGGCTCATCGATGCTGATTGAGCGGGTTGTGCCTCCTGCATTTTTATACCTTTTTTACACCCCCGCCTGAGATATTAACGACATTTTTACACCCCACTTCCTACACTCGAGCCACATTCAATAAACGCGGGGAGATAAACCGTGAATGTGGGACTGATGACCGGCATCGTGCTGGTATTTCTGTTACTGGGCTATCTGTTTTATGCCCTGTTTCGGGCGGAGGAATTCTAATGGCGGCCAATGCGTTTTTACTTCTGGCCAGTTTTCTGGCCGTATTATTGCTGCTGGCCCAGCCGTTAGGTCGGTTGATGACGGGGATGGTGCTCGATCGCGCTTTACCCGGAGTGGCGGCGTTCGAACGCGGGATATGGCGCGTGTGCGGCGCGTCAGACAGCGAGATGAACTGGCGTCAGTATCTGTGCGCCATTCTGCTGTTTAACGCCCTTGGGTTGTGCTTTCTGGTAGCACTGTTGATGGCGCAGGGGAGCTTGCCCTATAACCCGCAGCAGTTGCCCGGCTTGTCCTGGCATTTGGCGCTGAACACCGCCATCAGTTTTGTCAGTAACACCAACTGGCAATCCTACGCCGGGGAATCCACCCTGAGCTATTTCAGCCAGATGGTGGGGCTTGCAGTACAGAATTTCTTATCGGCAGCGACCGGGATTGCGGTGCTGTTTGCGTTGATGCGTGGCTTTTCCCGTCAGAGCACCGATGAACTCGGTAATGTCTGGCGCGATCTGACGCGTATTACGCTGTTTGTGCTGCTGCCGCTGTCGCTGCTGATGGCGTTATTTCTGGTAAGCCAAGGAGTGATTCAGAATGTTAACCCCTACCTGACGCTCACCACGCTTGAAGGCGTGCAGCAGACGCTGCCGATGGGGCCGGTGGCGTCGCAGGAAGCGATCAAAATGCTCGGCACCAACGGCGGCGGCTTTTTCAATGCCAACTCCGCTCACCCGTTCGAAAACCCCACCGCGTTAACCAATTTTGTCCAGATGCTGGCGATTTTCCTGATTCCGGCCGCGCTGTGTTTCACCTTTGGCGAAACGGTACGCAACCGGGCGCAGGGACGCACCCTGTTGTGGGCCATGACGTTGATGTTTGTGGTGGCGGCGGTGTTGGTCATGTTGGCGGAAGTGAAGGGCAACCCGCATTTGACGCTGCTTGGCGCCGACAGCGCGATGAACTGGGAAGGGAAAGAGAGCCGCTTCGGTATTCTCAATTCCAGCCTGTTTGCGGTGATCACCACGGCGGCATCGTGCGGGGCGGTCAACGCCATGCATGACTCCTTTACCGCACTGGGGGGGATGATTCCGCTGTGGTTGATGCAACTGGGTGAAGTGGTGTTTGGCGGCGTGGGCTCGGGGCTGTACGGCATGCTGATGAACGTGCTGCTGGCAGTGTTTATTGCCGGATTGATGATTGGTCGCACGCCGGAATATTTGGGCAAGAAAATCGGCGTGCCGGAAATGAAGATGGCGGCGATTTATATCCTGATTACCCCGTCTCTGGTGCTGTTGGGTACGGCGCTGGCGATGATGACCGATGCCGGGCGCGCCGGAATCTTTAACCCGGGACCGCACGGTTTTAGCGAAGTGCTCTATGCGCTCTCTTCTGCGGCCAACAACAACGGCAGCGCGTTTGCCGGGCTTTCTGCCAATACGCCGTTCTGGAACCTGCTGCTGGGCGCGGCGATGTTGATGGGACGCTTTGCCCCCTTTATCCCACTGCTGGCCATTGCCGGTTCACTGGCGGCGCGCAAGACCCAGCCTGCCAGCCCCGGTACCTTGCCGACGCACGGCGCACTGTTTGTCGCGCTGATTATCGGCACCGTGCTGCTGATTGGCGCACTGACCTTTATCCCTGCGCTGGCGCTGGGGCCTGTTATCGAACATTTGCAGTTACTGGTGCGCTAATCGCCGGAGAATTCTATGACACATCAAATCGCGTCTTCGCAACGCGGCACACTGTGGCGTGCCGCGCTGGCTGAATCATTGACCAAGCTTAGCCCCCGCGTGCAATACCGTAACCCGGTGATGTTTGTGGTGTATCTGGGCAGCATTCTCACCACGCTGTTGGCCGTGAGCATGGCGCTGGGCTGGAGTGAGGGACAGCTGGGTTTCACTGCTGCCATTAGCCTGTGGCTGTGGTTCACCGTGCTGTTTGCTAATGTTGCCGAAGCGCTGGCGGAAGGGCGCAGTAAGGCGCAGGCCGAGAGTTTAAAAGGCATTACGCGCACCAATTGGGCGAAAAAGCTCTCTGCTCCTGAGCCTGAATCCGCCCAGCAAAAGGTTGCCGCAGACAGCGTGCGCAAAGGCGATTATGTGCGGGTGGATGCGGGTGACATTATCCCGTGTGACGGCGAAGTACTGGCCGGGGGGGCTTCCGTGGATGAAAGCGCGATTACCGGTGAGTCTGCGCCAGTGATTCGTGAGGCCGGGGGCGATTTTGCCTCAGTCACCGGGGGTACGCGCATTCTCTCTGACTGGCTGGTGATTCGATGCAGTGTCAATCCCGGTGAAACCTTTCTGGATCGCATGATCGCCATGGTGGAAGGGGCCAAACGGCGTAAAACGCCGAATGAAGTGGCACTGACCATTTTGCTGATTTCACTGACGATTGTGTTTTTGCTGGCAACGGCGACGCTGTACCCGTTTTCTGCCTGGAGCGGTACACCGGTCAGCATTACGGTGCTGGTGGCGCTGTTGGTCTGTTTGATTCCTACCACCATTGGCGCACTGCTCTCGGCGATTGGTATTGCGGGCATGAGTCGTATGCTGGGTGCGAATGTGATCGCCACCAGCGGACGCGCGGTGGAGGCCGCTGGCGATGTGGATGTGCTGCTGCTGGATAAAACCGGCACCATCACGCTGGGTAACCGCCAGGCCAGCGCGTTCCTGCCTGCCAGCGGTATCAGTGAATCCGCGTTGGCGAACGCCGCACAGTTGGCCTCGCTGGCCGATGAAACGCCGGAAGGGCGCAGTATCGTGGTGCTGGCTAAGCAGAAATTCAATCTGCGCGAGCGTGATTTGCAGAGTCTGAACGCCACCTTTATTCCTTTTTCGGCGCAAACCCGCATGAGCGGCGTCAATGTCGGGCCGAAAATGTTACGCAAAGGCGCGGCGGATGCGATTCGTCGGCACGTTGAAAGCAACGGTGGGCGCTTCCCTGCGGATGTGGTGGCGCTGGTGGAGTCGGTGGCGCGCAAAGGCGGCACGCCGCTGGTGGTGGCGGAAGATAATACCGTGATGGGCGTGGTGGCGCTCAAGGATATCGTCAAAGGCGGTATCAAAGAGCGCTTTGCTGAACTGCGCCGTATGGGGATCAAGACGGTGATGGTCACGGGGGATAACCCACTGACCGCCGCCGCCATTGCTGCCGAAGCGGGTGTCGATGACTTTTTGTCGGAGGCCACGCCCGAAGCCAAGCTGGCGCTGATTCGTCAATATCAGGCGGAAGGACGCATGGTGGCGATGACGGGGGATGGCACCAACGACGCCCCCGCGCTGGCGCAGGCAGATGTGGCGGTGGCGATGAACTCCGGTACGCAAGCGGCGAAAGAGGCGGGCAACATGGTGGATCTGGATTCCAACCCGACCAAGCTGCTCGAAGTGGTGCATATCGGTAAGCAGATGCTGATGACGCGCGGATCGTTAACCACCTTCAGCATCGCCAACGATGTCGCCAAATATTTTGCCATTATCCCCGCCGCCTTTGCGGTGACCTATCCCCCGCTGAATGCCCTTAACGTGATGGGGCTGCATTCGCCCGCCTCGGCCATTTTGTCAGCGGTGATTTTTAACGCCTTGATTATCGTACTGCTGATTCCACTGGCATTGAAAGGGGTGAGCTACCGCCCGATGCCGGCGGCTGCGCTGCTGCGCCGTAACCTGTGGATTTACGGCGTGGGGGGGCTGGTGGTGCCTTTTATTGGCATCAAAGCCATTGATCTGATACTGACCGCGCTGGGTTGGGTTTAAGGAGAATATCAATGAACCTGTTACGTCCTGCACTTTCGCTTTTTATCCTGCTGACACTGATTGTCGGGGCGGGCTATCCGTTACTGACAACCGGATTGGCGCAGTGGTGGTTTCCCGTACAGGCTAACGGCTCGCTGGTGATGCCGGAAGGCCAGGTGCGCGGTTCGGCCCTGATCGGTCAGTCTTTTACCCGCCCGGATTATTTTCAGGGGCGGCCCTCGGCAACGGCCGACTCGCCCTATAATGCGCTGGCCTCCTCTGGTAGCAATCTGGCGCCCAGCAATCCGGCACTGGATGAAGCCATAACGCAGCGCGTTGCCGAATGGCGTAAGGTGAATCCCCAGGCCAATGCGTTTGTCCCAGTGGAACTGGTGACGGCCTCTGCCAGCGGATTGGATCCGCACATTTCTCCGGCAGCGGCGGCGTGGCAGATTCCGCGCGTGGCACAAGCACGCCAACTGCCAGAAGCAACGTTACGCCAGTTGGTGCTGGCGAACACGCGCCGTCCGCTGCTGCCGTTTATCGGGGAGCCGGTGGTCAATGTGCTGGCGTTGAACATGGCGTTGGATGCCGTGCCGAAACCGTAAGGCTTCGCTATCCTGAACGAAGGATGACTTGAAAGGTATTGTGATGACGGAAGAACCCCTGCGTCCCGATCCGGATGCGCTGCTGGCTCAGTCTGACCGTGAAGGGCGCGGCAAACTGAAAATCTATTTCGGTGCCTGTGCGGGCGTCGGGAAAACCTGGGCCATGCTGCAAGAAGCGCGACGATTGCGCGCGCAGGGGTTGGATGTGCTGGTGGGCGTGGTGGAAACCCATGGTCGACAGGAGACCGCCGCGCTGCTGGACGGGTTGGAAACCCTTGCCCGACGTGCCACGGGGCGACATCGTCATCTGGAGTTCAATCTGGATGCCGCCTTGGCGCGGCGTCCAGCCGTTATTCTGATGGATGAGCTGGCGCATTCCAACGCACCGGGGTCGCGTCATCCCAAGCGTTGGCAGGATATCGATGAGCTGCTGGACGCTGGCATTGATGTGCTGACCACGGTGAACGTGCAGCATCTGGAAAGCCTCAATGATGTGGTCAGCGGCGTCACGGGGATTCGGGTGCAGGAAACTGTCCCCGATCCTTTTTTTGACTCGGCCACCGAAGTGGTGCTGGTGGATTTGCCGCCGGACGATCTGCGGCAACGGTTGAAAGAGGGCAAGGTGTACGTCGGCGATCGTGCCGAGCGCGCCATCGAGAACTTTTTTCGTAAGGGCAATCTGTTTGCGCTGCGGGAACTGGCGTTGCGCCGCACGGCGGATCGCGTCGACGATCAGATGCGCGCCTGGCGCGATGCCAGTGGACGAGAGGAACGCGTCTGGCACACCCGCGATGCGATCCTGCTGTGCATTGGCGCTAACACCGGCAGTGAGAAACTGGTGCGCATTGCCGCCCGACTGGCTGCCAAGCTCGGCAGCGAATGGCATGCGGTAACGGTGGAGACGCCAACGCTGCATCGGCAGGGCGAAGCGCGTCGGCGTGGCATTCTGCGTACCTTGCAGTTGGCGCAAAAGCTGGGTGCCGTTACTGCCACCCTGTCGGAGCCGGATGAAGCGAAAGCGGTGCTGCGCTACGCGCGCGAGCACAATCTCGGCAAGATCATTGTGGGGAGGCCACCGCAGCGACGTTGGGCGTTGCCTAATCGCTTTGCGCGACGGCTAAGCCGCCTTGGGCCGGATCTCGACTTGATGATTGTTGCCCTGGATGATACGCCGGACGTGCATGTTGCACCGCTGATAGACACACACCTCAGCCCGGAAAAGTTGCGCCAGAAAGCGCGCGGCTGTCTGGCTGCGACGGCGCTGTGTGCGTTGATAACGTTGGTAAGCAAAGGGGTTTTGCCCGACTTTTCGCCGATCAATCTGGTGATGGTCTATTTGTTGGGCGTGGTGCTGATTGCCATTGGTTTTGGCCGTTTGCCCTCGGTGGTGGCGGCAATACTCAATATCGTGGCGTTCGATCTGTTTTTTGTCGCGCCGGAAGGCACCTTTGCCGTCAGCGATGCGCAGTATCTGGTGACCTTTGCGGTGATGCTGATCGTGGGTGCGATCACCGGCAACCTGACGGCGGGCGTACGCTATCAGGCACGAGTTGCCCGACATCGAGAGCAGCGCGCGCGTTATCTGTACGAAATGGCCGATGGGCTGAGCCGGGTGCGAGCCCCGAACGACATTGCGCCGATTTGCCAGCGGGTGATGGGCAGCGCACTGTTTGCCCGCTGTGAAATCTGGCTGCCAGACGCGCAGGGGAAACTGATCGCGCCCGCCGAGCGTTTGCTGCATACCATTCCCGATCCCGCCATCGTCAAATGGAGCTTTGAGAAAGGGCATGTGGCGGGCGCAGGAACCGATACGCTGCCCGGCGTGCCTTATAAAGTGCTGCCGCTGATGTCCTCCGAGGATACGTTAGGGTTGCTGATTATTGAGCCAAGCAACCTGCGCCACCTGCTGATACCCGAACAGCAGCGGCTGCTGGAGACGTTTGTGATGCTGATTTCCGGTGCGTTGCTGCGTCTGGCACTGACGCGGCGCGAGCAGCAGTCGCGTCTGGTGGCGGAGCGGGAGGAGCTGCGCAACTCCTTGCTGGCTGCGCTGTCTCACGATCTGCGCACACCGCTGACGGTGCTGTTTGGTCAGGCGGAGATCCTGCTGCTCGATCTTTCCACGGAAGGATCGCCGCATGCGCCGCAAGCCGGTGCGCTTCGCCTGCAAACGCTGAGTACCATTCGTCTGGTGAACAACATGCTGGATATGGCGCGTATTGAAGGAGAAGGCTTCCGCCTGCAAACCGACTGGGTCGCGCTGGATGAGGTTATTGGCGGCGCGCTGAAATCCCTCGAGGCGCTCCTGCCCGCCGAGGCGGTGCAATTGGATCTTCCGCAGGAGATGGTGTTGCTTCAGGCCGATGGCGCGCTGCTGGAGCGTGTATTCGCAAACTTGCTGGAAAACGCATTGAAATATGCGGGCAGAGCGCGGGCGATAGGCATTCGGGCACGCGCTCTGCCGGGGAAAATCAGGATCGACGTCTGGGATGACGGCCCCGGTCTTACCTCGGGCAGCGAACAGCATATTTTTGAGAAATTTACCCGTGGTAACGAGGAGTCTGCCATTCCCGGCGTCGGGATGGGATTGGCGATTTGTCGCGCGATTGTCACTCTGCATCAGGGGGAAATCAGTGCCGCCAACCGTCCGCAAGGGGGAGCCTGTTTTACGGTTCAACTTCCTCTGTCGCCAGTGCCGGAAATGATGGAATCTTCCGAATAAATGGCCTGTAAATCCATGTAAAATACTTGAAATCATCCAACATTGTCGGTAAAAAGGTGGCGGGTGTTAGCCACATGTTGTGGTGAGACAGGTTTGTGCGTTGGTCGGGCCGCCACGCGGAGTGATAACAACCATGAATCGACACCTGTCCCCGCAGAGCATCCCTCGTGCTCAGCGTTTGGCGGAACGCGCTTTCGCCACCCTTGAACGTTTTCTCCATATTGAAGCGGTAAGTGGCATTGTGCTGCTTGTGTCCGCGGCGGCTGCGTTGATATGGGCCAATTCGCCGTGGGCGGAAAGCTACCATGCGCTGTGGCATCTGCCATTCTCTTTTAGCATTGGCGATACGGAAATCGAGTACTCCCTGCATTTCTGGATCAACGACGCCTTTATGACCCTGTTCTTCTTAGTGGTCGGCATGGAGATCCGCCGTGAAATTCACGAAGGTGCGTTGAGCAGCCTGCGGCAAGCCATGCTGCCGATCGCTGCCGCCGTGGGCGGCGTGATAGTACCCGCGTTGATTTATCTGAGCATGAACAGCGCGCCGTTGCAGCAACAAGGCTGGGCGGTACCGACGGCAACGGATATCGCCTTTGCCGTGGGGGTACTGGCACTGTTGGGCAAAGGCATCCCCGGCAATATACGGGTGTTTTTGCTGGCGTTAGCCATTATCGATGACATTATCGCCGTCTTGATCATTGCGTTCTTCTACTCCGGTGGGCTTGAATACAACGGCTTGATCCCCGTGCTGGTGGGCGTGCTGCTGGTGTTCGGGCTACAGAAGATAGGCATCGGCTCGGCGTGGGCCTATGTCATTCCCGGCATCATCGTGTGGTTGGGCTTTCTGCTTACGGGAGCGCACCCGACATTAGCGGGTGTGGTCTTGGGGCTGATTACCCCGGTGGCCTCCGTGCAGGTGATGAAGGAGCGTCCATTGGAGCGTCTTTCCCACATTGTGCGCGACCTGATGCACAAACAGGATACGCACGCTGCGGATCAGTTGGCTGCGCCGCTTAAGCAACTGCGCCGTGCTCAGCGCGACGTATTGCCGCCTGTTATCCGTGTACAGATGGCATTGCACCCTTGGGTGGCTTATGGCGTGATGCCGCTGTTCGCCCTGGCGAACGCGGGGGTGAGCGTGAATGGCATCGATTTGTCGGGCGCAGGGCCACTTGGGGTGATGATGGGCGTTACGCTGGCGCTGGTCGCCGGTAAGTTGCTGGGTGTGGTCGGCGTCAGTTGGCTGATGGTGCGTTTTGGCGGGTGCCAATTACCGCCAGAGGTATCCTGGCGCGGTGTGTTTTTGATTGGGCTGCTCGCCGGTATCGGCTTTACCATGTCGATATTTATCGCCATGCTGGCCTTTGACGATCCGCAACTGCTGGGCGCGGCCAAGCTAGGGGTATTGCTGGGCTCGCTGATTGCGGCCACGCTGGGCCTGCTGTGGGGCCGGTATTACGCGCGTAGCCGCCGTGTGCAGCAGGTTGGTCAACCGACTTAATCCAAACCAAACAGGTCGCGGGTATAGACTTTATCCGCGACATCCTCCAACTCCGGTGCCATGCGGTTTGAGATGATCAAATCAGCCTGGTGCTTGAACGTTGTCAGATCGTTGATTACCGGTGAGCGGAAAAAGGTCGCTTCTGTCAGTACCGGTTCATAAACCACCACGTCAATACCTTTGGCCTTGAGCCGTTTCATGATGCCTTGAATGGCCGACGCGCGGTAGTTATCGGAGCCGGTTTTCATCACCAGACGATAAACGCCTACCACGCTGGGATTCTGTTTGAGAATATCATCGGCAATGAAATCTTTGCGCGTGCGGTTTGCCTCGACGATGGCACAAATCAGCCGGTTAGGCACTTTGGCATAATTGGCCAACAGCTGCTTGGTGTCTTTGGGCAAACAGTAGCCGCCATAACCAAATGACGGGTTGTTGTAATGCGAGCCGATACGCGGATCTAACCCGACACCCTCAATAATCTGCCTGCTATTTAGCGTGTGCATCTGTGCATAGCTATCGAGTTCGTTGAAATAGGCGACGCGCATGGCGAGATAGGTATTGGCGAACAGCTTGATGGCCTCCGCTTCCGTTGCATCGGTGTAGAGCACCGGCGCCGTTTTCTTGATCGCCCCTTGCAGCAGCAAGGCGGCAAAACGTTCTGCGCGCGGCGAGCGTTCCCCAATCACAATGCGTGAAGGGTAGAGATTGTCGTGCAGCGCTTTTCCCTCACGCAGAAATTCGGGGGAGAAAATAATGTTATCCGTGGCAAAGGTGCGTCGCAGTTGCTGGGTATATCCCACGGGAACCGTTGATTTTATGACAATAAGCGCATCGGGATTGATGGACAACACATCCTGCACCACGGATTCAATCGACTGGGTATCGAACGCATTGGTGATGGGATCGTAGTTGGTTGGCGTGGCAATAATCACGATATCCGCATCCTGATAGGCCAGCTGTTTGTCCGTTGTCGCCACCAGATTGAGCGGTTTTTCCTTGAGATAATGGTCAATATCTTTATCAACAATCGGCGACAGGTTCTGGTTCAACAGCGCCACCCGCTGTTCGACAACGTCGAGAGCCACCACCTGATTATGCTGGGCCAACAGCACGGCGTTCGACAACCCGACGTAACCGGTGCCCGCAATAGTACATTTCATCATGTTAAATCCACCTGAAAAATCCGGGGACAGTATAGAGAGCGTGGGTGCATGAATTTTAAACATTGCCCAAACGATGCGGTGCTCGTTGCTTTATTTCAGATTCGCCGGAAGCGGTTTTGCTAGCAATAAGGTAAATGGCGGATCCTTGCTATCAAAAAACGTTATCCGGTGTGATTTGTTCACTTTTTCGCTTATTGCTGAACCGCCTTGGTGCCTGTTTTTTAACTAATTGTTTTTAAATGCAATATTTTTATTCTTCTGTCTTTCTCCGCTAAATATGTGATCGGCTCTTCAATGTGAAGATTGATATCTGTGTTTTACAGATTTAATGTTGACTTCAAATGTGTAATAGCGAACTATGGCCCTACTGATTTACAGATAAACCTAATGAGGAATGTCATGAAAGCACTCGCGCGTTTCGGTAAGGCATTTGGTGGGTACAAGATGATTGAGGTACCGGAGCCGGTTTGTGGTCCGGAGGATGTGGTTATCGAGATCAAAGCGGCCGCCATTTGTGGCGCTGATATGAAGCACTACAAGGTCGATAGCGGTTCTGATGAATTTAACTCGGTACGCGGTCACGAATTTGCCGGTCAGATCGTGGCGGTGGGCCAGCAGGTAAAAGGGTGGAAGGTTGGACAACGCGTTGTGTCGGACAACAGCGGCCATGTCTGTGGTGTTTGCCCGGCCTGTGAACAAGGCGATTTTCTGTGTTGTACAGAAAAAGTGAACCTGGGGTTGGATAACAATAAATGGGGCGGCGGTTTTTCAAAATACTGCCTTGTGCCCGGCGAAATTCTCAGAATCCATCGCCATGCCCTGTGGGAAATCCCGGAAGGCGTGGATTACGAAGAGGCTGCGGTACTCGATCCCATCTGTAATGCCTATAAAGCGATTGCTCAGCAATCTAAATTCCTTCCTGGTCAGGATGTTGTGGTTTTTGGTACCGGGCCGCTCGGGCTGTTTGCCGTCCAGATGGCGCGCATTATGGGCGCGGTCAATATCGTGATGGTCGGGTTGGAAGAGGACGTAAGCGTGCGTTTTGGCGTGGCAAAAGCGCTGGGGGCAACGGCAACCGTCAATGCATCCACCGAAGATGTCGTCGCGCGTTGCCACGAAATTTGTGGAAAAGACAATCTGGGCCTGGTGATTGAATGTTCCGGTGCCAATATTGCCTTGAAACAATCGATTGAGATGCTGCGCCCGAATGGTGAAGTGGTGCGCGTTGGTATGGGATTCAAACCGCTGGATTTCTCCATTAACGACATTACTGCATGGAATAAAAGCATTATTGGTCATATGGCGTATGACTCGACCTCATGGCGCAATGCGATTCGCTTATTGGCCTCGGGTGCGATTCAGGTTAAACCGATGATTACCCACCGCATTGGACTTTCTCAATGGCAGGATGGTTTTGAGGCGATGGCAAATAAAACGGCGATTAAAGTTATTATGACCTATGACTTTACGCATTAATCTGGCGTGAATTCCCTTATTCTTTAAGGAAAGAATCACATGAATACGATAATAGCACCTCATTGTGGGGCGAGGCTCGATCGCTTGCCGGACAGTCGCTGGCATTATTCCATGTTTGGCATGGTGGCATTTGGATTATTAGTTTGCTGGAGTAATGCCGTCGGTGGAATAATATTGGCTCAGTTGAAATCACTGGGATGGGCTGATAATTCAATTACCGCGACCTTTTCTGCCATTACCACCGCTGGGATGTTTGCCGGTGCATTAATTGGCGGCATCATTGGTGATAAAATAGGGCGAAAGAAAGGGTTTATCCTGTTCGAACTGATTCATATTATTTCAATGGTGGTTGGGGCATTCTCGCCCAATATGGATTTTTTGATCGCCTGCCGTTTTGTTATGGGATTTGGTCTGGGTGCTTTGTTGGTCACGCTGTTCGCCGGGTATACGGAATATATGCCGGGGCGAAATCGCGGTACCTGGTCTAGCCGTGTCTCTTTTATTGGTAACTGGTCCTATCCTATTTGTTCCCTGATTGCTATGGCACTCACCACGGTCATTAGTGCCGAGTGGAACTGGCGTGTGCAATTGCTGATTCCTGCCGGACTGTCGTTGATTGCCACCTGGTTTGCCTACCGCCATTTCCCTGAATCACCGCGCTGGCTGGAGGCTCAAGGGCGCTATCAGGAGGCGGAAGCCATCATGAAAGCGATCGAACAACGCGTGGAGCAGCAGACCGGCAAACCGCTGCCGCCGCCAGTGCAGGTTGAAGATACGCACGTGCGGGCCGCCAGCGTTCCTTATTCGGCGCTGCTCAAAGGCGCCTTGCTCAAACGGGTTATTCTTGGTTCTTTCGTGCTTATCGCAATGAACGTAGTGCAGTACACCTTGATTAATTGGTTACCCACTATCTTTATGACGCAGGGAATAAACTTAAAGGATTCTATTGTTCTTAACACCATGAGTATGTTCGGCGCACCGTTTGGCATTTTTATTGCCATGCTGGTGATGGACCGAATTCCCAGAAAAGTCATGGGGGTCGGACTGCTGTTATTGATTGCCGGGCTGGGTTATTTCTACTCGCTGCAAACCAGCATGATGATGATTACCCTGATTGGTTTCTTCCTGATTACCTTTGTGTATATGTACGTTTGCTATGCCTCTGCGGTGTATGTACCGGAAATCTGGCCGACGGAAGCCAAATTAAGAGGTTCAGGACTGGCAAATGCGGTAGGTCGCATCAGCGGTATTGCCGCGCCTTACGCGGTGGCGAGCTTATTGAGTGGATACGGTGTAACCGGCGTGTTTGTTTTACTCGGCGGCGTGTCAATTATTGTGGCGGGTGCTATTGCGGTGATTGGTATTGAAACCAAAGGCGCATCGGTTGAAAGCATTGGCATGAATGTGGTTACCAGTAAATAACACCAATAAATAAACGACGTTTTTCCATCAATACGTTTTACCGATAAATAAGTTATCCTACAGGAATTAATGATGAAAAATTCAAAAGCTGTATTAAAAACGCCTGGGACAATGAATATTATTCCCGCTGCGGTTCCGACACCAAAGGATGATGAAGTATTAATTAACGTTGAGTATGTCGGGATCTGCGGTTCTGACGTGCACGGGTTTGAATCTGGCCCTTTTATTCCGCCGAAAGATCCTAATCAAGAGATTGGATTGGGGCACGAATGTGCCGGTACGGTCGCAGCGGTAGGCAGTAAAGTAAAAAAATTCAAAATTGGCGACCGGGTAAATATTGAACCCGGCGTACCCTGCGGTAAATGTCGCTATTGCCTGGAAGGCAAATACAACATTTGTCCTGACGTTGACTTTATGGCGACACAGCCCAATTACCGCGGTGCGTTGACTCACTATTTGTGTCACCCGGAAAGCTTCACCTACAAGCTGCCCGACAATATGGACACCCTGGAAGGTGCCCTGGTCGAACCGGCGGCGGTGGGGATTCATGCCGCGATGCTGGCCGACGTTAAGCCCGGCAAAAAGATTGTCATTCTCGGGGCCGGCTGTATTGGTTTGATGACATTGCAGGCGTGCCGTTATATGGGCGCATCGGAAATTGTCGTGGTCGACGTTTTGGAAAAACGCCTTGAGATGGCAGGCAAACTTGGCGCGATGGCGGTCATCAACGGTGCCGCTGAAGACACGGTTGAGCGCGCCAAAACGTTATTGGGTGAGGCGGGCGCTGACATCGTGTTTGAAACCGCCGGTTCGCAAGTGACGGTAAAACAAGCCCCCTATCTGGTTATGCGCGGCGGAAAAATCATGATTGTCGGCACGGTGCCCGGCGATTCTCCGATTAATTTCCTGAAAATTAATCGCGAAGTGTCCATTCAAACCGTATTCCGCTATGCCAACCGCTATCCGGTAACGATTGAGGCCATCTCATCGGGCAAGTTCGATGTGAAATCTATGGTGACGCATATCTATGACTATCAGGATGTGCAGCGTGCTTTTGATGAATCCGTAAATATGAAAAAGGACATCATCAAAGGCGTAATTAAGATTGGTGCGTAAATTCACAAGGGAGACATAACTATGCTGGCAGATATTAAATATTGGGAAACACAGGCGCAGGCGGGAAAATATGCAATTGCACATTTTAACGTATGGAATGCGGAAATGCTGATGGGCGTTATTGATGCTGCCGAGGAGTCGAAATCGCCGGTCATTATTTCTTTTGGTACCGGGTTTGTGGGAAATACCTCATTTGAAGATTTTTCCCACATGATGGTCTCCATGGCGAAAAAAGCCACGGTGCCGGTGATTACCCATTGGGATCACGGGCGCAGCATGGAAATTATCCATAACGCCTGGACCCACGGCATGAATTCATTAATGCGTGATGCCTCTGCGTTCGACTTTGAAGAGAACATTCGCCTGACCAAAGAAGCCGTGGATTATTTCCATCCGCTGGGCATTCCGGTAGAGGCAGAATTGGGCCATGTGGGTAATGAAACCGTGTATGAAGAAGCGCTGGCAAGCTATCACTACACGGATCCCAGCCAGGCCGCAGAATTTGTGGAAAGAACCGGCTGTGATTCGCTGGCGGTGGCGATCGGTAATCAGCACGGTGTCTACACCTCTGAGCCAAAATTGAATTTTGAGGTGGTTGAAAAAGTGCGCGCGGCGGTTTCTGTGCCGCTGGTGCTGCACGGTGCCTCTGGCATTAGCGATGCTGATATTCGTAAAGCGATTTCGTTAGGTATCGCCAAGATCAATATTCACACCGAGTTATGTCTGGCGGCGATGGTGGCGGTAAAAGAAAACCAGCAGCAACCCTTCCTGCATCTTGAACGTGAAGTGCGTAAAGCGGTGAAAGAAAGGGCGCTGGAGAAAATTTACCTGTTTGGCTCTGACGGAAAGGCGAACTAGCCATGGCGCAATCTATCGAGGTTATTTGCATTGGTGCCGCCATTGTCGATATCCCGTTACAGCCGGTGAGTAAAAATATCTTTGATGTTGACTCTTATCCTCTGGAGCGGATTGCCATGACGACCGGGGGGGATGCGATTAATGAAGCGACCATCCTTTCCCGGTTAGGGCATAAAACGGCGTTAAATAGCCGTATTGGTGACGATGCGCCGGGGCATTTTATTCTGGCTGCCTGCCGTCGGGAAAATATTGATATTCAGAGTTTGAAGCTGGATACGCACATCGACACGTCGATTAATGTCGGCCTGGTGACGGAGGATGGTGAGCGCACCTTTGTCACCAACTGTAACGGCAGCTTGTGGAAGTTGAATATTGACGATGTGGATTTCTCCCGTTTTCCCGAGGCGAAATTACTGTCACTGGCCAGTATTTTTAATAGCCCGCTGTTGGAGGGTCAATCGCTGGTAAAAATCTTCCAGCAGGCCAAAGCGCATCATCTGACCCTCTGCGCGGATATGATTAAGCCGCGTCTGGGCGAGCGGCTGGAGGATATTCAGGACGCGCTGAGCTACGTGGATTACCTGTTTCCCAATTATGACGAAGCGCGGCTATTAACCGGGGAAAGCTCGCTGGACAGCATTGCCGATCGTTTTCTGGCGTGTGGCGTGAAAAACGTGGTGATTAAACACGGTAAAAACGGCTGCTTTATTAAAACGCGCACGGAATCGCTCTCGGTGCCAGCGGTGAAAGGCATTACGGCCATCGACACCATTGGTGCGGGTGACAACTTCGTTTCCGGGTTTATTTCCGGTGTGCTGGAAGGAAAAACCTTGCTGGAATGCGCGCGTTTTGCCAACGCCACGGCGGCGATTTCTGTATTAAGCGTCGGCGCAACAACCGGCGTGAAAAATCGAAAACTGGTTGAGCAATTGCTTGAAGAATATGAAGGGTAAGCAGTAATGAAAATGATACCGTTGGGTCGGACAGGGCTGGATATTTCACAAATCGGGTTGGGGACGTGGGCCATCGGTGGCGGCCCTGCGTGGAATGGCGACCTGGATTTACAGGTCTGTATCGATACCATTATTGAAGCGAATCGCTGCGGCATTAATTTGATCGATACCGCGCCGGGTTACAACTTTGGCAACAGTGAAACCATCGTTGGCAAAGCGCTGGGTTACCTGAAACGCGATCAAGTGATTGTCGAAACCAAATGTGGCATCGTGTGGGAGCGCGAAGGTAGCCTGTTTAATAAAGTGGGCGATCGGCAACTGTATAAAAACCTGTCGCCGGAATCTATCCGTGAGGAAATTGAGGCCAGCCTGCGGCGCTTAAACATTGAGGCTGTCGATATCTACATGACGCACTGGCAATCGGTGCCGCCGTATTTTACCCCGATCGCTGAAACCATGGACGCGCTCAATGCGTTGAAGAAAGAAGGGAAAATCAAGGCTATTGGTGCCGCCAATGTCGATGCCAGCCATATCGAAAGCTATTTGAAATATGGCGATCTCGATATTGTTCAGGCGAAATACAGCCTGCTGGACAGAGCGGTGGAACAGGATCTGCTGCCGCTGTGCCGCCATCATGGCATTGTGTTGCAGGTTTACTCTCCGTTAGAGCAAGGGCTGCTGACCGGGACCATTGCGCGCGATTATGTTCCCACCGGTGCGCGGGCCAACAAGCTGTGGTTCCAGCCGGGCAATATGACGCGAGTCATTGCTATGTTGGAACAATGGCAACCGTTGTGCCAGAAGTATCAGTGCTCCGTTCCCACGCTGGCGCTGGCCTGGATTCTGGCTCAAAGCAACCTGATTTCTATTTTAAGCGGGGCCACATCACCGCAGCAGGTGCGTGAAAATGTGGAAGCGGCGAATATTCACCTCGAAGAGGGGGATGTGGCGCTGATGAGGGAAATGGCTGAAGCGTTGGATAAGTCACATTAATCGCGACAGTTACCTCTGTTTCAATATAAAAAGACATGATTTTTCTGTGATTCAGACATGTTTTTTTGAAAGTACATATGGTATGTGACATAATACGCAAATATCATGTTGTTAACGGAAACAGGGGTATTACTGTGGCAGCAAAAGATCGACTTCAATCGATAAAACAGATGGTCGCAAATGACAAGAAAGTCACCGTGACCCATTTGAGTCATCTTTTTCAAGTAACGGAAGAAACCATTCGTCGGGATCTCGAGAAATTAGAAGGAGAGGGATATCTCACCCGAACCTATGGCGGTGCGGTATTAAACGCCAGCAGCCTGACGGAGAATGTGCACTTCTATAAGAGAGCGAAATCTTTTATTGAAGAAAAACAGGCTATCGCATTAAATGCGCTGCCGTTTACCGAACACAAAACAACCATGGCTGCGGATTCCAGCACTACCGTGGTGGAATTATTAAAGCTGTTAAAGGAAAGGAACGACCTGACCCTACTGACCAATTCAACAGAGGCCTTTCATGAATTGGCGCAGTCAGAAATCAATGTCGTTTCGACAGGCGGTGAGCTGAATAAAAATACGCTGTCGTTACAAGGACGCATTACCAAAGAAGTGATTGGAAAATATCACGTCGATATTATGGTGATGAGCTGTAAAGGATTGGATATGAACAGCGGTGCGCTTGATTCGAATGAAGCGGAAGCCGAAATCAAAAAGGCGATGATTCAGCAAGCCACCGAAGTGGCGCTGCTTATTGATCATTCGAAGTTTGATAAAAAGGCGTTCGTCAAGTTAGTGGATTTTAGTCATATAAATTACATTATAACCGATAAGACACCGGGCGATGAATGGGTTGATTTTTGCCATAAGAATAATATAAAACTGATATTTTGAATGTGTAAAATACGCATTCATTGAGCACATCGAGTGAATGTTATCTTATGCCTTGCGCATTGCCTGAGTGATTATTAATAAAAATAAGGCGATATACCCTACAGCGACAGAAATACTGATTGTCAGTTCTGACATTTTCTCTGTCGTTATACCCTAAATAATTCGAGTTGCAAGAAGGCGGCAAGTGAGTGAGTCCCGATGAGCTTACTCAGGTAAGTGATTCGGGTGAACGAACGCAGCCAACGCACAGGCAACTTGAAGTATGACGGTTATATCAGCCTTATATGACCAGGCAATGCACTGAGGCAATAACATGAAACATCATGATGGCATTGGCACGAGATTAGATCGTTTACCGGTATCTACGTTTCATTATCGTATTTTTGGCATTATTGGTTTTAGTTTATTACTGACCGGTTTTCTCAGTTATTCAGGTAATGTGGTGTTAGCCAAACTGGTCAGTAACGGTTGGTCTAACAACTACCTGAATGCGGCATTCACGTCCGCATTGATGCTGGGGTATTTTCTAGGTTCATTGTTGGGCGGTTTTATTGGCGACTGTCTTGGCAGACGCAAAGCGTTCCGCATGAATTTATTGATTGTCGGTATATCGGCGACGGCAGCAGCCTTTGTGCCGGATATGTATTGGTTGATTGTGTTTCGTTGTTTGATGGGGATTGGCATGGGGGCGTTGATTATGGTCGGCTATGCCTCTTTTGCCGAGTTTATTCCTGCCAGTATTCGCGGAAAATGGTCTGCTCGCCTCTCCTTTGTGGGCAATTGGGCCCCCATGCTATCGGCAGCAATTGGAGTGGTGGTGATTTCCTACTTGAGCTGGCGCGTGATGTTTTTGATCGGCGGGTTAGGCATGCTGGCTGCCTGGTTCCTTTCGCGCGTCTATTTTATTGAATCACCGCGCTGGCTGGCGGGGAAGGGACACACCGATCTGGCGGAGAACAGTCTGCGCGATATTGAAAAAAGTATCGAAAATGAAAAGAAGATTAGCCTCAGACAACTCCCTACGGTAAATGCTGCTGATACCCCGATAAGTGAAGCGGGATCGTTTTGGGATCTGTTTAAAGGCACAATGTTAAGGCGAACCTGTGTCGCAATTACCGTACTGATTGCCATGAACATCTCTCTGTATACCATTACCGTGTGGATCCCCACCATATTTGTTAACTCCGGTATTGACGTCACTAAATCGATATTTATGACCGCTGTCATTATGATTGGCGCGCCTGTGGGGATTTTTTTCGCAACGTTGGTGATTGATAAGTTCCCACGCCGCCTGTTTGGTTCCGGCTTGCTAATTTTGATTGCGCTGCTGGGGTATTACTACTCCTTGCAGAAGAGCGAGTTTGGGATTATTTCCTGTGGGCTGGTGATGATTTTTTTCCTGTACATGTATGTCTGTTTTTCCTCCGCCGTTTATATTCCTGAGCTATGGCCTACCCATATGCGGCTGCGCGGCTCCGGTTTTGTCAATGCGGTGGGGCGCATCGTCGCGGTCTTTACCCCTTATGGCGTAGCAAGCTTATTAACGCACTATGGCTCAACCACGGTGTTTATCGTACTCGGGGTGCTGCTGGCTTGCTGCGCACTGATACTTTTCGTGTTTGGTATTGAAACGCGCATGGTATCGCTGGAAGAGATCACGCAGCTGTGAAGAGGGGCTCGCCCGGCGACGCCGGGCAAAGCACGGTAGGCGTTAATAGAAGGTTTTCTGCCCGGTGAAATGTCCCACCCATCCTGTCGGATTAGTGAAAATACGGATGGCGGTGAAGTCCGGTTGTGCGCCGCAGTCAAACCAGTGGCGGGTGTTGGCCGGAACGCGCAGCAGATCACCCGCTTCGCAGGTTAAACGAAACACCTTGTCGCCCAGCGGAACGAAGAACGTGCCGCTACCTGTGACAAAAAAGCGCACCTCGTCTTCGCTGTGGGTATGTTCTTGCAAAAACTTCTCGCGCAGCGCCTGTTTGTCGGGGTGATCCGGCGTAATGCGGATCACATCGGCGGCGGTGTAACCCTCTTGCAGTTTGAGGCGCTCAATATCCTGCTGAAAATGAGTGAGCAGTGTGTCACTGTCCACCGTTGCGGGCAGCGAGCCAATCTCCCAGCGTTCGAGCTGGATTCCGGCACCCGCCAGCAGCTCGGCGATATCGCCGAAGGCGGCCAGTTGCTCAGCGGGCTGTGCCGTGTGCGGCAGTTGAAATATGGATAATGTGGTCATGGGCGTTCTCCGCAAAAGAGGTAGACCATAACCATTCTCTTTACAGGGATAAATCGCAAGACGAATTATTTATAACTTATGCAGTCAGGTTGTTTAGTATTATGATTTTGTTAATTTTATTTCGCTTTGGTTAACCGCGGGATGAACGTTAGCACGATGGCCAGCGTTGCCAGCGTCAAGATCACGCTACCGTATACATAGGTGGTGGCGATCAACCCCAGATGCTGTGTCAGATAGCCAGCAATAATCGCGGGCACGCTGTTTGCCAAATAGCTTTCGATGTAGAACACGGCGGTGAGGCCGGCGCGTTCGTGTGGCTTTGCCAGCGGAAGCACGCTACGCAGCGCACCGAGGAATGCCATGCCAAACCCCAACCCGGTGATACATGCCCCCGCCAGCAGCCAACCGGTGCTGGCGCGATGGACCGCGAACAGCATCAGCGTCATGCCGACAATCAGGCAGAGTGCGCCCGCGCGCAGTGTCGGTGTGGCGGCAGTGCGCCGCGCCAACAGAATCGCCACCGCACCGCTTAGCGTCAGGGCCGCGACGGATATTCCGCTTAGCCAGGGGGAAACCGCAGGTGTATTTTGCGCCAGCAACGAGGGCATCAGCGAGAGATAGAACCCGCCCACCATCCACACCGCGACGTTGCCCGGCATCACGCGCCAAAAAGCGGTTCTGGCCTGCGGCGGCACGGCAACGCTCGGGCGCAGGCTGGCCCAGGCACCGCTGCGACGTAGGCCGGTTTCCGGCGTGCACGCCAGACCGATCAACAGCAGCACAAATACGCCGAGCAGCAGCAGATAGCCGCTGTGGAGCGGTGCCAGTTGATACGCCAGCAGGGCGCAGCTCAGCATTGCACCGGCGGCCATACCGGTCAGCGGTGCAATGCTGTTGACCAGCGATCCGCGTTCGGGATGCACATCCAGCAGAGCGGCACCCACCGCAGCGGTTGCCAACCCGGTGGCAAAGCCCTGTACGATGCGTGCGGCGACGAGCCCATAAGGATGCGATGCAAAGAGAAAACAGAGCATGGCGGCGATGTTAAGCAGCAGCGCGGCGGCAATCACCGGGCGTCGCCCCACGTGGTCGGAAAGTCGGCCAGCGATCAACAGGGCGAACAGCAGGGCAAAGGCATAGGCTGCGAAGATGACGGTAAGCAGCGTCGCGGAAAATCCCCAATCGTGCTGATACAGTCGGTAGAGCGGCGTCGGCACGCTGGAGGCCGCCATAAAAGCGATCAGCGTGAGGCTATGTAATGCGAGCGTGAGTGCATCGCGCCGGGTTGTGGCGCGTATCACGGTATTGCTGATCACCGTCATGGCGTGTCCTGTGGTATAAAAGCTAAGATTATGCGTTAACAACGCTACAGCGATTTCCCCACTAAAGCAAATATTTTGCTTTAGTGGTATCAATAAACGTTTTTTGTTCGATCTGGGAGCAACAGATGGCGATCACACAAGGTGTGCGGCCGGGGGGGCGCAGCGCGCGAGTACAGGCGGCGATTCACCAGGCGGTGCGCGAATTGGAGCAGGAGATGGGGCGTCAGGCGCTCACTATTCCCGCCATTGCGACACGCGCGGGGGTGACACCGTCTACGCTTTATCGGCGCTGGGGGGATTTGCCCCAACTGCTGGCTGATGTGGCCGTGGAGAAACTGCGTCCGGATGCCGAGCCGCAGGATACCGGTTCTTTCACCGGCGATCTTGAGATCTGGCTGAATACCTACATCGAAGAGATGGCTTCGGAGCCGGGCCGGGCGATGCTGCGCGATGTGTTGGGCACGCCGGGGCATGAAAGCTCGGGCAAGTGCGCCGGTTTCACCGCGCAGCAGTTGGAGGTGATGCGTGAGCGCGCACTGGCGCGACAGGAAGTGCCTGCCAGCGCGCAACAGATCATTGAGCGCATCATTGCGCCCCTGATGTACCGCATTTTATTCACCTGCGAGACGCCCACGCCGCAGGATATTCAGCGATTGCTGGTGGCATTGGCTACGCCGTCGGAACAGGCGTAGCCGTGCGACATCAGGCGTTGTCTCCCGATAGCGCCTGATGCAGATCGGCGATCAGATCCTCTGCATTCTCGATGCCGACCGAGAGGCGAATCAGCTGTGGTGTAATGCCTTTCTCCACGCGTTTTTCCAACGGCACCGATGCATGAGTCATGGCGTAGGGTTGGCTGATTAAGCTCTCCACGCCGCCGAGGCTCTCCGCCAGCGTAAAGATTTTAGTGCGCTGAATCACTCGGCGGGCGCGATCTTCATCTCCTTTCAGACGCACCGAGATCATACCGCCAGGCGCTGCCATCTGACGCTGGGCCAGCTCGTACTGTGGATGACTGAGCAATCCCGGATAATAAACCTGTTCGACCTGCGGCTGCTGTTCCAGCCAGCGTGCCAGCGTGAGGGCATTCTCACTGTGACGTTGAATGCGTAGCGCCAGGGTGCGGATGCCGCGCAGCGTGAGAAAGCTGCTGAAGGGATCGAGCACGCCGCCAACCGCATTGTGCAGGTAGGCCAGTCTGGCTGCCAGCTCGCGGTTGTTGCCCACCACGGCCAGCCCGGCGATCACGTCGGAGTGACCGTTCAAATACTTGGTGGCAGAATGCACCACAATGTCGAACCCCAGATCGAGCGGGCGTTGCAGCACCGGTGAGGCAAAGGTGTTATCGGCAACGCTAATCAGGTTGTGGCGCTGGGCAATCGCGGCGATCGCGGCCAGATCGGCCAGCTTTAGCAGCGGGTTGGTGGGGGTTTCCACCCAAATAAGCCGGGTTTGCGGCGTAATAGCGCGCTCCAGCGCTGCGCTGTCGCCTGGTTCCACATAGCTTACGCTCAGGCCAGCGCTGCGCTTACGCACGTTTTCCAGCAGACGCCAGGTGCCGCCGTACAGATCGTCCACGGCGACGATATGGCTGCCGTGATCGAGCAACTCCAATACCGTGGCGCTGGCGGCCAGGCCGGAGGCAAAGGCATAGCCCTGCGTGCCGTTCTCCAGGCTGGCAATGGCGGACTCCAGCGCGGCGCGAGTCGGGTTGCCACTGCGCGAGTATTCATAGCCAGCGTGCTCTCCGGGCGCGGTCTGGGCAAAGGTCGAGGTGGCATAGATGGCTGGCATCACGGCGCCGGTAGCGTCGGGCGTGTAGCCTGCGTGTACGGTCAGGGTATCAAAACGGCTCATGGTAAATTCCTTAGCAACGGGCAGATATCAGTTCAGGGTGTGACGCCAATGGTTCAGCACATCGGTACGGGTGATCAGGCCGAGAAAGCGATCGCCATCCACGATCACCGCGACGTGGCCACGATCGAAGGTGCTTAACAAGGCATCGTGAGACGCGGTATAAGCCAGCGTCTGCACGTGGCGCGACATCGCATCGCGCACGCGGCGTGCGAAAGGGCGGCTGTCCTGTTTGACGCTGTTGAGCAGATCCCACTCGTCGAGAATGCCGACCAGATACTCGTTCTCCAGCACGGGCAACTGTGAAATGTCGTACAGACGCATACGCGCGTGAGCCACTGCCAGCGTATCGTCGGGCGTGACAGCGACGGTTGCGCGATCGTCGTGGCGATAGGTAATGAGATCGCGCAGATCGCCAAGGTGTGGGCGTTGGATCAGCCCTTGCTCCAGCAGCCAATAGTCGTTAAACATTTTCGACAGGTATTTGTTGCCGCTGTCGCACACCAGCGTTGCCACGCGTTTCGGCTCAGACTGTGCCTGACAGTAGCGCAATGCGGCAGACAGCAAGGTGCCGCTGGAGGAGCCTGCCAGAACACCTTCCAAACGCAGCAGATCGCGGGCGCTGGCAAAGGCGTCTGCATCGCTGATGGCGTAGGCGTGTCTGACCTGCCGAAAATCCGCCAGTGGCGGCACGAAGTCTTCACCGATACCTTCCACGCGCCAGCTTCCTGCTTCGCCGTAATCACCACGCTGCACATAGTCTGTCAGGATCGAACCTTGTGGATCGGCCAGCACAAATTCGGTATCGGGAGAAACGTCTGCAAAATAGCGTGCCAGCCCGCCCAGGGTGCCGCCGGACCCAACGCCGACCACCACGGCATCGACCTGCTCATCCATTTGTCGCCACAGTTCCGGTCCGGTACTGCGATAGTGAACTAACGGGTTGGCCGGATTGTTGAATTGATCGATGTAGTACGCATCAGGTTGGCTGTGCGCCAGACGCTGTGCATAGTCCTGATAGTAGTCGGGATGTCCCTTGGCGACATCGGAACGGGTTAACAGCACTTCGGCCCCGAGTGCACGCA
Organism: Candidatus Symbiopectobacterium sp. NZEC127; assembly: GCF_025962675.1. Lineage (NCBI taxonomy): Bacteria > Pseudomonadati > Pseudomonadota > Gammaproteobacteria > Enterobacterales > Enterobacteriaceae > Symbiopectobacterium > Candidatus Symbiopectobacterium sp. NZEC127. The sequence continues at coordinate 92,415 of NZ_JAGFPG010000003.1, forward strand.
GGTGGAAAATCTTCTCGCGGCTCATTTTGTCCGGCACCACCAGCACCAGACGATACCCTTTTTGCGCGGCGACCAGTGCCAGCCCCAGACCGGTATTGCCCGCGGTGGCCTCAATGATGGTCGCACCCGGTTTCAACCTGCCTTGCTGTTCTGCCTCTTCGATCATTGCCAACGCCACGCGATCCTTGATGGATCCACCTGGATTTTGATTTTCCAGCTTGACGAACAGGCGGCACGGGCCGGTATCGAATTGGGTCAGTTCCAGCAGCGGCGTATTGCCAATAAGCGAGAGTACGGACGTTGGCGCAGCCATCGTTTATCTCCTCAATCCTGAAAGCTGCATCTTACTTTCTGCGTTAAAGGGGAATTAAATAAATAAAAATCCCATGAATATGCACTTTCCTGATATAAAACTCTGTTTTGGCCGTAAGGATGTGTGAAAGGATAGCGGTGTAGACGGATATACCATTGTTTTTCTGCGGGTGTTATCCCAAAGCTAAAGCGCTGCTTAACTTTGCCACTCTTTGTATTTTACCCGTCGCTGCAATTCAGGATTAATAGCATCAGATGTCGAAAAATATCTCAGACTGATGACAATGTCCGTTGTTAGGTGAAGTGCGGCGATGGGGTCGTAGCGGCGTAAGCCGCCGGAGTGCCCCTCGTTGCGATGCGCCGGGAAACTCGGACATGCCTAAAAGGGATTGTCTGCAATCTCAGATGTCGAAAAACATCAGTTTCTTTACTTTGTGCTGATAGGGGCGTTGCGCTGGTACCGGTGAACGCTCTGCAATCACTCCGCTTCCTGATGAGGTGAACCATGACGGGCTATCGCTGTTGTTGCTGCTCCTGCATTTATTTTCCGGTTGAGCATGGAATAATTAATGGAGTACGCAATGAGTACCATAAACAGATTACCTCTCCTTGATTTATCACACCTGCACGGCAACCCCGAGCAGCGGCGGGCTTTTTTAACCTCGCTCAATGAAGCCGCCCGCGATGTCGGTTTCTTTTATCTCACCCACCACGGTATTCCCGAAACGCTACAGCAGCAGTTGCAGCAGCAGGCACGCGCTTTCTTTGCCTTGCCTGATGATGAAAAACAGCACGTTGCCATGATCCATTCTCCCCATTTTCGCGGCTACAACCGTGCCGGGGCAGAATTGACACGTAACCAGCCCGACTGGCGCGAGCAGTTTGACATTGGCGCTGAGCGCGCCGCCCTGCAATTGACCCCACAGGATCCACGCTGGTGGCAGTTACAAGGTCCCAATTTGTGGCCGGAAGCGCAGCCTGCACTGAAAACCACGCTGCTGACCTGGCAACAAGCGATGACCGCTATGGCCCAGCAGTTACTGCGTGCTTTTGCTGAGGCGCTGGCGTTAGCGCCACACACCTTTGATGCGCTGTACGGTGAAAAGCCCAACGAACACATCAAGTTGATTCGTTATCCGGGGCAATCAGCGCAGGGCAGCCAGCAAGGTGTGGGCGCACACAAGGATTCAGGCTTCCTGAGCTTCCTGTTGCAGGATGAGCAGGCCGGTTTACAGGTCGAGGTGGCTCCCGATCGCTGGATTGATGCGCCGCCGCTGCCGGGTTCTTTCGTCGTGAATATTGGCGAACTGCTGGAACTGGCGACCAATGGCTATTTGCGTGCCACGGTGCACCGTGTGGTCTCACCGCCAGCCGGGCAGGAGCGTCTCTCCATCGCGTTCTTCCTCGGCGCACAGTTGGATGCGGTGGTACCGGTGTATCAACTGCCTCCACAGGTGGCGCGTCTGGCGCAAGGGCCTACCAGCGATCCACACAATCCGTTGTTGCGTGATGTGGGCTGGAACTACCTGAAAGGGCGGCTGCGTTCGCACCCTGATGTTGCACAGCGTTATTACGCCGATGTGGTAGCGAAAGCGGAACTCGCCGCTCACTGACGCTTTTCTATACCCCAATACTTAAAACGAAGCGATAAAAGGAAGCCTGTATGAATAAGCGTGTCGCATTTTTTGTCAGCAGTGTTGCATTGGCCGTTAGCGTGACCTTCTCTGCCTCCGCGTCGCAGGCGCTGCGCGTGGCTGCCGATCCGGTGCCCCACAGTGAGATCCTGGCGCAGGTGCAGAAAATTGATCCCCAAAACTCACTGAAAGTGATCGAGCTGACCAGCGGCGTAAACGCCAACGAACTGCTGGCGCATGGCGATGTGGATGCCAACTATTTCCAACACGTGCCCTATCTGCGCGATCAGGAAAAAGCGTTAGGGAAACAGTTTGTGGTTGCCGCTACCGTGCACGTGGAGCCGTTGGGCGTTTACTCACGTAAGCACAAAAGCTTTAGCGACGTGCCAGAAGGCGGCACGGTAGCCGTACCGAACAATGTCACCAACCTCAGCCGCGCGCTCTATTTATTACAAAGCCAGGGGCTGGTGAAACTGAAACCGGGCTACAGCGATCCCGCCAAGGATCAGGCAACACCGAAAGATATCGCGGAAAATCCGAAGAAGTTGAAGATCAAGGAAGTGGAAGCGGCGCAGATCCCGCGCTCGCTGGACGATGTCGATCTGGCGGTGATCAACGGCAACTATGCGCTGGAAGCGGGGCTGGTTCCGGCCAAGGATGCGTTGGGATTAGAACGGGCAGAGCATAACCCGTATGCCAACATATTGGTGACGACGCCCGCCCTGCAAAACGATCCGCGCATTAAAAAGCTGGCGGCCGATCTGGAATCCAAAGCCATCGCAGATTTTATTACGCAGCGCTATAACGGCTCGGTGATCCCGGTGGCGAGCAAGCAGCCATGATCGTCATCGAACAATTGGGAAAACGTTATCCAGGGTGCGATCGTCCGGCATTGGATGACGTGTCGCTGACGATTCCCGAGGGTTCTGTTTATGGCATTTTGGGGCGTAGCGGTGCGGGCAAAAGCTCGCTGCTGCGCTGTCTTAATCTGCTAGAACGGCCCTCATCGGGCCGGATTGTGGTGGATGGCGAAGACATTACGTCACTCTCTTCACGGGCGTTGCGCCAGCACCGGCTGCGCACCAGCATGATTTTTCAGCACTTCAACCTGCTGCATGCGCGTAATGTGCATGACAACGTCGCCGTTCCGCTTGAGATAGCCGGGGTGGCGCGCCACGAGCGTGAAACGCGGGTAAGCGCATTGCTGGAATGGGTGGGGCTCAGTGACAAAGCGCGCGCCTTTCCCTCGCAGTTATCCGGTGGGCAGCAACAGCGTGTCGGTATTGCGCGTGCGTTGGCGGCAAAGCCGAGGTATTTGCTGTGTGACGAGGCGACCAGCGCGCTCGATCCTGAAACCACAGCATCGGTGTTGGCGCTACTGGCAGATATCAACCGTCAGTTGGGTGTGACGATCGTGTTGATCACGCACGAACTGGCGGTGGTAAAAGCCATTTGCGATCACGCTGCGCTGATGGAGCAAGGCCAGATCGTGGAAAGCGGGGCGCTGTCGACGCTGCTCGCGACGCCGGATTCACAGCTACGCAGAGCGTTGCTGCCTGATTATGCGGCAGAACAGGCATTTCTTCGCCGTCACGGCGTCGTCGAGGGGAGTACCTTATGCAGGGTCGCCTGAGCTGGGATGAATTTATTGCGCTGATGTGGGATGCCACATTAGAGACTGGGTACATGGTGGGTGTGGCAGCGCTGTTTACCGTGCTGATTGGCCTGCCGTTGGGCGTGGTGCTGTTTATCACGCGACCTGACGGGGTTGCGCCATTGCCCTGGCTAAACCGGGGGCTGGGCGCGGTGATCAACGTTGGCCGATCGTTACCGTTTGTGGTGTTGTTGATTGCGCTGATCCCGTTGACCCGTCTGATCGTGGGCACCACGCTTGGGAGTACGGCGGCGATCGTACCGATCACCATCGGGGCTTTTCCCTTTTTTGCCCGTGTAGTGGAAAATGCGCTGGATGAGGTTGAGCGTGGGCGTATCGAGGCGATCCAGTCAATGGGCGGATCGCTCTGGCACGTGATCGGCAAAGTGTTGCTGCCAGAAGCGCTGCCAACCCTCCTGGCAGGCGTGACCTTAACGGTGGTGTTGTTGATCGGATTCTCTTCCATGGCGGGCGTGATCGGCGGCGGCGGGTTGGGCGATCTGGCGATCCGCTACGGCTATCAGCGTTTTAACGATCAGGTAATGGTGGGTACGGTGGTGGTATTGGTGATTTTGGTACAAGGCGTACAATCGATCGGCGATCGTCTGGTGCGTGCCTTGGCGCATCGACGATGATCCGATCGTTGGTGTGGCGCAAGATCGTTTCTGTGATTATATTTTAGGCGTTTAATCGCAGATGAAAGATAAATCGCTTGTGCTCCGAGACTAACCAGTCCACAATTGCGTCCCGCTCGCGTAGTAGGCTATTTTTTGTGCAGCGTATTTTCGGGCGTCAAAGTGTTTACTCCTCTCTTTTGCGTTTCATGTAATATAAAATCTCATAATTTTCTTAACAGACTTATCCACAGGCTGCGCTTTGCTTGCATAAAATGATCTGTGGCAAGATTGTCAAAAGTATATTTATATCTTATTGATATTTATTGATAAAAATAACTTATCAAAATGTTAAGGCGATCACTTGCACTTTCTTCATGGATTGATTGGCAAGGAGTTTTATATTTATGCACAGGGCGGGCCAGGATGATATGACCGGCTGGAAACACCTCAGGCATCGCGCGGTAGTCCTTTTTCAATAGCACGAATAAGCCGTTTTTTCTGCGGCAACTGCACGTCGATAGATTGAGCGGCACGGCGTGCCAATTGCTGCTCAATCGCCCAGTGAATATGCTCATCGATCAGCGCGCTCTGCCCGAGTCGCGCTTGTAAGGCTAGCACAACATTTTCCTCATAGGGGGCATTCCCCAGCGCCACGGCGATATTGCGCAACCAGCGCTCGTGGCCGATGCGGCGGATGGCTGAACCTTCCGTGATGCGCAGAAATTTTGCCTCATCCCACCCAAACAGATCCAGTAACGCAGGCGTATGCAGCGCGGCGCGCGGGCTAAAATCATCTTCATCGGTAAGCTGGGAAAAACGGTTCCAGGGGCAAATCAGTTGGCAATCATCACAACCGTAGATACGGTTGCCCATCAGCGGGCGAAATGCTTCGGGGATAACGCCTTCCAGCTCAATGGTCAGGTAGGAGATGCAGCGTCGGGCATCTACGGTGTAAGGCGCGACGATGGCCCCGGTCGGGCAGGTTGTCATGCAGGCAACGCAGCGTCCGCACTGTTCTTCCAGCGGTTGATCGACCGGCAATGGCAGATCGATAAGCAGTTCCCCGAGGAAAAACCAGGAGCCCGCTTCGCGATTGAGGATCAGTGAGTGTTTACCCACCCAACCCAGCCCAGCCTTGGCCGCCAACGGGCGTTCCATAATCGGTGCAGAATCGACGAAGGGGCGAAATTGCAGGCTGCCGCAATGTTCCTGTATCCGCTCACCCAACTTTTTCAGCCGCTGGCGCAACAGTTTGTGGTAATCACGCCCCAGCGCGTAACGGCTAACGTAACCGAGCGTCGGGTTGTTCAGGGTTTTGGCGAAGGCCGCTTTGGCGGGCAGATAGTTCATGCGCACGCTGATAACGCGCAGCGTGCCGGGCAACAGCTCATGAGGGCGCGCACGCAGCATACCGTGGCGCGCCATCCACGCCATTTCACCGTGGTACTGCTTATCCAGCCACGCCTGAAGCCGTGGCTCTTCGTGGGAAAGGTCGGTATCGCAGATCCCTACCTGCTGAAAGCCCAATTCACGTCCCCACTGTTTGATGTGCTGGGCGAGTTGGTTAAGGTCGTAGGGATAAGTCATGAGGAACCGTATCGAAGAGATAAACGGTCTTATTTTATCACATCGTCTGACGGACGTCTGTGCGCTGAAAGCACCGGTGCCATGCGACATTTATCCTATCGGTTTCTGGCAGCCGGTTTCAGACCTTGCTAAGTTGAGACATAAAGATAACCATGCGTTATCCGTTTTTGCGACAAGCGCTTATGTTGCCCGGGAGGAACTCATGCCGCATACCATACCTGCGCATCAGCGAAGGCTACCAGACTGCGTTTATCCACCCGACTGGCTGCGTCGTGAAGAACCTGACGCCGCGCGGCAAACGGGAACCACGCTTTATGCGTTGATGCAACGTGCCGGAGAGGCCGCTTACCAATACGCCCGTCACCGTTACCCGAATGCGCGCCGCTGGCTGGTGTTGTGTGGGCATGGCAACAACGGCGGCGATGGCTATGTGGTAGCCACGCTTGCGCGCGCTGCTGGGATTGAAACCACCGTGGTCGCGTGCAGGGCGGCACGCCCTCTGCCAGAGGAAGCACAGTGTGCTTACGCGACATGGCAGAAGGAGGGCGATATGGCATTGACGCCCGACGCCCCCTGGCCTGACGGAATCGATTTGATTATCGACGGCCTGCTCGGGACTGGGTTATCCTCCGCGCCGCGTGCTCCTTATGATGCGCTGATCGCACGCGCTAATGCCCACGGTGCGCCGGTGCTGGCGCTGGATATCCCTTCTGGATTGAATGCGCAAACCGGTGCCTGTGCCGGAGAGACGATCGTCGCTGCCTGCACAGTCACCTTTATTGCGCTAAAACCGGGGTTGCTGACGGGCAGGGCACGCGCTTGTGTCGGCACGCTACGTTATGCGGATTTGGACCTGTCCAGTTGGTTACAGCAGCATTCCGCGCCGATGCGGCGTTTATCCCGTGAACATTTACCGGGCTGGCTGACGCCCCGTTCGCCGCTGGCACACAAAGGCGATCATGGCCGAGTGCTGCTGGTGGGGGGCAATGCCGGAATGGGAGGCGCTATTGCGATGGCGGGAGAAGCCGCATTGCGCAGCGGGGCGGGGTTGGTGCGAGTACTCACTCACATGCAATACGCGGCGGCGCTGCTGATGGCGCGCCCTGAACTGATGGTGCAAGCACTGAGTGATGCCAGCCTGCGTGAAGGGCTTGACTGGGCTGACGTGGTGGTGATTGGTCCGGGACTGGGGCAAGATGGCTGGGCGAAAAGTGCACTGCGCGCCGTGGAAAATTGTAACAAACCCATGCTATGGGACGCGGATGCGCTAAACCTGCTGGCAATGAGCCCTTTTAAACGTCAAAATCGTATTTTAACCCCACATCCGGGGGAAGCAGCCCGCCTGCTGAATTGCCGAGTGGCGGAGATTGAAAGCGATCGCTTACTTGCTGCCCAGAGACTGGTACAACGCTATGGCGGCACGGTCGTGCTAAAAGGGGCGGGTACTGTGATTGCCGATGAGTCTGATGCGCTGGCGCTGGTTGATGTCGGTAATCCGGGCATGGCGAGCGGCGGCATGGGCGACGTGTTGTCTGGTATTATTGGCGCATTGCTTGGACAAAAATTGTCACGCTATGCAGCGGCTTGCGCCGGATGTGTGGTGCACGGCGCAGCGGCCGATGCGCTGGCCGAGCAGCGCGGCACGCGAGGGATGTTGGCAACTGATTTGATGCCAGTATTGTCCCGCTATGTTAATCCTGAGTGGATACCCTTAGAAAAGACAGAATGAAAAAAGTAGATTTTCCGCTGCCGGATGAGGCAGCTACCATCGCATTAGGGGCATCGTTGGCGCACGCCTGCGACAGCGCGTGCAGCATTTATCTTTTTGGCGATCTGGGCGCGGGTAAAACCACGTTCAGTCGCGGCTTCCTTCAGGCGCGCGGCCATCAGGGCAACGTGAAAAGCCCCACCTATACGCTGGTGGAGCCTTACGCGCTGTCACCGTTGGCGGTGTATCATTTCGACCTTTACCGTCTGGCCGATCCTGAAGAGCTGGAGTTTATGGGGATCCGCGACTACGTGACGCAGGATGCCATCTGCCTGATTGAATGGCCGCAGCAGGGCGAAGGCATTCTTCCTGGCGCCGATCTCGAAGTGCATCTGAACTATGAAGCGCAAGGGCGGCACGCGCAGTTGATCGCCATATCGGCGCTGGGTGAACGTATCCTGACGCAGATCTCTTCTCTGCCGGAGAGTGAAACGCCATGATGAAACGCGTGCTCGCTCTGGTGATGTGGGCTGGGCTGCTGCTGGCCAGTACGGGTTGGGCTGCCAACCTCTCTGATATCAAGGTGGAAAACGGCGATAATCAGGCGACGGTCAGCCTGAATTTCAGCGGACAACCGATCTATGCCTTTTTCCCGCTCAACAACCCGGATCGGGTGGTGATCGACATCCGCCAGACCGGTGTGGTTCAAGGGTTACCGCTCGAGTTCAGCGGGCAAAACATTATCAAACGTATTCGTACCAGTCAGGCGAAAGATGCACAGAGCCTGCGACTTGTGCTGGATTTGACCCAACCGGCCAAAACGCGCGCGTCGACACAGAAAGCTGGCGCGGGGTTTAACGTGGTGTTTACCGTTGCCGGGCAACAGAAAGCGAAGGTGGCAAAAGCGCCATCGTCGACTCCCGCAACGCGTGAAACCCGTAACACGACCCCGGTTGAATCGGGTGGCAATCCGTTTAATAACAAACCTACCGTGGTGGTGAACAGCAATGCCTCCGCGCGTGCAGCAACGCCACGTTCCAGCGGTGCCAGCGAACCGGTGGTCGTCGCCATTGATGCCGGGCACGGTGGGCAGGACCCCGGTGCCATTGGGCCTTCTGGTTTGCGCGAGAAAAACGTGACGCTGGCGATTGGGCGCAAATTGCATACCTTGCTCAATAGCGATCCTAATTTTAAAGGGGTAATGACACGTGACGGCGATTACTTTATCTCTGTCATGGGGCGCTCCGACGTGGCGCGTAAGCAAGGTGCCAACCTGCTGGTCTCCATTCACGCGGATGCGGCACCAAACCGTGGGGCCTCCGGTGCTTCTGTATGGGTGCTCTCCAATCGGCGCGCGAATAGCGAAATGGCTAACTGGCTGGAACAGCACGAGAAACAGTCGGAACTGCTCGGTGGGGCAGGCGATCTGCTGGCAAACAACAGTGCAGATCCTTACCTGAGCCAGGCGGTGCTGGATTTGCAGTTCGGTCACTCTCAGCGCGTCGGTTATGACGTGGCGGTCAAAGTGTTGCAGGAAATGCAGCGCGTCGGGTCGTTGCACAAACGCCGCCCGGAACACGCCAGCCTGGGCGTGCTGCGATCGCCGGATATTCCCTCGTTGCTGGTGGAAACCGGCTTTATCAGCAACCTGACTGAAGAGCGCCTGCTGGGAAGCAGCGATTATCAGGATAAAATCGCCACGGCGATCTACCGGGGGTTGCGCAGCTATTTCCAGTCGCATCCAGTACAATCCGTCCCAAAGCAGGAAAATCGACCGGTCGTACAGCCGGTCAACCGTAAGGCCGCGACGCCCACCACGTCGGCATCCAGCAGCACATCAGCATCCGGTAGAACCGAGGCCACGCGCCATACCGTGGCGCGCGGTGAGTCACTTTCAGGGATTGCCGCGCGTTATGGCGTCAGCATGGCGGCGTTGCGCAGTGAGAATAATCTGAAAAAAGACGGCGTATGGGTGGGGCAGAAACTGCGTATTCCGGCGGGGGCTCGCACATCGACGGCACCGGCCGCAGTGACGCGCACCGCCGTTCCGGTCAAGCATAAAGTGGTAAAAGGAGATAGCCTGAGTGCCATCGCCATGCGATATGGTGTAAGTATGAAGGAGATCCAACGTGCCAATGACATGACGTCCGGCACGGTACAACTTGGGCAGACGCTGATCATCCCGTCAGCCTGATGCCGTTCGCGACGCTGGTGCGTCCATAACAGAGGAACTCGCATGCCGATTCAGGTTCTGCCTCCCCAACTGGCTAACCAGATTGCCGCCGGAGAAGTGGTGGAACGCCCCGCTTCCGTGGTGAAGGAACTGGTGGAGAACAGTCTCGATGCTGGGGCGACCCGAATTGATATCGATATCGATCGCGGCGGGGCAAAACGCATTCGGATTCGTGATAACGGCACGGGAATCGGCAAAGACGATCTGGCCTTGGCGCTGGCGCGTCATGCAACCAGCAAAATTGCCACGTTGGACGATCTCGAAGCCATTATCAGCTTAGGTTTTCGCGGTGAGGCGCTGGCGAGTATCAGTTCCGTTTCACGCTTAACGTTGACGTCTCGTACGGCGGAGCAGAACGAAGCCTGGCAGGCCTACGCGGAAGGCCGAGATATGGCGGTGACGGTAAAACCGGCAGCGCATCCGGTGGGCACCACGCTGGAAGTGCTCGATCTGTTCTACAACACCCCCGCGCGGCGCAAATTCATGCGCACAGAAAAGACAGAATTCGCGCATATTGATGAAGTGGTGCGACGCATTGCGCTGGCGCGCTTCGATGTGGCGATCACCCTTAACCATAATGGTAAAACGATCCGCCAATACCGTGCCGCGCCGGACGCCTCGCAGCATGAGCGCCGCGTTGGCAGCATTTGCGGGCCGCTGTTTTTGCAGCACGCGCTGCGGATTTCCTGGCAGCACGGTGATTTGTCCATCCACGGCTGGGTGGTTGAGCCCGAGGGTGCAAAACAACTGACCGACATGCAGTATTGCTATGTCAATCAGCGCATGATGCGCGATCGGTTGATCAATCACGCTATCCGTCAGGCTTATCAAGACAGTTTGCACGGTGAGCAGCAGCCCGCCTACCTGCTGTTTCTTGAAGTGGACCCGCACCAGGTTGACGTCAACGTGCATCCGGCCAAGCACGAAGTGCGTTTCCATCAGTCGCGCCTGGTGCATGATTTTATCTATCAGGCGGTGGTGAGCGTATTACAGCAGGCGTCTGAGCTGCCGTTGGCGGCCGTGGCCTCTGACGCCGCAACCGGGACCATCGCATGGCAGCCGGAGAATCGCATCGCCGCAGGGGAAAACCAATTTGCGCAGCCCGCACGCACGGTGGAGCATGCGCCAGCGAAAACCGCAGACATTCCGGTGCGCCAGATGAAGGAGAGTGTCCCGGCCTATCCGTCGCGCGGTTCTCAAACGCAAGGGCGAGGGCCTATGCCCCTCACTGGTGCCCCTTACCAGAAAAAACAGGGTGAGCTTTACCAGACTTTATTGAAACCGGCGTCCGTAGCGGAAACCGTTCAAGAAACTGGCGATACGGCCGTGCCAGCGACTGTGCCGGATATGGATCCGGTCAGCGTGACTCAAGGCTTCGGCCGTCTGCTAACCGTGTTTGCGCCCAGTTTCGCGCTGGTGGAGTATCAGCACGGGTTGGCGGTGGTGTCATTGACGTACGCCGAACGTTACCTTAAGCGCACGCAACTGTTGCCGCCGGAACAAGGATTACGTCCGCAACCGCTGCTGATTCCACAACGCTTGACGGTGGAAAAAAATGAACGCGAAGCGCTGCTTCATCATCAGGCACTATTGGCGCAGTTTGGTATCGATATCGCGTTGGAATCCCAGAGAGCGCTACTGCGCGCTGTACCTTTACCATTGCGCCAACAAAATTTACAAAACTTGATCTCTGAACTGTTAGGCTATCTTGCGTTGCAACCTGCGTGCACGCCTGAGCAACTGGCGACCTGGTTGTCGGAGCAACTGCACAGCGACCACGAACGTTGGAGCCAGGCGCAGGCGATACAACTGTTAACAGAAATAGAGCGCCTTTGTCCGGAACTGCCAAAACAGCCGCCCGCATCGCTGTTGCAGCGGGTTAGCGTGGAAGATGCCATTAAGGCTTTGAAAGTATGACTGAATTAGTGAACGCGGCCCTTCCCCCGGCGATTTTTATCATGGGGCCGACCGCGTCAGGAAAAACCGCGCTGGCGATGGCGTTGCGACAATCGTTGCCCGTTGAGTTGATTAGTGTGGACTCTGCCCTTATCTATAAAGGTATGGATATTGGCAGCGCCAAACCCAGCGCCGAAGAGTTGGCTCAGGCTCCACACCGTCTGATTGATATTCTCGATCCGACGCAGGCGTATTCCGCTGCGGATTTCCGCCGCGATGCGTTACGGGAGATGGCGGAGATTACCGCTGCCGGGCGCATTCCCCTGCTGGTGGGGGGAACCATGTTGTACTTTAAGGCGCTGCTGGAGGGATTGTCACCGCTGCCGTCAGCCGACATGGCCGTGCGTGAGCGCATCGAAGCGCAGGCGCGTGAGCAAGGGTGGGAAGCACTGCACCGCCAATTGTGTGAGATTGATCCCGTTGCAGCGGCTCGGATTCATCCAAATGATCCGCAGAGACTGTGTCGGGCACTGGAAGTTTTTTTCGTTTCAGGTAACACTTTAACCGAGCTGACAAAAACAGCGGGTGAGGCGTTGCCTTACCGTGTGCATCAGTTTGCCATCGCACCGGTGACGCGCGAGTTGTTGCACGCGCGTATCGCGCTGCGTTTTCAGCAGATGCTGGCGGCAGGATTTGAGGCGGAAGTCCGTTTGCTCTTTGCCCGGGGCGATTTACATCAGGATTTGCCGTCTGTTCGTTGTGTTGGTTATCGCCAGATGTGGTCATATTTATCCGGCGAGTTTGATTACGATGAGATGGTGTTCCGGGGTATCTGTGCGACACGTCAGTTGGCGAAACGTCAAATGACCTGGTTGCGCGGTTGGGACGGCGTTCATTGGTTGGACAGTGAAAAACCGCAGGATGCGTTTGAACGTGTGATGGCGGTGGTACAGGCACCTTGATGTGCGGGTTTATTATGCGCGCATAGTTAGTGCATAGGGTGGCCGATTGTGTACAATTGGCGAGTCTCAGCGCACAACTTTTTTACATCATTATTTTAGAGCCTTGGGGTTCTTTGTTACAAACAACAAGCAAATAAGGAAAATATAGAATGGCTAAGGGGCAATCTTTGCAAGACCCGTTCCTGAACGCGCTGCGTCGCGAACGTGTTCCGGTTTCTATTTATTTGGTGAATGGTATCAAGTTGCAGGGCCAGATCGAGTCTTTCGATCAGTTCGTTATCTTGTTGAAAAACACGGTTAGCCAGATGGTGTATAAGCACGCTATCTCCACCGTGGTGCCGTCTCGTCCGGTTTCTCATCACAGCAATAACCCTGGCACCAGCAACTACCATGGTGGTTCGTCTGCAAATCAGCAGTCGTCGGCGCAGGAAAGTGATGACGCGGAATAACGCGTATTGCGCTTTCACCCCGGTGGGGAGCTTGTACACATCGCTAACGCTTTCCACCAGGGTGTTTTTCGTTTGTTTGAGAGGTCGCACGTTTGTTTGACCGTTATGAAGCCGGTGAACGGGCCGTATTGGTTCATATTTATTTTTCGCAAGACAGAGATACGGACGATTTGCTGGAGTTTGAATCTCTGGTTTCCTCCGCCGGTATCGAGTCATTGCAAGTGATCACCGGTAGCCGCAAGGCACCGCACTCCAAATATTTTGTGGGTGAAGGCAAGGCGGAAGAAATTGCGCAGGCGGTGAAAGCCACCGATGCCTTTGTTGTGCTGTTCAATCATGCGCTGACGCCTGCTCAGGAGCGTAACCTTGAGCGTTTGTGCGAATGCCGTGTTATCGACAGAACCGGATTGATTCTGGATATTTTTGCCCAGCGTGCGCGTACTCACGAGGGGAAATTGCAGGTTGAACTGGCGCAGTTGCGTCACCTTGCCACGCGTTTGGTAAGGGGATGGACGCACCTTGAGCGTCAGAAAGGGGGGATTGGCCTGCGTGGGCCGGGTGAAACCCAGCTCGAAACTGACCGGCGCTTGTTGCGTAACCGTATCAGCCAAATCCTCTCTCGCCTTGAGCGCGTGGAGAAGCAGCGTGAACAAGGGCGTCGCGCCAGAACGCGCGCGGATGTGCCCACGGTTGCACTGGTGGGCTACACCAACGCCGGAAAATCCACCCTGTTTAACGAAATGACAGCGGCAGGCGTTTATGCTGCCGATCAGCTGTTTGCCACACTGGATCCTACGCTGCGACGGATTAATGTTGTGGATGTCGGGGATACGGTGTTGGCCGACACCGTGGGATTTATTCGTCACTTGCCGCACGATTTGGTGGCGGCGTTTAAAGCGACATTACAGGAAACGCGTCAGGCGTCGTTGCTGTTGCACTTAGTGGATGCTGCCGATCCTCGTATTAACGAGAATATCGTGGCGGTAAATGACGTGCTGGCGGAAATCGAGGCTGATGAGATTCCTGTGCTGCTCGTGATGAACAAAATCGACATGTTGGACGGTTTCGTTCCGCGTATCGATCGCAACGAAGAGAATGTGCCGGTCAGGGTATGGCTTTCTGCCCAGACGGGTGACGGAATTTCGTTGTTATTTCAGGCATTGACGGAGCGGCTATCAGGGGACATCGCACATTATTCTCTGAGCCTTCCTCCGCAGGCAGGACGCCTTCGTAGTCGTTTTTACCAGCTTCAGGCAATAGAAAAAGAATGGATTGAGGAAGACGGTCGCGTGGGTCTTATCGTGCGTATGCCGATGGTGGACTGGCGTCGTCTTTGCAAACAAGAGCAAGAACTCGCGGATTATGTGGTTTGAGACTGACTTGTTGGTCGATATCGGCATCGTTCTGCGGACTCTGGGATATTGAACCTGAAGAACACCAATCATAAAAGAATGGAGCTAAAACATGGCGTGGAATCAGCCCGGTAATAACGGACAGGACCGCGACCCGTGGGGGAGCAGCAATAATCAAGGCGGCAACTCTGGCGGAAACAATAATAAAGGCGGCCGGGATCAAGGTCCTCCCGATCTGGATGATATCTTCCGCAAGCTGAGCAAAAAGCTGGGCGAACTGGGCGGAAGCAGGAATTCAGGTAACGGCGGCGGCACCTCTGGCAGCGGCCTGGGCGGCCGTGTCGTGGGTATTGTCGCGGTGGCGGCAGTGGTGATTTGGGCCGCGAGCGGCTTTTACACCATCCGAGAAGCCGAGCGCGGCGTAGTAACACGCTTTGGCAAGTTCAGCCACCTGGTAGGGCCGGGTCTGAACTGGAAACCGACATTTATCGACTCGGTTCGTGCGGTAAACGTGGAGTCTGTGCGTGAATTGGCCACATCGGGCGTGATGTTGACGTCGGATGAAAACGTGGTGCGCGTGGAGATGAACGTTCAGTATCGTGTCACTGAGCCGGAGCGCTATCTGTTTAGTGTTACCAATGCTGACGACAGTCTGCGTCAGGCGACGGACAGCGCCCTGCGCGGCGTTATCGGTAAATACACCATGGACAAAATCCTCACTGAGGGGCGCTCCATCGTGCGTACTGACACGCAACGCGTATTGGAAGAGACCATTCGTCCGTACAACATGGGGTTAACCCTGTTGGACGTTAACTTCCAGGCGGCGCGTCCGCCGGAGGAAGTGAAAGCTGCGTTTGATGACGCGATTGCTGCTCGCGAGAACGAACAGCAATACATCCGTGAAGCAGAAGCCTATGCCAACGAAGTGCAGCCGCGTGCCAACGGCCAGGCACAGCGTGTGCTGGAAGAGGCGCGCGCTTATCGCGCTCGTATCACGCTTGAAGCTCAGGGTGAAGTGGCGCGTTTTGCCAAGATTCTGCCGGAATACAAAGCCGCGCCAGAAATTACCCGCGAACGTCTCTATATCGAAAGCATGGAGCGCGTACTGGGACATACCCGGAAAGTGTTGGTTAATGACAAAGGCAACAGCCTGATGGTGCTGCCGTTGGATCAACTGATGCGCGGTCAGACTGGCAATGCCAGCGGTAACGCGACCAGTAACACCACGGCTGCGCCGATGCGTCTGCCGTCTGCACCGAATAACAACGGAGCAACCACCGGACAAACCCGTACCAGCACGGGTGGAACTGTCATGGACCAGCGTCGTGCAAACGCGCAGCGTGATTTTGGGAGAGAATAATAATGCGTAAGTCTATCGTTTTTATCCTCGCCCTAGTGCTGATGGTGCTCTATGCCTCAGTGTTTGTGGTGCAGGAAGGCCAGCGTGGGATCGTGATGCGCTTTGGCAAAGTATTGCGCGATGGCGAGAACAAACCCGTTATTTACTCGCCGGGCTTGCAGTTCAAAGTCCCGTTTATTGATACCGTGAAGACGTTGGATGCGCGTATCCAAACCATGGAAAATCAGGCCGATCGCTTCATTACTTCGGAGCAGAAAGACCTGATCGTGGATTCTTACATCAAATGGCGCATCAGTGATTTCAGCCGCTACTACCTGGCGACAGGCGGCGGTGACATTTCTCAGGCTGAAGTGCTGCTCAAACGTAAGTTCAGCGACCGCTTGCGCTCTGAAATCGGCCGTTTAGACGTGCGTGGTATTGTTACCGATTCTCGTGGTCGACTGATGTTGGACGTGCGTGATGCGCTGAATACCGGTACCGGTGAAACCACGGAAGCGGATAGCGCCATTGCCTCTGCTGCTGCGCGCGTGGAGCAAGAGACCAAGGGTGCGCAACCGCACATCAACCCGAACAGTATGGCGGCTCTCGGTATCGAAGTGATCGATGTGCGTATCAAGCAGATCAACCTGCCGACGGAAGTGTCGGATGCGATCTTCGCCCGTATGCGTGCAGAACGTGAAGCGGTTGCCCGTCGTCACCGTTCTCAAGGTCAGGAACAGGCTGAGAAACTGAAAGCGGCGGCAGATTATCTGGTGACCCGCACTCTGGCCGAAGCGGAACGTGAAGCGCTGATCATGCGCGGTGAAGGGGATGCGGAAGCGGCCAAGCTGTTTGCCAACGCGTTTAGCGAAGATCCGAACTTCTATGCCTTTATCCGTAGCCTGCGTGCCTATGAAGCCAGCTTCAACGACAATCAGGACGTGATGGTGCTCAGCCCGGATAGCGACTTCTTCCGCTATATGCGTTCACCCACGACCTCGCTTGCACGCTGATTAGCGTTACCGTTTTTCACCAAAAGCCCGTATGGTTATACGGGCTTTTTTAATGGCAAAATTTTTCATCGGAGTGGGTATGAGTATCACTATTTGGCTGGCGCTGGGCCTGGTCTTGATTGTGGAAGGGCTGGGGCCGCTGCTGTTTCCACGGATTTGGCGTCGTATGATCCTGGCGATGGCGCAGCAGCCAGATACAATTTTACGCCGTTTTGGCGGCGGATTAGTGGTTGCTGGCATTGTGATCTACTACATGTTGCGTCATCGCGCGGGAAGCTAAATTGCCTCAAAAAATGTGCGCAAACGTATGCTAAAAGTACTGAAAGCAACCAAGTGAGATGATAGAATCCATTTTTAAGCAACCTGGTGATTCTTGAAATGGGTAAGAACGTCGTCGTACTGGGCACCCAATGGGGTGACGAAGGTAAAGGCAAGGTCGTTGACCTGCTGACTGAACGGGCTAAGTATGTTGTGCGCTACCAGGGTGGTCACAATGCTGGTCACACTCTGGTTATCAACGGTGAGAAAACCGTCCTCCACTTAATCCCCTCTGGCATCCTGCGTGAAAACGTGGTTAGCATCATCGGTAACGGTGTTGTGCTGGCACCTGATGCGCTGATGAAAGAGATGACCGCATTGGAAGCGCGCGGTGTTCCGGTACGCGAACGTCTGCTGCTTTCTGAAGCTTGTCCGCTGATTCTGCCTTATCACGTCGCGTTGGATAACGCGCGCGAAAAAGCGCGTGGCGCGAAAGCTATCGGTACTACCGGTCGTGGTATCGGCCCTGCGTATGAAGATAAAGTGGCGCGTCGTGGTTTGCGCGTGGGCGATCTGTTCGATAAGCAGACGTTTGCCGTCAAACTGAAAGAGATCGTCGAGTACCACAACTTCCAACTGGTTAACTATTACAAAGTGGAAGCGGTGGACTATCAGAAAGTGCTGGATGACGTGCTGGCGATTGCCGACATTCTCACTGCCATGGTGGTAGATGTCTCCGATCTGCTGTTCAAAGCGCATCAGCGCGGCGATCTGGTGATGTTCGAAGGCGCGCAAGGCACGCTGCTGGATATCGACCACGGTACCTATCCGTACGTAACCTCCTCTAACACCACGGCGGGCGGCGTTGCCACCGGTTCTGGTCTGGGTCCGCGTTACGTAGACTATGTGCTGGGTATCGTTAAAGCCTACTCTACCCGCGTGGGTGCTGGTCCGTTCCCTACCGAACTGTTTGATGATGTTGGTGAACATCTGTCGCAGAAAGGCAATGAGTTTGGTGCAACCACCGGCCGTCGTCGCCGTACCGGTTGGCTGGATGCGGTTGCCGTGCGCCGTGCCGTACAGATCAACTCCCTGTCCGGTTTTTGCATGACCAAACTGGACGTGCTGGATGGACTGAAAGAAGTGAAGATCTGCGTCGGCTATCGTATGCCGAACGGTGATGAAGTGGATGTGACGCCGCTGGCGGCTGAAGGTTGGGAAGGCATCGAGCCTATCTATGAAACCCTGCCGGGCTGGACGGAAAGCACCTTCGGTGTGCAGGACCACAGCAAACTGCCGCAGGCTGCGCTGGACTACATCAAGCGCGTGGAAGAAGTCACCGGCGTGCCGGTTGATATTATCTCCACCGGTCCTGATCGTAGCGAAACCATGATCCTGCGCGATCCGTTTGATGCGTAATGTGTAAACCACACTAAACGCATCAACGAAAAAAGGACGGGAAACCGTCCTTTTTTGTTTTTCCGTTGTGTGTTACAGCTCGGTGCTTTCATCCTGCGCGGATGCCGCTTTCTTCTCCAACGCCGCCAGCAGCGTGTTGTGAATATTGCCGAACCCGCCATTACTCATCACCAGAATATGGTCACCCGGTTGAGCGGTTTTGGCGATCATATCCACCAGCGTGTCGATATCCGCGCTCCAGTGCGCCGGCTGCACACAGGCATCAGCCACTTCAACCACCTGCCACGGAATGTGCTGCGGCTGGAACAGGAACACCTCATCAGCACGGCCTAATGACGGGGCTAGCTCATTCTTGATAACGCCCATTTTCATGGTGTTAGAGCGTGGCTCCAGCACGGCCAAAATGCGTGCCGTTCCGCCCACTTTGCTGCGTAATGCGGCCAACGTGGCAAGGATCG
Organism: Candidatus Symbiopectobacterium sp. NZEC127; assembly: GCF_025962675.1. Taxonomy (NCBI): domain Bacteria; kingdom Pseudomonadati; phylum Pseudomonadota; class Gammaproteobacteria; order Enterobacterales; family Enterobacteriaceae; genus Symbiopectobacterium; species Candidatus Symbiopectobacterium sp. NZEC127. The sequence continues at coordinate 111,306 of NZ_JAGFPG010000003.1, forward strand.
CCGTTGGGTGGTGTGCAAAATCGTCGTAGACGCTAATGTTGTTGACGGTGCCGCGCAGTTCAAGGCGGCGACGGGCGTTGATAAATCCGCCCAGCGCACGGCAGGCTTCTTCTGCGGGCACGCCGACATGGCGCGCCGCCGCGATGGCCATCAGGGCGTTGTGCATGTTGTGCTCGCCCACCAGCTTCCAACGTACTTCGCCGACCCACTCATCGTTCAGATAAACCTGAAATTCGCTGGCATCGGTCGTGACTTTTTTCGCTTTCCAGACACCGTCGTCACCCACCAACTCCTGCTCGCTCCAACAGCCCATACCCATCACCTGTTTAAGGTGTAAATCATTGTCTGGCAATATGATTTTACCGGTTCCCGGCACCAGACGAACCAGATGGTGGAACTGTTTCTGGATGGCTTTCAGATCGTCAAAAATATCCGCATGATCGAATTCGAGGTTGTTCAGGATCAGCGTGCGCGGCGCATAGTGCACGAATTTTGAACGTTTGTCGAAGAACGCACAGTCATATTCGTCGGCTTCCACTACCATAAAGGTGCCGCCACCCAAGCGGGCAGAAACGGTAAAGTTGCCGGGAACACCGCCGATGACGAATCCGGGTTGGTAGCCGCAGGCTTCCAGAATCCAGGTTACCATCCCGGCGGTGGTGGTTTTACCGTGTGTGCCCGCAACGGCAATCACCCAGCGTTCACGCAGCACCGCGTCATGCAGCCACTGCGGTCCGGAGACGTAGGGAATGTTTTTTTCCAGCACCGCCTCGACGCAAGGGTTGCCGCGACTCATGGCGTTGCCAATGATCACCAGGTCCGGCGCGGGGTCTAACTGCGCCGGGTCATAGCCCTGAATGAGGCTGATGCCTTGTTCTTCCAGCAACGTGCTCATCGGAGGATAGACGTTGGCATCCGAACCGGTAACCTCATGTCCCAATGAACGAGCGAGCAGTGCCAAACCGCCCATAAAGGTGCCACAGATGCCCAAAATATGAATACGCATACATTTTCCATCAGTTCCTGAAAGTCTTCGCGTATTCTAGCGCCTGGATTACGCATAAGAAATGGATTTGACTAGGTGCGGCTTTCTGTTTGGGCTACACTGCATGCGCAAACATGAGCGGTGAAAACTGAAACCGCTTTTCATTCGTAGATTCTGGAATAGTGTTATGAAAACGTTAGGCGAATTTATCGTCGAAAAACAGCACGATTTCTCTCACGCAACCGGTGAACTGACCGCGCTGTTGTCCGCACTCAAACTGGGCGCCAAAATTATTCACCGTGATATCAACAAGGCTGGACTGGTTGATATCCTGGGAACCAGCGGCGTGTCGAACGTTCAGGGCGAAGTGCAGATGAAGCTGGATCTGTATGCCAATGAAAAACTGAAAGCGGCACTGAAAGCGCGTGGTGAAGTAGCGGGGATTGCCTCCGAAGAAGAAGATGAGATCGTCGTTTTTGAAGGCGACCGCGGTCTAAACGCCAAATATGTGGTGTTAATGGACCCGCTGGATGGTTCTTCCAACATTGATGTTAACGTATCTGTTGGCACCATTTTCTCCATTTACCGTCGTATTACCCCGTTGGGTACGCCGGTCACGGAAGCGGATTTCCTGCAACCGGGTAACAAGCAGGTGGCGGCGGGTTATATCGTATACGGCTCCTCGACCATGCTGGTGTACACCACCGGTCACGGCGTGCATGCCTTTACTTACGATCCTTCCCTGGGCGTTTTCTGCCTGTCGCACGAACGCGTGCATTTCCCGGAAAAAGGGAACATGTACTCGATTAACGAAGGGAACTACATCAAATTCCCGCAGGGCGTGAAGAAGTACATCAAGTACTGTCAGGAGCAGGATGAGGCCACGCAGCGTCCTTACACCTCGCGCTATATCGGCTCACTGGTGGCGGATTTTCACCGTAACCTGCTGAAAGGCGGCATCTACTTGTACCCGAGCACCGCAAGCTATCCGAAAGGAAAATTGCGTTTGCTGTACGAATGCAACCCGATGGCATTCCTGGCGGAACAAGCAGGCGGTAAAGCCAGCGATGGCGCACGCCGTATTCTCGATATTACGCCGGAAAAATTGCACCAGCGCTGCCCGTTCTTTGTCGGCACCGAATCCATGGTGAACGACGTGGAACATTTCATCGCTGAGTTCCCGGACGAATAGCGACGGTTTGCACCAACGCCGCTGAGAGGTATTGCCATATACCCTAACGACTTCGCGTGGCCGACCTACCCGCTACGTGAAAGAGGATGGGTATCCCTTTACTGCCCCGGCGTTTGACGACTAAACCAGCTTTCCAGAATAATGACGGCCGAGGTGGCATCCACCTGGCCTTTATTCAATGCGCGAAACCCACCGCGTTCAAACAGGTCAGCCCGTGCTTCTACGGTGCTCAGACGTTCATCCTGTAGTTCCACCGGTTTGCCGAAACGCCCGTGTAAACGGTTGGCGAACTTGCGCGCTCTTGCGGTCAGCTCCTGCTCGGTGCCATCCATGTTCAGCGGCAACCCCACCACCAGTAAATCAGGCTGCCACTCGTTGAGTATTTTCTCTACCTGGTTCCAGTCAGGCACGCCGTCCTGCGCCTTGAACGCCGTAAGCGGTCGCGCAGTGCCGGTGACTTCCTGGCCGATGGCAACGCCGATGCTTTTGGTGCCAAAATCGAAGGCCATCAGGGTTCGGTTGGTCATCAGGCATGCCCCGCATCGGCCACGATATTGTGGATATCGATACCAATCCTTTTCGCCGCCATGCGCCAGCGCTCTGCGATCGGGGTATGGAACAGGATATCGGCTTCTGCGGGGGCGGTGAGCCACACGTTCTCCAGCAGTTCTGTTTCCAATTGTCCCTGTTCCCAGCCGGAATACCCCAAGGCCACCATCGTTTCCCGTGGCTGTGTCGGTGTGCCCAGCGTCTCCAGCACATCTTTTGACGTGGTAACCATGACATCGCTGGAAATACTGATGCTGGAACCAAAACCCGACTGCGGCGTGTGCAGAATAAAACCGCGATCGTCCGCCAGCGGACCACCGGAGAACACCGGCTTATCCAGACGAATGTCGGGATCGCGAGGCGTCGGCTCGATACGCAGCTTGCTCAGGATGTCTTCTACCGAAAATTGGTCCATCGGTTTGTTGACGATAAGCCCCATTGCACCGTCTTCATTGTGCTCGAAAATATAGATCAGGGCGCGTTTGAATACCGGATCCTGAACGGCTGGCATGGCGATAAGAAAATGATGCTGTAAATTCATTGTGCGTGGTTATTCGCTCTGGTCAGGGGGAAGGGGAAGCCCGTGTTGCCACGGGCGGGTATCGGTGGGTATCCCTCATGCTGGGCACCGTAATGCAGGATACCTTAACGCGAAGTACATTAACGTAAAGCACATTAATGCCAAGAACCTTTACACCAACCACCTTAACGCTGGCGATCTGCCAGGCGGCGCTCAATGGCATCCATCAGCATACCGGTAATGGAAACGTCAGGAAATGCCGCTTCGATTTCCCGCGCGCAGGTAGGGCTGGTCACGTTGATCTCTGTCAGTCGATCGCCGATGACGTCAAGACCGACAAAAATCAGCCCTTTCTGTTTCAACGTCGGTGCCACCGCGCGCGCGATTTGCCAATCGCTTTCCGTCAGCGGGCGCGCTTCACCGCGTCCACCGGCAGCCAGATTACCGCGCGTTTCACCGCTTTTCGGGATACGCGCCAGGCAATAGGGCACGGGTTCGCCATCCACCACCAGAATACGCTTGTCACCGTCTTTGATGGCGGGCAGATAGTTTTGCGCCATGCAGTAGCGCTGGCCGTGTTCGGTCAGGGTTTCGATGATAACCGAAACGTTAGCGTCATCCTGTTTCAGCCGGAAAATCGACGCGCCGCCCATACCATCCAGCGGTTTGAGGATCACATCACCATGCTGCTGGTGGAACTGACGCAGCTTGTCGGCGCGGCGCGTGACCAGCGTATCCGGCGTCAGGTGCGGGAACCAGGCGGTAAAGAGCTTCTCGTTACAGTCACGCAGGCTTTGCGGCTTGTTGACGATCAGCGTGCCTTTTTCTTCCGCCCGCTCCAGGATATAGGTGGCATAGATGAATTCGGTATCGAACGGCGGATCCTTACGCATCAGGACCGCATCCAGTTCGTGCAGGGCGATATCCTGCTCGCCGTGGAAATCGTACCAGCCATCATAGTCGTACTGTACGCTGAGGCGACGCGTGGTGGCACGGGCTTCACCAGCATGAAGATAGAGGTCGTTCATCTCCATGTAATGCAGCTCATAACCGCGGCGTTGCGCTTCCAGCAGCATGGCAAAGCTGGTGTCTTTCTTGATGTTGATGGAATCGATGGGATCCATCACGATGCCGAGCTTGATCATGGTTTTTCTCCTTTACCCCACATCGCCGAAACGCACCTGTAAGGCGGTGATGGCGGTAAGTGCAGTCGTTTCAGTACGTAAAACGCGCGGCCCCAACAGAATGTCGGTGAAATGGTGCTGGGCCGTCATGGCTATTTCATCGGCAGACAGGCCCCCTTCGGGACCAATGAGTAACCGAACGCGCGCAAGCGGTACAGGCAGCGTGTTGATGCTGTGCGTCGCGCGCGGGTGTAAATTCAGTTTCAGGGCTTCATCGTGCTCGGCGCACCAATCCTCAAGCGTCATGGCGGGCCGGATTTCGGGAATACGGTTACGGCCACACTGCTCACAGGCGGCGATAGCGATTTTTTGCCACTGCGCGATTTTTTTCTCCAATCGCTCACCGTCCAGTTTCACGCCGCAACGCTCAGAAAACAGCGGTGTGATGACATTGACCCCGAGTTCAATGGATTTTTGCACGGTGAACTCCATCTTCTCGCCGCGCGACATCACCTGACCCAGGTGCAGATGGAGCGGTGACTCTTTGTCTTCCCCAACGCCGGGTTGCGTGCGGACGATAAGCTGCTTTTTACTGACCGACAGGATCTCGGCTGCAAAAACGTGGTTGCTGCCGTCAAAAAGCTGCAACGCGTCGCCCGGATTCATGCGCAGCACGCGGCCCACATGGTTGGCGGCATCCTCACTCAATTCGATGTCACCCCCCGTGAGCGGCACGGTCTCGGGGTGAAAAATACGCGGTATTCGCATAGGTCTATCTTGGCCTTTGGTGATTCACAAGCGCGTGTCCGGCGGCGATGTTTACGGTATCGCCGCAGTACATGTCGTGATCAGCGGCGTTGGTTGAACGCTCTATAGTAGGTAGTGGAACTAGCGCTGGCAAGCCTGCTGAACGTAAGGATTATGATTCCCCTGCTGCTCGGCAATGCGCTGGTCACGGGTGCATTCCCAGGAAGTCACGGGGTAGAGCTTGTCCCATGCGGTAAACAGCTGGGTTTGCTGGCTGGAAAGCTGCAGTTGGTAGCGATCGCGCATGTAAAAATAGGTCCGGGCGATGGCACCGCGTGCCCGCTCGGGCGGTTCTGCCAGCTTGTTTTTGAAATCAATCTTCATCGCGCATTGGCCGTACTGGCCTTCACCGCCGTTCCATTGACCATACATGAAGTTGCCGCGATCGCCATTCACCTCACCAATGCTGGGTTGCAGGTTGTGCAGATCGGTTTCCATGTCGCGATACACCTCATCGCCTGTGCAGTTTTTTCTGCCGCCGTCTTGCCAGCATTGACGTTGATGGCCGAACTGCCAGGCAGGCACCACGTGTTCCCACTCAATGCGCTGTGCGCGATCGGCGTTTTTGCGCACGGTATAACCGCAGGAGGCGAGATCGGGGGTGCCTTTTTTGCCTTCCCAGGAGATACGGCATCCGCAATAGAAGGAGCCGGGTGCATCCTGATGAATACGCACGGCAACGGCTTTGGCCTGAGTGAAATTATTGATGGTTTGCGCTGCGGCAAACGCCGAAAACAGTGCACCACTCAGTGTGGAAATAACAAGAATGTTGCGAAGCATATTCCAAATTTACCCCTTGGCGTAAAACGCGCAGAGTAGCGAACGTCGACGTATCGCGCAAATGGATACTGTACGTTTTATCGCGCCGTGAGGAGGAACGGCTTAGGTCTGTGGCGCGGCGTCGAGCTGTAGCGGCGTACCGCACTTCAGACAGCGATAAGTGGCATCGCCGCGTTGGGCCCGATAGTGGCGACGCACGCTCAACTGGTGCTGCTGGCAGGCGCAACGATAAGGATAGGTTTTGCCCTGCACGGAGGCAGTGGCGAAACGGTGGGTGCGTTTCGCCGGGGTTTGCAGAATCTGTTCCATCATCCAGCGCCACTCTTTGCCATGGGGCGCAACGCGGCCGAAGCGGGCATACACCAGCAGATGAGCCAGTTCGTGGGGAACCACCTCATCGATGAACGCTTGTTGGTTTTCCAGCAACAGCACCGGGTTCAGACGGATTTCCCATTGCTGTAGCCAGGCGGTCCCGGCGGTTGCACCGCGCTGCTGATAGCTGACGCTGGGCTCCGAGTACTGGCTGCCTAAGGCTTGATTAGCAAATTGCAGGCGTTCACGCAGACAGTGCATGACAGCGTGATGGAGAGCGATAGGAATGCGAGGCGTGTTCATGGCGTTGAGGATAGAACGAGGCAAAACGGGATGCAACTGAAAGGCGCATTCCTCTCCCGCCTTTGACCGGAGAGGAATGCCCTGTGGTGGTTACAGACCGGCAGACGCGCGCAGTTGTGCGGCCTTGTCGGTTTTCTCCCACGGGAAATGCTCGCGGCCAAAGTGGCCATAAGCGGCAGTTTCCTGATAAATTGGGTGCAGCAGGTCGAGCATCTGAATCAATCCGTAAGGACGCAGATCGAAGAACTCGCGTACCAACTGAGTGAGGCGCTCTGCCGGGATTTTTTCTGTGCCAAAGGTTTCGATCATGATTGAGGTCGGTTCGGCCACGCCGATGGCGTAGGACACCTGGATCTCACAGCGATCGGCCAAACCCGCAGCGACGATGTTTTTCGCCACGTAGCGCGCGGCATAGGCCGCAGAGCGGTCAACCTTGGACGGGTCTTTACCGGAAAACGCACCGCCGCCGTGACGCGCGGCACCGCCGTAGGTATCCACGATAATCTTGCGACCGGTCAAACCGCAGTCACCCATCGGGCCGCCGATAACGAAACGGCCTGTCGGGTTGATAAAGAATTTGGTGCTGGCAGAGAGCCATTCAGACGGCAGAACCGGCTTGATGATCTCTTCCATCACTGCTTCATGCAAATCGCTTTGCGCAATATCTTCTGCGTGCTGTGTCGACAGGACCACCGCGTCAATACCGACGATCTTGCCGTCATCATATTGGAAAGTGACCTGGCTTTTTGCATCCGGGCGCAGCCATGGCAGCGTGCCGTTCTTGCGCACTTCAGCCTGACGCTGTACCAAACGGTGAGCGTAGGTGATGGGAGCTGGCATCAGCACGTCGGTTTCATTGGTGGCATAACCGAACATCAGACCCTGGTCGCCCGCGCCTTGTTCCAGGGGATTGCTGCGATCGACGCCCTGATTGATATCCGGCGACTGTTTACCGATGGCGCTTAACACAGCGCATGAGTTGGCATCAAACCCCATCTCAGAGTTGACGTAGCCAATCTCACGTACCGTACGACGCGTGATTTCTTCAATATCTACCCAGGCGCTGGTGGTGATCTCACCGCCCACTAACACCATACCGGTTTTCACGTAAGTCTCACAGGCGACGCGCGCCTTGGGATCTTGTTCCAAAATGGCGTCAAGAACCGCATCAGAGATCTGGTCTGCAATCTTGTCCGGATGCCCTTCAGAAACGGATTCCGACGTAAAAAGGTGTTTAGCCATGCGTTTTATACCTTCAAAGCAAATGCTGTAGTAGTCGCGGTGTGTCAGTAAAACAGTATAGATGGATTAACATCTGGATGGCTATTCTAGGTCACTTGGCGGACGGATTACCAGCAGTTTTTTGTTTTTGAACGGCTATCATCGAAATTTTGTATTACCGTTTTTTTTCCGTTTAGCCGGTTGAAAAGTGATTTTCATTTTGCTTTTACCCCCACATATCGGTATAAACGGCGAGCGGTTGCAGTGTCCCGTAACGCGTAGCGGAAAGCGTATATGCTCCCTGTTTTGACCCATAGCCTGACCGCAATCCTTGCGGCGGCACGGAGGTGATAGGTTTAATGATCCACGGTTTGCCGAGTCCGTTGCATTTGCAACAGGTTTCTTTTGACGTATCGGCGTCAAATACTCAGCCTTTCTTTTTTTCTTCTCACTCTGCTGTTTCCCGAAGTCGCGTGTCCACGAGCTTAACGCAGGACTCCCGGGCAGGCTGATACGCCTATGTTCAGGGTTTTTGCCGCGTTTGCGTGCGTTGTCTTTCTACTATTTTTTAGCTGTGTAACCCAACGCGTGTGCTGCCGCCTTTGTTGCGCAGGCACGGATTGTTACGTTTTCTTTCGCGGGTGCGACGGAGTCTGATAGCGTGTTTTACTACACTAATAAAGGTCACATAACGGCGGCATACTGCATGCAGCCAGTTTTTTCACCGCTGTCGCCATCAACGTGGGTGGAAGTGACACAGCGTTTTGGGACAGGTCGTAATGTGATGAGTGGAATGAATAAAGAGGTGCGTTATGTCTGACGATATGATTGAAAATGGCTCGTCAGCGACGGGTAAACGTGAACATTTACGCTCTATGCAAGAGGTGGCCATGAATGACCGCAATGCCAGCGAGATGCTACGGACGTACAACATTGCCTGGTGGGGCAACAACTATTACGACGTGAACGAGTTGGGGCATATCAGCGTTTGCCCGGATCCGGACGTGCCGGAAGCCCGCGTTGATTTGGCGCGGCTGGTGAAAGAGATGCAGCAGGACCACCAGCGTTTGCCTGCGCTGTTCTGTTTTCCGCAAATCCTGCAACACCGTTTGCGTTCGATTAACGCCGCGTTTCGTCGTGCGCGGGAGTCCTTCGGCTACGAAGGCGGCTATTTCCTGGTGTACCCCATCAAGGTTAACCAGCATCGGCGCGTGATTGAATCGCTGGTGAATTCGGGTGAACCGCTGGGGCTGGAGGCGGGCTCAAAAGCTGAATTGATGGCGGTGCTGGGACACGCGGGTATGACGCGCACCGTGATCGTGTGTAACGGTTACAAGGATCGCGAATACATCCGTCTGGCGCTGATCGGCGAGAAATTGGGGCACAAGGTGTATCTGGTCATCGAGAAGATGTCCGAGATTAAACTGGTGCTGGAAGAAGCTGAGCAGCTCAACGTGGTGCCGCGCCTTGGCGTGCGTGCGCGTCTGGCCTCGCAGGGCTCAGGCAAGTGGCAATCCAGCGGCGGTGAAAAATCCAAGTTTGGTCTGGCTGCGGTGCAGGTTCTGCAACTGGTCGAGATGCTGCGCGAAGCGGGGCGTTTGGACAGCCTGCAACTGTTGCACTTCCATCTCGGCTCCCAGTTGGCCAATATTCGCGATATTGCCACTGGCGTGCGCGAATCCGCCCGTTTCTATGTGGAACTGCACAAGCTGGGCGTCAATATTCAGTGTTTCGACGTCGGCGGTGGGCTGGGCGTCGATTATGAGGGCACCCGCTCTCAATCTGACTGTTCGGTCAACTATGGCCTGAATGAATACGCGAATAACGTGATTTGGGGCATTGGCGATGCCTGTAATGAACACGGTCTGCCGCACCCGATGGTGATCACCGAATCCGGGCGTGCGGTTACCGCACACCACACGGTGCTGGTGTCCAACATTATCGGGGTGGAGCGCAACGAGTTCAGCGAGCCGATGCCGCCGGAAGAGGACGATCCCCGCGCGCTGGAAAGCCTGTGGTCAACCTGGCAGGAAATCAAAATGCCGGGAACGCGGCGTTCCTTGCGTGAATGGTTGCACGACAGCCAGATGGACTTGCATGATGTGCATACCCAATATACGCACGGGATGTTAAATCTGACGCAGCGTGCGAAAGCGGAGCAGCTCTATCTCAGCATCTGCCAGCAGATTCAGCAGCAGCTTGATCCTAGCAACCGCGCGCACCGTCCGATTATTGACGAGTTGCAGGAACGCATGGCGGATAAATTGTATGTGAATTTTTCGTTGTTCCAGTCGATGCCGGATGCCTGGGGGATCGATCAGCTGTTCCCGGTGATGCCGCTGGAAGGTTTGGACAAACTGCCTGAGCGCCGTGCCGTGCTGCTGGATATTACCTGTGACTCGGACGGAACCATCGACCATTACATCGATGGTGATGGTATCGCGACCACCATGCCGATGCCGCCTTATGACCCGGAAAATCCGCCGCTGCTGGGCTTCTTTATGATTGGGGCCTATCAGGAGATCCTGGGCAACATGCATAACCTGTTTGGCGATACGGCGACGGTGGATGTTTACGTGTTCCAGGACGGCTCCATCGAACTGGAAGAGTCTGATGAAGGCAATACGGTGGCAGACATGCTGGAGTACGTGCAACTGGATCCCGAAGTCCTGATGTCGCGTTTCCGCGATCAGGTGAAAGAGACCAACCTGCCTGCTGATATTCAGTCGCAGTTTTTGGATGAGTTCGAAAGCGGCCTGTATGGCTACACTTACCTGGAAGATGCCTAGTCTGAAGGCATAAAAAAGGGAGGCAATAGCCTCCCTTTTTATCTCTGTTTAATACAGGCAACACGCTTAAGGCGCATTGGCGCTGCCTTCACCCAGTTTAATGATTTGTCGTTTAAACAGAATGGTGGCAATCAGCAGCAGGGAATTCTTGTCGTGCACGCCGTATTTGTTTAACAGCCTTGCTTTGCTGTTCAGTACTGACTTTTTATTAATCCCCACCCGTTCGGCGATCACTTCCGGCGAATACCCCTCGCTCCAGTACCGAAATACCGCATGCTCGGATTTGGAGAGTTTAACCGGCTGGGCGGCACCACTTTCATGAATCTCTTCTATATTCAATATGTTAGAGAAGTATCCGATCGGCGTTGATTTAGGGATAAGCACCGTTTTTTCATCAATGCAAACGGGTTCGTGGTTTGAGTTATTAATAATGATGAAAACGGAAACAATGTCATAAAAGTGACATTTTATCGACGCGTAGTATTCCTCGAAGCCTTCACTCGCGCCATCGATGATAAAAATGCATTTTTTTCTTCCCTGGGGTATCAATGTAAATCGATTTGCAGACTTTACATGCAACGCGGGGACACGTGAAAAAATTTCACGTAAGCCGACAAGCGTAAAGTTGCATTTGCTAAAAATTCTCACATCCATGGTGTTTTGACTTTATGAGTTTATTCAAAAAAAACATATCTCAAATATTGTTGTCAATATTGCGCTCGTCGGGTTAGTCGTCCAAAAACCACTTTGAAATAATTTGAAATATTTATCTGTCTTACGAATCCGCTATCTCAAAAATAGGACTAACGAAAATAATTAGTCTATCTCAATGATAAAATTGACAAATTTTTACAACTCTCGCGTGACTATCATATCAAATTTAGGGAATTTTCCTATTAAAAAATATAATGTATTGAAAATACATGGTGTTACGCTATCGAATTAATAGGTATTAGCGAGAAGGTTAATTACTATAATTGATTGAAATTATGTAATTAATTACTTTTATTTATTTAAGTGATAACGGAACATGGATGAAGGCGAAAAACTTTTATTTATCGTGCCATCAGAGGGTGCGCCATCGTTATTATAAATTATCCATACAAATAAAATGACTTCTCTGTTAAGGGAAGATTAATAGCGTGGGGTAATTCCTTTAGCCGATAATTACAGCGACGTACCGATTCGATACATCGCTGCGGTGAGGGTATCTGTCGGGTTACTTGCCTGCGGCGATACGATCGCGAATATGTTGCGCGCGTTCTTCTGCGGCAGGGTGTGAATCAAACATGCTGCTTTGTCGGCCCGCATCCAGTTTGGCCAGTTTCTCAAAGCTGCTGGCTAATCCTTGTTGATCGATACCGCGCCGTTTTAGCAAGTCGAAAGAGTAGTCGTCGGCCTGACGCTCTTGCGTCTGCGAAAACTGGGCATTCACCAGTTTTTCTCCCATATCCGCCAATTGGGATTGTGATAATGAGGTCGCCACGCCGCCCGCCGAGGCGACGGCAGTGCGGGCCGCGCTGGTGGCATAGGCTACCTGCATCGCCTTACGGCTATGACCCAAGGCCACATGCCCCATTTCATGCCCCAATACGCCTTCGACTTCATTGTCCGTCATGATATCCATTAACCCGCTGTAGACGCGGATGCAGCCATTGGCCATGGCCCAGGCATTCACGTCTTTGGTCAGGTACACCTTGTAGTTGGCGGGGGTGCCATTGATATCGTGGCCGAGCGCATCGGCGATGTTGTTCAGCCGTTTTGTATAGCTGCTGTCGGCGGGCGCGATTTTGGCCTCTTTATCCATTTGTGCACAAGACTGTTCGCTGAGCGTTTTTACCTGCGCGTCGCTCAGCGTCGCCGCCTGAAACGCTTGCACCCCTGATTGCATCAAGGTGTTGTTATCCAGATTTTGACAGCCGCTCAGCAGGCTGGTGATAGTCAGAGCTAACAGCGGTGTTCTGATCCTCATACCCTTATCTTCCTCACTGGTTTTCAGGCTCATGCAGATTCTGCTCACGGTTAGGCAGAAATGATGTTCCTTTTTATCGACCACTATGATGAAACCCGGTTTCAAAATAGAGGAAAGCGAATGGTCTTAATATCGGAAAACGGCGAATTCACTCGCACTTTCAGCAGGCTTTGCTGCATGTAGGATAGCTAAAATCCTGTTTGGCGCAAAATAGCCATGAAATCCTGTTATTTCGCCAATGGTTCCATGTGCAATCGCCAGCATTTTCATGTACATTTATAGCCATCTCTCTTTGGTCTTCCTGGCTAACGTATTGATTATTAAACGTATGTTTGGCAAGACATCTGTTCAATCCGATCTGGAGTAAAGCATGTCCTCTCGTAAAGAACTTGCCAACGCTATCCGCGCACTCAGCATGGACGGCGTGCAAAAAGCCAAATCCGGTCACCCGGGCGCACCCATGGGTATGGCAGATATCGCCGAAGTCCTGTGGCGCGATTACCTTAATCACAACCCGGCTAACCCGCACTGGGCCAACCGCGACCGTTTTGTGCTCTCCAACGGTCACGCTTCCATGCTCATCTACAGCCTGCTGCACCTCACCGGCTACAACCTGCCGATTGAAGAGCTCAAGAACTTCCGCCAGTTGCATTCCAAAACCCCGGGTCACCCGGAGTACGGCTACACTGACGGCGTGGAAACCACCACTGGCCCGCTCGGGCAGGGCATCGCCAACGCGGTCGGCATGGCGCTGGCAGAACGCACGCTGGCGGCCCAGTTCAACCGCCCGGGTCACGATATCGTTGACCACTTCACCTACGCCTTTATGGGTGATGGCTGCATGATGGAAGGCATCTCCCACGAGGTGTGTTCACTGGCCGGGACCCTGAAGCTGGGCAAGCTGGTGGCATTCTATGATGACAACGGCATCTCGATTGACGGTCACGTGGAAGGCTGGTTTACCGATGACACCGCGGCACGCTTTGAAGCCTACGGCTGGCACGTAGTGCGTGGCGTCGACGGTCATGACGCCGATGCCATCACCCGCGCTATCGAACAGGCGCGCGCCGTGACGGACAAACCGTCGCTGCTGATGTGCAAAACCGTGATTGGTTTCGGTTCACCGAACAAGGCCGGTACTCACGATTCCCACGGTGCACCGCTGGGCGACGCCGAAGTGGCCGCGTCACGCGAACAACTGGGCTGGAAATACCCGCCGTTTGACATTCCGGCCGACATCTATGCCGCCTGGGATGCCAAAGCCGCGGGTGCGCAAAAAGAGAGCGCCTGGAGCGAGGCGTTTGCCGCCTATGCCAAAGCCTATCCGGAACTGGCTGCCGAATTCAAACGCCGTACCGTCGGCGACCTGCCGGCCAACTGGCAGGCCGATGCCCAGAAATTCATTGACGATTTGCAGGCCAACCCGGCGAAAATTGCCAGCCGCAAAGCCTCGCAGAACGCGCTGGAAGCCTACGGCAAGCTGCTGCCGGAATTCCTCGGCGGCTCTGCCGACCTGGCACCGAGCAACCTGACCATCTGGTCCGGCTCGGTCTCACTGGATAAAGACCCGGCGGGCAACTACATCCACTACGGGGTGCGTGAGTTCGGCATGACCGCCATCGCCAACGGTCTGGCGCTGTACGGCGGCTTCCTGCCGTATACCGCGACCTTCCTGATGTTTGTGGAATATGCCCGTAACGCGGTGCGCATGGCTGCGCTGATGAAAATCCGCAGCATCTACGTCTATACCCATGACTCCATCGGTCTGGGTGAAGACGGCCCGACGCACCAGCCGGTAGAGCAAATGGCGAGCCTGCGCGTGACGCCAAACATGAGCACCTGGCGTCCGGCGGATCAGGTAGAAACCGCGGTGGCATGGAAATACGCCATCGAACGCAAGGATGGCCCGACGGCGCTGATCCTGTCGCGTCAAAACCTGGCGCAGCAGACACGCACCGCGCAGCAACTGGCGGACGTGGCGAAAGGCGCTTACGTGTTGAAAGACAGTGACGGCCAGCCGGACCTGATCCTGATTGCCACCGGCTCAGAAGTGGAGCTGGCGGTAGCGGCCTACGACGTGCTGAGCGCGCAGGGCCACAAGGTACGCGTGGTCTCCATGCCGTCTACCGATGCGTTCGACAAGCAGGATGCGGCCTACCGTGAAGCAGTGCTGCCGAAAGCGGTGAGCGCCCGCGTGGCGATCGAAGCGGGCATCGCAGACTACTGGTATAAGTATGTCGGCCTGAACGGCGCGATTGTGGGCATGACCAGCTTTGGCGAATCGGCTCCGGCGGAAAAACTGTTCGAGGTGTTTGGCTTTACGGTGGATAACGTGGTGGCAAAAGCCAGTGCGCTGCTGAAATAAGCCTTAGCGTTTAATCGTACAAAACGGCGTCTAACAGACGCCGTTTTTTTATGCCTGATTTACTTCCCCAGTTGCTGGGAGATATGGGCGGCGGTACGGCACAGCGGATCGATAATCCACTGTAGCTTTGCTGGGTCGATATCTAATACCGTGCCAACCGCGCTGATGGCGGCAATGACCTGCCCGCTGCTGTCGGTTATCGGTGCGGCAAGGCAGCGAATATTGATGATATCTTCTTCGTTATCAAACGCCCATCCCTGCTGACGTACACTGATGAGATGCTGGCGATAGGCTTCTGGCGAGGTGAGTGTGCTGGCGGTTTTCGTTTGCCAGCCGATATGGCTGAGCTTTTTTTCTAAAGCCTGTTCCGGTAACCAGGCAAGCAACACCTTGCCCAGCGAGGAACTGTGCAGTGAAAGACGTTTTCCAACCCAGGTGTTGACCTGGATGCTGCTGTTGCCCTCAACCTTCAAGAGATAAACCGCTTCGCTTCCTTCCATCACGCCCAGATGGCACGTCAACTGAAGTTCCTGCGCTAAGGCCTTCAACGCGGGCAGGACAAATTCTTCAATACGTCGTTGATTTGCTGCGATGGTGCCCAGTTCAAACAGCTTCAGCCCCAGAATATATCCCCCCTGTACCGGTTGCTGCTGTAAAGCACCCAGTTGGCACAGCGTGGTTACCAGATGGTGGCAACTGCTGCTGGGGAGTCCCAGTCGGTCTTTTATCGCCGTCAGATTGAGCCCCGGTTCCTTGGCAATCAGGTTGAGTATCGCAAACCCTTTGGTTAACGCTGGTGCGGTGGATTTTGTTGCGAGAGAAAGGGCGTCGCTAGCGTCAACAGGTGCATTTACTTCTGGGTTATCAGCGGCGTTTTTCTCAACGATTTGAGACGTCACGCAGGTTTCTGGCTTTTTTTTCATCTTGTGCACCTTATTGTTGACCACTATACTGACTTTAAATTCCATATATAAAAAACTATTTCCATATGTGGAAAATATAGCGAGCGGATAGGATGCTGTCAACACATTAGATAGCGCTTGTTACACGCTGTCAGCCCTTCGCTACAGAAAGTGATATCGGGATACCGTTTTTTTTTAGATCCAAGGTGATGCTCAGCCAGGGTTCACACCAGTGAAAGCAGTTAATAACTACGGAGTCGTTATGAAAAAGTATGCCTTAGTGGGGACGGGGGGCCGCTCCGGTCTGTTCCTGACCGCAATAGCGCGTGATTACCGCCAGGAAGGTCGTCTGGTCGCCTTTTGCGACAGCAACCAAACGCGAATGGATTATGCCAACGCCATGATCGGCGAGTTTGAGCATCAGTCCGTGCCAACGTACAAGGCGGATGAATTCGATAAAATGATCGCGGAAACGCGTCCTGATTTTGTCATCGTCACCTCCATTGACCGCACGCACCATCACTATATTGTGCGCGCCATGGAACTGGGCTGTGATGTTATCAGTGAAAAGCCCATGACCATTGATGAAGAGAAGTGTCAGGAAATTATCGATGCCGTCGCGCGCACCGGGCGCAGCCTGCGCGTTACCTTTAATTACCGTTATGCACCACACCACAGCAAAATTCGCGAGCTGATTGCCGCCAACATTATCGGCGAAGTCTATTCTGTGCATTTTGAATGGCTGCTGAACACCGAGCACGGCGCAGATTATTTCCGTCGCTGGCACCGCGACAAACGCAACAGCGGCGGCCTGTTAGTCCATAAATCCACGCACCATTTCGATCTGGTTAATTTCTGGCTCAACTCTGAACCGGAAACCGTCTACGCACAGGGCGATCTGCGTTTCTATGGCAAAGCCAATGCGGAAGAACGCGGCGTGACCGAGTTTTATAACCGTTCCCATGGTAGCGAGGCGGCGGCCAACGATCCCTTTGCGTTGCACATGAAAGACAGCAAGCAACTGACGTCGCTGTATCTCAACGCTGAGCATGAAGATGGGTATTACCGCGATAAGAGCGTGTTTGACGATGGCATTAATATCGAAGATACGCTTGGCGTGATCGTGCGCTACAAAAGCAAAGCCATCATGACCTACTCGCTCAATGCTTATCTGCCGTGGGAAGGGTTGAACGTGGTGTTTAACGGCAGTCGTGGTCGTATCGAGATGAAGCTGGTCGAGAAATCTTACGTTAACGGCGGCGGCAAAAAATCAGACGAAGGCGCACTGCGCGGTTGTGAAATCAAAGTGTTCCCGATGTTTGACGAGCCGTACGTGGTGCCCGTGGTGCAAGGCGTTGGCGGACACGGCGGCGGTGATGATGTGATGCTGCGCGACTTGTTTGGTATCTCGGAACCCGATCCGCTGAACCGCGCTGCGGATTATCAGGATGGCGCACTTTCCATTCTGACCGGTATCGCGGCCAACCGCTCTTTGCGTACTGAATTACCGGTGCGGATTAAGGATCTGGCGGTAAAACTGCCACCGCGTAAATAGGTGGTTATTTAACATGATTGGCCGTCTGTCTGGATGGCCAATATTACACTGGGGGATATATCGGAGGAAATGGATAGCCAATTATACCCGTCATACTTCAAGTTGCATGCGCGTTGGCTGCACTCGCTTACCCGAATCACTTACTTATGTAAGCTCATCGGGATTCGCTCCCTTGCCGCCTTCCTGCAACTCGAATTATTTAGGGTATAGCGATTTTAAGAACAGATCTTTATCCGCACCCTACACGCAGTGAGTCCTAATACGTCTTCATCATATGACTCTGCGGATAAATGCCTGACATTGCCTATACGTATCAATGATGGAGAATGATATAAATGAAAATGAAAAAGCTCCTGCGTTATTCCGCTTTATTGATGATGCTGTCGCCAGCGCTAAGCCATGCTGACACTGAAATGCGTTTTTCATGGTGGGGAGGGAACCAACGCCATGAAGCGACGCGTGCAACCATCGATCAGTACAAAGTACAACATCCTACCGTCACGATAAAAGCAGAGCCAAGCGGGTGGGATGGCTATCTTTCCCGCGTCAGTACTCAGCTCGCGGGCTCAACCGAGCCTGATGTGATGCAGATTAACTGGAACTGGTTAGAACTTTTCTCCAAAAATGGTGAAGGGTTTTACGATCTGAATAAATTGTCTCAGCACATTGACCTGAGCCAGTTTACCGAGCAGGGGAAAAATCTGGTCACGCGCGGCGGAAAACTGAACGGTATTCCTATCGCGCTAACCGCCCGTTTAATGTATTACAACGCCAACGTCTGGCAGCAGGCCGGGTTAGAATATCCGCAAACCTGGGATGATATTCTGAAAGCCGGTCCGGTATTTAAAAGCAAACTGGGGGATGACTATTATCCGTTCTTCCTCGGTGCGGTGGATACCTCGATTCTGACCTTCCTCAATTCGTACATGGTGCAGAAATACAATATCGCCATGATCGATGAAGAGAAAAAGCAATTTAATTACACCCCGGAACAGTGGCTGGAATTCTTTGGCTTGTATAAAAAGCTGGTGGATAACCACGTTATTCCTTCCATGAAGTATTTTACCGCCTTCGGTAAAGCCAACGCCTGGGAAATCCGCCCGTGGCTGGAAGGCAAACTGGGCGGAACCTACATCTGGACCACGGAAGGCACCTACGCCGACAGTCTCAAAGCACCGTCGAAGCTGGTGCTGGGGCCGTACCCGATGCTGCCAGGGGCGAAAGATTCCGGTTTGTTCTTTAAACCTTCACAGATTTTCTCTATCGGGAATAGCGCCAAAAACCCAGAAGAAGCGGCCAAGTTCATTAACTACATGCTTAACGATCCTGCCGGCATCAAAACCATGGGGCTGCAACGCGGTATTCCGCTGAGCAAAATCGCTGTAGCGACGTTGGAAAAAGAGGGCATCTTGAAAAGCGGTGATATTCAGGCTCAGTCATTGGAGCAAGTGAATAAGCTGTCTGGCGATGTGAAAGTCTCTTCCTATTTTGAGAACCAAAAACTGCTGTCGGTATTCCTGGATTATCTCCAGCAATATGATTACGGAAAACTGTCTATCGAAGACGTTGCGACCGGTTTCCCGAAAGCAGGTGAACGTGTGCTGAAAAGAATCATCTGATGGTCTTTGATAAAATCTGACAGAAAACACTGATTTTCTGCAAAAAAATAACGCCGGGTGTAGGCAGTAATTTCACCCGGCGACAAGAGTACTTTTTTTAATTTATTACGCAGGTTCCCGCTGATATGAGTCAATCAGCGGGGATATTCAACACCAGGGCTTTTATTTGTGGCAGGGTAAATAACATTACCCTGTTACATCTCAACAGGTAAGTACCCATGAATGAAAACAAGCTATTGGGTCTGGCCTATGTCTCACCCTATATTATAGGGCTGTTGATATTTACGGCATTCCCTTTTGTCTCATCGTTTGTACTGAGCTTTACTGAATATGATTTAATGAATCCGCCGGTATTTAACGGGGTGGAAAATTACCGTTATATGCTGACGGAAGACGCCTTGTTCTGGAAATCCATGGGTGTGACCTTTGCCTATGTTTTTCTGACCATTCCGTTGAAACTGGCGTTTGCATTAGGCATTGCGTTTGTTCTTAACTTCAAACTGCGCGGCATCGGTTTTTTCCGTACCGCCTATTATATTCCGTCGATTCTCGGCAGCAGCGTGGCGATTGCCGTGCTGTGGCGCGCCCTGTTTGCTATTGATGGACTGTTGAACAGCTTCCTTGGCATTCTCGGCATTGAGGCGGTGAACTGGCTGGGCGAACCGTCGTTGGCGCTGATGTCGGTGACCTTACTGCGCGTCTGGCAGTTTGGCTCTGCGATGGTGATTTTTCTGGCCGCATTGCAAAACGTGCCGCAATCGCAGTATGAGGCCGCGATGATTGACGGTGCCACCAAATGGCAGATGTTCATCAAAGTGACCGTGCCGCTGATTACGCCGGTGATCTTCTTTAACTTTATTATGCAGACCACTCAGGCGTTCCAGGAGTTTACCGCACCCTATGTGATAACCGGCGGTGGGCCAACCCACTATACCTACCTGTTCTCGCTCTATATCTATGATACCGCGTTTAAATATTTTGATATGGGCTATGGCGCGGCATTGGCGTGGGTACTGTTCCTGGTTGTCGCTATCTTTGCGTCGGTGGCGTTTAAATCATCGAAATACTGGGTGTTCTACTCTGCCGATAAAGGGGGCAAAAATGGCTGATTTACCTCAGGGCCACGCGGGCGTGTCGTCCGCCGAAGCGATTGCCGCGGCAGAAGTGCGCCGGACGTTACGTCGTGAAAAATTCAATGCCAGCATCCGTTACACCATCCTGCTGATTGTCGGTCTGTTGATGCTCTATCCGCTGGTATGGATGTTCTCGGCCTCCTTTAAACCGAACCACGAGATCTTTACCACGCTGGGACTGTGGCCGGAAAATCCCACCAGTGACGGTTTTGTGCGCGGGTGGAAAACGGGGACGGAATACAATTTCGGCCATTACATGCTGAATACCTTCAAGTATGTGATCCCGAAAGTGATACTGACCATTATTTCCTCCACCATCGTGGCCTACGGTTTCGCCCGCTTTGAAATTCCGTGGAAGAACTTCTGGTTTGCCACGCTGATCACCACCATGTTGCTGCCCAGCACCGTGTTGTTGATTCCGCAATACATTATGTTCCGTGAAATGGGCATGCTGAACAGCTACATGCCGCTCTATATTCCGCTGGCCTTTGCCACGCAGGGATTCTTTGTCTTCATGCTGATCCAGTTCCTGCGCGGTGTGCCGCGTGATATGGAAGAAGCCGCCCAGATCGATGGCTGTAACTCCTTTCAGGTGCTGTGGTATGTGGTAGTACCGATCCTCAAACCGGCCATTATTTCTGTGGCGCTGTTCCAGTTCATGTGGTCGATGAACGACTTTATCGGCCCGCTGATCTACGTCTATAGCGTGGATAAGTACCCGATTGCACTGGCGCTGAAAATGTCCATCGACGTGACGGAAGGTGCGCCGTGGAATGAAATTCTGGCGATGGCGAGTATCTCTATTCTGCCGTCCATCATTATTTTCTTCTTTGCTCAACGCTACTTCGTACAGGGCGTTACCAGCAGCGGAATTAAAGGTTAATTGAGGATTTATCATGGCTGAAGTTACGTTTAATAAACTGGAGAAAGTGTACTCCAACGGTTTCAAAGCGGTGCACGGCATCGACCTGACCATCAAAGACGGTGAATTCATGGTGATTGTCGGACCGTCTGGCTGTGCCAAATCCACGACCTTGCGCATGCTGGCGGGTTTGGAAACCATCAGCGGCGGTGAAGTGCGTATCGGCGAGCGCATCGTGAATAATCTGGTGCCGAAAGATCGCGGTATTGCGATGGTGTTCCAGAACTATGCGCTCTATCCGCATATGACGGTGCGTGAGAACCTGGCATTCGGTCTGAAATTGGCGAAATTACCCAAAGAGAAGATCGACGAACAGGTTAACGAAGCGGCCAAAATCCTTGAGTTGGAAGATCTGATGGATCGTTTGCCGCGCCAACTGTCCGGTGGGCAGGCACAGCGCGTTGCCGTCGGTCGCGCTATCGTGAAAAAACCGGATGTGTTCCTGTTTGACGAACCGTTATCCAACCTGGATGCCAAGCTGCGTGCCTCGATGCGTATCCGCATTTCTGACCTGCACAAGCAGTTAAAGAAAAGCGGCAAGCCAGCAACCAGCGTCTATGTTACCCACGATCAGACCGAAGCCATGACCATGGGTGACCGTATCTGCGTGATGAAACTGGGCCATATCATGCAGGTCGATACGCCGGACAACCTGTACCACTACCCGAAGAACATGTTCGTGGCGGGGTTTATCGGTGCGCCGGAAATGAACATCAAGCCGAGCAAGCTGGTGGAACGGGACGGGCAGGTGGCATTGACCGTCGGAAATTCCACGCTGGCGCTCAATGCCTCGCAGCAGGAGAGGGTCAAAGCCTATCTTGGTCAGGATGTGTTTTTTGGCGTGCGTCCGGAATACGTCAGCGTCTCATTAACCCCGTTTGTCGAAAGCCACTCTCAGGGGGAATTGATCCGCGTGGAAAATATGGGCCACGAATTCTTTATGTATCTGAAGGTAGATAATTTCGAACTGACCTGTCGTATGCCTTCCGAGCAGGCCAGAGTGATTATCGCCAGCGCGATGCATAAGACGGTCTATTTCCAGTTTGATAGGGATAAGTGCCATATCTTTGATGCAAAAACGGAGCGAAATATTTCGCTGGCGTAGATCTCTTGCACCAAGTGCCGATGGCTTAACAGCCAGAAAACGCCATCGGCAGGATAATGGATTTTCAGTTGTATTTTTGGGTAAGGCATACGGGCCATTAAGGAGTTCCCATCATGTCGCTTAACGTTATCTTTAATAGCGCAGACCCCGGCATCTACAATATCAAAACGCACGCGGAAGGCCCGGCTGGGGCGCTGCCGTTAACACCAGAAATGCTGGTGGATTCACCCAGCGGCAATATTTTTGGTTTAACGCTGAATGCAGGAATGGGGTGGGACCCAAACCGTCTGCTCGGTACCGAAGTGCTGATCCTCGGTACGCAAGGGGGGATTCGCGCTGAGGATGGTCGTCCGATTGCGTTGGGATATCATACCGGGCACTGGGAAATCGGCTTGCAGATGCGCGCCGCCGCTGAAACCATCGCCAAAGAGAATGGCGTGCCGTTTGCCGCTTATGTCAGCGATCCCTGCGATGGCCGTTCGCAGGGGACCACCGGCATGTTTGACTCCTTGCCGTATCGCAATGACGCCGCCATGGTGTTTCGGCGGTTGATTCGCTCCTTGCCCACCCGTAAAGCGGTGATTGGCGTAGCCACCTGTGACAAAGGCTTGCCCGCGATGATGATTGCGCTGGCGGCGACGCACCATTTACCGACCATTATCGTGCCCGGCGGCGCAACGTTGCCGCCGACGCACGGAGAGGATGCCGGTAAAATCCAGACGATTGGTGCACGCTTTGCCAATCAGGAACTGAGCCTGAAAGAGGCTGCCGAATTGGGCTGCCGGGCGTGCGCTTCTCCGGGGGGCGGCTGTCAGTTCCTCGGCACGGCCGGTACCTCGCAGGTGGTGGCCGAAGGGTTAGGGATGGCGCTACCCCATTCTGCACTGGCGCCCTCCGGGCAGGAAGTGTGGCTGGATATCGCCAGACAGTCCGCGCGTGCGGCGCTGCTGATGCAGCTCAAAGGGTTGACCACCAAGGATATTATCACTGACAAAGCCATTGAGAATGCGATGATGGTACACGCCGCGTTTGGTGGCTCGACCAACCTGTTACTGCATATTCCTGCGATTGCCTATGCGGCGGGCTGCAAAGCGCCGACCGTTGAGCAGTGGATGGCAATTAACCGCAAAGTGCCGCGCTTGGTGAGCGTGTTGCCGAATGGACCGGACTATCATCCCACCGTCCGCGCCTTTATGGCCGGTGGCGTACCGGAAGTGATGCTGCATCTGCGTAAACTCGGGTTATTGCATGAAGATGTGCTCACGGTGACCGGCGAAACCCTGGGCGAGAATCTTGACGTGTGGGAACGCTCGAAGCGTCGACGCCGTTTCCGCGAGTTGCTGGTGGAGTGCGACGGTGTTCAGCCAGATGAAGTGATCATGAGCCCCGAGCAGGCCAAGGCGCGCGGTTTGACCTCCACCATTACCTTCCCCTCCGGCAACATTGCGCCGGAAGGATCCGTGATTAAATCGACGGCGATCGATGCCTCGGTGGTGGATGAGCAGGGTATTTACCGCCATACCGGCAAGGCCAAGGTGTTCACTTCGGAAAAAGCGGGGATCAGCGCCATCAAGCAGGGGGCGATTCAGGCGGGTGACATGATGGTGGTGATCGGCGGCGGGCCGTCGGGCACCGGGATGGAAGAAACCTACCAGCTTACGTCCGCGCTGAAACATCTCTCCTATGGCAAGTTCGTTTCGCTGTTGACCGATGCGCGTTTCTCTGGCGTATCAACCGGTGCCTGTATCGGTCATATCGGGCCGGAAGCCTTGGCGGGCGGGCCGATCGGCAAGCTACGCGATGGTGACATCATCGAAATGATCATCGACCGGAATCAACTGGTCGGCTCGATTAATTTTATCGGTACAGAAGGGCATCCGCTGTCGCCCGAAGAAGGGGCCGCCGTGCTGGCGAGTCGTCCGGTACATCCTGAATTACGAGCGCATCCCGACTTACCCGATGATACGCGTTTGTGGGCGGCGTTGCAGGCGGTCAGTGGCGGTACCTGGGCGGGCTGTATTTATGATACCGACAAGATCCTTAACGTTATCAATGCCGGTCTGAAAGCGTTAAAAGAGAATAACGGCGATTAATTTTTAGTTTTAATTCGGGCGGCCAACTGCGCGCCCACCCTCATTATAGCAATGATATTTATTTTCCACATACGGAAAAAGGTGGTGACTTATGTTTAAAACACTTGCGGGTGTTATTCCTCCGGTTCCAACGATTCTTGATGCCAAAGGTCAATTTGATCCGGAAGGCATGGGCGTATTAATTGAAAGATTAATTGACTCTGCCGTAAACGGTTTTTTATTTTTGGGGAGTGCGGGAGAGTTTGCCAATTTCTCCCAGCAGCAACGCAAAGCGATTGCTGAATTTTGCGTAGCGAAAGTGAATGGGCGCAAACCGGTGATTATCGGCACCGCATCCTGCTCCACGGCGGAGGCGATTGCATTAACGCAACACGCATCAGATATTGGCGCTGATGCGGTAATGATTGTGAATCCCTATTATGCGCTGATGTCCGATGAGCGCCTTTATAATCACTACAAATCTATTGCTGATGCGGTGGCAATTCCGCAATTATTATATAACTTCCCGGCATTGACCGGGCAAAACCTGTCCGTTGAATTAATTGGTCGTCTGGCAGACAGTTGCGCCAATATTGTCGGCATTAAAGATACCGTTGATTGCATGAGCCATATCCGCCAGGTGATCACGGAAGTGAAAGGCCGTCATCCTAATTTTCTGGTGTTCTGCGGCTTTGATGAATATGCCCTTGATACGCTGCTGCTCGGCGGCGACGGCGTGATCCCCGCCACCTCGAATTTTGCGCCGGAAATCACCTGCGGCATCTATCAGGCCTTTTTGGATAAGGATATGGTCGCGGTGCAAGCGCTGCTGCGCCGTCTGGCCGTGTTGTCGAAGATCTATACCCTGGAAGTGCCGTTTACCGGCCTGATAAAAGAAGCGATTCGTCTCACCGGTTCGTCAATTTCTGCCGCCGTGTCCGCGCCTGCGACGCCGCCCAGCCCGGAAATGAAACAGCACCTAATCGCGCTGCTGCGTGAGGCTAATATCGCCATTGGGGAATAACCTCCCCACGTTACAGAGACGCTGCCGCTGAGCGCGTCTCTGTAGCCCAACCTTCAGGAAGAAACCCATGCTGGATAAATCAGTCATTACCACAAAACTCGCCGCGTTGTATCAGGAGATCGTTGCCATCCGTGAGGATGATGCCTATCTCAAATCCATCGGTGCTTACGGTTCGGATATGTCTATCGAACTGTGGGACTGGTCGCAAGGCGTCGGGTTGTATGGCATTTGGCGCTTATATGAAGCGACCGGCGATCAGACCTATGTTGACTACCTGAGCGCCTGGTTTGAACGCCATCGGGCAGAGGCGGCAGTAAAAAATGTCAACCACGTCGCGCCGATGCTGACGCTGGTGTCGCTGCTGGAGCAACAGGAAAATGTGCAATGGCGCGCGCTGGTGAATGAATACGGCGAGTGGATTGAGCAGGGGTTGTTGCGTACCGAAATGGGCGGGTTCGCCCACACCACGGCTACGCGCAATAACGAAGGGCAATTGTGGGTCGATACCCTGTTTATGAGCGGTCTGTTCCACGTTAAGGCCGGACAACTGCTTAACAAGCCTGCCTATTGCGAAGAAGTCATCTATCAGTTCTTGTTGCATACGCAATTTTTAAGCGATCCGGTCAGCGGCCTGTGGCGGCACGGCTGGCATTTCACGGAAAAACACCACTTTGCCGGTGCGTTGTGGGGCCGGGGTAATGGCTGGGCGGCGATAACGGCGGTTGAACTGCTGGAATTGACGCGAGCAAGCCACTCTGCGTCCTCTCGCTTTATTGAGCAGAATTTTCTGCGCCAGAGTGAAGCATTGTTAAACGCTCAGGCTGATAACGGCATGTGGCACACGCTGCTCAACGATCCGCACAGCTATCAGGAGTCGTCAGCCACGGCGGCGATCGCCTACGCCTTTCTGAAAGGGTATCGGCTCGGTATTCTCGATAGCCGCTTTGCCGATGCTGGCGTTAATGCCATTGCTGCGCTGCTGGCGCGCATCGATCAACAAGGACAACTGGCGGAAGTCTCTTCCGGTACACCGGTGTTTATGACATTGCCAGAATATACCGATGTGCCGATTCGCCAGCGCTCTTATGGACAATCATTGGCGATGCTGGCGTTGGCAGAAATGTTACGCCATCCCGATCTCCTGCACACTAAGCCCGTCTGATACACCATGCTGGCATGGCAAGACGCCGTTTCTTGCCATGCCAATACCGCCTTTTCTTTGAACTGCGTCACTGTTCTGCAAGCGCTCTGGTTGAGATATTTCCTTTGCTGAAAATTTGCATTATGCTAGCTGAAGCGTTTCAGTTGGCGTAATTAGGGCGATTGATCCCGAACAGCGGCGAATTATCTCGCAGGTGGATCGTCAAGGGCAGGTGTGTTGTCCAAGAATAGTCTTACTTAACAGTTTATTCCGGTGTTGGTACTGATTATTCTATACCCTACATAATTCGAGTGTTCAGCTTGATACAGAGAATGCGATGACAATTCGTATTGCGATAAACGGTTTTGGTCGTATTGGCCGCAGCGTGTTACGGGCACTGTACGAATCCGGACGTCGGGCCGATATTAGCGTGGTGGCGATCAACGAACTGGCGAGCGCGGAAGGTATGGCGCATCTGCTGAAGTATGATACCAGCCATGGGCGTTTTGCCTGGGATGTGCGCCAGGAGTGCGACCAGCTCTACGTCGGTGATGACGCCATTCTGCTATTGCATCAGCGTGAGATTGAGGGGTTACCCTGGCGAGAGCTGGGCGTTGACGTGGTGCTCGATTGCAGCGGCGTGTACGGCAGCCGCGCGCACGGCGAAGCGCATCTGGCCGCCGGTGCCAAGAAGGTGCTGTTTTCTCACCCCGGTGCCAACGATATCGATACCACTATTGTGTTTGGCGTCAACCATGAGACGTTGCAGCCAGAACACCACATTGTGTCTAACGCCTCCTGTACCACCAACTGCATTATCCCCATTATTAAATTGCTGGATGAATCGTTCGGTATTGAAAGCGGCACGGTCACCACCATTCACTCTTCGATGAACGATCAGCCGGTGATCGATGCTTACCATAGCGATTTGCGCCGCACCCGCGCGGCCAGCCAGTCCATCATTCCGGTGGATACCAAACTGGCGGCAGGCATTACGCGTATCTTCCCGCAGTTTACTGACCGTTTTGAGGCGATTTCAGTGCGCGTGCCAACGATCAATGTCACTGCCATCGATTTGAGCGTAACGGTAAGGCAAGCGGTAAATGTTAATGAAATCAATGCGCTTTTTCAAAAATCAGCGCATGGGGCATTTCGTGGTATAGTTGACTATACGGAATTACCTTTAGTTTCAGCTGATTTTAATCACGATCCGCACAGTGCCATTGTCGACGGTACGCAGACGCGGGTCAGTGGGTCGCACCTGATAAAAACGCTGGTCTGGTGCGACAACGAATGGGGCTTCGCCAATCGCATGCTGGATACGACACGCGCGATGGCAGCCTGCGGTTTTTAGTTATATGTAACTGAATTGTCAGGGATTTTAATCTCGATCACACAACTTTATAAGAGAATCAACAAGAGGATTCACCATGTCTGTAATTAAGATGACCGATCTGGATCTGGCGGGTAAACGCGTATTGATCCGTGCGGATCTGAACGTGCCGGTTAAAGAAGGTAAAGTGACGTCTGATGCGCGTATCCGTGCATCGTTGCCGACCATTGAGAACGCACTGAAACAAGGTGCGCGTGTCATGGTGACTTCCCACCTGGGACGCCCGACCGAAGGGGAATACAACGAAGAATTCTCCCTGCTGCCGGTTGTTAACTATCTGAAAGATAAAATTTCTTCTCCGGTTCGTCTGGCGAAGGATTATCTGGATGGCGTTGATGTTGCCGAAGGTGAGTTGGTGGTTCTGGAAAACGTTCGCTTCAACAAAGGCGAGAAGAAAGACGACGAAGAGCTGTCGAAGAAATACGCGGCGCTGTGCGACGTGTTCGTGATGGACGCCTTTGGTACGGCACACCGTGCGCAGGCCTCTACCCACGGCGTGGGCAAGTTTGCTGATATCGCCTGTGCAGGCCCGCTGCTGGCAGACGAACTGGAAGCGCTGGGTAAAGCGCTGAGCAACCCGGCGCGCCCGATGGTAGCGATCGTCGGCGGTTCTAAAGTGTCTACCAAGCTGACCGTGCTGGGCTCATTGTCCAAGATTGCTGACCAACTGATCGTGGGCGGCGGTATTGCCAACACCTTCGTAGCGGCACAAGGCCACAACGTGGGCAAATCGCTGTACGAAGCGGATCTGATCCCTGAAGCGAAAAAACTGCTGGAAACCTGCGACATTCCAGTGCCGAGCGACGTGCGCGTAGCGACGGAATTCTCTGAAACTGCAACCGCAACCTTGAAGTCAGTGACTGCCATCAAAGATGATGAACAGATTCTGGACCTGGGTGATGTGTCCGCTGAGCGTCTGGCCGATATTCTGAAAAATGCCAAGACCATCCTGTGGAACGGCCCGGTTGGCGTGTTCGAATTCCCGAACTTCCGTAAGGGAACCGAAATCATCGCTCAGGCGATTGCAGACAGCGACGCGTTCTCTATCGCCGGTGGTGGCGATACGCTGGCCGCGATTGACCTGTTCGGCATTTCAGACAAGATTTCTTATATTTCTACCGGCGGCGGTGCCTTCCTGGAGTTCGTGGAAGGGAAAAAACTGCCTGCGGTAGTCATGCTGGAAGAGCGTGCTAAGCAGTAATGCCGCTTTGCCGGGGGTGTCACCCGGCAACCCGTTGCTCCCTCCTCGAGTGGGCAACGGTGGGTTCGGACGCTGTGCGTCCGGCCCGTAGTCAATTATCTCAACCCTCCACGGCCAACGAGACGGGACACGTAACATGTCTAAAATTTTTGATTTCGTAAAACCTGGTGTCATCACTGGCGATGACGTTCAGAAAGTTTTCGCAGTAGCAAAGGAAAATGGCTTTGCTCTGCCCGCAGTCAACTGCGTCGGTACTGACTCCGTCAATGCGGTGCTGGAAGCGGCAGCGAAAGTTCGCGCACCGGTTATCGTTCAGTTCTCTAACGGGGGGGCCGTGTTTACCGCAGGTAAAGGCCTGAAAGCGGAAGGCCAGAAATCCGCCATCCTCGGTGCCATCTCTGGCGCACAACACGTTCACCTGATGGCTGAACACTACGGCATTCCTGTTATCCTGCACACTGACCACTGCGCCAAAAAACTGCTGCCTTGGTTGGACGGCCTGCTGGATGCCGGTGAAAAACACTTTGCCGCGACCGGTAAACCGCTGTTCTCCTCCCACATGATCGACCTGTCGGAAGAGCCGTTGGAAGAGAACATCGAGATTTGCAGCGAATACCTCAAGCGCATGGCAAAAATCAACATGACGCTGGAAATCGAACTGGGTTGCACCGGCGGTGAAGAAGATGGCGTGGACAACAGCCACCTTGATAACTCCGCACTCTACACCCAGCCGGAAGACGTGGCTTACGCCTACGAAAAACTGCATGCCATCAGCCCGCGTTTCACCATCGCGGCGTCGTTCGGCAACGTGCATGGCGTATACAAACCGGGTAACGTGCAACTGACGCCGAAAATCCTGCACAACTCGCAGGAATACGTCTCCAAGAAATTCAACCTGCCGCACAACAGCCTGGACTTCGTGTTCCACGGCGGCTCCGGCTCCACGGCAGAAGAGATCGCCGAAGCGGTGAGCTACGGTGTGATCAAAATGAACATCGACACCGACACCCAATGGGCAACCTGGGAAGGCGTGTTGGCATACTACAAGAAGAACGAAGGCTACCTGCAAGGGCAGTTGGGTAACCCGGAAGGCGCAGACAAGCCGAACAAGAAGTACTACGATCCGCGCGTTTGGCTGCGTGCTGGCCAGGCAACCATGGTTGCACGCTTAGAAAAAGCGTTTAAAGAACTGAACGCGATCGACGTACTGTAATCTATATTAATAAGTGCATTGATAAACAATGCATGAAAATAAGAGGCTCCTTTTATCAGGAGCCTTAATTTTTTCTGGCCTGCTTTGCGGCCATTTTGGGTGTGAACCATCCCTTTCAAAGGGTGAAATGCAAAAATGGGAGAGTGCCAATGGAAGAACTGGATGTAACCGAAAGCCTGAGCCGTATGGGGCAATGGGTCGTCAATAATGAGGCTCTGCTGATCCAGTATGCGGTGAACGTGGTGGCCGCCATTATCATTTTGCTCATCGGCCTGCTGGTGGCGCGTGTGGTCTCGAAGGGCATCAGCAGAGTGATGGTGGCGCGGGGGATTGACACCACCGTAGCGGATTTTCTTGCCGCACTGGTGCGTTACGGCATTATTGCCTTTACGCTGATTGCGGTATTGAGCCGCATTGGGGTGCAAACCGCATCGGTGATTGCGGTGATGGGTGCTGCTGGCTTGGCGGTGGGTTTGGCGCTGCAAGGCTCGCTGTCAAACTTCGCGGCGGGCGTGCTGCTGGTGATGTTCCGCCCGTTCCGTACCGGTGAGTTTGTCGATTTGGGCGGGGTTTCTGGCACGGTGACACAGGTGCAGATATTCTCCACCACGATGCGCACGCCAGATGGCAAAATCATCGTCGTTCCCAACGGGAAAATCATTGCTGGAAACATCATTAACAGCAGCCGTGAACCGGACCGACGCACCGAAATTATCGTTGGTGTGGCCTATGACGCGGATATCGATCGGGTCAAAACGGTGCTTGGGGATATCGTCGCGGCAGATAAGCGCATTCAGCATGAACGTGGCGTCACCATTCGTCTCAATGAAATGGCAGCGTCTTCACTGAATTTTGTCGTATGGGTCTGGACGACCAACGGTGATGCCATGGCGGTGAAATGGGATCTGTTAGAAAGTTTTAAACGGGCGCTGGATGAACACCAGATCGGCATTCCCTATCCGCAAATGGATGTGCATTTGCATCAAACCCCGACAACATCAACCAACACGTAATTTTCGTTAGTCCTCTTTAGGCATCCGGTGCTAAGCGCACGGATGCCTAAACGCTTTCACTCGAAAAGTAAAAACACGGCTCCCCTATCGACCTACCCTAACCGCTGTTACTGGTTGATATGTGTTGTGTTATGAAATTTGATAAAACCCTGTATCCCCACACCGTGGCGATCGCAATTTTTGCCGCCTCGCTGCTTTACACTGGAAATAGACTCTTCTCCGCGCAAAGCCAGGCGGTGCTGGCGATTGAGACGTTTCAATCACTATGGCTGCTGTTTGGTGCGCTGTTCACCTGGTGCTACATCAGGCCGCTGCGACGTGAGACTGCGGCGAAGTTCTTCTGGCTCTGGAGTATCAGTTGGTGGATGTTATTGTTTGGTCGGGGAATCAGTTGGGGGCGGGATTACTTCCCTGATGAGCCAAAGCTTTACTTTCGCATTATTTCCATCGTGTTGATTGGGATGACGGCCTGTGCGCTGTTGTTGCCCGTGATTCGTCGAGAGATTATTCGCCGTTTCCGGCAAGAAAGCCTGCCCGTGTGGGATATCCTGTTGTTGGTGCTCTATTTCGTTATCGTCGATACCATCGAACACCATCGCTTCTTGGCGTTTCTCTTTGTCTACGACACATCGCGTACCGATTTGCTGGAAGAGTTGTTTGAACTGCCGTTTATGTTTTCGCTGTTTGCCGTTGCTTTCCTACTGCAACGTAATGAAAAGCAGGTTGGAGCCAAAACGCTGCCGGTTTCACCTTCGGTATTGCACGATATTCGAAATTAGATTCTCTAATGAATAATTAGAATCTTCAATTTCAATTAATGGAAAAACCGCCTTACACTCCCTCGAATTGTTCATCCGGGAGAGTGTAGAGAACCATGTTTGGCATGTATTGGCAGGGATTTTTTCTGGGCGCGGCGATGATTTTGCCACTGGGACCGCAAAACGCTTACGTGATGAATCAGGGGATTCGGCGTCAGTATCATCTGATGATTGCCCTGCTGTGTGCATTGAGCGATGTCATCTTGATCTGTGCGGGTATCTTTGGCGGTAGCGCGTTGCTGAGTCAGTCATCGCTGTTGCTGTCACTGATCACCTGGGGAGGCGTTGCGTTTCTGCTGTGGTATGGCTGGGGCGCGTTCAAGGTGGTTTTCAACCGCCAGCTTGAAGTCGTCAGTGTGGATATCGCACGGCAAAGCCGCTGGCGCGTTATCGCTAGCGTATTGGCAGTCACCTGGCTGAATCCGCATGTCTATCTGGATACTTTCGTGGTGCAAGGCAGCATTGGTGGGCAGATGGCACCCGACGCGCGCAGTTGGTTTGCCTTGGGTTCCATTACGGCTTCTTTCCTGTGGTTCTTTGCATTGGCGTTGCTGGCGTCCTGGTTGGCACCGTGGTTAAACACGCCAAAAGCGCAGCGCGTGATTAATGCCTTTGTTGGCATCATCATGTGGAGTATTGCGCTGCAACTAGCACATTCTGGTCTGCAATAGTGTTGTAAGTTGACGTTTTTTTACGGTATTCCGGAATTCACCTATAGTTAAGCCAAGCCAGCCTGTGCACTATATTTACCTATAGCCGTAGGCATAGTCATAGCACAGGCGCGCAGCCGTCATCGTGGCCTGCAACGGCGCACTATTACATGGAATCAGGAGAAACGACACTGTGAAGCTAAAAGCACTGGCGATAGCCGCCCTGTTAGGATTAAGCACGCTTCCACTGTCCGGTCAGGCCGCTGAATTGCCGAACGGACCGCACATCGTGACATCGGGCAAAGCGAGCGTGGATGCCACGCCGGACATTGCAAATTTGGCGATTGAGGTCAGCGTTTCATCGAAAGACGTGGCTGATGCTAAAAAGCAGGTGGACGACCGCGTGGCGCAATATTTTGCCTATCT
The DNA here is from genome assembly GCF_025962675.1 of Candidatus Symbiopectobacterium sp. NZEC127. Taxonomy (NCBI): domain Bacteria; kingdom Pseudomonadati; phylum Pseudomonadota; class Gammaproteobacteria; order Enterobacterales; family Enterobacteriaceae; genus Symbiopectobacterium; species Candidatus Symbiopectobacterium sp. NZEC127. The sequence goes on from NZ_JAGFPG010000003.1 coordinate 144,412, forward strand.
GGAAAAGCACGGCATTGAAAGAAAAGACATCAGCGCCGCCAACCTGCGCACCCATCCTGAATACGATTTTCTCAAAGATGGTCGCTCTGAACTGAAAGGGTATCGCGCGGTGCGTCAGGTGGCGGTAACGGTACGCCAACTGGATCAGCTAAACGCCTTGCTGGACGGTGCGCTGCGCGCGGGGTTAACGGAAATCCGCGGCGTGGAGCTGGGGGTTGCCAACCCGGAAGCCTATCGCGATCAGGCTCGTCAGCGGGCAATAGAAACGGCGACCAGCCAGGCGAAAGCACTGGCAACCGGATTCAACGCCAAGCTGGGGCCGATTTACAGCATCCGCTATCAGGTAGCCAACTATCAGCCGGTTCCGATGGCCCGGATGTTTAAAGCGGCGGGTGTCGCGGCAGAGGCCGATGTAGCACAGACTTACGAGCAGCAAAGCATCCAGTTTGACGATCAGGTTGACGTAGTATTCGAGCTGCAACCTAATCAGTAACGCCTGCTTAACGCGCGTCAGGACTGGCGCAATACGCGATGCCCGTGCGAAAGCAGGGCATCCGTCACCTTTCTCATCATCCGACTCTCTGGCGCGAAGCGGTGCCAATAGAGCATCCGGCGCTGAAACAGGCCCGGCGTCAGATCGACCAGTTCGCTGTTTGCCAATTCTCTCTCGATTTGCAGGTGCGGGATCATACAACAGGTGGTGCCTTGTCGCGCCAATTGTACGAACGCTTCTGACGAGTTAACGATATGGCAGGGAACGCTACCGGGCGAGAGATCAAAATTTTGCTGCAAAAACGCCTGATGCATGTCGTCCAGATGGTCGAAGGCAACCGCAGGAGCGCGTAACAAGGCAGAGCGGGTCACACCGTTCGGGAAGTAGCGTGCGGCAAAATCTGGTGAGGCGACAAACAGATAGTCTAACGCACCGAGCTTATCCACCAGACAACTCGGCAACGGTTGTGGCTGGATACTGACGGCGCCGACCACTTCACCACGGCGCAAGCGTTCTTGGGTGCGGGTTTCATCTTCCACTTGCAGATTAAGACGGATAGGGGAATCGACCAGCACCGGTTGCAGTGCGGGTAACAGCCATGTAGCCAGACTGTCGGCGTTGACCGCCAGCGACAGTAACAGCGGGATATCGCTGCTGGCATCGTTGCCCAGCCACTCTTCTTCCAGCAACTCCACTTGATGCAACAGCGCCAGCAGTTTTTGCCCTTGTTCTGTGGGACGCGGTGGGATGGTTCTGACCAACAGCGGTTGTCCGAACAGGTTTTCCAACTGCTTGATGCGTTGTGAAACGGCGGATTGCGTGATGCACAATTTTTGCGCGGCGCGTTCAAATCCGCGCTCACGGATGACGGCATCCAGGGCCTGAAGTGTGCGATAGTCCGGTCGTTTCATGAAGGTGCCATTTCCTATGGATAAAACTTGGTCTTTGCACTATGCCACATTTTTCTGACGGAACACGCTAAAAATCTGTCCCATTTCACACCGATGGCCGAAAATAATCGGAGGACGCGCGGCGATTGGCGTCGTTTCCAGTGGCGCTTGCTCTATAATAACGCCTCTCTCTTCTCACTGTAATTTGCAGGCACGATACAGACCATGACACAAGATGAACTGAAAAAGGCAGTCGGCTGGGCCGCGTTGGATTATGTTCGCCCGGATACCATTGTTGGAGTGGGGACGGGCTCAACGGCCGCGCACTTCATTGACGCGCTGGGTTCCATCAAACACCAGATTAAAGGCGCGGTATCCAGCTCCGTAGCGTCGACCGAGAAGCTGAAAAGCTTAGGCATTACAGTATTCGACAGCAACGAGGTTGATGAACTGGATATCTATGTGGACGGTGCCGATGAGATCAACCCGCATATGCAAATGATCAAAGGCGGTGGCGCTGCGCTGACGCGTGAGAAGATCATTGCCGCCATTGCGCGTCAGTTTATCTGTATTGTCGATGCCTCCAAGCAGGTGGATATTCTGGGCACATTCCCGCTACCGGTAGAAGTGATCCCGATGGCGCGCGCTTACGTGGCGCGTGAGCTGGTGAAACTGGGCGGTCAGCCAGTCTATCGTCAGGGTGTGGTCACCGACAACGGCAACGTCATTCTGGATGTGCACAATCTCGATATCTCAGATGCCATTGCAGTAGAAAACCGTATCAATGGGATTGCGGGCGTGGTGACCGTCGGTCTGTTTGCCAACCGTGGCGCTGACGTTGCGCTGGTCGGTACCGCTGACGGGGTGAAAACCCTGAAGTAATTTCTCTCCTGCACATCGGGCGTTGGCATGAAGAGGCTAACGTCCGATTTTTTTTGCTTAAAAACCCCACCATTGTTAAAGTCTCACTTTTGGTACTTAATATCACTTTTTCTTATTTTGTTCCCTGCACATCTGGCGAGGCGACGCGTTGTCCTTATTTTTTACTGTAAAAGGGCGTTTGTGACGCCGTTGGCAGCATCGGGGAAGCAATCGATTGTCTTGCTGCTGGCGTAATTTTTGTTATGTTGGCAGAGGCTGTTTGGCAAATGGGTTCATTGGCATCTGAAGTCTGAATATAAGGTCGGGAAATGGCAAAGGTATCACTGGAAAAAGACAAGATTAAATTCCTCCTGGTGGAAGGGGTTCACCAGAGCGCGTTGGAAAACCTGCGCGCAGCGGGTTACACCAACATTGAATACCATAAAGGTGCGTTGGATACGGAAGCGTTGAAAGCCTCCATTCGTGACGCGCATTTCGTCGGTTTGCGTTCCCGTACTCATCTGACGGAAGAAGTGTTTGCTGCCGCAGAAAAGCTGGTTGCCGTGGGCTGTTTTTGCATCGGTACCAATCAGGTAGAACTGCCTTCCGCCACCAAACGCGGTATCCCGGTATTCAACGCGCCGTTTTCCAATACCCGCAGCGTAGCGGAGTTGGTGATTGGTGAAATGCTGCTGCTGCTGCGCGGCGTTCCGGCAGCCAACGCCAAAGCGCATCGCGGCGTGTGGCATAAACTGGCTGTGGGCTCGTTTGAAGCGCGCGGCAAAAAACTGGGCATCATTGGCTACGGTCACATCGGCACCCAGTTGGGTATCCTGGCGGAAAGCCTGGGGATGCACGTCTACTTTTACGACATCGAGAGCAAGTTGCCGTTAGGCAATGCTCAGCAGGTGCGTCATCTGTCCGAATTGCTGAACATGAGCGACGTGGTCAGCCTGCACGTGCCTGAAACCTTGAGCACCCAGAATATGATGGGCGCAGAAGAGTTGGCGCTGATGAAACCGGGTTCTATCCTGATCAATGCCTCACGCGGCACGGTTGTCGATATCCCTGCATTGTGCGAAGTGCTGCGCAGCCAACACATTGCGGGTGCCGCGATTGACGTATTCCCGCAAGAACCAGCAACCAACAGCGACCCGTTTGTTTCTCCGCTGCTGGAGTTCGACAACGTGCTGCTGACGCCGCACATTGGCGGTTCCACGCAGGAAGCACAGGAAAACATCGGTACGGAAGTGGCCGGTAAACTGGCAAAATACTCTGATAACGGTTCGACGCTGTCTGCGGTTAACTTCCCGGAAGTTTCCCTGCCAGTACAGAGCGATCGCGCACGTTTGCTGCACATTCACGAAAATCGCCCAGGCGTACTGACGGCCATCAACACCATTTTTGCCGAGCAAGGTATCAACATTGCTGCCCAGTATCTGCAAACCAGCGCGGATATCGGCTATGTGGTGATCGACGTGGAAACAGATGCGGCGAATACCGCACTGCAACTAATGAAGGCGATTCCCGGCACCATTCGTGCCCGCCTGTTGTTCTAAGTGCTCGTCGAACGGGGCTGTCAGATCGATGACAATGTCCGTTATTAGGTGAAGTGCGGCGATGGGGTCGTAGCGGCGTAAGCCGCCGGAGTGCCCCTCGTCGCGATTCGCCGAGAAACACGGACGTGGTTAACAGCACAATCTAACAGCCCCTTTGTGGGGCTGTTTGCTTAACGATATGACAACGTTAGCGTTTATAACGCGATAGTCACCTTGCCGCGCATATGCCCTTCCTGCACCTTGGCATGAGCCTGTTGCAGCGTTTCGATGCTTAACCCGTTCAACACTTCACTGGCAGTGCCTTGCAGCTTGCCCGCATCCACCAGATGCGCCACCTCTTGCAGAATTTTCCCTTGCTGTTCCATATCCGGCGTTTGGTACATGCTGCGGGTAAACATAAATTCCCAATGCAGCGAGGCACTTTTACGCTTCAGCTCGTTCTGATCCAACGGACGTTCGTTTTCCACGATGGTGCAAATTTTGCCCTGCGGTGCAATCAACGAGCCTATCGCGCCCCAGTGTCCGTCGGTGTCGTTCAGGCAGAAAATATAATCCACCTGGGTGATGCCCGCTTTTTTCAGCTCACCGACCAAATCGCGATAATCAACCACCAGATCCGCACCGCGCTGGCGGCACCATTCTGCCGAATCAGGACGGGATGCCGTGGCGATAACCTTGACCTCACTGCGCAGTGCCGCCAGTGAGATAGCCAGAGAACCGACGCCGCCCGCGCCGCCGATAATCAGCAGATTTTTCCCCGCATCCGCGTCCTGAATCTCAAGGTGCTCAAACAGTCCTTCCCAGGCGGTAAGTGCGGTCAGCGGCAGGGCAGCGGCGGCAGCCCAGTCGAGAGAGACGGGTTTGTGCGACACAATACGTGCATCAATGAGCTGGTGCGAGCTGTTGCTGCCAGCGCGCGTGATATCGCCCGCATACCACACTTCATCTCCCACTTGAAAACCACTGACGCGATCGCCAATGGCAAGCACGGTGCCACTGGCATCCCAGCCTAACACGCGCGGTTCAGCCAACCCGTTTTTACGCAACCCGGCATGGACTTTGGTATCGACGGGGTTGATGGATATCGCTTTTACCTCAACCAGCAGATCGTGCGGACCCGGCTGCGGCTGCTCTTGGGTAATGGCGATAAAACGTTCGGGATGTTGTGGGTCAACGGCAATAGCCTGTACGGTCATGATGGGTTCCTCATTGTTTCGATAAGAAAAGTGTAGAACGAACTCATCGCGCTGATAAGATGGACAATCATTAACGAAGTGTTTGTCACAGGCGAACAATTATGTTTAAACCCTCCATGTTCAGGCAGTGGCAGGATATGGCGCTGTTTGCGCTGGTGGCCGAATGCGGCAGTGTGACACAGGCCGCGCTCAAGGCTGGCATGGCCAAATCCAGCCTCAGCTTGCGTATCAGCCAACTCGAACAACAGCTTGGATTGCGGCTGCTAAACCGCACTACGCGCAAGATCAGCCTGACGTTCGCTGGCGAGCGCTATCTGATCCACTGTCAGGAGATGATGCAGGCCAGTGAACGCGCCGATCTCGCTATTCAACATTTGCGTGATAACCCGAGCGGGCGGCTTCGCATCACCAGCCCTGCCGGTTTTGGTGCCACGCTGCTGGCGCGCTTGACCACCGAGTTTCAGCGCCGCTTTCCCGCCGTGTCTCTCGAAATTGCCATCTCTGACACGCTGGTGGATCTAGTCGATGAAGGGTTTGACGTGGCATTTCGCACCGGTAAGCCGCTGGATTCTTCACTGATTGGCAGACCGTTGGGCGTTACGCCGCGCTATCTGGTGGCCTCGCCGCACTATCTGGCGCGTCACCCTGCGTTGGTGCATCCGCAGCAACTTCAATCTCATCAATGTATTGCCCATCGTGCCTGGGCGGAGTGGGCATTGCAACGCGGGAGCGAGGACTATCGCTGGTTGCTTCCGCTGACGCACACCACGGACAATCTGCTCTATGCCCGTGAATGCGCGATGGCGGGCGCAGGCATCACCCTGCTGCCGGCGTTTCTGGTCGATGGCGTCGATCTGCCCCAGCCTCTGGTGCGCGTGCTGCCTGAATGGCGTGCAGAGCCCAATGAACTTTATTTGGTTTATCCCAGCAGGAAGCTCAATTCTCCCGCAATGGCCTGCTTTATTGAATTTGTGCTGCAACATGATGCGCTGGCGGAATATGTCACGCCGACGCCATTTTCATCCTGATAGCGTAACGTATTATATAATGTGAAAATACATTTCTTATTTTTAGAAATATAATACCACTTTATTTGAAATGTGATTATGATCACGGCATCAGGGTGGATGTTTTCACGCCATTGCCGATAAAACATGAATCCGACGATGTTTTTTTAGTAACGCCGATGCTGTTTGTGATGCGTTGCGGAAGGGATATCCATACCAGCCGTTGTCGAAGTGAGAATAACAGTCATGTCCGAGATAAAAGGAAATTCAGGTTATATCAATAACATCAGACTTGTTACGCTATTTATTAGTCTGTTAACGATTATTTTATTGCTGTTCGCTATCTCCATCGGTACGGCGAGTTATTTTCTCAAACAGAGTAACGATGCATTAGACCGGGCCAATCTGGTCTCTGATGTGCGAGCTGGCATCAGCAGCAGCATGGATCAGTTGCGCGTTGCTCGCCAACTGTTGGTTCAGGCGGCCGCGACGCAACGCGTAGGTGATGCCGAGGGCTATAAAAGCGCACTGACGCAGGCAGAGAGTCGTGTAAAAAGCTCACAAAAACGCTTTGATGAATATCTGGCTCGGCCGGATAAATTCAACGCGCCCGCTGGACTGGATGATGAACTTGCTGCCAATTACGCGACCTACCGCGATAAAGCGATCAAGCTGATTGTTGAAGCGGCGAAAAGGGGCGAATTTGAAGAAGTGATTTCGCTGGAAAGCGATGAAGCACGCAAACTGGACGAAGACTACGCACTCTCGGTGCGGAAAGCGGTGCGTTATCTGACGGATAACGCCACGCAAATCAACCAGCATGCTGAGGCCAACTCTCGTCGCGGCTTTATGCTGATGGCGCTCTCCTTTGTGGCCTCCATTGTGATGGCAGTAATCATCTATGTGATTATCCGCAATGCGCTATTGGCTCCGCTGGATCGGTTGGTGACGCGCATTCAACGTATTGCCGCCGGGGATTTAACCCAGCGCGCCAGTGAGATGGGGCGTAACGAAATCGGTATTCTGGGGCAGAACGTCCAGAACATGCAGGCCGCATTGGCAGAAACGGTTAGCGTGGTGCGCGAAGGGGCAACGGCGATTCATCAGGGTTCCACGGAAATTTCCGCCGGTAACGTCGATCTCTCCTCTCGCACGGAGCAGCAGGCAGCCGCGCTGGAAGAGACGGCTGCCAGCATGGAACAACTGACGGCCACGGTAAAGCAAAACTCGGACAACGCCCACCATGCCAGCCAACTGGCGAAAAATGCTTCGACCAAAGCGGAGCAGGGCGGTGATATCGTGAATAACGTGGTGACCACCATGAGCGATATCTCTACCAGTTCACGCAAGATTGCCGACATTACCTCCGTGATTAACGGCATCGCCTTCCAGACCAACATTCTGGCGCTGAATGCCGCCGTTGAAGCCGCCCGTGCCGGTGAGCAAGGGCGCGGGTTTGCCGTGGTGGCCGGTGAAGTGCGCAGTCTGGCACAGCGCAGCGCACAGGCGGCAAAAGAGATTGAATCCTTGATCGGTGAGTCAGGTCGCCTGGTTGATACCGGCGCGCAACTGGTGTCGCAGGCGGGAGAAACCATGGGTGAGATCGTTCAGGCGGTCACCAGCGTGACCGACATCATGGGAGAAATCGCCTCTGCGTCCGATGAACAGAGTCGAGGAATCAGTCAGGTAAGCCAGGCGGTATCGGAAATGGATAGCGCAGTGCAGCAGAATGCGGCGTTGGTACAGGAAGCCTCTGCGGCAGCGGTATCGCTGGAGGAGCAGGCCGGGCGTTTAACGCAGGCGGTTGCGGTGTTCCAGATAGTCCCTTCAGCGCCTACGCGTGCGCTGGCAGGCGCGGCCGCTGCGTCAACGCCGGTGCGCAGCAACCCTGCGTTGCCTGCGGCAGGCACAAAACGGGTCAAGCCGGATGACAATCAGAACTGGGAAACCTTTTGATCGCGATTGATCGGTGAACGCCGTAAAAAAAACGCTCCGACGTCATTCCCGCGAAGACGGGAATCTCTTGCCGAAGAAACGCGTTTCTTCTTATAGAGATCCCCGGCCTACGCCGAGGATGACGAAGGGGAGAGGCCGAGGATGACGAAGCGATAACGTGACTTTGTCATCCTCGACGCTATCAGCACATTACTTCGCGATACGTTTGTACTTGATGCGGTGAGGTTCCAGCGCATCGGCACCCAGCGTGCGTTTCTTGTACTCTTCGTATTCGGTGAAGTTACCTTCGAAGAACTCCACCTTGCCTTCATCCTGATAATCCAGAATGTGAGTCGCAATACGGTCAAGGAACCAACGGTCGTGGGAAATAACCATGGCGCAGCCGGGGAACTCCAGCAGGGCGTTTTCCAGTGCGCGCAGGGTTTCAATATCCAGGTCGTTGGTCGGTTCATCGAGCAGCAGCACGTTGCCGCCGACTTGCAGCAGCTTCGCCAGATGCAGACGACCGCGTTCACCACCGGACAGTTCGCCGACGCGTTTGCCCTGATCTGTGCCTTTAAAGTTAAAGCGACCAACATAGGCGCGACTCGGCATCTCGGTAGTACCAACACGCATGATGTCCAGCCCGCCGGAAACTTCTTCCCACACGGTTTTGCTGTTGTTCATGCTGTCGCGGAACTGATCGACCGACGCCAGTTTTACCGTTTCACCCAGTTCGATAGTGCCGCCATCGGGCTGCTCCTGGCCGGACATCATACGGAACAGCGTTGATTTACCGGCACCGTTCGGGCCGATAATCCCAACAATCGCCCCCTTGGGCACCGCAAACGACAGGCCGTCGATCAGTTGGCGCTCGCCGTAGGCTTTGCTCAGGTTGGTGACTTCCACCACTTTGTCGCCCAGGCGTGGACCCGGTGGAATAAACAGTTCGTTGGTTTCGTTACGTTTCTGGTATTCGGTGCTGTTAAGCTCTTCAAAGCGAGCCAGACGGGCTTTGCCTTTGGCCTGACGACCTTTGGCTCCCTGACGCACCCACTCCAGCTCTTTCTCAATGGATTTACGGCGAGCCGCTTCCTGAGAGGCTTCCTGCGCCAGACGTTGGTCTTTTTGCTCCAGCCAGGAAGAGTAGTTACCTTCCCACGGAATGCCTTCGCCGCGGTCCAGTTCCAGAATCCAGCCAGCGACGTTATCGAGGAAGTAACGGTCGTGGGTAATGGCGACCACGGTGCCTTCGAAGTCGTGCAGGAAGCGTTCCAGCCAGGCCACGGATTCCGCATCCAGGTGGTTGGTCGGTTCGTCGAGCAGCAGCATGTCTGGTTTTTCCAACAGCAGACGACACAGCGCCACGCGACGGCGTTCGCCCCCGGACAGCTTGGCGATTTTCGCATCCCATTCCGGCAGGCGCAGCGCATCGGCAGCACGTTCCAACTGGTTATCCAGATTATGGCCGTCGTGCGCCTGAATGATCTCTTCCAGCTTGCCTTGCTCAGCCGCCAGCTTGTCGAAATCGGCATCCGGATCGGCGTACAGTGCATACACTTCATCCAGACGTTTCAGCGCACCGACCACTTCCGATACCGCTTCTTCGACGGATTCACGTACCGTGTGTTCCGGGTTGAGCTGCGGCTCCTGCGGCAAATAGCCGATTTTGATGCCAGGTTGCGGGCGCGCTTCCCCTTCGATGTCTGTATCAATCCCTGCCATGATGCGCAGCAGGGTGGATTTCCCTGCGCCGTTCAGACCCAGCACGCCAATTTTTGCGCCCGGGAAGAAGCTAAGGGAGATATTTTTTAAGATATGGCGCTTCGGCGGAACCACTTTGCCGACGCGGTGCATGGTATAGACGTATTGAGCCACGTTGCGACTTCGCCTCTCTATAGGTTAAAGGATGCAGTGCGTAGCCCGCGCTGCATCGAGGTTAACGATGAAGGTGGGGCGTCGCCCTCTTCGATTTATCGTTATACTGATGCGGAGTGTAGCTGGTTTCGCCGTGCGATCCCAGCCATCAGCCCTTACAGTCTGTCACTCTGTGAAATGGCTCCAAGGGCTGTGTTATCACGCCCCGCACCCAACCCGGAATTTCTAAACGGTTATCCTTACGTTGCTTGACATTTTATTCCCTTTTGCGACATATCGCAGCCGCGCATCCTGTGCCACACTGGAGGGCAGCAAATGTCGTCTGGATGATGCAAATTTTGCTGATGCAAACCTCGTGTTTGCACTGATGGCGGCATTCTGCGGCGAAATTTATCAGTGATGTGCACATTGCATGTCGATAACCGTTTGGGATGAGGTGGTTTGGATGAAGGGTAACATGGGGCGCTGGGCGCGCATTGCCATCCTGTGTCTGGCGGGGGTGACCAGCGCCGCCATGGCGGATTCGCTGGATGCCCAACGCCAGCGCTATCAGCAGGTTAAACAGGCGTGGGACAGTAATCAGATGGATACCGTGCAGGCGTTAATGCCAACCCTGCGCGATTACCCGCTTTATCCTTACCTGGAATACCGCGCGTTAACGCAATCGCTGGGGCAGGTGAGCAGCAGCGACGTCAGTGCATTTTCGGCGCGTTATCCAACGCTACCGCCAGCACGTAACCTGAAATCTCTGTTTGTGAATGAGCTGGCGCGCCGCGAGGACTGGGCGGGCCTGCTGGCATTTGCGCCAACCTCGCCCAAACCGGTTGCAGCGCACTGTAATCACCTCTATGCGCGCTGGGCGACGGGACAGCGTCAGGGCGTATGGGATGAAGCAAAGGCTATCTGGCTGACCGGACGTTCGCTGCCCACCACCTGCGATAAGCTGTTTGCCGTGTGGGAAGACGCCGGTGAGAAAACGCCGATCGCCGTACTGGAGCGCATTCGGCTGGCGATGAATGAAGGCAGCACCGGGTTGGTGAACTATCTGGTGAAACAGCTTCCGCCTGATTACCGCACCATCAGCGATGCGCTGATGAAATTGCAAAACGACCCCAAAACCGTAGAGCGCTTTGCTCGCAGCGTGGGGCCAACGGATTTTACGCGCAATGCCACGCTGGTCGCCTTCCGCCAACTGGCGCGACAGGATGAAGAGAGCGCCCGTGCGCTTATCAGCACATTGGTTCGGCTGCAAAAAATGAGCGAGGCCGATCGCCGCGAGATGGAAGAAGCGGTGGCCTGGCGTTGGATGGGAACCGGTGCGACGCCCGAACAGGCCGCCTGGCGTGATGCCGTGGCGCAGCGCAGCCAATCAACCAGCCTGATTGAACGCAGGGTGCGCATGACGCTCGGGGAAGGGGATAAAGCGGGGCTGCGCTTCTGGCTCGCGAAACTTCCGGCTGAGGCGCTACAGAAAGAAGAATGGCGCTATTGGCAGGCGATGTTGCTGTTAGATAACGGCCAGCGTCAGGATGGTGAAGCGATACTGCGACAGCTGATGCAGGCGCGGGGGTTCTACCCGATGGTCGCCGCGCAGAAGTTGGGTATCCCCTATTCCTTGACCATTGCGTCGTCCACCCCGGATAAAACCCTGGCACAACGGCCGGAAATTGCGCGTGTGCGCGAACTGATGTACTGGAACATGGACAATCTGGCGCGCAGCGAATGGGGAGAACTGGTGGCGAACAGCGATAAGCCGCGTCAGGGGGCGTTAGCGCGTTACGCGTTGGATCAAGGGTGGGCCGATCTCAGCGTGCAGGCGACCATTGTGGCCAAGCTGTGGGACAATCTGGAAGAACGTTTCCCGCTGGCATGGCGTGATACCTTCCAGCGAATGACGCAAGGGCGCGCCATTCAACAGAGCTATGCGATGGCGATCGCCCGTCAGGAAAGCGCCTGGAACCCTCAGGCGCGCTCGCCGGTGGGGGCGTCCGGCCTGATGCAACTGATGCCTGCCACCGCGCAGCATACCGCGAAGAAGGGCAACCTGAACGGCTATGTTAACAGCAGCCAGCTGTTTGATCCCGAAACCAATATTCTGTTGGGCACTACCTATCTGGATGATGTCTATCAGACGTTCAATAACAACCGCATTCTTGCCAGCGCGGCCTATAATGCCGGGCCTTCGCGCGTGAACACCTGGCTGAAAAACAGCGCAGGGCGTATCGATCCGGTTGCCTTTATTGAAAGTATTCCGTTTACCGAAACGCGTGGCTATGTGAAAAACGTGCTGGCCTACGATGCCTTCTATCGCTATTTTCTGCATCAGAATGACAGCGTATTGACGTCAGCAGAATGGGGGCAGCGTTATTAGGTCTTGCGTCGCCGATGGGATTTTTCACGCACGATATCGGTGATTTCCCAGTGATTATGCTATGCTGCTGTACTCGCTAACGAGTATGGCAGCCCGCTATGACCCCTTTATCACATACCGATCCTGCGCTTTCCGAACACGGCAATGAAGATTGGCTCAAGTTTGTCGAGCTATTGAAGCTTTCTGTGACGGAAGATCTGCATCACCCTCTGTTGCAACTGTTGTTGACGCCGGACGAACGCACGGCGCTTGCGACGCGTGTGCGCATTATTCAGGAGTTGATGCGAGGAGAGATGAGCCAGCGTGAATTGAAAAACGAACTGGGAGCCGGTATTGCTACCATTACGCGCGGTTCCAACAGTTTAAAAGCGGCACCGCCAGCGCTGAAACAGTGGCTGGAAACACAACTGCTGCCTGAGGGCAAATAGGACAGTGGGACGTCGCAGAGGTTAAGGGGCATCGCGCCCCTTAAACGGGTTAGCTTGGCTGGCTGTAAATCGGGTTGTGGAAAGGTACCAACGCCAACAACAGTGCCTGATAGTAGACGCTGGTGCGTGTCAGTTTACCGTCGGTGAACACCCCAATCGCACCGCCCTGATGTTTAATGTCCTGAATGCCGGTCAAACGTGCCATTTCGTCTCCCAGCTCTCTTCCTTCCTTGATTCCTTGTAATATACTTTCCGGCAGCACCAGGCTGGCGGAGCGTGATTCACCACGCAGATGTGGGTTTTCAATCACCATCCAGGCGAACGTCATGCTCTCTTCAATGCCAGCTTCAACGCCGACCCAGAAATTGGCCTCGGGCCGAACCTGACGGGCGCGCATAACGCGGTTGCGGGCTCCGGTACGTGTTTCGGTGGAACCCAAGGGCTGATGAGAAACGCCGCTGTCGACATCAACACCTTCGATGCGACAGTTTTCTTCGCCAAAGACATCCGTGAATGCGAGTGTAATAGCCTTAATTTTTGCCGGGTTGGTAGTGGCAGCGACAACATGGTACATAACGGTTCATACTCTTTTAGTTAATTTGACGCAGTATAATGGAAAAAAGCGATGTTACAGGTATATCTTGTTCGCCACGGTGAAACGGAATGGAACGTGGCTCGGCGTATTCAGGGACAATCTGACAGCCCGTTGACCGCGCAAGGCGAACAGCAGGCCTATCAGGTTGCGAACCGTGTTAAAACGCTAGGCATTACGCATATCTTTACCAGCGATTTAGGGAGGACGCGCCGCACTACGGAGATTATTGCGCAGTCTTGCCATCACTGTGAAGTGGTTGAAGACCCTAATTTGCGTGAGCTGAATATGGGCGTGCTGGAAATGCGCGACATAGACACGCTCAGCCCGCAAGAGGAAACCTGGCGCAAGCAACTGGTGGACGGTACGCCGGATGGCCGCATTCCCGAAGGGGAATCCATGGCGGAGATGGCAACGCGTATGCATCAGGTGCTCGATCGCTGTCTGGCGCTGCCGCCCGGCAGCCGTCCGCTGCTGGTCAGTCATGGTATGGCCCTCGGCTGCTTGTTAAGCACCATCCTTGGGCTGCCCGCCAGTGCAGAACGCCGTTTGCGGTTGCGTAACTGCTCGGTCTCCCGCATCGATTATCAGCAGAGCCCGTGGTTGGCGTCCGGTTGGGTCGTGGAAACCGCCGGGGATGTTTCTCATCTTGATACCCCGGCATTGGATGAACTCCAGCGTTAACGGTGTGCGCGCTTAGCGACGGATAGGGATCAGGTATTCGCAGCGGATCACTTTCGGTGGTCCGTCTTCTTTCGTCCCGTTCGGGGTGAAACGTTCTGCGTCACAGCCGTCGCGACGCGTTAGCTCGAAGGTGGGCAGGCAGGTATCGTACAGGCTGATAATGAAATCCTGTAGCGCATCAGTGGGGCCTTCATAGACGAACAACGCGTACTCGCCGCCGGGAAGCGTAATCGGCTCGCCGGGGTGAACCCCTTCCGGAACGTGTTCTGGCTCCACGGCAGTGGTATAGAGCACATCATGTTCGTCTTCTTTATCCTTGCTCGGGCGGGCGTGATGCAGACCATACAGCAAAGGGGGAATGCATTTGGCTTCGCCCAGGTATTGCCGCCAGAAATGCACGCGCATTTCCGTGCGGAAATTACAGATTTGTTCCAAAGAGCAGTTGCAGTTTTGCGTGACGCCCACCAGTTGCGTATCCGGCAGCGTGACAAACTCAGGTTGCGGCAGTGTGAATTCACCTAAACGCAACGGAGGGCGAATACCGTAGGTATTCCATTCTTCAGCACGACGGTAAGAGGCTGGCGTCTGAGCAAACTGTTTTTTGAACGCGCGCGTGAACGTTTGCTGCGAATCGAAGCGGTATTGCAGCGCGATATCGAGGATTGGCCTGCCGGTCATACACAGTGCCATCGCGGCTTTGGTCAACCGGCGTGCGCGAATATACGCGCCAATGGCGTGCCCAGTGACATCTTTGAACATACGTTGCAGGTGCCATTTGGAGTAGCCGGCTTTTGCTGCCACGTTATCCAGCGACAGTGGCTGGTCAAGATGGTTTTCCAGCCAATTGAGCAGGTCACGTATGATACTGGCTTGATCCATAGAACATCCTCGATAGAACACACAAAGCACGAAGCGCATAGAGATCAGGCATCATAGCAACTTTTTGCTGTTGTCACCGCTTAAGATTTTTGAATAATTTATACAAACAATCAGGTGAAATTTTCATACTTTAGCCCTATATCTAGTAGCGGCATCGTCAGCGGGGGAAAAACCCCTGTAACTTGTTTCCAGACAGAGAGAAATATCGATGAAAAACGCATTAATCATGGGAGCCTGTATGGCGCTGCTGAGCGTGGGCAGCGTCGCCAGGGCGGAACAGATTGGTTCTGTAGATACGGTTTTCAAACTGCTGGGGCCAGACCATAAAATTGTGGTGGAAGCCTTTGACGATCCAGACGTTGCGAACGTTACCTGCTATTTAAGCCGTGCTAAAACCGGCGGCATCAAAGGGGGGTTAGGCCTGGCAGAGGATACCTCCGATGCGGCCATTTCCTGCCAGCAGGTTGGGCCGATTACGCTGTCGGATAAGATAAAGAAAAGTGATGATAGTGGCACGGTGGTGTTCCAAAAGCGCACGTCACTGGTGTTCAAAAAACTTCAGGTGGTCCGTTTCTATGATGAGAAACGCAACGCGCTGGTCTACCTGACTTACTCCGATCGTTTGGTCGATGGCTCACCCAAAAACGCCTTGAGCGCGGTGCCGATCATCCCCTGGGGCAAGAGCGAGTAGTGTGTTAGGGAATACGTGCCGAGACAGAAAAAGCCATTTTCCCCTCGTCATCCTGAGGGGGGGGGGCGTAAATGGACATTGTCAGACTATGCGGCGACTGATATGCCTCGTTAACGCACATAAGGCATAACCATCAGGGGTTAAACGATGAATTCAACGATCTGCACAGAACAACAATTCGTGGGTAGTGCACTGACAGGGAATACCATTAGCGAATGTCGGTTCATCAATTGCGATTTCTCACGTGCAGACCTGACAGAAACCGTGTTCAATAATTGCCATTTCTATGATGATGAAAGCCAGACGGGATGTGATTTTTCGCATTCGGTACTCAAGGAAGCGAGATTTATTGGGTGCGATTTGAGCCTGTGCAATTTCCGGTACGCAGACGCGTTTGGCATTGAGATCAGAGAGTGCCGCGCGCAGGGGGCCGATTTCCGTAGCGCCAGTTTCATGAACAAAATTACAGAGCGAGTTTGGTTTTGCAGTGCTTTCATTATTAAATCAAATCTGAGCTATACCAACTTCTCAAAAACCGTATTAGAGAAATGTGAACTATGGGAAAACCGCTGGACGGCGGCAAATGTACTTGGTGCTTCCTTTGTTGGATCAGATCTCTCTGGCGGTGAATTTAACGAGTTTGACTGGCGTTCAGCTAATTTTACATTTTGTGACCTCACGGGCGCTGCATTGGGGAACCTCACTATCAGGGATACCGAGCTCGACGGTGTGAAGCTTGATATGAATCAGGCGGGTCAACTTCTGATGGATTTAGGGATTATTTTACAAGGTTAGAATGGGGTTGATGCTTTGTCGCTGAACGCAACGCGCTGGGCACGGATGAAAACAGGCATTAAAGCGATTGGCGAGAGCGGAGCCTGAGTTAAAAATAAAAGGCCGAAACCAGAGGGTTTCGGCCTGTCATGAGTCACTGAAAGCGCGTGTTAGTCTTCCAGATCGCCGCAGAAACGGTAACCTTCGCCGTGAATGGTGGCGATGATTTCTGGCGTATCGGCAGTGGATTCGAAATGCTTACGGATGCGGCGAATCGTCACGTCCACGGTGCGGTCGTGCGGTTTCAGCTCGCGGCCGGTCATTTTCTTCAATAGCTCGGCACGGGTCTGAATTTTGCCGGGGTTCTCGCAGAAGTGCAGCATGGCGCGGAACTCGCTGCGCGGCAGCTTGTACTGCTCGCCTGCCGGGCTAATCAGCGAACGGCTGTTGATGTCCAGCTCCCAACCATTGAAGCGGTAGCTTTCTACCAGACGACGCTCTTCGCTCACACCGCCCAAATTCATGGTACGGGACAGCAAATTGCGCGCACGGATAGTCAACTCACGTGGGTTAAACGGTTTGGTGATGTAATCATCCGCACCGATTTCCAGGCCGAGGATCTTATCCACTTCGTTATCACGTCCGGTCAGGAACATCAGCGCGACGCTGGCCTGTTCACGCAGTTCGCGTGCCAACAGCAGGCCGTTTTTGCCGGGCAGATTGATGTCCATGATAACCAGATTGATATCATGTTCGGACAGGATATGGTGCATCTCAGCGCCGTCAGTGGCTTCGTGAACGACATATCCTTCAGCCTCAAAGATGCTCTTGAGGGTGTTGCGAGTTACCAACTCGTCTTCGACAATAAGAATGTGCGGGGTCTGCATGTTTGCTACCTAAAATTGCCAACTAATTATAGAATTCGGAAGTACAGAAGTCGCCATCGGTCTTTTCGTGCCCGCACGCGCGGTGCGAGGTTATAGGGCTCTTACCGGAGTTTGGGGCGCAAAGGGCACGCTCACACTCGCAATGTAGACTAAAGTACGCAAATACGTTCCTGGTGCATGCCTGACTTCACCCGATGCGGCACGTTGCTACAGCAACGACATCTCCGCATATCGGTTGCCTGACGCTGACAAAATTCCGCGTGAATCAGTTGCGCGGGCAGCGCCAGTGCTTTCTACGTGATAACCGGCGATATCAGATGATAATCAGGCTAACTCAACTACGCCTAAAGTGGTGCATAGTTTAACCTTATTAACAGCAACATAACAGTAAGCGCCGATTTTGATCGCTCACAAATCTACGGTTCCGTTGACATATATCAAATTTCATTGTAGCACGTTAACTATTTTGTGAAAAATACTTATAAGATTGCCAGCTTAAGTCACAATCTGCCTGATTTGGATACGATTCAGCAGCGCAAGCGACCGCAACGAATACGGAACGCCATCTTGCGATGGTCATTATATAATGCATTGATATTAAAGCATATGTAATGATTTTTTTGGTTTTTATTCCTTTTTAAGCCTGACCCGCATTTTTTACCGTAAGGTAACGCTCGAATGTTTCATTTTTGTTAATGTAATCCAGGCTGGCGGGACGAGGCGTACCGGGTATTGCATGTCCGCCAGCCACTTTCTCTCTTTGGAGGTTTTGTGCAGTTTTTTATTGTGCTGGTCGCGCCAGCCCGCCCAGAGAACGTGGGGGCGGCAGCCAGAGCCATGAAAACCATGGGATTTCATTCACTGCGTATCGTTGACAGTCAGGCGCACCTTGAGCCCGGTGCACGTCGGGTGGCGCACGGGGCCGGTGATATTCTGGATAATGTGACTTGCTACCCTTCGCTCGCTGACGCGCTGGCCGATGTGGATTTTACCGTTGCGACCACGGCGCGCTCGCGCGCAAAATTCCACTATTACTGCACGCCCAGCGCGTTACTCGACCTGATGCAGGAGAAACAGCAGTGGGTAGGTTCTGCCGCACTGGTGTTTGGTCGTGAAGATTCTGGTCTCACCAACGAGGAGTTGGCGCTGGCGGATATCCTGACGGGGGTGCCGATGCAGGCAGACTATCCGTCACTGAATTTAGGGCAGGCCGTCATGGTCTATTGTTACCAGTTGGCGCAACTGATGCAGGTGCAGGCAGAGACCGCCGAAGCCGCGCAGGCGGGGCAGTTGGTGGCGTTGCGCCATCGGTTGGATAAGCTGTTGGTGACGTTGCAGGTAGACGATGACGAGAAACTGCGTGACTGGCTAATGCAGCGTATCGGGCTGTTACAGCAACGCGATACCGCCATGCTGCATACGTTGCTGCACGATATTGAGAAGGCACTGAAGTGAGATGAAAAAAAGAAATCCATTGACTTCATGTCGCGATTGCCTTAACTAATAGAGGATAGAAACCGATTTATTGATCGAGAATCCTTACGCATGCGTCATATCAGCCTGACCACCACCATTATTACCACCACCATTACTACCAGTAACGGTGCGGGCTGACGCGTAGAAAAGAATCTGAAAAAGCCCGCACCTAAACAGTGCGGGCTTTTTTTTTACGGCGAAGAGCAGGCTACGCCGACCCGGGCCGCCAGCAGCGGCAGCCAAAAGCGCACAGCGTGTTTTGGTGACTGAAACTCAGGAGAAGAGATAAAAATGCGAGTGTTGAAATTTGGCGGGACTTCCGTGGCGAATGCGGCGCGTTTTGCGCGCGTTGCCGATATCATCGAGAGCAATGCGCGTCAGGGACAGGTTGCCACCGTGCTGTCTGCCCCGGCGAAAATCACCAACCACCTGGTGGCGATGATTGATAAAACCGTTGCGGGCCAAGACATTCTGCCGCATATCAACGATGCCGAAACTATCTTTTCTTCTCTGTTAAAAGGGTTGGCGGAATCCCAGCCGGGTTTTCCGTATGAGCGCTTGTCCACGTTGGTACAACAAGAGCTGGGTCAGCTGAAACAGGTTCTGCACGGCATTTCACTGCTGGGGCAGTGCCCGGACAGCGTCAACGCCAGCATCATCTGCCGTGGCGAGAAACTCTCCATCGCCATCATGGAAGCGGTATTTCAGGCGCGTGGTTATAAAGTATCGGTTATCGATCCGGTAAAACGTTTGCTGGCGCAGGGCCATTATCTGGAATCTACCGTGGATATCGCTGAATCCACGCGCCGTATCGCCGAGCAAGGCATCCCTGCCGATCACGTGATTCTGATGGCGGGATTCACCGCGGGTAATGATAAAGGAGAACTGGTGGTACTGGGCCGTAACGGCTCTGATTACTCTGCCGCCGTGTTGGCTGCCTGTTTACGCGCCGACTGTTGTGAAATCTGGACTGACGTGGACGGTGTCTACACCTGCGACCCGCGTCAGGTACCTGATGCGAGACTGCTGAAGTCGATGTCGTATCAGGAAGCGATGGAGCTCTCCTACTTCGGCGCCAAAGTGCTTCACCCCCGTACCATCGCTCCCATCGCCCAGTTCCAAATTCCCTGCCTGATTAAAAATACCGAAAACCCCCAAGCGCCCGGCACACTGATTGGTCTGGACAGCTCTGATACCCAATATCCGGTAAAAGGCATCACCAACCTGAACAACATGGCGATGTTCAACGTTTCCGGCCCCGGCATGAAAGGCATGGTGGGGATGGCGGCGCGCGTGTTTGCGGCAATGTCCCGTGCGGGCATCTCCGTGGTGCTGATCACGCAGTCCTCTTCCGAGTACAGCATCAGCTTCTGCGTGTCGCAAAGCGAGCTGGCCCGTTCCAAGAAAACGCTGGAAGATGAATTCTATCTGGAACTGAAAGACGGCGTGCTGGAACCGCTGGATATCACTGAGCGTCTGGCGATCATTTCCGTGGTGGGTGACGGTATGCGCACGCTGCGCGGCCTTTCCGCCCGCCTGTTCTCCGCGTTGGCCAGCGCCAATATCAATATTATCGCGATTGCGCAGGGCTCTTCTGAGCGCTCCATCTCGGTGGTGGTGGATAACGATGTGGCAGTCACTGGCGTGCGTGTCGCACACCAGATGCTGTTTAACACCGATCAGGTGATCGACGTGTTCGTTATCGGCGTAGGCGGCGTAGGCGGTGCCTTGCTGGAGCAGATTCATCGCCAGCAGCCGTGGCTGAAACAGAAGCATATCGATCTGCGCGTCTGTGGTATTGCCAACTCCAAAGCGTTGCTGACCAATATCAACGGCATTGCGCTGGATTCCTGGCGTGAAGCGCTGAATGAGGCGCGCGAACCCTTCAATCTGGGTCGCCTGATTCGTCTGGTGAAAGAGTACCACCTGCTTAACCCGGTTATCGTGGACTGTACCTCCAATCAGGCGGTGGCCGATCAGTATGCCGATTTCCTGGCCGATGGCTTCCACGTGGTCACGCCAAACAAAAAGGCCAACACCGGCTCCATGAGCTACTACCAGCAACTGCGCAGCGTTGCCGCTAAATCACGCCGCAAGTTCCTGTATGACACCAACGTCGGTGCCGGGCTTCCGGTGATTGAAAACCTGCAAAACCTGTTGAATGCCGGGGATGAGCTGCTGCGTTTCACCGGGATTCTCTCGGGGTCGCTCTCCTTTATCTTCGGTAAGCTGGATGAAGGCATGAGCTTGTCGCAGGCCACGTTGCAGGCGAAAGCCAATGGCTACACCGAGCCCGATCCGCGTGACGATCTGTCTGGCATGGATGTGGCGCGCAAATTGCTGATTCTGGCACGTGAAGCGGGCTATAAGCTGGAACTGGCCGATATCGAGGTGGAGTCGGTGCTGCCGCCGTCCTTTGATGCCTCGGGCGATGTCGACACCTTTATGGCGCGTTTACCCGAGCTGGACGCGCAATTCAGTGAAAAAGTGGCGCAGGCGCGGGAAGCAGGTAAAGTGTTGCGTTATGTCGGCGTGATTGAAGAAGGGCGCTGCAAAGTGCAAATTAGCGCAGTGGGCGGTAACGATCCGCTGTTCAAAGTGAAAGACGGTGAGAATGCGCTGGCGTTCTATAGCCAGTATTACCAGCCATTGCCGCTGGTGCTGCGCGGTTATGGCGCGGGTAATGATGTGACAGCGGCCGGTGTGTTTGCCGATCTGTTGCGCACGCTGTCATGGAAGTCAGGAGTATAATAATGGTTAAAATTTATGCGCCCGCGTCGATCGGCAACGTCAGCGTTGGGTTTGATGTGCTGGGCGCGGCGGTTACGCCGGTTGATGGCTCACTGTTGGGCGATTGCGTGACCGTAACGGCGGCGGAGAGTTTCAGCCTGCGCAATGAAGGCCGTTTTGTCGGCAAACTGCCGAGTGAGCCGAAAGAGAACATTGTCTACCAGTGTTGGGAACGGTTTTGTCAGGAAGTGGGGAAAACCATTCCTGTCGCCATGACGCTGGAAAAGAACATGCCGATCGGCTCGGGTCTGGGTTCCAGCGCCTGTTCCGTGGTCGCCGGTCTGATGGCGATGAACGAATTTTGTGGCAAACCGCTGGATGATACGCGTTTGCTGGCGCTGATGGGCGAGCTGGAAGGGCGTATTTCCGGCAGCGTGCACTACGATAATGTCGCGCCGTGCTTCCTGGGCGGTATTCAACTGATGATCGAGCAAAACGGCATCATCAGCCAGTCGGTACCTGCGTTTGACGATTGGCTGTGGGTGATGGCCTATCCGGGGATCAAAGTGTCGACCGCGGAAGCGCGCGCCATTCTGCCTGCGCAGTATCGCCGTCAGGATTGCATCAGCCATGGCCGTTATCTGGCGGGCTTTATTCACGCTTGTCACACCCGCCAGCCTGCGCTGGCGGCGGCGTTGATGCAGGATGTGATCGCCGAGCCGTACCGTACACGCCTGCTGCCCGGCTTTGCCAACGCGCGTCAGGCGGCAAAAGATATTGGCGCGCTGGCGTGCGGTATCTCCGGTTCAGGGCCGACGCTGTTTTCCGTGTGCGACGATATGGAAAAGGCGCAGCGTCTGGCCAGTTGGCTGCAAGATAACTATTTGCAGAACGATGAAGGGTTTGTTCATATTTGCCGTCTGGATACGACAGGCGCACGTCAATTGGGATAAGGCATGAAACTTTACAACTTAAAAGACCACAACGAGCAGGTCAGCTTCTCGCAGGCGATCAAACAAGGGCTTGGACGCCAGCAAGGGCTGTTCTTCCCGCTGGACCTGCCTGAGTTCAGTTCGACGGAAATCGATGACCTGCTGGAACTGGATCTGGTTACGCGCAGCAGCCGCATTCTTTCTGCCTATCTGGGTGATGAAATTGCTCCAGAAACGGTGTATCAACGTATTAAAGCGGCGTTTACCTTCCCGGCTCCGGTTGCCACGGTTTCTGAAGATATTGCCTCTCTGGAGCTGTTCCACGGCCCGACGCTGGCGTTTAAGGACTTTGGCGGGCGCTTTATGGCGCAGATGCTGGCACAGGTCTCCAACGGGGAAAAAGTCACCATTTTGACGGCAACCTCCGGTGATACCGGTGCGGCGGTCGCGCACGCGTTTTACGGTCTGGAAAACGTGCGTGTGGTTATCTTGTATCCGCGCGGCAAAATCAGCCCGTTGCAGGAGAAGCTGTTCTGTACGCTGGGCGGCAACATCCATACCATCGCGATCGACAGCGATTTCGATGCGTGCCAGGCGCTGGTGAAGCAAGCGTTTGACGATGAAGAGTTGAAGCAGACTATCGGTCTGAACTCTGCCAACTCGATCAATATCAGCCGTTTGCTGGCACAAATCTGCTATTACTTTGAAGCGGTAGCGCAGTTGCCTGCCGCCGCGCGTCAGCAACTGGTGGTGTCGGTGCCGAGTGGTAACTTCGGTGATTTGACCGCCGGTCTGTTGGCAAAATCCCTCGGCTTGCCGATCAAGCGCTTTATCGCCGCTACCAATGCCAATGACACCGTGCCGCGTTATCTCAGCAACGGCGAATGGGCCCCCAATCCGACAGTGGCAACGCTGTCTAACGCGATGGATGTTAGCCAGCCGAACAACTGGCCGCGCGTAGAGGAGTTGTTCCGTCGTAAAAATTGGGCGCTGCCAACGCTGGGATTTGGTGCGGTGAGTGATGATGTGACCAAAGCGACCATGCATGAACTGGAAGCGCTGGGCTACACCTCCGAACCGCATGCGGCCATTGCTTATCGTCTGCTGCGCGACCAACTCCAGCCGGGCGAGTTCGGCTTGTTCCTGGGAACAGCGCATCCGGCGAAATTCAAAGAGAGCGTAGAAGCCATTCTGGGTAAAACGCTGGATCTGCCAGACGCATTGGCGCAGCGCGCGGATCTGGAATTGCTCTCGCACAACTTTGCGCCCGATTTCGCGCAGTTGCGTCAGTTCCTGATGGCGTTGCCGGAATAAGTTATGCTGTTTACCGTTCCCCGCACCGTGCGGGGAACGGTAACCCTCACTGTGCGTGGCGCTTAAAGACAAGCTCCTGCTCGGTCGCGCCATATTCCGCAAAGCAGTAACCTTCCAGATTGAAATCTTGCAGTTGCTCAACCTGCGTCAGCCGGTTTTTGATAATAAAACGGCTCATCAAGCCACGCGCCTTTTTGGCGTAGAAACTGATCACCTTGAACGTGCCGTTTTTCTCATCCAGAAACACCGGTTTTATCAGCGTAGCATTGAGCTTTTTGACATTGACGGATTTGAAGTATTCATCTGACGCCAGATTGACGAGGATGTCATCTCCCTGTGCCTGTAGCGCCTGATTGAGGTGCTGCGTGATGGTATCACCCCAGAAGTGATAAAGATCCTTGCCGGCCTGGTTCTCCAGTCGCGTACCCATTTCCAGACGATAGGGCCGCATCAAGTCCAGCGGGCGCAGTACGCCATACAGCCCGGACAACATGCGCAGATGCTGCTGGGCAAAATCGAAATCTGCTTCGCTGAAATCTTCTGCGGCAAGCCCGGTATAGACGTCGCCTTTAAAGGCCAACAGGGCCTGGCGCGCATTGTCGGGAGTGAAATGGGGCTGCCATTCGCTAAAACGCCCGGCGTTGAGATCCGCCAGTTTGTCACTGATGCTCATCAACGAGGCTATTTGTGCCGGTGTGAGCCGTTTACACAAGGCGATCAGTTCGCTGGCGTGGTCCAGCAACGCGGGCTGCGTGTAGCGCTCGGTGGCTAACGGGCTGGTGTAATCCAGCGTTTTCGCTGGCGAAATGGTGATCAACATGGCATGGCTCCCCTGTTTTTGTTGCAGGTACTGTAGCAAAAAACACAGAAAAAAGGGGCGATGGCTGTAACAGGAAAAGGCTGTCTTGCACGGGGGGCGGTGCGTGTTATTATCGAAACATAAGCGATCAGTAAGAAACACAAGACGACGTTCATATACCCACAACGAGATATGCCAACATGACGGATAAACTGACTTCCTTACGCCAATTGACCACGGTCGTGGCTGATACCGGCGATATCGCCGCGATGAAGCTCTACAAACCGCAGGATGCTACCACCAACCCTTCCCTGATTCTGAACGCGGCGCAAATTCCTGAATACCGCTCTTTGATTGAAGACGCGGTGAAATGGGCGCGTGAGCAGAGCAGCAAACGGGAACAGCAGCTTGTCGATGCCACGGACAAACTGGCCGTCAATATTGGTCTGGAAATCCTGAAACTGATCCCGGGTCGTATCTCCACGGAAGTGGATGCTCGCCTCTCTTATGATACTGAAGCGAGCGTTGCCAAAGCCAAGCATCTGATCAAGCTCTATAACGATGCGGGCATCAGCAACGATCGCATCCTGATCAAACTGGCTTCAACCTGGCAGGGCATCCGCGCCGCCGAGCAGTTGGAAAAAGAAGGCATCAACTGTAACCTGACGCTACTGTTCTCTTTTGCACAAGCGCGCGCCTGTGCGGAAGCGGGTGTCTTCCTGATCTCCCCGTTTGTGGGCCGTATTCTGGACTGGTACAAAGCCAACACCGACAAGAAAGAGTATGCACCGCAGGAAGATCCGGGTGTTGTTTCCGTTACTGAAATTTACGAGTACTACAAAGCGCACGGTTATGAAACCGTGGTGATGGGTGCCAGCTTCCGCAACAGCGGCGAAATTCTTGAGCTGGCGGGCTGCGATCGCCTGACCATTGCGCCAGCGTTGCTGAAAGAATTGTCCGAGTCCACCGGCGATGTGCCGCGCAAACTGGCTTACAGCGGTGAGATTAAAGCGCGCCTAGCGAAAATGACCGAAGCCGAGTTCTACTGGCAGCACAATCAGGACCCGATGGCCGTTGATAAACTGGCGGACGGTATCCGCAAGTTTGCTATCGACCAGGGCAAGCTGGAAAAAATGATTGAAGACCTGCTGTAATCAACGCAGAAAACGCACAAGGCCGGGTTTTCCCGGCCTTTTTTGTTATTGCTGTTTGGGCTGGCTATAGCGCAACGCGGTTACGCTCACGTTTCGCCAGATAGAGTTTCTCATCGGCACGCTTCATCACCTGGGTAAGATCTTCCTGCGCGATATGATACTCCACCAGACCAATACTGACGGAGAGCTTCATCTTCTGGCCCGAAGACGAGGCGCTGGTGGCGTTGCTCACCGCCACTCTGGCCCGTTCAGCCACCCAGTAAGCGTCATCCAGCGCGATATTCGGCAGAACGATGGCAAATTCATCCCCGCCTAAACGGCCAAAGATCTCCTCTTTGCGAAACGAATGTTTCAGGATGGACGCTACCGTTTTCAGCGCGTCATCGCCGCCGTCGTGACCCAAGGTGTCGTTCACGTTTTTAAAGTGATCGATATCGATCAGGATCACGCAGGTGGGGCGTCGGGTCACATTGGCGATTTGCAGCACCTTGTTGGCCGCATGGTAAAAGGCATCGCGGCGCAGGTAGCCCGTCAAATCGTCGTAGCGGGCGGTGGTGGGCAATTCGATCAGGTATTTTTTGGCAAACAGCGAGAGCACGCTACCCAGCATGGCAGCGAGTAGCGCCATAAACGCGGCAATCAGCAGAGACGAAAACGACCTCACAGTTTTATACAGCGTCGGTTCACTCAGTACGCCTGTGGTGCGGATGATAACGCCGTGCAACTCGTCGAGCGGCGACATCAGTGGAAAGATGGTGGTGTAGGTTCCTTTGCCAGCGTACTCTCCCATGGCGGGCAGCTTGTCTTTACACAAGCGCAGGACAGTCATGTCATTGAAGGTCAAATCCAATTGTGACAGGTGGGTGATGCATTCCGACTGTGTGTCACGCGTGTTGAAGCCCAACGTCCTGACACGCACCTGCGTAAAATCGCCCGTCAAAAAGCGCATATCGCTGTCTTTAACTTCACCACCGGTGTTATAGGATTGATAAATATTAATGATGCTATCAAGGTTGTGTCGCTGAGTATTCCACTCAGCCTGACGATCGTGGTAGATAACGAACAGAGCGGCAGAAAAAACCACGGAACCAAAGAAAAAGAAGGCGGATACCGGATGAGAGATGAGTTTGAGTAATTGATATTTCAGACCGGCCATGAACGTTTCCTTGGTACTCGCGCGTACAGTTGCCGCCAGCAATGCGCTAACATACTCAGTGTCGGCGCTAAGTGGCCGTGACTTTAAATATAAACGCAATCTTTTTTCTATGAGGGTCTAAAAAGCTACTTATCTCACATTATTACCGATCGCGCTGATTGTTAAACGATGTGCAGGCCTCATGCGTTAAAAAGATTGTTAAAATCAGATTTTAACTGACAGAGACGTTGTTATGAATGAATTGCGAATTGGCCTGTTATCCGTCTCCGACCGCGCCTCGAGTGGGGTATATCAGGATAAGGGCATCCCAGCGTTGCAGGAGTGGCTTGCTGCTGCGTTGACGACGCCCTTTGTCGTGGAATCTCGCCTCATTCCCGATGAGCAGCCGTTAATTGAACAGGCGTTGTGTGAGCTGGTGGATGAACGTCAGTGTCATCTGGTGCTGACCACCGGTGGTACGGGACCAGCACGGCGCGATGTCACGCCGGATGCCACGCTGGCGGTGGCCGATCGAGAAATGCCGGGCTTTGGTGAACAGATGCGCCAGATCAGCTTGCGCTTTGTGCCTACGGCAATTTTATCGCGTCAGGTGGGGGTTATTCGTAAACAGGCATTGATCCTGAACCTGCCGGGGCAACCCAAATCCATCAAAGAGACGCTGGAAGGGCTGAAAGACGATGCGGGAAACGTGGTACTGCCAGGGATTTTTGCCAGTGTACCGTATTGTATACAGCTGCTGGAAGGACCTTATGTCGAAACAAATCCGCAAGTGGTAGCAGCATTTCGCCCAAAGAGTGCGATCCGCGACACAAAAAGCTAACGTTAGTCCATTTTAAGCATAAGCTACAGCTTTGCTGGAGTGTAAAATTTTAGTCGTTATAGTAATCTTAGCTTTACACAAAGACGGCGAATTATTTTTCTCTCACTCTGGCCTTATTCGGTAACTTATGAACGGTGATAACGCTCCATCACAATCATTTTCAGCACAACAATCGTCAGCGCGACCATTGCCGCAATCACCACAACACCAGCGCCAACTGAACGGGCAGGACTACAAAACGCTCTCCCTGGCGGCGCTGGGTGGCGCGTTGGAGTTCTACGATTTCATTATTTTCGTGTTTTTCGCCGCGGTGATTGGCGAGCTGTTTTTCCCGCCTGATATTCCCGAGTGGCTGCGCCAACTGCAAACCTTCGGCATCTTTGCCGCAGGTTATCTGGCCCGCCCGTTGGGGGGCATCATCATGGCCCACTTTGGCGATCTGGTGGGCCGTAAAAAGATGTTCAGCCTGAGCATTTTCCTGATGGCGGTGCCTACGCTGGCCATGGGGATGTTGCCCACCTATGAAAGCATGGGGATTGCTGCGCCGGTACTGTTGCTGTTGATGCGTATTTTACAAGGTGCTGCGATTGGCGGCGAAGTGCCGGGAGCCTGGGTGTTTGTCTCTGAGCATGTGCCACGTTCCCGCATTGGGCTGGCGTGTGGCATTCTGACGGCGGGGCTGACGCTCGGTATTCTGCTCGGTTCTGCCATTGCGACACTGCTCAATAGCACGTTAACCCCGCAGCAGATTATCGGCGGCGGCTGGCGTATTCCGTTCTTCCTTGGAGGTATCTTTGGTTTCTTTGCCATGTATTTGCGTCGCTGGCTGCAAGAGACACCGGTGTTTATGGAGATGCAGGCGCACAAGCGTCTGGCGGATGAATTACCGCTTAAATCGGTAGTGATGAAACATAAAACGGCTGTCGTGGTATCGATGTTGCTGACCTGGCTGCTCTCTGCCTGCATCGTGGTGGTGATCCTGATGGCACCGACCTATTTGCAAAAAGCGCACGGTATCCCCGCTTCTATGGCGTTGCAGGCCAACTGTCTGGCGACCATCACCCTGATGATTGGCTGTGTGGCCGTCGGGCTGATCGTCGATCGCGTGGGCGCTGGCAAGACGTTTATTTTTGGCAGCATTGTGCTGGCGGCGGGCTGCGCTTTCTTCTATCTGGTGGCCGCGCGCGATCCTTCGCTGCTGTTCTTAGGGTATGCGGTTGCGGGATTATGCGTTGGCGTAGTCGGTGCGGTGCCTTATGTGATGGTGCAAGCGTTCCCGCCAGAAGTGCGTTTCTCGGGCATCTCTTTTTCTTACAACGTCTCTTATGCGATTTTCGGCGGCCTGACGCCGATAAGCGTCACGCTGATGATGCAGATTACCCCTATCGCACCCGCCGTTTATGTGCTGGCGTTGTCCGGGCTTGGCTTGCTGCTGGGGCTTTATCTCTATCAGACACAGTCGCGTCGTCGCGTGGCGCTGACTGAGTCGGCACAGAGCCTGTAGCGTTCCGGTGACAACACAATAAAAAAGCCCGGCGCATGCGCCGGGCTTTTTATTGCAGGCTTTTTATTGCAGGCTTTTGATTGCGGGCTTTTTATTGCAAGTAATGCGAGGCGCTTAGTGTGCCGCGCCGCGTGCACCAATCGGCAGTACCGTACGGCCAAACTGCCCGTTCAGCACTTCAGCCATCGCCAGGTAGATGGCGCTGGCACCGCAAATAATGCCTTCGTAGCCCGCGATGGTCAGCAGACCGTGGTTACCGGTGAAATTACCGATAGCCAGCAAAGCAAACAGCAGCGTCAGGCTGGCAAATACGAACTGCAATGCGCGGTTAGCGCACAGCGTGCCGAAGAACATAAACAGGGTGAAAACACCCCACAGACCGAGGAATACCCCGAGAAACTGTGCGTCGCTGGCTTCTGCCAGACCCATTTTCGGCAGCATCAGAATGCCGACCAGCGTCAGCCAGAATGCACCGTAAGAGGTGAATGCGGTCACGCCAAAGGTGTTGCCTTTCTTGTATTCCAACAGCCCTGCGATGATCTGGGCGATGCCGCCGTAGAAAATCCCCATGCTGAGAATGATGGAAGAAAGTGGGAAAAAGCCTGCGTTATGCAGGTTAAGAAGAATGGTGGTCATCCCGAAGCCCATCAGTCCTAACGGACCGGGATTCGCCAGCGAGTTCGTTTGCATAAATCCTCAGAATACAATAGTGGAGTTGTGTAGCTTGCTCGATGCCGCGCTCTGTCGGTATTTCCTGATCTCTGGCGAGCTGTCCTTGCTCGTCGTCCCGATAGACCCTTGCGATTTAACTGTGAAAGCTCGGTAACAGTAAAAACAACGCAACGGTGAAATTTTCAAAAAAATGTAAATTGCGGCGCGGCATAATAGCGGGACGATTGCGCGGATACAACAAGGCGCAAGAGGAATAGTTTGATCATAAAGGGGATCGCCTGCATTTTTTTTTCGCTCCCCCCCTTGATGAGGAAATTGTTGTCCCCATCTTATTTCCAACCGAAACGGTTTGACCTCTTGTAACGGGATGTGCTGGGCAGCGTGAGTTTGCCGAGGCATCGAAGAACGCCGTGTGGATGAGGAGACCTCGTGAGGGCAAAAATTGAATAATTGCACCTTGTTGAGTTGAAAATCCCCTTTTCGCCCGCATAGTAGGTTGAACGACCACACCGAATACGACTTTTTAGTGGAGATGTTTAGATGGGTAAGATTATTGGTATCGACCTGGGTACAACCAACTCTTGTGTAGCGATTATGGACGGTACGCAGGTTAAAGTACTGGAAAACAGCGAGGGCGATCGCACAACGCCTTCTATTATTGCTTATACGCAAGATGGTGAAATTCTGGTTGGCCAGCCCGCTAAACGTCAGGCTGTGACTAACCCGAAAAATACCCTGTTTGCTATCAAGCGTCTGATTGGCCGTCGCTTCAAAGATGAAGAAGTGCAGCGTGATAGCAATATCATGCCGTACAACATCGTTGCGGCAGATAACGGCGACGCTTGGCTGGAAGTGAAAGATCAGAAAATGGCACCGCCGCAGATCTCTGCTGAAGTGCTGAAAAAAATGAAGAAAACGGCAGAAGACTACCTTGGTGAAACCATCACCGAAGCGGTTATCACTGTGCCGGCGTATTTTAACGATGCGCAACGTCAGGCGACCAAAGATGCGGGCCGCATTGCGGGTCTGGAAGTAAAACGTATCATCAACGAACCGACAGCGGCTGCGCTGGCCTATGGTCTTGATAAAGAAGTCGGCAACCGCACCATTGCGGTTTATGACCTGGGCGGCGGTACGTTTGATATTTCCATCATCGAAATCGATGAAGTTGACGGCGAAAAAACCTTTGAAGTACTGGCAACCAACGGTGATACCCACCTGGGTGGCGAAGACTTCGACAGCCGTATGATCAACTATCTGGTTGATGAATTTAAGAAAGAGCAGGGCTTTGACCTGCGCAACGATCCGTTGGCGATGCAGCGTCTGAAAGAAGCAGCAGAAAAAGCGAAAATTGAGCTTTCCTCTGCGCAACAGACCGACGTTAACCTGCCGTACATCACGGCGGATGCCACCGGTCCGAAACACCTGAACATCAAAGTGACTCGCGCCAAGCTGGAGTCGCTGGTAGAAGAGCTGGTGACCCGTTCACTGGAGCCGCTGAAAGTCGCATTGCAGGATGCCGGGCTGTCCGTTTCTGACGTACAGGACGTGATTCTGGTGGGTGGTCAAACCCGTATGCCGCTGGTGCAGAAGAAAGTGGCTGACTTCTTTGGCAAAGAACCGCGCAAAGACGTCAACCCAGATGAAGCTGTGGCGATTGGTGCCGCGGTGCAGGGCGGCGTGTTGGCCGGTGACGTTAAAGACGTGCTGCTGCTGGACGTTACTCCGCTGTCGCTGGGTATCGAAACCATGGGTGGCGTGATGACACCGCTGATCACCAAGAACACCACCATCCCGACCAAACACAGCCAGGTGTTCTCTACGGCGGAAGATAACCAGTCCGCTGTAACCATCCATGTGTT
This sequence comes from Candidatus Symbiopectobacterium sp. NZEC127, assembly GCF_025962675.1. Classification (NCBI taxonomy): domain Bacteria; kingdom Pseudomonadati; phylum Pseudomonadota; class Gammaproteobacteria; order Enterobacterales; family Enterobacteriaceae; genus Symbiopectobacterium; species Candidatus Symbiopectobacterium sp. NZEC127. Next base: position 175,956 of record NZ_JAGFPG010000003.1, read on the forward strand.
GCAGGGTGAACGTAAACGTGCGCACGACAACAAATCACTGGGTCAGTTTAACCTGGATGGGATTCAGGGCGCACCGCGCGGTATGCCGCAGATCGAAGTGACGTTTGACATCGATGCCGACGGCATCCTGCACGTTTCCGCTAAAGACAAAAACAGCGGCCGCGAGCAGAACATCACCATCAAAGCGTCTTCTGGCTTGAATGAAGATGAAATCCAGAAGATGGTGCGCGATGCAGAAGCGAATGCGGAAGCTGACCGTAAGTTTGAAGAGCTGGTACAGGCGCGTAACCAGGGCGATCACCTGCTGCATAGCACCCGTAAGCAGCTGGAAGAGTCTGGCGACAAGCTGGCCGCTAACGATAAAACCGCGATTGAAGATGGCCTGAAAGCGCTGGAAAGTGCACTGAAAGGCGAAGATAAAGCGGAGATCGAAGCGAAGATCCAAACGTTGATCGAAGCGTCTGCCAAACTGCTGGAAGCATCGCAACAGCAGGCACAAGCTGGCGCAGGCAATGCAGATGATGCGGCGCGTAAAGAAGACGACGTTGTAGACGCTGAATTCGAAGAAGTGAAAGACAAAAAATAATCGCCCTTAGGCGGGCGCAACAACGGTGATAAGCCGTTGCTGGCAAACCAGGCACGGGCGTCGAGGAAACTCTGCGCCCGTGCACGCATGTTGAGGGCAGGAAAAAACATGGCGAAGCAAGATTATTACGAAGCGCTCGGCGTTGCCAAAGACGCCGATGAGCGGGAGATCAAAAAGGCCTACAAGCGCCTGGCGATGAAGTTTCACCCGGACCGTAACCCCGGTGATAAAGAAGCTGAAGCAAAATTCAAAGAGATCAAAGAAGCCTATGAAATTCTGACGGATGCGCAGAAACGGGCGGCTTACGATCAATACGGCCACGCGGCGTTTGAACAAGGTGGTATGGGCGGCGGCGGGGCTGGCGGTTTTGGCGGCGGCGCAGATTTTGGCGATATCTTTGGCGACGTATTCGGCGATATTTTTGGCGGTGGACGTCGTCAACGTGCCAGCCGCGGGGCCGATTTACGCTATAACATGGAGTTGACGCTGGAAGAAGCGGTTCGTGGCGTCGCCAAAGAGATCCGCATTCCGACGCTGGAAGAGTGCGACTCCTGTCATGGCAGCGGTGCAAAACCGGGCAGCTCGCCGGTCACCTGCCCAACCTGTCATGGCAACGGTCAGGTGCAGATGCGCCAAGGGTTCTTTACCGTTCAGCAAACCTGTCCGCACTGTCATGGGCGTGGCAAGATCATTAAAGATCCTTGCAACAAGTGTCATGGTCATGGCCGTGTTGAAACCAGCAAAACGCTGTCGGTGAAAATCCCTGCGGGCGTGGATACGGGCGATCGTATCCGCTTGTCCGGTGAAGGCGAGGCCGGGGAGCACGGTGCACCATCGGGCGATCTGTACGTTCAGGTGCAGGTAAAACCGCATCCTATCTTCCAGCGTGAAGAGAACAATCTCTATTGCGAAGTGCCTATCAACTTTGCGATGGCAGCCATGGGCGGTGAGATTGAAGTGCCGACGCTGGATGGCCGCGTGAAATTGAAGGTGCCAGCGGAAACGCAAACCGGAAAACTGTTCCGCATGCGTGGCAAAGGGGTGAAATCGGTACGCGGTGGTGCGCAGGGCGATCTGCTGTGCCGCGTGGTGGTTGAAACGCCGGTTAATCTTAATGAGCGCCAGAAGCAACTGCTGAAAGAGCTGGAAGAGAGCTTTGGTGGACCTTCCGGTGAGAAAAACAGCCCTCGCTCTAAAAGCTTCTTTGATGGCGTGAAGAAGTTTTTCGATGATTTGACCCGCTAACGTTGCAGGTTGAGACAAAAAAACCGGTGATGTATCACCGGTTTTTTTACGCCTGCCGTTTCACTCAATATGCCCCTCATCGGCTAAATGTATATCCCTGCTCTTGCTAATGACTTCTTTGAACCGATATCATTGGATTTTATAGGGAAATAATCAGGGAAAAAGATGAAACTGGGAAAAATCGTGTTTTTTTTGGCGCTATTAGCCTGCTATGCCAATGTTCAGGCCGCCGGATTTAACTGCTCGCTCGAAAACCTCAATGAAACCGAAAAAACAATATGCAGCACGCCTGCGCTGAGTGGCATCGACTCCATCGCGAATCGGCGTTACACGATTGCCATAGATAATAGTGTGGCTAAAGGCTCTTTGATGAGGGAGCAACGCGAATGGTTGGCACGAAGAAATGCGTGCGGCACTAACGTTGACTGCATAAAATCTGAATATCAGCAGCAGATTCGCTATCTTGAAATGGTTCATCAATTTTCTTCTGTCAGAAATTTGTTTGGCAAATGGTTGGATAAGCCGTTAGAAAAAGGGATGAAAACCGCGTCAGGCTTCGCCATCGAGGAAGCGCCGTGGAAGATAAAAAGGCTGTTTCGTTTTCGCGGTGAAATGCGTAAGTATGATGAAAATAATGATGGTTACTGGCGTTTGCTAACGCACCGGATTATCAATGGTGATTTGGCCATCTTTTTTGCGGTAGCGAATTCGACCAATACCAAAATCTACATGTACACCGATTCGGTGCCTCACAGCAATGACTTAAAACTGGTTGCGCTTTTTGATTACAAGATGAGCACCGTATATACCCCGGTGGTGAGCTATCATGTTACGGACGACAATATCCTTAGCTATTCCATCAGTTACGGTCGCGGTGATTACCATTATGAAAAGCAGTTTGAGATAGAAGTATCGGATAAAGGACTGTCGGCCCCCAAAGAAGTACCCGCAACCACCGTCAGAGACTACGATGAAGAAGGTAGTGAAACGTGGACGGGATATTGTGGTATTGTAACCTGTACCAGCCGAGGCGGTTCTCCCGATGGGAAATGGCGTATTGCGGCGACTGACAGTATTTTCTATTTTCCTTCAGATCGCCCCGATCTCGGTGTTGATGTTTTCCTGCCTCAATTAGATCCCAATGAGAATAAATCATCCCAATGGGAGTATGATCGTCGCTATACCTGGGGGGATAAAAACGCGTTCTATTTTGACAATGACGGCGGTGTTGCCTGTGTTTGGAAAACCGATATCGAGAAGAAAACCACGACAAGAATATTACCCGTTGAAGGCCTGGTGCACCCTTACTATATAAAATACAAGGGTAAGGATTACATTGTTGCCAGACACCTATCTTATGAGGGTGAGTATGGTAACAGGGGCAGCGATGGTTATCTTGATGGATACTATATCGCTACGGAATAGTTAAGTAATTTATAGGTAATAGAAAGAGCCTTTTCCGGCAATGGCGCGAGATTTCGCGCCATATTTATTTGAAACGGTTTAGTGGCTTGCTTCCTGTGCTCTATAGGATGAGGCTTCAAATCTTTTTTTAAGCTCATCCATGACGGAGTTATATTTCGGTGTTGTTTCGGGTTTAATGCTCTTCTTTTCACGTACCATTGGTGCTGAGTTTACTGTATCCGTCTGGATGATTCTTGGCGGTACATACGATGCCGGCGGCATAGGGGGTGGCGGCGGTATTCCCGTTTTACTCGGTGTTACGGGCGCTGGCGGGATGAATGTGCTCATCGCGATAGGCGCTGGCGCAGGAGTTGCGACGAGAGGTTTTTTAATCGGCGAAGGGGTACCTGTGGCTAAATTACGGCTCAGAAGCTGTAGGAATTTACTGTGTTCGCTCGCGAAATTATCTGACTGTTTCCGCGCATAAATAATGCTGAGTTCACTGAGCGGCAGTTGTTTGGTCGGCACGGTAGATGATGCATAGGATGAAGGTGTAAATTTTATTGCGCTGTTTGATGCTTTTTTAACATCATGTTTAATAACGCCAACAGCTGTATTTTTTGTCAATGATGGCGGTAAGGGTTGCATGAAATTTTTCATTAATGTGCTAATGTTCTTTGATATTGCTGCTCGCATGTGGTCTCCTGAGTGCTGGATGAATATTGAAGGTTAAGCAGAATATTAATTAAGTGAGCGTTATGCCGCTTCAATAATCTGCTGAACCTATAGTCTTAATAAGAAACGAATCCTTCAAAACGCGTAGAAATCTTCGTCAGGCTGTCGTCGAAACGATCGGGGGAATATTTCATTAAATTTTGTAGTTTAGCGTTTAATGCCGAGTCGTTATCACTATCAGCGGATGGCAAGCTCTCAAGCTTGGGTTTTAAATTCCTTGATAACGTCTCTATTTCTGCCATTAGCTGGTGATGAGCATGTTTTGACAGTTGGTCTTTAATTTCCTGGTTCATCAATGCGTCGGGATAGTGTTGCGTTACCGCGTCTAAGGCTGGTCTGATATACGGATTCGCGCCAGCTCCCTTCGGTGTGAAGGCTTCATCGCTGTGTGGTGTCTCGCCGGAAAGGCCTGCATCCTGTGCGGCGCTGCCTAAGGTATGCAGATAGGCGTTACGAATGCCGTCACAAAGCCCTTTATGGTAGGCAATTTGCGCGGCGGCCGAGAGAACGTTTCCATCATGGCGTGCGTGGCCCTTGGTTTTTAAGAGATGATTGAGCACGGCGTTGTGGGTAACGGTTTCAAGCTCGGTGTGTGGATACGGCATGCTACTTGCGCGTGCGTCAGCGGAACCCCGTTGATGCTGTGTGATTTCTTGCTTTACGGCGTTAAGCGCCTTTAGCGATCCCGTGGCCAGACTGGCATTGCGTCCTTTCTGATAGGCTGTGGCAACTGCGTCTTGCAGACTGTGATTGAACAAACTGCGGCCCGCAATGTTGACTATCCCTTTTTGCAGCACATTGACGATGTGGCCCATTCCCAACGCTTTCACGAATGGTTTGTTTTTTAGTTGCTCCAGCTTGTCTAATGCGCCTGTGACTTTGGTATTGGGGTGTTGTGGCGGTGAGGTGTGAGCACCAGAGAGCGCCTGGCGAATGGATTGCTGTGTGTCAGCGGGGAGGGGGCTGAGCAGTTCATCCTGAACCGGTTTGGCATTTTGCTCCAGGCGCTTTAAGAAGTTGTCTTTATGGTTGCTATAGACGGCGCACAGGGCTGAGTCGATAGCCTGACTGGCATAGTGGGCATCTGCCATGCCTTTCTCTACGATCCCAAACTCCATGACGGCGCTATCGACAATCGTTTTTGCTTTTGTGAGCGTTTCCCCGCTGGTGGTGTTGGTTGTCGGTGTGGTTGCCGCATGCTGAGTAAGTGGCTTACCCAGAATCGGTCCCGAGATGGCTTGTCGGGTCAATCGTTTTCCCGCGCCCGCTTTGCGTAAATGACTTTTATTGACCTGCTGCTCGGCTTCCTGTGCGAGGGTAGCCATGATTTTTTGTCGGGCTGAGTGGGGATAGGCTGGCCTTGCTGCGCGGGTCTGTTGCGCTGTATCGGGTGTACGCGACGCGGTTGCGGCGTGTTTTGACTGATTAAATCTTGCCATCGCGCGCACATTGATACACTGCGTGAAGGGGTTGATGCACTGTAATAACGCGTTATTTTTTAGCGGCGTGCTCACCACCTCTGCTGCGGGTCTGCCGTTCGGCGCGCAGGCGTGTTGTGCTCTGTTGCCAAGCCCGTTCAGGGTGTTTAACGCAGAAGGCTGTGATGATGTTATCGGTGACGCCTGTTGAGCTTTTGGCTCCAGGTTCGTCAATACGATGGGAGAACATTTTTTGGCTACTGGCGCTACCATAGAAAACCTCATGAATAGTGGATGCGATATGCGCGCCAGCATAAAGTAGCGGTTAATTCCGGCTATAAAAAAAGCGCCTTACAGATTGAATCGGCATAAAGCGAGGATTGATGACGAGATAGCGGCAGGGGGAACCTGGGGGATGCGGTTTAAACGAGCAGAAACAAAAAACCGGCCAGAGCCGGTTTTTTCTTACAACGAGGAAGACAGATGTCTACGCAGGCAATTATTGCAGCGCGTTGATCTGAGCAGCCAGGTTGGATTTATGACGAGATGCTTTGTTCTTGTGGATCAGACCTTTGCTAGCCTGACGATCCACAATCGGTTGCATGTCGTTAAACGCTTTTTGTGCAGCTTCTTTATCGCCAGTAGCGATCGCGGCGTATACTTTCTTGATGAAAGTACGCATCATCGAACGACGGCTAGCGTTGTGCTTGCGACGCTTCTCAGACTGTACGGCGCGTTTCTTAGCTGATTTGATATTAGCCAAGGTCCAACTCCCAAATATATTCTTTCGAGGACAATTCAAAGGCCGAGGAATATGCCCGTTTAGCCTTCGTTTGTCAATGGATTTGTGCAAATAAGCGCCGTTTGTACGCCGACGCTTGTTACGTTGTGATGGCGCAGGATTTTAACAGCTTCGCGCTCGGGAATACAGCGTTTCCCAACAGAAATTCACGTTTACCTGACGAACTTTTGATAAGAAAGAGGAATTTCCGCTCACGCGGGGTAGCGCCGTGCAGGCGGTGCACGGCGCGATCGGTAGGCACTGCCGAGCAATTGCGTGACAAAAGGCGTGAATCGCGCCTTAACCTTAACCGCTGTACAAGGTATAATCCGCCGATTTCCATATCGTTAACCAAACTGTTCCTGAGTCGCCATGCAGCTAATCCGCGGTATACACAATCTCCGGGCACGCCATTATGGTTGTGTGCTCACCATCGGCAATTTTGACGGCGTACACCGTGGGCATCAAATGCTGCTTGAGCGATTAAAGCAGGAGGGGCTGGCGCGTCATTTGCCGGTGATGGTGATGACTTTCGAGCCACAGCCGCTCGAACTGTTTGCTGCCGATCAGGCACCTGCACGGCTTACCCGGCTGCGGGACAAGGTGAACTATCTGGCGCGCGCAGGCGTTGACGCGCTATTGTGCGTTAAGTTTGACGCGGCGTTCGCCGCACACGATGCGCAAGATTTTGTGCGCCACCTTCTGGTGGAAAAACTGGGTGTGAAATTTCTCGTTGTGGGGGATGACTTCCGCTTCGGGGCTGGTCGCAGCGGCGATTTCCTGTTATTACAGAAGGCGGGGCAGGCCCATGGTTTTGAGGTCATCAGCACCACGACGTTCTGCAATGGCGGTAGGCGCGTCAGCAGTACCGCAGTACGTGATGCGCTGCTGCATGACGATCTGCCACTGGCGCAGGAATTGTTGGGCCACCCTTACAGTATTTCCGGGCGCGTGGTGCATGGTAAAGCACTGGGCAGAACGTTGGGATTTCCGACCGCGAACCTGCCGATGAAACGCCAGGTATCGCCGGTCAGTGGGGTGTATGCCGTTGAAGTCTACGGCCTGGGCCCGACGCCGTTTCCCGGTGTCGCCAATATTGGCACCCGGCCAACGGTAGACGGCGATAAACGCCAGCAGTTGGAAGTGCATCTGCTGGATGTCGCCATGGATCTGTACGGGCGTCACATAGAAGTGGCGCTGTGTAAGAAAATACGAAATGAGCAGCGGTTTGCGTCGCTAGAAGCATTGACGCAGCAAATCGCCGAGGATGTGGTGACGGCCCGGACGTTTTTCGGGTTAGCAGCACCGGTGTAATATTCATACCCCAAGGTATGGCCGAAACTAAATCGAGAATCTAATGAGTGACTACAAAACTACCCTGAATTTGCCGGAAACAGGGTTCCCGATGCGTGGCGATCTGGCCAAGCGTGAACCTGACATGCTGAAACGTTGGTATGAACAGGATTTGTACGGAATTATTCGTCAGGCGAAAAAGGGCAAGAAAACCTTCATTCTGCATGATGGCCCTCCGTATGCGAATGGCAACATTCACATTGGTCACTCAGTTAACAAGATTCTGAAAGATATTATTGTCAAATCCAAAGGGCTGGCTGGCTACGATTCGCCGTATGTGCCGGGATGGGACTGCCACGGTCTGCCTATCGAACTGAAAGTTGAGCAACTGATTGGCAAACCGGGCGAGAAGGTGAGCGCGGCGGAATTTCGTCAGGCCTGCCGCAAGTATGCGGCGGAGCAGGTTGAAGGGCAGAAGAGAGACTTTATCCGTCTCGGCGTGCTGGGCGATTGGGATCGCCCGTATCTGACCATGGATTTCAACACCGAGGCGAATATCATTCGTGCGCTCGGCAAGATCATCGACAACGGGCATCTGCACAAAGGGGCTAAACCGGTGCACTGGTGTGCCGATTGCGGCTCTGCGCTGGCGGAAGCCGAGGTGGAGTACTACGACAAAACCTCTCCGTCTATTGATGTCGCTTTTACTGCCGTCGATGCAGCAGTGGTTGCGGAGAAATTTGGTGTCGCTTCCGTTGCTGGCCCGATTGCACTGGTTATCTGGACCACCACCCCGTGGACGCTGCCAGCGAACCGTGCGATTTCGCTGAATGCTGATTTCGTTTACCAACTGGTGCAGATTGACGGCAAAGCGTTGATCCTGGCCGCCGAACTGGTGGAAAGCGTGATGGCGCGCCTGGGCGTGACAAGCTGGACCGTGCTGGGTGAATGCAAGGGTAGCGATCTTGAACTGCTGCGTTTCAATCACCCGTTCCTGAATTTCGATGTGCCTGCGATTCTGGGCGACCACGTCACGCTGGATGCCGGTACCGGTGCGGTGCACACCGCGGGCGGTCACGGCCCGGATGACTATGTCATCAGCCAGAAATACCAGCTCGAAATTGCCAACCCGGTGGGGCCGAACGGTTGCTATCTGCCGGGTACGCACCCAAATCTGGACGGTAAGTTCGTCTTCAAAGCCAACGACATCATCGTTGATATGCTGCGTGAAAGCGGCGCGCTGCTGCATGTGGAAAAACTGCAACACAGCTATCCGTGCTGCTGGCGTCACAAGTCGCCGATCATCTTCCGTGCCACGCCGCAGTGGTTCGTCAGCATGGATCAAAAAGGGCTGCGTCAGCAGTCGCTGTCTGAAATCAAAGGCGTGCAGTGGATCCCGGATTGGGGTCAGGCGCGCATCGAATCCATGGTTGCCAACCGCCCAGACTGGTGTATCTCGCGCCAGCGTACTTGGGGCGTGCCGATGTCGCTGTTTGTCCACAAAGAGACCGAAGAACTGCACCCACGCACGCCAGAGCTGATTGAAGCGGTGGCGAAACGCGTTGAGCAGGACGGTATTCAGGCATGGTGGGATCTCGATCCGGCCGATCTGCTGGGCGCTGATGCTGCCAATTATGTCAAAGTGCCGGATACGCTGGATGTGTGGTTCGATTCCGGATCGACCCACGCCTCTGTGGTGGATGTGCGCCCGGAATTCGCAGGGCATGCGGCCGATATGTATCTGGAAGGCTCTGACCAGCATCGCGGCTGGTTTATGTCCTCGCTGATGATCTCTACGGCGATCAAAGGCAAAGCCCCGTACCGCCAGGTGCTGACCCACGGCTTCACCGTCGATGGTCAGGGCCGCAAGATGTCCAAATCCATCGGCAACACCATCGCGCCGCAGGACGTGATGGACAAGCTGGGCGCGGATATTCTGCGTCTTTGGATCGGCTCCACCGACTATTCCGGTGAGATCGCCGTGTCCGATGAGATCCTCAAACGCTCTGCCGATGCTTATCGCCGCATCCGTAACACCGCGCGTTTCTTGCTGGCGAACCTGAACGGGTTCGATCCGGCATTGCACAGCGTGAAGCCGGAAGACATGGTGGTGCTGGATCGTTGGGCGGTAGGCTGCGCGCAAGCCGCACAGCAAGAGATCGTTGAGGCCTATGAAAGTTACGATTTCCACCGCGTGGTACAACGCCTGATGCAGTTCTGCTCCATTGAAATGGGCTCGTTCTATCTGGACATCATCAAGGATCGCCAATACACCGCCAAGCACGACAGCGTGGCGCGCCGCAGTTGCCAGACCGCACTGTTCCACATTGTGGAAGCGCTGGTACGCTGGATGGCGCCGATCATGTCCTTCACCGCCGATGAAGTCTGGGGCTACCTGCCGGGTGAACGCGCGCAGTACGTGTTTACCGAAGAGTGGTATGACGGCCTGTTCGGGCTGGCGCAAGAGGAAACCCTGAACGATGCGTTCTGGGCTGACATGCTTAAAGTGCGTGCCGAAGTGAACAAGGTGATTGAGCAAGCGCGTAATGACAAGCGCATTGGTGGTTCGCTGGAAGCGGCGGTTACGCTGTATGCCGACGCTGAACTGTCCGAGAAGCTGGGTCGTCTGCAACAGGAGTTGCATTTTGCGTTGCTGACCTCCAAGGCGCGGGTTGAACGCTATGAAGATGCCCCGGCGGATGCGCAGGCAAGTGAACTCTCTGGTCTGAAAATTGCCTTAAGCAAAGCGGATGGGCACAAGTGCCCGCGTTGCTGGCACTATGAGTCCGATATCGGTGTGGATGCTGCACACCCAGAGGTATGCGGACGCTGTGCCACGAATGTGGGCGGTAATGGCGAAGAGCGTAAATTTGTCTGATGAATAAATCGATCTGTTCAAGCGGGTTGCGCTGGCTGTGGCTGGTGCTGGTAGTGTTGGCGGTGGATCTTGGCGTCAAATACTGGGTGCTGGCAAATTTTGAGTTGGGTGAAACCTGGGCGCTGTTTCCCTCGTTAAACCTGCACTATGCCCGTAACTACGGCGCAGCGTTTAGCTTCCTGGCAGATAAAGGCGGCTGGCAGCGGTGGTTCTTTGCCGGTGTCGCCATCATGATCGTGGTGGCGCTGCTGGTAATGATGTACCGCAATCGCGCCGACCAGAAGCTGAGCAATATTGCCTATGCGCTGATTATCGGCGGCGCGCTGGGGAACCTGTTTGACAGAACCTGGCACGGCTTTGTGGTCGATTACATTGACTTCTATGTCGGTGACTGGCACTTCGCGACGTTCAATCTGGCAGATACGGCCATTTGTATCGGGGCCGGTCTGGTGGTGCTGGAAGGCTTTCTGGCACCTCACGACGCCTCGGCGAAGCCGAAGGGGCAGGCATGACGCAGAGCGTACAGAATACCAGCGCCGTACTGCTGCATTTTGTGCTGACGCTGGAAGATGGCAGCGTCGCGGAATCGACCCGCGAACGGGGCAAACCCGCGCTGTTTCGCCTGGGCGATGAGAGTTTGTCTCCGGCACTGGAACAGCAACTCCTCGGCTTGTGCCGGGGAGATAAGCACCGTTTCACGTTGCCGCCGGAATCGGCCTTCGGGCCGTCCAATCCGGATTTGATTCAGTTCTTTCTGCGCCGCGATTTTGCCCAGACCGGCGTACCGGACGTGGGCACCATCATGCTGTTCAGCGGTGTGGCGGGCAATGATATGCCCGGCGTGATCCGTGAAGTGGCGGAAGAATCGATCACGGTCGATTTCAATCACCCGCTTGCCGGTCATCACGTCAGTTTTGACGTAGAGGTGATCGATATCGATCCTGTGGCGCAGGAGGTTGAGCGTGCAAATCTTACTGGCTAATCCGCGCGGTTTCTGCGCGGGCGTCGATCGCGCCATCAGCATTGTTGAGCGTGCGCTGGAAATTTACGGCACGCCGATTTATGTGCGCCACGAAGTGGTGCATAACCGCTATGTGGTGGATGGCTTGCGTGACCGCGGCGCGATCTTTATTGAAGAGATTGGTGAAGTGCCTGATGGGGCGATCCTGATTTTTTCTGCGCATGGCGTGTCTCAGGCCGTGCGGGCGGAAGCGAAGAATCGCGATCTGACCGTCTTTGATGCCACCTGCCCGTTGGTGACCAAGGTGCATATGGAGGTGGCGCGTGCCAGCCGCAAAGGGGTAGAAGCTATCCTGATCGGCCATGCGGGTCACCCTGAAGTAGAAGGCACCATGGGGCAGTACAGCAACAATGACGGCGGCATGTATCTGGTGGAGTCGCCGGAGGACGTGTGGAACTTGCAGGTTAAAGATGAGGGTAACCTCTGCTTTATGACGCAGACCACGCTGTCGGTGGATGACACCTCTGCGGTGATTGATGCACTGCGTGAACGTTTTCCACAGATTATCGGCCCGCGTAAAGACGATATCTGCTATGCCACCACTAATCGTCAGGAAGCGGTGCGCTATCTGGCGGAACGCGCCAACGTGGTGCTGGTGGTCGGGTCGAAAAACTCCTCCAATTCCAACCGGTTGGCAGAGCTGTCCCAGCGTGCTGGCATACCCGCTTACCTTATCGACTCCGCGAATGATATACAGGAACGCTGGCTGACAGACGCGGCGTGCGTGGGTGTGACGGCGGGGGCTTCTGCGCCGGACATTCTGGTTCAGCAGGTGATTGAGCGCCTTAAATCCCTGGGTGGAAAAGTCGCACTCGAGCTGGAAGGCCGTGAAGAGAATATTGTCTTTGAAGTACCGAAAGAGCTGCGCGTAGAAGTGAAGCAGATCGATTGATATTGGCGTGAGGCAGGGTAAAAAATAGCAGGGTGATATCCCTGCTCAGACTGATGACAAAGTCACTTTACCCCTTGTCCTCCTCGGCTCCCCTCCCGTCATCCTGCGCTCCCCTCCCGTCATCCTCGGCGAAAGCCGGGGATCTCTGTGAGGATAAACGCATTTCTTCGGCAAGAGATTCCCGCCTGCGCGGGAATGACGGTGGGACTAGGGCGGTTTGTCAGCAATTTCAGCAGGGTGATATCCCTGCTATTTTTTTGCCTGAGTTTTCACCTCTTTCCAATGCATAAAAACTGCATGATTATGCGTAATTACCTCTCTTGCCTATTCGGTCGAATTTGCCTGTCCCTGTGCTTCGAACGGCTTCTGGGGGATAGCTTTTACTGATTACTCGCCCTTTTTGTCAGAAATTTCTAATCCTGTGTGAAATCCGCTGGCAGCCGTCGCGTTGGCCCGCTAACCTGAGAACGTTTTTACGGCGCAAGTGAAAAAAGAGAGATAACGATGAAGGATGCAATACGTGTAGCGATTGCCGGTGCCGGTGGTCGAATGGGGCGTCAACTGATCCAGGCGGTTTCGCAGATGGAAGGCGCGGTGCTCGGCGCGGCGCTAGAGCGCGAAGGTTCATCGCTGGTTGGGGTTGATGCCGGTGAGTTGGCGGGGCTGGGCACGCTGGGCGTTACCGTGCAGGATTCGCTGGCTGCGGTAGGTGATGATTTTGATATCTTCATCGATTTCACGCGTCCTGAAGGCACACTGGTACATCTGGCATTCTGCCGCCAGCATGGCAAGGGCATGATTATCGGTACCACAGGCTTCGATGATGCGGGCAAAGCGGCTATCAGCGCGGCTGCTCAGGAGATTGGTATTGTGTTTGCCGCCAACTTTAGCGTAGGTGTCAACGTGATGCTGAAATTGCTGGAGAAAGCGGCCACGGTGATGGGCGACTACACGGATATCGAGATTCTTGAAGCGCACCACCGCCATAAAGTCGATGCCCCGTCAGGGACGGCGTTGGCGATGGGGGAAGCCATTGCGGGAGCGTTAGGGCGCGATCTGAAAACCTGCGCGGTCTATGCGCGTGAAGGTCACACCGGCGAACGTGTGCCAAACAGTATCGGTTTTGCCAGCTTGCGTGCCGGGGATATCGTCGGTGAGCACACTGCCATGTTTGCGGATGTCGGCGAGCGCATTGAGATTAGCCATAAGGCTTCCAGCCGCATGACCTTCGCTAATGGTGCGGTTCGTGCCGCAATTTGGTTGAAAGCTAAAAAATCAGGTCTTTTCGATATGAGAGATGTGCTTTCTCTGAACGATCTTTGATTTTATTTTTTTTGTTAACTCAGTGAATGGGATGGCTTATTTGTCATCCTTTTTATTATTTAGGGTTGTTTTGATTTTTATATATCGTAATTGGTAAAAATTGCTATTTCCCCCGGTTTTTACTGTTTTTGGTGGCGTTTTTTTAACCCGCCATTGCCCGATCAGGCGCCTGCTGGTCAAATATTCCCTTCTGGCTAATAATGTTGCCAGGCAACCGTTTACTTTGCCTTTTTGAGGGCTGTTTTTGTGGCTGTAGCCAGTCAGTGACGCTGTAAGCCATAAAAAATGGAGAAAAATGTCGGTTAGAGTGGACAAGTTGAACGGCCATCATTAAAATGCGCGCAATTTGCCAAAAGTTTACCTAAAAGGTAATTTTTGCATTGATTTGGAGTGACTAATCTGAATTAATATGCAGATAACATGATTGTTTATTCCTTGGAGGGTGTTTTGATTAAGTCAGCGCTATTGGTTCTGGAAGACGGAACCCAATTCCACGGTCGTGCCATCGGGGCAGAGGGAACGGCAGTGGGGGAAGTGGTCTTCAATACGTCGATGACCGGTTATCAAGAAATCCTCACTGATCCTTCCTATTCCCGCCAAATTGTTACTCTCACTTATCCCCATATTGGTAATGTCGGCACTAACGCCAGCGACGAAGAATCCCCCTCTGTTCATGCTCAAGGCCTGGTTATTCGCGATCTGCCTCTGATTGCCAGCAACTACCGTAATGAAGAGAGCCTCTCGGATTACCTGAAACGCAATAACATCGTTGCCATCGCCGATATCGATACGCGTAAGCTGACTCGCTTGCTGCGTGAGAAAGGGGCGCAGAATGGCTGCATTATTGCCGGGGATGCGCCGGATGCCGCGCTGGCGCTGGAAAAAGCTAAGGCGTTCCCTGGCCTGAAGGGCATGGATCTGGCAAAAGAAGTGACGACGCAAGAACCTTATGGCTGGACGCAAGGCAGTTGGACGTTAGCCGGTGAACTGCCTGCCGCCAAAGCGGAAAGTGAATTGCCGTACCACGTGGTGGCTTATGACTACGGTGTGAAGCGCAACATTCTGCGTATGCTGGTCGATCGTGGCTGCCGTCTGACGGTTGTGCCTGCCCAGACCTCCGCAGAAGAGGTGCTCAAACTGAATCCGGATGGCATTTTCCTCTCCAACGGTCCCGGTGACCCGGAGCCGTGTGACTACGCCATTAAGGCAATCAAAGCCTTCCTGGAGACCGACATTCCGGTATTTGGTATCTGCCTCGGTCATCAACTGCTGGCGCTGGCAAGCGGTGCTAAAACGGTCAAAATGAAATTTGGTCACCATGGTGGTAACCACCCGGTGAAAGATCTGGATGCAGACTGCGTGATGATTACCGCGCAGAACCACGGTTTCGCCGTGGATGAAAACTCACTGCCTGCGACGCTGCGCCCAACGCACAAATCGCTGTTTGACGGCTCCCTGCAAGGGATTCATCGCACGGATAAAGCGGCATTCAGTTTCCAGGGGCACCCGGAAGCCAGCCCTGGTCCGCACGACGCGGCCCCTTTGTTCGATCACTTTATCGAACTGATTCAATCTTATCGTGCCAATGGTAAATAATCGGGAGCAGAAAAATGGCAAAACGTACTGATATTAAAAGCATCCTGATCCTTGGTGCTGGCCCGATCGTTATCGGTCAGGCCTGTGAATTCGACTACTCTGGCGCGCAGGCGTGTAAAGCGTTACGTGAAGAGGGTTATCGCGTCGTTCTGGTGAACTCCAACCCGGCGACCATCATGACCGACCCGGAAATGGCCGATGCGACGTATATCGAGCCGATCCACTGGGAAGTAGTGCGCAAAATCATCGAAAAAGAGCGTCCAGATGCGGTGCTGCCGACCATGGGTGGTCAGACGGCGTTGAACTGTGCGCTCGAGCTTGAGCGTCAGGGCGTGCTGGCGGAATTTGGCGTTACCATGATCGGTGCGACCGCCGATGCTATCGATAAAGCGGAAGATCGCCGCCGCTTCGATATCGCCATGAAGAAGATTGGCCTGGAAACCGCGCGTTCCGGTATCGCGCATACCATGGAAGAAGCGCTGGCCGTGGCCGCTGATGTGGGCTATCCCTGCATTATCCGTCCCTCCTTTACCATGGGCGGCAGCGGTGGCGGCATCGCGTATAACCGTGAAGAGTTTGAAGAAATTTGTGCACGCGGTCTGGATCTGTCACCGACCAAAGAGCTGCTGATCGATGAATCCCTCATCGGTTGGAAAGAGTACGAAATGGAAGTGGTGCGCGATAAGAAAGACAACTGCATCATTGTCTGTTCCATCGAAAACCTGGATGCCATGGGTATCCACACCGGTGACTCCATTACCGTTGCGCCAGCGCAAACCCTGACGGACAAGGAATACCAAATCATGCGTAACGCCTCCATGGCGGTACTGCGTGAAATCGGGGTAGAAACCGGCGGTTCTAACGTGCAGTTTGCGGTCAACCCGAAAACCGGTCGCCTGATCATTATCGAAATGAATCCGCGTGTATCGCGCTCCTCGGCGCTGGCCTCCAAGGCGACGGGCTTCCCGATAGCCAAGATTGCCGCCAAACTGGCCGTAGGCTACACGCTGGATGAGTTGATGAACGACATCACCGGCGGTCGTACCCCGGCGTCGTTCGAGCCTTCCATTGACTATGTTGTCACCAAGATCCCGCGCTTCAACTTCGAAAAATTTGCCGGTGCCAACGATCGCCTGACCACTCAGATGAAATCGGTCGGCGAAGTGATGGCGATTGGCCGCACCCAGCAAGAGTCGCTGCAAAAAGCGCTGCGTGGTCTGGAAGTCGGCGCAACGGGCTTCGATCCGAAAGTGGATCTGGACGATCCGGAAGCGTTGACTAAAATCCGCCGCGAGCTGAAAGACGCAGGCGCTGAGCGTATCTGGTACGTCGCGGATGCTTTCCGCGCTGGCATGTCTGTGGACGGCGTGTTTAACCTGACCAACATCGATCGCTGGTTCCTGGTGCAAATTGAAGAACTGGTGCGTCTGGAAGAGCAGGTTGCCGAGAAAGGCGCGACGGCGCTGACAGCCGATTTCCTGCGTACCCTGAAACGCAAAGGCTTTGCCGATGCGCGTCTGGCGAAGCTGGCCGGTGTTTCTGAAAACGAAATCCGTAAACTGCGCGACAAATATGATCTGCACCCGGTCTACAAACGTGTCGATACCTGTGCGGCAGAGTTCGCCACCGATACCGCGTATATGTACTCCACTTACGATGAAGAGTGCGAAGCTAACCCGAATCAGGATCGCGACAAGATCATGGTGCTGGGTGGCGGACCGAACCGTATCGGACAGGGCATCGAGTTTGACTACTGCTGTGTGCATGCGGCGCTGGCGTTGCGCGAAGACGGTTATGAAACCATCATGGTTAACTGTAACCCGGAAACGGTCTCAACCGATTACGACACCTCTGACCGCCTCTACTTCGAGCCGGTAACGCTGGAAGACGTGCTGGAAATCGTCCGTATCGAGAAACCGAAAGGCGTTATCGTGCAGTATGGTGGTCAAACGCCGCTGAAACTGTCGCGTGCGCTGGAAGCCGCGGGTGTGCCGGTGATTGGTACCAGCCCGGATGCCATTGACCGTGCCGAAGACCGTGAGCGTTTCCAACAGGCGGTGAATCGTTTGGGTCTGAAACAGCCGGAAAACGCCACCGTCACCTCCATCGAACAAGCGGTGGAAAAAGCGCGTGGTATCGGTTATCCGCTGGTGGTTCGTCCTTCTTACGTGCTGGGCGGTCGTGCGATGGAAATCGTCTACGACGAAATCGATTTGCGCCGTTACTTCCAGAATGCGGTCAGCGTGTCCAACGATGCGCCGGTACTGCTGGACCGTTTCCTCGATGATGCCATCGAAGTGGACGTGGACGCTATCTGTGACGGCGAACGCGTGCTGATTGGCGGCATTATGGAACACATCGAACAAGCGGGCGTGCACTCCGGTGACTCAGCCTGTTCGTTGCCGGCTTATACGCTGAGCAAGGAAATTCAGGATGTGATGCGCCAGCAGGTAGAAAAACTGGCGTTCGAACTGAGCGTGCGCGGGTTGATGAACGTGCAGTTCGCCGTGAAGAACAATGAAGTCTACCTGATTGAAGTGAACCCGCGTGCCGCGCGTACCGTGCCGTTTGTCTCCAAGGCGACCGGTGTGCCGCTGGCGAAAGTGGCCGCGCGCGTGATGGCGGGCAAGACGCTGACGGAACAGGGTGTCACCAAAGAGGTTATCCCACCGTATTACTCCGTGAAGGAAGTGGTGCTGCCGTTCAACAAGTTCCCCGGCGTTGACCCGATTTTAGGGCCAGAGATGCGCTCTACCGGTGAAGTGATGGGCGTGGGCCGCACCTTTGCCGAAGCGTTCGCCAAGGCGATGCTGGGCAGCAACTCGCCGATGAAGAAATCAGGACGCGCCTTGCTCTCGGTTCGTGAAGGGGATAAAGCACGCGTTGTGGATCTGGCAGCCAAGCTGCTGAAACACGGCTTTGAACTGGATGCAACCCACGGCACCGCCATTGAGTTGGGGGAAGCGGGCATCAATCCGCGTCTGGTGAACAAGGTGCATGAAGGGCGTCCGCACATTCAGGACCGTATCAAGAACGGCGAGTACACCTATATCGTCAACACCACCGCAGGGCGTCAGGCGATTGAAGATTCCAAACTGATTCGCCGCAGCGCATTGCAGTATAAGGTGCATTACGATACCACCATGAACGGCGGCTTCGCTACGGCGATGGCGCTGAACGCGGATCCGACCGAGAAAGTGACCTCGGTGCAGGAAATGCACGCGCAGATTAAAGGTTAATCAGCGCTAACCAAGAAGCCAGCGCGAGTGCGCTGGCTTTTTTTATGGGCGAAGATAATACAATTATTCACATCTTAAACGTGTTTTAATAATAAACACTCCCTCAAAGAAAGGACGAAAATAGCGTTAATCCTTAATTGAGATTTTTTTTTAATAACGATGGCATAAATACGATGCCTATAGTCCATTCTTTTTTTGAATGGAGTCAAAGAATGCCTGTTTCAGCTCTGCAATATCGTTTGTCTACGGAATGTTACCACGATAAATCGTGCAATAAAAAAAGTGAGAAAGCTTTAAAATCAATTAATTCAAATTCATCTGTTAATGTTCAGGGTTTCAGTTCTCAAATTAACCATGTCGAAAACTCTCCGAGAATATTCAACACATCATCAACCTTTCTTCCTGCTCGGAAAAGTGCAATAGCAACAACGGTTCAACTTATGCTGTTGTTGAATTTTTTGCACAGATCGGATGCTGCTTCGTTTGCTTATAAAGAGAATCCATTATCAAACCTGGATAATGATCTCACCCTTGCTAATCGTAGTGACTCCTTTGACAATTATCCGATTTCCATGTCTCTTGTTGACGATGGGCATGTTTCCCAATCGCCCTTATTGCTGCCAGAAGTAAAGCGGGAAGTGACATATTATGATAATAGTAATGGCACGCTTTTTATCAATGAAAACAGCCACATTCTTTCTGATGATGAAAAAAAGGATGCGCTGATTTCGGCCATTAAGCACTATCTGGTGTCTGATGGGCAATTAACTGCCGAACAGGGTCAGGATTTTGAGCTGTCATTGAAGCAGTGGGCAAAAGCCGGTCCTCTCTTTATTACTCCACTGGCTGAGAGCACTGATCGAGTGAAGCGAGCATTGATGCCTGAGTACGATCCTCGAACCGCAGAGCATATAAAAGAACACTGCGCCTTTGAGGAAGAAATACTCAATGCTAAAGGCGAGAACGAAGGAAAACTGCTTTTATTTCAAGCCCAGAGAGCAGAGAACCCCTTCAGGATGATTTATGATGACACGGAGGGGGGCCCACGGCCTGAAGCTCGGGGCGCCGCCGAGGGATTAAATATTGTGACGGACATACTGACGCTGGGGATAAAACCGTTAATTGGTAAGCTCATTGCGAATGCAAAACGCCGTGAGTACTATAAAAATCAAGGTGATGAAATTTGTGCTGAACGCTTTCGTCGACTAACCATTGCTGAGATTGCGACCTCTCTTGATGTTGATGGTATCGCGTTCAAATTCCGCGGTGTGGCCCGTAAAGTGAAACCGACTGAATTGCTGCATACCACTCCGGGTCAGAAAAGGGCGGCTTATTATGTTCAGAATCCGCGCAGCGGGATTAAGAAAGAAATTTTACTAGAACTTAAACCGGGGAATACCGCTATCCATACCGAAGGTGGGGAGATCTTCCTGAAACCAACGGATAATCCCAATGAATTTATGACATATCACCCTTATGCTACCAGACCTGAGTTATTGCAGAGAAAGGTGATTGTCGATGAGGAGACGCTTGCGTGGCGATATGCTGACACCTTCGATGCCGCCAATCTTAATGTTGAGGTGAGGGAAGGGAAAAAGCAGATACCGTTGTACGGCGAATATTACGATCTGAACAAAAATGGAGAGGGAAAGTTTGAGATCGTGGTACGAAAAGCCTCAGGCTCCCACGAGTTTGTACCGGTATACCTTGAACCATTATCCAACACCTGGCACATGCGAACGCATAACCAGCATCCAGTGTTTACCCACGAACAGGAAAATATCATTAACACGCTCCGCATCGAACCAGACAGGGGTTTCAACTATATTCCCTGCACCAATAATAACCCACGGTATTATGGCTCGGGAAAGATATATCGTGCAGAGAAAATTGACGACACTTCACATTATCCCTGGGGGCGATATATTGAAATGAACGGGGAAGTTGTGCCAGTGAGAGAAGTGGTTTCTCCCGGGCGAGGCGTTCATTATGAGGTGTATAATAGTCATTATCCTGATAAAGAACATTATCTGGTATCCTGGGACGGTGGGCGCTGGGTATTTGAGCGTCCAACCTCTATTCATGTGTCGAGTACGCTTGAAAAACAGATTACCTCGGATATGTTTACCAATAATATCGATGTAACGCAGTTGTCCTCTCCGGATAAGAATGGATTGCGATGGGATGAAAATAACAAGAGCTATTTGAATGTTAACAACCAATTTATTCATGTGAAAAAAATGGGCAATAACCGTTTTCTGCTGATGAAACCGGTGCATGGCCCTAAGACAGTTCTTCGACTGAAGAATAATAAGTTTTACCAGGAGAATCTCGCCGAAAGGTTGGAGAATATTATGACAGTAGGTCTGGGCGGTAGAAAAAGAAAAACGGCACTCAGCGTACTGAAAGAGGTTGACGGTTTTACCGAGGCGTCGGCGGAAAAATTACTCTCTGAGTATCGTTTTCAGGAAAAGGGGCTCTTTAATGACTATGCCTTTGCGTTGGAAATTGAACAAACGGGTACAATTCCCCCATGGGCTAAAAGATTAAAAAAAGACGCGCCTCTAGAGCCAGGAACGTCAAAAATTATGGATACCATTACCTTAATGAAGCCCGATTTCCCCGTGCACAAAGTTGATTTTCATGTAGGTAAGCTCATCGGTGAGGGGACCAATGGGGAAGTTTTTATTGATGCAGATGATAATGCATATCTCATAAAGGTTTACCTGGCCGATGAGGGGGAGTCGATCGCAGAGATTGCCAAACATGAGGCCGAGGTGTTTAGGCGCTATTACGGAGAAGACGCTGCCATGCACCTGGTGGATGATGAGGGCGTTTCATATGTCAGAATGTATAAAATTCCTGGTGAAACGCTGAGTTCCTTACCACCCGGTTCGTTGCCGAATAATGCCGAGGAAAAATTTGTTGATATGATCGAGAGACTCAACAAGCTGGGCATCATGCATGATGACCTTCATACTGAAAATGTGCTGTGGGATTCGAGCTCGCAATCCTTTTTCCCGATAGATATCAATAATATTAAAGAAAAATATTTCAGTTCAGATATCAATGAAAAAATAGCCATAAATACCTATGACCAAAGAAATTGGGCTTCTGTATTGCAATGTATAGCGCAGAAGAAAAGCGTGCCAACGTCTGCGGATGGGGGGGAATAAAAGCAGGGAATTGGTACGTGATTAAAAAACCAGCGTGTAAGCGCTGGTTTTTACTGTCAGGGCGGTGAGGGGATGTGTTACCCCAATGCCACCTTGATGCCGAGTGCAATCAACACGGTGCCCAGCAGTTTATCTACCAGCTTTTGCGCTTTTTCCAATGCACGACGTACCGGGCCGCTTTGGAACAGCAGTACCAGCAACGGCCACCAGACGACGGCAAGTGCCCAGATAATAAAGGCATACCACAGTTTCTCCCCGACGCTGGAGTGGGTGCTGAGTACCTGAGTGAACATGGCAAGAAAGAACAGGGTGGCTTTCGGGTTAAGCAGATTGCACAGATAGCCTTGCAGGAAGGCTTTTTTCAAGCTGACTTCCTGGCGCGGTAGTGAAGCAACATTCAGCTTGCTGCCACCCCGCGAGAGTAATGCCTGAATACCGATCACGATCAAGTAAAGCGCACCTGCATACTTTAAAATGTTGAACAGCCACGGCGTGGTAGTGATTACCACCGCTAATCCTGCGACGCAATAGGCCATGTGGGTTGCGACGCCCGTGATAACGCCAAAGGCGGTCATCATGGCTGGCAAACGCGCATAGCGTGCGGCGTTTTTAATCACCAGAAAGAAGTCGGGGCCGGGTGAAAGCATACCCAGCGTCGCGATGGTGGCGACAAACAGTGAGGTTTCAAGCATCAACAGCGTCCAAATGGGTGACGAAGCGGAAAAAGTGTGTGCGGTCGATCTTAACGCGGTAACGCGCGTGATGCACTCATAAGATTTTATTCTTACCAGCAATATTGGCAATCGGACCGCGTTGTGTTAACAAGTCTCCTTGCTTTATTTATGGTTATACCCGTTATCATTTCAAATTATTCAGTGTGTCTTAATTTTATCAGTCAGGGTCTTCGTATGGTCAGTGAAACACCACAGCAACGGGAAATCACCCGGCTGTGTATCCAATGCGCGCTGATGCTGTTGCAGCACGGCGCGGAGAGCACGGTCGTTGAGCAACTCTCTTCGCGCCTCGGGATGGCGCTCGGGGTGGATAGTGTAGAAAGCTCCATTTCGGCCAACGCCATTGTCCTTACCACCATCATGAATGGACACTGCCTGACGTCGACGCGCAAGAACGTCGATCGCGGCATCAACATGCATGTGGTGACAGAGGTGCAGCACGTGGTGATCATGGCTGAGCACAAGCTGCTGGATGTCGCTGGCGTTGAAAAACGCCTGACGGGCATCAAGCCGCTGCGCTATCCGCGCTGGCTGGTGGTGACTATCGTTGCGCTGTCGTGCGGCTGTTTCAGTAAGCTCAACGGCGGCGGTTGGGATGCCTTTGTGGTCACCATGCTTGCCAGCGGTGTAGCAATGTACGTGCGTCAGGTATTGACGTCGCGCCATCTCAATCCCTTGATCAACTTCTGTATTACCGCCTTTGTCGCCACGTCGGTATCCGGGCTGTTGCTGCGTGTTCCGACGTTTCATCAAACCTCGACGGTGGCGATGGCGGCCAGTGTGCTGCTGCTGGTGCCCGGTTTTCCGCTGATTAACGCGGTAGCGGATATGTTTAAAGGGCATGTGAATACCGGGCTGGCGCGCTGGGCAGTTGCCAGCCTGCTGACGCTGGCAACCTGCATTGGCGTCGTGGCTGCAATGGCAATATGGGGGTTACGCACATGGGCTTAACGCTGCTGTGGGGGCTATTGCAGGATGTCTTGCTGGCGGCAGTGCCTGCGCTGGGTTTTGCTATGGTGTTCAATGTGCCGGTCAAGGCGCTGCCTTATTGCGCACTGCTGGGTGGCGTGGGGCACGGTGCGCGTTTCCTGTGCGTGCAGATGGGCATGCCTGTCGAATGGGGATCGTTTTTGGCGGCCATATTGATCGGGGTGATCGGGATCCGCTGGTCGCGCTGGCTGCTGGCGCACCCGAAAGTGTTTACCGTTGCGGCGGTGATTCCGATGTTCCCCGGTATTTCAGCGTATACCGCGATGATTTCGCTGGTGGAGCTTTCCCATCAGGGATACAGCGAAGCGTTGATGCGCGTACTAATCACGCATTTCCTTAAGGCTTCATTTATTGTCGGTGCGCTGTCGATTGGGTTGTCTCTTCCGGGGATTTGGTTGTATCGCAAACGTCCTGGCGTGTAGCGGCATTAAGATTTTGCTTATTTTGCCCATCAGAAAATCGCCGTATCGACGTACCCATCACCTTTACGTATAGTGTCTGCAATTTTTGAGCTATAGGGCTTTACCATGGTGATTAGTTTGATTGCAGCACTGGCGGTAGATCGTGTTATCGGCATGGAAAACGCCATGCCGTGGCATTTGCCGGCGGATCTGGCGTGGTTTAAGCGCCAGACGTTAAATAAGCCCATTATTATGGGGCGTAACACGT
Source organism: Candidatus Symbiopectobacterium sp. NZEC127 (assembly GCF_025962675.1). Classification (NCBI taxonomy): domain Bacteria; kingdom Pseudomonadati; phylum Pseudomonadota; class Gammaproteobacteria; order Enterobacterales; family Enterobacteriaceae; genus Symbiopectobacterium; species Candidatus Symbiopectobacterium sp. NZEC127. The sequence goes on from NZ_JAGFPG010000003.1 coordinate 199,936, forward strand.
TTCGCTCTATCGGCCAGCCATTGCCGGGAAGGAAAAATATTGTCGTCAGCAGCCATGCCGGCGACGATGAGCGTGTGACCTGGGTGTCGACCCTGGAGGCGGCGTTGGAAGCGGCCGAAGGGGCGGAAGAGGTGATGGTGATTGGTGGCGGCAGTATTTATCAGCAAATGCTGCCCCAGGCTTCACGTCTGTATCTGACGCACATTGACGCCGAAGTGGAAGGTGATACCCATTTCCCGGAGTACGAACCGGATGCCTGGTCATCGGTGTTCAGCGAGTTTCATGATGCTGATGAGAAGAACTCGCACAGCTATTGCTTTGAGATTCTCGAACGGCGTTAACTGAATAGGCGCACGCGTGGGTCAATCTGGCCGCGCGTGTTTTACTTATTCTGCGCCGACTGCTGCCATGCCTTGTGCCAATGACGGCTGAGTAAAGATCTGCTTATCCTCCCAGCGCAACATCGTCAATTCGCCTCCCCAGCAGCAGCCCGTATCCAACGCATAAATGTTATCCGGCGTCCACTTTCCTTCCAGAGAGGCCCAGTGGCCGAATGCGATGGCATAGCCCGGCGTTTCTGCATTCCCTTCTACGACCGGGCTGGGCAAGTAAAACCACGGCTTGAGCAATGAAGGTGCCTGTGACGGTGCCTCTTTGCATATCATGTCTAGCTGCCCGCCCGAGAAGCAGTAGCGCATGCGGGTGAATACGTTGGTGCTAAAGCGCAGACGCGGCAAACCACTCAGTTCCGGGCTCCAGTGATTGGGCATATCGCCGTACATGGCGTCCAAAAACAGTGGATAGCTGTCGCTGCTGAGTATGGCTTCCACTTCCCGTGCGCACATTTGCGCGGTGGCCAGATCCCACTGCGGCGTTACGCCAGCATGGGCCATCACCAGTTTGAGATCGTCGTCGACCAGCATCACCGGTTGGCGGCGCAGCCAGTTAATCAGGGTATCAACATCCCGTGCGTTCAGCAGATCGTTAAGCCTGTCTTTCGGCTTGTTCCTGCTGATACCCGCATAAACCGCCAGCAAATGCAGATCGTGGTTGCCCAGCACCGTCTGTGCGGCCGAGCCTAACGAACGCACATAGCGCAGCACCTCCAAGGAAGCCGGACCGCGTGCCACCAGATCGCCAGTAAACCACAGCCGGTCGTGCGCCGGATTGAAAGAAACCTGCGCCAACAGTGCCATTAGCTCGTCAAAGCAGCCGTGCACATCGCCAATTAAATAGGTAGACATAATCAATGAATCAGTGAGGGGATCGCTAAACGAAAAACAGAAATAGGAACCTGAAAGGCATCGCCCTGATGATCGATCATGTGGTAATGACCTTCCATCGTGCCCAGCGGCGTTTCCAGCACCGTACCGCTGGTGTACTGAAATTCACTGCCAGGTTCGATCACCGGTTGTTCCCCGACCACGCCTTCGCCCTGAACTTCAGTTTGACGTCCGTTGGCGTTGGTGATCATCCAGTAACGCCCAAGCAGTTGGACAGGATTACGCCCCAGATTGCGGATTGTGATGGTGTAAGCAAAGACAAAGCGGCTCTCATCGGGCTCGGACTGCGCTTCAACATAAAAACTCTGAACCTGAACACAAACACGGGGCGTATTAATCATCGCGACACTTCCAGTTATTCCTGCGTTGGCGGATGCTCAGACAGCCAGTTGGCCAGCCGGCAGTATTGCTCTACAGAGATATTTTCCGCACGGGTGGTGGGATCAACCTCTAACGCGATAAGCTGCTCGACGCTGAACACATTGCCCAGACTGTTGCGCAATGTTTTGCGGCGCTGGTTAAATGCGGCTGTGGTAATGCGACTCAGCACGCGGACATCAGCAACAGGATAAGGCTGTACGGCATGCGGAACAAGACGCACGACAGCAGAATCCACTTTGGGCGGCGGCGTAAAGGCGGTAGGCGGCACTTCGAGTACCGGAATCACCTGGCAATAGTATTGTGCCATCACGCTTAACCGACCATAGGCTTTGCTGTTCGGACCAGCGACAAGGCGGTTCACCACTTCTTTTTGCAACATGAAGTGCATATCGCGAATAGCGTGAGTATAGCTAAACAGATGGAACATCAACGGCGTTGATATGTTGTAAGGTAAGTTGCCAAAAACGCGTAACGGCTGACCAATCTGTTGTGATAGCTCGGAGAAATTCACCGTCATGGCATCTTGCTGGATAACGGTCAGCTTATCTTTGAGCTGCGGATGTACCGTTAATCGAGCCGCCAGATCGCGGTCCAGTTCGACAACCGTAAACCGGGTCAGGTGTTCGGCAACGGGCAGCGTTAACGCGCCGAGGCCGGGACCAATCTCCACCATGGCGTGATCGGCCTGGGGATGAATGGCGGAGACAATACTCTCGATCACGAACTGATCGTTTAAAAAATTCTGCCCGAAACGCTTACGGGCAAAGTGGCCTTGATGGACGCGATTATTCATTACGGTGTTTCGTTATGGTGTTGAGTCATGTTGATGGCAAGCTGCAATGCCGTGATAAAGCTGCCCGGTTCTGCGTCACCGGTTCCCGCCAGCGAGAGCGCGGTGCCGTGATCGACAGAGGTTCGGATAAAGGGTAAGCCTAGCGTAATGTTAACCGCTCGGCCAAACCCCTGGTATTTCAATACCGGCAGCCCTTGATCGTGATACATCGCCAGTACGGCGTCTGCTTCTTTCAGGTATTTGGGCTGGAATAGCGTATCTGCGGGCAACGGGCCCACCAGATTCATCCCCTGTGCGCGCAGCTCATCCAGCGCAGGAATGATGATATCCAACTCCTCACGTCCCATATGGCCGCCTTCGCCGGCGTGTGGATTAAGTCCACACACGTAAATGCACGGACGGGCCAGACCAAACTTCTGCTGGAGATCGCGCTGCAAAATCGTAATCACCTCATGCAGGCTGTCGCGGGTAATGGCACGGGAAACGTCAGCCAGCGGCAGGTGCGTGGTCGCCAGCGCCACGCGCAGTTCCTCGGTTGCCAGCATCATCACCACTTTTTTGCAGCCGCTGCGATCGGCGAAAAACTCGGTGTGTCCGCTGAAAGGCACACCGGCATCGTTGATGATACCTTTATGCACCGGCCCGGTTACCAGTGCGGCAAACTCGCCGCTCAGGCAGCCATCACAGGCGCGAGCCAGCGTGTTTACCACGTACAGGCCATTGTCGACGTTAAGCTCGCCGGGGGAAGACTCTGCGGATAATGACACCGGCAATATCGTCAGCGAGCCCGCACGTTGCGCGCTGGCTTGGGTATCGGGTTGGTAGTCTCGCAGCGTTAACGGCAGACTCAACTGCTTCGCTCGGCTACGCAGCAACGCGGGGTCGGCGCACACCACCAGTTCTACCGGCCAGTCGCGCTGAGCCAGTTGAATGATGAGGTCGGGACCAATCCCGGCGGGTTCGCCGGGGGTGATCACGATACGAGACGTGGTTGTGGTCATTGTGCTGAGCTGCTGTCGCTGCCGTTAACGATCTTCACGTAAGCGGCTGCACGTTGTTCCTGCATCCAGGTTTGCGCCTCTTCCGAGAATTTACGGTTAAACAGCATGCGGTAAGCACGATCTTTCTGCGCCGCGTCGGTTTTGTCTACCTGACGTGTCTCTAACAGTTGAATCAAGTGCCAGCCGAAGGAGGAGTGGATCGGGGCGCTGATTTCCCCTTTGCGCAGTTTCATCAGCGCATCGCGGAATGACGGATCGTACATATCCGGCGTTGCCCAGCCCAGATCGCCGCCCTGATTGGCCGAGCCGGGATCTTGTGAAAGCTGTTTTGCCTGAGCGGCAAAGTCGGTGGTTCCCCGTTTGATCTGCTGCGCAACCTCATCCAGTTTAGCCTGTGCCTGGCTGTCGTTCATCACGACAGACGGTTTCAACAGGATGTGGCGTGCATGCACTTCGGTAACGGAAACGGATTTGTCGCCGCCGCGAATATCGTTAACGCGCAAAATGTGGAAACCCACGCCGGAACGGATCGGACCGACCACCTGGCCTTTTTGGGTCTGTGTCAGACGTTCGGCGAACAGGGACGGGATCTCCTGAAGTTTACCCCAGCCCATTTGGCCGCCTTTCAGCGCCTGTGAATCCGCTGAATGTGCGATAGCCAGTTTGGCAAAATCGGCCCCGCCTTGCAGCTGTTGTACCAGCGATTTAGCCAGGTTTTCAGCGTCATCCACTTGTTGCTGTGACGGATTTTCTCCCAGCGGGATCAGAATGTGGCTCAGGTTCAGTTCAGCGTCTTCACCGGTCTGGTTAGCGATCTGTTTTGCCAGCGCGTCAACTTCCTGAGGCAGGACCGTAATGCGGCGACGCACTTCGTTATTACGGACTTCGGCAATCGTCATCTCTTTACGAATCTGATTGCGATAGCTGCTGTAGGTCAAATTCTCATAGGCCAACTGGCTTTTTAGCTGGTCGAGCGTCATGCGGTTTTGAGCCGCAATATTATTGATGGCCTGATCCAACTGCGCATCACCAATCTGGATATTCATTTTTTTTGCCATTTGCAAAATGATGTTATCCATAATCAGACGATCGAGGATCTGGTGGCGCAACGTACTCTCATCCGGTAACTGTTGTCCCGCTTGCTGCGCATTCATCTTCACGGACTGTAAAAGCGTGCTGACATCACTTTCAAGCACGACGCTGTTGTCCACGACGGCGGCGACTTTATCAACAACCTGTGGCGCAGCAACCGCTGCATTGGCGCTGAGGGCCAGCCCGAGGATAAGCGTTTTCCAGTTCTTCATACCTTTCCCGTTAGTTTCACCCGCAAGGCGGATTAAAAGTTGATGTGTTACCGTTTATTCCACGCGCGCACGACCGCATCAGAATGCGCGCTGATAAGGCAGAATACCGGAGCGCAGCATTTTTTGCGCACCCAGCGTTTCATTGCTGCTTAAACCCCGTAGCTCGATGTTGATCGAGAACTTGTTATCGTACTCACTGGATTGCCGATTGGTGTTCCAGTCGGTAATTTTCCGCTCGTAGCCCATATTGACGGCCCAGCAACAGGTATTGTATTGAAAGCCGATACGCTGGTTGGCGGTTTGATTCGCTTTGGTGTCGTAGTAATACGCACCGACCACTGACCACCGCTCGGCAATTGGCCACGCTGCGGTGATCCCCACCTGCGAAATGCCCTGTTGATAGGCTTGGCTCGGCAACAGATTCTGTACCGAGTTTTGAATATATTCCCGGCTGGCATAGCGGTAGTTTAACTGCACCAGTTTCTCGCTATCCTGACGGTATTCCAGCACCGCGTTGCCCTGAGAAATGCTCTCAAGGCGGGTGTCATATTGCAAACCGCCGCGCATGCCCCACACATCGTTAATCTTCCAGTAGCTGTCACCGGCCCACACCAGGCTGCCGTTATCGTCGTTTTGGTCCATGACCGTGGTGCTATCCCCGGTTCTGGGGCGATCGAAGTAATAGATTTGACCGACGGAAGCATTAAAACGTTCCACCAGATTTTGATCATAAACGCGGGTGGTCAAACCGGTCGCAATCTGATTGGCCGACGCGATGCGATCCAACCCGCTGTAACTGCGGTCGCGGAACAGGCCGGTGTAGTCATTTTGCAGCAGCGTGGAGTCATAGGTGTAAATGCTGCGCTGATCGCGGTAAGGCACGTACAGGTACTGGACGCGCGGCTCCAGCGTTTGGGTAAAGGCGTTGGACCAATCCATTTCGCGTTCAAACACCAGTTTGCCGTCAACTTTGTACTGCGGCAAAACGCGATTGACCGAGTCTTTCAGCGCATCACTGTCAATGTCATTTCGCTTGTTGGGATAGGTACGAAAACGTTCCAGATTGGTTTGCTGGTAATGGGTGGCCATCAGCTTCGCTTCGGTGTTCAGGCTACCCCAGCGGTTGGTCAATGGCAGACTGACCGTTGGCTCGGCATGGAAACGCGTCGCTTCGGGGAGGCTGTTGTTCATGTTGGTAAATTTTACCGCCTGCCCATAAAGATGCATGTCGAATGGGCCGATATCCTCTCGGTAGTAGTTGAGGTCGAGTTGGGGTTCGGCGCGGTAAACATCATTGTTGGTGTTGGCTGCCAGCAATTGGAACTGTTTATTGGATAACGTGGCGTCCCAATTCTGGTTGGCATAGCCGACGCTGAATTTTTGGTTCACGTAGCCGCTGGTCGTGGAGCCGTAAGAAGAATCGAGGTCTTTGAAATAGTTAATATCGCTGACCTTGGTGTAATCGCTGTTAAAGCGCCACACCTGATCCATGATACCTTCGTGCTGCCAGTGGAACAGCCAGCGCGTATCTTTGTCGTCCATATTGTCGCGACGATAGGCTCTGTCATTCGGCAACCAGTCCAACTGCACTGTACCGGAGCCCGGGGTGGCAAGGTAACGGAACTCGTTTTGCAACTGTACGCCGCGCTTGGTCAGGACGTGCGGTGTAATGGTCGCATCCATATTGGGTGCGATATTCCAGTAATAGGGCGTGATCAGTTCAAAGCCGCTGCTGCCGCTGTAGCGGGCGTTGGGAATCAAAAAGCCGGAACGGCGTTTGTCACCCACGGGCAGTTGCAGGTAAGGGCTGTAGAAGACCGGAACGTTGCCAATTTTGACGCGCGCATTCCAAATTTCAGCAACTTGCTCATCCCTGTCATGGATCACTTCCGAACCGACGACACTCCAGCTATCATCACCCGGCAGACAGGTAGTGAAAGAGCCGTTTTCCAGAATGGTGTAGCGACTGTCACCGCGCATTTGCATTTTATCGGCATCGCCACGGCCCTGACGGTCAACCATCTGGTAATCGCCCTGAAACACGTCGGTATCTCGCGTATTCAGGTTAGACCAGGCTTTGGGGCCTTTCAGGATGACCAGGTTGTCATCATAATTGACATTGCCGGTGGCGGTGATGGTGCGAACCGGGGCACCCGCGGTGTCAGTGCCGGTCTGGCGCAGTTCAACCTGATCGGCCTGCAAACGGCTGTTGCCTTGCTCGATATTGACGTTACCCAGGAAACGGGCGTTATCCGGATAGTTGGCTTCGCTTTTGTCCGCCTGAATATGCACCGGGAGCGTATTGGGCTCGCCAGTGACCAGCGGCCGTGTGAACGTAGGAACGCCAAGCCGGCACTGGGCGGCAAGATCGGCCAACGCGTGTTGGCTGTAGAGCGCCGACCCAATCAAGGTGGCCAGCAGAGTTGGAAAACATTTTTTCATACGCGGTATCGGTGTTCCGTCATCAAGGGCATCATGCCGGCAAACGGTCAGAGACTATATCACTGGCTTACGTTGCGCCAGTGTAAATTCCCCACTGTTTCTCTGCTCTGCCGTTAGGTGCAACGCTAAATGACGGGTATGATAAAGCAATTTTTGGCCGACGGCATGAGGATTTGAGGAAGTATATGCGCTATTGGGGCAAGTTGCTGGGCTTGATACTGGGTATTATGTCCGGCGGCGGCGTGTGGGGAGTGATTACGGGCGTGCTGATGGGCCATATGGTTGATCGAGCCAGGGCTGCGCGTCGCCGTGATTTTTTCTCCGCACAGTCTACCCGACAGTCGCTGTTTTTTCTCACCACCTTTCAGGCCATGGGGCACCTGACCAAATCCAAAGGACGCGTCACCGAAGCGGATATTCATGCTGCCACCTTGATGATGGACCGGCTGGAGCTGTTTGGTGAGGCACGTCTGGCGGCGCAGAAGGCCTTTCGTGAAGGGAAATCCAATGCGTTCCCGGTACGCACCAAGCTGCGTAAGCTGCGCGATGCCTGCCTGGGTCGCTTCGATATGATCAGAATGTTTCTTGATATCCAACTTCAGGTCGCGTTTAACGACGGTGCACTGCACCCGAACGAACGCCGGTTACTGTACGTGTTTGCGGATGAACTGGGCGTGACGCGTGAACAGTTCGAGTTTTTCATGCGCCATATGGAAGGGCAGCAGCGCCAGTCTCAGCAACAGGGCCAATCGAAGCAACATCAATCGAGGCAGAATGGCAAATCCTACCAGCGCCGCAATCAATCCTACGGCGGACAGTCGTATGGCGGGCAATCGCAGGGCGGGCAGCGTCAGCAGCCGCCTTATACGCGCGGGCCTACGCTTGAGAGTGCCTGCCGTACGCTGGGCGTGCGCACCAGTGATGATGCCGCTACGGTAAAACGCGCTTATCGTAAACTGATGAACGAGCACCACCCCGATAAACTGGCGGGTAAGGGGCTCTCTCCGCGCATGATGGACATGGCAAAACGCAAGGCGCAAGACATTCAGGCGGCCTATGAATTTTTGAAGAGCAGCCACGTCGCCAAGTAACCCCTCTCCGGTTTTTCCCACGTTTTTCTCGACGATTACCCTAAAAATCAGAAATCAGGCTCACAGCGAAAATGTATCGGTGTACCAAAAGCAGGGTGCGTGATAGCCAGTTCCTGCGCGTGCAGCAGCAGACGCGGTGCCAGCGCTTTGGCTTCAGGGTGAGCGTAAAAACCATCACCGAGGATCGGGTGTCCGAGTGCCAGCAGGTGCACACGCAATTGGTGTGAACGCCCGGTAATCGGCATCAGCTTCACACGCGTGGTGCCATCGGCCTCGCGTGCCAGAACCTGATACTGGGTTTGCGCCGGTTTTCCTTCTTCAAAACAGACCTTCTGTTTTGGGCGATTGGGCCAGTCGCAAATCAGTGGCAGATCGATCAATCCTTCATCGTGCTCCAGCCATCCCCATACGCGTGCGATATAGGATTTTTTGGGTTCGCGTTCGCGAAACTGGCGTTTCAGCTCCCGCTCGGCCGCTTTGGTCAACGCCACGGCAATCACACCGCTGGTGGCCATATCGAGACGGTGCACGGATTCCGCGTGGGGAAAATCCCGCTGAATGCGGCTCATCGTGCTGTCGTGGTGCTCAGGCGCTCTGCCGGGCACGGAGAGCAAGCCGCTGGGCTTGTTGACCACAATAATGTGTTGATCCTGATACAGCACGTGCAGCCAGGGATCGAGGGGCGGGTTATAGGGTTCCATGATGGCTCCTGCGGCGGCAACGGAGGGCCGTTGCCGCTGGCATTATTGACTACTGGTGAGAGACCACCACCAAACGAATGGCATCCAGTCGCCAGTTGGCCTGATGCAGATTGAGCAATACCTGCTCCCGCTGTGTTTCCAGCGCCAGCAACTCATCGTCACGGATGTTCGGGTTGACCGCTTTCAGGGCTTCCAGACGTTCGCGTTCGCGGCGCAGTTGCAGATCGGCCTGCTGTTGCGCCTCGATAATCAACTGTTGTGCCTGAGCGGCAACCAGCGGTTCGGCCTGTTGCAACATACTGTGGACGTCAGCCTGCACGGCGTTCACCAACTTGCTGGAAGTATGACGGTTCACCGCGTTGAGCTGGCGGTTAAAGCTTTCAAACTCGACCTGCGGTGCCAGATTTTTACCGGTGCGATCCATCAGTAAACGCAGCGGTGTGGGCGGCAGGAAGCGGGTCAACTGCAACTGCTTCGGTGCCTGTGCTTCCACCACGTAGACCAGTTCAGCCAGCAGCGTCCCCACGGGCAGCGCTTTATTTTTCAGCAATGATACGGCACAGCTACCGGTATTGCCGGACAAAATCAGATCCATGCCGTTGCGGATCAGCGGATGTTCCCAACTGACAAACTGTGCATCTTCCCGCGACAGCGCCTGCTCACGTTCGAAGGTGATGGTGCAGCCATCCTGCGGCAAGCCGGGAAAATCCGGCACCAGCATATGATCGGAAGGCGTCAGAATAATCAGATTATCGCTGCGATCTTCCTGATTCACGCCGACGATATCGAACAGATTCAGGGCGAAAGTGACCAGGTTAACGTCGTTGTCCTGTTCCGCGATGGATTGGGCGAGCCCCTGCGCGGCTTCACCGCCGTTAGAGTGCATTTCCAACAGGCGGTCGCGGCCGAGTTCGAGCTGTGCTTTCAGCGCATCATGTTGTTGACGGCAGGCATGAATAAACTCATCCAGCCCGTCGCTTTCACCGGGAGCGCTCAGGCGCTCAATCAGCGTGCTGTAATGGGCATCATAAATGGTGCGGCCCGTTGGGCAGGTATGTTCGAAGGCATCGAGCCCTTCGTGATACCAACGCACCAGCAGCGCCTGCGCGGTGTTTTCCAGATAGGGCACCAGCACCTGAATTTCTTGCGTTTGTCCGATACGATCCAGACGGCCGATACGCTGCTCCAGCAGATCCGGATTAAACGGCAGATCGAACATGATCAGATGGCTGGCGAACTGGAAGTTGCGTCCTTCAGAGCCGATCTCAGAGCAAATCAGCACCTGTGCGCCATCCTCTTCCGAGGCAAAATAGGCCGCCGCGCGATCGCGCTCAAGGATAGACAACCCTTCGTGGAAGACGGCGGCGCGAATCGCTTCACGCGTGCGCAGCACCTGCTCAAGCTGCAAGGCGGTGGCCGCTTTGGCGCAAATCACCAATATTTTTTTGTCACGATTGGCGGTCAGGTAGCCGAGCAGCCACTCAACGCGCGGATCGAAGTTCCACCAGGTGGCATCGTCCCCTTCCAGCATTTGGTAAATCTGCTCCGGGTACAGCATGTCGCGCGCGCGCGCTTCCGGCGTTTTACCGCCGCTCATGATGCCGGAGACTTTAATGGCGGTCTGGTATTGCGCGGGCAGCGGTAACTTGATCTGATGCAGCACCCGCTGCGGGAAGCCCTTTACGCCTTGGCGCGTATTGCGGAACAGCACGCGGCTGGTGCCGTGCCTGTCCATCAGCATGGCGATCAGTTCCTGACGCGCCGTTTGGCGATCGTCGGTGTCGCTATTGACCGCTTTGAGCAGCGGTTCGCAGTCTTGCTCGCTCAGCAGTTCGGTGAGCAGGTTCATCTCATCTTTGCTGAGGTTTTCACCGGCAAGCAGTAGCGCAACCGCATCTGCCACCGGACGATACTGCTGCTGCTCTTTTACGAATTCACGGTAGTCGTGGAAACGGTTTGGATCTAACAGCCGCAAACGAGCAAAGTGGCTCTCCTGACCGAGTTGCTCAGGGGTTGCCGTCAGCAGCAGCACGGCAGGAATGCGCTGCGCCAACTGTTCAATCGCCTGATATTCAGGGCTAGGTGCGGCTTCGCTCCAGGAGAGGTGATGTGCTTCATCGACTACCAGCAAATCCCAATGTGCCGCCAGCAATTGTTCAAAGCGCGCCGCATTTTTCTGAACAAAACTCAGGGAGCAGATGATCAACTGCTCGGTTTCAAACGGGTTGCTGCTGTCGAGTCTGGCCTCGGCATAACGCTCATTATCAAACAGGGAAAACAGCAGGTTAAAGCGGCGCAGCATCTCCACCAGCCACTGATGTTGCAGGGTTTCCGGCACCACGATCAGCACGCGTTCAGCGCGCCCGGCCAACAGTTGCTGGTGGATAACCATCCCGGCTTCAATGGTCTTGCCCAGACCCACTTCATCGGCCAGCAGCACGCGTGGCGCGTGGCGCTGACCCACTTCGCGCGCAATGTGCAACTGGTGAGGGATCAGGCTGGCGCGCATGCCGCGCAGGCCGCCCCAAGGCTGCAACGCCTGAGCCTGTTGGTGCAAACGCGTGCGATAGCGCAGGGCAAAACGATCCATACGATCGATCTGCCCGGCAAACAGGCGATCCTGCGGCTTATTAAAGGTCAACTTGCTGTCCAGCATCACTTCGCGCAGTTCTGCCGGGGTGCCGTCATCAAGGCGTTCACCGATATACACGATCAACCCGTTTTCGTCGCGGGTTTCAGTGACGCTGAGCTGCCAGCCTTCGTGGCTGGTGACGGTATCGCCAGAATTAAACATGACACGAGTTATCGGGGCATCGCTTCTTGAATAGAGGCGGTTTTCTCCGCTTGCGGGAAAAAGCAGTGTGACCATGCGTACATCCAGAGCAACAACCGTGCCCAGTCCCAGCTCGCTTTCCGTATCGCTGATCCAGCGTTGACCAAGTGTAAAAAGCATAAATTCGTAGCTCGATATTTGTCATTGTCGGGCATGTCGGACAGGGAAAAGCCTGTCGTTAATCCCTTTGGAGATGAATGGTTAGTGGTGGTAATGCATACCCGTTTTCAGTCAGGCAGATCCCCGCCTTCCTGCAACGCGAATTATTTAGAGTATTGAAAGGGGTGTATGGTAATGGAAGGCGCGGCATTCGTCATCCATTCAACGCTTAAAATAATCCCATCTGGCCGGTAATCAGGCTGGAAAAATCATCCTGTAAAAACGGCAGGATGGCATCGGCCACCGGTTGCAGTTGGCGCTCAACATAGTGAGTATAGTCCAGCGTCGAGTGGCGGGTTTCCATCGGCTCCGGGCCGCTCTGCGTCATCACATAGCTGATCCAACCGCCGTTCTGGTATTGAAGCGGGCGACCTATCTGGCGGTTGTAGTCGTCAGCGAGTCGGGCGGCACGCACGTGCGGCGGTACGTTTTTCTGGTAATCACTGAGCGGGCGACGCAGTCGTTTACGGTAGACAAGCAGATCGTCAAACTCGCCGTTCAGGGTTTTTTCGACATAGTCACGCAGCCAGGTTTGATAAGGCTGCTGGCGGAAAATACGCGCATACAGCTGTTGCTGAAACTGCTGCGCCAGCGGGGTCCAATCGGTGCGTACCGTTTCCAGCCCTTTGTAGACGATTTTTTCCCCGTCAGGCGTCTGCGCCATACCCGCATAGCGCTTCTTGCTGCCCTGTTCCGCACCGCGAATGGTCGGCATCAGAAAGCGGCAATAGTGGGTTTCAAATTGCAGCTCAAGCGCGCTGGTCAGCCCTACTGTTTGTTGCAGGTGGTTTTGCCACCAGTGATTGACCAACTGGGCCAGCTTACGGCCTATCTCGATGGCCTCATCATTATCGTGCGCGCGTTTCAGCCAGACAAAGGTGGAGTCGGTATCACCGTAGATCACCTGATAGCCCTGCGCCTCAATCAAGGCGCGGGTTTGCTGCATAATCTCGTGGCCGCGCAGGGTGATAGAGGAGGCCAGACGCGGATCGAAGAAACGGCAGCCGCTAGCCCCCAGCACGCCATAGAAGGCGTTCATGATGATTTTCAGCGCCTGCGACAGCGGTTTATTTCCGGCGCGCTTGGCGGCATCACGTCCCTGCCAAATCTGCTCGACAATGGCGGGTAGGCAGTGCTGCTGGCGCGAGAAGCGAGCGCCGCGAAAGCCGGGCACCGAAGCATCGTCATCCGGCTGCTGCATGCCGCAAACCAGCCCCACCGGGTCGATCAGAAAGGTACGGATGATCGAGGGATACAGACTTTTATAATCAAGCACCAACACCGAGTCATACAGCCCAGGCGCTGAATCCATCACAAAGCCACCGGGGCTTGCCTCCACGGCAACCTCACCCAGATTGGGAGCCACGTAACCAAGACGATGCATGCGCGGCAGATACAGGTGGCTGAATGCGGCGACCGACCCGCCGCTGCGATCCGCCGCCAATCCGGTGACGGTGGCGCGCTCCAGCAGGAACGACATCAGATCGGTTTTTTCAAAAATGCGCGTGACCAGCTCGCAGTCCTGAAGGTTATAGCGGGCGAGAGCGGGTTTGTCGTGTGCAAAACGCTGCTCGATTTCATCCATGCGCTGGTAAGGATTATCCGACAGTTTACCTTCGCCCAGCAGCGTCTGGGACACGTACTCCAGACTGAATGAGGGAAAATTCCAGGTAGCAGATTTCAAGGCTTCAATGCCGTCTACGATCAGCCGCCCTGGCGTACTGGCAAAGAAATGCCCCTGTTTGAATCCGTGCTCGCGCCACTCCAGTTCCTGATTGCCGCGCCCCAAGCGCAGCGGGATGCGATAACGCTCGGCGTGTTTTTGCAGCACGCGCAGGTCAAACTGCACCAGATTCCAACCGATGATCACATCGGGATCGTGCTCTGCAAACCAGGCGTTAAGTTTCTCCAGCAATTGCGGGCGACTGTTGACATATTCCAGCGCAAATTCAGGCGCAAGCGGCGCATCGTCGGGTTCTGGCCCCAGCATATACACCTGACGCTGTCCGCACCCTTCCAGCCCGATGCAGTAAAGCTCGCCATGGCGGCTGGTTTCGATATCCAGCGACACCAGTTTTAACCGGGGTCGATAGTCAGGGCAGGGCTTCATCTGGGCTTGAACCACCGCGTTCGGCCCGGCGGGTTGACCGCTGAACCACACCGGTGCGGTGATAAAGCGCTCCATCAGATAACGATCGGGCGGGCGGATGTCGGCTTCATAAACGGTAATGCCCGCTTCCTGTAATCGCTTTTCCAGCGCCAGCAGTTGGCGGTAATGGGAGCAATAGAGGCCCAGCAGCGGCTGATGGTGAAAATCATGCAGGGTCAGGGGGCGCAACGAGGGGGGACGCTGCTTACGCGGCGCGGAGGTATCGGCATTCAGCAGCACTTCAGCGCGCGCCTGCTGCTGCGCGGGAATGAAGGCCACCGCGTGTTGAGGTGGCAAAGCAACCAGCACCGGACCACCGTCGGTGGCGAGCCAGAGATCAATCTGAATGCCAGCGGGGGTGTCACGCCAGTGGCGGGTAAGAATAAACCCCTGAGACGCCTGCGCCACGCTTGAATACCTCAGCCAAGAGAGAAGTATTAAGTATGGTTATATATACAGTTATAGTCTAGTGTTATCTTCACACCCGCTATCTTCAAGCACCCGGAGCCAGCACCACGCGATTACGGCCTTCCTGCTTGGCGCGATAGAGCGCCTTATCGGCCAGCTTGAGTGCCTGGTCGATGGTAAAATCGCCGTTTTTGTCCGCGCGCCACAGGGAAACACCCAGTGAAATGGTGATGTTACCCGCAGGCGATGCCATTGCCTCCGTGCTGGTGCGCAGCCGTTCGGCGATCTGCTCGGCAATATCCTGCGACGTTTCCGGGAGCAGCACTAAAAATTCCTCGCCGCCGCTGCGGCACAAAATATCGCTGTCGCGAGAACCGGTTCTTAACTGTTCTGCGATAAACGTGATGACCGCATCCCCCGTATCATGACCGAAGGTGTCGTTAACCCGTTTAAAATGGTCGATGTCCAGCGCGATAATGGCGAAATCCCGGTGCAGGGTCTGCCAATACTTCAGAATGGTATCCAGTCCGCGGCGGTTGTACAGGCCGGTCATGGGATCGGTTTGCGCTTCGAAACGCAGCTTGCCAATCTTTTGCTGTAACAGATTGATGCCAATCAGCATGGCCTGTTTGAGCTGTGTCGCCTCAAAATACCAGGATGAGATCTTGTTGATGTCTTCAGAAATGTCGTTGGCATCCATCTTATTGGCGCTGCGCGCCAGCAACCACAGCGGCTGGGCAATCAAACGGGCCAGCAGCCAAACGCACAAAATGGTCAGCAACGCCATCGGTAGCGTATGACGCAGCACGTTAAGCATCAGGCCATCGAGTGGCTTCAGCGTCTCTAACGTTGGCCGCAGCGCAACAACTTCCCAGCCGGTGGCCGGAACGATAGCAAAACCTGCCAGCATCTTTTCACCGACGTAATTCACCATCTGCTGGCTGCCGTTGGTCGGGCCTTGATGGGGGACCACCAAATTGTTGGTTTCCGTTTGCCCTATACGCACGTTGTCTCTGTGATAGAGCATGCGTCGTTGGCTGTCGGTGACATAAATATAGGAGCCGTCACGGTAGTAGTGTTGCCCGAGCAGGGTATTCAGGATGCTGGTTTTTTTCAGATAGATAGAACCACCAACAAACCCCAGATAGCGCCCGGACCGATCGAAAATCGGGCTGGATATCAAGACAATCAGATTTTCCGCCGCAGAGATATAGGGTTGGCTGATCAGCGGCACGCGCTCTTTCAGCGCCGCCAGTGCGCCCTCGGTCGTCAGCTTCTGTCCGATAAGCTGGAAGGTATCCGGCGAGGTGGCGCGCACCACGCCTTTGGCATCCGCCACCAGCACCGAATTAAAACTGTGGGTTTGCAAACGTAGCCGATCGGATTCTTGCACCAGATTGACCGTGTCGCTAAAGTCTTCTGCCAGGATCGTGGCGCTGTAGGCCAACTGCTGTTGCGCATTCTCAAAAAAGATCTGCGTTTCGGCGGCCAGCTTGCTGGCGTAAACCCGGTTTGATTCCAGCGTATTGGTAATCAACAGATCGCGCTGCACGCGGTAGGTGGCGTAAAAGCTATTCGCGAGCGTGATCAGGGCACTCATTACCGCCAATAAAAGGATTAAACGGCGTAATCCGACATGGTGAAATACGCTAGAAGACATAAATAGGGACAAAAAGCCTGGCGAAAAGGTTATTCATGATAAGGGTTGTTGCCTATTATGTATACCTTCTCTTTTGCTGGGACGGGGGCATTATTGCTGTTTTACTTTGCCGCCAATGTGTTTCGATAACCCAGGTGTGGATGCCATTTTTTATTTAAAATCTGTCAGATAGGTAATAATTTGAATTGCATCAATCCTGCTATTATCACGAAGCGAGAAAATGGTGCAAAAGCGTCATTTATCGGTAACAAACGTAACATTTTTTGAACACGGCAGAAGTGAAAATAATTTAGATAATCACGGCGTTGTATTAAAACGTTATTATGTTCTGCCTCTCATTATTATAATAATTCATGAGTGCTCCTTTCTGTGTATTGTGATTCTCATCACAATTTTCAGCTCATCCTTTGTCGCGTTGTTCTGTCTGTCTATTGCATAGCTAAATCGTTTTAATTAATGTTTAGCTTGCGGTTTATTAGGAGACTATCATGACGGCAAGAGTATGGGTGCTGGGCGATGCAGTGGTGGATTTACTCCCTGAAGGCCAGGGACGTTTGTTGCAGTGCCCCGGCGGTGCGCCTGCCAATGTGGCCGTGGGCATCGCACGGCTTAAGGGATGTAGCTGTTTTATTGGTCGCGTGGGGGACGATCCCTTTGGCCATTTTATGAAGCAAACATTACACGATGAGCGCGTGGATATCCGCTACCTGCGTTGCGATCCCGCGCACCGTACTTCAACCGTGGTTGTTGCTCTGGACGAACAGGGTGAGCGCTCATTTACCTTTATGGTGCGCCCGAGTGCCGATCTGTTCCTTGAAACCGCGGATTTGCCGGTATTTCACCGCGGCGAATGGCTGCATACCTGCTCGATAGCCTTGTCTGCCGAGCCATCGCGTACCGCAACCTATACCGCGATGACGCGTATGCGCGCCCAGGGCGGTTTCGTCAGTTTCGATCCGAATATCCGTGAAGATCTCTGGCCGAACAAAACGTTACTGCGAGAGTGTCTGCGGCAGGCGCTGCCTTTGGCTGATGTGGTGAAGCTGTCGGAAGAGGAACGGTTGTTTATATCCGGCAGTGAGGACGTACCGCATAGTATGGCCAGGCTTGCGCAGGAAAATGGCATCAGACTGCTGTTGGTTACTCAGGGTAAGTCTGGCGTACTCGCGTGGTTTAACGGTGACATTCACCATTATGCAGCGCGACCCGTAGTGAGTGTGGACACCACGGGCGCTGGAGATGCTTTTGTCGCCGGGCTGCTGTGGGGATTGGCTGAACACGGTTTGCCACATGACGTTACTGCGCTCAGCCGCCACCTAAGCTATGCACAACTCTGCGGTGCACTGGCAACCACAGCAAAAGGCGCAATGACTGCGCTGCCTTATCTTGAACAACTTCAGCAACAGCTCCCCTGAGGAACCTTGCATCTGATCGGCATTTTGCGACTTGCTTCACAATGACTAAACCGGTTTAGCAAATTTCATTGCGCGGGAAAAATAACCCTGTCTATGATTTCAACCTAAACCGGTTTAGCTAATTAATGTACCGATACATATGCTTCCTTAGGGAGACACAATAATGAAAAAAAGTACTCTTACCCTCACCCTCGGCTTGTTAATGGGCTCAGGTACGGCGATTGCTGATGCAGGCAAGAGCAGTATTGAAGCGCGCCTGATGGCGCTGGAGCAGCGACTTCAGGCTGCGGAGCAGCGTGCGAGCATGGCGGAAAACCGGGCTGATGCGGCGGAAAAGCAGGCGCGTGAGCTGGCTACCGTACAGCAGAAAACGCAAACCACCACGGCGCAGGTTGAACAGCGCACGGCCAAGCTGGAGCAAAAGGCCAGTGACAACGGCGGTTTCGAATTTCATGGCTATGCGCGCTCCGGCCTGTTGATGAATAATTCAGCGGCAAAAACGCAAGGTGGCCCCTCGGTGACGCCTGCGGGAGAAACTGGCGGTCATGTCGGACGTCTGGGCAACGAGCCGGATACCTACGTTGAATTAAACCTTGAACATAAACAGACATTGGCGAGCGGTGCCACTACCCGATTCAAGGTGATGCTGGCCGATGGACAGCGCAGCTATAACGACTGGACGGCATCCAGCAGCGATCTCAATCTGCGTCAGGCGTTTACCGAACTGGGCCATTTGCCGACGTTCACCGGGGCGTTTAAAGACAGCACGGTATGGGCGGGGAAACGCTTCGATCGCGATAACTTCGATATCCACTGGATTGATTCCGATGTGGTATTCCTCGCAGGGACCGGCGCGGGTATCTACGATATGCGCTTGGATGAGAACGCGCATAGCAATTTCTCGGTTTATGGCCGCACTTTCGGGGACATCGAGAACAGTGAGAATACAGCGCAGAATTACATTCTCAGCCTCAATCATTTTCAGGGGCCGGTTCAACTGATGGTCAGCGGTATGCGTGCTAAAGATAACGATGCGCGGCGCGATGTGGATAACCATCTGGTGAAAGGCGATGCTGCTAACAACGGGGTCCACGCGCTGTTGGGGTTACACAATGAGAGTTTCTATGGCGTGCGCGAAGGCTCATCCAAGACTGCGTTGCTGTATGGGCACGGGTTGGGGGCTGAGGTGAAGTCGATAGGCTCTGACGGTGCGCTGTTGCCAGAGGCGAATACCTGGCGGCTGGCGAGCTACGGCATCACGCCACTCGGCGGCGGCTGGCACATCGCGCCCGCGCTGTTGGCGCAAACCAGCAAGGATCGCTACGTAAAAGGGGATAGCTACGAGTGGGCAACCCTCAACCTGCGGTTTATTCAAGAAATTACCCGTAACTTTGAAATGCAATATGAAGGCAGCTATCAATATATGGATCTGCGGCCGCAGGGCTACAACAGTCGCAATGCGGTAAGCGGTAATTTCTACAAGCTTACCGTCGCACCGACGCTAAAAGCCGGAGACATTGGCGAATTCCTTAAACGCCCAGAGATTCGTCTGTTTGCTACCTGGATGGATTGGGACCACCGGCTGGATAACTATGCCAAAAGCGATAGTTTTGGCAGCAATGGCTTTGTCGCCGGTGGCGAGTGGAACTTTGGCGTACAGATGGAAACCTGGTTCTGATTGATATCACCCTGGCGGAGGCGGCTTCGCCAGGGGCACTGACAACGAAAATAATGAAAACACAGAGGTTGCTATGGACGTTGAACAGATTGCCCGGTCATTGTTGCCGTTGCTGGGCGGAAAAGAGAACATTGCCAGCGCCGCGCATTGCGCGACGCGCCTGCGCCTTGTCCTGGTGGAAGATGCCAAGGCGGATACTACTGCGATCGGTAAAGTGGACGGGGTTAAAGGGTGTTTTCGTAATGCCGGACAGTTGCAGGTCATCTTCGGTACTGGGATCGTCAATAAGGTCTACGCCGCGCTGATTCAGGTGGCAGGGATTGGTGAAACCAGCAAAGCCGACGTAGCGAAAATCGCTGCGCGTAAACTGAATCCGCTCCAGCGTGTGGCTCGCTTGCTGTCTAACATCTTTGTGCCGATTATCCCTGCCATCGTCGCCTCCGGTTTACTGATGGGCCTGCTCGGCATGGTGAAAACCTACGGTTGGGTGAGCGCGGATAATGCGCTCTATATCATGCTGGACATGTGCAGTTCCGCCGCGTTTATCATTCTGCCGATTTTGATCGGCTTTACCGCAGCGCGTGAGTTGGGTGGTAACCCCTATCTCGGGGCTACGCTTGGGGGCATTTTGACGCACCCCGCGCTCACTAATGCCTGGGGGGTTGCTGCCGGTTTCCATACCATGGATTTTTTCGGCATTGAAATAGCGATGATTGGCTATCAGGGCACGGTCTTTCCCGTCCTGCTGGCGGTGTGGTTTATGAGTGTCGTGGAGCGGCAATTGCGTAGGGTGATTCCTGATGCGCTCGATCTGATTCTGACGCCTTTCCTCACGGTGATTATCTCCGGGTTTGTTGCCTTGCTGATCATCGGGCCGGCGGGCCGTGTACTGGGCGATGGCATCTCGTTTGTGCTCAGCACGCTAATCGCGCACGCCGGTTGGTTGGCGGGATTGCTGTTCGGTGGGCTCTATTCCGCTATTGTTATTACCGGGGTGCACCACAGTTTCCATGCCATCGAAGCGGGACTGCTCGGCAACCCGTCGATTGGCGTCAACTTTTTGTTGCCCATTTGGGCAATGGCCAATGTGGCGCAGGGAGGCGCTTGTCTGGCGGTATGGTTTAAAACTCGGGATGCGAAAATCAAAGCGATTGCGCTGCCTTCTGCATTTTCGGCGCTGTTAGGCATCACGGAAGCGGCCATTTTCGGTATCAATCTGCGCTTTGTGAAGCCGTTTATTGCTGCATTGATCGGCGGAGCGGCAGGCGGTGCCTGGGTGGTCTCGGTGCATGTGTACATGACGGCGGTGGGATTAACCGGCATACCGGGTATGGCTATCGTGCAGGCCAGTTCGTTGATGAATTATATCATCGGGATGGTCATCGCTTTCGGCACGGCCTTTGTGGTTTCTTACCTACTTAACTATAAAACGGATTCAGAGTAATGACGCTACAGCCTCTGCTGCCTGACATTTTGCAGGCAGTGATGAAAGGTCAATCACGGGCTCAACAAGACAGTCACTATCCCGGCTGGCATTTGGCTCCGGTGACCGGATTACTGAACGATCCCAATGGCTTTATTCACTTCCAGGGGCGTTATCACTTGTTTTATCAGTGGAATCCCCTGGGTTGCCAGCATGCCAATAAATGCTGGGGGCATTGGAGTTCGCCGGATCTGTTGCACTGGCAGCATGAGCCTATCGCGCTGATGCCGGACAGCGAGTACGACCGCAGCGGCTGTTACTCTGGCTGTGCGGTGGATAATCACGGCGTGCTGACACTGTGCTATACCGGCAACGTCAAGTTTGATAACGGAGAGCGCACGGCCTGGCAGTGTCTGGCGGTACAAAATGCCCACGGCGGTTTCGACAAGCTGGGGCCGGTTATCCCATTGCCGGAAGGGTACACCGGCCACGTGCGCGACCCGAAAGTGTGGCATCACCAGCAGCATTGGTACATGGTGCTGGGGGCGCAGGACCAGCAAAAACAGGGAAAAGTGTTGCTCCTGCGCTCTGACGATCTTATGCAGTGGCAACCGTTGGGCGAGATCGCCGGCAGCGGCATCGGCGGGCTTGGCGATGCCGGATTCATGTGGGAATGCCCGGACTTATTCACCCTGGATGAGAACGATTTTCTGATTGTCTGCCCGCAGGGTGTGGCGCGGGAAGAAACGCGTTTTCTCAACAGTTACCCGAGCGCCTATGTCTCTGGTGAGCTCGATTACCATCGGGCCTGTTATCGCCACGGCCCTTTGGTGGAAATGGATGCCGGATTCGAGTTTTATGCCCCGCAAACGGCCCTGAGCGCGGACGGGCGACGCTTGCTGGTGGGATGGATGGGCGTACCGGATGGCGAGGAGATGTCTCAACCCACCACCGCGCAGGGTTGGATCCACCAGATGACCTGCGTGCGTGAGCTGTCGCAACACAATGGTAAGCTTTACCAACGTCCGATACGTGAATTGCAAGGATTGCGTGAGGATGAGCAACACTGGCAGGGCCTGGCGGATGACGCCCCAGTGCTGGAAGCGCAGAGCCTGGAACTGGAACTTGCCAGCCAAGGGCCGATAATGCTCAATTTTGCCGATACGCTGATACTCACCTGGCAATCCGATGGCCTGCGTCTGGCAAGGCTTAGCCGGATAACCGGTGAGTGGCAATACCGCTATTGGCCGGGAGACGTGCGCGAACTGCACATCTTGTGCGATCGTTCCAGCGTAGAAATCTTCATTAACGGCGGCGAAGGGGTGATGAGCAGCCGCTATTTCCCCGTGCATCCCGCCACGTTGGCATTGAGCGGTGGTACGAATCTGCGAGCGCGCTACTGGTCGTTGCGATCATGCATGGTAGAATAAGGGATTATTTTACTAAATGACGCACTGTTGTGAGAAAAACCAAACGCATCACCATTAGTGATATCGCCGCGCTGGCGGGAGTATCCAAGGCAACCGCCAGTCTGGTGCTTAACGGGCGCGGTAAAGAGCTGCGTGTCGCACAGGAAACGCGCGAACGTGTGCTTACCATTGCTCAACAGCAACACTACCAGCCGAGTATTCATGCGCGGCTGCTGCGCGATAACCGTAGCCATACGCTGGGGCTGGTGGTGCCGGAAATCACCAACTATGGTTTTGCGGTTTTTTCTCACGAACTGGAAAATTTGTGTCGGGAAGCGGGGCTGCAATTATTGATCT
This sequence comes from Candidatus Symbiopectobacterium sp. NZEC127, assembly GCF_025962675.1. Lineage (NCBI taxonomy): Bacteria > Pseudomonadati > Pseudomonadota > Gammaproteobacteria > Enterobacterales > Enterobacteriaceae > Symbiopectobacterium > Candidatus Symbiopectobacterium sp. NZEC127. Next base: position 222,423 of record NZ_JAGFPG010000003.1, read on the forward strand.
CCTGCACCGATGAGAATCCCGGTCAGGAAACGGTGGTGGTGAACAACCTGGTTTCACGGCAGGTAGATGGGTTGATTGTGGCTTCCAGCATGTTGAGCGACAGTGATTACATTAAGCTTAATGAACAACTGCCGGTGGTGCTGTTCGACAGGCACATGAATGACACCACGCTACCGCTGGTGATCACCGATTCCATCACTCCCACGGCGCAACTGGTGGAGCGTATTGCGCGCCAGCACCCTGATGAGTTTTATTTTCTTGGCGGGCAATCTCGCTTGTCGCCAACGCGAGATCGGTTGGAAGGGTTTCGCCAGGGGTTGGCACGTGCCGGTGTTGAGCTGAAACCGGAGTGGATTATTCATGGCAATTACCATCCCAGCAGCGGTTATGAAATGTTTGCATCATTGTGCGCACGGCTCGGGCGCCCACCTAAAGCTTTGTTTACCGCCGCCTGCGGTTTGCTAGAGGGGGTATTGCGCTATATGAGTCAACACAACCTGCTCAATAGCGATATCCATTTGGCGAGTTTCGACGATCACTATCTGTATGATTCGCTGTCTATTCGTATCGATACCGTGCAACAGGATTGCCGCCAACTGGCCTATCACTGCTTCGAAATGATTACCCAGTTGGTTAATGATGAAGAGCCCACTGCGTTGCAACGTTATTTGCCCGCAACCTTACAGTGGCGACATGAAGCAGAAAATAAAAATAGGGATTAATGGTGTTTTTGTAGCATTTAAAAATTAAAAACCAAATTAATACTGCCAGTGTTGAAATATAAACGTGATAACGAATTAGCACTGGCTCAGTGATTATCGGTTTTGCAAATAAGAGAAATGTCTATAAGCGCTAAAAAGGTTAATTGTTTTTTAATAGAAAGTTATATTTTCATCCACTGCACTTTTAGCTGGCACGCACGAATCGAATTGGTGCAATGTCCTTGACGGCGCTTTTTCAATGACCGGCTTTTACACCTTCTCTCCTGAATTTTATCCATATTTATCAATTGATTGATTGCCGTTTTTTACTTCTGGCACATTTGTTGCTGATTCTTTTCTCGCTAACAGAATATATCCCTGTGGCACGCTCACTGATCGACGTACTGGGCCAACTCTGTGGCTCCATTCTACTAAAGGGACGTAATCTCTTATTACTGATGAGGCGATGATATGAATCACAAACTGGTCAAACTGACGGTAGCAGCAGCATTGGTTTCCTCTGTCATGGGTGCCGCCAACGTGATGGCGGAAGAAATTAAAATCGGCGTAGTGTTACCGTTAAGCGGCCCGCTCAGCGGATATGGTCAGCCCTCTCAGAAAGGCGTTGAGCTGGTAAACAGCATGGAGCCGAAACTGAAAAATGGCGATACCATCAAACTGATCGTTATTGATGATAAGAGCGACAAGGTAGAAGCGGCTAACGCCATGCAGCGTCTGGTCTCAAGCGATAAAGTCGACGCGGTGATCGGTGAAGTGACCTCCACCAACACCCTGGCGATGACCAAAATGGCGGAAGATACCAAAACCCCGCTGGTTTCTCCCACCGCCACCAACGACCGCGTCACCCGTGGCCGTCAATATGTGAGCCGCGTGTGCTTCTCTGACAGCTTCCAGGGCATCGTCGGCGCTAACCTGGCATCGCGCGATCTGGGGGCCAAAACTGCGGCCATCATGTATGACAGCAGCAACGACTACTCCGTTGGCCTCGCCAAAGCGTTCCGCACTCAGTTCCTGAAAAATGGCGGCACCATTCCTATCGAAGTGCAGGCTCCGGGCGGCAGCAAAGATTTCAAAGCACAACTCTCCTCGGTCAAAGCCAAGAATGTCGACATGATTTATATGCCGATCTACTACACCGAAGGCGCGCTGATTGCGGTGCAGGCCAAACAGCTGGGCTTAAAAGTACCGGTAGTCGGCGGTGATGGTCTGGCGGCGGATCCGGTGTTCTTCAAGCTGGGTCAGGATGCGGTAGAAGGTTACATGACCACCGATTACTACTCGCCGAACGCCAAAGAGCAAACGCCGGAAGGGGAGAAATTCATCAAAGCCTGGACGGAAAAATACAGCGAACCGACTCACACCTGGGGCGCGATGACGGCGGATGCCTACAAGATGATCGTCAATGCCATGAACCAGTGTGATAACCCGAAAGATCGTGTCTGCGTCAACGACAAAATTCGTGCTACCAGCGGCTTCACCGGCATCACCGGCACGCTGACGCTGAAAGATGGCGACGCCATCCGCAGCGCGGTGATCAACGAAGTGAAAAACGGCGAACTGGCGTTCAAAACGGTGGTAAACCCGTAATCGCGGGAAAATAAGGATTAAAAAATGGATGCAGCCATTTTCTTCCAACAGGTGGTTAACGGCATGAGTTTGGGCAGTATGTACGCGTTGATCGCCATCGGTTATACCATGGTGTATGGCGTGTTGCGTCTGATCAACTTTGCTCATGCCGATATCATGATGGTGGGGGCATTTCTTGCCCTGTTTGGCACCACCTATTTTGCGCTGCCCTTCGGGGCAGCAATTCTGTTTGCCGTGCTGTTTTCTGCGCTGCTTGGGGTCTGTATTGACCAGATTGCCTATCGGCCACTGCGCGGCGCGTCAAAAATCTCCATGCTGATCACCGCCATCGGTGTCAGCTTCTTTTTGGAAAACCTGTTCAACGTGCTGTTTGGCGGCAGCCCGCGTTTCTTTGAAACGCCGCCGTTTTTCAACCGCACGATCACCTTCGGCAGCATCATCATCACCAACGTGGCCTGGATTGTGCCGCTGGTGACGCTGGTATTGCTGGCCGGGATCTTGTTCATTCTCTACCGCACCCGTCAAGGTATGGCGATCCGCGCCGTGGCTTTTGATGTCAACACCGTGCGCCTGATGGGGATCGATGCCAACCATATCATCGCGTTTGTGTTTGCACTCGGCAGCTCGCTGGCGGCACTCGGCGGGATCTTTTACGCCACCAGCTATCCCACCATCGATCCGTTGATGGGGGTATTGATCGGTCTGAAAGCCTTTGCCGCCGCAGTACTCGGTGGGATCGGCAGCGTTACCGGCGCGGTGATCGGCGGCTTTATTCTGGGATTCACCGAAGTGGTGGCGGTTGCTGCCGTGCCGGAATTGGGTGGCTATAAAGATGCCTTTGCATTTATGTTTTTGATTTTGGTTTTGTTATTCAGACCGGTCGGCATCATGGGCGACGAACGGTTGGAAAGGAGTCGCTTCTGATGAAAATGCCAGCCACGTCTCTCTCTCAGCTTTTTTGTTACGCCGCGCTGCTGATTGTCAGTGTGTTGATGCTGAGCGTTTTTCAGAACTTGTTTAACGACTACATCCTTCGCATTATCTGCAACATCTTCATCTTTATGATCCTGGCGGTGAGCTACAACCTGATTAACGGCGTTACCGGGCAGCTCTCGCTGGAGCCAAACGGCTTTGTTGCGGTAGGGGCCTACGTGACCGCGATTTTGCTGTTAACCGCCGATGCCAAAACCAACATGTACGAAATGGCCGCGCCTAGTCCGTTCATTTTAGCTATCCACACCTCGTTTTTACCGGCGCTGTTGATCAGCGGCCTGTGTGCTGCTGTGCTGGCGGTGTGTCTCTCGTTTCCGGTGTTCCGGGTGCGCGGCGACTACCTGGCGATTGTGACCCTGGGTTTTGGCTTTATTATCAAAATTCTGGCGATCAATAACCCGCAAATCACCAACGGTGCCATCGGCATCAATGAGATCCCGCAGGCCAGCAATATGCTGTTCTGGTGTGGGTTGGTGGCGCTGGCGGCCATCGTGCTGGTGTTGCAGGTGGTGTATTCCAAATACGGCCGTGCCATGAAGGCAGTGCGTGATGATGAAGATGCGGCGATTGCCATGGGCATCAACACCTTCCGCATGAAGACCTATGCCTTTGCCACCAGCGCCTTTTTCGAGGGTATCGGCGGTGGCCTGCTGGCATCGTTACTGACCATTATTTCGCCCGATCTGTTTGACTTTATGCTGACCTTCCAACTGCTGATTATCATCGTGCTGGGCGGTTTGGGCAGCACCACCGGGGCGATCCTCGGCACCATTATTGTGATTGGTAGCGGTGAATGGCTGCGTTTCCTCGATCAGCCGCTCAACCTGTTCGGTCAGGATCTGGGCTCGCATCCGGGCTTGCGCATGGTGGTGTTCTCTCTGGTGTTGCTGATCATTATGCTGTTTGCCCGCGAAGGGCTGCTGGGGAAACAGGAGATTTGGGAAATCAACAGGAAGCGCCGCCATGGAAAATAAAACGGTTCTTAACGTCGACAACATCGTGATGCAGTTTGGCGGGCTGCGCGCGATTGATGGCGTCAGTTTCAGCATCAATGAAGCCGAGATCTTTGGGCTTATCGGCCCAAACGGCGCGGGCAAAACCACCCTGTTCAACGTGATCACCTCGAACTACAAGCCGACCTCGGGCTGCGTCAGTTTAGGGGATACCACCATCACCGGGCTTAAACCCAACGTGGTGGTTAACAAGGGGATTGCGCGCACCTTTCAAAATATCCGCCTGTTTGGCTCCATGACGGTGCTGGAGAACGTGCTGATCGGTTTCGACCGCGCGATTCACTACTCATTTATCGAAGCGGCACTGCACGTGGGGCGTTTCTTTTCGGCAGAACGCAAAGCCAAAGAAGAAGCGATGAAGATTCTGGAGTATATCGGTATCGCCCAGCATGCCAATGCCTTGGCCACTAACCTCAGCTACGGGAACCAGCGCAAGGTGGAGATCGCCCGCGCACTGGCGACCTCGCCGTCATTGCTGCTGCTGGATGAACCCGCCGCAGGCATGAACCCGAAAGAGACCAACGAACTGGCGCAGTTGATTTTCAAAATGCGCGATGACTTCAAACTGACGGTGCTGTTAATCGAACATGACATGTCGTTTGTCAACACGCTGTGTGAACGCGTGATGGTGCTGGATTATGGCAAACCGCTGTTTAGCGGGAAGACGCAGGAGGCGATCAATGACAAAGCTGTGATCGCCGCCTATCTGGGGGACATCGACTATGCTTAAGGCCGAAAATCTACAGGTGTTTTACGGGTTGATTCAGGGATTGAAAGGCGTCGATATCGAGGTTAACAACAGCGAAATCGTTACGCTGATCGGCAGTAACGGCGCAGGCAAAACCTCAGCGCTGAGCGGCATTCTGAACATGGTGAAATCGTCGGGCACGGTCACCTTCCTCAATGAAGAGGTCACACACAGCCAAACGCACCAGATTGTGCGCAAAGGGCTGGCGCTGGTGCCGGAAGGGCGCAAGGTGTTCACCAACCTGACCATTGAAGAAAACCTGAAAATGGGTGCCTACAACAACCCGGTCAATTTCCATTATCTGTGTGAAAAGATGTACGCCCTGTTTCCACGCTTAAAGGAGCGTCGCCATCAGATGGCGGGCACCATGAGCGGCGGTGAACAACAGATGCTGGCGATTGCCCGCGCCTTGATGAGTGAACCGGTATTGCTGATGCTGGATGAACCCAGCCTCGGGCTGGCACCGAAGATTGTGGGTGAGGTGTTCAACATTATCAAACAGTTGCAGAAGGAAAATATCACCATTCTGCTGGTGGAACAGAACGCGACGGCGGCATTGAAAATCGCCGATCGTGCCTATGTGCTGGAGAATGGCAACATCGTGCTGCACGGTGTAGCGGCGGATATTCTCGCCAATCCTGAGGTGAAACGGATGTATCTCGGGGGATGACCCTGCGCGAGTGCCTGTCTACTCATGATTTCCGCGCACGCGGAAATCATGAGATTGCCCGTAATTGTTGGTATAGAAAAACCCGCCATTGACGCCGTCTGCTATGATCCTGACAATGCTCTCCCCTTTATCCAACGTACTGTTTATCGAACATACTGTTTAGTAAACCAAAGGTGCCGTTAATAACCCGGTAGGACTTTATGGAAGCGTGGCTGGATCATTTTGTGACCCAATCTGTCACTTATTCACTGATTGCGGTGATGTTAGTGGCTTTTTTAGAATCGCTGGCGCTGGTGGGGCTACTGCTGCCCGGCACGGTGATGATGGCGACGCTGGGCGCGCTCATCGGTAGCGGGCAACTGAGCCTGTACGCGGCGTGGGGGGCCGGGTTGGTGGGCTGCCTGCTCGGCGATTGGATATCCTATTTCATCGGCTGGAAATTCAAAACACCGCTGCACAACTGGTCGTTTTTAAAGAAATACCAGACCTTGCTGCGTCGCACAGAGCACGCCTTGCACCAACACCCGATGCCCACGGTGATTATCGGGCGCTTCGTGGGTCCAACCCGCCCATTGATCCCGATGGTGGCAGGGATGCTGGCACTTCCCCCTGCGCGCTTTGCGCTGCCGAATATCATCGGTTGTGTTGTCTGGCCGCCGGTCTATTTTATGCCGGGCATTCTGGCGGGCGTCGCGTATGACATTCCTTCCGGTGGCAACAGCGCGTCATTTCGCTGGCTGCTGCTGGGGGTGGCAATCGTGGTGTGGCTTGCCGGATGGCTAGGCTGGCGCTGGTGGAACAGCCGCAAGCAAACCAAAAGCCATAACCGTTTGAAGTGGTTAACCATAGCGCGCTTGCGCTGGTTGGCACCGTTGACCATGACGGCCGCCGTCGCCGGGGTGGTGATGTTACTTCAACACCCGATGATGCCGGTATACAGCCATCTGCTCGGGAAAGTGATTTTGCGTGGTTAATTAACCTGTTGATACGTCACGAAAGTAGATCTGTTTGAAACGTTGTTTTACTATCATCCCCGCGTGAAGGCAGCGGCAACCCAGTGGGTTGCCGTTGTTCACGTTACTATCATAACCAATGGATGGAAAAACAATGAAAAAGATCGTGATTACGGCGCTGGTGCTGTTGATGAGCGCAGGGGCTTATGCCGCTGGGGATAAAAGCAAAACGATTACGGCAAAAAGCTACGGGGATAAGTGGCCGTTTACCTTTGAGAAAGGGGAACTCATTTGTTCGACGGGCATCGTGGTGCTGAAAAACAGTAAAGATGGCAAGGTGTATGCGCTTAATGGTATGGCAAATGCGCTGGCTGATTCAGGTCGTAAACTGGGCAAGGCAACCATTTTGAATAACAAAGCCGTTACCAAGCCGGATCCGAAAGTGGCGGGTTATCAAATGTCTACCGTCGATATCATGATGGAAGGCCGCGAACTCTGTAATTAATCGCCATGTGCCCGCTAGCAGGATGACTCAGCGCATCCTGCTAATCGCGGTAATGGGCCGAGCGTTAACGATAAAACTCAGCCACCTGATCAAAAATGCGCATTTCGGCACCGTGGCGGCGCACCTGTAGCACATCCTCCAGCTTTTCCACCTGACTTATCATCTGCGGTAGTCGGCTGTCTTCCTGCACCAGAAGCCAGATACGGCTCTCTTTGCCCCCGGCCAGCGGCATACACAGAATGCCTTCCACGTTATAAGCGCGACGGGCGAACAGTCCACACACATGAGACATTACGCCTGGGTGGTTGCGTACCGCCAGTTCTAGCGTTACGTGAGACGAAGTTGATTGATTTTGCATGGTATCAGTCTCCAATCATGTCGGTGTTGGCCCCGCCCGGCGGCACCATCGGGTATACTTTTTCGTTAGCATCGATAGCCGCATGAATCAGCGCCGGACCCGGCGTGTGCAGGGCATCTGCCAGCATTGCAGCCGGATCGTCTGCGTTATTCAGATCGTACGCCGCGAAGCCAAAGCCGCGAGCGATGCTGACGAAATCCGTTTGGTAGCGGTAATCCGCAGCGAAGATGCGCTGCCCATAGAACAGGTCTTGCTGCTGGTGCACCAGCCCTAATGCCTGATTGTTCATCAGGATGATCTTAACGTTAAGCCCTTCTTCGGCCGCCGTCGCCATCTCTTGAATGTTCATCATGATGCTGCCGTCGCCGGAAAAGCACACCACAATTTTGTCGGGCTCTGCCAGCGCAGCACCCATTGCAGCGGGCAAACCAAACCCCATGGTGCCGAGACCGCCGGAGGTCAGCCACTGGCGCGGCCGACGCAGCGGATAGCTCTGCGCCACCCACATCTGATGCTGGCCCACGTCGGTGGCGATGATAGCATCGTCCGTCAACGCCCGTGCGGTCGCCTGCACCAGCCCGTAGTGGCTCAGCGGATCGTCAGCGCCCGGCATGCGGAACGGATAGGTTTGCTGTAGCTCGGATACCGTCTGATGCCATTTCTCGCGTTTTTGCGGCTCAATCAACGGCAACAGTTGTGTCAGCGCTTCACCCACATCGGCATGCAGCCCAACGTGCGCCTGACGAATTTTTCCCAGCTCCGCCGCATCGATATCAATATGGATGATGCTGGCATCCGGGCAGAACTGCTCCGCTTTACCGATAGCGCGATCGTCAAAGCGCGCCCCCAGCACGATAAGCAAATCTGACTGCTGCAAAATCAGGTTAGTGGCGCGGGCTGCGTGCATGCCTAACATGCCGAGTGACAGCGGGTGATCCGTCGGCATGGCACCGAGCGCCATCAGCGTCATGGTGGTCGGCAGGTTGGCGCGCTCGGCGAGCGCGACGGCGTGCTGATGGGCTTCGGCGCTGATGATGCCGCCGCCCAGATAGAGGATTGGGCGCTCGGCCGCATTGATCATCGCGGCGGCCTGCGCGATGGCGTGTGTATCGATGCCGGGCGTGAGATCGCGTTCAGCAATCGCGGGCAGCTCTGCCAATTCGATGGTAGCGGTTTGAATATCTTTCGGAATATCGATCCACACCGGGCCGGGACGCCCTGATTGCGCGATGCGAAACGCGTCTGAAATCACGCGCGGCAGTTCGTTGATGTCCCGTACCAGATAGTTGTGTTTGGTGACGGGGATGGAAATGCCATAGGTATCCACTTCCTGAAAGGCATCGGTACCGATCATCGACGAGGAGACCTGACCGGTAATGCACACCAGAGGGATGGAATCGAGTTTCGCATCGGCAATCGCGGTCAGCAGGTTAGTGGCTCCTGGGCCGCTGGAAGCCAGACAAACGGCGGCTTTGCCACTGGCGCGCGCCATGCCCTGCGCGATAAACCCTGCCCCTTGCTCATGACGAGCGAGAATATGGCGAATGGTTTTGCTCTGTCCCAGCGCATCGTACAGCGGCAGTGCCGCCCCGCCGGGAATGCCCGCTACCGTGGTGATGCCCTGCTGTTCCAACAGCCGGACGATCAACTGTGCTCCGGTATAACGCATAGTAATATCCTTCATCTGGGCCGGTGCGTTTTCGGAGCGGGGGAGGTAAAAACAAGAAACCCCGCTCGGCTGGCGCCGGCGGGGTTTGGGAATCGTGCTGTGATTCGGAACCCGTTACGGCGCGTCGCCGACGACGACCACCACGACCACGCGCACGACGACGACCGCGTCAACATGCGCGGTGTGTAGTAGTGCAGAAGTCATAGCAGCGGAGTGTCTCACGGTGTTCCTGTCAATCAGTCAGTTAATTAGCCGTTTTATATAAGCACGGCCGTTGCAATAGGCGCAATACCCACAAGGAATAAAAAGTGAAAATTTTATTCAGCTCACAAAATACCCTGTGTGGAGTAGCCACCCGGTGTAGACGATCAGTCACGCGCTGCGCTAATCCCCAGTATTCGCGCCGCCTCGTTGCTGCCATCACACAGTGACATGGTGGGGCCGTCATAGGCGATGTTACCCTCCACCAACAGCAGGCTGCGTGGGGCAATGCGTAGCGCATCATCCAGATTATGAGTGACCATCAGCAGCGTAAGCTGCTGTTCTGTGCATACCGTATCGACCAGCGTGAGCATATCCTGACGCAGCGCCGGGTCCAGTGCGGAGAACGGCTCATCCAGCAGCAGGATAGGGCGTTGACGCAGCAGGCAGCGGGCCAATGCGGCGCGCTGGCGTTGACCGCCGGAAACCTGCGCGGGCAGGCGTTGCAACAGGCTGCTTAAGCCCACGTGTTCCGCAATCGCGTGTAATGCCTGACGCTGTGCTGACGAGAGACGCAAGCCGGGGTGCAGGCCAAGCGCAATATTTTGCTCCAGCGTCAGGTGCGGGAACAGGTTGTTTTCCTGAAACAGAATCGACACCGGACGCTCGGCGGGCGGCGTATGACGGTGATCGTCGCCATTGAGCCACAGTTCGCCGCTGTTCGGTAATAAAAACCCGGCAATCAGGCTGAGCAGCGTGCTTTTGCCGGCACCGCTTGGCCCCAGCAGGGCAACGCGCTCTCCCGCCGCGATGTTGACATCGAACTGCATGGGAGCCTGTTGATAGAGATAAGTGAGTTTATTCAGCGACAGCATGTCGGCCCGCCCGTTTTTGCCACAGGGTCAATGTCTCCATCACGGTAAACAACGCGAAACAGAGCAGCATCAGTAACAGTGCGGTCACTGCACCGTCTGCGCTGCGATAAGCGCCAATTTGTTGGTAAAGATAGAAGGGTAGCGTGCGGAACTGCTCATTGCCAAACAAGGCAATAATGCCGAAATCCCCGACCGACAGCACGCAGGCAAACGCCATCGCCTGCGCAATCGGTTGTTGCAACGCGCGCAGCTCAATCAGCCGCAGACGATGCCAGCCGCGAATATCCAGAGAGTGGCACAACAGGTTATAGCGCTGTGCCACGTCGAGCATCGGGTTCTCCAGCACCTTGAGCGCATAGGGGATCGCCATCAGCGCGTTGGTGGTGACCACCAGCCCATACGGTGAGGTCGGTAACCCGACGGTGTTGTTGAGAATGAGGAAAAAACCGGTCGCCAATACAATGCCCGGCATCGCCAGAATCAGCAGGCCGCTGATGTCCATCAACTGTCCGGCCAGTCGCTGCTGACGCAGTTTCAGCTCACGACTGCTCCACAGCAGCATCAGCGTCAGGATAACGCACAGCGCACCCGCACCGAGTGCGATACGCAGGGATGTCCACAGCGTTTGCCACAGCGCGGGCTGTTTCAGCACCGTCAGCATCGCCGGATTGAGGCCGTCCAGCACCACGGCCAGCAAGGGTGGCACCAGCAATAACAGCGCTGCCAGGATAATCACGGTATCGCCCAGACGTCCGGCCAGCGAATCCTGCGGGTTGTGCCAGCGCAATTGCTGGGTATTGCCCACGGCAAACCACGATCCGAGTCGTTGACTCAGTAACACCAAGCCCAGACAGCAGACCATCTGGATCAGCGCCAGCCCTGCGGCGCGCGCGGGATCGTAATCAAAACTCAATGCCTGATAGATAGCCAGTTCGATGGTGGTGGCACGCGGGCCGCCGCCGAGTGACAGCACGGTAGCAAAACTGGCGAAGCAGAGCATGAAAATCAGTGCCGCACTGGGCAGGATCTGACGCCGCAACCAGGGCCACTCAATAAGACGAAAGGTTTGCCAGGTATTCATGCCCAACTGTGCCGCTAACTGACGTTGTTCCGTGGAGATGGATTCCAGGGCTTGCAACAGCAGGCGTGTCGCCAGCGGCAGATTAAAGAACACGTGGGCCAGCAGGATCCCTTGCAGTCCATAGGGGGAAAAGGTGTAGTCAAAACCGAGTGCGCTTAAGCCCTGAGCCAGCCAGCCCTGTCGCCCGTAAACGCGCAGTATGCCAAATACCGCCACCAACACCGGTAACACCAGCGTCATGGCACACAGGCGCAACAGCCAGGTTCTGCCAGGAAAATGGCGGCGGTAAAGGGCGCGAGCCAGCACAATGGCGGGCAGCGTGGAGAGTAACGCCGAAAGCAATGCCTGCCAAAAGGTAAAGCGCACCACGTACCACACATAGCTGTCACCCCACAGCGTTTGCCATGGGGTATCCGGTGCCTGATGCCAGAGTGCGCCAAACGCCAGCAGGGCTACGCCTGCCAGCAATGCGGCGGTGAACAGCCCCGGCCAGAGCCAGTGTGGGATCAGCGGCTGACGGCGCGTTGCCATGCCTGAATCCACTGCCCGCGCAGGTCCGCCACCTCTGGTGCGCTAAAGGACAGCGCTTTTTCCGGGCGCGCCAGAGACTGGAATCCTTCCGGCAGTGCCACGCCGGTGACCGGATACATCCAGTTGGTGGTTGGGATCAGGCTTTGGAACGTCGGGCTGAGGATAAACTGCATAAAGCGGTTTGCGAGTTCCGGCTGCTTGCTGGCGCTCAACTGCCCGGCAACCTCAACCTGCATATAGTGGCCTTCGCTGAACAGCGCCGCCGCGTAGTTCGTCTTTTTCTCTTCGATAATGTGATAGGCCGGAGAGGTGGTGTAGCTCAGCACCAGATCCGCCTCGCCCTTGAGGAACAGGCCATAAGCCTCACTCCACCCTTTGGTGACGGTAACGGTTTTACGTGCCAACTTTTGCCAGGCGTCGGGGGCCTTATCGCCATACACCTTTTGCATCCACAGCAGCAGGCCCAGCCCCGGCGTACTGGTGCGCGGGTCTTGATAAATCACCTTCAGCGGCTGATCGCTGTTGATCAGGGCATCAAGACTGGTCGGTGGATTTTTTAGCGTGTCTTTGTTGTAGACGAACGCGAAGTAGCCGTAATCATAAGGCAGGAACGTGGCATTGTTCCAACCGCCCGGCAGCGTTAACGCGTCGGTTTTTACGTTGTGTGCACTAAACAGCCCGGTATCCGATGCCGCTTTGAGCAGGTTGTTATCCAGCCCCAGCACAATATCTGCTTTGCTGTTTTTGCCTTCCATGCGCAAGCGGTTCAACAGGGCAACGCCATCTTCCAGCGCGACGAAATTCAATTCACACTCGCACTCTTTTTCGAAGGCTTTTTTAATTGCCGGGCCGGGGCCCCATTCAGACGCGAAGGAATCGTAGGTGTAAACGGTCAACGCAGGCTTGGCATTCGCGGCAGCGGAGCCGAGCATCAGGGCGGTGAGGCCGAAAACGGGAAGCAATAAACGGGATAATAGCGACTGTAACACTTTGCACTCCTGGGTAGATTAGGGTGGCAAAGGACTTTGAGGCAGGCGAATGCACTCTCAAATCCCTTCGCCGGTATTAACCGGATCAGGTTCGACGGGTATTTTCTCAGCATAAATACCGTGCGTTGACAAAGCGATATCGTCAACAAACGGCCTGCACCCCGTTGAGAACGTCATTATTGTAAAGGGTTTGTAGCATCAGGGAAAGTCGGCGTCGTGCTCCGGCGGCACAAACCAGGCGGATTTGAAGTCGAACCAGCCCAACATATTCATGCGCACGCCGCGCATGCTGCGCTGCCCCTGCAACTGTAACCAGTGGTGAAACAGCGGATGGATCTCACCGCTTTCAATCAGGCGCTGGCTGAAATCAGCGATAGAGAGCGTTTGAGCGCGCCAGCGCTGTACATCTTGTTGTAACGAATCACTCAGGCAGTGACGCAGCAGCGGTAACTCATACAGCAGGGCGAACAGCGAGAACTCCAGCGGCGGGTAGCAGTTGACGCTGCTCAGCCAGATGTCGCTTTGCGCTTCTCCCAGATACCATTGCTCGTAGTCGACTTTCTGTATATGCAACGTAACGCCCTGCTGCGCCAACAGATCATGCATGATCTCGCCAATGATGCGGTACTCGGGGTGCTCCTGATAAAACGTCAGCGTCACGTCCGTGAGTCCGGCGGGTTTGGGTTGCAGGTTGACAAGACGCTGGTGGTGCCAGCGTGGCAACAGGCTGTACGCCGGTGACCAGTCATAGCGGCGCGTATTGTCGGTCTGGCCGAGCAGGGCAATGGGGTGGAAAATCTGACTGATCCAGCGGCGTACCTCGCTGTTCGCGCCCTGCGCAGAGCGGGTATCAAACAGCAGGAAATAGCACCCTTCCTCCATGCGGCTTTCCAGCTCGTCGCGCGTGGTGGTGTCGCTGTGTACCTGAATGGATACCGGCAGCTCTTCGGAGGCGTCTGGCAGCACCCAGATATTGACCTCATCGATCAGCGCCCGGTAGCCGAAATAGTCATCAAAGGCTTTTATTTTCAACTGGCTGTCGCTGTTTTTCTCCACCGCGTAGGGGCCGGTGCCGACAGGGTGGCGCGCAAAATCGGCCTGTGCCTGCCAGTCGTGGGGCAGGATCATGGCATGTGCGCTGCCGAGCAGCCAGGGGAGCCAGCCATCGGGTTCGCTCAGTTCCACATCGATAACGAAGGGAATGGGGGAGGTCACGCGTGTGATATGTGAGAACAAGGCCTGCGACGTCAAGCGCATCACCGAGGCGATGACATCCTTCATCACCAGCTCGCGCCCATCGTGGAACCGGATCGCCGGGCGCAAATAAAAACGCCAATGTTGAGGCGTAATTTGCTGCCAGTGGTGCGCGAGGTCCGGTGCGATTTCCCCATTTTCCTCATTTATCTTGGTTAACCCGCTGAAGATCTGCCTGACGATATGCATCTCTGAGCGTCGTAGTGCAGAACCGGGCAGAAGGTTACGCAGCGGACGGTAATAGAGCACGCGCAGCAGGTGTTTCCCCTGACGAAAACGGCGGCCCAAATGGGAAAGCAACATCTGGCGTACCGTCTCTTTATCACCGATCAACTGGATCAACTGTTCGACGCGATCCTGCTCCAGCAGGTCTTCTGCGCGCTGTTGTTGCAGCGTTAAGCCGGTATAGATAAAACTGAGACGGGAGCGTTTGCCGCGTCCCGCTTCCGCCTGCCACAGCAGCCATCCCTCTTTTTGCATGGCTCCGAGCAGTGAACGGATATGACGGCGCGAGCAGAGTAATACCCCGGCCAGCTCTTCGAGCGTGGTGTCGGTATCCTGCCCCTGAAAGCGCTGCCAGAGGCGCACAAACTGCTGTTGCAAACGTGTCGAAGACATAAAAGAGGAACTCCGCGAACTAAAGTCATCAATTTATCTTTCCCTATATTACGGCGATACTGCACAACATGGAAAGCACGGAGGTGGCTGATGGCGATTTCACGGCTCAATCAATTTTACCGGCACTACTTCTTGCACTGCCCTGGCTGCTGGCTGAGGAGGATCAGCGCCCAGCAAAAGCTGGCGTTGTTACAGCAAGTGACACAGTGGCATACCGATGAAATGTCGGAAGAAGAGTACCGGCACTGGCTCTAGTGCTGTTCAGGTAGTAGAGAAACTTCTGAGTAATGGTGCTTTTCACCAGCCAGCGGCCTGTGCCGCTGGCATTTTTGTGTGCATTTTGCGTATTAGGTAAGAGGCGTGTACACATTGCTTACAGAGACTATATGCAGACAGTCACGCTGAAAACGCCGAGACAAAGTAGATAAAACAGAGATGGGCCTTAGTCGCTTCATGACTAGTGAAGGACCGCTCAGAACCTGGTGCGCCGCTTCATGTCATCGAGAAGCGTCTCGGCCACCCGATGGGGACATTATGGCCCGTTACAACCTTCACGATTATCTCACTGATTAGTATCAGTGGCTGGATGTGTGGATTGAGCACCTTGAAAAAATGGTTGGTCGACCGTTAATCCCGCATTATAAACTGCAACCAATATCGGTTATAAACCCGATTAAATCAACATAACAAAAAAATTACATTAAATTATATTTTTTTGACTGTGGTTATTTCAATGTTACTTAATACATCAGCAGGGCGTTTATTAAATGATTTATCCATGTCCATGATAGGAACAGACAGTTCCATAAAAGAGATGACTTCACCAAAAGGATTACTCGAACACATTATCAATTTTATTACATTTGGTAAAATACGAAAAGATAAGGAGGATTTATATAATCAAATAATGACGAAAATGGAAAGTGCTTTTAGCGGACTCACAGCCAAAGAAATGGAAGATGGCAGGAAAATACACGTAGATTGCATTCATGGGTGTGAGGTGTCATTTTATTACACAGACCATACAAACAAAGTTACTGTAGAAGTAACAAAAGGCAATAAGTCAGAAAATCAAGAAATTGATGCTAAAAATTTTTTTAATATATTCCAAACACTCAAATTGAAAGCATTGCTCAATATCACCTGTATTAAAGATATCTTAACTGATGATGGGGTTATCAACCTGAAAGGCGTTAACCTGAGTGGTGCTGACCTGAAAGGCGCTTATCTAAGAAACGCAATTCTAAGCGATGTTGACCTGAAACGCGCTGATCTTAGCGGTGCTGACCTGAGCAATGCCAAACTAGACGGAGCTGACCTAACCCACGCTAACGTGTCAATGTCTGTTCTGAGTGAAGCTGACCTGACCAATGCTAATCTGAACTATGCTAGCTTGAAAAGGGCTGAGCTAAACGATGCTGTTCTGACCAATGCTAACCTGAGCAACGCTGACTTGACCCAAGCTGAGCTGCTAAATGCCAAACTAAACGGAGCAGACCTAACCCACGCAGACGCGACAATGTCTGTCCTGATTGAGGCTGACTTAACCAACGCGAACCTGAGCAACGCGAACTTGATCAGAGCTGACCTGAGCAACGCTGACTTGACCGATGCCAATCTGAGCAGCGCTAACCTGAAAAGAGCTAACCTGCGCGACGCAATATTAACAAGAGCTAACCTGCTCAAGATTAATGTGGAAGGAACTAACATGGCTGGAACTAACCCATTTGGACTATAGGCAGATGATAACCTTTAACCATGTAGATAAATTAGAAAATGAATGCAATGGTTTATTTTCCTATTATATAGAGGGGGGTGGGATTTGCATTACAAATCCTTGGTTATAAAATCGTTAGGTAATTGTTTGAGCTTGGTTCATTGATGTGTAATTTATAATTGTCTGTTTTTATTAATCGCATTTTAATTGGCAGGGTTATCATTTGATATTGATGTGATTTTTTTCACATGCGTGGTTGTTTATTTCAACACTGCAATGTGCAAGCCTGAAACCATCCAGACTTGCTTTTTATAAAGATCATTAATGCTAATTGGTGATCCTCATTCTGGCCGCCTAAACCCGATATAGGTGCGAAACAATCACCTTGCCGGGGTTTTTGCCAGCGCTGCCAGCAACATCTCTTTAGTCATACGCACACAGTAGGCAGGCGTACCTCGCTCAAAGCGCCATCCTTCGCCGAGCGCACCCACATCAATCGCATCAAAACCGAAGGTTTCGTACAATTCACGGGCAATCTGTTTGCCTTGCACATTGTCCCCCGCCAGTGGCAATGCCCGACGGTTGGGGCTGCCCGCCGGTAAACCATCGCTTTCCAATTGGGTCATCTGAATGGCATTGAACGCCTTGGTGATGATGGCTCCGGGTAAATGACGCGCCAGCAGTTCGCTGGTGGTGGTTTGCGCACTGTCGAGCGCATCAACCTGACCATCGCGCTCCGGGTAATAATTGACGGCATCAAGCACCTGCTTGCCCGCCAGCAGCGCGGCAGGCAATTGATCGATGGCCGTTAGCGGAACGGCTATCACCACCACATCACCAAACTGAACAGCTTGTTCCACCGTTCCTGCCTGACAGCCCACCATCGAGCGGAAGCTGAACAGCGTTTGCGGGCCGCGTGAGTTACTGAGCATCACTTGATGCCCGCTGTTAACCGCGAGCGTGGCAATCGTTCGCCCAACAAAGCCTGCGCCAATAATGCCTATTTTCATGCTGATCTCCTGTTGCGTCATTCATCAACAGAGAGCGTAATTCACCACTAAAATAAGATAAAATGACAAATGAGACATAAATAAACAACCAATTGGAGTGAATGATGGACAGGCTGACCAGCATGCACATCTTTGTTAAAGCCGCTGAGCTGGGCTCTTTTGCCGCAGTGGCAGAGGTGTTGCGCCTCTCCCCGCAAGGGGTGGCTAAGCATGTGGCTTGGCTGGAGGCGCGTCTCGGCGCACGCTTGCTCAACCGCACCACGCGACGTCAAAGTTTGACCGATATCGGCCGCAGCTATTATGAACGCTGCAAGATTGTGTTAGCGGAAGTTGAAGCGGCAGAGGCGATTGCGCTGGAGATGAAAGCAACGCCATCGGGGACCATTCGGGTTAATGCGCCCGTTACCTTTGGCGCTTATGCGCTTGCGCCCTTTATTACCCGCTATCTCGATCGTTATCCAGATACGCAGATCGAGCTGACGCTTAACGATCGGATGGTCGATCCGATTGAGGAGGGTTTTGAAGTGATCGTACGCATCGGTGAACTGGCCGACAGCTCGTTGATCGCCTGGCCGCTAAGGCCCTATCGGCTGATTGCCTGCGCCTCACCTACCTATGTGGCGCGCGAAGGTTTCCCTGAAAAACCCAGTGATTTGGCGCATCACGCTTGTCTGGTGTATGGCGAATGGACGCCCAGCGTGCCGTGTCGCTGGCTGTTCCAGCGTGAAGGGCAGAGCGAAGAAGTCCGGCCAACCGGGCGATTTCGCGCCAATGACTGGAAAGCGCTGCTGTATGCGGCAATCGAGGGCTATGGCGTCACCCTGGGTCCTGCCGATGTGTTAGACAAAGAGATTGAGGCCGGACGTTTGGTGCAGGTGCTGCCGGAGTATCAAGGCCCCGCCCGCCCGATGCATGTGCTGGTGCCTGCGGCACGGCGGCAAACGGTCAAGATTCGCTGTTTTGTGGCGGCGTTGAGGGAGGCTTTTGGCGAAGGTTTAGGCTTGTGAAAAAGAAGGCACCGCAGAGCGGTGCCTTGTGATTTAACGCAAAAATGCCGGTTGCTGCTGTTCGTAGCGGGCAATGGCGTCTTCGTGTTGCAACGTCAAGCCGATGCTGTCCAGCCCGTTGATCATGCAGTGACGGCGGAAGCTGTCGATCTCGAACGGGTATTTTTTCCCACCGGCATCGACCGTCTGCGCTTCCAGATCGACGGTAAAGGTAATGCCCTGTGTGCCGTCGACCAGTTTGAACAGGTCGTCGATATCAGCGTCACTCAGTTTTACCGGCAGCAGCTGGTTGTTAAACGCGTTACCGTAGAAAATATCCGCAAAGCTTGGGGCGATCACCACATGAAAACCGTAGTCGGTCAGCGCCCAGGGCGCGTGCTCACGGGAGGAACCGCAGCCGAAGTTTTCTCGCGCCAGCAGGACGGTAGCCTCTTTATAACGCGGTTTATTCAGCACAAACTCCGGGTTGGGCTGTTGGCCTGCGTCATCCAGAAAACGCCAGTCGTGAAACAGATGTTGGCCGAAACCGGTGCGCGTGACCTTCTGCAAAAATTGCTTGGGGATGATCGCGTCCGTGTCCACGTTGGCGGCGTCCAGCGGCACGACCAGCCCGGTATGTTGGGTAAATTTAGCCATCAGGCGTCTCCTTATTAATTCGCGGACGAAGGTAATTCGCGGATATCAGCGAAATGCCCTGTCACGGCGGCGGCGGCAGCCATCGCCGGGCTGACCAGGTGAGTACGGCCCGCACGCCCCTGACGGCCTTCAAAGTTACGGTTGCTGGTGGATGCACAACGCTCACCGGGGTTCAGGCGGTCATTGTTCATTGCCAGACACATGGAGCAGCCTGGCAGACGCCATTCGAAGCCCGCTTCGATAAACACTTTATCCAGACCTTCCAGTTCCGCCATGGTTTTCACCGGGCCAGAGCCGGGCACCACGATAGCCTGCACCCCTGCGGCCACTTTGCGCCCTTTGGCGATAGCGGCGGCAGCGCGCAAATCTTCGATACGCGAGTTGGTACAAGAACCGATAAACACTTTGTCGATGGCGACATCGGTCAGCTTGATGCCCGGTTGCAGATCCATATACGCCAACGCCTTGGCGGCAGAAGCGCGCTCAACCGGATCGCTAAAGGATTCAGGATCGGGGATATTCTGGTTCACGGCGATAACCTGACCGGGGTTGGTGCCCCAGGTTACCTGTGGCGCGATATCGGCAGCATCCAGTGTGACGACGGTGTCAAACACCGCATCTGCATCGGATTTCAACGTGCTCCAGTACGCCACGCCAGCGTCCCAATCGGCCCCTTTCGGCGCGAACTGGCGGCCTTTCAGGTAGGCAAACGTGGTTTCATCCGGTGCGACTAAACCGGCCTTTGCGCCCATTTCAATCGCCATGTTACACAGCGTCATGCGGCCTTCCATGCTCAACGCGCGGATGGCGTCGCCACAGAACTCCACCACGTGACCGGTACCGCCTGCGCTACCGGTTTTACCGATAATCGCCAGCACGATGTCTTTCGCGGTGATGCCGTGCGCAGCCTGGCCTGTCACTTCAATTTTCATGGCTTTGGCGCGGCCCTGTTTCAGGGTTTGCGTCGCCATCACATGTTCTACTTCGGAGGTGCCGATACCAAATGCCAGTGAACCAAAGGCACCGTGGGTAGCGGTATGGGAATCGCCGCACACAATGGTCATGCCCGGCAGGGTCATGCCCTGTTCCGGCCCGATAACGTGGACGATGCCTTGATACGGGTGGTTCAGATCGTACAACTGCACGCCAAACTCGGCGCAGTTCTTGATCAGTTCCTGCATCTGGATGCGGGCCATTTCACCGCAGGCATTGATGTCTTTGGTCTGGGTGGATACGTTGTGATCCATGGTGGCAAAGGTTTTGCCCGGCTGGCGCAGTTTGCGTCCCATGGCGCGCAAGCCATCAAAGGCCTGCGGCGAGGTGACTTCATGCACCAGATGGCGGTCGATATACAGCAGCGGCGTTTCGTTCTGCGCTTCGTACACCACGTGGGCATCAAACAGCTTCTGGTATAAGGTCTTGCTCATGGTTACACCCCTTGCGCCACAAAACGAGCAATGGCATCGCCCATTTCATCGGTGCTGATGGCTTTGGTGTCATTGCCCGCCAGATCGCCAGTACGATAGCCTTCGGCCAGCGCAGTGTTGACGGCGTTTTCGATGGCATCGGCTGCGTCATCGGCTTCCAGGCTGTAGCGCAGCAGCAGTGCCAGCGACAGGATCTGTGCGATAGGGTTGGCGATATTTTTGCCCGCGATATCCGGCGCAGAGCCGCCCGCCGGTTCGTACAGACCGAAACCTTGTTCGTTCAGGCTGGCGGAAGGCAGCATACCCATCGAGCCGGTGATCATCGCACATTCGTCAGACAGGATATCGCCAAACAGGTTGGAGCACAGCATCACGTCGAACTGGGACGGGTCTTTGATCAACTGCATGGTGGCGTTGTCGATGTACAGGTGCGCCAGCGCCACGTCCGGGTAGTCTTTGCTAACTTCGGTGACGATTTCACGCCACAGGATGGAGCTTTGCAGCACGTTGGCTTTATCGATGGAGGTAACTTTGCTGCGACGTTTGCGCGCCGACTCAAAGGCAATGCGGGCGATGCGTTCGATCTCGAAACGGTGATACACCTCGGTGTCGAAGGCGCGTTCGTGCTGGCCGCTGCCTTCACGGCCTTTCGGTTGGCCGAAGTAGATACCGCCGGTCAGTTCACGTACGCACAGAATGTCGAAACCGTTGGCGGCGATGTCGCTGCGCAGCGGGCAAAACGCTTCCAGCCCTTGATACAGACGTGCCGGGCGCAGGTTGCAGAACAGACGGAAATGCTTACGCAGCGGCAGCAGCGCGCCGCGCTCCGGTTGCTCAGCCGGCGGCAGATGCTCCCATTTCGGGCCGCCAACCGAGCCGAACAGAATGGCGTCAGCCTGCTCGCAACCGGCGACGGTGGCGGGGGGCAACGGTGTGCCCTGACGGTCGATGGCGATGCCGCCGACGTCATATTCGCTGGTGGTGATACGCAAACCGAAACGCTGGCGAACCGCGTCTAACACTTTATGGGCTTGCGCCATGACTTCCGGGCCGATGCCGTCACCGGGTAAGACGGCGATATGGTAACTCTTTGTCATCACACTGTTTCCTGGCTATTTTGTTGTTTGTTGTGGTGCTGCAAACGCTGAATTTCTTGTTCTACCAACTGTGCGCGTTTGATGTTGTTCAATACGTTGACCATCGCCTTGGCGGAGGATTCGACGATGTCAGTCGCCAGGCCCACGCCGTGGAAGCGGCGGCCTTGATAAGCGGCGACGATATCCACTTGCCCCAATGCATCGCGTCCCTGGCCCTTGGCGGACAACTGATATTTCACCAGTTCAATGCCGTAGCCCGTGATGCGGTTAATCGCCTGATAAACGGCATCGACCGGCCCGTTGCCGGTAGCGGCTTCGGCTTGCACCTCGCCACCACAGGCTAATTGCACTGACGCAGTGGCAATCGTGTTGGAGCCAGACTGCACGTTGAAGGCATCCAGACGGTAGAACTCTTCGTCTTCCTGCTGGCTATTAATAAAGGCCAATGCCTCCAGATCGTAGTCGAAAACCTGACCTTTTTTGTCGGCCAGCTTCAGGAAATCGGTGTACAACTGGTCCAGATTAAAATCGCTTTCTTGATAGCCCATCTCTTCCATGCGGTGTTTCACCGCCGCGCGGCCAGAACGGGAGGTCAGGTTCAACTGCACTTCTTTCAGACCGATGGATTCCGGCGTCATGATTTCGTAGTTGGAACGGTTTTTCAGCACGCCGTCCTGATGGATACCGGAAGAGTGGGCGAAGGCGTTAGAACCGATAATCGCTTTGTTGCCGGGGATCGGCATGTTGCAAATCTGGCTCACCAACTGGCTGGTGCGATAGATTTCCTGATGATTGATATTGGTGTGGACGTTCAGCATATCCTGACGGGTTTTGATCGCCATGATCACTTCTTCCAGCGCGGTGTTGCCTGCGCGCTCGCCCAGACCGTTCAACGTGCCTTCTACCTGACGTGCGCCAGCCTGCACCGCGGTGATGGAGTTGGCGACCGACATGCCCAGATCGTCATGGCAGTGCACGGAAATAATCGCTTTGTCGATGTTGGGTACACGATCGTACAGCGTGGAGATAATGCCGCCAAACTGATACGGCGTGGTGTAACCCACGGTGTCAGGGATGTTGATGGTGGTGGCACCGGCGTTAATCGCGGCTTCAACGATACGGCACAGGTTATCGATAGGGGTGCGGCCTGCATCTTCGCAGGAGAACTCTACGTCGTCGGTGTAGTTACGCGCCCGTTTGACGGAGTGAACCGCTTTCTCAATCACCTGCTCGAACGACAAACGCAGTTTGGATTCAATGTGCAGGGTGGACGTAGCCAGGAATACGTGAATACGGAAGGCTTCGGCAACGCGCAGCGCCTCGGCGGCGACATCGATATCTTTATCGACGCAGCGGGCCAAACCACACACGCGGCTGTTTTTAATCTGACGTGCAATGGTCTGTACCGATTCAAAATCGCCCGGTGAAGAGACCGGGAAACCGACTTCCATCACGTCCACGCCCAATCTTTCCAGCGCGTAGGCCACTTGCAGTTTCTCTTTTACACTCAGACTGGCTTGTAATGCCTGCTCACCATCACGCAATGTGGTATCGAAAATAATGACCTGCTGGCTCATTGGAAAGATTCCTTATCGTGTTTATTCGAGCGCCGAACGGGTAAAAAAAAACCCGCGCATCGGCGCGGGTTTTTCGTTCTGTGTAACGTGAAATCAGTTCTGACTTTCACCCACAGGCATACCGCGCAATGTTGATGCGTGTAGTAGTAGGCCTAGTAGGAAAGTATGTTTGAACATGATATCTCGTCTGATCCGATTAGCTATAAAATTCGCCATGCACCGCATATCTGCGGGGATGACATCGCTCGTGCCTTTATTGGTACTTGATTCTTGTGGGTATGTCAAGCATTTGTGGCAACGGTGTTGTGCCCTTGCCCGGTCGCTACGAAACCGTTTGCGTTGCCGCAGTCATGCAGGAGGCGCAATGGGGGCAGATGTGCGTGGCGTCAACCTTCCGTGATGCCAACGTGAAAGATCGTTGCGGTTTCTGGCAAGATCAGTAGACTGCGCCAAAATAATAAACAGTTGTACGCTGAAATTTCCCAGGCTCATTTTTATTATGTCTACCCATTTGTCGCAATACCATTTGGTTGAACGCATCCAACACCAGATTGCCCATTGTTCCGGCCGTACCGCACTGCGTGAATGGTCTGCCTCTGGCGAAACGCAGCTCACATGGTTTCAGGCCGGTGTGCGTATCCGTCGCATTGCCTGTGCCCTGCTCTCGCTGGGGATTGAGGCTCAAGAGCGCGTCGCGTTGTTCTCTCATAATTCGCTCAACTGGTCGCTGGCGGATCTCGCGACGCTGTACGTGCGTGGCGTTACCGTACCGATTTATGCCACCAACACGGCGACACAGGCCGCGTTTATCATCAATGACGCGGATATCCGCACCATTTTTGTCGGTTCTCAGCCACAGTATGATGCGGTATTGGCGCTGTTGCCGGAGTGCCCGCAGCTTAAGCGCATCATTGTTATTGATGATAATGTGAACCTGCATCATTGCCCGTTGGCGTTGACGCTGGCGGCGTTTGAAACTGATGTGGATGACGCCTACTGGCAGCCTGCGCTGCAACAGCGCATTGATGCGCGTACGCTGGACGATCTTTTTACGTTGATCTACACCTCCGGTACCACCGGTGAGCCGAAAGGGGTGATGCTGGACTACGCCAACATGGCGATGGTGCTGAAGCTGCACGATGAGCGCCTGTGCGTGTCGCAGGACGATATCTCTCTGAGTTTCCTGCCGCTGTCCCATGTGTTTGAGCGCGCCTGGGCGTTTTACATCATGCACACCGGTGCGCAAAACGTCTATCTGACCGACACCAATCTGGTACGCAACGCGATGCAGGCCGTCTCGCCAACCGTGATGTGTGCGGTGCCGCGTTTCTACGAAAAAGTGTACAGCGCCATCCACGAAAAAGTGGCACAGGCACCCTGGCACCGTCGCACGCTGTTTAACTGGGCCATCGCACAGGGGCGTAAGACGTTTCTGGCGCGCGTCGCGGGAAAATCACGCTCGCCGTTGCAGGCGCTGCTGCATCGCGTCGCCGATCGTCTGGTGCTGACCAAGCTGCGTGCCCTGCTGGGCGGTAAAATTCGCTTTATGCCTGCGGCTGGCGCGCATCTGGATGACAATATCATTCTGTTTTTCCAGTCGATGGGCGTGCGCATCATTTACGGTTATGGCATGACGGAAACCTGTGCCACGGTATCGTGCTGGGAAGCGAATAAGGTACGGCTGGGCTCGATCGGCACGCCACTGCCGGGCATTGACGTGCGCATTGGCGACGAAAACGAAATTCAGGTGCGCGGTGCTACGCTGATGCGCGGTTATTTCCGCCGCCCGCAGGAAACCGCTGAAGCCTTCACCGCCGATGGCTGGCTGAAAACCGGCGATGCCGGGAAGCTGGATGCCGAGGGTAACCTGTATATCACCGAGCGTCTGAAAGACCTGATGAAAACCTCCGGTGGAAAATATATCGCGCCGCAGCATCTGGAAGGCACCTTGGGGCAAGACCGCTTTATCGAGCAGGTGGCGGTGATTGCCGATGCGCGCAAATACGTGTCTGCGTTGATTGTGCCTTGCTTTGAAGCGCTGGAAGAGTACGCGGCATCGGCCAACCTTAAGTATCACGACAGGCTCGAACTGTTACGTCACAGTCACATTATTGCGCTGTTTGAACAGCGCCTGCGCGAGATGCAAAAAGAGCTGTCGCGCGTCGAGCAGGTCAAACGCTTTACCTTGCTGGCGACCCCTTTCTCCATGGAGAGCGGGGAGTTGACGCCGACATTGAAACTGCGACGTAAGATCATCGCCCAGCGCTATCAGCTGGAAATCGATGCCATGTATGGCGAATAACCCCGAATGACTTACCGCGTGTGAGAGACACGAATTCAGACTGATGACAAAGTCACTTACCCCCTCGTCATCCTCGGCGTAAGCCGGGGATCTCTGTAAGGATAAACGCGTTTCTTCGGCAAGAGATTCCCGCTTGCGCGGGAATGACGGTGGGAGTACGGCGGTTTGTCTGCAACCTCATTTTTAACTTTTTTGCTGAAAATTTCCCGCTGCCATTGACCGTCATCGCGGAATAATCACTATCCGCGATGACGCCGTTCAGCGTTTTATCTTAGCTGAATCCCTTCTGGCGGTGTAAACCCGTTTCCACTTGTTTGTTCCGCGCTTCGCCCTTGTTTGCCTGTGCCATCGTCTAACGTTATGGTTATCGGCTATATTCAAATTCTGGATAAGAAAATGACGCGTGTCGCGCTGCGATAGCAGTGCCGCGATGCCGCTCTCAGAACGAAAAGAGGCAATCCCATGGAGATGTTGTCAGGCGCCGAGATGGTGGTTCGATCGTTGATCGATCAGGGCGTGAAATATGTGTTCGGGTATCCGGGCGGGGCGGTATTGGATATTTACGATGCGCTACACACCGTGGGCGGCATTGACCATATCCTGGTGCGCCACGAGCAGGGTGCGGTGCACATGGCGGATGGTTACGCGCGCGCCACCGGCGATGTCGGCGTGGTGCTGGTCACCTCGGGTCCCGGTGCCACCAATGCCATTACCGGTATTGCCACGGCCTACATGGACTCCATCCCGATGGTGGTGCTGTCTGGTCAGGTAGCCACCTCGCTTATCGGTTATGACGCGTTTCAGGAATGCGACATGGTCGGTATTTCTCGTCCGGTGGTGAAGCACAGCTTTCTGGTCAAACAGGCCGAAGATGTGCCCACGGTGCTGAAGAAGGCGTTCTATCTGGCAGCAAGCGGGCGTCCTGGTCCGGTGGTGGTGGATTTGCCGAAAGACGTGATGAGCCCGGCCAACAAACTGCCGTACCTCTATCCCGACGCGGTTACCATGCGCTCCTACAACCCGACGATTCAAGGGCATAAGGGGCAGATTCGTCGTGCGCTGCAAACCTTGTTAAGCGCCCAGTCACCGATCATTTATGCGGGTGGTGGGGTTATCAATGCGGAGTGCCATGAAGAACTGCGCCAACTGGCAGAGCGTTTGAACCTGCCGGTGACCAACTCTCTGATGGGATTGGGCGGTTTTCCCGGTACCCACCGTCAGTGTCTGGGCATGCTCGGCATGCACGGCACGTACGAAGCCAACATGGCGATGCACAATGCCGACGTGATCTTTGCTGTCGGCGTGCGTTTTGACGATCGCACCACCAACAATCTGGCGAAGTACTGCCCGAATGCCACGGTGTTGCATATCGATATCGATCCGGCCTCCATTTCGAAAACGGTCAATGCGGATATTCCCATTGTCGGAGATGCACGCCAGGTGCTGGCGCTGATGCTGGAACTGCTGGATCAGGGTGAGACGCAGCAGAATTTTGACGCGTTGCGCGACTGGTGGCAGCGCATTGAGCAGTGGCGTGCGCGCCAATGCCTGAAATACCCGTTAGACAGCGACAAGATCAAGCCGCAGGCGGTGATTGAAACCCTGCACCGTTTGACCGACGGCAAAGCCTATGTGGCGTCGGACGTCGGGCAGCACCAGATGTTTGCCGCGCTGTATTATCCGTTCGATCTGCCGCGCCGCTGGGTCAACTCCGGTGGCCTTGGCACCATGGGCTTCGGCCTGCCGGCGGCACTCGGTATCAAGCTGGCATTGCCGGAAGAGACGGTGATTTGCGTGACCGGTGACGGCAGTATCCAGATGAACATTCAGGAGCTGTCCACGGCGTTACAGTATGATTTACCGGTGGTGGTGATTAACCTCAATAACCGCTTCCTCGGCATGGTGAAGCAGTGGCAGGACATGATCTACTCAGGCAGGCATTCCAACTCCTACATGGAATCGCTGCCGGATTTTGTCAAACTGGCGGAAGCCTATGGGCACGTTGGTATTGCCATTACGTCGCCGCAGGAATTGGAAAGCAAGCTGAGCGAAGCGCTGGCGGTGAAAAATCGCCTGGTGTTCGTGGACATCACCATCGACAGCAGTGAGCACGTTTATCCTATGCAGGTGCGCGGTGGCGGCATGGATGAAATGTGGTTGAGCAAAACGGAGAGGACCTGATCATGCGCCGGATTTTATCTGTGTTATTGGAAAACGAATCTGGGGCATTGTCGCGCGTTGTCGGCCTGTTCTCCCAGCGTGGGTATAATATCGAAAGCCTGACGGTGGCACCGACCGACGATCCAACGCTGTCGCGTATGACCATTCAGACGGTGGGCGATGCCAAGGTTATCGAGCAGATCGAGAAGCAACTGCACAAGCTGGTTGACGTGCTGCGCGTGAGCGAACTGGGGCAGGGGTCGCACGTTGAGCGTGAAATCATGCTGGTGAAATTGCAGGCGACCGGCTATGGCCGGGAAGAAGTGAAGCGCAGCACCGACATTTTTCGTGGGCAGATTGTGGATGTCACGGCCACGCTCTACACCGTGCAATTGGCGGGCACCAGTGACAAACTGGATGCGTTCCTGAGCGCAGTGCGTGACGTGGCAGAAATTGTCGAGGTGGCGCGCTCCGGTATTGTCGGCGTATCACGCGGCGATAAGATTATGCGCTAATTTTCCTTCCGCTGATCTATGATAAAGAGGCTCGTCGTATCGGCGGGCCTTTTATTTTTCTCTCTATACCCGTCATACTTCAAGTTGCAGGTGCGTTGGCTGCGTTCACTCACCCGAATCACTTACCTGAGTAAGCTCATCGGGATTCATTTACTTGCCGCCTTCCTGCAACTCGAATTATTTAGGGTATATAGCCCTGAACAACAATAAAGCGGTTGCTGATTTCCAGCTTCTGCGGTTAGATCTATACGATATCCATGCTTAAAATATGGACATCCTTATTTTTTATTTTCCAGCTTATTTAAAGGGGCTAACGTGAAACTGGATGAAATCGCGCGCCTTGCGGGCGTTTCACGCACTACCGCCAGCTACGTTATCAATGGCAAGGCCAAACAATACCGCGTCAGTGATAAAACCGTAGAAAAAGTGATGTCGGTGGTGCGTGAGCACAATTATCATCCCAATGCGGTGGCTGCTGGATTACGCGCTGGGCGTACCCGTTCTATCGGGCTGGTGATTCCGGATCTGGAAAACACCAGCTATACCAAAATTGCCAATTATCTGGAGCGTCAGGCGCGTCAGCGCGGTTATCAACTGCTGATTGCCTGCTCTGAAGATCAGCCGGATAACGAGATGCGCTGCATTGAGCATCTGCTGCAACGCCAGGTTGATGCCATTATCGTGTCGACGGCGCTGCCTCCGGAGCATCCGTTCTATCAGCGTTGGGCCGGGGACAGCTTGCCGATTATCGCGTTGGATCGCGCGTTGGATCGCGAGCACTTCACCAGCGTCGTCGGGGCGGATTGCGAGGATGCGGAGATGCTGGCGCAGGAACTGCGCAAGATCCCGGCGGAGTCGGTGCTCTATCTCGGCGCGCTGCCGGAGCTTTCTGTCAGTTTCCTGCGCGAGCAGGGGTTTCGGATGGCGTGGGCAGAGGATCCGCGGCAGGTGAATTTCCTCTATGCCAACAGCTATGAACGCTCAGCGGCAGCAGCGGCTTTTGAAGAGTATTTGCTGCATCACCCGATGCCGCAGGCGCTGTTCACCACCTCGTTTCCGCTGTTGCAAGGGGTGATGGACGTTACCCTCAAGCAGAGCGGACGGCTGCCGAACAATTTGGCGATTGCCACCTTTGGTGACAACGAACTGCTCGATTTCCTCGAATGCCCGGTGCTTTCGGTGGCGCAGCGCCATCGTGAAGTGGCTGAACGGGTGCTGGAGTTGGTGCTGGCAAGTTTGGATGAACCGAAGAAGCCCAAGCCCGGTTTGACCCGCATTCGGCGCAGTCTCTACCGGCGTGGTTCACTCAGTCGTCGTTAGTTTGGGATTATTCCTAATAAAAAAGCCATCCGTTATCAGGATGGCTTTTTTGTTGCCTGCGTTTTAGTGGCGGCCTGAATTTCAGCCCGGCACCGCAACGCGAAACAGACGGCGACAGTAATCGAGAAAGTACCCGTAGGCGACACCCATCACCATGGATATCAACACATTGCTGGTTACCGCCGCAACGATCTGCTGCGGGTTGGCACCAATAAACCACAGAATGGCAACATACACCGGCGATTGAAAGCTGACGTAGGCAAACAGGTCTGCCAGATTTTTCACCCAGGTACCGTGCGTGACGTAGCGCTGAGACAGACGCAGGATACGATCGCGGTATAGGCCGTAGGGCCAGGCAATCACGATGTTAACGGGGATCGACACCAGCCGTGAGGAAAGCGACTGCTGGAAGCTCATGCCAGACAGCAAGGTCTCAATTAGCATACCCGTTATAAAACAGTAGATTACCATAGCGAATGTATCCGCTACCGCACTACGCAATCGGGATTCAGGAGAGAACATGCAGAGAGACTCCGTTATACAGTTAATTGGATTAAATGCAGTGAATTATGTCGGTGTATTTTATGTGCGTAGTGTACTTCACTGGATGTTGAAGTTGTAAGTAGCGATAAATTTTTATTTTTTCATGCTTTTTTCTTATGGACGCTACTTTATAGAAAAAAGGTGGCATGGCGGTTTATTAAGCGCGGCAGTCGGAGGAATTATGTTTATAAACAATTGGTTGTGTTTTCTGGTTTGGCGACTATTTTACGATGGGCAAATTGCCCCCTGTTAACCCAAATAACAGCGCGAAACGCGAGGGTTTTAGGAATACTCTTATAATATAATAATTAACCGACGAACTTAGTGGTTAACGGTAAAAAGCCTCAATTGTTTTTCGTAACCTTAAATAAAGAAAAATTGACAGCATCATTGCTAAAAAGAAAATAGAATAGCGTGCCGACATTGTTGTAACAGTGGAATGGGATGCGCGATAGCATTAGGTAAAAATGTGACCGGTATCGGTCTGGAGTGCGCTGCGGGCAAGCGCCGGGCGTGGGTGAAGAAGGAGGAATACGGCGACGGTTTCACAAGCGTTTTATGATTAATGGTAAATTTAAGTAAAAATGAGAAATTATTACTCTTTCTTTCTGATTGTTTATCCAGAAATAATTTTTCCTCAAATTTTCATGGCGTTAATCTCCCTTTATTTCCGTCTGTTATTCCATTTTATGCCATTCATGTCCGTCTTGAGGCAGAAATAATTCCAAAGCGCGCCCGCTCTGGCTTGACAAGGTTTTCATACCCTCCGTAAACTCATCAATGTGGGAATTTGTGGGATAAAGTGGTGAAAAGGGTCATGAAGGGGTAACTCGAGCATGTTTCGTGGGGCTACGCTGATTAATCTCGACAGTAAAGGCCGGCTTGCCGTTCCTACCCGTTATCGGGAAACGCTGTCAGAGACAACGCAAGGTCAGATGGTTTGTACCATTGACCTCCATCAGCCCTGTCTGCTGCTTTACCCCCTGCCTGAGTGGGAAATCATTGAACAAAAGTTGTCGCGTCTGTCGAGCATGAATCCTGCGGAGCGCCGCGTGCAGCGGTTGCTGTTGGGTCATGCCAGTGAGTGCCAGATGGACAATGCCGGGCGTCTGCTGATTGCCAGCACGCTGCGGCAACATGCGAGCCTGACGAAAGAAGTGATGCTGGTCGGCCAGTTCAACAAGTTTGAACTGTGGGATGAGCAAGCCTGGTATCAACAGGTCAAGGACGATATAGACGCTGAGCAATCCTCTGAGGCTCCGTTGTCGGAGAGATTGCAAGATTTATCACTGTAGTCATGCTGAAAAAAATACATGCCGGAAAATTATAAACACACCACTGTGCTGTTGGACGAAGCGGTTAATGGCCTCAATATCCGCGCTGACGGCACATACATCGACGGTACGTTTGGCCGTGGTGGCCATTCGCGACTGATCCTTTCCCGTCTCGGACCGGAAGGGCGCCTTGTGGCTATCGATCGCGATCCTCAGGCTATTGCCGCCGCCGAGGCGATTCAAGATTCACGCTTTTCTATTGTTCACGGACCTTTTTCCGCACTGGCAAGCTACGTGGAGACCCTGGGATTAACCGGGCGTATCGACGGCGTGCTGCTCGATTTAGGTGTTTCTTCGCCGCAGTTGGACGATCCTGAACGCGGTTTTTCCTTTATGCGTGATGGCCCGTTGGACATGCGCATGGACCCGACACGCGGCCAGTCAGCGGCACAATGGTTGCAAACGGCAGAAGTCGACGACATTGCCTGGGTGTTGAAAACCTTTGGCGAAGAGCGGTTTGCCAAGCGCATT
This sequence comes from Candidatus Symbiopectobacterium sp. NZEC127, assembly GCF_025962675.1. Taxonomy (NCBI): domain Bacteria; kingdom Pseudomonadati; phylum Pseudomonadota; class Gammaproteobacteria; order Enterobacterales; family Enterobacteriaceae; genus Symbiopectobacterium; species Candidatus Symbiopectobacterium sp. NZEC127. Next base: position 254,306 of record NZ_JAGFPG010000003.1, read on the forward strand.
GCGCGCGCCATTGTTGAACGCAACAGCACAGAACCGATGACGCGCACGCGCGAGTTGGCGGCGCTGATTGCGGCGGCCAGCCCGATGAAAGAGCGGCACAAGCACCCGGCAACCCGCAGTTTTCAGGCGATCCGCATTTATATCAACAGTGAGCTGGATGAGATCGAGCAGGCGCTGAACGGCGCGCTAACGGCGCTGGCTCCGCAAGGCCGCTTGTCGATCATCAGTTTTCATTCGCTGGAAGATCGTATTGTGAAGCGTTTTATGCGCCATCACAGCCGTGGGCCACAGGTGCCCGCCGGGATACCGTTAACCGAAGCGCAACTGCGTGCGCAAGGCGGTCAAACGCTGAAAACGGTGGGCAAGATGATGCCGCCGGAAGCCGAAGTGGCAGAAAACCCGAGAGCGCGTAGCTCCGTGTTACGTATCGCGGAACGGCTAGCGGAATGATAAGCAATGAGCGGCACAGCCTGGCGGGTATTATCGGCCAGGACATCCTTCGTCACGGCAAATTGCCGCTGCTGCTGCTGATTGGTGCATTGGTCTCTGCGGTGCTGGTGGTGACGACGGCGCACAAAACGCGCCTGCTGACCGCGCAGCGTGAGCAGTTGTTGTTGGAGCGCGATGCGTTGGATATCGAATGGCGCAACCTGATTCTGGAAGAGAACGCCTTGGGCGATCACAGTCGGGTGGAACGTATCGCAACGGAAAAACTGCACATGGGTCACGTGGACCCGGCGCAGGAAAATATCGTAGTCAAACAGTGAGTCTGGTTGAACATGAGAGCATAGGTACTCATTTGGCATGAAAGCAGCGCGCACAGGAAAGTTGAAACGACAGGAAGATAAGGCCAGCTTTGTAAGCTGGCGTTTTGCGTTGCTCTGTTCAGGCATACTGTTGGCGATGGTGGGGCTGATGTTGCGCGCCGCCTATTTGCAGGTGATCAACCCGGATAAACTGGTGCGTGAAGGGGATATGCGTTCCCTGCGCGTGCAGGAAGTGCCCACCGCACGCGGCATGATCAGCGATCGCGCCGGGCGTCCGTTGGCGGTCAGCGTGCCGGTTAACGCCATCTGGGCCGATCCGAAAGAGCTGAATGAACACGGCGGCGTGTCGCTCGATACCCGCTGGAAAGCGCTTTCTGATGCGCTGGATTTGCCGCTCGATCAGATGGCGGCGAAAATCAACGCCAATCCCAAAGGGCGCTTTGTCTATCTGGCGCGCCAGGTGAACCCCGCAATTGGTGAATACGTTCACAAACTCAAGCTGCCGGGCATTTATCTGCGTCAGGAATCACGCCGTTACTATCCAGCGGGTCAGGTAACGTCTCACCTGATCGGTTTCACCAATATCGATGGGCAGGGGATCGAGGGCGTTGAGAAAAGCTTCGATCGTTGGTTGACCGGGCAACCGGGTGAGCGCACGGTGCGTAAAGACCGTTTTGGCCGCGTGATTGAGGATATCTCTTCCGTTGACAGTCAGGCCGCACACAACCTGATGTTGAGCATCGACGAGCGCCTGCAAGCGTTGGTTTATCGCGAACTGAACAACGCCGTGGCCTTCAATAATGCGGAAGCTGGCACCGCCGTACTGGTGGATGTCAACACCGGTGAAGTGTTGGCGATGGCTAACAGCCCTTCCTACAACCCGAACAACCTGTCGGGCACGCCGATGGATGTCATGCGTAACCGCGCCATTACCGATATTTTCGAACCGGGTTCGACGGTAAAACCGATGGTGGTGATGACGGCATTGCAACGCAACGTGGTCAAAGAAAACAGCCTGCTCAATACCTTGCCCTATTACATCAACGGTCATGAGATCAAAGACGTTGCCCGCTACGCGGAACTGACCCTGACCGGGATACTACAGAAGTCGAGTAACGTCGGTGTTTCACGACTGGCGTTAGCGATGCCCTCCTCAGCGCTGGTAGACACCTACTCGCGTTTTGGCTTGGGAAAAGCGACCAATTTGGGGTTGGTCGGAGAAAGCAGTGGCTTATATCCTCAAAAACAACGGTGGTCTGACATAGAGAGGGCCACCTTTTCTTTCGGCTATGGATTGATGGTGACGCCGCTGCAACTGGCACGCGTTTACGCCACTATCGGTAGCTATGGTGTCTATCGTCCACTTTCTATCACCAAAGTCGATCCGCCGGTGCCGGGGGAACGCATTTTTGCCGAGCCCATCGTGCGAACGGTGGTGCACATGATGGAAAGCGTTGCGCTGCCCGGCGGCGGCGGAACCAAAGCGGCGATCAAGGGATACCGTGTTGCCATTAAAACCGGTACGGCGAAAAAAGTCGGACCGGATGGCAAATACATCAACAAATACATTGCCTACACCGCAGGTGTAGCGCCTGCCAGCAACCCGCGCTTTGCGCTGGTGGTGGTGATTAACGATCCCAAAGCAGGCAATTACTACGGTGGCTCCGTTTCCGCGCCGGTATTCGGCGCCATCATGGGCGGCGTATTGCGCACCATGAACATTGAGCCGGATGCGCTGCCCGTCAGCGATAAAAATGATTTTGTGATTAACCATAAAGAGGTTTCAGGTGGCAGATCGTAATCTGTGCGATTTACTGGCACCGTGGGTGCAAGATGTCCCACCGCGCCAACTGCGGGAAATGACGCTGGACAGCCGTGTTGCTGCTGCGGGCGATCTGTTTGTGGCCGTGGTTGGCCACAGCGTGGATGGGCGTCGTTATATTCCCCAGGCCATTGCGCAAGGGGTTGCGGCCGTGATTGCAGAGGCAGACGGTGAAGCTGCTGATGGCTCCGTGCGTGAAATGCACGGCGTTCCGGTTGTGTACCTGAGTAACTTGAACCAACGTCTGTCGGCGTTGGCGGGGCGTTTTTATCAGCAGCCTGCGGACACATTACGGCTGGTCGGCGTGACCGGCACCAACGGCAAAACCACCACCACACAGCTGTTGGCCCAATGGAGTCAACTGCTGGGCGAGACCAGCGCCGTGATGGGCACGGTAGGTAATGGTCTGTTAGGGCGCGTTAATCCCACGGCAAACACCACCGGCTCGGCAGTCGACGTACAGCACGTCCTGCATCAGTTGGTTGAACAAGGCGCGACCTTCGCCGCGATGGAAGTTTCCTCGCACGGCTTAGTGCAGCATCGCGTTGCGGCATTGCCGTTCGCGGCGGCGGTTTTCACCAACCTGAGCCGCGATCATCTGGATTACCACGGAGATATGGAAAGCTATGAGGCCGCCAAGTGGTCGCTGTTTTCAGAGCATAAAGTGGGTCAGGCGATCATTAACGCCGACGATGAGGTAGGACAGCGCTGGCTGACTCAGTTGCCGGATGCCGTGGCGGTGACGCTGCACAATAACCTGGTGCCCGGCTGCCGTGGCCGCTGGCTGAAAGCCACTGCCGTCGATTATCACGACGAAGGCGCATCGATCGCCTTTGATTCCAACTGGGGCAACGGTCGCCTGGAAAGTCGCCTTATGGGTGAATTTAACGTCAGTAACCTGCTAATGGCGCTGGCAACGTTACTTTCCCTGGGCTATCCGCTGGATAGATTAATGGAAACCGGCGCACAATTGCAGCCGGTTTGCGGCCGCATGGAAGTGTTTAAAGCGCCGGGTAAACCAACCGTGATTGTCGACTACGCCCACACGCCGGATGCGCTGGAAAAAGCGCTGGCGGCGGCGCGTCCGCATTGCTCCGGTCAACTGTGGTGCGTATTCGGTTGCGGCGGCGATCGTGACAAAGGTAAGCGCCCACTTATGGGGGCCATCGCGGAACAACTGGCCGATCGCGTTGTGGTGACCGACGATAACCCCAGGAGCGAAGAGCCGCAGGCTATCGTGAAAGATATTCTTGCCGGTCTGGTGGATGCCGGACGGGTACTGGCGGTGCACGGTCGCGCCGAAGCAGTGACCAGCGCCATTATGCAGGCGAAAGTGGACGATATTGTGTTGATTGCCGGTAAAGGCCATGAAGATTACCAACTGGTGGGCAAACAGCGTCTCGATTATTCCGATCGCGTGACTGCCGCGCGTTTGCTGGGGGTTATCGCATGATTCGCGTTACGTTGCAGCAACTGGCCACGGCGTTAAATGCCACGCTCCTCGGTGACGATGTGGCAGTGGAAACAGTGTGCACCGATACCCGAAAATTGACGCCGGGCTGCCTGTTTATCGCCCTGCGCGGTGAAAAGTTTGATGCGCATGATTATGCCCATCAGGCAGTACGCGGCGGCGCGGCGGCTCTGTTGGTCAGTAAGCACTTACCTATCGACGTGCCGCAACTGCTGGTGGGGGATACCCGTCTGGCGCTGGGCGAACTGGGTGCCTGGATGCGCCGTCAATCCTCTGCGCGCGTGGTGGCTTTGACCGGCTCTTCCGGCAAAACCTCCGTCAAAGAGATGACGGCAGCGATTTTGCGCCAGTGTGGCGACGTGCTCTATACCGACGGCAATTTCAATAACGACATTGGCGTACCGTTAACGCTGCTGCGCCTCACCCTTGAGCATCGCTTTGCGGTGATTGAGCTGGGGGCCAACCATATCGGTGAGATTGCCTATGCCACCAATCTGGTGCGTCCGGATAGCGCGCTGGTGAATAACCTGGCGCCCGCGCATCTGGAAGGGTTTGGATCGTTGGAAGGCGTTGCGCGCGCCAAAGGGGAGATCTTCAACGGTTTGCCCACCAAGGGTATTGCGGTGATTAACGCCGACAGCAATGACCTGACGCGCTGGCACGACGTGCTGCGTGACAAAACGGTATGGCAATTTTCGCCGCAGCAAGGTGAGAACACCGACTACTACGCCACTGATATTCGCCATCAAGGCGCGGGCACCCTGTTTGAACTCCATACGCCGTTTGGCTCGCTGGAGGTTAACGTGCCGTTGCCGGGTCGCCATAACGTGGCGAACGCGCTGGCCTCTGCCGCATTGGCGATGTCGGTAGGCGCTGGGTTGCAGCAGGTGAAAGACGGGCTGGCGCAGCTCCAATCCGTGCCGGGCCGCTTGTTCCCCATCATGCTGGCGGCAAACAAACTGCTGCTGGATGACAGCTACAACGCCAATGTGGGATCGATGACTGCGGCGGTGCACACGCTGGCAGAGATGCCGGGCTACCGTGTGCTGGTGGTGGGCGACATGGGTGAACTCGGTGAGGATGCCGAGGCGTGCCATCAGCAGGTGGGCGAAGTAGCGCGTGATGCTGGCATTGACGCGGTGTTGAGCATTGGCACCTTGAGTCAGACTATCAGCCTCACCAGTGAATGTGGTGAACATTTTTCCGATCGGGCGGGGTTGGTAGCGCGTTTGCAAACGTTGCTGTCTACGCATGACACGATCACTGTTTTGGTTAAAGGCTCCCGGAGTTCTGCGATGGAGCATGTGGTACACGCATTACAGGAGAATGCAGCATGTTAGTGTGGCTGGCCGAACATTTGGTCAAATTTTATTCCGGCTTTAACGTCTTCTCATATTTGACGTTTCGCGCCATTGTCAGCCTGCTGACCGCGTTAGTGATCTCCTTGTGGATGGGACCGCACCTGATCGCCTGGCTGCAAAAATTGCAGATCGGGCAGGTAGTGCGCAATGAAGGGCCTGAATCTCATTTCAGCAAACGCGGCACGCCGACCATGGGCGGCGTCATGATCCTGGCGGCGATCATTGTGTCGGTGCTGCTGTGGTCCAACTTGTCTAACCCGTATGTGTGGTGTGTGCTGCTGGTGTTGCTGGGCTACGGTATCGTCGGCTTTGTCGATGATTACCGCAAAGTGGTGCGTAAAGACACCAAAGGGCTGATCGCGCGCTGGAAATATTTCTGGCAATCGGTGATTGCACTGGCGGTGGCTTTTACCATGTATGCCATCGGCAAAGGCACTCCGGCCACGCAACTGGTGGTGCCGTTCTTTAAAGATGTGATGCCGCAACTGGGCCTGCTCTACATTTTGCTGACCTACTTTGTCATCGTCGGCACCAGCAATGCGGTCAACCTTACCGACGGGCTGGATGGTCTGGCTATCATGCCGACCGTGTTTGTCGCCGCCGGTTTCGCGCTGGTGGCGTGGGCAACGGGTAACATGAATTTTGCCGGTTATCTGCATATCCCTTATATCCGCCATGCCAGTGAACTGGTGATTGTCTGTACGGCAATGGTGGGGGCGGGTCTGGGCTTCCTGTGGTTTAACACCTACCCGGCACAGGTATTTATGGGCGATGTTGGCTCACTGGCGCTCGGCGGCGCGTTAGGCACCATTGCTGTCCTGCTGCGTCAGGAATTCTTATTGGTGATTATGGGCGGGGTGTTCGTGGTTGAAACCCTGTCGGTGATCCTTCAGGTCGGTTCATTCAAGCTACGCGGACAGCGTATCTTCCGCATGGCACCGATTCACCATCACTATGAACTTAAAGGGTGGCCAGAGCCGCGCGTGATTGTGCGTTTTTGGATTATTTCGCTGATGCTGGTGCTGATTGGCCTGGCAACGCTGAAGGTACGGTAACGGTATGATGGACTATCAGGGTAAAAACGTTGTCATTATTGGCCTGGGGATCACCGGGCTTTCCTGCGTTGATTTCTTCCTGACGCGCGGTGTGACGCCGCGCGTGGTGGATACCCGTGTTAGTCCGCCCGGTCTGGATAAACTGCCTGCCGAGGTTGATCGCCACCTTGGTTCGTTAAATGAAGACTGGCTGTTAGCGGCAGATCTGATCGTCGCCAGCCCCGGTATCGCACTGGCTACGCCCGCGCTGGCCGATGCCGCCGCCGCAGGCGTAGAAATTGTGGGCGATATCGAGCTGTTTTGCCGCGAAGCGCAGGCACCGATCGTGGCGATTACCGGCTCCAACGGTAAAAGCACGGTCACCACGCTGGTCGGTGAAATGGCTAAAGCGGCGGGATGGTCGGTCGGTGTTGGTGGGAATATTGGCTTGCCTGCGCTGACGCTGCTCAAACAGCCGTGCCAACTGTACGTGCTGGAGCTGTCGAGTTTCCAGTTGGAAACCACCTCCAGCCTGCGTGCGGCGGCCGCCACCATTCTTAACGTCACGGAAGATCATACCAACCGCTACCCGTTTGGTATCCAACAGTATCGTGCCGCCAAGCTACGCATCTATGACCATGCGCAGGTGTGCGTGGTGAATGCCGATGACGCGCTGACCATGCCGATTAAAGGTGCGGATACGCGCTGCATCAGTTTTGGCGTTGATGTGGGCGACTATCACCTCAACACCCAGCAGGGCGAAACCTGGCTGCGCGTGAAAGGCGAGCGCGTATTGAATACCAAAGAGATCTCTTTAGTCGGGCAACATAACCACACCAACGCGCTGGCAGCGTTGGCATTGGCGGATGCGGTAGGGATTCCTCGCGCACCAGCGCTGACGGCGCTCACCACCTTTACTGGTCTGCCGCACCGTTTCCAATGTGTATGGCAGCGTAACGGCGTGCGCTGGATTAACGATTCCAAAGCGACCAACGTGGGCAGCACCGAAGCGGCGCTCAGCGGGTTGCAGGTCAAAGGCACGCTGCATTTGTTGTTGGGCGGCGACGGCAAGTCGGCCGATTTTTCGCCGCTGCTGCGTTATGTCCAGGGTGACAATATTCGCCTGTATTGCTTCGGGCGTGATGGTGCTCAACTGGCGGCGCTGCGCCCTGAGATAGCAGAGCAAACCGAGACCATGGAGCAAACCCTGCGCGTGATTGCCGCGCGCGTGGTGCCGGGCGATCTGGTGCTGCTGTCTCCGGCCTGTGCCAGCCTCGATCAGTTCAAGAGTTTCGAACAGCGCGGCGATGAGTTCGCCCGATTGGCGGAGGAGCTTGGCTGATGCGTTTTATTGGGCTGCCAGTGATTGAACGACTGAAAGGCTGGGTCATGGGGACGCGGGAGAGCGATGTGCAGAGCATCGTGATGTATGACCGCACCCTGCTCTGGCTGACGTTCGGTCTGGCGGTCCTTGGGTTTGTGATGGTGACCTCGGCATCCATGCCGGTGGGGCAGCGCCTGACCAGCGACCCGTTCTTTTTTGCCAAGCGCGACGCGTTCTACATCGGTCTGGCATTTGCGTTGGCGTTGATCACCATGCGCGTGCCGATGGAAGTCTGGCAGCGTTACAGCCCGATATTGTTGTTGCTCACACTGGTGATGCTGCTGGTGGTGCTGGTGGTAGGCAGTTCGGTAAACGGTGCTTCGCGCTGGATTGCGCTGGGGCCGCTGCGCGTGCAGCCTGCGGAGTTGTCAAAGCTGGCGCTGTTTTGCTACCTCTCCAGCTACATGGTGCGCAAGGTAGAGGAAGTCCGTAACAATTTCTGGGGCTTTTGCAAACCGATGGGCGTGATGGTGGTGCTGGCTGTTCTTCTGCTGGCGCAGCCCGATCTGGGAACGGTGGTGGTGCTGTTTATCACCACGCTGGCGATGCTGTTTCTGGCCGGCGCCAAACTGTGGCAGTTTCTCGCCATCATCGGCTGCGGCATGTTTGCCGTCGGTTTGCTGATTGTGGCGGAACCTTACCGTATGCGCCGCGTGACGTCATTCTGGAACCCGTGGGAAGATCCGTTTGGCAGCGGCTACCAGCTAACCCAGTCGCTGATGGCATTTGGCCGTGGTGAACTGTGGGGACAAGGATTAGGAAACTCGGTGCAGAAACTGGAGTATTTACCGGAAGCGCATACCGACTTTATTTTTTCCATTTTAGGCGAAGAGCTCGGCTATATCGGTGTGGTTTTGGCGTTGTTAATGATATTCTTCGTCGCTTTTCGGGCCATGTCCATCGGCAAGCGTGCGTTGGAGATCGATCAGCGATTTTCCGGCTTTTTGGCGTGTTCTATCGGCATCTGGTTTAGTTTCCAAACGCTGGTAAACGTCGGCGCTGCTGCGGGAATGTTACCCACCAAAGGGCTGACGCTGCCGTTAATCAGTTACGGTGGCTCGAGTTTGATCATCATGTCGACCGCCATTGTATTGTTGCTGCGGATCGATTTTGAGACGCGCCTGACCAAGGCGCAGGCGTTCACGAGGAGTGCCAAATGAGTGGCGAAGGTAAGCGCTTGATGGTGATGGCAGGCGGCACCGGAGGACATGTGTTCCCCGGTCTGGCCGTTGCCCATCATTTGATGGCGCAGGGTTGGCAGGTTCGTTGGCTGGGAACCGCCGATCGCATGGAAGCCGATTTGGTGCCAAAAAACGGCATTGAGATTGATTTTATTAGTATTTCTGGCTTGCGTGGCAAAGGTATTGCGGCGCAGCTGTGTGCACCCTTACGGATTTATCGCGCGGTACGTCAGGCGCAAGCGATCATGAAACGCTACCAGCCGGACGTGGTGCTGGGCATGGGCGGATATGTGTCCGGACCGGGCGGTCTGGCAGCGTGGCTGTGCGGTATCCCGGTGGTGCTGCATGAGCAAAACGGCATTGCGGGGTTAACCAACCGCTGGCTGTCGCGCATTGCGCGCAAGGTATTACAGGCTTTTCCCGGCGCGTTTCCCAACGCTGACGTGGTGGGTAACCCGGTTCGTACCGATGTGTTGGCGTTGCCTGCACCCGATGCGCGTTTGGCCGGGCGTGAAGGCCCGATCCGTGTGCTGGTGGTGGGCGGAAGCCAAGGGGCACGGGTGTTAAACCGCACGTTGCCGGACGTCGCCGCTCGGTTGGGGGCTAACGTCACTGTCTGGCACCAGACCGGCAAAGGCGCGTTGGCCGAGGTGCAGCAGGCGTATGAAACGGCAGGCGTACCGCAGCATAAAGTGACCGAATTTATTGATGACATGGCGCAAGCCTATAGCTGGGCCGATGTGGTGGTGTGTCGCTCCGGTGCGCTGACCGTCAGTGAGATTGCCGCCGCCGGATTGCCCGCGCTGTTTGTGCCCTTTCAGCACAAAGACCGGCAGCAATATTGGAATGCGCTGCCGCTGGAACAGGCTGGAGCCGCCAAGATTATTGAGCAGTCGGCACTGAGTGTCGATGCAGTGAGCGATGTGCTGTCCGGTTGGGATCGCGCCACGTTGCGCGACATGGCACAGCGTGCTCGTTCCATGGCGAGGCCGGATGCCACCGAACGCGTGGCCGCCGAAGTGGCCGCCGCAGCGCACTAAGGTGCGTCTGACAGAATAAAATGCGTGAGGGGAAGGTTGTCTCCTCATGACAAGTGAATGAAGTACAAGTGAAAAGGTAGCGGTAGAAAAAGTGAATACACAGCAATTGGCAAAACTGCGTTCCATCGTGCCCGAAATGCATTGCGTGCGGCACATCCATTTTGTCGGCATCGGCGGTGCTGGCATGGGCGGTATTGCCGAAGTGTTAGCGAACGAAGGTTACCACATCAGCGGTTCTGACCTGGCACCGAACGCGGTGACACAGCAGTTGGCCGCGCTGGGGGCGCAGATCTATTTTCATCACCGCCCTGAGAACGTGAAAGATGCCAGCGTGGTAGTGGTATCCAGCGCGATTAGCGCGGACAACCCGGAAATCGTTGCGGCTCACGAGGCGCGTATTCCGGTGATTCGTCGCGCTGAAATGCTGGCCGAATTAATGCGTTTTCGCCATGGCATCGCGATTGCCGGAACGCACGGTAAAACCACGACCACCGCGATGGTCGCCAGTATTTATGCCGAGGCGGGTTTGGACCCGACCTTTGTCAACGGCGGGTTGGTGAAAGCCGCAGGTGTGCATGCGCGCCTGGGCTCCAGTCGTTATCTGATTGCGGAAGCGGACGAGAGTGATGCGTCCTTCCTGCATCTGCAACCGATGGTGGCGATTGTCACCAACATCGAAGCAGATCATATGGATACCTATCAGGGCGATTTTGAAAATTTAAAGCAGACGTTCATCAACTTTTTGCACAATCTGCCGTTTTATGGCCGTGCGGTGATGTGCGTGGACGATACGGTGATTCGCGAATTGCTGCCGCGCGTGGGGCGTCATATCACCACCTACGGGTTTAGCGATGATGCCGATGTGCGCGTGGCGGAATACCGCCAGTCAGGTGCGCAGGGACACTTTACGCTGGCGCGTCAGGGTAAGCCGCTGTTGCAGGTTACGCTGAATGCACCGGGTCGCCATAACGCGTTGAACGCGGCGGCAGCGGTCGCCGTGGCGACGGAAGAGGGCATTGATGACGCAGCAATTCTGCGCGCGCTGTCCAGCTTCCAGGGAACCGGACGCCGTTTCGATTTCCTCGGAGAGTTCCCGCTGGATGCGGTAAATGGCAACGCAGGCAGCGTGATGCTGGTGGATGATTACGGCCACCACCCAACAGAAGTGGATGCGACGATCAAAGCCGCCCGTGCCGGTTGGCCGGAAAAACGCGTGGTGATGGTGTTTCAGCCGCACCGTTATACTCGTACACGCGATCTGTATGATGATTTTGCCCACGTGCTGTCGCAAGTGGATGTGTTGCTGATGCTGGATGTGTACTCGGCGGGAGAAAGTCCTATTCCCGGGGCCGATAGTCGCTCGCTGTGCCGTACTATTCGTGGACGCGGCAAGGTCGATCCGATTCTGGTTACCGATCCGGATATGCTGGCAACGCTGTTGGCACCGACGCTACAGGATGGCGATCTGGTGTTGATTCAAGGTGCGGGCAATGTAGGCAAGCTGGCGCGTAAACTGGCGGATACCCGCTTACAACCTCTGGTTACGGAGTGAGTATGGCGGAAAAAGTCGCAGTGCTGCTGGGAGGAACATCGGCGGAGCGTGACGTGTCACTGCGTTCCGGGCAGGCGGTGGTTGCCGGGCTCAAAGCGGCGGGAATTAATGCCGAAGCCGTTGACCCGCGTGATTTTCCGGTCACTCGCCTGAAAGAGGCAGGGTTTGACAAGGTGTTTATCGCCCTGCACGGTCGCGGCGGTGAAGACGGCACGCTGCAAGGGGTATTGGAGTTTTTGCAGTTGCCTTACACCGGTAGCGGTGTGATGGCATCGGCGCTGACCATGGATAAGTGGCGCACCAAGCTGGTGTGGCAGTCGCTGGGATTGCCGATAGCCCCTTATGTTGCGTTGACGCGGGCACAGTATAACGCGTTAACGCCCGAGCAATTGCAGACCGCCTGTGCGCACCTCGGGTTGCCGCTGATGGTGAAGCCGAGTCGTGAAGGTTCTAGCGTCGGCATGAGCAAAGTGACGCAGCAAGGGGAACTGGTGACGGCGCTGGACACCGCGTTTGTGCATGATGACGATGTGCTGGTTGAGAAGTGGCTGAGCGGGCCTGAGTACACGGTGGCATTGTTAGGCGACACGGTTCTGCCCTCAATTCGAATTCAGGCCGCAGGCACGTTTTACGATTATGAGGCCAAGTATCTCTCGGACCAGACGCAGTATTTTTGTCCCAGCGGGTTAGCGCTTGAGCAGGAGCAGGCCATCGGTGCGCTGGCGCAAGCGGCCTTCGCGGCGTTGGGATGTCGCGGCTGGGGTCGTGTTGATCTGATGCTGGACGCCGACGGTGCGTTTTACCTGTTGGAGGTGAATACGTCGCCCGGAATGACGGATCACAGTCTGGTGCCGATGGCTGCCAGGCAGCACGGGATGAGCTTCTCGCAGCTCGTCGCGCAGATCCTGGCCTCGGCTGTTTGATATGTCGCAGGCGGCGCGGAATTTGCGCGGACGCGACGAAGAGCCAACAGGCGGGCGTCGCAGTAACGGTGGGCAGTTGGCTGGATTGCTGTTCCTGCTGATGGTGCTGGGCACTATCCTGTGGGGCGGCTGGATGGTGTTGCAGTGGATGAAGGATGCCAGTCGGTTACCGCTGTCCCGCTTGGTGGTGACCGGTGAGCGGCACTACACCACCCATGATGATATTCGCCAGGCGATATTGTCGCTGGGTGCGCCGGGCACCTTTATGACGCAGGATGTCGATGTTATCCAACAGCAGATTGAACGTCTGCCGTGGATCAAACAGGCCAGCGTGCGTAAGCAGTGGCCTGATGAATTAAAGATTCATCTGGTTGAATATGTGCCCGTAGCGCGGTGGAATGACCTGCTGATGGTGGATGCAGAAGGAAATTCCTTCAGCGTGCCCGCCGAGCGGGTCGGTAATCGCAAAATGCCGCTGCTGTACGGGCCAGAAGGCAGTGAAAACGATGTGCTGGAAGGCTACCGCACCATGAATCAGGTGTTGGCGAGCAGTAAGCTGACATTAAAAATGGTGGCGATGAGTGCACGGCATTCGTGGCAGTTGGGGCTGGAAGATGACATCCGTCTGGAATTGGGGCGTGATGAGCGGGCCCGGCGTTTGGAACGTTTTCTTGAGCTTTACCCGCTGTTGCAGCGGCAGGCGCAGAACGACAACAAACGTGTCAGCTACGTGGACTTACGTTACGACACCGGTGCCGCGGTAGGGTGGGCACCGCCTCTGCTGGATCAGCAGCAGGGAAATGCTCAGCGAAAAGACGTTGATCAAAAACAGAACGGTAATCAGCAACAGAATCAGGCACAGGCTAAACAACAATGATCAAGTCGACGGACAGAAAACTGGTAGTTGGGCTGGAAATCGGTACAGCAAAAGTGGCTGCGCTGGTAGGGGAAGTTCTGCCCGATGGCATGGTCAATATCATCGGCGTGGGCAGTTGTCCGTCACGCGGGATGGATAAAGGCGGCGTTAACGATTTGGAGTCCGTTGTAAAATGCGTACAGCGGACCATCGACCAGGCCGAGCTGATGGCGGATTGTCAAATTTCTTCCGTCTATCTGGCGCTGTCGGGCAAGCACATCAGTTGCCAGAATGAAATCGGTATCGTGCCGATTTCGGAAGAAGAAGTGACGCAGGATGACGTCGAGAGCGTGGTGCACACGGCGAAATCCGTGCGCGTGCGCGATGAACACCGTATTTTGCATGTCATTCCGCAAGAGTACGCGATTGATTATCAGGAAGGGATCAAGAACCCGATTGGTCTTTCCGGCGTGCGCATGCAGGCAAAGGTGCATTTGATCACCTGCCATAACGATATGGCGAAAAATATTGTCAAAGCCGTAGAGCGCTGCGGTTTGAAAGTGGACCAACTGATTTTTGCCGGCCTGGCTTCCAGCTACGCTGTGCTGACGGAAGATGAGCGTGAATTGGGCGTTTGCGTGGTGGATATCGGCGGCGGCACCATGGATATCGCGGTGTATACCGGCGGTGCACTGCGCCACACCAAAGTGATCCCTTACGCGGGCAACGTGGTGACCAGCGATATCGCTTATGCGTTTGGCACGCCGCCCACGGATGCGGAAGCCATCAAGGTACGCCACGGTTGCGCATTGGGCGCGATTGTCAGCAAAGACGAAAATCTGGAAGTGCCGAGCGTAGGCGGTCGGCCGCCACGCAGTCTGCAACGGCAGACGCTGGCTGAAGTGATTGAACCGCGTTACACCGAATTGCTCAATTTGGTGAACGATGAAATTTTGCAATTGCAGGAGCAATTACGTCAGCAGGGCGTGAAGCACCATTTAGCCGCCGGCATTGTGCTGACGGGCGGTGCCGCTCAGATCGACGGGTTGGTTGACTGCGCCAAGCGCGTATTCCACACGCAGGTGCGCATCGGTCAGCCACTGAATATAACAGGCTTAACGGATTATGCGCAGGAGCCCTTCTACTCAACGGCGGTTGGGCTGCTGCATTACGGAAAAGAGTCTCACCTGGGCGGTGAGCACGAAGTAGAAAAACGTGGCTCAGTGGGCAATTGGTTTAAACGCATCAGTAGCTGGCTGAGAAAGGAATTTTAATGTTTATCAGAGATCGTGTGGCACACTTGACGGTCTCGCGGTACAGGCACAAAACGGAGAGAAACTATGTTTGAACCAATGGAGTTAACCAACGACGCGGTGATTAAAGTCATCGGCGTCGGCGGTGGCGGCGGTAACGCCGTCGAACATATGGTGCGCGAGCGCATCGAAGGCGTCGAATTCTTCGCGGTGAACACCGATGCGCAGGCACTGCGCAAGACCGCGGTGGGTCAGACTATTCAGATTGGTAGCGGCATCACCAAAGGGCTGGGCGCAGGCGCCAACCCGGAAGTGGGTCGCAACTCGGCGGAAGAAGACCGTGAAGCGCTGCGCGCTGCGCTTGATGGCGCGGACATGGTGTTTATCGCCGCCGGTATGGGTGGCGGTACCGGTACCGGTGCTGCGCCTGTCGTGGCTGAAGTGGCAAAGGATCTTGGTATCCTGACGGTTGCGGTAGTGACCAAGCCCTTCAACTTCGAAGGTAAAAAACGCATGGCGTTTGCCGAGCAGGGGATTGCCGAGCTGTCCAAGCACGTGGATTCGCTGATCACCATCCCTAACGACAAGCTGCTGAAAGTGCTGGGTCGCGGTATTTCTTTGCTGGACGCGTTCGGTGCAGCGAACGATGTACTGAAAGGCGCTGTCCAAGGTATCGCAGAACTGATTACTCGTCCTGGCCTGATGAACGTGGACTTTGCTGACGTGCGCACTGTGATGTCCGAAATGGGTTATGCCATGATGGGCTCCGGCGTGGCGCGCGGTGAAGACCGTGCCGAAGAAGCGGCAGAAATGGCGATTTCCAGCCCGCTGCTGGAAGATATCGACCTGTCTGGCGCACGCGGCGTGCTGGTTAACATCACGGCGGGCTTTGACCTGCGTCTGGATGAGTTCGAAACCGTGGGTAACACTATCCGTGCGTTCGCGTCCGACAATGCCACCGTGGTGATTGGTACCTCGTTGGATCCGGACATGAACGACGAACTGCGCGTCACCGTGGTGGCGACCGGTATCGGCATGGACAAGCGCCCGGAAATTACGCTGGTGACCAATAAGCAAGCCAGCCAACCGGTTATGGATCACCGTTACCAGCAGCACGGTATGACCCCGCTGACGCAGGAAAAACCGGCGGCCAAGGTGGTTAATGACCAAACGGTACAAACCAACAAAGAGCCTGACTATTTGGATATTCCCGCATTTTTGCGCAAACAAGCGGACTAACCTCCGCCTTGTGATTGGAATCTCCGCTCTTTGTGCTAAACTGTCCCGCCGATCCTGGTGTAAGCTAGGGCGGTTGGTTCAGTAACATTGCGAGATAATACGATGATCAAACAACGTACATTAAAGCGTATCGTACAGGCGACGGGCGTCGGTTTGCATACCGGCAAGAAAGTCACGCTGACGATGCGACCTGCACCGGCGAATACCGGGGTCATCTATCGCCGCACTGACTTGAATCCACCGGTTGATTTTCCGGCTGATGCCAAATCCGTGCGTGATACCATGCTCTGTACTTGCCTGGTAAACGAGCATGACGTGCGTATTTCAACGGTGGAACACCTGAACGCCGCCTTGGCGGGGTTGGGTATCGATAACATCGTCATTGATGTTGATGCCCCGGAAATTCCAATTATGGATGGCAGTGCCAGCCCGTTCGTTTACCTGCTGCTTGATGCCGGTATCGAAGAGCTGAACTGCGCCAAAAAGTTTGTACGCATCAAACAGCCTGTGCGGGTTGAAGACGGTGACAAATGGGCAGAACTGACGCCGTATAACGGTTTCAGCCTGGATTTCACCATCGATTTTAACCACCCAGCGATTGATGCCGGTTCACAGCGCTATTCCCTGGATTTCTCTGCGGATGCGTTTATTCGCCAGATCAGCCGTGCGCGTACTTTCGGCTTCATGCGCGATATCGAATACCTGCAATCCCGCGGCCTGTGCCTGGGCGGCAGTATGGATTGCGCTATCGTGGTAGACGATTATCGTGTGCTGAACGAAGATGGTCTGCGTTTTGAAGACGAATTTGTGCGTCACAAAATGCTGGATGCCATCGGCGACCTGTTCATGTGCGGTTATAACATCATCGGTGCGTTCTCTGCGTTCAAGTCTGGTCATGCGCTAAACAACAAATTGTTGCAGGCGGTGTTGGCTAAACAGGAAGCGTGGGAATACGTCACCTTTGAAAACGAGCGCGAAGTGCCGCTGGCGTTCAAAGCGCCTTCTACGGTGCTGGCGTAACCGACATCGGGCGTTAGGGCCGTCGCTCAGGCGAATGTAATAGGTTATTTTTTCTGTTGGCTGGTTTTACTCGTACCCTCTCCGGCGAGTGAAGCCAGCCTTTCTAATATCTTCCTCAATTTTTCCGGACTGTGACTGGCTAAATGCCGGATCGTTTCGGCGCTTTGTTCACTCAGTTGACGGGGCGGCGTATCTGAATTTTTGCTTTCTGCGCGCAAATTATCCTTTCCCGATACCGTTTCATCCCCTTTTGCGGCCAGCGCGGGATTAATCCTGATGTCGATCGATGCCAATGATGGTAATATCTGAGCGCGCAATGCTGAGAGTAACGAGGGTTGCTCATAACGTAACCGCATTAACCAGCTTGCATTGGCAGTTTCCAGAATCAGGTGGCCTTGTCGGTAATTCGCGACGCGACACCACGGGTGCAGTTGAGAAGGCAGTAAGCCTTTCACGGCCCGATTAAGTTTTAACAAGGCGATAGCGCGCTGTTGAACCTCGTGCAAGGGGCCTTTATTTCCCCCTGACACGCTATCGAACAGGGACTCCAGTGATTGGGGGCGGCTATCACGCATAGGTATCAGGCTCCGGTGGGCAAATAAACTCGTCATGGGTATTCTAAATCGTTGGCGACAATTTGGCAGACGTTATTTTTGGCCACATCTCCTGTTGGGGATGGTCGCGGCCAGCCTTGGTCTGCCGACCAGCCTTAACGAAACCAACGAGCATGCCTCTGCGTCAAACGCGACGGCCAGCATCAGCCGCCAGAATCCCGTCGCTTTTAGCCTGACCGAACTGGCCAGTTTGAAAGAGGTGCATCGCCGCACCTCGTTTGGTATCGATTATTGGCATCAGCATGCCATCCGCACGGTTATTCGCCATCTCTCCTTTGCGCTGACGGTGCCTCAGGCACACGCGTTGCCGGAGGCCGAGGCGGCGTTGAGTGCGCACCCGCTGGTAATCCTGGATACGCTCAATGCGCTGTTGACGCTGCCGGAAACCCCCTCGGCGTTGCATCCTTTACCGCGCGGCACCCTGGTATTTGCCGCTTCTCCTTATCATGCCGGGCTGTGGTTGTCTCAAGTCCGTGGCATCCGCGCCGGGCCTGCACGCTCCGCCTGACACGCCGTTTCACTCGCGTTTTCTTGGCGTATAACGACGAACAGGGACAATGGTCACTGTTCTGAATGTAAACGCGAACACCGCTTCTCTCGCCGATCTCCGGATCGCGATGAAAGGAATTATGAGTAGCTATCGTATCGTCGCTGATACAGCGGCCTACGTGAGAATAAAATCATTATGTTAACCAGTATCCTGACTAAAGTTTTTGGCAGCCGTAACGATCGTACGCTGCGCCGTATGCGTAAAGTGGTTGAAGTGATCAGCCGTATGGAACCGGCCATCGAAGCGCTGTCGGATGATGAACTGAAGGCGAAAACCGCTGAATTCCGTGGGCGTCTTGAGAAAGGGGAAACCCTCGAAGCGTTGCTGCCTGAGGCGTTTGCGGTGGTGCGTGAAGCCAGTAAACGTGTGTTTGGTATGCGCCATTTCGACGTACAGTTGATGGGCGGCATGGTGCTGAACGAGCGTTGCATCGCAGAAATGCGTACCGGTGAAGGTAAGACCCTGACCGCAACGTTGCCTGCCTACCTCAATGCCCTGACGGGCCGTGGTGTGCATGTGGTGACGGTGAACGACTACCTGGCACAGCGTGACGCCGAGAATAACCGCCCGCTGTTTGAATACCTGGGCTTGACGGTTGGCATCAACCTGCCGGGCATGCCTGCACCGGCCAAGCGTGAAGCCTATGCGGCCGATATCACTTACGGTACCAACAACGAGTACGGCTTTGACTATCTGCGCGACAACATGGCATTCAGCCCGGAAGAGCGCGTGCAGCGTAAGCTTTACTATGCGCTGGTGGATGAAGTGGACTCCATCCTGATCGATGAAGCGCGTACCCCGCTGATCATTTCCGGTCCGGCGGAAGACAGCTCCGATCTCTATATTCGCGTCAACAAAATCATCCCGCACCTGATTCGTCAGGAAAAAGAAGATTCAGATACCTTCCAAGGTGAAGGACACTTCTCGGTGGATGAAAAAGCGCGTCAGGTTAACCTGACCGAGCGCGGCCTGGTGCTGGTGGAAGAGCTGCTGGTAAAACAAGGCATCATGGATGATGGGGAGTCGCTTTACTCGCCAACCAATATCATGCTGATGCACCACGTTACCGCCGCGCTGCGCGCCCATGTGCTGTTCACTCGCGATGTTGACTACATCGTGAAAGACGGCGAAGTGATCATCGTGGATGAGCACACCGGTCGTACCATGCAGGGGCGTCGCTGGTCAGATGGTTTGCACCAGGCGGTGGAAGCCAAAGAGAACGTGAAGATCCAGAATGAAAACCAGACGCTGGCGTCGATCACCTTCCAGAACTATTTCCGCTTGTATGAAAAGCTGGCCGGGATGACCGGTACGGCCGATACCGAAGCGTTTGAATTCAGCTCTATCTATAAGCTCGATACCATTGTGGTGCCGACCAACCGCCCGATGATCCGTAAAGATTTACCCGATCTGGTCTACATGACCGAGCAGGAAAAGATCGACGCGATCATCGAAGACATTAAAGAGCGCAGCGTGAAGGGCCAGCCGGTGCTGGTGGGGACTATCTCCATCGAGAAATCGGAAGTGGTGTCAGAAGCGCTGACCAAAGCAGGCATCAAACACAACGTCCTGAACGCCAAATTCCACGCCAAGGAAGCGGATATCGTTGCGCAGGCCGGTCAGGCAAGCGCGGTGACCATTGCCACCAACATGGCGGGCCGTGGTACCGATATCGTGCTGGGCGGGAGCTTGCAGGCTGAGCTGGCTCTGCTGGAAGAGCCGGATGAAGCCACGATTGCCAACGCCAAAGCCGCATGGCAGGTGCGTCACGATGCGGTACTGGCCGCCGGTGGTTTGCACATTATCGGTACGGAACGTCATGAGTCACGCCGTATCGATAACCAGCTGCGTGGCCGTTCCGGTCGTCAGGGGGATGCCGGTTCTTCCCGTTTTTACCTGTCGATGGAAGATGCGCTGATGCGTATTTTTGCCTCCGATCGCGTCTCCAACATGATGCGTAAACTGGGGATGAAACCGGGTGAGGCCATTGAGCACCCGTGGGTAACCAAAGCGATCGCCAACGCCCAGCGTAAGGTAGAAAGCCGCAACTTTGATATTCGTAAGCAGTTGCTGGAATACGATGACGTGGCTAACGATCAGCGCCGCGCCATTTACACCCAGCGTAATGAATTGCTGGACGTGGCGGATATCAGCGAAACCATCAACAGCATCCGTGAAGATGTGTTCAAGCTGGCGATTGATAACCACATTCCGCCGCAGTCGCTGGAAGAGCAGTGGGATATCGAAGGGCTGGAGCAGCGCCTGAAAAACGACTTCGATCTCGAGTTGCCGATTTCAGCCTGGTTGGATGAAGAGCACACGCTGCATGAAGAAACCCTGCGTGAGCGCATCCTGCAACAGGCCGTCGATGTCTACCAGCGCAAAGAAGAAGTGGTCGGTGTCGATGTGATGCGCAACTTCGAGAAGGGCGTGATGCTGCAAACGCTGGATTCCCTGTGGAAAGAGCATCTGGCGGCCATGGATTATCTGCGTCAGGGTATTCACCTGCGTGGCTACGCGCAGAAAGATCCGAAGCAGGAGTACAAACGCGAATCCTTCTCCATGTTTGCCAACATGCTGGAGTCCTTGAAATATGAAGTGATCGGCACGCTGAGCAAGGTGCAGGTTAGAATGCCGGAAGAAGTTGAAGCACTGGAGCAACAGCGTCGCGAAGAGGCGGAACGCCTGGCGCGTCAGCAACAGCTGAGCCACCAAAGCGACGATCAAATCAGCGCGGCGGCAGCGGCAGCCGGACAGGGCGATCGCAAGATTGGTCGTAACGATCCGTGCCCGTGCGGTTCCGGTAAAAAATACAAGCAGTGCCATGGCAGCTTGCAACACTGATGTCATCTATACGCTAAATAATGCGAATTGCAAAATGAGCGTGGTGAATGCATCTGCGGTTTGAGTTGTGGCGCGTATAACTGTGATATAACGAAGAGGCGGTCAATGACCGCCTTTTATCTGGCTGGAATTTGAAGGAGTAAGCCGTGCGTAAACATCTGAACGTTGCGGTAGGCATTATTCGTAATGCGCAACGCGAGTTTTTTATTGCCCGTCGCCCTCAGGGCGTGCACATGGGGGGGATGTGGGAGTTTCCCGGTGGGAAAGTGGAGCAGGGAGAAACCGCTGAACAGGCGTTGATTCGCGAACTGCGTGAAGAAGCGGGGATTGAAGCGCTGGCACCGACTGCGCTGAACAGCAAAACCGTGGAAACCGAGGAGCGCATCATCACGCTGCACTTTTTTATGGTTGAACGCTGGCAGGGAGAACCCTATGGGCGTGAGGGGCAGCCTTCTCGCTGGCTGAAAGCCGCGTCGCTGCTGGAAGATGAATTTCCTCCTGCCAACGCAGAGATGATCCGCTGGCTGAAGGAAACGCATTGTTAAACCGGTGCAACAACCCCGCTGATTAATCGTCAGGCGTTCGTTAATGGCGAGGTTCTTCACTCCATTCGTCACTGTCCGAAATATCTTCATTGCTCGGGATGCGTTTTTCTTCATCTGCCCATTCGCCGAGATCGATAAGCTGGCAGCGTTTGCTGCAAAATGGGCGGTAAGGGCTATGTTCTCCCCACTCCACCGACTTTTTGCAGGTGGGGCAGCTAACAGTGAAGGTTTCGTTATCCATGGTTTATTCCTACAGCAATATTGGTTAACAACAGGCTAATTCAAATGACAGGCGCGCGGGCACGTGACCATTTTCGCTGTCTAATGGCAAAAAGCGAATCGCATAACGCGATTTATGGCCTGATACCTGAGGGTAGAGCTGATGCTCGATAGCCAATTGCAAACGAATCAGATCGGCATCCACCGCGTTATCTTGAAAGAATCCGTTCAAGCTGGTTTGTGCCCGAAACGTACCAGAGTGGCGTATCAGCTCCAGCACTTGATCGAGCGAGTTCTTTAGCGGTGACAGTGAGTGTAGCCAGGTATCGATTACCTGCTGCTTCTGCGCCTGCGACTGATGCAGCCACAGATGCAGCGTCGGCACATCAAAACTGCAACAGCCGCCTGGAATGCTCAACCGCTGCCGCACCATACCAATCAGCTTGTCTTCACGCAAAAATTGCCCCATGCGCGGTGCGGACATCAGCACGGCCGCGAATTGCTTCAAACGCTGGCGCAGTACATGGATGCGGTCATGATCGACGCCGGGCACATCGCTCCATTGCAGCAGCTTTTGTTGCTGGCGCTCCAGCTCTTTAAGCAGTTCAGTACGAATGTCTCCGCGTTCCAGCACGTCGAGCAAATCGACCACGGCGCGAAAGAAGGCGAGCGCACTGCCCATATCTGCCCAACTGTGATTTTCATGCAACTGTTGCAGCAGCGTTTCCAAACGTAGCCAGGTACGCGTCTTTTCATTTAGCGGATATTCAAACAACACGGTGGAAAGGGCATCGCTCATTGTTACTTGTCCTGTCGGTCGTTGTCGGCGGCAAGGGCGAGGTAGCGTTGATGCAACGCGGTAACCTGTTCCATCCACGCCCCGGGGCGACCGTTGTTATCAATAATGTCATCAGCACAGGCCAACCGCTGTTCACGCGTTGCCTGTGCCGCGAGTATGTTCTCAGCCTGCTGGCGATTTACCTTGTCGCGCGCGAGCAGGCGTTCCATCTGCGTGTTTCTTTCCACATCAACAACCGCAACACGCTGCGCCAGAGATTGCAGCCCATTCTCGACCAACAGCGGCACCACCCACAGCACATAGGGGCCTTTCGCCTGTTGCCATTGTCGCCGCGTTTCTGCATGAATCAAGGGGTGCAGTAAGGCATTTAGCCACGTTTTATCCTCTGTTGAGGAAAAGATGCGCTGGCGAAGCATGGCTCGATTCAAGGTGCCATCGCTATTGAGCATATCGTTACCAAAATGCGCCTGAATAGCAGATAACGCTGGCGCACCGGGTTCTACCACCTGGCGAGCGATGATATCGGCATCGACAATCGGGATCCCGAAGGTGGCGAAGGCATCGGCGACCGCACTTTTGCCGCTGCCGATGCCACCTGTTAAGGCTACGATATAGGTCATAATGCCTTGTGTGAAAATGAGCAGGTAAATTTATGGGATTCTAGCCCAAATAAAGGGAAATTCGCAGTCTTGTTGTTGCATTATTACTGCGTATGATGAGGTAACTGGGAATGGCCTTCTCCCTTTGTACTTTACGTGGCCGCATTGCTGGCATACTCGCCGCTATAACCAGGAAGATAACCGTCATGCGTATTGAAGAAGATCTGAAGCTCGGTTTCAAAGATGTCCTTATTCGCCCCAAGCGTTCTACCTTGAAAAGTCGTTCTGACGTGGAATTGGAGCGCCAATTCACTTTCCTTCATGCTCAGAGCACCTGGTCTGGTGTACCGGTGATTGCGGCCAATATGGATACTGTTGGCACCTTTCGTATGGCGCGTGCGCTGGCGGAGTTTGACGTACTGACTGCGGTGCATAAGCACTACAGCGTGGAGCAGTGGGCGCAGTTCGTTAAAGAAGCGCCTGAAACGGTATTGCGCCATGTGATGGTATCCACCGGTACGTCGGAGGCGGATTTCGTCAAGGTGAAACAGATTCTGGCGCTGTCGGCAGAGCTCAAATTTATCTGCATCGACGTTGCCAATGGTTATTCTGAGCACTTCGTTAATTTCCTGCAAAAAGCGCGTGAAGCCTGGCCGGATAAGGTCATTTGCGCCGGTAATGTGGTTACCGGTGAAATGGTGGAAGAGCTGATTCTCTCTGGCGCGGATATCGTCAAGGTGGGCATCGGCCCTGGTTCCGTGTGTACCACGCGGGTGAAAACCGGTGTGGGCTATCCGCAACTTTCTGCCGTGATCGAGTGTGCCGATGCTGCGCACGGTTTGGGCGGGCAGATCGTCAGCGACGGTGGTTGCTCGATGCCGGGTGATGTGGCAAAAGCCTTCGGCGGCGGCGCAGATTTTGTGATGCTCGGCGGCATGCTGGCGGGCCACGATGAGTGTGAAGGCCGGGTGGTGGAAGAGAATGGCGAGAAAATGATGCTGTTTTACGGTATGAGTTCTGCCTCTGCGATGGAGCGCCATTCCGGCGGTGTCGCAGAGTATCGCGCCGCAGAAGGGAAAACGGTCAAGCTGCCGCTGCGCGGCCCTGTCGATAATACCGTTCGTGATATTCTGGGTGGTTTGCGCTCGGCATGCACTTACGTTGGCGCTTCTCGCCTGAAAGAACTCACCAAACGCACCACGTTTATTCGTGTGGCGGAACAGGAAAACCGCATTTACAACGGCAACGCCTAGCGCGAGCACGCCCGGCAGCAGACGGCACGAAGATGGCGAAGGCGTTATGCATTCGCCATCAGATTGCCGAATTGGAAGATGGGCAGATACATGGCGATGACCAGCGTACCAATAATGCCCCCCACCAATACGATCAGCAGCGGTTCCAGCGTGTGGGTTAGCGTTTCAGCGCGCTGTGCCGTTTGCTGTTGGTGCCAGTGCGCTAATTGGCTAAACATGTTGTCCAGCGCGCCGGTTTCTTCTCCTACGCGAATCAGTTGCGTGCAAGGGGGCGGGAATAACCCGCTATACGGTGTCATCGCCTGTTGCAGTGAGTCTCCCTGTTCTATATTGCGCAGAATCGGGTGTAGTGCTTCCTGATAGGCAAAATAGGGAAGGGTGGCGGCAGCGGTCAGACCGGCAGGCAGTGTAAGCCCAGCGCGTTGCGTCAACGCGAGCAGTGTGAAAAGGTAGCTCAATGCCTCTCCTCGCATCAGTGCGCCGAGTAGCGGGATTTTCAGCAAAAAACGTTCTTCCTGCCGGCGTAGTGCCATGGAGCGCGCTCGGCACACCGGATACCCCAGTACGATGCTCACCGGCAGCATCAGTAACAGCAGGGCGTGATGTGCAACCACATCCGCCAGTGCCAGAACGTGCTGAGTCAGCGGCGGTAGCGGTGCCTCAAATGTCTCGTACAAGCTGGCAAATTCGGGTAATACCCATACCAGCATGATGATACTCACCGTAACGCTAACACCCAGAACAAAACCGGGATAGCGCAGCGCTTGTTTCACTTTCTTTTGCAGTTGAAGCTGCTGCTCTTGCTGCATCGCTAGCTGTTGGCAACACACATCCAGTTTACCCGTCATCTCCCCGACGGCAACCAGCGTGGGATAAAGCGTGGGAAACACCTGTGGGTGGTGACGCAGGGCGTCAGAAAAGGATTCGCCCTCGGCAATGTCATCGGCCAATGTGTTAATCAGGCATCGCCATCCCGGCAGTTCATGCTGTTCGGCGAGCAGTCGCAGTGCATTCAGCAGCGGCAGGCCAGCCTGTAGCAATGCGGCAACCTGTTTAAACAAGGCGATGCGTGCCGCTGCTTTCCAGTACCGTTGCGTGAGGGTCTGCCGGTAGCGTAAACGTAACGGCTGGTATCCCTTCTGAGCCAGACGGAGATAAACGTGCTGACGCGCATTGCCGATGCTTTCCCCGCGCTGTAATTCGCCGTGTGACGTGAGGGCAAGCCAGGAATAGAGTTTTTGTGACATGGCCTCAGGCTCAATGAGAGTGTGGTGATGCACCAATGACGCGATACATTTCGGCGGCGGATGTCTCCCCTTGGGAAACCCTTTGCAAGGCCGATAGCAAGAGCGTGTCATAACCCGTTTCGTTGGCCAGTACCGCGAGGTCTTGCGTGCTGGCCCCACGACTCAATGCGTGTCGTAGCGCTGGGGTGAGTGGCAGCAGCTCGTAGAGGGCGGTTCGTCCATAATAACCGTTCATGCAGTGTTCACAGCCTTGCGCCTCCCAGTGCGGAACGGGGGCTGCCCATAGCGTATCGGGGAACATTAATGGCTGGGATGCGGGTGTTTTACAGTGCGGACAGAGACGCCGTACCAGACGTTGGGCAATGAGCAGCGTCAGCGCCCCCGCGAGCAAATAGCCGGGAATGCCCAAATGCCCGAGCCGGGTCAGGGTTTCAATCGCGGAATTGGTATGTAGCGTCGATAATACCAGGTGCCCGGTTTGTGCCGCCTTCACGGCAATTTCTGCCGTTTCGCTATCGCGTATTTCGCCGATCATGACAACATCAGGATCTTGACGCAGCAAGGCACGCAAAATGCGGCTGAAATCCAGCTCTGCCTTAAGGTTCAATGCGGTTTGATTGATGCCCGGCAACGGGATTTCCACCGGATCTTCCACACTGCAAATGTTGCGCTGGTTTTCATTAAGCCAGCATATTGCGCTGTACAGCGTCACGGTTTTGCCGCTTCCGGTGGGGCCGGTCACCAGGATCATGCCCTGCGGCTGCTGTAACGCCTGTGTCAGGCAGGCGTATGCCGTCGGCGATAAACCCAGACTGTCGAGAGTAAGCATCTGTTGGTAGGTTTGTAATACGCGCAGTACCACTTTCTCGCCTTCCAGTACGGGCAGTGTGGCAATACGCAAAGAGAGCGACTGTGCATTGTGCGCAAACGAGAACTGACCGTCTTGCGGCAGACGGCGCTCTGCAATATCGAGTTGCCCCATGATTTTCAGTCGTGCGGTAAGGCGTGCGGCCCAGTCTAACGGGGGGGATGTGCAAATATGCAACACGCCATCAATACGCATTCGAACACGATAGTTATCCGCCATAGGTTCAAAATGGATATCTGAAGCCCGCCGCTGAAAGGCCTGCGCCAGCGTTTGATTGATATAGTGGATAACGGACGTCTCTTCGTCTGTCGGCTCGGTGGTGGGCGTCACGCTGAACACGGCGTCGCTTTCTTCCGCCTGTGACGCGGGGTGGAAAGCCTGCTCCAGTCTCGCTTGTGACCAGCGTTCCACTACGATACGGCGATTACTGGCGAATTTGAGCGCTGTCAGCAATGCAGGTGCCACATCCCCGGTAATGGCGATGGTGACCGTTTGTTCATCCAATGCCAGCAGCCGTGCCTGATAGCGTTGGCACAGGCGCTTGAGCTCTTGATCCAACGGAGCGTATGTACTCATGTTTACTCCGCGGCATCATCGAAACGAAATACCCGTTCGCAAGCGACTATCAAGCTCTCAGCCTGCGTGGCCGCCTGACAGTGTCGGCGCCAAATGACGGAACTGGTGCCGCTATCCCAACGTGGTATCAAGGTCAGGTTCAACCCTTGCAAGGCAGACTGCCCCGTCAAGCTGATGACGCCTTGTGTTACGCTGAGATCGCTGACATAGCGTGAACCTCTTGCGACGGGAATGCCTTGGCTTCCTGCGTTACAAGGCGCAACGCTGCTGTTTTCCAACGCGCACAAATTGACCGCAGTTTGATACGGTGCCAGCGATTGCAGCATGTCGGTCATGGCAGCCTTTTGCAGGTATCCCTGATAAGCCGGAATGCCAATCGAGGCGAGAATGGCGACAATCGCGATAACGATCATCAACTCAACCAGGGTGAATCCGCGTTCTGTGTTCATCATCGTCCTTTTCAGTCAGCAGGTTTGGCATAAAGGTAGAAGAGGCTCGAGGGGAGGACGAGCGCAGATGTGGATAACTGGAAGGCCGGATCGTAGAGAATGGCCCGGGTTGCATGATTCTTGTTAAATCTGGAATCGATATCGCAGAAATAAGTGGTTTTTAATAAATTTATTATATTTTAATGAGTTAATGGTTATTCTATAGATGCCTTGCTAGGAAAATAACCAAAGCTGAGTAATAATGGCATGACACCATTTATTGGGGAGCGTGTGGTATGCAGTTGGAAGCGGGTTGGTTAACAGGCGTAAAACGGGTGCCTTCCCCCCATTGCGATGCGCGCCCTGACGAAGAGCCTCCTTCATTGCTGGTGATACACAATATCAGCTTACCGCCGGGAGAATTTGGCGGCCCCTACATTGACCAACTGTTCACCGCAACGCTCGATCCCCAGGCACACCCCTATTTTCGTGACATCAGCCATTTGCGGGTGTCAGCACACTGCCTGATTCGCCGTGATGGCGGTATTGTGCAGTACGTCCCTTTTGATAAACGCGCCTGGCATGCAGGGGTGTCCCAGTTTGCCGGCCGTGAGCGGTGTAACGATTTCTCCATTGGCATCGAACTGGAAGGCACTGATACGCTACCTTTTACTCAGGAGCAATACCAACAGTTGGCCTGTATTACTCGGTTGTTGTTGAACCAGTACCCCATTACGCCACAGTGCATAACCGGGCACAGTGATATCGCCCCTCAGCGTAAAACTGATCCCGGTCCGGCCTTTGACTGGCAGCATTATCACCAATTGATCCAGGTGCCGGAAATTGACGATAAGAGGAGTGAGCGCTCATGACCCTGTTTACCTTGCTGCTGGCCCTGACGTGGGAGCGTTTGTTTAAAAAAAACGATCGCTGGCAGATAGACTCGCATCTGGAAACGATTTTTCGCCGCCTCTCAGCGCCCTCTTTATTGCAGACGTTGCTGTTAGTGTTGTTGGGGATGGCCACAACCGCTGCACTGTTGTGGCTGGCGAAGGGGGTGTTGTTCGGGCTGGTGGGGCTGTTGCTCTGGATCGCTATCGTACTGTTGTGTATTGGTGCAGGCGAGGTGCGGCAGCATTATCAGAATTACCTTGGCGCAGCACAACGCGGTGAACAGGATGCGATGCAGGCGCTGGCAGAAGAGCTGGCCTTGATTCATGGCTTACCGCTGGATGCCACCGAGCGGGAAAAACTGAGCGAATTGCAAAATGCACTACTGTGGCTCAACTTTCGCTTTTATCTGGCACCGCTGTTCTGGTTTGTGGTCGCTGGGCCATACGGGCCGATAGCGCTGGTTGGCTATGCGATTTTACGCGCTCGCCAAACCTGTCTGGCGCGGCATCATACCCCTTTGGTCCGTGCACAATCGGGCGTAGATGCCTTGTTGCGCTGGTTGGATTGGATCCCGGCACGTTTGGCGGGTATCACCTATGCGCTGTTAGGCCATGGTGAAAAAGCGCTTCCTGCCTGGCTGGCATCGCTGGGCGATATGCACCATTCTCCCTATTGGGTTGTTACACAGCTGGCACAATTTTCTCTGGTTCGCGAATCTCACACCGATCCGATTGATGCACCGCGCGCTGCCGTAATATTGGCGAAGAAAGTGTCTGTGGTGATGGTGGTGGTGGTGGCTGCGCTAACGATTTACGGTACGTTGCTTTGAGTTGAATCTGGTGGGGTATATCACAAGGTGCATAGCCATTGATGACGTTCATCTGCGAGGTGCATGCTCCGGTTCAGCCTAAGTCTTGTTCAGCGCTGTTCCAGACAGTTCGTCACTCACTTGATGCCCTCTTATCACTCGAATTATTCAGGGGATAGCTATTGTGAGAGGGCGTTATAGGTCTAATGAGTTTCAACTCGACTCCTCGTCTTATGGCGTGCTTAGCATTATTAACGCCCAATTTTTTTACGGCATTACCCATATGATATTTTACCGTAGTGAGTTTTATCGCAAGAATAATAGCGATTTCTTGATATGATTTCCCAATGCTTGCCCAATATAAGATTTCATTTTCTCTATTTGAGAGGGCCGTTTTGGATTGTGGTATGTTGATGCTATCCTCGTTATATTCTTCGTGATAAAAATTTATGAATTTATCATGTGTTGTCAATAACAACATTTGGATATCGTTTTTATGGTCCGTTATGGTGTTTTCCATACTAC
This sequence comes from Candidatus Symbiopectobacterium sp. NZEC127, assembly GCF_025962675.1. Taxonomy (NCBI): domain Bacteria; kingdom Pseudomonadati; phylum Pseudomonadota; class Gammaproteobacteria; order Enterobacterales; family Enterobacteriaceae; genus Symbiopectobacterium; species Candidatus Symbiopectobacterium sp. NZEC127. The sequence continues at coordinate 283,978 of NZ_JAGFPG010000003.1, forward strand.
TGTCACAGTACTTATCCATGATGATCGATAGGACAGCAAGATTGTCACAGTGATCGTGAAGTAAAAAGGTATACCCATCAAGTATGTTGTAGTACTTTGCCATTTGGAAAATCATGTTTTTTTTTGTATCTTTATTCATTGCTATACTTTCATGCCAGGAAAATGGCGTGATACGTGATGATGCAGTCATGAGGACGGGATCGATAACCTGATAGTTATTTTTGGTATAGAATGAAAACCATTCTGTCTTATTTGATATTACGGTAAAGTCGGCCGGATCGTTTTTGTTCATTATGGCATAAGCAAATTTGATGTTGTTATATTTATCTAATTCTTTTTCTAAATGCATTCTGATTGAAGTATTGATTTTCGTGTTATTACAGAAGGGATTTGGCATACATTTTTCTCCATTGATAAATGAAATTCTTATAATTTATACCATACACTCCAATCATGTTGTTACGGATGTTAAACGTAATGCTTTAGGCTGAACAAGTCAGGTTACCTTACAACGAGGTATGTCTATCAAAAGAAGAGATTTTTATGATATGTGAGGATTTAGGCAGGTATCATTAACATATGAAACTGTTGACAATGAAAATTTCTTGCTACCTTTTGAAGGTAAATGAAGTGTATCAAAATTCCTAATTGATTTCACTGCGAGTAGCCAACCATTGACAGCATATGTGTTGTTCGCAATACTAGCCGAAAATTTTCCCTGGTGTTGGCCAATTTGGCGTATGATCCTCTTCGGAGGATCACTTTTTTTATCCGATTTTCTTATTCAGCAACGATAAATCTTTTCACTTCTGAATACCAGATGTACTAAAGTACAGTCTCGGCCTGAGCTTTCGTATACAGTTACACCTGTTCTGGCACTGTTACTCCGATAAACATCCCCCTCAGCACGCGTTCTTTCTTTTGATAACTCATTCTGCGCTGGCTAAGCTGATGAATCGCAACGGCACCCGAAGGTGCCGTTGTCATATCGTTTAGCGGGTGGTTGCGACCCGTTGTTTTTTCTGTTTCACGGCATAACCGATGCCAAGCACGACCAGCCATACGGGTATCAGCAGTACGGAAATCTGAATTCCCGGGGTTAAGAACATGATCACTAAAATGCCCGCAAGGAACAGCAGGCAAATATAATTGCCCAGCGGATAGAGCAGCGCTTTGAATTTGGTCTGCACGCCTTCTTGCTCTTTGGCTTTGCGGAATTTCAGGTGCGCCAGGCTGATCATTGCCCAGTTTATCACCAGTGCAGACACCACCAATGCCATCAGAAGTTCGAACGCTTTACCCGGAATCAGGTAATTGATCAAGACGCACAGCGCCGTTGCGGCGGCAGAAATGCCGATGGCAATAACGGGTACACCGCGTTTATCGACGGTCAACAGCGCTTTCGGGCCATTACCTTGTTTGGCAAGGCCGTAAAGCATACGGCTGTTACAGTACACGCAGCTGTTGTATACCGATAACGCTGCTGTCAACACCACAACGTTGAGTATGGTTGCCACGACATTACTGTCCAGGTTGTGGAAAATCATGACAAAAGGGCTGCCCCCTTCCACGACTTTCCCCCAAGGGTAGAGCGACAGCAGAATGGCCAACGAACCGATATAAAAGATCAGAATACGGTAGATGACCTGATTGGTGGCGCGCGGAATGCTGGTTTCCGGGTTATCCGCTTCTGCTGCGGTGATACCCACCAGTTCCAGGCCACCAAACGAGAACATGATTACCGCCATTGCCATCACCAGGCCGTTGACGCCATTGGGGAAGAACCCGCCCTGCGCCCACAGGTTGGTCACTGTGGCTTCCGGTCCGCCCTGACCGCTTAACAGCAGCCAGCCGCCAAACACGATCATGCCGATAATTGCCACGACCTTGATGATGGCAAACCAGAACTCCATCTCACCATACACTTTGACATTGGCGAGGTTAATGGCATTAATCACCAGGAAAAAGACGGCGGCAGAAACCCAGGTGGGAATATCGGGCCACCAGTACTGCACATAGATACCCACGGCCGTCAGTTCAGCCATCGCGACCAGCACGTAGAGCACCCAATAGTTCCAGCCGGAAGCAAACCCGGCGAAATCGCCCCAATATTTATAGGCAAAATGGCTAAAAGAGCCTGCAACAGGTTCTTCGACGACCATCTCTCCCAATTGGCGCATGATAAAAAACGCGATAATACCGCCGATGGCATAGCCCAGCAGTACGGAAGGACCTGCCATTTTGATGGTGGCAGCAATCCCTAAAAACAGCCCGGTGCCAACGGCACCACCCAGGGCAATCAACTGAATATGACGGTTTTTTAAGCCGCGTTTCAGCGTCCCGTCGTGTTGTTGACCATCCATTAATGTGACCCTCTGTCAGAGCGCAACAGACACGATGCAGATGCTCGCGTCATTTTACGTTTGTGTAATGTTATTTTTACGGCATTCACCAGATGAAAATACGCAGATGACTACCGTTTGTCAGAGAATAGTGGTAAGCGGAAGAGATTGCACTGATTTCTTGTCGCGATTTGTCGATCGGCCCCACGAAAATATTGCCTGTGTACATTTTTAGACCAGCATGGAAACGGTTTACGCCTGTTCTGACGCCAGGTCGATATGACACACTCTCTGCGACCAGCGAGACGTCAAAGGGAAGATGCCTTTGCGGTGCTAAAGTCGGTGTAATTTATCTGACTGCTTTATTGGTTTTAAGATTAATAAAAAAATGTCAAATTTAATGAACGCTTTATGGAATACAATGTGCCGATAACATTACATCATGGCTTTTCTAATATTCATTTTAGCAGGATTATATCGACGCTATGCCTATTAAATTTGAGCCTGTGGATGTCAATATATTTATGTCTACCTACCTATCCCTTGTTCGTCAGGATAGAATAAGCCATGAGGCGTTAGACAACATGGGGAAAGTGGCGAAAAAAATAGAATTCGCCACTAATGGCATTGATTTATTTAAACGAATGAAGATCAGAGACCAGCATGATGTGGATAAAAGGCTTGCGCCTTTGCACGAAAAACTGATGAAACAGCAATCTAAACATTATGACAAGAAAAAAGAAAAATTGGTGGAAATAGCCGAGGCGTTAAAAAAAAGGGTCACCAAGGACCCCAATGTGAGAGAGCACTACATCAGTCGTTATAGGAATAATCAAAATCAGATAAAAATTGAAAAATCATTAATTGAAAAAGAGATTTTGAAACACTCAGGGATCAGAGCCCTTAATGTGGATAACGCTGATTTATTCAAACATAAACGTGAGGCGTGTCATTTGCAGTTAAACGTATTGCGCGATGATGATGCTGAGACGGTAATAAAGAAAGCCAACGATAATTTGTCAGAAACCAAGAAAAATGTCGCTTACCTTTATAACCAGCTTCGTGAAATTACGCACCATGCGCAGAAAAAAATGTCTGACCTGGATTATGTTCTGCGATTGGCGGTGGATAACAAAATTTACAGCGCTAAAGATCTTGGATGCGGGCCTACCACCTGGAAAAGTCACCTTTCGGCGGATGCTTACGCCAAAAAATATTTTGGCACGCAACGCGTTTGTGGCCGAAGAAAACACATTGAAAGGGAAATACCCAGTATACAAGGGAAAAAATGGCAGAGCACCCTCATCGATTATTGTCATGCATATGCTGTGTTGAAAGAGTATCAAAATGCCTTGAAAAAAGGGACCCGTGATGGGGTGTCTCTGGCCGAACGCTGCCGAACGGCGTTGATGAAAGACATCGTCCAGACTATTGATGGGTATGATGCAAAGCACAGCACTTACACCCGGCGGGCAGAAAAGACCGCAGAACACCTGAGCAATCTCAGGATGAAATCCATGATCTGTGACACTGCGATTAACGATGTCAATCGTCAGATCGAGAGAGTAAAATCGATGGGTGACAGCTGATTTTTATCGGAAAAAGTGAGAAGGGTGATGATGTTGTGTATAGGTTTTTGTTGCTGAAAATATCACCGTTCGAAAAAGAGAGAATGTTAACAGTAAGTATCGCCCGTTCCAGCCCCATGACTTACTTTTGATTTTAAATTCATTAATTATGGATTTTTATTCATTTAATTGTGGGTTGAACGGTTCAGCATTGACAGGTTTTCGTTTCATAAAAGTTAAAACATTTATAGGGTTGAAGCCGCTACTTCCTAATGAGTATAGGGTTTTGACCTAATCGGATCGTGCAATTGTTAAAATCTGGTGGAGAACATGATTTAGCGCAACGTCCGTATGGACAGAAGGTGAATACTTTGTTACTTTAGCGTCACGTTTTTGAAATTGGTATTACCAATTGACTCCGCGCACTTCGCAGAGAAACACTTACCATGGCCTATAGCAAGATCCGTCAGCCCAAACTGTCAGATGTGATTGAACAACAGCTGGAGTTTTTGATCCTCGAAGGAACCTTGCGCCCCGGCGAGAAACTCCCCCCGGAGCGCGAACTGGCGAAACAGTTTGATGTCTCCCGTCCTTCTTTGCGAGAAGCCATCCAGCGTCTGGAGGCAAAAGGCCTGCTGCTGCGTCGTCAGGGCGGGGGGACCTTTGTCCAGAACAACCTGTGGCAAAGCGTGAGTGACCCGTTGTCGGAACTGCTGAGCACCCATCCTGAATCTCAATTTGATCTGCTGGAAACCCGCCATGCGCTGGAAGGCATCGCTGCCTACTACGCGGCGTTGCGTGGTACTGAAGAAGATTTCCAGCGCATCCGCGAGTGCCATACCCAGATTGAGCAGGCACGTGCCTCGGGCGATCTGGTCGCAGAGTCAGAAGCCGTTATGCATTATCAAGTGGCTGTCACAGAAGCAACGCACAATGTGGTTTTGCTACACTTGCTACGCTGTATGGGACCGTTACTGGAACAGAACGTGCGACAGAATTTTGAATTGTTGTATCTGAGCCGAGAAGTTCTGGCCCAGGTAAGCAGTCATCGCGCCGGGATTTTTGAGGCGATTGTCGCTCGCGAACCTGAAAAGGCACGCGAAGCGTCGCATCGTCATCTGGCGTTTATTGAGGAAGTACTGCTGGATCTTAACCGGGAACATAGCCGAAGAGAGCGTTCGCTACGTCGGCTCCAGCAACGCAAGGATTGAGCGCTCTGATTGGGGCGTTGAACGCGTAAATGACGAGATTGGACCTGTCTTACTGTGCTTTGACAACCGTCGATGACATGACAGCCGTCGATGCTATGACGACAATGGCAGAGTACAGCAAGACAGGCTCCAGAAAATTAACTGATTAGAAACAGATAAGGAATACACCATGTCAGAACGTTTGAATAATGACGTGGATCCGATCGAAACTCGCGACTGGCTACAGGCGATCGAATCGGTTATCCGTGAAGAGGGTGTTGAACGTGCGCAGTACCTGATCGATCAGGTATTGTCAGAAGCGCGCAAGGGTGGCGTAAACGTAGGGGCAGGCAGTGCCGTTAGCAACTACGTAAACACCATTGCTGTGGAAGACGAACCCGCCTATCCGGGTAACCTGGACCTTGAGCGCCGCATTCGTTCCGCTATTCGTTGGAACGCCATCATGACCGTGCTGCGCGCGTCCAAGAAGGATCTGGATCTGGGCGGCCACATGGCGTCCTACCAGTCTTCCGCGACTTTCTACGAAGTGTGCTTTAACCATTTCTTCCGTGCACGCAGTGCACAGGATGGCGGCGATCTGGTGTATTTCCAGGGCCATATCTCTCCGGGTATCTACGCGCGTGCCTTCCTGGAAGGGCGTCTGACCGAAGATCAGATGAACAACTTCCGTCAGGAAGTACACGGTCAGGGGCTCTCCTCTTACCCGCACCCGAAATTGATGCCGACCTTCTGGCAGTTCCCGACCGTATCTATGGGTCTGGGCCCGATCGGTGCCATTTATCAAGCTAAGTTCCTGAAGTATCTCGGAAACCGTGGTCTGAAAGACACCTCCAAACAAACCGTTTATGCTTTCCTGGGCGACGGTGAAATGGATGAGCCGGAATCCAAGGGTGCTATCACCATCGCGACCCGCGAGAAACTGGACAACCTGGTGTTTGTCATCAACTGTAACCTGCAACGTCTGGACGGACCGGTTACGGGTAATGGCAAGATCATCAACGAGCTGGAAGGCATCTTCGGTGGTGCTGGCTGGCAGGTGATCAAGGTCATGTGGGGCGAGCGTTGGGACGAACTGCTGCGTAAAGACACCAGCGGTAAACTGGTCCAACTGATGAACGAAACCGTTGACGGTGACTATCAGACGTTCAAATCCAAAAACGGTGCCTACGTGCGTGAGCACTTCTTCGGCAAATACCCGGAAACGGCTGCGCTGGTTGCTGACTGGAGCGACGATCAGATTTGGGCCCTCAACCGCGGTGGTCACGATCCGAAGAAAGTCTTTGCTGCACTGAAAAAAGCGCAAGACACCAAGGGTAAACCGACCGTTATTCTGGCGCACACCATCAAAGGTTACGGGATGGGTGATGCGGCAGAAGGCAAAAACATCGCTCACCAGGTCAAGAAAGTTAACATGGACGGCGTGCGTTACTTCCGCGACCGCTTCAATGTGCCGGTGGCTGATGCTGACATCGAAAAACTGCCACTCATCACTTTCGACAAAGATTCTGATGAATACAAATACCTGCATGAGCGCCGTCAGGCTCTGGGTGGTTACCTGCCGTCTCGTCAGCCGAATTTCGACGAAAAACTGGAACTGCCGACGCTGGAAGACTTCAGCTCTCTGCTGGAAGAACAAACCAAAGAAATCTCTACTACCATCGCCTTTGTGCGTGCCCTGAACGTGATGCTGAAGAACAAGTCGATCAAAGATCGTCTGGTGCCGATCATCGCTGACGAAGCGCGTACCTTCGGTATGGAAGGTCTGTTCCGCCAGATCGGTATCTACAGCCCGAACGGCCAGCAGTACACCCCGCAGGACCGTGAGCAGGTGGCTTACTACAAAGAAGACCTGAAAGGTCAGATCTTGCAGGAAGGCATCAACGAACTGGGTGCCGGTTCATCCTGGCTGGCGGCGGCAACGTCTTACAGCACCAACAACCTGCCGATGATCCCGTTCTACATCTACTACTCCATGTTCGGGTTCCAACGTATTGGCGACCTGTGCTGGGCAGCGGGTGACCAACAGGCGCGCGGCTTCCTGGTCGGCGGGACTTCTGGCCGCACCACGCTGAACGGCGAAGGTTTGCAGCACGAAGATGGTCACAGCCACATTCAGTCGCTGACTATCCCGAACTGTATTTCCTACGACCCGTCCTTCGCTTACGAAGTGGCTGTGATCATGCATGACGGTCTGGAGCGCATGTACGGTGAAGCGCAGGAAAACGTCTACTATTACATCACCACGCTGAACGAAAACTACCACATGCCAGCCATGCCGCAAGGCGCGGAAGAAGGTATCCGTAAGGGTATCTACAAACTGGAAACGGTAGCGGGCGCGAAAGGCAAGGTTCAACTGCTGGGCTCGGGTTCTATTCTGCGTCACGTTCGTGAAGCGGCACAGATTCTGGCCAACGACTACGGCATCGGTTCCGATGTTTACAGCGTAACCTCCTTCACGGAACTGGCGCGCGATGGTCAAGACTGCGAACGTTGGAACATGCTGCACCCGACCGACGCGCCGCGCGTACCGTACATCGCTCAGGTGATGAACGATGCACCGGCTGTTGCGTCCACTGACTACATGAAACTGTTCGCCGAGCAGGTACGTACTTACGTTCCGGCCAGCGATTACCGCGTACTGGGTACTGATGGCTTCGGTCGTTCTGACAGCCGTGAAAACCTGCGTCACCACTTCGAAGTGGACGCGTCCTACGTAGTAGTTGCCGCACTGGGCGAATTGGCTAAACGCGGTGACGTTGACGCTTCTGTGGTGGCTGAAGCCATCAAGAAATTCAACATCGATCCTGAAAAAGTTAACCCGCGCTTGGCATAAGAGGGAAAGAGTAATGGCTATCGAAATCAACGTACCGGATATCGGTGCAGATGAAGTTGAAGTCACCGAGGTGATGGTGAAGGTGGGCGACAAAGTAGAAGCTGAACAGTCGCTGATCACCGTGGAAGGCGACAAAGCCTCCATGGAAGTACCTTCTCCTCAGGCTGGCGTGGTGAAAGAGATTAAAGTGGCTGTCGGCGACAAAGTGGCGACGGGCAAACTGATCATGGTCTTCGAAGCAGAGGGTGCGGCAGCAGCGGCACCGGCTCCGGCGGAAACCAAAGCCGCTGCGCCTGCCCCTGCGGCAGCAGCCAGCGCGGCGAAAGAAGTGGCCGTGCCGGATATCGGCGGCGATGAAGTTGAAGTTACCGAAATCATGGTGAAAGTGGGCGACAGCGTAAGCGCTGAGCAGTCACTGATCACGGTAGAAGGTGACAAGGCTTCCATGGAAGTCCCGGCACCGTTCGCAGGTGTGGTGAAAGAGATCAAAATCAACACCGGCGACAAAGTGAAAACCGGCTCGCTGATCATGGTGTTTGAAGTCGCAGGCGCTGCTGGCGCGGCGGCTCCGGCACAGCAAGCGGCTCCGGCGGCTGCGCCTGCCGCTGCGGCGTCTGGTCCGAAAGAAGTGAACGTACCGGATATCGGCGGCGACGAAGTTGAAGTCACTGAAGTGATGGTGAAAGTCGGAGACAAAATTGCCGCTGAGCAATCGCTGATCACCGTAGAAGGCGACAAAGCCTCTATGGAAGTTCCGGCACCGTTCGCGGGCACCGTGAAAGAGATCAAAGTCAGCACCGGCGATAAAGTGAAAACCGGTTCGCTGATCATGGTGTTTGAAGTAGAAGGCGCTGCGCCTGCTGCTCCGGCCGCCAAACAAGAAGCCGCACCGGCAGCGCAACCGGCGAAAGCCGCAGCACCGGCACCGGCTGCTGCCAAGGCAGATGCCAAAGGCGAATTTACTGAAAACGATGCTTACGTTCACGCAACGCCGGTTATCCGCCGCTTGGCGCGTGAGTTCGGTGTAAACCTGGCGAAAGTGAAAGGCAGCGGTCGTAAAGGCCGTATCCTGCGCGAAGATATCCAGGCTTACGTGAAAGACGCGGTTAAACGCGCTGAATCTGCACCTGCTGCGGGCGCTGCGACCGGCGGTTCTCTGCCGGGTCTGCTGCCGTGGCCGAAAGTGGACTTCAGCAAGTTCGGTGAAGTGGAAGAAGTTGAACTGGGCCGCATCCAGAAGATCTCGGGTGCCAACCTGAGCCGTAACTGGGTGGTTATCCCGCACGTTACGCACTTCGACAAAACCGATATCACCGATCTGGAAGCGTTCCGTAAACAGCAGAACGTGGAAGCAGAAAAACGTAAACTGGACGTGAAGATCACTCCTGTGGTGTTCATCATGAAAGCCGTTGCCACTGCGCTTGAGCAGATGCCGCGTTTCAACAGCTCGCTGTCTGAAGATGCTCAACGTCTGACGCTGAAGAAATACATCAACATCGGTGTTGCCGTTGATACGCCGAATGGTCTGGTGGTTCCGGTGTTTAAAGACGTGAACAAGAAAGGCATCATCGAGCTGTCTCGCGAACTGATGGCTATCTCCAAGAAAGCCCGTGACGGTAAGCTGACTGCGGGTGAAATGCAGGGTGGCTGCTTCACTATCTCCAGCATCGGTGGCCTCGGCACCACGCACTTCGCGCCGATCGTCAACGCGCCGGAAGTGGCTATCCTGGGTGTGTCCAAGTCTGCGATGGAACCGGTCTGGAATGGTAAAGAGTTTACGCCGCGTCTGATGATGCCGATCTCTCTGTCCTTCGACCACCGTGTCATTGACGGTGCTGATGGTGCTCGCTTTATCACCATCATCAACAACACCTTGTCTGACATCCGCCGCCTGGTGATGTAATCGAAAAAGCCGGCCTTACGGTCGGCTTTTTTCTGATAAGCTGTTATTTGCTACAGCTGTCAGTGATTAAGGACAAATCGTTAGTCGCTTGTTGTTTCAAAATTGTTAACCATTTTGTAAACTACAGTGGCAAAAGACACGTCCCGGTGGAAGAGGGCGTTAAGACTCAATAATAATGACGTCACAGACCCGCCGGAAATCAATTAAGAGGTCATGATGAGTACAGAAATTAAAGCTCAGGTAGTGGTACTGGGTGCTGGCCCTGCGGGTTACTCTGCGGCGTTCCGCTGCGCGGACCTGGGGCTGGAAACCGTACTGGTAGAGCGCTACTCCACGCTGGGTGGTGTGTGTCTGAACGTGGGCTGTATCCCTTCTAAAGCGTTGCTGCACGTAGCAAAAGTTATCGAAGAAGCCAAAGCGCTGGCGGAGCACGGTATCGTGTTTGGCGAACCGCAAACCGACATCGACAAAATCCGTCTGTGGAAAGAGAAGGTTATCACCCAGTTGACGGGCGGTCTGGCCGGTATGGCGAAAGGCCGTAAAGTGAAAGTGGTCAACGGTCTGGGTAAATTCACCGGTGCCAATACGCTGGAAGTTGACGGTGCCGAAGGCAAAACCGTGATCAACTTTGATAACGCGATCATCGCCGCCGGTTCTCGTCCGATTCAACTGCCGTTTATTCCTCATGATGACCCGCGCGTGTGGGATTCCACCGATGCGCTGGAACTGAAAAGCGTTCCGGGACGTCTGCTGGTGATGGGCGGCGGTATTATCGGTCTGGAAATGGGCACCGTGTACCATTCGCTGGGTTCTCAGATCGACGTGGTTGAAATGTTCGATCAGGTGATCCCGGCTGCGGATAAAGACATCGTTAAAGTCTTCACCAAGCGCATCAGCAAGAAATTCAACCTGATGCTAGAAACCAAGGTGACGGCGGTAGAAGCCAAAGAAGACGGTATTTACGTCTCGATGGAAGGCAAGAAAGCCCCTGCTGAACCGCAACGTTATGATGCGGTGCTGGTGGCTATCGGCCGTGTACCGAACGGTAAAAACCTCGATGCCGGCAAAGCGGGCGTGGAAGTTGACGAGCGCGGCTTTATCCACGTTGACAAACAATTGCGCACCAACGTGCCGCACATCTACGCTATCGGCGACATCGTCGGTCAGCCGATGCTGGCGCACAAAGGCGTGCATGAAGGTCACGTAGCCGCTGAAGTTATCGCGGGCAAAAAACACTACTTCGATCCGAAAGTGATTCCGTCCATTGCCTACACCGAGCCGGAAGTGGCATGGGTTGGCCTGACAGAGAAAGAAGCGAAAGAGAAAGGTATCAGCTTCGAAACGGCTACCTTCCCGTGGGCGGCGTCTGGCCGTGCCATCGCGTCTGACTGCGCAGACGGCATGACCAAACTGATTTTCGACAAAGAAACGCACCGTGTTATTGGTGGCGCGATTGTCGGTACCAACGGCGGCGAGCTGCTGGGTGAAATCGGTCTGGCGATCGAAATGGGCTGTGATGCGGAAGACATCGCGCTGACCATTCACGCCCACCCGACGCTGCACGAATCTGTTGGCCTGGCGGCTGAAGTGTTCGAAGGCAGCATCACCGACCTGCCGAACCCGAAAGCGAAGAAAAAATAAGTTTTCAGGTTTGCAGGCATGAAAATCCGGCGCTCAGACGCCGGATTTTTTTTATCTCTGTTTTATCCCCGACAAAAGCTAGCACGCTAACACTTTTTACTTTTCCTGCTATACATCGAAAATCAAAACGGTATTTTAAAAACCGGCATTTTAAAAATAGAGCAGGTTGATAGAGGAAAAGAGATGGCAACCATCAAATGGGCAATCATGGGCACCGGCACTATTGCGAAAAGCTTCGCACAAGGGCTGGGCCAGTTAAGCGATGCGGAGCTTTATGCCGTAGGTTCTCGTTCTTTGCAACATGCCGAACAGTTTGGCGAGCATTTTCCCGCGCAGAAATACTACGGCAGCTATGAGGCGTTGGTGAGCGATCCCGATGTCGACGTGGTCTACATTGCCACCCCCAACAGCGCCCATAAAGACAATATCTTGTTATGTCTGAATCACGGTAAATCAGTGCTGTGCGAAAAGCCGTTTACCCTGAATCGTCATGAAACCGCAGAGGTAATCCGTGTCGCGCGCGAAAAAAATCTTTTTCTGATGGAAGGCATGTGGACGCGCTTCTTCCCGGTTTATAGACAAGTCCGTGAATGGCTTGATGCCGATACTATCGGCCCGGTGCGTATGGTCAGCGCCGATTTCGGTTTTCGCCGTGAAGGGCCCGCCGAGGATCGCAAAGTGGGCTTGCATCGCGGCGGTGGCGCATTAATGGATGTCGGGGTTTACCCTATTTCATTTGCGTCCTGGGTCTTCCAGCAGGTTCCGTCCACGATCACCGGCGTTGCCAGCCTGTATGAAACCGGTGTGGATGACCTTTCTGCCATGACGCTGCTCTACCCGGATGGACAAGTGGCGGTGTTGTCCTGCTCGATCAACACCCCAACGCAAAAAGAAGCGCGGATTATCGGCAATAAAGGGACCATCGTTATTCCCGAATTCTCCAAAGCGACCTCCGCCACGCTGGCGGTGATCGGCGAAGCACCTATAACGGTAACCTCCCCGCTTGAAGGCAATGGCTATAACTACCAGGCCGCCGCTGTGATGGCATGTTTGCGCGCAGGAAAAACCGAATGTGAGCTGATGCCGCTCGATGAGAGCCAGGCGATTATGGCGCAGATGGATGAATTGCGGCGGCAGTGGGGGGTTGTGTTTCCGGGGGAAAATAAACAGTGATTTAAACAAGGTCGTGTGTGCGTTGGGCAATCACGACCTTGGTCTCTCTATTAGCAAATACGTTTTATTTGACAGCTTAAGTCGGAGTACGAGTAAATATGGGCGCTTGTTTGTTTTGCTCAAGCAAAGTGCCCGTCAATATCGCATCTTTTAAACTCGTATGTGACATTTTGGTGTTTGTCAGGCTGGCATATGTCAGGTTTGATTTGTCTAATCTTGCTCTCGTTAGATTTGCGTATCGGAAATTGGCATTGAGGAGTTTCGCGTCGACCACGCTTGCTCTGCTCAGATTGGCGTTAGAAAAATTGGCGCGCTCTAAATCAGCCCTATTCAGGATGATATTGTGTGCTTTGGCATGTGAGAAATTGGTATCAAAGCCCGTCACCGCCACTAATTTTGCATCTTGAAGATTTGCTTCTGTGAAGTCGGTTGCACTGAGCGTTGCCTTATCCATATCCGTTTTGGACAAGTTCGCCCGGGAAAAAGAGGCTCCAGCCAAGTTGGCACCCGATAAGTTAGCCTTGTACAGATTTGTGCCTACTAACAATGATCCCGTCAGATCTGCGCCGGATAAGTCAGTTTTTGCCAGTTGCGCACCGCTCAAATCCATGTTGGTGAGATCGTTATCAGCTAATGAGGTTTTGGCTAAATTAACATTGCGTAAATCAATTTTTCCTTCATTGGTTAACGGGGAAGAGGGAAGAGGTAGGTGATGTTGGGCTCGAAATACCAGAGACTTACATACGTTTTGATAGATGGACGATTGAATTTCCCCCTGCGCTTTTTTACCATTCTTCTCAACCTGAACATTTATTTGCGCACCTTCGTTATTTTTACCAGGAGAGGTGAAGGTGATGGTGTACCCCGAATGGTAGACCGTCATTATTTCGTGTATTTCTCCCTCATGAGTATCGGCGACAAGGGTGTTTGTTAATGCCTGAATAAACGCATCGTGCTTTCTTGCATTGGTGTCACGTATACCGCCAAAACTAAAGAAATTCATAATGTATTCTAATAGTGTGCGGGGAGCGATGGCTTTGTCTTTGGCCGAATCAGTGCCTACACCGGTAACACAGGATACTATTTCTGACATGCTTGCGATGCTCATCTTTCGATCCCTCAATAAAGTGAAAGGATTTATAATGACGAATTCCTTTTCTAATGCCATAGGGTGAAAGGAGGGGCTGGGAGGGTGACTGCATCAATTCCATTGCCAGTATGCCCGTCGTTGTGTCTTCTGCGGGCAGTTGGCTGCCTGCAACGTGAAGCATGACGGGTATATGTGGCTAAAGAAAGCCACATATACCCTTGATACTCAGAATAACCTGTTGTTACATCTTGTTTTTACAGCGTGAAAAGGCCAGGCGCAACGCGGCACCTATTTCTTCCGGCGTGCTGTTATCAGGAATGATAACGTAATCGGATTCAGCAATGCCATTTCCTGACCAGCCATCGAGTCTGTCATGTACGGAAGGTCTTATGGTGATGATGCCATTGAGTTGTCGCACTCCGCAACTTAACATATTTTTAAACAGTGCCCTCTTTGTTTTGTAGCTGTAAGTATTCATCATCTCACCCACCCATTGTTTGAATGAAATAGCGGCGCTATCACGGTCGAAAAAATCATGATCATCAGGGTCGACAACCCTACTGGCCGATAATGCAGTCAGTAGGGTAATTCCGAGTACTTCATTACTGCATTCTGGCATAAGGAGATGACTTTTGGTTTCAGGGTCATCTCGTAATAATCCATAACCAGAATATGTTTCAATGCAATAAAAATCGTTATTAAATAGCGCGCCAGCATTAAGCCCCTGCTTTTGTGCCTGATTCATTCTTTCACCACCGTGATTTTAACTTTCACATTTTTCTCAGAACCATAGACTATGGCTTTGTTGATTTGTTCCCACTGCTGGGTCGATGTGGTTTTCGGGATTGCAATGATAACTTCTCGTTTAGTAATATCACTAGGTTCTAGTATCACTTTTAGTTTCCTATCACCTTGAAACTTCACCACATCATCAATATTCCCCTTTATCGATGTATAAAGCTGTTTAGGGTCTTTTATTCTTGACGGCGTATTGGTGTTTAATGTTTTAACACTGATCGCCGTTTTGGTTTTCACATCATAAAAATCAAAGGCTTTAAAACCTTCTGGCAAACGACTCCCCTTTGGTAACTGTGTCACCATATAGTCTTCGAAGGGATACCCCTGCTTATAGTTTCCTTCCATCCAGGACATTTGTGTTTTGCTGCCGTTCTTTTCGATACGCACCACATTACGAATATCGACCAGACTATGAGCATCTTTTACTGCCGCTTTTTGTAACGCCTTGACCGTATTCGCGGTTAGCTTTGTGCCGATTTTCGCAATGCCTGCGCCACCGACCAGAACGCCCGCCGCCTCTGTCGCCAGCTTACCAAACTCCAGACCGGAGTAATAGGCACCCTCCACGCCAGCTTTCTCGTAATATGCCTTCATGGTATTGATGCGGTTGATATAGCCTTGTTTTACGCCAGTACTCACCTTTTCCCAGGCATCGTCCTCGTTAATGAGTGCTCTGAGCGCATCCCAGGCTTCTCCGGGGTTGGTGACCAGTGCAATCAAACTTTGAGCGGTTTCGACAAACTCGACAGGCACACCGGAGACCACGCCAGCGGCAAATGCGCCATCCTGCTTGCCGCTGGTCACGCCCCAGCGCGCCAGTACAAAGGCTTTATCCAGCATGGTTTTCGCTGCGGCAAGATCTTTATTCATCAACATTTTTTGTTGATGGCTTAGGTAGTTATAGCGGAACGCGTTTTCTCCACCGGTGGCACCACTGTAGACGCCACTGGCTTTTCCGGTAAAGGCACCACCGGCGACGGCGCCTAATACCCTAGCCATCTGGGCCTGTTGTTCAGATTTTCTCTGCCACGCTTCGGGTTTGATCAGGTTATCGCCAAGCATCACCCCTGCCAGTTCTGCCGCCAGTGCGCCTACTGCGGCCCCCTTAGCATTTCCTCCACCAATTTCGGCAGCGACGGCGGATACCACGGCATGGCTCACTGCTTTGCCAGGGATATCAAGAATCTGGCCGTTATCCCCAATCAGGGATGCCCCTTCCGCGTGCAGTTGACTACCGATATTGCTTAACAGAGCGAGTTTGAGGTTGTCAGCAAAACTGCCGCCCTGAATGGCGGTGCCCAGCGCAGAGCTGACGACGGAGTGTGCCGCAACGCGTTGGGCAACGCTGTTCCAGGTGGCATTATCCGTGATAAGCAGCTTACTGGTGACGGGCGTGGTGCCCCCTTTCACGGCTGCGGTCCACCCCATGGCTTTGTCGAGTCCACCCAGGGCACCGCCAATAATCATGCTGGTGGCGAGTGATTTTACCGAGTCGCTGTTAGCCAGCGTTTTAAAGGTGGCGGGAAGGTCTCCTTTGTTCTGGGCCAACGCAACGGCGGCCTGTGAGGCGATGGTCGCCAGGCCCGCTTGTGCGGCGGCACCGGCGGTAGCGGATGCCATGGCGGCGGCGGAGGCAGAGGCACCAGCACTGGCTGCTGCACTGCCTGCGCTGCTGGCCGCCATACCCCCTACTGTCGTGGCTAACGAGGAACCATACGTTACCACCGCAGCGGCAACGGCAATAATGGCACCGAAGACCGGGTTGAGATTTGACACTTCATCGTACCAACTGGTGTAGGTGTCTTTGACCTGATTCCAGTTAACGTTCTCTTTGCTTTTAAGCGGTTTTAACCATTCGTAGCCCGGCGAGTTGCCCAGAATATCGATGGCCTGTTCAAGGGATTGACCCGCTTTGGCTTTGACATCGGCATTGATGCCTTTTGCCGCAGTGACCGTGAGCTTACCCCCGGTGTAGATGCTGGGTAGTACCCATTTTCCGTGAATAAAGCCTTCGTCTTCATGGGTGATATAGACGCTTCTGGTTTTTGTTATGGTTTGCTCAAAGCGGGTATCTTTCACCGCCTTGTAATTGATTTTCCCTTTTTGACTGGTGAGCTTGGCATTCTTGGCGGTGTTGATTTTGGCGGCTTCCAGCGTGATATCATCACGGGCCATCAGGGTAATATCGCCCCCGGCAGTGAATTCGGTGACTTTATTGGCTGCATGGGCTCTGTGTTTGGTGATGGTTTTTTTGCCTAAAGGGCACCAACCACCAATGCCAAAACGCCCCTTACATCTTTTCTTCTCTTCTTCCCATCGATAAAACTCTTCCATGGCCTGAGCGTAGAGAAATCCGCCTTTTGCGGCGATATCCATCGCGCCTTTGGCCGCTAGTTTGGTCGCCTGAAATAAGATGCTGCCATTGGATATTACGGTGAGATTGGCACCGCTGTTTAATTCGGTGCTTTGTTGGGTGTAGTTTTCTGTACTGCCATCAATCTGGATATTGCGGACGGATTCAAAACGCATATTGCCATTGCTGGACAATCTAACATCACCGGCAGAGTGCAATTTGCTGCCGTGTACAGTAAGCGCACCGTTTGCCGCCAGGGTTAATCCTTTGCCACCCTGGATATCGGCTCCCCAATGGCGATCGTCTTTAGGATTTTGTCCAGGGTTAGGGATGGCAGAGTAGGGAATGGCACCTATCGTAAGATTTCTTCCGGCAAATACCGTGGTGTTGTTCGCCGCACTTGCTGTGACACCTTGCAGATTGATATCCCGTGCTGCGTTGAGGGTGATATTGTCTTTCGCGGTTAACTGCGTACGCATTTCCGGGCGACGTTGGAATTTAAACACGTCATCATCGTTATTATTGCTAGCGCGCGGAGCAAGATTGATGTCCTGGCCTGCGCCTAAGGTGATGGATTTATCACTGGTTAACGTCATCCCTTGCAGTAGTATATTTTTTCCCGCTGAAAGGGTGATATCGCCGCTGCTTTCCCACAGTCCAGCCTGTTTTATCAGTACGTCATCAATGGGTAATTTTGTGCCGAGTAACGGATATGTCAATGTGCTCTCATTGCGAGCAACCTGAATATCGCTACCCGCAGTGAAGGTGATCTGTTTAGGTTTTTCTAATGAGACATTTTCAAAAGAGATTGTTTTTCCTGCAAAGATATCCAGATTACCCTGTGCAGAAATCTGTGATATTTTCTGTTTTTTATCGGGGCCATAATCCCGAGGCTCAATGGGATTGAAGCGTACATCACCAGTTCGTGATAGTAAGTTGATATTCTTACCTTTTAGCTGACTTTGTGTAGTGGTGATATTATTAATGGATGTTATTGCAAGTTCATTTCCCGCCTGAAGTATTGCGCTGTCAATACTTATAGTATTGTCGACGATAGCAGTGAAGTTTTGACTCGCTTTAAAACCGCTGTTAAGGGTGACACTCTTACTTTTTATTAAAATATTTTTTGCGGTGGCGATGTCAATGTGGTTTTTTAATGCTCTGTTGGGGTAACCATACTCCTTGATTTTTGCCAGAGTTCGATTTCCAAAGGCAATGCTATCTTTAAAATCAAGAATCAGCCCTCCCCCTGCCTGTAGCTTTCCTGAGTAGGTTTCATCATTTACCCATATTTTTTCTGTAACTTTTTTATTGGAAGGCAGTAGCAGGTTGGTTGCAATTTCGAAACCGGTTATCAGCCTTGAACTTTGGAAATTATTCCCGGTTAAAATGAGGTTTTCTTTGGCTGTAATATCACTTTGGTTATTATTGAGTGAGTCGGCTCTGAGGTAAATATTCCGTCCACTGGCGATAACCGATCTGGGTGTTTGTGATTTTAGTATGAATTTTTTTATTGTGGTCTCATTTGGGTTTATCTTTATAGGCGTTGGTTGTACTCTTTTTCCCATGGGAAAATCCATGCCCCAAATTTCGCGATATAATTGGATTTTTTGATTATAAAACGGGAGTGTTTCATGGGTAGTCTTGTCAAGTAACGAATTTTTAGTTTCTCCAGAAATATTTTCGGCAGGGATCTCAAACTTCTCCCTCCGATTCTCCAACTTCTTAGTCCGAATAATCACATCACCCGTATTTGTCTCAATCGTGCCTGAAATATTATCCACTAACGTACTCAGCGCGCCGGAGGCGTCTTTTTGTATCCACAAATTATCATTGGCCTGAATGAGCGCGTTACCTCCCTGGTTGGTCGCGGTATCCGCAAACAGGCGCATATCCTTGCCAGCCACGATTTTGCCGGTGTTTTTCAGTGTGTGGGTGGCAAGCGTAATGTCGCGGCCCGCATTGATGCTGCTGTTATTAACCTCAATGGCTGAGCTGCTCACATTAAGGTCGGTTTTGGCATTGATGTTGCCAAGAGAGACTTTGCCATCCACCGTCAGGGTGAGGTCGTTTTGTGCAGTAACGACGTTGGCCAGATTAACGCCCACGCCGCTTTCACTGGCGACCAGCCGGATTTTATTGGCATACATGCCGCCCAGCGCTTTGGTGTCTACTGCCAGTGTCGGACGGGTGCCTTGCCCGGCAAGGTTTTTGACTGAGCCATCACGGTAGCTGATGCGGTTAGCCCCCTGTGTCAGCGCCAGATTCTGTGCGGTTATCTTGCCGTTCAGTTCCGTGGCACGGCTGATGATGTCAACGTACTCCTGTGCCTTTACGTCCATCCCTTTGCCGCCGATGATGACACTGCCTTTTTGCACCTCCAGCGCATCCAGTGCGCCCTGCTTGTCAAACTGCGGTTTGCCGGTGGTCAGCGTGACGTTAGGGGTATTGATAAACCCGCAGCCGTCGCAGGTGATGCCGTTGGGGTTGGCAATCACCAGTTGGGCTTTATTGCCAAATACTTCCAGTTTGCCCATCAGCTCAGAGCGGCTGCCGCCCGTGACTTCATTGATAATCAGTTCAGCCGCGTTGCCCTTGAGGTTGGCGTTTGCATTCAGTTTGCCTGCCAGTTGCGATGCTCCCGCTGCGGTGGCGTTATTGAGCACGGCACCGGACGCATTGACGTTGAAATCCTGATACACATTGTGGGAAATGCCGGCGGCGTTGGGCGTTGCAATATTCACCACCGGCACATTGCCTGCCTGCACGTGGGTGTTGCCATTAGCGGACTTGATACCCGCCGCGAAGGCAGGGTGTAGCGGATACACCGCCGTCATATAAATCAGCAGATAGCTGATACCGCGGCTGATTGGGGGGGAAGGTGTCTTCATCGTGTTATCTCCTTTCAGTGTTGTCCATGTTGTGTCGGGTTGACGTAACCTGTTGAAACTAGAAAGCGAGTGTGGTTTGCCAGTAAAGTGCCCAGCGATCGGGGGCCAGCGTATCGGGATGGATGAGGGGTTTTCCGAGCGTGATGCTGTGAGCGAAATGTCGTGCATTGAGCGTCAGACCTAATGCGGCACCGACGATGCTGCCACCCTCGGTGCGGCCACGCTGTTTTTTTACCCAGCCACCGTCAAGCGCGGCAATCAGCGTTATATCGCCCAGTGCGGAGAAGATGCCCGGTTGCCAGTTGATCTCGTTGCGCCAGTACGCGCCCTGTATGCCGCTGAGTGATTGCTCTTTAAACCCGCGCACCGAGTAATGGCCGCCAACCGCAATCTGCTCGTTGGTGTGAAGATTGTGTTGCGAGGTTTGGGCATAGGCGCTGGTGAGGTAATAGAGCGAAGGGGCGAGGGGAAAGAGATAGCTGGCGCTGATGCTGTATTTAAGGAACTGGCTGCGCGGGGCATCTGGTGCATGCGGTCGATCTTTTGTGGCGCCCAAGCCGCGCAGCCCCCAGCTCACGGTGGGATTAAGGGTGGCAAATCCCTTGCCTATCCGGCGGCTGTAATGTGGACTGAGAGCTACACTGTTTACCGTCGTGCTGCTATTGGTCAACACACGGTCGGCGAGGCGGTTCTCTGTGCGTCGGCGTGTGAGCGCCACATCGAATGCCAGTTTCTGGTTACCATCACGAAACAACGTGCGGTTAATGCCAAAGCGCTGTGACTGCGACATCCCCTGATAGCGCCAGCGGCTACCGGGAATGGGCTGATGAAAATCATTCCAGTGGTGTTGATAGCTAAACAGCCAATAGCCATAAGGTAATGTGACGCCGCCTGAAAGACTACGATTACGCCTGTCTCTCTGAAATGTCGCATTGTGGGTAGCTGAGAGATTCCAGCGTTCGGCAAGCTGGAACGGGTTATCCAGCGTGGCGGAGCTGCTCATCTGGGCAACGCCGGTTTTTTTTTGTCCGCTGTTATCTGCACTGAAACTCACGCTGGCGGGAAACGCTTTGCGCTTACTCACAATCAGTATCCGCGAGTAGCCTGATTGATGACCGGGTTGGATATCGATCGTCACCGGTTGGGATGTCAGTCGGTTGAGCTGCTCTAACCCTTGCTCGAGATCGCGCAGGTTTAAAAGGCGTCCCTGATTGCCGGGAAAAACCATGGCAAGTGAGTGCGGTGTTTTTCCCTGCTGAGTGATGGACTCGATTCGGCCTTCTGTTATGGCAATGCGCAAGACGCCCGTGGAGACATCCTGTTCCGGTAACCACGCCTGTGAGGTGACATAGCCGCGCTCCAGATAGCGTTGAGAAATCGCGCGCACCAGTTGGCGCATGTGAGAGACCGTCAGGCAGCGATGCTGCCAGGGCGCAACGATGGTTTTTTGGGTAGGCAGGGAAAGAACGGTACTTCCCTCTATAGCGATGTGGCGGACATTGCGGCACACACCTTCGTCTTGTTCAGGCTGTACTTCTGGCGGGGCGGAGGGAGACTGCTGTTGCCGCAGTGATTCACGCTGCTGTTCCGCCTGTTCTAACAGCGCTTTTTGCTGCTGTTCCACTTCTGTTCGGTCTGTGGGGAATGTTTCACTGGCTGAAGGCGTTGTTCCATAAGCATGCATGGATAAAAACAGTAATAACAGTGATATAGACCTCATAATGCATCTCCCCTTTACATGGAATTACATTTTTCTCAGTCTACGCGCGGCGAAATTTTCAGGTTTAAATAGGATTGAATCGTATATTTATGGTTTAAAATATTGCAAATAATGATCATTATAAAATTTATTATTGTTCGCATTGAAATGTGCTGTATGTCACGTAACAGTGCGCGCAATACAACATATTCGCCTGCTAAGGGATGCTTGCGGTGATTGCTCATAGTGTGGCGAGCGCACATTTATTTTTTTCCCAGCGCCTTACAATAAATTCTCAAAAAGAAACGGTGTTTTATTTTAAGGGCTCTTATCATGCGCATTCCGGTACGTTTCTGCGCTGCGCTTATGGCGGCGTGTTTCTGTAGTGCTTCAGCGATGGCGAACGACATGACTTACCAAACGTCTGCGGTAACCGAAGAGGGGTTGCCGGTGTTCTATCCCGAACTCAAACAGCAGCTTACCTATTCGGGATCCTGGCTGTCAGGCAATGAGAAGGATTTTGCTGCTTGGAAAATCGAGGCGCGCCAGAAACTGCGGGCAATGTTGCTGACGCCGGATTCGCACCGCGATTTTGCCCCTGCGACCCTAGAACGCGAAGAGCGGGATGGCTATATTGCCGAGAAGGTGGCATTCAATATCACCGACCAAAGCAGGGTGGCTGGGCTGCTGCTAACGCCCAAAACGCCGGGTCCGCACCCAGCGGTTATCTTGTTGCACGATCACGGCTCGAAGTTTGATATCGGCAAAGAGAAGATGATCAAGCCGTGGGGCAACGCTGAGAAACTGGCATCGGCGCAGGCGTGGGCCGATAAATTTTTCACCGGGCGTTTTGTCGGTGACGAGTTGGCTAAACGCGGCTATGTGGTGTTGGCGGTAGACGCTATTGGCTGGGGAGATCGCGGCCCGCTGAAGTATGAGCAGCAACAGGCGCTGGCGAGCAACTTCTTCAATCTGGGCCGATCGCTGGCGGGCGAGATGGCATATGAAGATATGCGCGCTACCGATTTTCTCGCTTCGCTCAAGCAGGTGGATGCCAAACGTGTAGGTGTCGTCGGGTTCTCGATGGGGGCTTACCGCGCCTGGCAACTGGCGGCGCTTTCCGACAAGGTGGCGGCAACGGCCGCCGTTTCGTGGATTGGCACCTATGACGGGCTAATGACGCCGGGCAATAACGTGCTGCGTGGTCAGTCTGCGTTCTATATGTTGCATCCCGGTTTGCCTGCGCAGTTTGATTTCCCCGATGTGGCAAGCGTAGCGGCACCCAATCCTATGCTGTTCTTTAACGGTGGCAAAGATAAGCTGTTCCCAGAAAGTGCGGTGCAAGGGGCCTACGATAAGATGCACCGCGTGTGGAAATCACAAAATGCCGACAGCAAGCTGGAAACCAAAATGTGGCCTGAGTTAGGGCACGTGTTCTATCAGGAACAGCAGGCGGAAGTGTTTAGCTGGCTGGATCGTTACTTAATGCCAAAACCGTAATGTCATAGGCGCGGGGTACATCGCCGCGCCTATGGGTAGCGCTTTCTCCGTTAACTGAGCAACAGCTGATTCAGGTAGGCGATATCGCCCGGTTTATTCAGCGCGCAGCTTGCCTGAATCCGCGCAATGTCGAGCTGCGGCAGTGAGTGGATGTTTTGTCGCAGTTTGGCGTTCAGGTCTGTTTTGCGCGCTACGGTTTGCTGACGTGTGACGCACTCAGTCAGGCTTGAGCCATCTGTCAGGTGCAGCGTCACACGGTGAAAGCGCGCGTCAGGGTTAAGCTCATCCGGCGGTGCGCTGGCATCCGGTTGACGTTGCACTTTATCCGCCAGCGCCGCGATAACCTTATCAACCGGGCCTTCGGCAAAGCGCGCCAGCGTCAGTTCTCCTTCCAGCAGGCCCGCCGCAATCACATACTCCAGGCTGAAGCGTCCCTCCATGCCGGTGGTGGCTGTATGAATAAACGGCGCAACGTCTCCACCGGGGGGATACGCAACGGTAATGCTCTCAACGCGGGCGATCAGCGAGTGGATATCATCGTGCTGCGCCAGCCATTGCTGGCGTAGTGCAAACGCGGCTTCTCCCGCGCTGTGTGTGCCGCCACAGGTGGGATAGCTTTTGAATTCCAGACCGGGCGTGACAATACGCCAGGGCGCACCCCAGTTTTCGTGCAATTTCTCTGGGTGTTGCTGACCGTCACCGTGTGATGACAGAAAATCATCCAGTACCTGCGTGGCGTTTCCGCTAAACCCCGCCAATGCCAGCTTAGTGGCGGTTAACCCGGCGCGCGCCGCCAGCCCGGCGTGCAGCGGTTTTACCGCCGATCCAAACTGCGCACGCAGCCCTGCAGCCTGCGTTGCCGCCAGCCCGAGAATGTTCTGTGTTTGTGCCACCGAAGCGCCGAGCAAGCGCGCAGCGGCAGCCGCGGCGGCAACCGCACCGAGTGTCGCGGTATTGTGATAGCCGAGGCCGTAGTGACGTGCGCCAGCCGCGAGCCCGATGCGCCCGGCAACTTCCACGCCAATCACATAGGCGGCAAGAAAATCCGCTTCGCGTAAGCGGGTATCTTCGGCGCTCAGTGCAAATAACGCAGGTAGAATCACCGTGCTCGGATGGCCGCGAAAGGCGGGATGGTAGTCATCAAAGTCGAGCGCGTGCCCCACATAGCCCAATATCACACTGCGCGTCAGGCTGTCCGGCGCGGAAAACACCTGACGCAGTGGCGTCAGATTGCTGTCGTGAATGGCACCTTGGGCAATGGGCAGGGCAGTGGCAACAAAATCCATCACGCCGTCGCGCGCGGCGTCGAGCGCGGCAGTATCCGGTAGGGTATTAACGATGTGATGAGCGAGCGTGGCGGTGATATCGTGCGATGTGGTCATTTGAAAAGGCAATCAAGTAAATACATGAATGCCTATAGGTATAATTGAAACCACCGTACGCTGTATAGCGCAAATTTTGCATTATACCCGTCATACTTCAAGTTGCAGGTGCGTTGGCTGCCCTCACTCACCCGAATCACTTACCTGAGTAAGCTCATCGGGATAAATGAATCTCATCCCTGAGATTCACCCTACGGGCCAGCGCAGGCGCTGTTCAAATCTGTTCCAGACAGATTTGTCCCTCGCTTGCCGCCTTCCTGCAACTCGAATTATTTTGGGTATAGCATTGCATCGCGATCAGAAACGGTCTTTAAGCTGTCCCGGTGTGATGCCAAAGGCGCGGCGAAAAGCCGTGGAGAAGTTGGCCGGGCTGTTATAGCCCGCGACATGGGCGGCCTGCGCGATACCGAGTCCCTCTTTTTGCATGGCGACCATGGCGCGTTGCAGTCGATTGCGGCGCAGGTACTCAAACACGCTCATATTAAACGCCTGACGAAAATGGCGCTGTAAGGTGCTTTCACTCATGTTGACCTGCTTAGCTATCTCTTCCATCGACAGTTGATCCGCCGCGCCGCTTTCCAGCATATCGCGTACTTCCTGCACCCGATGGTAGATACGCAGGGGTACACGCGCATTTTTTTCCTGCGCGGTGCTCAGCAATGAGCTGAAGGCTTCAACGATCAGGCTCAGGCATTGGGATTCCAATTGCAAACGCTGCAACGGCGTGGAGCAGGGATCGGAATTGAGGATCTGCATGGCGATCGCCATCGCCTGACGTGACGGCATCCAGTGGTGCACCGCTAAATGCGTCTGGGTGAAGTCATAGAGCGTGCGCCACTCGTCAACGGAGTCCAAAAGATTGCCGTACAACCACTCGCGGCTAAAGGTGAGCGACAGGGTGCGTTCGTACTCATCGCGCTTGCCGATGCGGGTGAACAGCACCGGAGACATCAGCGATACCAGCGAGGCGGGCTGCGCCTTGTTGAGAAGCAATTGCTGGTGGTCATAGCTGACCTGTGCCTGTCCATTGACCACGATAGCCAGTTTGATCGCATCTTCCAACTGACCCTGCGTTTTCATGTTGTGCAAATTGATCACATCAGCGGTGTGCAAAATCAGGTGGCGATTGAGCGGCATCACGCTAAAGCTGCCGTACAACACCGGTGTTTCATCAATCAAGCGCGGCCCGACAAAGCGGTACTGGTTAGAGACCAGGCTGGACTGCTGAACGATATGATCTTTGTAAATCGCCTTGGAGGATGGAACGCTGCTATGCACGAGTGTCTATCACCTATGGTTAACGTGGTTTTTTACCATCCATATTGGCGCTTATGCAAAAGACTTTGCGTCTGGCGCAAACCCTTTCCAGAAGCACAAATGTAACAATGTCGGCGTCAAATTGGTAATGCAAATACTTCTCAGTAGCATTTTTCGTCTTTATGATGTCGAATGACTGCAATGAGAGTGGCGCATGCCTGACAAGCGGAGAGGGTAACGCCATACAGAAGACCATGACGCACTGCGCACCTTCCCGATAAACCGCCGCTCCCGCCGGTTTTCTCTCCGACTTCGACAACTATTTTCCGATGCCGCCCATGTGCACATTCGCCATGGCTGAGGGCATTTTTCTTACTTATGACAGCATTACAGGGCGACTCTGATGAAAAAACGATTTTCCCGCCACACTCTGGCGACCTTGATCGGTGCCAGCTGTGGCGCTGCGTCTTTGCTGGTCTCAGCGCAAGCGGCAACCCCCACTGAGGTTGAACAAAACAGCGGCGATACCATGGTGGTGACGGCAGCGGAACAAACGCGTCAGGCACCGGGCGTGTCAGTCATTACCCAGGAAGATATCCAGCGCCGCCCGCCGGCGAACGATCTCTCTGAGATCATCCGTACCATGCCGGGTGTCAACCTGACCGGTAACTCGAACAGCGGATCGCGCGGCAACAACCGCCAGATCGACATTCGCGGCATGGGGCCGGAAAACACCTTGATTCTGATCGATGGCAAACCGGTTTCCAGCCGCGCATCTGTACGTTACGGCTGGCGCGGTGAGCGCGATACCCGCGGTGACACCAACTGGGTACCGAGCAATATGGTTGAGCGCATCGAAGTGCTGCGTGGCCCGGCGGCGGCACGCTACGGCAACGGTGCTGCGGGTGGCGTGGTGAATATTATCACCAAGCAGCCTACCGATGAGTGGCACGGCGCGTGGAACAGCTATATGAGCTTCCCTGAGCACAAATCGGAAGCGGCCACCAAACGTACCGATTTTAACCTGATGGGCGGCCTGACCGATACCCTGAGCATGCGTCTGTACGGTAACTACAGCAAAACGCAGGCCGATGCCTGGGATATCAACAATGGCCATCAGCTATCGCCGAAAGCGGCTATTCCTGCCGGGCGTGAAGGGGTGCGTAACAAAGATATTAACGGCTTGCTGCGCTGGGAGTTTATGCCACAGCAAACGCTGGAATTTGAAATGGGTGCCAGCCGCCAGGGTAATATCTATGCGGGTGATACCGAGAACAACAACGGCAAAGTAGATACCCAGTCGCTGTACGGTCAGGAAACTAACCGTATGTACCGTCAGAAATATGCGGTTACCCATCGTGGTTATTGGGATAGTGGTATAAGCACGCTGTCTTACCTGCAATATGAAAGAACCCAGAACACGCGTATTGATGAGCCTACCTCGGGTGGTCCTGCGGGACGTCCGTTGCCGAATAAGCCATACAGCACCATCAAGTTAGATGCATACACTGCCCATAGCGAAATGAATATTCCGTTTGAGGCGTTGTTTAATCAAACGGCGACAGTGGGCTTGGAATGGGTTGAACAGAAGATGCAGGACCCTTCCTCTAATAACCAAGCGACAGATGAAGGCGGAAGCATCGGTACTATTGCGGATACTAACCGCAGCCATGATATCTCTGCCCGTATTGCTTCCGTATTTGTCGAAGACAATATCGAAGTCACCGACAGCACCATGCTGACACCAGCACTACGTCTCGATCATCATAGCATTGTGGGTACCAACTGGAGCCCGTCGCTGAATCTATCACAGCAATTGGGCGAGGACTTTACCCTGAAAATGGGTATCGCGCGTGCTTATAAAGCACCAAACCTCTATCAACTGAACCCGAATTACCTGCTGTATAGCCGTGGTAATGGTTGTAATGGTGCGGGCTCGTGCTACTTGATGGGGCGTGACGATCTCAGCGCAGAGACTAGCGTCAATAAAGAGATTGGCCTTGAATTTAAACGTAATGGCTATCAAGCGGGTGTGACGTATTTCCGTAACGATTATCGCAATAAGATTGAATCTGGTGTTACCAAGATTGGTAACGCTGTTGGCGGAAGCACGACAGGAAGCACCGCGAGGTATGCCAATGCCAACATTTTCCAATGGGAAAACGTACCTAAAGCGTTGGTGGAAGGGCTGGAAGGTTCTTTGACGGTACCTGTTACGGAAACCATCAGTTGGAATAACAACATCACCTGGATGCTGCGTTCTGAAAACAAAACGACGGGAGAATACCTGTCGATTACGCCAGAATTTACGCTGAACTCCTCTGTTAGTTGGCAGGCAACCGACGATCTTTCCTTCCTGGGTAAAATGACCTGGTATGGTCGTCAAAAACCGAAGAAATACAACTATCAGGGTACGCCAGTGGCATCAATTCCACTGACGGCTGCCTATGATACTAACGAGGTGAGTCCGTATGCGGTGTTTGGTTTAAGTTCAACCTATAAAGTGAACAAAAACCTGAGCATTACCGGAGGGGTGGATAACCTGCTCGATAAACGTCAGTTCCGTAAAGGCAATGCTCAATCATTGACCAGTACCGATGATAACACTGGAGTGACTTCAATCACTAGCTACGGTGCAGGCGCAGCCACCTTTAACGAACCGGGTCGTACGTTCTATGTAAGCGTCAACACCTCGTTCTAAGCGGTATAAAAACCAAACCCCCTGCGAGCGCGAAACTCGCCGGGGGTTTTTTTATGCGGTGTAGAACCGTGGATTAGCCGATAATCAGCTTGCCCAGCGTCAGCCCCACCACCACGGAAACCACCACATTGACCAATCCAGGGCGCATAAAGCTGTGGTTTAGCACGTACTTGCCAATGCGAGTGGTGCCGGTGTCGTCAAAGGCCAGCGCGGCGAGGCACTGTCCGGCAACCGGAATAAAGAAGTAACCGTTTACCGCAGGCCAGGAGCCAATCAGCGCATAAGCCGGTAACCCCAGTGCCAGCCCGAGCGGCAGCAGGATCAGCGTGGTCGCCGCCTGACTGCTGACCATGGCTGAAACAAAGAACATCATGATGGCAATAAGCCAGGTGTGGGACTGAAGCAGGGTCTGCACTTCCGCTTTGATCAGCCCAATATGGCTGCTGACAAAGGTTTCGCTCATCCAGGCCAGGCCAAACGCACACACGATAGCCAGCGCACCGGCACGAAATACGGTGCCGCTCAGGATGTTATCAATCGGTGGGCGACACAGCAGTACGATGATGCAGGAAAAACTCAGCATCACCATTTGAATGGTGGCGGACATCGACAGCGGCTGAAGGCCCTTGGCGGTTTCCACCAGCGGGCGCAAGCCGGGGATCAGGCCAAGCAGCACAATCACCACCGCACCGGTCAGAAACAGCAGCACCGACAGCTTGGCATGCGGTGCGATTTCGACGCTTTTCTGCGTGTGTTCGACAGGTTTAAGCAATCCTGCCGCCAACCGGCGCTGATATTCCGGGTCATCTGCCAGCTCTTTGCCCTTGTTAAACGTAGCCACAGCGCCAGCCGCGACGCCGATCAAGGTGGCAGGTACGCAAATCATCATAATGGTGGCGATAGAAACCCCCAGTGGTGCCATCAAACCGATCATGGCTGCCATCGCGGCCGAGATCGGGCTGGCGGTAATCGCCTGCTGCGAGGCAATCACGGAAATCGACAGCGGACGTTCCGGGCGGATCCCTGAGCCACGGGCAACTTCAGCGATGACCGGGAGCAGGCTATACACCACGTGCCCGGTGCCCGACATAAAGGTAAAGAGGTAGCAGATAAAGGGGGCCAGCAGGGTAATGTGGCGCGGGTGGCGGCGTAGCATTTTCTCCGCTAACCGTACCAGAAGATCCAGGCCGCCGGATGCTTGCAACGAGGAGGCTGCCAGCACCACAGCCAGAATAATTAAAATCACGTCAATCGGTGGGGAAGAGGGTGTCAGGCCAAAAACAAACACCAGTACGGCGACGCCGAGACCGCCCACCATCCCTAAAAATACCCCTCCGACCCTGGCACCAAAAACCAAAGCAACGAGAATAAAGGCTAATTCCGTCCAAAACATACCTACCCCCAGATTATTACGGGCTGAATGCCAGACATCAGTACCCGTCATACTTCACGTTGCAGGCGCGTTGGCTGCAACCCGAACTATTAAGGGTAAATTGTATGAAGGGCCTTTTATTATTCGGAATACGATTTTCCGAACCCGAAGGCACCATAATGATTAAGCACATGGCGTGCCGCTGTTCCGCCTGCCGTCATGGCTCGAAGGACGTCGTCTTCGCTCGGTTCAGACGGCTTGGCGGTTAACAGCGAGAGCATAAAGCCGGTTAAAAATGCATCTCCGGCACCCAGCGTATCGACCGGTTCGATATATTCTGGCTGCCAGGTGATACGTATTTTTTCAGAATGGTAATAAACATGTTCATGTCCCCGGGTGGCGATAATATGGCGACAACCGTAATCATAAAGTTGCCTTATTTTTATTTGTGTTTCGTCGGGTGTTAACGTACCGCAGGAGACAAAACCATAATCCACCCACGGGCAAACCTGTTTAAAATAGTCATCTGTTCCTCGCGCGGAGAAATCAAATGACAGAGTGATATTGCGCAGTTTTATTTTTTCCAGTTCCGTTTCGAGGTGTCCGTTTAAACTGGAATGGACCAGGTCAAACTGTGCGATATAATCCATATCCTCGGGTGTCAAATGCAGGGGATGTTCGCGCAATACGCCATTCTTATTGCTGGTAACAAACTCCCTGTCTCCCTGATTCAACCGAATGCAGGCATAGCCGTTCTCGCCGTCGTAGTGACGACAGCGCTGTGTATCAACGGCCAACTCGCGCAGCGTTGCCAGCACGTGGCGAGCGGCATCGTCACTACCGAACGCCCCTAAAAACGCACTCTCATGACCGGCGAGTCGCGCATAGGCGGCAAAATTCAGCGCATTGCCGCCGGGATACATGATGCCGGTGTGCAGATATTTATCGACGACATTGTCACCAATGCCTATCACCTTAATGCTCATCGTGATTCCTTATGCGCGAACGTTATTGGGGGCGTCCCTGCCAGTCTATTTCCCCAGGTGGTATCAGTATTCCACTTTCCACATATAACGGCGGGTGGTTAATGGGTGTTGGCGAATCTCTGCCAGCGCGCGGTTATATACCGGGTACACGTTGTTAAACAGTGAGTGGTTAAAATAATCAATCACGCTGGGTTTGATGGTGGAGAGGCCCAATTCTTTCGCATCTACCACTTCTATCCGACGGCCATATTTTTT
The DNA here is from genome assembly GCF_025962675.1 of Candidatus Symbiopectobacterium sp. NZEC127. Taxonomy (NCBI): domain Bacteria; kingdom Pseudomonadati; phylum Pseudomonadota; class Gammaproteobacteria; order Enterobacterales; family Enterobacteriaceae; genus Symbiopectobacterium; species Candidatus Symbiopectobacterium sp. NZEC127. The sequence continues at coordinate 314,933 of NZ_JAGFPG010000003.1, forward strand.
CAGAAAGTTAAGGGCGCGCTCATCGACGGCGCGCGTGCTGCCTTCAGAAAACTGGAAAAAGAAGGGGGTGTTGGCATCGGTAATTTCAAAAGGACCGTGGAAAAATTCGCCGCTGTGAATACAGGCAGAATGGATCCATTGCATTTCCATAAAAATGCAGATGCTTTGCAAATAGGCCGCACCGTAACCGGCTCCGCTGGCCATGGTATAAATCACCTTGTCATCTTTATATTCCTGAGCGAAGGCCGCAGCCCGTTTGCTCAGGTGTTCACAGGCACGATAAACAATGCGGTTGATTTTGCTCAGACCATCCTGGAAATCATCATAATGGGCATAGCCTTCGGTCTGGTGCAGGATCTCTACGGCGCTGATAAGCCCTTTCAGCGTTTTCTCCTGCGCGATATCTTTGCCATCGCCAAAGCTGTAGCTTTCAACAAAATCGCAGTGAGCTACCAGCGGTGAATCCGTTACCCAGGTTAACCCGATAACCGGCACGCCACGGCTTTGCGCCAGCGCTGCCGCCTGAATGGTTTCCGGCGTGTTTCCCTTGTGAGACGCTACGACGACGATGGCATTTTCACCCAGTGCTACCGGCGGGTTATGGATAAACTCTCCGCTGTTATACAGCCCGACAGACACCGTTGTTGCCTCTTTCTCAATAAAGGCTTTCGCCGGATAAAACGCCGCATAGGAGCCCCCGCAGGCGACGTAGTAAACGTGCTTAACGCCCCCTTTCTCCGTTTTGCTGGCTACGATGTCGCTGATAATCTGTTTAATACTCATCACTTTTCCTCTTCGGTCGCTGCCGACATTGGCGCTATCACGTCATGCCTTGCACATTGAATCTTCAATGTATCTAAATGTATTGTTATATGTGTATAACATTGAGATACATTTATGGCAATACACGCGACCATAAAAAATCGGGACCCGCGATGCGGATCCCGATTTAAGCCGTAACAGGACGCGATGAACACAAAGAAAAAGTGATTACACGGTGAAACGCAGCTTGTCACCGACCACCAGTTGGTGGGAAATGCATGAGATATCGCGGTGGTTGTCTACCATTTCACTCATGATCGAGATGAGCGGATGGCGCTCGGCGACGCCAAGGTAGTGTGCGACGTCGAAATTGGCGTACACCAGTTCGATTACTTTGCTGGAGTGGGTAAACCACAGATCGTAGCGTTGGCGCAGGACGTCATACAGCGAGTTATTATTCAGATCTTCGTTGATCAGGAAGGCAAAACGCGGCGGAAACCATACGGTTTCCAGCGAAACGGGCACCTCGTCGGCATAGCGAATGCGCTCCAGCACCACCGCTTTTTCCTCTTTGCCCATGCCAAAGCGCTCACGAATCTCTTTACCGGCGGGTTCGAACACGGATTTGATGGTGCGAGCGCCGGGTCGCCGCCCCTGTGAACGACACAGTTCACTAAAGCTCATGATACCCGTCATGCTGCGCTGAAATTTCTCTTCTGATACAAAGGTGCCTTTACCCGATACGCGGGTCAGCAGCTTCTCACGCGTCAATGCATCCAGCGCTTTGCGTACCGTGACGCGGCTGACATTCCAGCTGGCGCTCAGATCGTTCTCGGTCGGGATTTGCTGGCCGGGCGGAAATTCACCGCTGAGAATCGCCTCTTTCAGCGCTTCTTCAAGCTGTTTATACAGCGGTGTTGCACTCGTGGTATCCGGCAGATTCACATTAAGTATCCTTTTGTATTATCCTCGCCCTCGCGCAAGGATAGCATACAATACTTTCTCTTATGGATACCGTTGGCCTGCGTCACGCATACCGGTCGTGTGCAACGCCCGCTGTCGTTGATTTTAACCGCTCAGGAAGAGGCCGCCAGACGCGGAATAAACGCGGTTGTCTGCTCCTGATAGCGCGGTACATCGTTGACCTGGAAAATCGCCACCGCCTGCGTGAGCTGGCGTGCTTGTTCTTCCAGCGATGCCGCTGCGGCAGCGGATTGTTGCACCAGCGCGGCGTTTTGTTGCGTGACGCCATCGATATCATTAATTGCCTGGCTTACCTGATGGATGCCCTGACTTTGTTCATCGGACGCGGTAGCAATCTCTTCGATCAACGCATTCACCTGACCGATGGCCTCAATAATGCTATCCATCACATCGCCGGTGCGGGTTACATGACGGGCACCGGCATCGACGCGCTCGACGGATTCGGCAATCAGGGTTTCAATGTCTTTGGCGGCCTGCGCACTTTTTTGCGCCAGATTGCGCACTTCACTGGCAACCACGGCAAAGCCTCGTCCTTGCTCACCGGCGCGCGCCGCTTCGACCGCCGCGTTCAGCGCGAGAATATTGGTCTGGAACGCGATGCTGTTGATCATGCTGGTGATGTCAGTGATTTTATGCGAGCTGGCGGCGATGCTGTCCATAATGCCACCCAGCTCTTTGCCCATTTCCCAGCCCTGTTTCGCCACGCCGGTGGCCTTTTCTGCCAGACGCGTGGCCTGATGGACATTGTCGGTGTTGTGCTTGAGCGTGGTCCCCAACTGCTCCATGCTGGCCGCCGTTTGTTGCAGTGCTGCCGCCTGCTGCTCGGTACGGCTGGAGAGATCGTTATTGCCCGCATATATCTCCGACGTACCCACGTAGATGGCGTCGGCGCTGCCGCGAATAGCAACGACGGTTGCCTTCAGGCTGTCCTGCATTTCCCGTAAATAGGGCACTAACTGCCCGGCATCGTTGCGGCCAAAGCCATCCAGATTTTTCTCCAGCTTGCCTTCGGTCAGGGTGCGGAAATGATGGCGGATCGCGGTGAGCGGCTTGATGACGCAGCCGACCAGATAGCGATCGGTGAGCAACAGAATCACCGCACCGGCCAGCAGTGCCGCCATCAGGATGTTTTTGCACCATGACACCAGACGATCGATGGTTTGCACGGTTTGGTTATCGGCGGCGACCGCCTGATAGCCATTGACGGCCGCAATAAACTTTTCATTCAACGGATGAAAATCATCGCGGAATACGCGCCGATATTCGGCAAATTTTTTCTCTTGCAGCGCGCTCATCATCGGTTGCAGACCCTGTTGCAGGACGTTCTGCCAGTTTTGCACGGTTTCATCGACCGTTTGCTGCGCAACCTGCGGGTGGGGCATGACTTTGAAGGCGTCCAGACTGGCGGCGCTGTTTTTGTATTCGTCGACCGCCTGCGCCAGCGTGGCATCGACGTCGGTCAGTTTGCCGCTTTGCATCAGCGTCACCACCTGATTAAGGCGGATTGCGGTGTTCATGGATTGATTGGCACCCTTGGTCAGCATATTCAGCCCTTCCACCTGGGTGTTACCCACGATCAAATAGTGCGTTGCCTGATTAAGGGCGGAGAGCGTAAACCACGCCACGCCGCCCCACAGCAAAAGAAACAGCGTCAACACCATCAGCAGCACCTTTCTGATGGTCATATTGCGTAAAAAAGACATGGTGATACCTATCCATTTTCCAACCCCTGGTGATGTTAAGCTACGGCAAGATACGGGAATTCTTACATACGTCTTTTTTATAGGTCGAGGGCAGTATAACAAGCTGAAATTGTTGAAAGTTACCTAATGTAAACCCCAATCGCGTTCGGAGGATATGTCGATAAGGGATGCTCGTGGTATGCTCAAGTAAAAAACGTTTATTCCCATCATGCTTTACAGGGCGTGTGCCTTTGCGTGAGCAGCCAATGCTGCGTTATTTATGTTGCTTTTATGTAAACGGAATTAACAAAACGTTCAAAAATTGATATGCTGGAGTGCATGACGATCTTACTGCCGGATACGCCACCCTACATTTTCACAGGCGGAGGACACATCGCCTGACGCGTAACCGGGTATGGACATCACAACCGGGAGCGAGAGCGCCGGACATAACGAAGACAATGAGAGCGAGGAGAGAATCGTGCTAGAAGAATATCGCAAGCACGTGGCCGACCGGGCTGCACAGGGCATCGTACCCAAGCCGTTAGACGCTTCACAGATGGCAGCGCTGGTAGACGCGCTGAAGAAACCGCCTGTTGGCGAAGAAGAGGTGTTGCTGGATCTGCTGGTGAACCGCGTACCGCCGGGCGTTGATGAAGCCGCCTATGTAAAAGCCGGTTTTCTGGCGGCTGTCGCGAAAGGGGAGGCCCACTCTCCGTTGGTCAGCCCGGAAAAAGCCGTCGAACTGCTTGGCACCATGCAAGGCGGTTATAACATCCATCCGCTGATTGACGCGCTGGACAATGAGGCGCTGGCTCCCATTGCCGCCGATGCGCTGTCGCACACGCTGCTGATGTTCGATAACTTCTACGATGTGGAAGAGAAGGCTAAAGCAGGTAATGTGCACGCCAAACGCGTGGTGCAATCCTGGGCCGATGCCGAATGGTTCCTGTCTCGCCCTAAACTGGCGGAGAAAATTACCGTCACCGTTTTTAAAGTCACCGGTGAAACCAATACCGATGACCTCTCTCCGGCACCCGATGCCTGGTCTCGCCCTGATATCCCACTGCATGCGCTGGCGATGCTGAAAAACGCCCGCGATGGCATTACGCCGGATCAACCCGGTGCCGTTGGCCCAATCAAACAGATTGAAGCGCTCAACCAGAAAGGATACCCGCTGGCTTATGTGGGCGATGTGGTGGGAACCGGTTCTTCGCGTAAATCCGCCACCAACTCGGTGCTGTGGTTTATGGGTGAAGATATCCCTCACGTGCCGAACAAGCGCGGTGGCGGTGTGGTGCTGGGCGGCAAAATCGCCCCCATTTTCTTCAACACCATGGAAGATGCGGGCGCGTTGCCGATCGAAGTGGATGTGAATGAATTAAACATGGGCGATGTGATCGACATCTACCCCTACCAAGGCGAAGTTCGCCTGCACGACAGTGACACCGTGCTGGCAACCTTTGCACTGAAAACCGACGTACTGCTGGATGAAGTGCGTGCGGGCGGGCGTATTCCGCTGATCATTGGTCGCGGTCTGACCACCAAAGCGCGCGAAGCGCTGGGCCTGCCGGTGAGCGATGTCTTCCGTCAGGCAAAGGATGTGGCGCAGAGTACGCGCGGCTTCTCACTGGCGCAGAAGATGGTGGGCCGCGCCTGTGGCGTTGCCGGGATTCGTCCGGATCAGTATTGCGAACCCAAGATGACCTCCGTCGGCTCTCAGGACACCACCGGTCCGATGACCCGTGATGAACTGAAAGATCTGGCCTGCCTTGGCTTCTCTGCCGATCTGGTGATGCAGTCATTCTGTCACACGGCTGCCTATCCGAAGCCGGTTGACGTCACCACGCATCACACGCTGCCGGACTTTATCATGAACCGCGGCGGTGTTTCCCTGCGTCCGGGCGATGGGGTTATCCACTCCTGGCTCAACCGCATGCTGCTGCCGGATACGGTAGGCACCGGCGGTGACTCCCATACCCGTTTCCCGATTGGTATTTCCTTCCCGGCGGGGTCCGGGCTGGTGGCGTTTGCTGCCGCCACCGGTGTGATGCCGTTGGATATGCCGGAATCGGTGCTGGTGCGCTTTAAAGGCAAGATGCAGCCGGGGATTACCCTGCGCGATCTGGTGCATGCCATCCCGCTGTACGCCATCAAACAGGGCTTGTTGACCGTTGAGAAGAAAGGCAAGAAGAACATCTTCTCTGGCCGTATTCTGGAAATCGAAGGGTTGCCCGATCTGAAAGTGGAGCAGGCATTTGAACTGACCGATGCGTCAGCAGAGCGTTCTGCCGCCGGGTGTACCATCAAGCTGGATAAAGCCCCGATCATCGAGTACCTGAACTCTAACATCGTGCTGCTCAAGTGGATGATCGCCGAAGGCTACGGCGATCGTCGTACGCTGGAGCGTCGCGTGCAGGGCATGGAAAAATGGCTGGCCGATCCGCAACTGCTGGAAGCCGATCCCGATGCGGAATACGCTGCGGTGATCGATATCGATCTGGCGGACATCAAAGAGCCGATTCTTTGTGCGCCGAACGATCCGGACGATGCGCGCTGGCTGTCGGATGTGCAGGGCGAGAAGATTGACGAAGTGTTTATCGGCTCCTGCATGACCAACATCGGCCACTTCCGTGCGGCGGGTAAGCTGCTGGATCAGCACAAAGGCCAACTGCCGACGCGCCTGTGGGTTGCGCCGCCGACCAAGATGGACGCAGCGCAACTGACGGAAGAGGGCTATTACAGCGTGTTTGGCAAGAGCGGTGCGCGCGTCGAGATCCCAGGCTGCTCCTTGTGCATGGGTAACCAGGCACGGGTGGCCGATGGCGCAACGGTGGTGTCTACCTCCACCCGTAACTTCCCGAACCGTTTAGGCACCGGCGCTAATGTCTATCTGGCGTCTGCGGAGCTGGCGGCGGTGGCGTCACTGCTGGGCAAACTGCCGACCCCCGACGAATATCTCGCCGCAATGGCTCAGGTGGATAAAACCGCGCAGGATACTTATCGCTACCTGAATTTCGATCGGCTGGATCAGTATACGGCGAAAGCGGACGGGGTGATTTTCCAAAGCGCTGTCTAATTTCTGTGTGTGATAAATACGACAAGAGCCCCTGATGATAGGGGCTCTTTTTTTTGTCCGATCGCCGTTGAGCACGCAGGTAGGCTTCTGCATGGCCGATGCAGCGCTTAAACAGCGCGTCCAGAATGCGTTTATCCTCCGGAGTCATTGACGGTGTTATCTTAGGGCGCTCAAGCGTGTTGGTGATGCGGTTGAACATCGCGGCTATGCCAACCGGCCTTCCTTTTGAATCCTCATAAATACGGTCGTCCCTTGGGGAGACGCCGCCCGCTGCTACGCCAGGTATATCCATATAGTGCTCCATGCAGTATTCCGTGTCTGGCGAGTGTAAAGCATTTTTTTTTCAGCCGGGGCAAGCGGCTGGCTTATTGTCACAGTATTTATTGTTGGTTTCTTCCAGAGAAACGTGCGCGTTTTGTCGCAATAGCGGGTATCATCCCCGCCGCGCTGCGCGACCTTGCAATATTTGCAGGCTATCACTGTGAGATGCAGTGTGGCCCGCTACACTTGATAGTAAGCACTACCGTGGGAGGATGGCGTCATGGATTATGAATTTTTGCGGGATGTCTCAGGCCAGGTCATTGTGCGTATGTCAATGGGGCACGAAGCCGTTGGCCACTGGTTTAACGAAGAAGTCAAAGAACAGCTGGCTCTGCTTGACGAGGTAGAAGAAGCGGCGCGCGATGTGGCTGGCAGTGAGCGCCAATGGCAAAAAGTCGGGCACGAATATACCCTGTTGCTGGATAGCGAAGAGGTACTGATTCGCGCTAATCAGCTCTCCTTCGCCATGGATGAGATGGAAGAGGGCATGAGCTATTACGATGAAGAGAGTCTGGCGCTGTGTGGGTTGGATGACTTTTTAGCGCTGGCAGCCAAGTACCGGGAATTTGTGCAACACCCCCGATAATCAAACGCCTGCGTTGCTAAACGCAGGCGCTGTTTCCTTCAGATGCTGTGCTCTAGGCCCCTTGGAGCGCATTACCGTTGTTCTGTTACTTTTGCGCTTCCACCCAGACGTCAGACAGGGTGTTTTCAATGCCATCCGCCGTGAGTGAGTGATCGTGTACGCGCCGATTGTAAATCGTGATGTACTGCGGTGAAATCAGGCTGATATCCGGCAGTTCACGTCCGACAATTTTCTGAAATTCGATAAACTTCTGTTTACGCACTGCCGGATCGTTTTCGGTTTGCGCCTCTTCCAACAGGCGATCAACCTCAGCATTCTGGTAGTGAGACGCATTGGAGAACGGTACGCCTTTGCGGAAATTCTTCGACCAGTAAACGCGTTGTACGCCAACCGTCGGATCGAACAGATTGCTGTGTCCGTTTAACGTGAATGAGAAATCGCGATCGGTATAAACGCGTTTCACAAAGGCGGATAAATCCTGCGAACGCAACGTGACGTCAATGCCGATCTTTGCCAGCGATGAGCGCACAATCTCACCGGTGGGTTTCAAGCCGTCGGAGATCGGGTTGTAATCCAGCGTGGTTTTAAAACGGATGCCTTTGGCATCGCGCGGATAGCCCGCTTCATCCAGCAGTTGATTGGCACGTTTGATATCCAGCGCGTAGGGCGAGGGTGACGGATCGTGGAAATCCTTTAACCCCGGCGCGATGGGCGAGGTGGTCACCGTGGCATAGCCGTAATAAGCCACTTTGCGAATCAACTCTCTGTCTAACGTGTGTGCAATCGCCTGACGCACTTTCAGGTTTTTGAAATGCTCGTCATCCAGATTGAACTGGAGCGAGGAGACGTTATAGGAATAGCTGGTGCCCTTGGTTTCAAACGCCAGTTTTGGTATCGCCTTCAAACGATCCAGATCGCTGAGCGCCACCGGTGAGCGATAGCCAAGATCCACGGTGCCGGTTTCAAAGGCAACCGAACGCGATGAGGCGTCAGGAATAAAGCGGATCACAATCTGATCGACATACGGCTTTTCTTTATCCCAATAATTAGGATTACGCTTGAGGATCAGATGGCTACCGCGCTCCCACTGGCTAAACAGGTAGGGGCCGGTGCCGATCGGTGCGCTTCCGTTCGGGTTTTTAAGCGGATCGGTATTCTCGTAGATGTGCTTGGGCAACATCGGTGATTCTGCTGCGGTCAATGCACGTAACAGATAAGGTGCAGGCTGTGACAGCTCAATCATCGCCGTGTTGGCATCCGGCGTTTTCACTTCAGTGACGCTGGCGAAGGTGCTGGCACCGCGCGGGTGATACTTTTTAAGCAGTTCGATCGAGTAGGCCACGTCCGCTGAGGTGAAATCCTGTCCATCATGCCATTTCACCCCTTTGCGCAGGTGAAAGGTATAGGTTTTGCCATCGGGACTGACCTCCCAGGCGGTAGCCAACTGCGGCTGTGGATTGAGATCGAAATCGTATTTCAGCAGCCCCTCCGTCACCTTGCCGCTAACACTCAGGCTCGGCGTAGCAACGGTGGACAGCGCCACCAGCGTCGGCGGCTCGGCGTTCAAGACGATGTTCAGCGTGCCGCCGCGCTGTGGCTCCGGCGTTTGCGCGTATACGGTGGCACCGCTGGTGGCTAACAGAGCGTACAGCGCCAGCGTTGCCGCTAGCTTCACCGGACGCGGTTGATGCTTTTTCCCTAAACGAAAGTCAAACCAATTCATAAGCACCTCAATATCGTTATTTGTTTTCATCACCGTGGTGATAATCGCGGCTGGCAGCTTGTGCGCTGACCAGTCCGCTACGAACATCCTGCGCGATAGCCTGTGCTGAACGCTCACGTGCATCGCCCAAACCGCCGCCGCCCGGCGTTTCCACCACCAGATGTTCTCCCGGTGGGATCGCCTGTCGGCCTTTACCTTTCAGCAGTGCGCCGGAGGCCAGACTGACTTTGCCCGGCGCGCCGTCCGCACCGCCTTCTGCGCCACGGGCGGGATAAACGATGCGATCCCAGGCTGCGCCCAGTAACATCGGTGCCTGCTGCCCATGGGAGATTTCGATAACTTGCCCCAACCCTCCGCGTTGCCTTCCTGCACCGCCGGAATCCGGTCGATACTCTTTACGCCAGAACACCAGCGGACTCATGGTTTCCAGTATTTCGATGGAGATATTGCGCACGCCGCTGGGGAACGAGGTGGTAGAAAGCCCATCCAGCGCCGGGCGACCACCGGTGCCACCGGTGGAAAAGCTGGTGATGGTAAAGCGCTGTTCGTTGACCAATCGTTCATTGGAATAGCCCGCAATCGGGTGGCCGCCCGACAGGCGGATATTCCACAGCGACGAGGAGCCTTCGGCAGGCACCGCGCCGGGGCGCGCCTGACGCAGGCAGCCAAACACTACATCCGGCAACAACTGACCGATAATGTGGCGCGCGGCCACTGCCGCAGGGTAAGGCGCATTGACGATGGAACCTTCCGGCGCGCTAACGCGAATCACGCCTAACGATCCGGCATTGTTGGGAATATCGGCACCAATCAGGCAGCGAATACCAAACGAGGTGTAGGCATCGGTGTAGGCTTTAACCACGTTAATGCCTTGCGGAACATAAGGATCGGTGCCGGTAAAATCGACCTCAATCTCGCCGTCGCGGATGTGCAACGTGGCGCGAATGCGGATCGGCGCATCATAGCCGTCCACAAGCAGTTCGTTGCTCCAGCTCCCTTGCGGCCACTGGCGCACCGCATCGCGCATCGCCTGCTCGGAGTGCTGTAAAATATGCTCACCCACCGGCACCAGCGAATCGAGGGTGAATTCATCCATTATGCGGTTGAGGAAGCGAGCGCCGACGTCGTTACAGGCCACCAGCGCCAGCAAATCGCCTTCGACCTGCTCCGGTTCACGCACGTTGGCGCGAATAATATCCAGCACCACCTGATTGATCTGGCCGCCATCGATAAAGCGCAGCAGTGGCAGAAACAGCCCTTCGTGATAGATCAACTGACCGTCTGGGCCTGGGCCCAAGCCGCCGATATCCGCGACGTGCAGCGTAGAGGCGAACAGGGCAACCGCCTGTTCCTGACGAAATACCGGCGTTACCATCGTCATATCGTACAGATGGCCGGTGCCTTTCCAGGGATCGTTGGTTAAAAACACATCGCCCGGACGCATCTGCTCCAAGGGGAACGCGTGCAGGAAGTGTTTGACCGACTCCGCCATCGAATTGACATGGCCCGGTGTGCCGGTAACCGCCTGTGCGATCATGCGTCCATCCGGCAGAAAGACCCCGGCGGACAAGTCACCGGCTTCCCGGGTTGAGGTGCCAAACGCGGTGCGGATCAGCGCTTGTGCCTGCTCCTCCACCACGGAAATCAGCCGGTTCCACATCACCTGATACTGCAATGCTGCCACTGGCGCGGAGGCGGATGTTAGGTTACTCATGATGAAAATCCTCAGTGCCAAGCTCAAGAATCAGATGCCCCTGCGGGCTGAGATGGGCAGAAAAACCGCTGTCCACCACGGTAGTGGTTTCCTCTTCTACCACCAGTGCCGGACCGGATACGAAGTGTCCCTGCGCGAGCGCCGTACGCTCATAAAGCGGCGTGGCGATAAAGGCGTTGTCCTCAATCTGATACACCGAACGCTGATGTAGCGATGAGGCGGCGGTAAGCGTGTGGCTCGGCACCCAGCGAGCGGTCGCCGGGGCAAGATCGTCATGAGTCGAGGCGGCAACCGACCAACTGATGGCCTCAACCGGTACATGGTCGAGACTGCGGCCATACAGCTCGCGATAGCGCTGTGCAAAACGCGCTTGCAGTAGGTGGACGGTTTGTACCTGCACGGCACCGTCCGGCAATTCGATAGGCACCTCATGCCCTTGGCCGGCATAGCGCAGATAGACGATGCGCTGTACTTGAATATCCCCCTGCGGCGCGGCCTGACGTACGATAGCGGTCGCTTGCTCGGTCAATCCGGCCAGCAGCGCGTTGACCTCATCGTAGTTCAAGCGATCTAACCGTTGATAGAAGCTGCGTACGGCCTGATAGGCTATCGGTGCCCAAAGAAAACCCAGCGCCGAGCCGACACCGGCAGAGCGGGGGATCACCACGCGGGTAATGCCCAGCTTGCGTGCCAGCCGTGCCGCCTGAAGCGGCGCGGCACCGCCAAAGGCGATAAGGGTATAGTGCTCCACGTGTTTGCCCTGTTCGCTGGCATGCACACGTGCGGCGTTAGCCATATTCTCTGCCACGATCTCCGCGACAGAGAGCGCCGCCAGCTCGGAGGAATAGCCCAGCGGTGCACCGATCTGCGCGGCGAGCGCCTGCTGTGCGGCTTCAATATTTAAGGCCACTTTACCGCGGGCGAAGCGCGCGGGGTCCAGCCGACCCAGTACCGCATTGGCATCGGTTACCGTGGCCTGGGTGCCGCCTAATCCGTAGCTGACCGGTCCCGGTTCGGAACCGGCACTGTCCGGGCCAACCTGAATGCGTTGCAGGGTATCCACGCGGGCGATCGAGCCGCCGCCTGCGCCGATCTCCACCATTTCGATCACCGGAATGCGGATCGGCAGCCCGGAACCTTTCTGGTAACGGTGCACGCGACCAAATTCGAAGTTGCGGGAAATTTGCGGATGATAATCATCGATAAAGCAGATTTTTGCCGTGGTGCCGCCCATATCAAACGACAGCGCTCGGGTTTCACCCAGTTCAGCGGCCACGCGCTGGGCCAGAATAGCGCCACCCGCCGGGCCGGATTCCACCAGACGCACCGGCTGTTCGATGCCGGTTTGCAGCGTGGTGATCCCGCCGCCGGAGGTCATCAAAAACAGTGGGATGTGTAATCCGCGTGCGGTCAACAACTGCTCCAGACGTGACAGATAGCCGGCCACTTGCGGTTGCACGTAAGCGTTCGCGCAGGTGGTAGAGAGCCGTTCGTATTCACGGATTTCCGGGCACACCACGCTGGAAAGCGACACGGCGAGGTGAGGCAGTTCTTGTTGCAGGATCTCAGCAACGCGCTGTTCATGCTGCGGGTTGCGATAGCTGTGCAGCAGCACTACGGCGACGCTGTCGATATCTTCCTCGCGCAGTGACTGTGCAATGCGCCTTACGTCGTCCTCATTGAGCGGCAGCAGCACCTCCCCCTGCGCATTGATGCGCTCGGTGACGCCAAAGCGCCAATAGCGTGGCACCAGCGGAGCGGGTTTTTGCAGGAACACATCGTACTGTGCGAAGCGATCTTCCAGACCAATTTCGACCAGATCGCGGAAGCCCTGGGTGGTGATCAGTGCCGTGCGCGCCCCTTTGCGTTCAATCAGCGCATTGGTGGCAAGCGTGGTGCCGAGGATCAACAGGTCCACATCGTGCAGCGTCCGGCCTGCTAGCTTCAGGTTCTCTTCGATACCTTGCAGCACGCCCTGTTCCGGTTCAGTGGGGGTGGTCAGGGTTTTTGACGTGTAACGTTGTTCACCATCGAGCAATACCACATCGGTAAAGGTGCCGCCAACATCAACGGCCAGGCGTATTGCGGGCTCTGGTTTATCTTGCGAGGAAAGCGGTAATTCAGACATAACGCGAACGTGTTCCAATACTGTTGCCAAACCATCACCGCGCCGCGCGTCAACACACGCAACAAGCGGCAATGCTCAGGGGAGATGAGGAGATGGAAGCACTATCGGGTGATATAACGGACAAAACAATAAAGTATATTTGCTAACCATATGCAGAATAAGCAATAGGGTGCTATGCGGTTTGCCGCCATCTGTATACTCATCACGGAGGGCGGCAATCAGGTGGGTCTCTATTGAGAAACTACAATGATGCTCCACCGCATATCACCAACTGCTGTCCGGTAATGGCGGCGGCAGACGGCGAGAGCAGATAGCACACCAGATCGGCCACTTCCTGCGGCTGGATAAAACGCCCGATGGGGGGCAGCTTCGGCGGTGAACTCTGTCTGCCGGGCTGGTTTAGCATCGGCGTTTCAGTGGCTCCCGGTGCCACGATATTGACTGTGATACCGCGCGGTGCCAACTCTGTCGCCCAGCTTCTTACCATACCGATCATGGCAGATTTGGTGGTGACATACTGGCTGCGCCCTGCCGCGCCGCTCGAGGTGCGGCTGCCCAGCAGAATGATACGACCACCGCTCGGCAATTTATCGACCAACCTGTCGGCCAGCACTTCGGCAACCTGCACATGCAAGCGCCACAGCGTTGCGCTGTCAGCCAGGTTGAGTTGACCCAGCGGGGCCGCTTTCATCATGCCTGCGGCGTGAATCACGGCATCGACCTGTGCGATGTGCGCAAGATAACCTTGCAGCGCGTCGAGATCGGTAACGTCCAACGCCTGATGGGTAAACTGCGGATGCGTGAGCGCGCCGGGTTGGCGCGACAGCCCCGTCACTTTCCATCCCTGATCCAATAACGTTTGGGCAATGGCGGCACCAATGCCGGAGCTGGTGCCGGTAATCAGCGCATGTTTGCGTTCGCTGACAGCCATAAGGTGCTCTCCTGTATCAAGACCCGTCAGTACTACCGTTGGGTAACATCGCTGACGGGCACTTTAAACACCGCTTTTTTCACCGGTGCGGGAATATCGCCTACCGCGCACAGCGCCTGATGCGGTTCTCCAGGGTAGAACGTGACAAAATCGCCGGCGCGCAAATGGATCTGATGCGGCACTTGCGGATTGTCCAGAATATAGAGATCCGGCTTACGCTCGGTCGCGGGTTGCCCAATCACACTGTTCAGCCCATAACCGATGATCTCTTCCCCGGCCAGAATCAACTGAATATCCAGAAAGTTGTGGTGGAACTCGGTGTGACGTTCTGCCTGCGGTGCGGTAGATACGGTGCCAATACTGTAAAACCAGTCTGCCCCTTCCGGTTGGTATTTTCCTTCCGGCTTGGCGTTCAGTTCATCCAGTGTCATACCGGGTGAGGAGAGAATCGCTAACAGCGGTGCGGGCAGCGTCGCCAACGGCAGATGCTGCAAATTGCCTGCAATCATGGTGTAGCTCCTGAAAAAAAGAGACACCGCAAAGGCGGTGTCTCTCGGTGTATCAGCCTTTTACCCACGCCTCATCGACACATACATACTTGATGGCCTGACGGAAATAGGTGAAAGCCACATGCAATTTCCCTTCCGGTCCCTGCTTGATGCTGGGATAGGAGAACTCGCGGTTCAGCTTTTGCTGCGAGTTGTTGGTCATGCAATAACCGTCGCCCACTTCGATATTGCGCTGCCACGGCCAGGTCTTGCCGCCATCTTCCGAAATGGCCAGCGTCATGGGAGCGCGCGGTGCGCCCCAGAAGGCGCTGCGCCCTTCGGTGATTTCCGGCATTTTGGCGTCATTGCCGCCTTCTTCATCTTCGATTTCGTCATACAACGACACGCGACGCTCAGTGGCATCGGCGGCGCTCATGTGGTTGAACACCAGCGCCAGATGGCCGTTTTGCAGCGTCGTCACCTGAATCGACGAGTTGTTGTTCGGTAACGTGGTGGGCACCGGTACCGACCAGGTTTTGCCGCCATCCGTGGAATGGCTACGATAGATAAAGTCAGCCCAACGGCTGCGGAACAGCGCCAGCAGTGAACCGTCCGCCAGCGGCGTGATGTTCATGTGGACGCAGCCCGTGCTGTTTGGCACCGGGTATTCCTGCCAGGTTTTACCCTGATCGCTGGAGATTTTGACTGCGCTGTCATCGTTGTTACCCACCCACTTTTCACCCGGCTCGACGCGGCAATAGAACACCGGCAGCACCCAGTCGCCGTTTGGCAGCACAGTGATCGGCTGGCGGATAAAGGTGCCCGGCTGGTCCAGCAGCGTACCGATTTCCCCCCAGGTGTAGCCCTGATCGGTGGACTGGCGATAACGCACAATGGCGGTGTCCTGATTACCGGATTTCTGCGCGGTATAGAGCAGCCACAGCACGCCGTCTGGTGCCAGAAACAGCACCGGGTTCTGCTCGGAGCGGGTCGCATCTTCCGATAGCTTAACCGCATCCGACCATTGTGCGCTGCCGTTAGCCAGACGCGACTGGTAAATCGAGATATCCGCGATCCCTTCCTGCGTACCGCCAAACCAGACGCACAGCACATCGCCATTCGGCAAATGTAGCAGGTTGGCCGCGTGGTTTTGTGGGCAGACGGAAGGCAGGTAGGCATCAATGCGCTGCGCATCCCCTTCGGCCTGGTGAATCACGCCGGTACGTTCTACGGTGATGGTTTCAGTCGTCATGACGATTAGGCTCCTGTTTGAGAGACGGATGTTTTCTTTTCTGACTGCGGTGCGTTCTTGTTCGGAATCAGACGATCCAGCAGCATCACAACCGCAGGGGTGACCAGGGCCACATACATGTTATCGATGCCGAACGGATTGCCCATCACATACCATACCGAGGTGACTACGCAGGCAGCAATCAGGCTGGCGTTGGCACCGCGAGTGCTGTTAAAGAACGGCAGGTAGAAGGCAATCATCGCGACCACCGAGATGGACAGACGGATGGCACGGGTAAAGAACGACAGCTTCAGCACTTCTGGCACCAGCAGCACAAATACCAGCGGCAAGAACCCGATGATGAGCGAGAACACGCGCGTCATCTTCATCTCTTTTTCCGGCGTCGGGTTGTAGTACGGGACGTAGAAGTCTTTCACGATCAGAGAAGCAATCGCCAGCGCCACGGTACTCACGCTGATAAAGATGGACGCCACCAGCGAGGTAGTAACCAGACCCGCGACCCACGGGTTCATGTCTTGCAGGAACACCGGCAGTGCGTACAGGCTCTTGATTTCCGGGTGGACGAACTTCGCAGCCACACCAATCACGGCGATAGCCAGAGCAATCGGCATACAGAACAGGAAGGCAATCCAGGTGGCGCGTTTGGCGGATTTTGCATCTTTGGTCGCTGAAATCGCCTGAATCACGAACTGGGTACAGAAAATCGAACCGATAGTACCGATCAGCCAGGCAAAGATGGTGCTCGCGCCGATGTTGCCATCCCAGGTCCAGTAGAACTCTGGCATCTGCTGAACCATCGGGGTAATACCGCCAGTCATCTTCAGGGCCACGTACAGGATGATCATCACGCCAATGTACTTCACGCCACTGTGGATCAAGGTGACATACGCTACGCCTTTCAACCCACCGAAGTAGAAGTAGAAAGTACTAACGATCGCCGTGATCAAGGCAGCTACTGGCAGAGAGATTTTCAGTACGGTGGAGATAGCCGCCGCGCCGCTGACGTAGTTACCCACGTTCACCAGCAGCAGCGCGTAGATCATGATGATCGAAATAATGTTCTTGGTGGAAGTACCGTACTTCTCGGCGATGGCGCCAGAAATGGTCACTTTACCGGTGTTGTAGATCTTCTTCACCAGGATCATGCCGAACAGCAGGAAGCCGATGGCAGCACCGATCACGGACCAGGAGGCGGCGATGCCACTTTCGAACGCGGCTTGCGCGGTACCTACCGTGGATTTTGCGCCGATAAACTCGGTCATCAGCAAAATACCGACGATAAACGCGGGCAGCGCACGCGACCCTTCCATAAATTCGGAGCTGGATTTACTGCGTAATTTCAGCGTCAGCCAGGAAGTGAATGCGATATAAAACACTATCATCCCAATGATGATGAGGGTATCTGTCAGATCAAAATGGTTCATATCTTTCGACCTATCGTTGTCGTTGTTGTCGCAGGGTGGTTGTTATCAAACAGGGTAATAAACGTTGTTAGGCAAAGGCGCTGACGATTCGACGGATAGCCGCTTCATCCTGTTCAGAGAACTGGATGGGATAGCGACTGACGCCAACCTCATGGCCCATTAATGTCAGTGCCTTTTTCACCGCAGCAGGCGAGAACGCAATGGCGTACAGCGTTTTTCTCAGCTCGCTGACCTGTTCCTGTGCCTGACGTGAACCGTCGATGTCACCGGCGTGGAAACGGTGCCAGATTTGACTGATAGGCTCTGGTGCCACGTTAGCCAGCCCGGAAATACAGGCAGAACAGCCTTCGACGAAGCCCTGATGAATCAATGAATCCGGCCCGTTGAGCACGTCAAAGTTCGGAATACCTTTGGCGGCTTGCAGGAAGCCGTTCAGGCTTTCATAGCTGCCTGCGCTGTCCTTGATGCCGAT
Source organism: Candidatus Symbiopectobacterium sp. NZEC127 (assembly GCF_025962675.1). Classification (NCBI taxonomy): domain Bacteria; kingdom Pseudomonadati; phylum Pseudomonadota; class Gammaproteobacteria; order Enterobacterales; family Enterobacteriaceae; genus Symbiopectobacterium; species Candidatus Symbiopectobacterium sp. NZEC127. The sequence goes on from NZ_JAGFPG010000003.1 coordinate 332,479, forward strand.
GATGTTGGGATGATCGGCGAGAATGCGCACGGTTTCCGGCGTAAGCGTATTGCCGGTACGTGCAGGAATGTTGTAGAGGAACACCGGAACCGTTAACGCATCCGCCACCGCGCGGTAGTGGGCGATCAGTTCTTCTTGTTTCAGCGGAATGAAATAGGGGGTGATAACGGAAACCGCATCGACACCCAGTGCGGCGATACGCTTGCCGAGCTTGATGGTTTCACGCGTAGAGATTTCACCGATATGGCCTACCACCGGCACCTTGCCTGCAACTTCATCCACGCAGGTTTCGGTGACCGCGACTTTTTCATCGGTGTGTAATACGAAGAATTCGCCGTTGGTACCGTTGCAGAAGATACCGTTGCCATACTGCATCTGGCGCTGAATCTGCGCGCGCAATGCTGTTGGATTGAATTCACCCTGACCGTCAAAGGGCGTGACGATTGCGGTCAACACGCCAGTAATACGTTTGCTCATTGTTTTTCCTCGTTACTGCGTAATCAAAAAAGAACACCAAGTCTGTGAATCAGAACAGCGTCAGATAAATATCGCGCACGTCGTCCGCCTTCACCGTGGCGGGCACGTTTTTCATAAGACGCTGAACCTGCAAAGCCCCTTCGACCAGATCGGGCAAATGCGTTTTTTCGATACCTAATTGTTGCAGTGAGCTGGGCAGCGACAGGCGCTGAACCAGATCGGTGAAATAGGTGACCAGCGCGTGCGATTTCTCCGTGACGGAGAGCGACAGGTTGGCGTCGGGCAGCAGGTCGTAGGCCTGCGCGAATTTTTCTTCCGCCGCCGGGCGCACAAAGCGCATGCAAGGGGCCAGTAAAATGGCATTCGCCACGCCGTGGGGAATGTGGTACTTGCCGCCGAGCGGATAAGACATGGCGTGCACCAGATGCGTGCCCGCGTGGGCAATGGCGGCACCGCCGTAATAGGACGCCCACAGCATGTTCAGTCGTGCTTCCAGATTCCCGGGTTCACGGATGGACAGCTCGATATTGGCAAACAGCTTTTTCAAACCGATCAGCGCGTAGTTATCACCCACCGGGTTGGCGATGGTCGCGGTGAAGCATTCGATCAGGTGGCACAGCGCATCGATACCGGTGGACGCCGCAATGTGAGACGGCATGCTGGTGGTCAGTTCCGGCACCAGTGCCACGTAGTCCGGCAGCATGACCGGTGTGATGATGCCCACCTTGGTGGCTTTCTCAGGGATCGCCAGAATGGCGTTCGGCGTGGCTTCGGAGCCGGTGCCCGCCGTCGTCGGGATCAATAAGGAGGCGGTGCGGCGCGTCGGTTTTTCACCGGCCAGCAAGCTGTCGAGAGAGACCGCGTCATCACCGACGCACAGCAGCGACAGCAGCTTGGCCACGTCCAGCACGCTGCCGCCGCCTACGCCAATCACCAGTTCGGTGCGCGCATTGGGCAGCGCTTCCAGAATATGAGCGACATCGTGCTGGCTCGGCTCCGGCGGCACATTATCAATCAGGGTGATGGCCGGAACGCACGCTTTAACCTGATTGAGCAGTGCCTGTACGCCGGGCTGCTGCACGATGTTGCGGTCCGTCACGAACAGCACGTGCTGGCGTGAGGTTAACAGGTAGCGGATATCGTTAATGGCCTGGCTGCCGCTGATGATAGTGCTATTGATGTTCATGGCGTTCCTTTACAGTGTTCACGCAGTGAAAGTGATTTTTCTCAATCAATACGTGCTTGGCGATCGTGTATTGACGTAATGACGTCATTTTGTAGCGTAATTTATAGGCTAGATTGGTTTTAAATAATTTGACGTTGCTCACATATAATCAAATATGATTCAATATAATCATTATCAGGTAATCGACACACCATCGTCGTTATGCCGTTATCGATAAATAAGGGGTGGGTATGCCACAGCGGCAAGATGTCAGCCTGGAACTTACAGCTAACCAGGTGTTGGTCGTCGCGGATGATTTCACCGGGGCTAACGATGCCGGGGTTGGGCTGGCACTTCAGCAGGCGCAGGTCAATGTGATTCTGGAGTTGGACGCATTGACGACGGGAGCTTTGCATGAGGTGACGGTTATCAATACCGACAGTCGGGCGCAGGCAGCGCAAGATGCCGCGCTGCGCGTGGTGCACGCCGTGACCCGCTGGCGTGAAGCGGGCGGAAACGGATGGGTATTCAAGAAGATTGACTCCACGCTGCGCGGCAACCTCGGCGCGGAAATCGCGGCAGCGTTGACGGCCAGCGGCGCTGACATGGCGCTGATTGCACCTGCTGTTCCGGCGCTTGGGCGCATCACCCGTGACGGGAATGTGTGGGTCAACGGAACATTGCTGACCGAAACCGAATTTGCCAGCGATCCAAAAACGCCGGTACGCAGCGCCGATATTGCCGAACGTATCGCGGAACAAAGTGCCTTGACCACGGCGACCTTAAGTGTGAGTGAAAATAATCATTCTGCTCTCGCCGCGCAGCTGCTGCGCTTGCGCGATGCGGGTATCAAGGGAGTGATTATTGACGCTGAGACACCGCAGGCATTGGCTCTGATCGTGGCGGCTGCGCAGACGCTGCCTGTGAAACCGCTGTTGGTTGGCGCCGCCGGCCTGAGCGATGCGCTGGCTCAGGCCCTAAGCTTCACGCCGCCACCGCGCCCCGCATTGCTGGCGGTGGTGGGCTCGATGAGCGAAATGACGCAAAAACAGATCGCGGCGGTGAGCGCGCTGTCGCAGGTGACGCTGCTTGATGTGGATGTCCGCCCTTTGCTTACGTCTGCGGGAGCCACATTGGCGCAAGACACCGCGCGCGCCGCGGCCGACGCACTGCTGGCAGGCAGACATTGCCTGATTCGTACCTGCCGTGACGAGCAACAGCGCCACGAGATTGCGCAGCTATGCCAGCAGCACGGCCTCAGCCGTCAGCAATTGGGTGAACGTATCAGTGATTTTCTGGGAGAAATGGCCCGTTGCACGGTGGCGTTATGCCGTCCGGCAGGGCTCTATCTCTCCGGTGGCGACGTGGCGATTGCCGTGGCCGCTGCGCTCGGTGCTACCGGGTTTCATATCAAAGGACAGCTTGCGTCCTGTGTACCTTGGGGACGCTTCATCGACAGCATCGTCGGCGATATCCCTGTCATGACTAAAGCAGGCGGCTTCGGTGATGAAGCCACCTTGCATCACGTTTTACGCTTTATTGAGGAGAGAGTGAGTGAGTAAAATTATTGCAATAACCATGGGTGACCCGGCGGGTATCGGTCCTGAGATTATTATTAAATCCCTGGCAGAAGGGGAATTGTCTGGCGCATCCGCCGTGGTGGTGGGCTGTGTGCAAACCCTGCGTCGTATCCTTGCGCTGAACATTGTGCCGCAGGTTGAGCTGAATGTGATCGACGAACCGGCTCAGGCGCGTTTTGCCCCCGGCATTATTAATATCATTGATGAGCCGCTGGCCGATCCACAAGCGCTCGTCCCTGGCGTGGTGCAGGCGCAGGCAGGGGATCTGGCCTACCGCTGCATTAAAAAAGCGACGGCGCTGGCGTTGGCCGGAGAGGTTCAGGCGATTGCGACTGCACCGCTGAACAAGGAAGCGATGCACTCTGCGGGACACATTTACCCTGGGCATACCGAACTGCTGGCCAAGCTGACCAACAGCCGGGATTACGCCATGGTGCTGTATACCGACAAACTAAAAGTCATTCATGTGACAACGCACATTGCATTGCGCAAATTCCTGGATACCCTAAACCGCGACCGTGTAGAAACCGTCATCGGCATGGCGGATACCTTCCTGAAACGCGTGGGTTACACCAAACCGCGTATCGCTGTCGCTGGGGTTAACCCGCATGCGGGCGAGAACGGCTTGTTCGGCGATGAAGAAATTACCATTGTCGGCCCTTCCGTTGAGGCGATGAAGGCGAAAGGGTTGGACGTCTACGGTCCCTGTGCGCCGGATACTGTCTATCTGCAAGCCTATGAAGGACAATATGACATGGTGGTGGCGATGTATCACGATCAGGGCCATATTCCGCTTAAGCTGCTGGGCTTTTACGATGGGGTGAATTTAACCGCAGGCTTGCCGTTTATTCGTACTTCGGCCGATCACGGTACGGCATTTGATATCGCCTGGACAGGTAAAGCGAAGTCTGAGAGCATGGCTATCTCGATTCAACTCGCCATGCAGCTTGCCTGACAGGGGAGGGGATTCAACTCATGGACATCGTTGTGGGGCAAACAGTGAGTGATGCTTTCCGCGTTAGCGGAGATAGAGTAAAAGGGCAGAGCCGTCTTGACCAGATTATGGATTATCTGAAAAGCCATAATCTGGTGACGGTAGACGAACTGGTTGCCGTGATCGACGCCTCGCCGGCGACGATCCGCCGCGATCTCATCAAGCTTGATGAACAGGGCGTGATCAGCCGCAGCCATGGCGGCGTCACGCTCAACCGTTTTATTCCCTCGCAGCCGACCACCAATGAGAAGTTGCATCGTAATCTGGCAGAGAAGCAGGCGATTGCCCGCTACGCGGCGTCCCTGGTGCAACCGGGTGATGCCGTGGTGCTGGATGCGGGCACCACCATGCTCGAACTGGCGCGTAACCTGACGCACCTGCCGCTGCGTGTGATCACGGCAGATTTGCAGATTGCGCTGTTCTTGTCGGAATTCAAACAGATTGAAGTGACCATTATCGGCGGCCGCATTGATGACAGCAGCCAGTCTTGCATTGGCGAGCATGGCCGCCGCCTGTTGCGCAGCATTTACCCGGATATTGCCTTTATCAGTTGCAACTCGTGGAGTATGGAAAAAGGCATCACCACGCCAACCGAAGAGAAAGCCGGAGTAAAACAGGATCTGGGCATGAATGCCAGCCGTCGTGTGTTGCTGGCCGACAGCAGCAAGTACGGCGCCTATTCGCTGTTTTGCGTTACGCCGCTCACGGCACTGACCGACATCGTCACCGACAGCGCGCTGGCACCGGAAACGCAGCAACTGCTGCACGCGCAGCCAGTGCAACTGCATCTGGTGTAACGCCCTTTGCCGCGTTGCATCACGCGGCTCACGTTATGATTCGATGGGCGGGCAGCGGTAACGTTCCGGTTCGACAAACTGATCGATACTCACCGGCCGACCAAAATACCACCCTTGTACAATCGCATGCGGGCAGTGTCGCGCCACATAAGCGGCCTGTTCCTGCGTTTCCACCCCTTCCACCACGATGCTGGCGTCCAGCTTTTGCACCAGTGAGAACAGCACATCGGTAAAGGCGGCGTTGACGGAGTCTGTGCCGATGGCACCGACGAATATTTTGTCTATTTTCACCAGATTAAACGAGAAGCGGCTCAGGTAATCCAGGTTTGAATAGCCGGTGCCGAAATCGTCCAGCGCGATTTTATGCCCTTGCTGCTGCAACGATTGCAGCGCAACCTCCAGTATGTGCGGCGATGCGGTAGAACGTTCTGTCAGTTCTAAAATCACCCGCTCGCGCTTCACTCCGTTGCGCTCGCACTCCTGCTGTAAAAAATGGTGGTAGTCGGGAGAGATTATGTCACTAACCGCAAGGTTGATGCTGAGCGTAAAGGATGATGGTTGCGTCAGATAAGGCCGCATGTCTCGTATGGCACAGCGGGTGATGGCGCGGGTTAACTCATCGATCATGCCGTTTTCTTCGGCGATGCGCACAAACACCTCTGGCGAAATCTCCTCACCTGCGCCGTTGCGCCAGCGTGCCAGGGCTTCAACGCCAATCAGAGAGCGCGTGGCAAGGCTGACCAGTGGCTGGTAGTGGGCGCGCAGTTGATCGTTCTTCAGCGCACGTTCCAGCTGGCACGGCAGGGAGCGCCGCTTTTCACGGTAAAGTGAGTAGCATAGTGTGAAGCTGCCGCCCAACGCCGCCCCCATCAGAATGATGCCCGCTATCACATACCACGGGCGATATATCACACCCGCATCCTCAAACTGTGCCAGCACACAGATATCAAAGCTGTTTGAGCAGGTGAAAAAATGGCGTGTACCCAAGGTGAGCCAGCCATTTTTTAATCTGCTTAAGTCTTCTTTATGGGGGAGTGTCAGGGAACCGAAGGTTTGGTAGGGGTGGTCGAGATTCTTGTTGATTAAGGTGGCGCTGTATCCCTGTGGCGGTTGTGAATAGCGGCGGAAAGCAGCCGAAGCGGTGATCGTCGCTACGCCTCCGCTGCTGGCGATATCGGCGGTGATCCTGGGATCAACCAGCCTTTCCATGGCGGTCCACAGCTGTGTGCCCGTCGAGGTAGTCAGGTCGGGTGGCAACAGCGCGATAGGGGGATTCAGCCTTCCCCATCCCGCAGAGCAAATCAGGCGATCGTTTTGGATGCGTCCCACGTCGCGCAGATTAAGCGCATAAAAGGACAGTAGGCGTAACTCGCGCAGATCGGCATCGGAGCAAGGGATATTGCCCAGTAGCAGTATGCGGTGCACCGTGTCCCGACTCTCTTGCGCGACGGCGACCCCTTGCGCCAGCACGTCTTGTGCGTAACTCACCAAACGCTTTTGTTCTGACTGCGCAATAAAGGATTGACCAATGAACAGCGCCAATACCGCGCTGAGCAGCATGAAGATGGTTAATCTGAACCATAATCCGGCATTGTTGGAGGATAGCATCGTTATTATCCAATCAGTGGTGATGAACATAACTCGGCATGTGGATTCAGATATCGCATCCTTGCCAATCAGGTGAAGTTATCGGCCATGTCTACCGTGGCTTGAGAAAAGGCGTTTCAGTTTGCCGCATGACGCAATGTTTAACCTGTGTTTGTTGAACTCATTGCAGTGTAGGTGCGGGTATATGTGCTACAAGCCACTGAAAACCGTCTCTGTACCCTGCATGCTATCGACGTTGCTGAGAATGATAATTATAAATGCCGATTATCAATCAGGGTAATTTTTTAATTAATATAACTTACTTGAAGTGTTAGGTTTTTTATACAGATATCCGTATCGAGATCGCGCAGCGGTACGTTGTTCTTTGGCAACGCGGGTGATACCGCCGCAGGTGATCCCCGTCAGGATTCGGCGTATGGTTGGCGAAGCATTGGTGAAAGGGAGGCTGGGAAACAATGGTTGATATTCACATCAAAACGCTGATTGAGCGCGATCCGCTCATGGCCTGTCTGGTTGCGCTGCGTGACGTGACCTGGTTTAACCCGGAAAGCGCCACGCTTGCCGAGGGATTGCCCTACGTCGGGCTTGGGCACGCGGATGTTCAGGCTGCGGAGGCGCGCTTACGCCGTTTTGCTCCCTATCTCCGTCAGGTTTTTCCCGCGCTGGAGGCAAGTGAAGGCATCATTGAGTCCGATATGGTTGACATCGCCGCGATGCAAAACGCGCTGGACGCACGGTATGGCAAGACATTGCCCGGCAAACTGTGGCTGAAAAAAGACAGCCACCTGCCGATTTCCGGCTCGATCAAAGCGCGCGGCGGTATCTATGAAGTGCTGGTGCACGCGGAACAATTGGCGTTACAGGCGGGGTTGATGACTTCCACCGATGACTATCGTCAACTGGACAGCGAAGCCGCGCGGCAGGTGTTTAGCCAATACCGCATTGCCGTGGGGTCGACCGGCAATCTCGGTATGTCGATCGGGATTATGGGGGCGACCCTTGGCTTTAAGGTCTCGGTACACATGTCGGCGGATGCGCGCCAATGGAAAAAGGACAGATTGCGCGCACACGGCGTTGACGTCGTGGAATATCAGCAGGATTACGGCGTCGCCGTCGCACAAGGGCGCAAAGCCGCACAGGATGACCCCTACTGCTTTTTTATTGATGACGAAAATTCTCGCTCGCTGTTTCTCGGCTATGCGGTTGCCGGTGATCGACTCAAAGCCCAGTTTGCTGAACGCGGTATGGTGGTCGATGCGGATCATCCCCTGTTCGTCTACTTGCCGTGCGGCGTGGGCGGTGGGCCGGGCGGGGTGGCGTTCGGGCTGAAGCTGGCGTTTGGCGATCACGTGCACTGTATCTTTGCTGAGCCGACGCACTCGCCCTGTATGCTGCTGGGCGTGTACACCGGCTTGCACGATGGCATTGCGGTGCAGGATTTGGGCATCGACAATCTGACCGCTGCCGATGGACTGGCGGTGGGGCGTCCATCCGGTTTTGTCGGGCGCGCCATGGTGCGACTCATTGACGGTTATTACACCCTGAGTGACGACGAAATGTATCACTTGCTGGCGATGTTGGCTCAAACCGAAGCGCTCCGTCTGGAGCCCTCGGCGTTGGCCGGGATGGCCGGGCCGTGGCGCGTGGCGGGCAATGCGGATTATCTGTCGCGTTTGTCGTTATCCGCGTCGGCGATGCAACAGGCAACGCATCTGGTGTGGGCGACGGGCGGTGGCATGGTGCCAGACGCGGAGATGCAGAAGTACCTGGCGCAAGGGGCGAAATAGCCCGCGCGCCAGAGGCCCTATTTATTTCATGCTGGCGGCAAGGGTGTCCACATTGTGTTTAAACGCCGCGGTGTAGCTGGCGGCCGGGCCAGTGCTGTCGGTTAACGCTTCCGGGTAGAGCTCACCGCCCGGCTGTGCGCCGCTGGCGTTGGCTATCTGTTTCACCAAACGGGGATCGGTCTGGTTCTCGATAAAATAGCTGGCGACCTTCTCTTGCTTGATTTGACGGATGAGTTCTGCGACTTGTTTGCTGCTGGCTTCCGCTTCCGTTGAATAACCCAGCGGTGCCAGGAAGGTTACGCCATAGGCCTGGCTGAAATAGCCAAACGCATCGTGGCTGGTGAGCACTTTACGTTTTTCTGGCGCAATGGCGGCGAAGGTCTTCTTGGCATAAGCATCCAGCGCCTGAAGCTGCTGAATATAGGCTTTGCCCTGCTGGCGGAAATAGTCAGCATCCTGCGGTGCCGCGCTGACTAACGCATCGATGATATTCTGCGCGTAGATCACCCCATTCGCCGCGCTGTTCCAGGCGTGCGGATCGGTCTGGGTTTTCCCCTCTTCTTCCATTTCCAGCGTGTGGATGCCCTGCGAGGCGGTCACCACTTTCCCCTGATAGCCGGAAGCGGATACCAGACGCGTTAACCAGCCTTCCAGACCGAGTCCGTTGACGAAAACCAGATCTGCTTTTGCCAGCGTTTTGCTGTCTTGCGGTGAGGGTTCGAATTCATGCGGATCGCCGTTCGGTTTGACCAAATCGGTGACGGTGATGCGATCGCCGCCAATGTGACTGACCATATCGCCTAAAACGGAAAAGCTCGCGACAACCTGCAACGGCTTCGCCATCGCAAACGTGCTGAATAACAGGCTGGAAAATGCCAGTGCGATAACAGGATGTTTCATGATGTCCTCATTGATGACAGGGGGATGATATTAGCGACGCAGGCGCAGCATGCCGCCCTCGGCGCCGAAAGCGGCCGAGAACGCGAAAAACAGCGTAGCGGTCAGGATGATGGCAGGCCCGGCGGGCAGTGAGGCATAGTAGGACCACAGCAGGCCGATAAAGCTGGATGCGATGCCCACCAGCACCGAGACCGCCAGCATCACGGGCAAGCGCGCTGTCCAGAAGCGGGCGCAGGTGGCGGGCAGCATCATCATGCCGACCGTCATTAGCGTGCCTAGCAGTTGAAACCCTGCCACCAGATTGAGTACCACCAGTGCGAGAAATAACGCGTGAATCAGCGTGCGTCCGCGCGGTGAGGCGAGCTGCATAAAGGTGGCATCAAACGATTCGATCACCAGCGCACGGTAGAGCCACGCCAGCAGCAGTATCGAGACCGAACAGATCAGGCCGATATCGATCAGTGCGCCGCGATCGACCGCCAAAATCGATCCAAACAGCACGTGCAACAGATCGACGCTGGAGCCGCGCAGTGACACTAACGTTACGCCAAGCGCCAGCGAGCCAAGATAGAGTCCGGCGAAGCTGGCATCCTCTTTTAACGCCGTGTTGCGACTGACAAAACCGGACAGCAGCGCCACGGCCAGCCCGGCGATAAACCCGCCGGTACCCATTGCCAACAGCGACATGCCGGAGAGCAGATACCCGATGGCGACGCCGGGCAACACCGCGTGCGACAGCGCATCGCCGATCAGGCTCATGCGGCGTAGCAACAAAAAGCAACCCAACGGTGTGGCGCTGAGCGTGAGCGCGATACATCCCACCAGCGCGCGCCGCATAAACCCGAACTCCACCAGCGGTGAAAGGAGACTTATCGTCATCATACCACCGCCCTGACTCGCGCCTGCGCGCCGTGGGACGCGGGGAGCGTCGAGGTGAATATGTCATGGGTTGCGCCCCAGCGATGGCCTGCGGCGCTGAGCTGTAGCACCAGCGGAAAATGGCGGTCGACAATGGCACGATCGTGCAGCACCGCCAGCACGGTGCATCCTTGCTGATGACGTTGGTGGATCAAGGCCAGCAGTGCCTGGGTGGTGTCGGCATCTACGCCGGTAAACGGTTCGTCCAACAGCAGCACCGGTGCGTCCGTCAGCAGCAAGCGGGCAAACAGAACGCGCTGTAGCTGGCCTCCCGACAAATGGCCGATAGGGCGGGTGGCGAACGCGGTCATCGCGACCGCCTCCAATGCTGCCTCTGCTTTGCGTCGCCAGACGCGGGTGAGGCCGCCGAACAGCCCGCGCTGCGGCAGGCTGCCCATCAACACCAAATCCATAACGCTCAACGGAAATTGGCGATCGAACTCCGACAGCTGCGGCAAATAGCCAATGCGCGGCAGTGCGTTGCCATCGTGAACCAGCGTGCCTGCCAAGGGCGGAATCAGCCCGGCAAGGGTTTTTAACAGCGTCGATTTGCCACTGCCGTTTTCACCGACGATGGCCGTCAGTGAACCTGCGCTGAAGCTGCCGCTCAGCGTGCCAAGCGGTGAAGACGGCGTGTAGCCGAATGTCAGGTTGTGCAGCGCGATCATGGCAGCGATACCGCCCAGGCGACCAGCGCCCATAGCAACGCCAACAGCGCCAGCGCAATGCTGATACGCGCCCAGGCTGAAAGAGAATAGAAGCTCACTCGAGAGTGCCATGCAGAGGGATATTTAACGTTATGTTATAATATAACAAATAAAGCGCTAGCAGAAAGGCGTAAGAGAATGTGACATCGCAGCTTTGGCCCTGGTCTGTGTGCAAATGTTCTTGTGGTTGTTATTGCGTTAACCCTCGACAGTGTAGAGATAAACGGTAGGAGAGTGGGCTGATGCGTTGAGTGATTTCTGGCTAACACCGTCTATCGTGAGCCTCGCAAACACAGGGATAAAAGAGCAATGGCGACATTAAAGGATATCGCGGAGTGTGCAGGCGTTTCTATCAGTACGGTTTCTCGTGTATTAAATGGCACTGCGCCTATCAGTGCCAAAGTCAAACAGCAGATCCTGGCGATCGCCGCTGAACAGGGCTATCCCCTGCATAAACTGGCGAAACCGGTGACCGAAGCCTTGGAGCCCTTGCGCCATGTTTTGCTGGCAGCACCGCGCAACCTGATGCTGGAAAGTGATTACCACCTGGTTTCTCTGTCATTGATCCATGCGCTCAAAACCTTGTGCGTGCAGCGTAATATCCGACTGCGCCCCTTTCCCTCGGAGCATGATGCCATGACGGAAGATCAACTGGTCGCATCGCTGCAAGGTGTACGGCAGACAGGCATTGTGATCGTCAATGACGAGCGAGCCCCCTTATTGCAGGCGGTGGTGAAAAGTGGCATACCTGCCGTGTTGATCAACGGTGAAGATCCTGCCATGTGTTTAAACCGCGTCACACCCGCTAACTATCCCGCTGCGGCCTGTGCCGTTCGTCATCTGATAGAACACGGGCACCGGCGAATTCTTCATTTGACCTGGTCGTCTTGCATCACCATCAAACAGCGGGAGCGCGGCTACCGTGATGCTTTGCTGGAGGCAGGGATTGTTGTCGATGAGTCACTGATTCTTTCTTTGCCTGATTTCCACCCGCTCACCGCGCGCGATGCCATGCTGCGCTGGCTTTCCGCACATCCTGACCGCCTTGGCGTGACCGCGATTTTTTGCGCGGCGGACAATCAGGCGGTGGGCGTGGTGGATGCGCTGGCACAGCGAGGCATTCGCGTTCCGGATGATATATCGTTGGTGGGAATGGATAATATTTTGCCGCTGGATATGCTGCCGGTGTCACTGACCACGGTGCACTTGCCGCTTGATGCGGTTGCCAGAGCCGCACTGCAACTATTAACGCAGCAACTGGTGCCTGCACAGTCGCTTGGGGTGACACAGCATGTTGAATTGGCCGGGCATTTGGTGGTGCGAGAATCGGTAAAACGTCTCAACGCACTCGCCTGATGCCTGCCTAAAATCGTGCTGCGGTGGCCGCGACCAGCGCATCTATTGCCAAACGCAGGCGGGGCAACATCACCGGTGTTGCCCGCCATAAGGCATGAATCGCCAAATGTCCGGCAATGACTTCGTCCAGCACGCTAACCAGCAAGCCGTTCTCGAGTTCTTCCTTGACTAACCAATAGGGCACCCTGCCGAGACCGTATCCCGCCTTGATGGCATTGACGGTCAACAGTGCACCATCCAGCAATAAACGGCTATCCGGAGTCAGCACCCGGTGTGTTTTGTCAGCCAACTGAAAGTGCCACGGGGCGGCGTAGCCCTCTTTCAGCGTGCCGATCAGGGTGTGGTGATGAAGATCGTCTATGCCGTGCAGCGGCGGTGAATGGGCAAAGTAACCCGGTGTGCCGCACAGTACGATGCGTTGTGTGCCTAACTTTTTGGCGACAATTCCCGCCGCATCCGGCAGTTCTCCTACGCGCACGGCAAGATCGACAGATCCATCGAACAGGTCGGCCATCTCGACAGAGGCCGAGACACTGATACTCAATTGGGGCCACTGCTGGCACAGCGTCAACAGGGCGGGCGTGACGACGTGCGCGCCGAGCAGCGGCGGTACACTTACCGCTAGCTGGCCTGCGGGTTCTGCTGTGATGCTGGCAAGCAGCGTTTCGACGCGCTCAACCTCGTTCCTTGCCGTCCGGCAGGCATCCCGATAGGTCACACCCTCTGCCGTTATGGTCTGCTGGCGGGTGGTACGGGTGAATAAGGGGGTTTTCAGGCGGTTTTCCAATCGTCGAATGGCTTTGGTAACCGCCGAAGGGGTGAGCCCAAGCAGGGCGGCCGCTGCGGTAAAGTTGCCGCTGTCACATACGGCCAGAAATACGCCGATGTCATCTCCGGGGTAATGTCGCATAATGCCTATTGCTGAATGTCAGGAATAAATATTGGTAGTGTATTTCATTTTACCGGAATGATATTCGCCAATAAGCTCTGTTTTATGAAAAAGACACAGACTTACGCCATTCTTGGTGGCACTTCAGGCATTGGGTTCGCTCTGGCTCAGCGACTGGTCGCGCGCGGCGATCGCGTGGCGATCGGCGGGCGTTCGGCGGAAAAACGGGCCATTGCGCTCAGGTTACTGGGCGAGCGGGCATCCGCCTATGCTGTCGACACTACCGATCGCGCTTCTCTGGCCGCCTTCTTTGCGCAAACCTCCGCGCTTGCCGGGCTGTTTACGCCCGCCGCATCTTACACCACGGGCGCGTTTCAGGAGGGGAGCATTGAGACCAGCGAAGCGCTGTTTCAGGCAAAATTTTGGGGGCAATATTGGGCGGTGTATGCCGCGTTGCCCTCGCTGTTGCCGGATGCGGCGGTGGTATTGATGTCGGGAGCCGCTTCTGCGCGTCCCCTTGGTGCGCCCGCTTATGCGGCGTGCAATGCCGCCCTGGAAGGATTGGCGCGCGGGCTGGCGGTTGAATTGGCGCCACGCAGGGTAAACTGTTTGTCTCCGGGCACCACCGACAGCACGCTGTGGCAGGGTCGTCCGGCGCAGGTGCGCGAGGCCGCTTACCAACAGTGGGGCAAACTCAACGTATTGCAACGTCCTGCAACGGTGGAAGAGCAGGCCGATGCGGCGCTGTTCCTGCTCGACAACACGCACATGACGGGCAACACGCTCTATTGCGACGGGGGATATACGTTGCGTTAGCATGAGGCAACGTCAATTTTTTGGCGTTGCCCTTGCAGTATCTGCTTTTCTCGCCTTTTAACAAATTCCACTCTTGATTTGCCGCCTTCCTTGACGATTTAAGCATCAATTTTATAGTTGTTCGAAGACGATAGCGTCTATTTCACTAATGAAACCGATGTCGGAGAGAGCGATGTGCTGGATTGGTGTCTGCGAGGCAGATCAGATACAGGAAAACAGGCCGTTTAGTGGCAGCGTGGAAAATAACGCCGTCGGTATTTACCTGCTTGATGGCAAGTACTACGCCCTTGAGGATATTTGCCCGCACGCTTATGCCTTGTTGAGTCAGGGATTTATTGAAGACGGTAGCGTTGAGTGCCCCTTACACGGCGCAGTGTTTGATATTAAAACCGGGCAATGTCTCGGCGGGCCGGGTGAGCGTGACCTGCATTGCTACCGGGTGCGGCGCGTTGAAAATCACATTCAAATCAGGCTAACGGAGGAGACCATCGCATGAAGGCCGATCAGGAATTTAATCCGGCGCTCGCAGCGCAGCTGCCGACTATCTCGTCCATTGGCGGCGGTAACGGCTGCATCCATGCTCCTGGTGGATACCGCAATCTGGTCTGGCAGAGTCGAAGCAGCGCGCCAACGCCCTGGACGCTGACCTTTATCGCCGGACTGGAAATCCTGTTTGATCAAGGTATCGATACCCTGCCCGCGTTGGTGGAAGGGTTGAATTCAGCAGCACTGTACGATCAGCAAGGTCAGCCCTGGCAGGAAGCAACGCTGCGGGCCTTTTTGCAAGAAAACGGCAAGTAAAGGAGGGCGCAATGGATTCAACGGTGCAGCAATACCTCGATCGCGGGTTACGGGGCTTATGGTATCCGGTACTGGCCAGTTGGGAAGTGCAGGCCAATCCTGTCGGCATCACGCGGTTGGGGGAGCAGATTGTGGTGTGGCGCGACAGCGACGGCCAGGTTCAGGCACTGGAAGACCGCTGCCCGCACCGGGGTGCTCGTCTATCGCTTGGCTGGAACCTTGGCGATCGCATCGCCTGCTGGTATCACGGCGTTGAGGTTGCGGGAGATGGTGTGGTCAAGGATGTACCCGCCGTTGAACGCTGCCCGTTAGTCGGGCAACGGGTGGTGGTGAGCTATCAGGTTAAAGAAGCCTATGGTGCCATTTTTCTTTGGTTCGGTATTACCGCCAACCAGGAAGCGGAGCCGTTGGTGTTTCCTGAAGAGCTGACCGACGGAGAAACTTTCAGTCATTTTCTCTGTACTGCCGCCTGGCGGTGTAACTACCAGTATGCGCTGGAAAATGTGATGGACCCGATGCACGGAACTTACCTGCATTCCGCGTCTCATTCCATGGCGCAGGGGGCGCGTAAAGCGGAGATGGTGCTCGATCCGACATCAAGCGGTTTTATCTTCAGGAAAAAAAATCAATCTGGGGTTAATTTTGATTGGGTGGAGTTAGGTATCAGCGGTGCTTACTGGATGCGGCTCTCGATCCCCTATCAAAAACGTTTCGGCCCCGGCGGCCCTTTCTGGATTGTCAGCATGGTGGTGCCGGAGGATAACGATAACTGCCGCGTTTTTTTCTGGCGCATTCGCCGTGTGGTCGGCTGGCAGCGTGATATGTGGCGTTTTATGTACCGAAACCGTTTGGAGAAATTGCATTGGGCCGTGCTGGAACAGGATCGCATCTTGCTGGAGAACCTGGCGCCGGACGCGAGCGCTTACGAATACCTCTACCAGCATGATGTGGGGCTCTCTCGCTTGCGCCGAATGATGCAAAAAACGGCAAAAACACAGGTGGCAGAGCGGGAAACACAGCCCGCGTTGCGCTGATCGGTGAAGATGCGGTGCCTTGCTCATATTGTGAACAATAAATGAAAGATTATACGTTTATCACCCTATAGCATTATCGCTGGATTTAATAACGGAAAGGTATCAGCGGTAATGATGAGTATTTCGGCAGTAAACAGTAATCAAATCAGTGCGGTGAATAGAGAGACGGTTACCAGTGCTAAAACTGTCCACATTAAAGATGTTTCCACACTAAAGGCAACGTTGAAAGATGTGAAGAACAGCATAGAGGATTTTTGTAAGGGTCTTGATAAACCAGGGATCTTTAAACCGGGTGAAGAGAGTTTTAAACGTCTAAGGGCCGCTTTGGAACGCGTGAACGAGGGCGCAACGACGTTGTTGAGTAAACTCGACGGCTCCTCATATCAGCATCATGCGTCGAAACGGACCAACCTGGAAAAAATAAATGTCGACGTTGATCTTTTGCTTAATAAGATCTGTTCTAAATTCAAGGGTTCACAGCAACAAGCGCAATTTAATCGAGAAAATGAAGACAGGTACAGAGCAAATCAAGCGGAACGCGCAAAAGCGAACTTTGAGCGTAAGCAACACGCCAATCAGATGATTAAAGCAGGAAGAGGCGATGAGCTGTATAACGGCGGTATGGTGAAATAACGGGCTGTTAGCGCAGTTGTACCCTTGAGAATATCTTGAACGTAACGCCCTGCTAAAGTAGGGCGTTACGTTTTGACTGGAGCTTGTTTTACCTACCCCAGGCTTAAAACGGAATATCGTCGTCAAAGTCCATCGGGGGTTCATTGCCGCCAGGCATCGGGGCATTGTTTTGCTGGCGCGGTGCTTGCTGTGCGCCACCGCTGAAGGCCTGACCGCCCTGAGGCTGCTGCGGTTGTCCCCAGCCACCCTGCGGTGCGCTGTTGCCTGCGTTGCCGCCTGCCGGTGCGCCACCGCCTTGACGGCCGCCCAGCATCTGCATGGAGCCGGAAATATCGACCACCACTTCTGTAGTGTAACGATCCTGTCCGCCCTGATCCTGCCATTTACGCGTGCGCAGTTGACCTTCGACATACACCTGTGAGCCTTTGCGCAGGTATTCTCCAGCCACTTCAGCCAGCTTTCCGTACAGCGTGACGCGGTGCCATTCTGTGCGCTCTTTCTGCTCGCCGGTCTGCTTGTCGCGCCAGGTATCTGACGTGGCCAGAGTCAGGTTAGCAACGGCACCACCGTTCGGCAGATAACGGACTTCCGGGTCTTGCCCCAGATTCCCGACAAGAATCACTTTATTAACGCCTCTGCTGGCCATGCTTGTGTCTCCTGATGAGTCAATACGTAAAGTCTAAGCCAGAAATCATAACATGCCAGCACAGTGCTGAGTACCCGCGATGTTGCATCCACACTTTTTTTATTGGTTACATTGTTGCATCAGAGTACTGGATATTTATTCAGTTTTTTGTTAGCGTATTTTTTCTGCTTGTCCCCCCACTGAGCCGCCGTCTGCGGTGCTAAAAAACGCAGCGGGTGATTTTTTGTGTCATAATTGCACGTTTCGTACCGGTTATCTCCGCCTGCGGGATGATGAAAATAGCGTTAACTCCGGGATGTATGTGAATGGATAAGATCGAAGTTCGTGGTGCCCGTACTCATAACCTCAAAAATATCAATCTGATAATTCCGCGCGATAAACTGATTGTGGTCACCGGGCTGTCGGGGTCCGGTAAGTCGTCGCTGGCGTTCGATACCCTGTACGCGGAAGGGCAGCGGCGCTACGTTGAATCGTTGTCTGCCTATGCGCGCCAGTTTCTCTCGTTAATGGAGAAACCGGACGTCGACCATATCGAAGGGTTGTCACCGGCGATTTCCATCGAGCAAAAATCCACGTCTCATAACCCGCGCTCAACCGTGGGCACCATCACCGAGATTCACGACTATTTGCGTCTGCTCTTTGCCCGCGTGGGTGAGCCGCGCTGTCCGGATCACGATGTGCCGCTGGCGGCGCAGACGGTTAGCCAGATGGTGGATAACGTGCTGGCGCAGCCGGAAGGTACTCGCCTGATGCTGCTTGCGCCCATTGTTAAAGATCGCAAAGGGGAGCACACCAAGACGCTGGAAAACCTGGCGACACAAGGCTATATCCGCGCCCGTATCGACGGCGAAGTGTGCGATCTTTCCGATCCGCCCAAGCTGGAATTGCAGAAGAAACACACCATTGAAGTGGTGGTCGATCGTTTCAAAGTGCGTGAAGATTTGGCACAGCGTCTGGCGGAATCGTTTGAAACCGCGCTGGAGCTTTCCGGCGGTAGCGCTATCGTGGCGGATATGGATGACAGCAAGCTGCCTGAACTGCTGTTCTCCGCCAACTTTGCTTGCCCGCAGTGTGGCTACAGCATGCATGAGCTCGAGCCGCGTATGTTCTCCTTTAACAATCCGGCAGGCGCGTGCCCGAGCTGTGATGGGTTGGGCGTGCAGCAGTTCTTCGATCCGGCGCGCGTGGTGCAAAACGGTGAGCTGTCACTGGCGGGCGGTGCGATTCGTGGCTGGGATCGACGTAACTTTTACTATTTTCAGATGCTGCGCTCCCTGGCGGAGCATTACCGCTTTGATGTCGAGGCACCTTACGACAGCCTGAGTGAAAAAATTCGTCACGTCATTCTTTACGGCTCTGGTAAAGACACCATCGAATTCAAATACATCAACGATCGTGGCGATACGTCCGTGCGACGCCATCCCTTCGAGGGCGTGTTGAATAACATGGAGCGGCGTTACAAGGAAACCGAATCAAGCGCAGTGCGCGAAGAGCTGGCCAAGTTCATCAGCAACCGCCCTTGTGCCAGTTGCAGCGGCACGCGTCTGCGTAAGGAAGCGCGCCATGTGTTTGTCGAACAGACCACGCTGCCGCAGATTTCCGACATGAGCATCGGCCATGCGATGACGTTCTTCCAAAACATGAAGCTGAGTGGGCAGCGCGCGCAGATTGCCGAGAAAGTGTTGAAGGAGATCGGCGATCGCTTGAAGTTCCTGGTGAACGTCGGGTTGAACTACCTGTCGCTGTCGCGTTCTGCCGAAACGCTTTCCGGCGGTGAAGCGCAGCGTATCCGACTGGCGAGCCAAATTGGTGCCGGGCTGGTCGGGGTGATGTACGTACTGGACGAACCTTCCATTGGTCTGCATCAGCGGGATAATGAACGCCTGCTGGAGACATTGATCCATCTGCGCAATCTGGGCAACACGGTGATTGTGGTGGAGCATGATGAAGACGCCATTCGCGCGGCGGATCATGTGATTGATATCGGACCGGGCGCGGGGGTGCACGGCGGTCAGGTGGTGGCAGAAGGCTCGGTAGAACAGATTATGGCGGTGCCAGAATCATTGACCGGCCAGTACCTGAGCGGTGAGCGGAAAATCTCAGTGCCGTCGCAACGTGTGCCTGCCGATCCGACCAAAGTGTTGAAGCTGGTGGGCGCAAAGGGCAACAACCTGAAAGATGTCACGCTGACGCTGCCCGTCGGACTGTTCACCTGTATCACTGGTGTCTCCGGTTCCGGTAAATCGACGCTGATTAACGACACGCTGTTTCCGCTGGCGCAACGTCAGCTCAATGGCGCAACGCTGGCGGAACCGGCAGCGTACCGTGAGATTCATGGCCTTGAACATTTTGATAAGGTGATCGATATCGATCAAAGCCCGATTGGGCGCACACCGCGTTCCAACCCGGCGACCTACACCGGCGTATTTACTCCTATCCGTGAACTGTTTGCCGGTGTGCCAGAGGCGAGAAGCCGCGGATACAACCCCGGGCGTTTCAGTTTTAACGTGCGCGGTGGGCGCTGTGAGGCCTGTCAGGGCGATGGCGTCATCAAAGTGGAGATGCACTTCCTGCCGGATATCTATGTGCCTTGCGATCAGTGCAAAGGCAAACGCTACAACCGTGAAACGCTGGAAATCAAATACAAAGGTAAAAGCATTCACGAAGTGCTGGAAATGACCATTGAAGAGGCGCGTGATTTCTTTGATGCCATTCCTGCGTTGGCGCGTAAGCTGCAAACCCTTATCGACGTGGGGCTTTCCTATATCCGTCTTGGCCAGTCGGCGACCACGCTCTCCGGCGGTGAAGCCCAACGTGTGAAACTCTCCCGCGAGTTGTCCAAGCGAGGAACGGGTCAGACCCTGTATATTCTTGACGAGCCGACCACCGGGCTGCATTTTGCCGATATTCAGCAACTGCTGGACGTGTTGCACCAGTTGCGCGATCAGGGCAACACCATTGTGGTGATTGAGCACAATCTGGATGTGATTAAAACCGCAGACTGGATTGTGGACCTGGGGCCGGAAGGGGGCAGCGGTGGCGGTCAAATACTGGTATCCGGCACCCCGGAGACGGTAGCCAATTGCGAAGCGTCGCACACTGCCCGTTTCCTCAAGCCGATATTGGCACGCAAGTAGCGCTGTTCACGACGCCCGGTGTTGCGCCGGGCGTCGTGATTATAAAGGGGGCCACGTTTACTTTTTATTTCGATAAGCACCGCTTTCGCTGTCATGCGCTTATTTCACGCTATTCCTCTCAGCAATAAATATCCTTTCGAACAGAATCACACGAGAATTATTTTCTATTTTCTCTGTGTATGACGCGCCACTTATCCTATTAAAAAATAGCCGCAGAGGTATCTTTTACTTATTGCATGATTCTGTCGATCGATCCACTCATATTGATAGGTTTTGACTTTTATTTGTTAATTTTTAAGTGATTAAAACGATCAATGGTGTAAAGATGATATGCTTACTGCCGATAAACCTAGAGACATCAGGGGTAATCTGGGGCGAAACGAAGCAGACAACAACATCAGCAACGTATTATGACGGCGATTGCTGGGTAACATTAAGCCGCAATTCTTAGCGTCAGATTTTATTTTTTCGATGATAGCACTGAATAATGGGTGAGGGGATGCTATTTCCCTAACATCGACAAAACAGCCATTTATATTGCTTAGTGTTAACGCGAGACAGGCTTCGCCAGCAACAGATCATCACTCATTCTGATGGGATTTAACAATGGAAGAATAACCTGGCTGTGATACGCAATATGGGAAGGAGTGAAGAATGAATATCGCTAACTGGCGCATCGGTTATCGTCTCGGCAGTGGATTTGCTTTTCTGGTACTGATGCTGTTTGTGGTCAATGCGTTCTCAATCTCGAAACTATCGTTGTTTCATGAAGATGCGAAGCTGATTGTCACGCGGGTTTATCCTGATACGGTGACAACCACCGATCTTATCGATGTGGTGAACAGCACGCTGGTTGCCTACCAGCGACTGCTGCTGGTTACCGATCCGGCTCAAGTGAAAAGCACGCTGGAGATGCTGGGCGATCTGCGCAAACGTGGCGGCCAGCTGCTGGATAAATTGGTCGCCAGTAATAGCCCCGAGGCGTCGCAACAGATTATTCGGGATATCCAACAGATTCGCCCACAGTTTCTGGCATCTGGCGATAAGATTATCGCGTCATTGAACGCCGGGGATCGTGAGGCGGGTGTGCGTGAATTCACTACTGCCATGAATGACATACAGCGCAACTACCGCGAGCAAGTGCGCAAACTGGTCGCCTTTCAAAACGGCACCATGTCCAAAACCCTCGACACCATGACGGCCACATACAATCAAACGCGTTTGCTGCTGGTGCTGATCTGCCTGGCGGCGGCAGCGGCGGGCGGTATGATCGCCTGGCTGATTACGCGCAGCGTGACCCGCCCGATTCATCAGGCGCTGGAGTTGGCCGATCGCGTAGCGCAGGGCGATCTTACTTACCACGTACAGGCTGTCCATCAGGATGAAACCGGTTTGCTGCTCAAGGCATTGGATAACATGAACAGCAGCTTGCGTCATATTGTGGGTCAAGTGCGCGACGGCGCCGAGGCGATTTCTACTGCGGCTTCGCAGATTGCCGCCGGTAATCAGGATCTCTCGGCGCGTACCGAAGAGCAGGCCAGCTCGCTGGAGCAAACCGCCTCCTCCATGGAAGAGCTGACTTCAACCATCAAGAACACCGCCGATAACACCCGTCAGGCAACGTCGGTTTCGCATCAGGCATCGGATGCGGCCAAAAACAGCAGTGAAGTGATGCTCTCGGTGACGCAAAAAATGCGCGGTATTCAATCGTCATCGCAGCGCATGGCTGAGATTATCGGCGTTATCGACAGCATTGCGTTTCAAACCAATATTCTGGCGCTCAATGCGGCGGTTGAAGCGGCGCGCGCGGGTGAGCAAGGACGCGGTTTTGCCGTGGTTGCCAGCGAAGTGCGTTCACTGGCGCAGCGCAGCGCGACGGCGGCCAAGGAGATTAAGACGTTGATCGATGATTCCGTCAGCAACATTCAGGACGGGATGAATCTGGTAGACAGTGCCGATGAAACCCTGGGTCGTTTGACCAACCATGTGCAGGATGTTAACGCGATCATTGCGGAGATTTCCCAAGCCAGCCAAGAGCAGAGCGATGGCGTCAGCCAGATTAACGTCGCCGTTGGACAGATTGATACCACGACTCAGCAGAATGCTGCGTTGGTGGAAGAGTCAGCCGCGGCGGCGATGTCGCTGCAATCCCAGGCGTCGGCATTAACCCATACGGTGAGCGCATTCAAACTTAACGCCGGGGAGACGGTTGCCACACCGTTGACCGCGCGGGAATCAACGGTTACCCGGCCTGCCAAGCCTACGCTGGCGTTAGCTACAGGCACCTCCGCGCAGAATAATCAGGACTGGACCTCGTTTTGATCTCTCTTCTGGGCGCAGCATTGGCAGCGCCCAGTTTTTCTTTCCCCTCCAGCACTAATCATTTTGCTGCTTATGCAGCATCAGCGCCAAATCCTCAGGGATATCCTGCACGATCACTTTATTGCGCCCAGCCTTTTTAGCGCGATACAGCGCGTTATCAGCGGTTTTTAGTGCGGCATCGATAGGCACTTCTTTCGGCAGGAAGGAGGTTACGCCAATCGAAATGGTGATGTGTTGGCAGATGGGAAAACTCATTTCTGCGACATTTTTGCGAAGCCGCTCGGCGATGACCACGGCCAGATGGATATCAATGCCGGGCAGCAGCATCAAAAACTCTTCACCGCCGGTTCGGCACACCAGATCCGTTTTGCGCGAGTTGGTTTTAAGATGCCGTCCCAGCATTTTAATCACTTCATCACCCACATCGTGCCCGTAGGTGTCATTCACATTTTTAAAGTGATCAATGTCGATAACAATCACTGAAACGACGCTGTTGTTGAGCAGCGACATTTCAATGTTTTCATGCAATCCACGCCGATTGAGCAGGCCGGTGAGCGGGTCGGTGTGAGCCTGCGAGCTGAGTTTTCCAATACGTTTGTGCAGCAGAATAGTGCCCCACAGGATAACGCGCTTTAGGTGCTCAACTTCGAAATACCAGGAGGATACTGCGCGAATCTTGCTGATGACATCGGGATCGTCCATACGGCTGGCTGCCAATCCCAGCATGCGCAGCGGTTTGGCGATATAGATGGTCAGCAAGGTAATCATAAATAAAGTGATGAGCAGCACCGGAGCGCTTTTCTTGGTCACATCAATCATTACGTTATTTAATGCCTGAGTGACAATATCTTCGGTTTGTAGCGTAAGAATAATCCAATCCGCGCGTTTAACTTTGGCAAACCCGGCTAAAAATGTTGCGCCTTGTGAATCTGTCAGACGAAAATTGCCTTTATTCCCTAATAGCGCCATCTGTTTTAAAGAGTTGTCGTCTATTTTTTGCCCAATTCGATTTTTATCATGATGATAAATAATTGTGCCATCTTTATTGAGGACAAAGGTATCGTAATTATCGTCATCAAACTGCGAATTCATAAATTCATTTGTAGCATTGCGGTTGTTGAGATAAATAGAACCGCCAACGTACCCTAACTGTTCACCTTCGGCATTGTGGATAGGAACAGAAATATAGACAATCAGGTTGCCAATCAGAGAAACATAGGGCTGGCTGATAAAAAAGGTGTTGGCCTGAATGGCGGCTGCATGGGAAGGGGATGTCAGCCGCGCATCAATGACCCCTGGTTGTAATGGCGAGAACGCGCGAACATAGCCCTGTTTATCAATGACCGACACGGAGTTGAAGCGATGGCCAATCTGCCGAATTCGCTCGATCTCATTTTGCAGCGTGTCGGCATTTTTCATGTTATCGGCGAGCAGTTGGGCGCTAAAACTGAGCTGTGACTGGGAAGAGGAAAAAAAAGTTTCGACGGTATTTGCGAGTTTTAATGAATAGTTAAGGTTTATTTTAAAAAACTGATCGGTCAATAATTTTTTTTGCGTGTCGTAGAAGGCGAAATAGCTATTTACAAAAATAACTGACATACCGGAAAGTGCGATGAATAGAATGAGACGTCGTAAATTGACTTGAAGAATAAAATGCTTCTGAAATGATTTCATCTATTATTTTTCTGCTTATTATTGTTGTCGCAAATCAGCGAGCGATCGGCTGTTCAACATCATGATGTAAGTTAATGATTAAGAAAGTGAATGTGAAAAATACCCTTTCTCTTTCACTGTAGGGGGAGACTGGCTCCCGTACACCTCAGACTCAGCTGAGGACTGCGCCCTATCCATCGAAATCTGTTGGGTAATAAAATATGGGATATGTCTTAAGTAGTAGTTCAGCGCAAGCGGGGTGTCAATGTCGCGCTATATAAAAATTTCTTATGAATCACAGTGAAAGGAGAGTGGTTGGAGGAGTGGGACGGCAAAAAGGAAAGGCTTAACGCGGGCGTTAAGCCTTTGATATGCGTTATTGAACCGCCGCGAACGCTTTGGCGACGCGTGCGACGTTGCCCGAATTCAGGCCCGCAACACACATTCTGCCGCTGGCGATCAGATAAACACCAAATTCGTCGCGCAGGCGATCTACCTGTAGCGGGCTAAAGCCGGTGTAACTGAACATGCCGCGCTGTGTCAGCAGGTAGTCAAAATTACGCGTTGGCAGTTCTGCTTTCAGGGCATCCACCAGCGCTTTACGCATGGCGAGAATACGTGAACGCATTTCTTCGACTTCTGCTTTCCACTCCGCATTGCGCGCTGCATCATTTAACACGTTAGAAACCACCTGAGCACCGTAATTCGGCGGTGTCGAGTAGTTACGGCGCACCGTGGCTTTCAACTGCCCCAACACGCGCTGCGCGCTGTCGGCGTCTTCACACACCACGGAAAGCCCGCCAACGCGTTCACTATACAGAGAAAAAATCTTGGAGAAGGAGTTGGCAATCAAGGCCGGAACGCCCGCGCTGGCAACGGCGCGCAGTGCGTAAGCATCGGCGTCAATGCCGCCGCCAAAGCCCTGATAGGCGATATCCATAAACGGAATCAGTTCGTGTTTGATCACCGTTTCAATAATGCGATCCCACTGCGCATTGGTCAGATCGGAGCCGGTCGGGTTATGGCAGCACGGGTGCAGCAGTACGATGCTGCGCGCTGGCAGGCTTTCGAGCGTGGCAATCATGGCATCGAAATTTACCCCCAGCGTTTGCGCATCGAAATAGGGGTAAGTGTGTACCTTGAATCCGGCACCGGCAAAAATAGCGATGTGGTTTTCCCAGGTCGGATCGCTGACCCACACCTCGGATTCCGGGAAATAGTGTTTAAGGAAATCGGCACCTACTTTCAGCGCGCCGGAACCGCCCAGCGTCTGGATAGTGGCGATGCGGTTAGCGGCCAGCGCCGGGTGCTCTGCGCCAAACAGCAGCGTCTGGATTGCGGAACGATAGGGTTGGAAGCCTTCCATGGGCAAATAGGAGGACGCCGCTTTAGGCTGCGCTTCAAGCACATCAACGGCATCGCTCACGGCGCGCAGTTGCGGGATGATGTTCTGTTCGTTGTAATAGAGCCCGATACTGAGATTGATCTTATCTGCGCGTGGATCCTGCTTGTATTTTTCCATCAGGGACAGGATGGGATCGCCGGCATAGGCGTCGACATGTTGGAACACGGTTATTCTCCTGAAATAATCATTTGCTGCGCTTAACGCGCGGCGGGGTATCGGGTAAATCATTATTATCGCTGGCGCGCTTATCCCGGACGCCGTTTAGACCGTATAACGCCCCGGGCGGTGATTCATCGCAATGATTAAGTTAAGAATCACGGCTCCTAATACGGAAACCACCAGCATAGGTATGCTTACCACAAACAGTGAAGCCAGCACAATCACCACATCAAGCGCCATTTGAAATTTGCCAGCGCGTATGCCGTAGTGATCCTGAAGGTAGAGCGCCAAAATATTCACGCCACCCAGACTGGCCTTGTGGCGAAACAGCACGATAAAACCCAACCCAATGATAATGTTGCCAAACAGCGTGGCATAGAAAGGCTGAAGTTTATCGAAGTGAACAAACAGCGGATGTACGTCTGACAGCAGAGAAACCAGCCCGACGGCACAGAAGGTCTTGATGGTGAAATGCCAGCCCATGCGGCGCACGGCCAGATAATAAAACGGCAGGTTGATCAGAAAGAAAATGGTGCCGAACGAGATATGCGTAATGTAGTGCAGCAGGAACGCCATCCCTGCCGTGCCGCCGGTGAGCGCGCCAGATTGGCGTAACAAGATAATGCCAAAAGACACCATCAGTGAGCCAATCAACAGCGCCAGAACATCCTCCAGCAGCGTGTGTTTTAGATTTTCAGTTGCAACAACGTTATCCATGGTGTGCTCAATGGCAGAAAAAATCAAAATGTGACGCAACCAAAGCAAAAAGTGCACCAAAAATGGCGCTGACAGCGGAGTAGCTGGCGCAGTAACACCGATAATAACTATAAGTTATTGAAATACTGCAATTACGCTTTGCACAAAAAATGCATAAAACTTAATTTTTTGCGTGATTCACGCATGATTGGAAGGTTATGCGCGTGTTCTTGTTCTTTTCATGCACTAAAAGGAAGCGCATTGCCCTAATAGGGTGCAAACCTTCAGTTAGGCAACATGAGCCCATTCTCTTTCAGGCGATTCAGTACCACCGAGGTCTTCAGGTGAGAGACGCTTTTATTCTGCGACAAAATGCGACTGATCAGATCGCTCAGCCCTTGCAGATCGGCTACTGCAACTTTCAGTAAATAGTCGGCATCGCCGGTGGTCTTATAGGCATCAATGATCGCATCCACCTCTCCCAGCATCTGGTGAAAGCGCTCCACGTAGTCGGCGGTATGGTTGATCAGGCGCACTTCGATCAAACCGAGACACTCCAGGCCGATGGCATTGGGTGCCAGGCGGGCGTGATAGCCCAGGATTTGCCGAGCCTGCTCAAGCGCAATGCGACGGCGAGAACACTGCGATGCGGATAACCCGATCAGTTCGCTTAGCTCCTGATTGGTCAAGCGAGCGTTGGTTTGCAGTAAGGTCAGCATTTTCAAATCATAATCGTCTATCTGGTACATGGTGCTTTATCCGCATGATGTATCGGGAGATAAAACAGACTAGCAGCTTTTTGTCAGCGCGTGCCGCTTCTTTTCACATCCCGGTTCTCGGGGCGATTGCACAACAAATGGGCATGCACCGTGTTGGCGCAATATCGTGCGTGGAGTGATGCAATTAAGGGCATTTCGTGCATTACGTTGCCTGTTTATGCATCAATCTGTTTTTTACTGCCATGCACTATCATGCGTAGTGATAATAAAAATAATGAATATATTCATGGTATTAGTTTCATTTATGGCAGGCGCTCGTCGTGGCATTGCTGAGGCTGGCCTGATTGTTGCTATGAGATTGCCAACACAACATCTTGTTCGGGGAATGTCATGGATACACCGCAGACAACGGATCAACTGAAAAGAGGGTTAAAAAACCGCCATATCCAGTTGATCGCATTAGGGGGCGCGGTGGGAACCGGGCTGTTTTTGGGGATTGCACAAACCATCAAAATGGCCGGGCCATCGGTACTGTTGGGCTATGCGATTGCCGGGATTATCGCCTTTTTCATTATGCGTCAGTTAGGGGAAATGGTGGTGGAGGAGCCCGTAGCCGGTTCCTTTAGCCATTTCGCCAATAAATACTGGGGCAACTTTGCCGGTTTTATGTCCGGCTGGAACTACTGGGTGCTCTATGTGCTGGTCAGCATGGCAGAGCTTTCCGCCGTCGGTATTTACATTCAATACTGGTTTCCCGATGTGCCAACCTGGGTTTCTGCGGCCGTTTTCTTCCTGCTGATTAACGCCATCAATCTCACTAACGTGAAGGTGTACGGCGAAATGGAATTCTGGTTTGCCATCATTAAAGTGGCGGCGATTATCGGCATGATCGCGTTCGGGTGTTATCTACTGATGAGCGGTCGCGGTGGGCCGGAAGCCAGCGTAGCCAACCTGTGGCAATACGGTGGTTTTTTCCCCAATGGTTTTGGCGGTATGGTGATGGCAATGGCGGTCATCATGTTCTCTTTTGGCGGTCTTGAACTGGTAGGGATCACGGCCGCCGAGGCTGACCAGCCGGAAAAAAGTATTCCGCGCGCCACTAATCAGGTTATTTATCGCATCCTGCTGTTTTATGTGGGCGCGTTGGCGGTGCTGCTGTCGCTGTACCCGTGGCAGAAAGTGGTGGAAGGCGGCAGTCCGTTTGTGCTGATTTTCCACGCGCTGGATAGCAACGTGGTGGCGACCGTGCTCAATCTGGTGGTGCTCTCTGCGGCGCTCTCGGTGTACAACAGCTGCGTCTACTGCAACAGCCGCATGCTGTTTGGCCTGGCGAAACAGGGCAACGCACCACGGGCACTGTTAAGCATCAACAAACGCGGCATTCCGCTGAATGCGCTGGGCGTATCGGCGCTGGCAACCGGGCTGTGCGTGGTGTTGAACTACGTGATGCCGGGCAAAGCGTTTGAGCTGCTGATGGCGCTGGTGGTGTCCGCGTTGGTGATCAACTGGGCGATGATTTGCATTACACACCTCAAGTTCCGCCATGCGATGCAAGCAGCTGCAAAAGAAACGCGTTTCAAAAGCTGGGGCTACCCGGTAACCAACGTGATTTGCCTGCTGTTTCTGGCGGGGATTCTGGTGATCATGGCGATTACTCCCGGTATCCAGATCTCGGTATGGCTGATTCCGGTGTGGCTGGTAGCAATGGCGGTGGCTTACCGAGTGAAGAACCGTAATCGCACGCCAGTAGATATCGCGGTCAGTGACGTGTAATTGGTGAAAAGGGCGTACCCTGCGGTACGCCTTTATGCGTAAACGTTAATCGTCGAGGTACTCCAGCACCAGGCGCTGTGTCACGCGGGTAATCAGTTCGTAAGCGCTGATCTTGGTATGTGCGGCGATCCGCTCTACCGGCAGCGCATCTCCCCACAATATCACCTCATCGCCCACCTGCTCCTGCGCATCCGGCCCCAGATCGACCGTCAACATATCCATCGATACGCGTCCAACCAACGGCACTTCACGGCCATTGACCAGCACTGGCGTACCAAACGGTGCTGAGCGCGGGTAGCCATCGCCATAACCCATCGCGACCACGCCGAGCAGGGTATCGCGCTCGCTGGTCCAGGTACAGCCGTACCCTTCGGCTTCACCCGCTTTGTGCTCGCGCACCGCGATCAGGTGTGAGGTCAGCGTCATCGCCGGTTGCAGCCCAAAATGCGTGGCGGTTTCCGTGGCTAGCGGTGATACGCCGTAGAGAATAATCCCCGGTCGTACCTGATTGCGGTGCGCCTGTGGCCACAGCAGAATGCCGCCGGAAGCCGCGATAGATTGCGCGCCGGGTTTCCCCTCGGTAAAGGCATCAAAGCAGGCGATCTGTTTCAGGGTGGTATTGAACTCAGGCTCATCGGCGCGGCAAAAATGGCTCATGATATTCACCGGTTGCACCACATTGCGGCACTGCGTCAGTCGCTGATAGAACGCCTCAGCATGGTCAGGGCGCACACCCAGACGGTGCATACCCGTATCCAGTTTCATCCACACGGTCAGAGGATGCGGCAAATCGGCCTGCTCCAGTGCCGTCAATTGTTCGACGCTGTGCACCGCGGTTTCCAATTGATGCTGCGCCAGGAGAGGAAGGTCATCGGCAGAGAAAAACCCTTCCAGCAACAGGATGGGTTTGGTGATGCCAGCTTGGCGCAGTGCCAGCGCCTCCGAGAGTCGGGCGACGCCGAAGCAGTCTGCCTCCCCAAGCGTCGTGGCGCATTCCACTGCGCCGTGACCGTATGCATTGGCCTTGACGACGGCGACCAGCCGACTGTTAGGCGCTAACTGACGCACGCGTTGCATATTGTGACGCAATGCGCGGCGACTGATGACGGCGGTTGCCGTTTTCATTTCTACTGTCCTTAACGCAGCCCGCTCAGGTGCGCTATTTATTCATCATCGTATTGTGGACCGGCGTAATTATCAAAACGCGACCACTGCCCGTTGAAGGTCAACCGAACGGTACCGATAGGGCCGTTACGCTGTTTCCCCAAGATAATCTCAGCGATGCCTTTCAAATCGCTGTTTTCATGATAAACCTCATCACGATAGATAAACATAATCAGGTCGGCATCCTGCTCGATGGAGCCAGATTCACGCAAATCGGAGTTGATTGGCCGTTTATCCGCTCGCTGTTCCAAACCGCGGTTAAGCTGAGAGAGCGCGACCACAGGCACCTGCAATTCTTTTGCCAATGCTTTGAGTGAACGAGAGATTTCTGCAATTTCCAACGTTCGGTTATCAGACAAGGAGGGCACCCGCATCAGTTGCAGGTAATCGATCATGATCAGGCTCAGACCATCGTGTTCGCGGAAAACGCGGCGCGCACGGGAGCGCACTTCCGTGGGCGTCAGGCCGGAAGAGTCATCGATATACATGTTCTTCTTCTCAAGCAGAATGCCCATGGTGCTAGAGATACGCGCCCAGTCCTCATCATCTAACTGCCCGGTACGGATACGGGTTTGATCGACGCGCGACAGCGAGGCCAACATACGCATCATGATCTGTTCGCCGGGCATTTCCAGACTGAAGATCAGCACCGGCTTCTCTTGCATCATGGCGGCGTTTTCGCACAGGTTCATGGCAAAGGTGGTTTTTCCCATGGAGGGGCGCGCCGCGACGATAATCAAATCGGATTTTTGCAGTCCGGCGGTTTTTTTATCCAGATCCTGATACCCGCTGGAAACCCCGGTCACCCCGTCGTGCGGGCGTTGGTACAACTGCTCGATGCGTGAGACGGTATTTTCCAGAATACGGTCGATGCTTTTCGGGCCTTCATCCTTGCTGGCGCGGTTTTCGGCGATCTGAAACACGCGCGACTCCGCCAGATCCAGCAGATCTTCACTGCTGCGGCCCTGCGGATCGTAGCCCGCATCGGCGATTTCATGGGCAACGGCGATCATCTCACGCACCACTGCCCGTTCGCGCACGATATCGGCGTAGGCACTGATGTTGGCGGCGCTGGGGGTGTTCTTCGCCAACTCTGCCAGATAAGCAAAACCGCCGACCGTATCCAGCTCGCCTTTTTGCTCCAGCGACTCGGACAGGGTGATGAGATCGATGGGCTTGTTCAATTCCAACAGGCGCTGCATTTCGCTGAACATCAGACGGTGGGCGCGGTTGTAGAAATCGTTAGCGACGACGCGTTCTGCGACGTTATCCCAGCGTTCGTTGTCGAGCATCAAACCGCCCAGAACCGACTGTTCCGCTTCCAGCGAGTGCGGTGGAAGCTTTAACCCTTCCACCTGTCGGTCGCGGGGCTGTTTCGATGGGGGTGCGGTGCGCTTTTCTGCCATGGGATTACGTTCTTTATTGGTTGATTTGTCATTCCATAAGGAGGCATTGTATACGAAACTGACGTGATAAAAACCGTTCTACACTTGCGCCCGCGTGTTTATCGCACCGGATGGCATCAGGAGAAAACATGGCAAAACGCATTCAATTCAGCGCCCACGGCGGCCCTGAGGTACTGGAGTACGTTGATTTTACCCCGCGTGAACCGGCTGCGGGTGAAGTACAAATTGAAAATCGTGCTGTTGGGATCAACTTTATCGATACCTATGTGCGCAGTGGACTGTACCCGGTGCAAACCTTCCCGTCTGGGCTGGGCACGGAGGCGGCGGGTGTGGTGGCGAAAATCGGCGCGGGCGTTAACGGCTTTCAGGTCGGCGATCGCGTGGTGTATGCGCAAGCGGGGCTGGGCGCTTACAGTGCGGTGCACAATGTGGTGGCGGATCGCGTAGCGCACCTGCCGGAGGCTATCAGCTTTGAGCAGGGCGCGGCGTCGTTCCTGAAAGGGCTGACGGTGTACTACCTGTTGCGTGAAACCTATGAGATTAAGCCCGGCGAGACATTCCTGTTCCACGCGGCCGCCGGTGGTGTTGGCCTGATCGCCTGCCAGTGGGCCAAGGCGCTGGGAGCAAACCTGATCGGCACGGTCGGGTCAGATGACAAGGCGGCGCTGGCTCGTCAGGCGGGAGCCTGGGCGACCATCAACTATCGCAGCGAGAACATCGCGCAGCGGGTGCTGGAATTAACTGAGGGGCAGAAGGTGCCCGTGGTGTACGACTCGGTGGGCAAAGACACCTGGGAAGCCTCGCTCGACAGCCTGCAACGTCGCGGTTTGATGGTCAGCTTCGGTAACGCTTCCGGCCCGGTGACCGGCGTGAATCTCGGCATTCTGAACCAGAAAGGGTCGCTTTACGTGACGCGCCCATCGCTGTTTGGCTACGTGACCAACCGCGCAGAGCTGGATAAAGCAAGCCGCGAGCTGTTTTCGCTGATTGCCAGCGGTGCTATCAACGTGGATGTTTCTGCCAACCAGATCTTCGGACTGTCGGAAGCGCAAAAGGCGCATCGCGCACTGGAGAGTCGCCAGACGCACGGTTCCTGCCTGCTGATCCCGGGACGATAAGCGAACCGCGGTAGTAGGTCGTTAGGTGGTAAGTATAAAAAGTAAGGGCCCCAAACGGGGCCCTTGTTGCTGCATTATTTTCGATATTTCATCATGCTGTATGTAGGGTACAGCGTGGCGAACGTCAGCGCATCGAGGCGTAATTTTTTTGGATGATGATGCTCTGACGCGGATGAAATCATTTTTTATTGACTCGCGCAGGCCGCGTGTCCTGTGCGTGTTGCCGGTTACGCAAACCGCCTTGCTACATGGAGGCAGTCATAGTGACCAAGAGCCGCCATCCTAACAGCGGCTTAGGGGAAAAAATATCTGCTGGCGCACAAAATTGGCGTAAATTACCGGGGCCGTGGTGCTCAGAAGCGGTATTTGTTGCTGCCGTCACAACGCGCGGTGTCAGCGGTAATCACGCAGCGGTTTTTGCTGCCAGTAACGCCACAGCCAGACGATCGCCACCGCCAGCAGCAGCCAGGGCAGCACTTTGATGGCGGTGACAATCAATCCACCCACCAGCATCACCACCGCGGCAATGACCAGCGCGCCTAGTACGCCAATCAGTGAAATTCCGGTGACCATTAACATCACAAAAAAGCCCACAACGAACAAAAATTCCAGCATGATTCCTCTCCTCAGTCAGGTGTGCCGTGCTAACGGCAATCGCTACGGGGGTATTACAAGAAGCATGCCAACCTTTCCCCTCTGATAACGTATTGATTTATCAGAAGGGAATGTTGATGCGGACGGCAGGTTGTGGTTATTTTGACTAACTGTTAGTGTTTTTTATGCTACGCGATCGCGCACCAGCGCCAGCGCCGCTTCCACCACCGGGATGCCTGCGCCGGGTTTGTGGGCATTTTCACTTAAGTGTCTACGCCATTGGCGCGCGCCGGGAATACTTTGGAACAAGCCCAGCATATGGCGGGTGATATGGCCCAAATAGGTTCCGTTCGTCAGTTCACGCTCAATGTAAGGGTACATCGCTTCCACCACGCTAAACGGGCTGACGGCGGGCGCATCAATACCGAACAGTTGCGAATCGACATCCAGCAGCAAGCCGGGATTTTGATAGGCTTCGCGCCCCATCATCACCCCATCGAGCTGCGCCAAATGGGTTTTTGCCTCTTCCAGCGTTTTTACCCCGCCGTTAATGGCGATGGTCAATGCCGGAAAATCGCGCTTGAGCTGATAGACGCGCGGATAATCCAGCGGCGGGATCTCGCGATTCTCTTTCGGACTCAGGCCAGAAAGCCAGGCTTTGCGCGCATGGATAATAAAGGTATCGCACTGGCCGCGCTCTGCTACGGTCTGAACAAAATCGCACAGGAAAGCGTAGCTATCCTGATCGTCGATGCCGATACGGGTTTTCACCGTAACGGGGATCGACACCCGATCGCGCATCGCTTTGATGCAATCCGCCACCAGTTCGGCTTCTGCCATCAGGCAGGCACCAAAGCGTCCATTTTGCACGCGATCCGAAGGGCAACCGACGTTGAGATTGATCTCATCGTAGCCGCGTTGCTCTGCCAACTGCGCACACTGCGCCAGTGCGGCAGGATCGCTGCCGCCCAACTGCAACGACACCGGATGCTCGGTATCACTGTAAGCCAGATAATCGCCCTTGCCGTGAATAATGGCACCGGTCGTGACCATCTCGGTGTACAGCAGCGTTTGACGCGTCAATTGACGATGGAAATAGCGGCAATGACGATCGGTCCAATCGAGCATCGGCGCGATGGAGAAGCGTTGTGCGGGAAAGTGGTGCTGAGTATCAGAAGATGGGTGCATACGTCTTACTGTGTCTGGTCAATCGTGATCCCAATACAGGGAAACCTGAGCACAGTGTATCATTGAAAGCCGGCATCATCGACACCGGCTTACGGGTAGTGAATACCGCTTACGCAGCAAATCCACCGATCTTAACCTGCAAAAAGGCGCGCCACGCATCCATATTGCCCAGAAATTCGACCGTCTGGACAATCTCTCTACTGCCGTCGGCGGTTTCCAGCACGAAGGTGGGAAAACCATGTCCACCCACGTTCGCCAGCAATGCACGGCTTTCCTTGAAATGTTGCTCCAGGCCATCAGCGGTAACGAAGGCATACTCATTGGCAAAAGCAACGGGGTCCAATCCGATCTCACTGGCGCACTGTGCCAATACGGCGGCATCAGCGATTTTTCTGCCCTGTTCGTAATGCGCTCGTTGCACATGGTGCAGCATCTCATAGCCCTTGTGGGCCATGCGCTCTGCTGCGATAACGGCTGCCGTCGGCGGCGCGGAATCCAGTATTACGCTGGTGTCGCGCAGCAGCTTATCGAAGTAAGGTCGGCCAAAAGGCTGGCCGGTCAGCTCTGCGATTCGCTGATCGTGAGGCAGTACGTAGTCATGCCACTGCGGCGTGACCTGACGGCGGTTGCTGCCCGTCATCATGCCGCCGCCGTGCAGCACCACATTGACGCCTGACATTGCATGTGCGGCCTGCGCCAGTGGCGCGGCACCGTAGCACCAGCCACACAGCGGGTCATAAATATAGTGCAGGGTTACTGCGGCCATTTCATTTCACCTTTAAGCACTTTGGCACTCAGTTCCAGACTGGACTCTTCGTGCAGGTCGGGGTACTGCTTTTTCATGGTGTCGATCAACGCGGCTGAATCTTTACTGGTAGCCAGCGCTTTTTCCAACGTGTTCAGGTATTGCAGGCTGAACGTGACGCTGCTCAGGCTGTAATCCATCGGCGGCAGGAAGTGACCCGGCACCACTTGTTTCGGTTTCAACTGCTCAATCTGTTGTAACGTCTGACGCCAGTCTGCGCGAGATTGCGGCGTTTGGGTATCGGCAATCCACAGGTGGATATTGGCGGAAACCGGAATCCCCCCTACCACGGTGCTCAGCGACGGGATCCAGACGAAAGTGCGATCCGGCGTCGGTCCTGTCAGGCCTTTCACTTCCAGTTTCTGACCGTCAACAGTGAAGCTATCGCCCTTCAACGGGGTTGGCACAATGATCTTTTGCGGCGCATTTTCTTTCATGATCGGGCCCCAGTAGGCCACTTTACCTGCCTGACTGGCTTCGATCGCCGCGATGGTTGCCGGAGTGGCAATCACTTTCGCGTCCGGGAAGGCGGCCTTGATCACATCCAGACCAAAGTAATAATCCGGATCGGAATGACTGATATAAATGGTTTTCAGCGGCTTGCCGGTGGCTTTAATGCGACCCAACAGGGTTTGCGCATCGTTACGCTGGAACTGGGCGTCAATCAGCGCGACTTCATGTTCACCGACAACCAGTGCAGAAGACACCGGGAAGATACTGGCTTCGCCAGGGTTAAAGACTTCAAGCTTCAACGGGGAGGCGGCGTGGGCCACGGTAGTCATACTCAGGACGGCGGCGGCAACCAGCGTTAAGGTCGATTTTTTCATAGCAGGAACTCCATTCGTTATTCGTTAAAAATTCGATTTGTTTAAAAGTACGCAACGGGGTCTATCTTAAGTTGCAATTATCGGAATAAAAATGGCTAAATGGTGGCTTCTCTGTTGCATAAATCGAGCTAATCATGGATCGCATTACTGCTGCTGAAGTGTTTGTCGCTATTGTTGAACGGGGGAGCATGAGCG
Organism: Candidatus Symbiopectobacterium sp. NZEC127; assembly: GCF_025962675.1. NCBI lineage: Bacteria > Pseudomonadati > Pseudomonadota > Gammaproteobacteria > Enterobacterales > Enterobacteriaceae > Symbiopectobacterium > Candidatus Symbiopectobacterium sp. NZEC127. Next base: position 368,748 of record NZ_JAGFPG010000003.1, read on the forward strand.
CTGCCGCCGAGGTATTGGACATGTCGCGCGCCATGGTGAGCCGCTACCTGAATGAAATGGAAACCTGGGCGCAGGCACGCCTGCTGCATCGCACCACGCGTAAATTGAGTTTAACCGATGCGGGTGAAAAAACCTTACAACGCTGTCGTGAGATGCTGGCGCTGGCGGGAGATATGCGGGTGGAAAACGCCTCGGATGTGGATGCTATCGGCGGGCTGTTGCGTGTCAGCTGCTCCCAATCGCTGGGGCAAACGGCGCTGGGCGTGGCGGTTACGGCATTTTTGCAACGCCACCCGGGTGTGGCGGTGGATATGCAGATGAATAACCGTGCGATCAATTTGGTGGAAGATCGTATCGATCTGGCACTGCGCATCACCAATGCGCTCGACCCCAACCTGATCGCGCGCCCGCTCGGCCAATGTGCGTCCGTGCTGTGCGCCGCGCCTGCTTATCTGGCAAAACAGGGGATGCCGCGTCAACTGAGCGATCTTTCGCTGCACAACTGCCTGACTTACACCTACTTTGGCAAAAGTCTGTGGAATTTTACCCATGATAATGAGCCGGTTACCGTACCCGTCAGCGGCAATCTGAGCGGCAATGAATCGCTGGTGTTGTTATCCAGCGCGCTGGAGGGTGCAGGCATTTCGCTGCAACCGCGCTATTCGGTTCAGCGCCATCTTGCCAGCGGTGCGCTGGTGCCGCTGCTGACAGAGTATCGAGCGCAGGATATGGGCATTTACGGTATTTACGCCTCTCGTCAGCATATGCCGCCTGCGCTGCGTGCGCTGCTGGATTTTTTAGTGCACTGGTTCGCGCATGAGCCGCGCTGGCTGGCGCTGCAAGCGGAATAATGAGCGACTCAGCGCACCAGCACCGCGTCCAGTTGCTCGGCAATGCCTGCCGTATAGTGCGTTAGATGGGTAATCACGGTGTCGACCAGCGCGGAGGCCGGGCGGTGCAGCGGGCGAATCAGACTGACGGTAAAAGGCACCGCGATGCTAAATGGGCGCACCACTACGCCGGAGGCGGCGTAGTCCAACGCGGTGAGCGGGTTGACGATAGAAATGCCGACGCCGGCGCGCACCATGGCGCACACCGATGCCGCACTGTGGGTTTCCAGCACCATATCACGCGCTATTCCTGCGTTATCAAACAGTTTGTCCAGCAGTTGGCGATAGCTGTCGCTGCTTGAAAGGCTGATAAATCGCTCGTGGCGAAAATCTTCTGGTGTCAGTATCTGGCGCGCGGCTAAACGGTGCTGTGCGGGCAACACACACACTTCGTTCAACGTGAGTAGGGTATGTCGCTCGGTGCCTGCGGGCGTCACGCTGTTCTCTGTCAGCCCGAGATCGTGGCGCTGTGCTGACAGCCACTCTTCCAACAGTGGCGACTCCTGAGGAATGACGTTCAGGCTGAGCGAGGGATAGCTGTCCAGCAGCGGTTTGCACACGTTAGGGAGCAAGGACTGAGAAAACACCGGCAGGCAGGCGATAGAAAGCTGTGCCTGTTCAAAGCGCCGAATGTCGCGCGCGGCATTGATGATGCGATCCAACCCGTAGTAGGAACGTTGCACCTCTTCGAACAGCTGTAGCCCCTGTGCCGTAGGGTGCAGGCGTCCGCGTACCCGCTCGAACAACGCCATGTGTACCAGATGCTCGAAGCGCGCCAGCTCGCGGCTGACGGTGGGTTGCGAGGTATTGAGCAACGCGGCGGCCTCGGTGAGATTACCGGTGGTCATGACGGCATGAAAAATTTCAATGTGGCGCAGTGAAATGGTCGGCATCGTGGCCTCAGTCGTGGTTGCCTCGCTGACCGATATCATAAATGAATAGCTTGGCCGGGATTTATTTATTTTTTCACCAAATGCGGAGGAAATCGCGCTTGATGGCTGCTCAATCAATGGCTAAGCATATTTTCTGCGGTTAATGTCACATGACGGTAATGTTATCACTGTGTTCACGGCCTCTGAATGGATGAAGCCATGAGGCTGAACTATCATCGGGTTACTGCACTTCATGCAGGGGCATTTCACCAGAGTCAAACATCGATATCGCGCAATGTTCACCATGACCGGGAATGTCGTGCGTCACCCGTTGGGTACGCTCTGTTCCCAGCTTGCGCTGACATACGGTTGTCATACACCCGACATATAACTTTCATCCCGCTGTGCTGAATTGGCGTAGTCATTGCTGGCTAGGACCAGCGTCGCGAACCTATGAAATCAGGAGCATCATGATGAAGAAATTGTTGTCTTCCGTGTTAATCAGTAGCGCACTGTTCTCCTCAATCGCTTTTGTTTCCGCCCCGGTGTTGGCGCAGGATCTGGCTGTGCTGGAAAAAGCCGCGCGGGCTGAAGGCGCGGTAAACAGCGTAGGGATGCCGGACAGCTGGGCCAACTGGAAAGATACCTGGCAGGATCTCTCTGCCCACTATGGTTTGAAGCACAGTGATACCGATATGTCTTCCGCGCAGGAAATCGCCAAGTTTGCGGCTGAAAAACAGAATGCCAGCGCCGATATCGGCGACGTGGGTGCCGCGTTCGGCCCGATTGCGGTGCAAAAAGGCGTAACCCAGCCCTATAAACCGACCACCTGGGAACAGGTGCCTGACTGGGCTAAAGATAAAGACGGGCATTGGGCGCTGGCTTATACCGGATCTATCGCCTTTATTATCGATAAACAGCAGGTGAAAGAGATCCCACACAGCTGGGCCGACCTGCTCAAAGGCAACTACGTGGTGACCATCGGTGACGTTAACTCGGCGTCGCAGGCGGTAAGCGGGGTGCTGGCCGCCAACTTTGCGCTGGGCGGTGACGAGAAAAACCTGAAACCGGCGTTGGAGTTCTTCGGCAAGCTGGCGAAGGCGGGCCGTCTTGGCGTGACCGATCCGGTGATCTCGAATATCGAAAAAGGGGAGGTGCAGGTTGGCGTGGTGTGGGATTTCAACGGCCTGAACTACCGCGATAAAATCAACAAAGATCGCTTTGAAGTGCTGATCCCTTCCGATGGTTCGGTGATCTCCGGTTACACCACTATCATCAATAAATATGCCAAAAACCCCAATGCGGCCAAGCTGGCACGTGAGTACATCTTCTCTGATGCCGGGCAGATCAATCTGGCGCGCGGCTATGCGCGCCCGATCCGCGCGCAGTACATCACGCTGCCGGACGATGTGAAGGCTAAACTGTTGCCGGAAGAACAGTACAAAAGCGTGCGTCCAATCGCTGACGGCGAAGCCTGGGATAAAACCGTGAAAACGCTGCCGCGTCAGTGGCAAGAGCACGTGATTATCAATATGAAACAGTAAGGCCTGCTCCTGTGCGCACCCTGTCCGTGCCCGGATAGGAGGCGTGCAGGACGTATTGATCCACGCCGCAGAGGGAGGATAACGCGTGAAAAAAAACTGGCTGGTCGCAGGGATCCTGTTGCCGTTTTTTGCCGTCTTTTTTGCGTTCCAGATAGCGCCGCTTATCTGGATCCTGGTGAACAGTTTTTACAGCCAAACCGAAGAGGCGTGGGGGCTGGCGAACTATAGCGATATCCTTTCCTCGCCGTTTTACCTTCAGGCGATCCGTTTTTCGCTGGATATCTCGTTTTGGTCCAGCTTCTACGGCGTGATCATCGCTCTGATTGGCGGCTACTCGCTGCGCCAGTTGGGGACGGGGCGTTTGCAGCGCTTCGTGTTGTCATTTGCCAATATGACCAGCAACTTCGCGGGCGTTCCGCTGGCCTTTGCCTTCGTGATTATGGTGGGGCTGAACGGTTTTTTTACCTTATTACTGAAAAAATATGGCGTGATCGACGGGTTCAACATCTACTCCCGCGACGGCTTGATCCTGATATATACCTATTTTCAAATCCCGCTGGGAATATTGCTGCTCTATCCCGCTTTTGACGGGCTGCGCACGGAGTGGCAAGAGTCGGCGGCGCTGCTGGGCGCACCGCGCTGGCGCTTCTGGCTGCACATCGGCATTCCGGTGCTGATGCCCGCGTTGCTCGGTACCTTTGTTATCCTGCTTGCCAATGCGCTCGGGGCTTACGCCACCATTTACGCGCTCACCACGGGTAACTTCAACGTGGTGCCGATACGTATTGCCGCGCTGGTTGCCGGGGACATCACCCTCGATCCCAATCTTGGCAGCGCGCTTTCCGTGCTGCTGGTGCTGCTGATGGCGCTGATCACCGTTGTGCATCAGTGGTTGTTGCGTCGGAGCTATCTCCATGCCGCGCCCTAATCCCCTGACCGGAGGCTGCCATGTCATCCATTGAACGGCGCTACCATCAGACGGTGGTCTTACTGGTGCTGCTGATTCTGCTGCTGCCGCTGCTCGCGACCTTGGGCTATGCGCTGGCGACAGAGTGGGGAGCCACCATTTTGCCCAACGGCGTGACGCTGAAGTGGTTTATTGCCCTGTGGGGCGATAGCCGGTTTTTGGTGGCGCTGGGCCATTCGCTGCTGATTTGCTTTGGCGCACTGCTGTTTTCGCTGCTGCTGGTGTTACCCGCGATGTTTGTCATCGCCTGGCGGTTTCCGCGTTTGGATGGAGTCATGAACGTGCTGATTTTGCTGCCGTTCTCGGTGCCCCCGGTGGTCTCTTCCGTGGGATTGTTGCAGCTCTATTCCTCTGGTCCGCTCGCCATTACCGGCACGCCCTGGATTCTGATCGGCTGTTACTTTGCTATCGCGCTACCCTTTATCTATCGCGCCATCTCCAACAACATTCAGGCGATTAACCTCAAAGAGCTGCTCGATGCGGCGCATTTGCTGGGTGCCAGCACCTGGCAGGCGGCGCTGTGGGTGGTGCTGCCTAATCTGCGTAAAGGCGTGATGATCGCGGTGTTGCTCTCGTTTTCTTTCCTGATTGGCGAGTTCGTGTTTGCCAACCTGCTGGTTGGCACCCGCTTTGAAACGTTGCAGGTGTATCTCTACAACAAGCGTAATGACAGCGGGCACTTTACCAGTGCGCTGGTGATCTCCTATTTCTTCGTCGTGCTGCTGGTGACCTGGCTGGCTAATTTTCTTAACCGGGAGAAATCCTGATATGTCCTATCTTGATGTCAAACAGCTCAATAAACACTACGGGCCGACCAAGGTGTTCCACAATATCGATTTCTCGGCGTCGGAAGGGGAGTTCGTTACCCTGTTGGGGCCGAGTGGCTGCGGCAAATCGACGCTGTTGCGTTGTCTGGCAGGCCTGACGCCCGTGGACAGCGGGCAGATCCTGCTACAGGGACAGGATATCGTGCCGGTGTCTCCACAAAAGCGCGGCATTGGCATGGTGTTCCAGAACTATGCGCTGTTCCCCAACATGACGGCAGAAGGTAACGTGGCTTTCGGGTTAAAGATGCAAAAACTTGGTGCGGGGGAAATTCGCCAGCGGGTGGCCGAGGTGCTGGCGCTGGTCGAGCTGAATGAGTTTGCCCACCGTTATCCGCACCAGCTTTCCGGCGGCCAGTGTCAGCGCGTGGCGCTGGCGCGCTCGTTGGTCACGCGACCGCGTTTGCTGTTACTGGATGAGCCGCTCTCCGCGTTGGATGCGCGTATTCGCCGCCACCTGCGCGAACAAATCCGTCGCATTCAGCGTGAGTTGAACCTGACGGCGATTTTTGTTACCCACGATCAGGAAGAGGCGCTGACGCTCTCCGATCGTATCGTGCTGATGAACAACGGGGAGATCGTGCAGGATGGCGATGCGGTATCGCTGTATACCCAGCCTGCCAACCTGTTTGCCGCCAGCTTTATCGGTAGCTATAACCTGCTGAGTGCCGCGCAGGCGCAACAGTTGACGGGAGAACACTTCACCGGTCAGGTGGCACTTCGCCCTGAATCCATCACGCTGGGTGCGCCTGAACAGGGCATCACCGGGGAGATCCTTAACCACAGCCTGCTAGGTAACGTGGTGCGATACCGGGTAGTGGTTAACGGCGTAGAGCTGGCTGTGGATGTACTCAACCGTGCACCGAGCGATCTGTACCGCACGGGCAGTGTGGTGGGGGTGCATATTACCGCCGATGCGCTGCGTGAGGTGGCCTAGCTAATCCATATCATGGATGAATAGGATATGCGAAAACCGATATTTGTTTAAATCGTTGCTGCCCGTTACCGTGTGGTCATTGCTCCCCTTTTGTTGCACGGAAACCCTATGCCGCACGATCTGAATGACCTCACCCACGCGCTTAACGCACATAGCCTGCGCGAATTACCCGCTCGTTTTGGATGCCCGGTGTGGGCCTATGATGCGCACACCATCGTGGCGCGTATCGCACAACTGCGTCAGTTTGACACCATCCGTTTCGCGCAGAAAGCCTGTTCCAACACCCATATTCTGCGTCTGATGCGCGCACAAGGTGTAAAGGTGGATTCGGTATCGCTGGGAGAAATTGAGCGCGCTTTGGTGGCGGGGTTTGTGCCGGGTACGGCAGATCACGAGATTGTGTTCACCGCTGACATGCTGGATGCGCCGACGCTGGCGCGTGTGGTGGAGCTGAATATTCCGGTTAATGCCGGTTCAGTGGATATGCTGGCGCAGTTGGGGGCAGCCCAGCCCGGTCACCCAGTGTGGTTGCGCGTCAATCCGGGATTTGGTCATGGCCACAGCCAGAAAACCAACACCGGCGGTGAGAACAGCAAACACGGCATCTGGTATGCCGATTTACCGCTGGCGCTGGCACACATCCAACGCTACTCCCTGAAGCTGGTTGGCATTCATATGCATATCGGTTCCGGCGTGGACTACGGCCATCTGGAGCAAGTGTGTGATGCCATGGTGCGTCAGGTGGTTGAGTTTGGTCAGGATGTTGAAGCCATTTCCGCAGGCGGCGGGCTTTCCATTCCCTATCGCGCGGGTGAACCGGTTATCGATACCGAGCACTACTTTGGCCTGTGGCACGGAGCGCGTCAGCGTATTGAGACGCACCTTGGTCACCCGGTGACGCTGGAAATCGAACCGGGACGTTTTCTGGTGGCGGAGTCTGGCGTGTTGGTTGCACAGGTGCGTGCCGTCAAAAACATGGGTAGCCGCCACTTCGTGTTGGTGGACGCCGGGTTTAACGACCTAATGCGCCCCGCCATGTACGGCAGCTATCACCATATCTCGCTGCTGCCAGCAGATGAGCGTTCTCTTGCTGGCGCACCGTTGCGCGATACCGTAGTGGCTGGGCCCTTGTGTGAATCCGGTGATGTGTTTACGCAACAGGCTGGCGGCGGTGTGGAAACGGTGGCGTTACCTGCGGTACAGGTCGGTGACTATCTGGTGTTCCACGACACCGGCGCTTACGGTGCCTCCATGTCCTCCAACTACAATAGCCGCCCGCTGCTGCCGGAAGTGCTGTTCGAAAACGGTGAAGCACGCCTGATTCGCCGCCGCCAAACCATCGAGGAATTGTTGGCGCTCGAGGCGCTGTAACCACGTGGTATTGAGGTCTCGATGACGCCACGCTAAGCCGCAGGAATGCGGCCCAGACCGCTGACGAAGTTCGTTGTTAGGTGAAGTGCGGCGATGGGGTCGTAGCGGCGTAAGCCGCCGGAGCGCCCCTCGTCGTGATTCGCCGGGAAACCCGGACATACCGAAAAGGAATTTCAGCCGCAGGAATGCGGCTCTTCTCCCCCCGCAATGTGATAAACCTCTCGCTTTCTTGTTCTGCAACACAAAAATATTTATACAAATGCCCAATTTTTTCGTGTTACGACACATAGGTTATTTTATTGCCAAGTCATAGAATAATTCTCAATCCATAAGAGCATGTGATAAGGAATTATTTATCGATTCTGATTTTTTTCGAAAGAAAGCTATTTAGAACGGCGTAATTTATTACCGCATCAAATAATGCAGATTCCACCAGGAATGTATTTGCATTAGCACCCTATTGTCGAAGACATATAAAATATAAGAGGTCTCATTATGCATACCATAGAACCCTTGGCATGGTACGGGGCGTTGATTGGTCTTTTTATTGCCATTGCGCTCATCCTGAAAAAAATTAATCCGGTGTACTCCTTGTTCCTCGGCGCCATTCTCGGTGCCATGATCGGCGGTGGCAATCTTGAGCAGACTATCGGGCTGCTGACGTCTGGCACGCAGAGCGTGATGGGTACGGTAATCCGCGTACTGGCCGCCGGTGTACTGGCTGGCGTGATGATGGAATCGGGCGCGGCGGAAACCATCGCCCAGGCCATTGTGAGGAAGATGGGGGAGAGCAAAGCGATTTTAGCGCTGGCGCTGGCTACCATGATCATTACCGCAGTGGGGGTATTTATTCCCGTCGCAGTATTAATTGTCGCACCCATTGCGTTATCAGTAGGTAATAAAATGGGGATTTCCAAACTGGCATTATTACTGGCGCTTTCCGGCGGCGGTAAAGCGGGGAATATTATATCGCCAAACCCCAATACCATTGCCGCAGCAAACGGCTTTCACCTCAATTTAAGCGACGTGATGATCGCCGGTTTTATTCCTGCCGTATTCGGTTTGATTATTACTGTGGTTGTCGCTTCGATGTTGAAAAATAAAGGGATCATGGTAAGTGGTGAAGAAGCTGCCGCTGCCTACGGCACCCAGAGCGCGAAAAATGACAAAACCTACCCAACGCTGGGCAAGGCCATCGTCGCGCCAGCGGTTGCCGTTATCTTACTGATGATTAACCCGATTGGTTCCATTTTCCACATTAGTGCGCTGACCGCGTTCAAGCTGGATGCCATGTATGTACTGCCGATCGCCGGTATCGTCGGGCTGATTGCCATGGGGCAAAAGCACAAGGTGATTGCCTACACCGCATCAGGTCTGGAAAAAATGACCGCTACCGTGCTGATCCTGATTGGTGCTGGTGCGATTGCGGGCCTGATTGCCGCATCCAACCTGTCGGCCCAGGTGGTGCAACTGATTAATGTCATGGGCATTTCTGGCACCTTCCTGGCACCTATCTCCGGCATTTTGATGGCGGCGGCCACGGCTTCCACCTCCACCGGGACCATTCTGGCGACCGGCACCTTCGGTAACGCCATCGCCACTATCGGCATCGCGCCGATTGCCTCTGCGGTGATGGTACACACCGGAGCCACCGTGATCGACTCCTTGCCGCAGGGCAACTATTTCCACGTCACAGCACAGAGCATGAACATGACCATCAGACAGCGTATGGGCTTGCTGCCTTACGAAGCGATTGTCGGCGGCACCATGACCCTTGTCGCTACCGTGCTGTACGGCTTTATTCTTTAGTTTGAGGCAACCCACAATGAAAAACGAAACGTTTGTATTAGCGCCCGATTCATTTAAAGAGAGCATGACGGCGAAAGAAGTGTGTAACGCGATGGAAAAAGGGTTGCGTAAGGTATTCCCCGAAGCGAATTTCGTGCACGTTCCGATGGCGGATGGCGGTGAAGGCACCACCCAGTCGCTGATTGATGCCACCGAAGGCTCGTTGTATGCGTTAAACGCGACCGGACCGTTGGGAGAAACGGTTGAAGCCAGCTACGGCATCATGGGTAACGGCGAGATTGCCGTGATTGAAATGGCCTCTGCCAGCGGTATTCAATTCGTTAACCTCGACACCAAAAACCCGTTGGTGACCACCACCTACGGCACCGGTGAACTGATTCGTGCCTGCCTGGACAAAGGCATCAAGAAAATCATTCTGGGCATCGGTGGCAGCGCAACCAATGATGGCGGCGCAGGTATGGCAGAAGCGCTGGGTGTGCGTTTTTATGATGAAGCGGGCAACACGCTGCCGCGCGGTGGCGGCGCGCTGGATCGTTTGCACCATATCGATCTTTCCGGGTTGGATAGCCGTCTGGCACAGGTGGATATTCAGGTGGCCTGTGATGTTACCAACCCACTGTGCGGCGAGCAGGGTGCATCAGCGATTTTTGGTCCGCAGAAAGGAGCAACGCCGGAGATGGTCGCACAGCTGGATAACAATCTGGCGCACTACGCGGCGGTAATCCGCAATCAGTTGGGCAAAGAGATTGCCACTGTGCCGGGTGCCGGTGCGGCGGGCGGTCTGGGCGCAGGGCTGATGGCTTTCACCCAATGCACACTGCGTCGAGGCATTGATATTGTCGTCGAATTCAGCGGGTTGAGTGACAAACTGGTCGGTGCGGATTTCTGCTTTACCGGTGAAGGGCGTATCGATTACCAAACCAAGTTCGGTAAAACCCCTTACGGCGTTGCCAGAACTGCCAAAGCGCAGGGCGTACCGGTTATCGCGGTATCCGGCTGCGTTGGCGAAGGCGTTGAAGCGCTGTACGGCGAAGGCATCGACACCATTTTCGGCATTATTCCGCGTGCAGACAATATTGAAGCGCTGCTGAAAGATGGCCCGATTAATATGGAACGTGCGTGCGAGAATATTGGCCGCCTGTTGAAAAAAGCGGCAGCATAATTAAGCGCCAGTAATAAAAAGGGAAAGAAAATGACTGAAACACTTCGGCGCACCAAGATTGTTGCGACTCTCGGTCCGGCAACCGATCGCGATAATAACCTGGAAAAAATAATAAGTGCGGGTGCCAACGTAGTCCGTTTTAATTTCTCGCACGGTGCGGCAGATGATCATATTGCTCGTGCGGAACAGGTTCGCGCTATTGCCCAACGTTTGGGTAAATCAGTGGCTATTTTGGGCGATCTGCAAGGGCCGAAAATTCGGGTATCAACCTTTAAAGAAGGTAAAGTATTTCTGCATGTCGGAGATAGCTTTATTCTGGATGCCTTATTGGAAAAAGGACTGGGCGATAATACCCAGGTGGGTATCGATTATAAGGCGCTACCGCGTGATGTGGTGCCGGGCGATATTCTGCTGCTGGACGATGGCCGTATTCAACTGCGCGTGGTGCGCATTGACGGCGAAAAAATCATCACGGCTGTCACCGTGGGCGGAACCCTCTCCAATAACAAAGGCGTCAACAAGCTCGGCGGCGGGCTTTCAGCCGAAGCGCTGACGGAAAAAGACAAGGCAGATATTCTGCTGGCAGCCAGAATGAAGGTAGATTTTCTGGCGGTGTCGTTTCCACGCACCGGGGACGATTTACGCTATGCGCGTCGCTTGGCGCGCGAAGCGGGCTGTCAGGCCGCCATTGTTGCCAAGGTAGAGCGCGCGGAAACCGTTGCCACGCCAGAAAACATGGATGACATGATCCTGGCTGCGGACGTCATCATGGTGGCGCGCGGCGATTTGGGCGTAGAAATTGGTGACGCCGCGCTGGTGGGTGTTCAGAAACGCCTGATTCAGCGCTCGCGCCAGTTGAACCGCGTGGTGATCACCGCGACGCAAATGATGGAATCGATGATTTCCAGCCCGATGCCGACGCGTGCTGAGGTGATGGACGTCGCCAATGCGGTGCTGGACGGCACCGATGCCGTGATGCTATCGGCTGAAACCGCCGCAGGCAGCTATCCGGCGCAAGCGGTAGCGGCGATGGCGAACGTGTGTCTCGGCGCGGAACGCAGCCCGAGCATTACCACCTCGAAACACCGCCTCGACGTGCAGTTTACCAACGTTGAAGAGATGGCGTCGATGTCAGCAATGTATGCGGCTAACCACTTGCAGGGCGTCAAAGCCGTGATTGCGATGACGGAGTCGGGCCGTACTGCCCGCATGATGTCTCGCATTAGCTCCCGTTTACCGATTTATGCGCTATCGCGTCATGCCGAAACGTTGAATCAGGTCGCACTGTATCGCGGCGTTACGCCTCTGCCGTTTAACGGCCGTGCCGAAGGGCTGGGCGCGGCGCAGGATGCCATCGCACTGCTGAAAGCACGCGGTGCGATTGCGACCGGTGACAGCGTCATTCTGACGCAGGGCGACAGCGTCGGGCAAATTGGCAGCACCAATACCTGTCGTATTTGCGTCGTGGAATAAGTACGTGACGATCATCGCCGTCTGTGGGCTATGGCGGCGATGTATCGCACTAATTTCCCGTACCGAAATTCATGATTTATTTTTTTATCGCTGTTGAAGTCTTTATTTTTAAACAGGAATAAAAGACAAGGCACGTTATGAAATAAAGGTATTCGCCTTTCCCTTTATAATAATCGGGTTAGTCTAAATAACTTTATTAAATTACAAAAAGCAGTGGTTATTGATGTGGCGTATTTTCCCGTGGGGTATTTCCTGCTGGCGAAATATTTTTGCGCTGCACCAGGGGAATAGTAAATGACAGATTATGATTTCGACGCGAAATTAGCTTATTCGATCGTTGAACGCACCATGAAAATTATTGACTGTAATATCAACGTCATGGATGCCAGAGGCCGTATTATTGGCAGCGGCGATCGCGAACGTATTGGTGAAATTCACGAAGGGGCGCTATTGGCGCTCAGTCAACAGCGAGTGGTATCGATTGATGATGCCTCTATGCATACGCTGCACGGTGTCAGGCCCGGCCTGAACCTGCCGCTGCGGTTAAATAACCACATCGTCGGCGTGATTGGCCTGACCGGCGATCCCGATGGGCTGCTGCAATTTGGCGAACTGGTGTGCATGACAGCGGAAATGATGCTGGAACAAGCGCATTTGCTGCAACTGCTGGCGCAAAACAGCCGTTTGCGTGAAGAGCTGGTGTTGAGCATGGTGCGCAATGACAACTACTCTTCCACCATGCAAGAGTGGGCGCAGCGTTTGGGGGTCGATCTGACATTGCCGCGCGTCGCCATGGTGGTGGAGTTGGACAGCGGGCAGCTCGGTGTCAGTACCGCGATGAGTGAATTGCAGCAGTTGCAATCGCTGCTGATGGAAACCGGTAAAGATGACCTGATGGCGATAGTTTCACTCACCGAAATGGTGGTGCTGAAACCCGCTTATCTGCACGCCGAACGTTGGGAGCCCGAAGAGCACAAGCGTCGCATGGTACAGCTTTATCAGCGCTTGCAACAGGGCAGCCCGCTTAAAGTACGCCTGGCGCTGGGTAACTTTTTCCCGCAGGAAGGGGGCGTGGTGCGCTCTTACCACACGGCGAAAACCACCATCAGCGTAGGCAAACAGCGGATGCCGGACGTGCACTGCTTCTGCTATCAGGACATCAAGCTGCCAGTACTGCTCGATAGCCTGCGCGATGGCTGGCAAGCGGCAGAACTGGTAAGCCCGTTGCAGCGGCTAAAAGCCAACGACGGCAACGGGGTGTTTCGAAAAACACTGCATACCTGGTTTCGCCATAACCAGCAGGCCGGTGAAACAGCCAAAGCGCTGTTTATTCACAAAAATACCCTCGAATACCGCCTGCGGCGCATTGCTGAACTGACCGGGCTGAATCTGGCGAATTTTGAGGATCGTTTTCTGCTCTACGTGGCCGCACAGCTGGATCAAGACTAGCGCCGCGTAACGCTATGCCGCTCAGGCGGCACCGGCGACTTCTTGACGCAGCAGCACAATCTCTTCAGCCAGATCGCGACACAGCATCGCCGTCATCAAATGATCCTGGGCGTGTACCAGGATCAGGTTGACCGGAATCTTTCCTTGCCCCTCATCTTCCCCAATCAACTGCGTCTGGATCAGATGCGCGGCTCGCACGGCCTCCTGCGACGCGGCTAATGACGCAGTGGCGAGTTCCCACTTCTTCTGGCGTGCTGCCTGAATAGCCATCATGGCCTGTGAGCGCGCTTCTCCGGCATTGATGATCAACTCCATCACGGTGGTTTCCATCTCGATCGTCATTTCTATCCCCTTATGGTATGCCAAATGTTGCATGGATCATCATATTGGAATTCCAATATTGGTTTATGGGAGTATTGTCACAGAAAAATAACGCATATTGGTCGAATTTTGGTATGCCAAACGCACATGCGCGATGAGCGGTATGCATTCTGCGCGTAACGGCTATCTGGGGCACTGTCCCGCACTACACAACCATTGTGATGAGGTGCTGTTATGTCATTCAAGGACCAAGTGATTGACGCATTGGGTTCTTTTGCCAATAAGTTCAATAGCCTGCGTTATATTATGGCCATCAAGGCCTCGTTTATTACCCTGATGCCCGTGATTATCGTCGGTGCCTTTTCCGTGCTGATCTCCAACATGGTGCTCGATCCGAAAAACGGTTTGGCCAGTTTCGCGATGTTTTCTTTTTTGGCACCGCTCAAGCCCATCATGAGCGGGATCAACTACGCGACGCTCAATTTTCTGACCATTGGTGCGGTGTTTCTGATCGGGATCGAACTGGGGCGCATTAACGGCTCACGCAGCCTTTTCCCCGGTCTGCTGGCGGTGATCTGCCTGATTTCGATCACGCCCACCACCATCGATATCGTGGTTAATGGGCAAACGGTACCGGTAAAAGACGTGCTGGCGCGGCAGTTCTCAGATACCAAAAGTCTGTTTCTCGGCATGTTTATCGCCATCCTCTCGGTGGAGATCTACAGCAAGCTGGAAAAAATAGACCGGTTGCGCATCAAAATGCCGGACAGCGTGCCGCCTAACGTCGCGGCATCGTTTTCGGCGTTGCTCCCCGGCATCATCACCGTGACGTTTATTGCCACCCTCGGTTTCACCTTCCACGCCATTACCGGTATGCACCTGTATGACGCCATTTACAAAGTGGTGCAGCAGCCGCTGGAATCGGTGGTGCAGAGTCTGCCGGGACTGCTGGTGCTGATGTTCGTCGCGCAACTGTTCTGGGTTATCGGTATCCACGGTAACCAGATGATCAAACCGATCCGCGAACCGCTGCTGCTGGGGGCGATCGCGGTTAACATGACTGCGTTTGAGCAAGGGCAGGAGATCCCCAATATCATCACCATGCCGTTTTGGGACGTCTATATGAGTATAGGGGGTTCCGGCCTGACCATCGGACTTTTGCTGGCGGTGATGATTGCCTCTAAACGGCGGGAAATGAAAGAGATCGCCAAGATCTCCTTTGGTCCCTGCGTGTTTAATATCAATGAGCCGGTGATTTTTGGTATGCCGATCATGCTGAATCCGATCCTGGCGATTCCCTTTATCATCACGCCGTTAGTCACCGGCACCATCGGTTACTTTGCCACCAGCATGGGCTTTGCCGGCAAAGCGGTGGTGATGGTGCCCTGGACCACGCCGCCCATCATCAACGCTTGGCTCTCTACCGCCGGTTCCATGGGCGCGGTAGTCACTCAGTTGGTGTGCATTCTGACTGCCACCCTGATCTATCTGCCCTTTGTGCAGGTGGCGTCGCGCCGTGCCGATCTGGCGCAGCGGGAAGCGGAGCAGGCGGCACAGCAGGCTAACGCGGCGGGCAAATAACCAGAGTGAGGAGCTGAACAATGAGTAACGTCACTGTCACCATTCCCAAGGATTTTATTCTGGGGGCCGCGGCATCCGCCTGGCAAACCGAAGGGTGGAGCGGAAAGCGCGCCGGGCAGGATTCCTATCTGGACCTGTGGTACAAGCAGGATCGTCAGGTGTGGCATAACGGTTATGGTCCGGCGCGTGCCACCGAGTTTTATCACCGCTATCGCGAAGACATTGCGCTGATGAAACAGTGCGGATTGACGCACTACCGCACCTCGATCAACTGGTCGCGCTTTATGCTCGATTATGAGCAGGGCATCGTCGATGAAACCTATGCCGCCTATGTGGATAGCGTGATCGATGAACTGCTGCGGCAGGGGATTACCCCAATGCTGTGTCTGGAACACTACGAGCTGCCCGCTATTCTGATGGAGAAGTATCAGGGCTGGGCATCGAAGCAGGTGGTGGAGTGGTTTGTCACCTATGCGCAAGCGGTGTTTGCCCGTTATGCACACAAGGTGAAGCGCTGGTTTGTGTTTAATGAGCCGATTGTGGTGCAAACCCGTGTCTATCTGGACGCTGAGCGTTATCCGTATGAGCAGAACACCGGCACCTGGATGCAGTGGAATCATCACAAAAATCTGGCTACAGCGAAAGTCATCGCCTGCTTTCGAGCCAACGGCCACCATCGGGACGGTGGGCGTATCGGCACCATTCTCAACCCGGAAGTGACCTACCCGCGCTCCCACGCCGCGCACGACGTTGAGGCGGCGCGCCTGTACGATCTGTTCTTCAACCGCGTGTTTCTCGATCCGGCGGTGAAGGGCGAATATCCGGCGGAGCTGCTGGCGCTGCTGGAAAAACACCAGGTGCAATGGGACTATAACGATGATGAGCTGGCGGTCATCCGGGATAATCGGGTGGATGAACTGGGCATCAACCTTTATTTCCCACACCGGGTGAAAGCGCCAGAGCGGGCATGGCATCCCGATACCCCGTTTCATCCCGCCTACTACTATGAGCATTTTGCCTTGCCGGGACGCCGCATGAACCCCTCCCGAGGGTGGGAAATTCAGCCCAAAATCATTTATGACATGGCGCAGCGCATGACCAAGGAATACGGCAATATTCCCTGGTTTGTGGCGGAAAACGGCATGGGGGTGGAGAACGAGGCGCGCTTTAAAAACAGCGACGGCGTGATTCAGGATCACTACCGTATCGATTTTATTGCCGAACACCTCTACTGGACGCTGAAAGCGCGCGAAGAGGGGGCAAACTGTCAGGGCTATATGCTGTGGGCCTTTACCGATAACGTCTCCCCGATGAATGCGTTTAAAAATCGCTATGGCCTGATCGAAATCGATCTTGAGCAGGAGCGGGCGCGCCGACCCAAAGCCTCGGCAGGGTGGTTCCGGCAACTGCGCGACACGCGCACGCTCAACCTGATGTTGGATGATGAAGACAAATAACACCCAAGGAGATTTGCCATGAAACGTATCGTATTGGCCTGCTCGGCGGGCATGTCCACCTCGCTGGTGGTGACAAAAATGGAGAAAGAAGCGACGGCGCGCGGCTTGGAGCTGAAAATTTACGCCATTCCTGAACAAAATCTGCGTGAGGAACTGCAAGATTACGGTCAGGATATCATCGCGGTATTGCTGGGGCCGCAGGTTCGCTTCAAACTGGCAGAAAATCAAAAGTTGACTGACAGCTATCAGGTGCCAATTGCCGTGATCGACTCCGTCGCCTATGGCACATTAAATGGTGCCAAAGTGCTCGATCAGGCGCTGAGTTTGGTAAACTAGCCGCAATATCCTGACGCGCGGCGTGCCGCGCGTTGTTGTTAACCGGCGTGTTGTCGTGGTTTGGCACGGTGGCATCCGGTCAACGTGCGCGTTATCTGTTGGGCTGCGGTAGCTAGGGTGAAAGTGTGGCGAAAGATGTGGTTCTGCAAGAAAAGAAACAGTATCAGGAGATCGGCAGCGATCTGCGCGTGAAAATCCAGCAGGGAAAATTCCCGGTCGGGTCGCGCCTGCCGCCGGAAAGAAACATTGCTGAAACCTACGGCGTTAGCCGCACCATTGTGCGTGAAGCGCTGCTGATGTTGGAACTGGAAGGCACCGTCGATATTCGTCAGGGATCGGGCGTCTACGTGCTCTGCATCCCTGATGAGGAAACCGAAGAGAGCCAGGCGCATCACCGCATTGGTGCCTTTGAAATGTTGCAGGCGCGCCAACTGCTGGAGAGTAACATTGCGGCGTTTGCCGCGCGCATGGCAACCCGTGCCGATATTGAAAACCTGCGTGTGACGTTGGAAAAAGAGCAGGCGGCGATCGCGGCAAACGACTACCGCAGTGATTACGACAAACTGTTTCACCTGCAAATTGCCGGGGCGACGCAAAACCAGATGCTGCTGGAATCGGTCAGTCATATCTGGACCTGCCGTGACGACAATCCCCTGTGGCAACAGCTTTATGTTCACGTTGGCAAACACGGTTATCGTCTGAAATGGCTGGCAGATCACCAGACCATTCTGGCGGCGCTGCGCCGACGCGACGTACCGGGTGCTTATCAGGCGATGTGGGAGCATCTGGAAAACGTCAAAAGCACGCTGATGGCGATATCCGATGCGGATGCGC
Source organism: Candidatus Symbiopectobacterium sp. NZEC127 (assembly GCF_025962675.1). Classification (NCBI taxonomy): domain Bacteria; kingdom Pseudomonadati; phylum Pseudomonadota; class Gammaproteobacteria; order Enterobacterales; family Enterobacteriaceae; genus Symbiopectobacterium; species Candidatus Symbiopectobacterium sp. NZEC127. Next base: position 386,575 of record NZ_JAGFPG010000003.1, read on the forward strand.
CAGAATTTGATGGTTATCTTTTTGATTCAGTGCCGATTTTTCAGGGAAAACTGGTCTGACTATTTATAGTGGGTGCTCGCGTTGCGCCCGTATCAGGATTGCAGGGTTATGGTTGAAATTGTTCCTTTAGCCTCCCATCCGCACCATCAGGTGCAGGTAACGGACTGGCTGTGGCAGGCGTTTGATCGCCACAATGGCCGTGAATTTTTCGCCAGTATTGTACAAAGCAGTATGCGGCAAGAAGGATTGCCCCTGACCTTTATCGCGCTGGATGACGGGAAACTGGTGGGCACCGTAGGGCTGTGGCTGTGCGATCTGCAAAGTCGCCAGGATCTCTCTCCGTGGCTGGCAGCGCTCTATATTGATGAAAACTATCGGGATAGGGGACTGGGTAAAGCGTTGCAACAGCACGTGTTGACCTATAGTCTTCACGCCGGTTTTTCATCCCTCTATCTGTATGCCACCTTTAGCGGCTACTACGAGAAAATGGGCTGGCACTATATCGGTGATGGTTTGGAATACCCGGCCAAACCGGTACGGCTCTATCATCAGGCGTTGGTGTAAACCCCCTGTCATTCCCGCGCACGCGGGAATCTCCTACAGAATAAACGCAGTTCTTCTGTCAGAGGTCCCCGGCCTACGCCGAGGACGACGAGGGGGGATAGGTTTTGTTATCAGTCTGAGCTCGCCCCGAGAGGCGAGCTGAGCCATGCATCACATCAGAACGATGTCCAATCGCCTTCTTTGTCTGCACCAGGTTTGCTGACGCCGAGCGCTGGCTTGAGCAGAAGTGCACTCGGTGCCGCCGCAGGCAGCGGTTTAGCCGCTAACGCGGCGTTGGTTTCCCGGTTGCTCAGGCGGAAAATGCTGACAGTACGCGCCAACTGTGCCGCCTGCTGTTGCAGCGACTGCGTTGCCGCCGAAGCCTCATTCACCAGCGCGGCGTTCTGATGGGTGGTGGTTTCCATCTGGTTAACGGCCACGTTCACCTGCTCAATCCCCAGGGTTTGTTCCTGACTGGCGGAGCTGATTTCACCAACCAGATCGCTCACCTGCCGCACACCGTTAACGATCCCGACAATCGATTCGCCCGCCTGTTCCACCAGACGATTACCGGCTTCCACCGTTTGTACGGAATGGTCGATCAGTTCCTTGATCTCTTTGGCGGCACCGGCACTGCGCTGCGCCAGATTACGCACTTCGCTGGCAACCACGGCAAAACCGCGACCCTGTTCACCGGCGCGGGCCGCTTCTACCGCTGCGTTCAGTGCCAGAATGTTGGTTTGGAAGGCGATGCTGTCAATCACGCCAATGATATCAACGATTTTTTTCGATGATGCATCGATAGCGCCCATGGTTTTCACCACGTCCGTCACCAACTGCCCACCCGCTTGTGCCTGACCGGCGGTGGATTGCGCCAGGTGGTTAGCCTGTTTGGCGTTGTCGGCGTTTTGACGCACGGTGGAGGCCAGTTGTTCAATGGACGCTGCCGTCTCTTGCAACGCACTGGCTTGCTCTTCGGTACGGCTGGAGAGATCGATATTGCCCGCCGCCAGTTGCCCCGACGCCCCGGCAATCGATTCAGACCCTTCACGCACTTCACCCACGATGTTACGCAGACGCTGGGTCATGTTGTGCAGGGCGTGCAGCAGTTGCGCGGCTTCATCGCGCCCTTCCGGTCGGACGTCATGGGTTAAGTCGCCATCGGCTACCGCTTGTGTCGCCTGCACGGCACGCTCTAACGGATGCACAATACTGCGCGTTAATACCCAGGCAATCAGCACGCCGATCACGGCAATCAGCAGACCGATAACCCCGAGAAACAGATAGCCATTGCGTGCGCTGCTGTCGATGGCTTTCCCCATCTCATCGATAGCACTGCGTTGGTGCTCGCTCAACGCCTCTACGCTAGCCAGATAGCCGCGCGATGCGGACATAAATTCATTTTCGAACAGTTGCTTGGCCTGTTCCATATTACCGGCCTTTTTGGCGGCGGTGATGGCGTTACGTTTATCCAGATAGCGCTGACGGAATTCCCCGAGCTTATCGAACAGGGCTTTCTCTTCGGGCGTGGAAATCAGGCTGGCAAAGGCATCCTGACGTTTGGTGCTCTCTTTGCTCGCGGCGACATTCTCCGCCTCGAACAGTTTTGCCAGCGCCGGATCGTCACTCATCGCAACGGCCATACTACGCTGTACGCCTGCCACCAGCGCGCCGTGCCAGTCTGCGGCCAGACGCTCTTTCTGCAACGGTGCCTGCATCATCCATGCGGTACTGCTTGAGATTTGTTTCAGTTGGTATACCCCGGAGACCAACATGACCAGAGAAAAAAGGATCAGCAAGCCGAATCCCCCAGCAAGCCTGGTGCCAATCTTATAATTCTTCATTATTTTCCATAACCTTTATACGATTTCGTAAACTTGCCCGATGCAAGCGTGATTGATAGTAGCGCGTGAGTGGGAAACAATTCCGTTGAAAAAAGCGCCTAAATACACGTTATTTGTGTGGTTATTTGTTCCTGTAAAATGCAGTGCTGTTTTCCCTGACGAGGACAACTGCATCCAGAAATCCACCGAGCAACGCTAAATAGCTATCGGCAAGCAGGGCCGCTCAGCGTGAGATGTAGATCACGTTTCAGGCCGGAAGGGGATTTTTATCACAATATGGGAGGCTGACTTTACATGACTCGGCAGAAATTTACAGTTGGTTGCACTTAGAGCAGAACTCTTGCGATTGTCCACTGGCCTCATCAAGGGTGAGTCTCTAGAGTAGTCCATCCCAGAGGTATTGATTGGTGGTAAATCGATGGACTCTGTCGAGTGAATCGCAGAAGTACATTGAACCATGAAATTGCACCAACCTACGCGGATGCGTAGGTTTTTTTTTGCCTGTCGTTTGCTCCCCGCCTTTCCCATTTTCTCTCGTTATTTCTGCATCATGCGTGTGGCACTGTTGCCCTGACACTCGTCTGCTAGCTATAGTAGTTTGAATGTCCCGCCGTTTTTATGTGGTCGTTTAACTGTGAAGGGCCAGCCTGCTTCCGGCACGCTGATGGCCTGACTATGGGAGAAGGAATGATATACACCCTGCTGCGTTGGCTGTTCCAGCGCCTGTATCGCGTACGGATTGAAGGCGATAGTGCGGTATTTAAACAATCAAAACTGCTGATTACGCCAAATCACCAGTCATTTTTAGACGGTGTGCTGTTGGCGCTGTTTTTGCCGATTAAGCCGGTGTTTGCTGTCTATTCCAGCATCAGCGATCGCTGGTTTATGCGTTTCCTGAAACCCTATATCGATTTTGTGCCACTCGATCCCACCAAACCGTTGGCGATCAAAGGGCTTATCAAAGTGATTGAGCAGGGCCGCCCGGTGGTGGTGTTTCCCGAAGGGCGTATCACCGTGACCGGCTCCCTGATGAAAATCTACAGCGGTGCTGCCTTTGTCGCGGCAAAATCGGGCGCTACGCTGGTGCCGGTGCGCATTGAAGGCATTGCGTTCAGCCCGTTTGGTCGCCTTAAAGGTACGTTTAAGCAGCGCCTTTTCCCTCAGGTTACCCTCTCTTATTTGCCGCCGACCACATTACCGATGCCGGTAGCGGGCAGCGCGCGCGAACGGCGCGAGCTGGCGGGTGAGCACCTGCACCGCATCATGATGGCTGCGCGTATGGAAACGCGCCCGCGCCAGACGCTGTATCAGGCATTTCTCTGTGCCTGTCAGCGCTATGGCTACAGCTCGCCGTCCATCGCGGATATCGCCTTCAGTGAAGACAGTTATCAAGGGCTGCTGAAAAAATCCCTCGGCGTTGGCCGCATCCTGCAACGTTTTACCCGGGAGAAAGAGCACGTCGGCCTGCTGCTGCCCAATGCTACGGTGACGGCGGCGGCCATTCTTGGTGCCTCGCTGCGCGCTCGCGTGCCTGCCATGCTGAACTACACGGCGGGGGCAAAAGGGATTAAGAGCGCCATGCTGGCGGCGGAAATCAAAACCATCGTCACCTCGCGTCAGTTTCTGGAAAAAGGGAAACTGACCCACCTGCCGGAGCAGGTGAAAGAGGCCAACTGGGTGTATCTGGAAGATTTGAAGGGTACGGTGACCCTGGCCGACAAAGCGTGGATTTTATTCCACCTGCTGTTTCCGGTGCGCGCCATGGTGCCGCATCAGCCAGACGATGCCGCGATGATCCTGTTCACCTCCGGCTCCGAAGGCAACCCGAAAGGCGTGGTGCACTCTCACACCAGCCTGTTGGCGAACGTCGAGCAGATTCGCACCGTGGCGGATTTTACCCCGCGCGATCGCTTTATGTCGGCGCTGCCGCTGTTCCATGCCTTTGGCTTGACCGTGGGATTGTTTACGCCGCTGCTGACCGGCGCGCGCGTTTTCCTTTACCCCAGTCCGCTGCATTACCGCATCGTTCCTGAGCTGGTTTACGATCAGAATTGTACCGTGCTGTTTGGCACCTCCACCTTCCTTGGACACTACGCGCGCGTGGCGCATCCTTATGATTTTGCTCGCTTACGCTACGTGGTTGCCGGCGCTGAGAAGCTGTCTGAGAACGTGCGTAACGTCTGGCAGGATAAATTCGGTATCCGCATCCTTGAAGGCTATGGCGTTACCGAATGTGCGCCGGTGGTGGCGATTAACGTTCCGATGGCCGCAAAGGTGCATACCGTAGGGCGCTTGCTGCCAGAGATTGAATCCCGGTTGATTCCGGTGCCGGGCATCGAACGCGGTGGTCGGTTGCAATTGCGTGGCCCCAATGTGATGAAGGGATATCTGCGGGTAGAAAATCCCGGCGTGCTGGAGCGCCCGGTGGCGGAAAACGCCGACGGCGAGCGGCAAGAGGGATGGTATGACACCGGTGATATTGTCGATTTGGATGCGCAGGGCTTTTGTACCATCGTGGGCCGGGTGAAGCGCTTTGCCAAGCTGGCCGGAGAAATGGTGTCGCTGGAGAGCGTGGAGCAGTTGGCGCAGCAAGTCTCTGCGGATAAACAACACGCTGCCAGCGCGAAAAGCGACAGCAGCAAAGGGGAAGCGCTGGTGCTGTTTACCACTGACAGTACGCTGACGCGTGAGCGTTTGCTGGCGCAGGCGCGCAGCAGCGGCGTGCCGGAACTGGCGGTACCGCGTGATATTCGCGTGCTGAAAGCGCTGCCTCTGCTGGGCAGCGGCAAGCCGGATTTCGTCACGCTGCGCCAGATGGCAGAGCAACCGGAGGGCGCAGAATGAGTACGCCGGAAGGTGCCATGCCGCCGCTGCTGTCGCGCAGCATGAATGCGGTCATCGTTGCGCAGTTTTTCTCTGCGTTTGGTGATAATGCGCTGCTGTTTGCCACGCTGGCGCTGATCAAATCGTTGCTCTATCCCGAATGGAGCCAGCCGGTGCTGCAAATGGGATTTGTGGCGGCCTATATCGTACTGGCCCCTTTTGTCGGGCAAGTGGCCGACAGCTTTGCCAAAGGGCGGGTGATGATGTTCGCCAACGCCTTGAAGTTGTTAGGAGCCCTGGCAATCTGCGTGGGAGGCAATCCCTTTCTGGGCTACGCGTTGGTTGGCGTCGGGGCGGCGGCTTACTCACCGGCCAAATACGGCATTCTCGGCGAGATCACCCACGGCGATCAGTTGGTGAAAGCCAACGGACTGATGGAAGCCTCGACCATTGCGGCCATTCTCATTGGTTCGGTCGCTGGCGGTGTGTTGGCTGACTGGAATCTGTATCTGGCGTTGGGTGCCTGTGCGTTGGCCTATGGCATTGCGCTGGCGGCGAACCTGATGATCCCACGCCTGAACGCGGCGCGACCGGGCACCTCCTGGCACCCGAAGCGCATGGCGCAAGGCTTCTTCTCCGCGGCGATCACGCTGTGGCGTGACGGTGATGCCAGACTTTCTTTGATTGGCACCAGCCTGTTTTGGGGCGCAGGCGTGACGCTGCGCTTCCTGCTGGTGCTGTGGGTGCCACTGGCGCTCGGTATTACCGATAACGCTACGCCGACGCTACTCAATGCCATGGTGGCGGTGGGGATTGTGTTAGGTGCGGCGCTGGCGGCCAAATTGATTACGCTGAAAACCGTGCGCCGTTGCCTGCCTGCCGGGGTGCTGATCGGCGTCGCGGTGGTCTTTTTTACCTTGCAGACCAATTTGATTGGCGCCTATGGCCTGTTGGTGATTATCGGCGCGCTGGGGGGCTTTTTTATCGTGCCGCTTAATGCGCTGTTGCAGGAACGTGGACGTATCAGCGTCGGGGCCGGTAACGCTATTGCGGTACAAAATTTGGGTGAAAACACCGCGATGCTGCTGATGCTCGGCCTCTACTCGCTGGTGGTGAAACTGGGGGTTCCGGTGCTCGGCATTGGCGTTGGGTTTGGCGTATTATTTGCCTTAAGTATTGTGGTGCTGTGGGTGACGACGGCGCGTGCGCGACGTTTAATCGGTGGGGCGAAGGAATAGATAACATGGCGGTAATGGCACAGGAAATGAAAATGAACCTGATTTGGCACGATTGGTGTGCCAAGGATCTGAATCTGTATGCGCTGTATGACATTCTGGCGTTACGCAATCAGGTGTTTGTGGTTGAGCAGAACTGCCCGTATCAGGATATTGACGGACAAGATCTGGTGGACAGCCATCGCCATGTGGCCGCGTATCATCAAGGAAAAATGGTGGCCTACGCTCGGTTGCTGGCCCCCAAGACGGCAAAAGACAGCGTGAAGATTGGGCGCGTTATCGTTGCACCCAGCGCGCGCGGGCAGCATGTGGGACACCTGCTGATGGAGCATGTACTGGCGGTTTGCGCGCGTCACTGGGCTGACAAGCCGCAATTCCTCTCGGCGCAGGCCCACTTACAGCACTTTTACGGCAGCTTTGGCTTTACGCCTTGCAGTGAAGTGTACGATGAGGATGGGATCCCCCACATTGATATGCAATCGCCGCATTAAACTTCTTTTCTGCGAGCACAATATCAATGAATATCTACGGGCTTTGATGTTTCTAAACGAATTTTCCATAAGCCCGTAAATTGATCAATCATTACAGGATCAATATCGTTAAACTGACTGCGATAACCAATATCCAGAGCCTGTGCGTAATGTGTCACATCAATAGGCGATGATTCAGCAATGAAACCAGAAATAAATGCTTTTCCTCGATTATTGATGGCACTGTCTTTACCAATATCAATGGCTTTATCCCTTGGCGTGTTGTCACATATTTCGTTGACGATTTTTGCTGTCTGCATATCCACTGTTATTTTTTGGTGAGGATAGGCATTGTTAATCATATCAATGTTGGCAACGGTGGTCACCGCCATGCCGAGTGAGTGTAACCGATCATTTTGTAGGATGCTTTCTTTTAAAGAGGGTATGTCTTTTATATAATTATTCTTTATTGCCATCTGGAACAACCGCGTTTCCATTTCCCTGATGTTAAGTTCCAAGGGGACATTGGTTATGGCATGGCACGAATCCAAAAGCAAATGACCTTTTTTGGCGGTTTTATCTGTATCCAGGCCATGACATCCATTTGATGATGTGGTTGGTTGAATTGTTCCGAACATAAATATGATCCTTATATTTATTCAAGTACCATTGAGGGAAATAGTGTGAGATATTGAACGTTGTACGATATTAAACGTATAAAATATGAACGGCCATGGGTGTTAGCGTTTTATTTAATATTGATTAATCTACGGGGTAAAGTTTGGGCATAGTGCCATGTTTACTGAACTGAAATCGGTGCTCCGTGGGCAGTCCTCGTGGTCAATACTAAATAAACGTTTTTTTTGATATGCTTACCTGTGTTGTTGTGATGCAGGTAAGCTGACGTAGATAAGATAATCAACTCTAGTATTGCGCTAATTCATTACGAAGTTCCCAAACGGTTAAGAATTTATTCATTGATGTGTCGTTAATAGCGGTGGGGTTAGTGCTGTTTTTTCTCATTTTTTCCCCGAGATGCAACAATTGCGCATAACTTATCTTGTCGACTGATGTTTCCTGTGATGCAAGAAACTCAGAAATAAAGTTACTTCCACGCAAAAGATAAGCATCATCATGCGTGAAGTTTCTTTTTCTATCGACGGGGAGCGCTTCGCAGATGTTTTTTATTTTCTCTGTAAAAGCGAAACCCAACGTTGGGTTTTTCTCGGTAACGGGCGAAATTTTTTTGGTAACCTGCTCTAATGCTGTGACGGCAAATCCGATATTACGAAGGCGCTCCCTCTGATTTTTCTGGACGCCCGGTGTATTACATAAAACATCGTCGACAAGGAGGTCATACTTTATTGATATTTCTTTTGCTTTTGTTTTGATGTCATTGCTCGAGTTTTCGGTAAAGCTGATAGATCTATAGAGGCTATTTTCAGGTGCGGATTTCCTGGTTGCTTGATCTGTGGTATTTACGTTGATGATTGGTGGTGAGTAAATTTTTAAGATCATTGATAATGTCCTTCAGTGCCGTGCAGGGGCGTGAAATTATCATCTCAAGAGGGCGCTCACAATAAAAAAACAGGCATTATTCCTTTCTGGCGATGACAGGTGTCGATAAATGTTATCTCACCGGTCACCTGTGTTCTTAATACGGTAGAGGTTATTCCGCCAAAAAACCTTCCAGCAAAGAATTTAAAAACAGCTTGCCGTGTTCGGTAACCTGCCAGTGAGTAGCGGTTTCCGTCAGGTAACCTTGCGCCACCGCCCAGTCTATTTGTGGGCGCACCACGCTTTCTGCCAGGCCGGTGTAGCCACTGAACTCACTGCGCGGCGCGGGTTCCAGCAGTCGGAAGCGGTTCATAAAGAATTCGAACGGCAGATCTTCCGCTTGCACCGCATTGCGCTGGTCCAGGTAAGTGCCGCGCATATAGCCGCGCGGATGGCGGGTTTTGACGGTTCTCAGAATACTTCCGTCATCACGGGTGATCTTGCCATGCGCGCCACACCCTATCCCCAGATAATCGCCAAAACGCCAATAGTTGAGGTTGTGCTGACATTGATAGCCGGGTTTGGCGTAGGCAGAGGTTTCATACTGCTGATAGCCTGCGGCCGTGAGCAGCGCATGTCCCTGCGCGAAAATATCCCACAGCGCGTCATCATCGGGCAGCACCGGCGGGCGCGAACCGAACAGGGTATTCGGCTCAATCGTCAATTGATACCACGACAGATGCGGTGGATTGAGTGCTATCGCCTGACGCAAATCGTCCAGCGCTTCTTCCAGCGTCTGATCTGGCAGGCCGTGCATCAGGTCCAGATTGAAACTGCGCAGTCCAAGACCGGCCGCCAGATGCGCGGCCCGCTTGGCCTCTTCCGGGCCGTGGATGCGCCCGAGACGCGTCAGTTTTTCCGGACTGAAGCTTTGCACGCCAATCGAAATACGATTAATTCCCGCGCGCTGGTAGCCGCTGAAGCGATCGGCTTCTACCGTGCCGGGGTTGGCTTCCATGGTGATCTCGGCATCAGCGCTAAGCGGCAGACGGGCGCGCACGCCATCGAGCAGCGCCTGCATGCCTTCAGCGCTCAGCAGGCTGGGCGTGCCGCCGCCAATAAAGATTGAACTGAGAGCCCGGTTGCCGCTCAGTGGCAGATCCGCATCCAGATCGGCCAATAAGTGATCCACATATTCCTGATGCGGCACCTCGCCCTTGAGAGCGTGGGAGTTAAAATCGCAGTACGGGCATTTTTGCACACACCAGGGAATGTGAATGTAAAGGCTGAGCGGCGGTAGTTTATGCATGACGCAGCGCATCCAGCAGCAAACGCAGCGCCTGACCACGGTGCGACAGCGCATTTTTCTCATCGCGCGTCATTTCTGCGGCGGTTTTGCCGGCGCCCGGCACGTAGAAGATAGGATCATAGCCGAAGCCGCCTTCACCCACTGCTGCACGCGTCAGCACGCCCTGCCAACGGCCGTGGCAGACCAGCGGCGTCGGATCATCGGCGTGGCGCAGGTAGACCAGCACGCAGTGGAAGCTGGCACCGCGTTGTTCGTCAGGCACATCCTTGATGGCATCGAGCAGTTTGTCCAGATTGGCTTGATCGCTGGCGTCAACCCCGGCGTAGCGCGCGGAATAAATGCCCGGCGCGCCGCCCAACGCATCAACCGCAAGACCTGAGTCATCAGCAACCGCAGGCAACCCGGTGATCTGTGCCGCGTGGCGCGCTTTGAGCAGTGCATTTTCGATAAAGGTCAGCCCGGTCTCTTCGGCAGAATCAACGCCCAGCTCGGTTTGTGCGACGATATTCATACCAAAATCCGCCAGCAGATCGGCGAGTTCGCGAACTTTCCCGGGGTTGCCGGTGGCTAAAACGACGTTTTGCCTCGTGGTATCCATGCGTGTGTCCTGCATTCTGTTAATGCCATCGTAGGGAATGGCGGGGGGTTATCTGTTGCGATGCGCAGCACCCTGCGGTGGGTTACTGCGAGATCAATGCGGCGATTTCCGTAGGAATGTGCTGCGGGTTAGCAATTCTAATCTGTTTATGGCGGCCCAGCTCGCCTTTTTCAATGCTCACCGCGCCTTTAGCCACCCGGAACTGCTTGGCAAGGTATTTGACCAAATGCGCGTTGGCCTGACCATCGACCGGCGGTGCCGTGATGGCGACTTTCAGCTCATCACCGTGCAGGCCAACTATCTGGTCACGGCTGGCCTTCGGCTGAATATAGAGCCGAATGACCAACCCGTCGGGCAGCAGAGCGATAGCACTCACAGCAGGAACCAGAATTCCGGGAACAGATCCATGCCGAGGTAGTTCAGGAGATACAGGATCAAAATCACTGCCATCGCCGAGAAATCGATACCGCCCATGGCCGGAATAATACGGCGAATCGGTGCCATAAAGGGCTCGGTGAGCTGGAACAGCAGGTAATCTACCGGGCTGCGTCCCTGACTTACCCAACTCATCAGCGCACGGATGATCACCACCCAGAACACCAGATAGCCCGCGGATTTTAGCAGGGCCAACAAACCCACCAGCAGGTTCACCGGGCTTATCGCGAAAGCGCCTACCTGAATAAGCATCAGCAGCGGGTATTTCAGCGTGGTCAGCAGAAACGCCAACAGCAGCGATGCGCTATCAATAGGGCCGAGTGCAGGCAGAATACGGCGCAGCGGCCTGACGATAGGCTGCGTGATTTTTACTACGAATTGCGACAGCGGGTTATAAAAATCACTGCGTGACCATTGCATCCAAATGCGTAACAGCAGCACCATTACATACAGGTCGACCAGTGTCTTGACCAGAAACGTCAGGGTTAGCATAGAAACATCGATTCCTTATCAGCTATATAGAGAATAACGGTGCGTTAAAACAGTTTTTCCATTTCCTGTGCGCGATGCACGGCAGCCTGCATGGCATCGGCGACAGTTTGTGTCAGTTGGCGTTCGTTAAACACCCGCAGAGCCTCTGCGGTGGTGCCGCCTTTGGACGTCACATTCTCACGCAGCGTCGCAAGCGGCGTGTCCGGGCTGGCTTCGACCAGTGCGGCTGCACCCAGTGCGGCCTGCTGCACCAACTGGCGCGCGCTTTCCGGTGTAAATCCCTGGCGAATCGCCTCTTGCTGCATCGCTTCCATAAACAGGAAAAAGTAGGCCGGTGCGCTGCCTGCGGCGGCGATAACGCCGTTAATGCCGCTCTCTTGCTCAACCCAGCATACTTTACCCACGCTTTGCATCAGCGCAGCGCTAAAGGCACGATCCTCCGCCGATACGTTGGCGGGTGCATAAAGGCCGCTCATGCCTTTACCCACCAGCGACGGTGTGTTCGGCATAATGCGTACCAGCGTTAACGGCTCTCCTAACAGCGCTTGAAAACGCGCCACGCTGACGCCAGCCGCAATGGACAGCACCAACTTGCCCGGCACGTTCAGTATGCCGCGCAGCGGCTCGCACACGCTTGCCATCAGTTGCGGTTTCACCGCCAGCACCACGACATCGGCGTCCTGCGCGCCCGCCAGATTGTCGTCGCTGCTGATAACGCCATAGCGCTGGGCCAGCGCATCCCGGCGTGCGGCGCTCGGAGCACAGACGAGGATACGATCGGCGGGATAACCGCCGTTAACCAGCCCTGCGATAATGGCCTGCGCCATGTTTCCGGCACCAATAAAGGTAAGCTTGCGGTGTTGCATCTTTATGTTCTCTCGTTTTCGTCAACCGGCCAGTAGCAGGGTTCAGCCCCGACGGGGATTATCCACGCTGAGGCTTATACATGCTAAGGCTTACCCATGCTGATGATAATCACGCGCGCCGAAAATGGCGGTGCCGATACGTACCAGTGTGCTGCCTGCCGCAATCGCGGCGCTCATATCATCCGTCATCCCCATGGAGAGGGTATCCACCTGAGGATAATGCAATTTTAACTGCGCAAACAGGTCATTCATCGATTGAAATACCGCTAACTGCTGTGCGTAGTCGCTTTCCGGTGCCGGAATCGCCATCAGACCCCGCAGTGTCAGATGCGGCAGTGCCGCGACGCTGGCGGCCAAGGCAGGAAGATCTGCCGGTGCAATCCCCGATTTGCTGGCCTCACCGCTGATATTCACTTGTAATAATACGTTCAACGGCGCTAACGCCGCCGGACGCTGTTCGCTCAGGCGTTGGGCGATTTTAGGGCGATCGACGGTGTGGCACCAGTCAAAATGTTCGGCAACCAGGCGGCTCTTATTGGATTGCAGTGGTCCGATAAAGTGCCATTGTAATTCCACCTGAGGCAGGGCCTCACGGAAATAAAGCACCTTGTCCACGCCTTCCTGTACATAATTTTCCCCAAAACCTCGCTGCCCGCAGGCAATCGCTTCTTCGATCGCCGCCACAGGTTTGGTTTTACTGACGGCAAGCAAGGTCACCGCGTGCGGGTCGCGTCCACATGCGGTGGCGGCGGTGGCGATCTTCTCTCTGACGTTCTGTAGATTCTGCTCAATCGGGTTCATGGTCATGCTAAGGATGGGATCTATGGATATCAATGAGTGGATAACCTGTAGTGTAAAACAGAATGCCTCCGATCTGCACCTGTGTAGCGGATATCCGCCGATGTGGCGTATTGATGGCGAGCTACAACCGGTACAGGCCAGCGCCTGTTGCAGCGCTGCGCAACTGGAACGTTGGGGCGAAAGTTGGATGACGGCCCTTCAGCGCCAGCAATTACACACCGAGGGGCAGGCGGATGGCGCGTTGACCACACCCGACGGCATTCGGCTGCGCGCGCATCTGTTTCGCCAGCATGCCGGGCTTTCCGTTGCGTTGCGCACCATTGCAACAACGGCGCACGCGTTGGAAACACTGCATGCGCCGCCAATTCTTTCATCGTTAATAACGCGACCCGCCGGGTTGGTTCTGGTGACAGGCGCAACCGGCAGTGGAAAATCCACCACATTGGTAGCGATGGTGAATGCGCTCAGGCAGCAGCGGGCTTGTCATATTATTACCTTGGAAGACCCTATTGAATTTGTCTACTCCTCCGCGCTTTCCGCAAATCGCGGCCTGATTCAACAGCGTGAAATCGGCGTGCACTGCCCGTCGTTTGCCCACGGCTTGCGCGGCGCGCTGCGTGAAGATCCTGATGTGATCCTGCTGGGGGAATTACGCGACGGCGAAACCATTCGCTTGGCGTTAACGGCGGCAGAAACCGGGCACTTGGTGTTGGCGACGCTGCATACGCGCGGTGCCGCACAGGCGGTAGAACGTCTGCTGGATGTGTTTTCCGCACAGGAGAAGGATTTTGTGCGCAGCCAACTGGCGCTGTGTCTGCAAGGTGTGGTGGCGCAGCAACTGGTGCTACGACGCGGTGGCGGGCGCGTTGCCCTGTATGAAGTGTTGCTGGCAAATACGGCGGTAGCCAACCTGATTCGTGAGGGGAAAAGCCATCAACTGCCTGGCCTGTTGCAAATGGGCGGCCAAAGCGGGATGCAAACCTTTGCGCACAGCTGGCAGCAGCGCTGGAACGCGGGATTGTTGCCACCGGATGCGGAGCAGGCCTTTACGCCACACACGGCGCAGTAAACAACGCTGAAAAAAGCCCCGCGACGGCCCGATACGCCACGGAGCTGCCAGAATTTCGAAGCTACTTCAGCCCGGCCAATGCCTCTGTCAACGCCAGCATGGTAAGCGACTGACCATACGCGCGCTGTTTGATGGCAATCTTGCGATAGTGGTCGAGATCGTGCCCGACCGAGGTTCCTGCGGAGACATCCGCCACTTCGCCCTGTGGACTGATGCGGCTCAGCAGGGCATTGACGCCTTTCCAGGCGGCATCGTGATAGCGTTCATCGAGCAGACCGAGACGAATGCCTTTCAACAGCGCGTAGGTGAAACCGGCGGTGCCGGAGGCCTCCAGGTAGCTGTCAGGCTGGTTAAGCAGGGTGCGCCACATACCGCTGGCATCCTGATAGCGCACGGCCGCATCGGCCTGACGGCGGAAGGTGTTGAGGATCATCTGGTGGCTGGCATCTTGATGGTCCAGCATCTCGAGGAAATCGACGGTGCTGATGGCGGCCCAACCGTTGCCGCGTCCCCACAATGCTTTGCCGTAGTTGCCGTTGCCGCTGAAGTTCCAGCCGTGCATCCACAGCCCAGTATCTCTGTCGATCAGGTATTTGATGTGCAACAGGAACTGATAGCTGACCTCGTCCAGATAGGAAGGACGATTGAGATAGGCGCTGGCACGGGCGTAGAACAGACCGCTCATAAACAGCGTATCGACCCAGAGCTGCTCTTCATTGAGGTGATCGCTGGTGCAGTGGGTGAACCCATTCTCCTGGGTGCGCAGCAGTTCATGTTCAATCCAGTGTGCGTATTCCTCGATCAGCGCTTGATGCTCGCGGCTCTCCTGGGCGATCCCCATGGTGGTGAGCGTCAGCATCGGTGCCATACGGTTGATATTTTTCTCCGGCAACCCTTCTGCCAGGCGGCGTTGATACCATGCCAGCACATAGTCCAGATAACGCTGTTCGCCCGTGACCTGATAAAGACGCCAGATACCGTAGATCCCCACGCCTTGCGACCAGTCCCAGTTTTCGATCGAGAGATCTGAAGCGATCACCTTCAGCTTCTTCAATGCGGCATCGTCCGTGCGAACGGTAATGATCTCATTGAACAGCAGCTCAAGTTTTTGATAAATCGCGTCGTAGCGGCTTGCGGCTGCCGCGGTGTCCGTGTGCGCAGTGTCAAAGGCGTTCATAGTTTTCTCGCATGTTTACAAATATCGTAGTGACAGAATAAAACGGTTTACCCATTACTGATAGCGCCTACGCCACACGGATGCGTAGCGTAGGTGTTGGTATTACATGATTTTTTTCAGGATACGCTGCCCCGATTTGGGGAACGACTGTGCCATCTCTTCCAGCGTCATCTGGCCGTAATCGTATTTTTGCAGGTGTTCCAGGAACGAGGCCAGCAACTGTGGGTTCTCCATATAGGGTGACGGCGCAATATTGCCGTACAGCGATTCCACCTGCTTCAGCCCCTGCACGGGCAACTGCGTGGCATTGAGCGTACCCGCATCCATCAACTGTTTGCTGGCAACCTGACTCAGCGGCACGCCGCGTTGCAGCCCCATGGCGCTGACCCCTTCCGGCGCATTCAGCAGGAAATTGATCAACTGGGCAGACTCCTGCGGATAGCGGGTATTTTTGCCGATGGAGAGCATCATGGCCGGTTTGTAGAACATGCCGCTGTCTTTGGCGCCCGGCAATGTTGGATAAGGCCCCACTTCCAGCGTAGCCGGTGCTTTCAGGCTACCGGAGAAGGTGTTGTCGGTGCTCCAGGTGTGGACTCCGCCAATCTTGCCTTCCAGCCAGTTGGGAATTTCCCAGGCGTTGGTTTTGCCGTAGGCGGCGAAAAATTTCATGTTGGGGATGACGTGCCCGTCCACCAGCTTTTTATACATCCCGAAGTAGTCCAGCCACTCCTGCGGGGTAAAGGTGAAGGATTGGGTTTTATCATCGATCATGGTTTTATTGTATTTCTGAATCATGTACGAGTTCAGAAACGTCATGATGGTAGTGTCGTGGTTAGCCAGCACGAACGGGTAGTGATCGTCGCCCAGTTTCTGTTTAAAAACCGGACCGGCAGCCAGCATGTCATCCCAGGTTTGTGGGTAGCTCAACCCCGCTTTTTGCCACAGCACCGGGTTGTAATACATGGAGCGCCCCGTCATGGCGACAGGAATAGCGTTAAGCTTGTTGTCCACGCTGGTCATTTTGAGCGCCTGCGGGGAGAACTGCGTCAAGTCTATCCCTTTGGCATTGTTGAGGTTATAGAAACCGTTGCCGTCCTTGGAGAACAGCACCAGCCAGTTCCAGTTGGTTTGCATCACGTCCGGTTCGGTGTTGCCTGCCAACTGCGTGGTTAATTTGGAGAGGTAGCCATCCCACCCGGCGGGCTCTGCTTTCACCTTGACGTCCGGGTGCGCTTTTTCAAACGCGGCAATGGCAGCGAGCGTGGCCTGGTGGCGCTGGTTGCCCCCCCACCAGGAAAAGCGCAGTTCTTTGGTTTGCGCCTGTGCGCCAGCGATTCCTGTTACGGCAAAACTCACAGCAAAACATAAGGGCAGTAATTTTATTTTCATAGCAACCTCATTATTTTTGTAGGGTAAGGCATTCGTCCGATGATTCCGCAGAGTGAGATTAAAACTCCACGACCGCCTTCAACAGATTTTTATTATTGACTATTTCAGTTTCATAAATCGCAGCGAGAGACGAAAAGTCAAACCGATGGCTTAACATCATTTCCGCACTGATTTTCCCTTCACTCATCAATGTCGCCACTTTGGCAAAATCCTCATGGGTGGCATTTCGGCTTCCTTTCATGGTCGTCTCCTTTTTATGAAAATCAGGATCGGAAAATGAGAGATTTCCTTTAAATAAACCAACGAAAATAATTTGTCCACCGTGACGAATAAGATTGACGCTGTTATTCATCGCGATTTCATTTCCGGTGGCATCGATCACTTTGTTAGGCAGTTCTCCCTGGAAGGTGGCACGGAGTTGTTGTTCAAACTGAGGGGATGCCGGGTCCAGCACCGGTATGCCTAGCAGATTATGGGTATGCGCTCGCCGCTCTGCCTGGGTATCGGCCAGCGCGATATTCAGGCCGTCCGCCAGGCCGATGGCCGCGACGCCCAGCCCAATCGGGCCGCCGCCCACCACCAGTACGCTGTCGCCCGGTACACATTCAGCGCGACGGACGGCGTGAGCGCTGATGGCAAAGGGTTCAATCAGCGCAGCAGCGGCCGGATCGATACCTTCTGCCAGCAGCACGTTGCTTTCCGGCACAGCGATATATTCCACCATGCCGCCGTCCTGATGTACGCCGATAACCGAGATATTTTCGCAGCAATTCGGACGATGATTTAAACAGGCACTGCACGTGTTACAAGAGAGATAAGGAATAACCGCAGCCTGCTGGCCAATATGAAAACGAGTGACATTATTTCCTATGGAAACAATATCACCGCAAATTTCATGACCGAGTACGCGAGGATAATTAAAAAAAGGCTGCTTCCCCGCCCAGGCATGAATGTCGGTGCCGCATATGCCGACCGTTTTGACTTTTAATAATACTTCGTTTTCCGCTGGTGTTGGCACGGGTCGTTCTTTATATTCAAATTGTGTTGGTTGTCGGCATATAAGACTTTTCATTTTTTATTCTCTACATCAATTTCACCTGGTGCCGTTATCTTTTCCTAAAACAGGGCCCCATGTTGCAGAGAGTTTTCAGTAATGTGATAAATCACACTGACTTTGGCTCTTAATCGGTTTTTAATGAATAAAAAACCAAATAAGGTCCTGTATGAGTCGTACACCCACCTTACGCCAGCATGTGATTAACCAGTTTATCGATGCGATAAATCAGGCTTCGCTGGTCTCTCCTCTGCCTTCGCAGGCGGTGCTGGCGGAGATGTTCAATATCAGTCGCACGACGGTGATGCATACGCTGGATTACCTGGCCGAGCGCGGCATCGTGGTGCGCGAAGGCGGCAAATATCACATTGCGCGCGTGCCGGAGAACAATGACGGTTTTGATGTGATCGCCGAAACGCTGGAGGAACAGACCGCACTGTTCGAAAAGCGCTTTTATCACATGATCAACCAGCGCCAGATTGTGCCGGGCGATGCCTTTACCGAACTGCAACTGGCACGCCGGTGCCACGTCCGGCCGATGGTGGTGCGCGAGTTTCTGCTGCGCTTCTCACGTTACGATCTGATCGAGAGCCTGCGCCGGGGTTATTGGCGCATGAAACAGTTCGATCAGGCCTATGCCGAAAAACTGTTCGAACTGCGGGAGATGCTGGAAACGCATGCGCTGAACGCCTTTATGAACTTGCCTGACCGCGATCCGCGTTGGATCACGGTGAAAGAGTTGCTGGAGAGCCATCGTGAACTGCGTAACCATATTCAGGAATACTATCGCCTGTTTTCGCCGCTGGATCAGCAACTGCACCAACTGATTATTTCTG
Source organism: Candidatus Symbiopectobacterium sp. NZEC127 (assembly GCF_025962675.1). Lineage (NCBI taxonomy): Bacteria > Pseudomonadati > Pseudomonadota > Gammaproteobacteria > Enterobacterales > Enterobacteriaceae > Symbiopectobacterium > Candidatus Symbiopectobacterium sp. NZEC127. The sequence continues at coordinate 405,013 of NZ_JAGFPG010000003.1, forward strand.
CTGCGGATAATCCGTTTTTCGATCAGATGAGCGAGATAATCTCGGTAGTGTTCCACTTTCACTATCAGTGGGACGAGCGTTCGCTCAAACAGCGCAATACGCTGGCGGTGGAGGAGCATTTGGCGCTGCTGAGCGCGATGCTGTGTCGCAACGATCTGCTCGCGATGCGTGAGCTGCGCCGCCATTTGGACACCGCGAAGCAGTCGATGATTGACTCGATGGAGCGGCAAATGCCCGCCAACGCGGCGTCCTGAATACCGCGTTGGCGGGAGGGGGTTATGCCGGATGGAACTCGCAGGTAGATAACAAGGGGCTATAACAAATAGCTCCAGCAGTTATCACCGTAGTATCCACGCCTGTGGCCAACTTGCACCGAAACCTGGCTCAAATTGTGGGGAAGCTGGCGACCATTGCCTACAAAAGCCCTCATTGGGGAATGGACGGCACTCGTAGATAAGGTTATTTCTGGGCTGTAAAACACGTGTTCCTGCTCGGTAGGTGGATAGACCGCTTGGAAACACATGGTCGTAGTTGCCTGTGGGATAACCAGGATCTACAGGATATTCGGGATCGACAGGACCACCAGGATCTTTTGGAAAAACCAGCGCGGCATTGTGGCGTGTTTGATCGACCACTCGCCGGTTATCTTCCATTGTGGTTCCCATGGGGCGACCATTAGGTGCTAATAACGGGCTGGAAAACATATTGATTCTGCTGCAACCGTTGCAACTTGTCATCACTGTGCTAAACCCAGGAACCACTGCCGTATCCCGAAAACCAAATCCCCACGGGAAAAAGCGGTTTTGTTCGGTGTTTCGGTCATGCATGGCACCATAATTATGACCGAATTCATGTACATGGGTAAAATTATCGACGCATCTGTGCCAGACGGTGCTAAACCCCCAATACCTAAAGTGGTGTAAGGAGCCGTCCAAGTGGTTTCCTAACCCACAAACGCCATTATAGGCGACGACTAATTGAACCAGGTCTGCCCGTGCACGGTTACGTTGGTATGCTGCAAATTGACCCAACTCGTTATTGGGGGTCTGCATAGCCGCGAGTAATTGGTGCTGGTTTCGACCTCTCTCTGCGATATTGGTGACGATATCACTGACGGTATATCGTATTCTGAGATTGGTGTTAAGGGCATTTTGTTGCAATGTCTTGGCTGCCATGCTGATAAATCCCCTATAATTAGCTTCACCTATTTGATTAAAAGCTTCAGGGGTTGTGATCATTAAGATATTAATTTCGCTTGTTGCATTGGGGTTAAAAGGTGTTTGTGCTAAGTCTGTGGGTGGCGCTACTGGACTGGTCTCTGTGTCAGGGACATTTATAGGCTCACCCTCATCAGGGAACTTGCTGCTGTCCAGAGTGATAATTGCAACTCTATATTCATCTAATGGCTTGATTGTATATATTTTCCCTCTGATAGAGATCATTCCGGTGAGTCTGTTGTCTGCCCTAATCAGAGTCACAAAGCTGTCTACTGAATTTTGAAATACATTATCAATGTAACCTCCTTTGTTGACTTTTACAATTCTGCCTTGCCAAACGGCGGCCTGTGCATCTGTTGTTTCAAAACTGATAAGTTCTGAGCTAACCACCAAGTTAGTGTTTATGGGTATTTCTAGTTTTTTTATTTCATTGTTTAGCTGATAAATATTTAATTTCGCGACGACTAACTCTTGAGTGGTCGGCTCTCCCAGTAATATTTTTAGACTTTCTACAGAACTACCCTCATCATCAATATTATACAGATATACAGCGTAACTATTTGAGCTGAATGAAAATAATGATATGATTAATATCACTATGGCTTTATAGGCTTGCATACATACCTCTCTATAAATAAAATGAGACTGCTCATTATTTATGTTGGTAACAGATAGAATAACACGTTGATTTCACCTTGATAATTAACAGGTTAAGGTTTTTTGATTCTAAATTATTGTTTTATTTTGTGGTCTTTTTCTTATTTCTCTCTCTGGTTTTTTTAAGGCCCAGAGTTATATTCAGTATAATCTTGTTGTTAGTTTTTGTAGGGGGTTTTATCTATGATTGTTTTGTTATTGATGAATATAAGTTGTTAGGTATTGAATTATTTTTTTATTTATAGGTAGCCTTCAATTTATTTTTAAAGTGGTTTTTGACAATATTCATTGTTTATCAACAAAGTAATAATTAAGAAGTGTGATGTAATGATTAGATGCCTTGACAATATTTTTTCCAGGCTACATTGCGCTTCATTTTGTTTTCAGACATTCAGTAAAAATTTGCACTTAACGATAGCTAAGTAACCAATTGATAGCATAGGAAATTGACAAAGGGAGATAATTGATCGCTTGTCAAGTGTACGATAGATTGTCATTTAAAATGTAAATTCATGTTTACCTCTTTGTTGGCGGTTTGCTTTGCAAGTAGAGCGTTTATCTATGGTAACCGTTTGCTTGCTCGTATCACCCGACTGCTGAGCAGGGATGTCAAGTGAGTGTGTCACGAGGCTCTGAATCTCTCCTCCCGTCAGGTATGAAGTCCCAACCTATGGCAATTCACCGATGTAAGGAAGCAATCAATGCGTAAACCCAGCGAATATGCTAAATAATTCGCCGGATCATTCGCGACTGGTTTATTATTGCTAGTAAATCTAGCTCTTATGTGATTTATCGTCCGTGTTAGCCTCACTTTTGCTTCCTTTGGCTGTGATGCCTTGGTAGTGCAAAACAAGCGAGGGAGTGCTGCCAGCATGGGTTTTGATGATTTGACGAACGTTGATGCGATGAGCATGGTTGCGACGTTCTTACCGATACCCGAGGGTATCCGAGGTTTCTGTGCAGTTAACCAGTTTTACGGATTACGGATTACGCGCGCTTATCTACATGGCATCACTGCCTGAAGGCAAGATGACGAATATTACTGAAGTGACGCAAGTGTATGGCGTCTCTCGTAATCATATGGTCAAAATTATCAATCAACTTAGTCGGGCTGGCTTTGTGATGGCGGTGCGCGGAAAAAATGGCGGCATCCGTTTGGGCAAGCCCGCGGAAACCATCCGCATAGGCGATGTGGTGCGCGCGCTGGAGCCGCTGTCTCTGGTGAACTGCAACCATGAGTTTTGCCACATCACGCCGGCATGCCGGTTAAAACTGGTGCTGCAACAGGGCGTTCAGCGCTTTCTCTCCGAACTGGACCAACATACGTTGGCCGATATGGTGAAAGAGAACCCGCCGCTTTATAAATTATTGTTGGTTGAATGAAGTCCGTTCAGCCTTCTGCTGAAGACAACGGAGGAACCGCAATGTCCCAAGATCCATTCCTGGAACGTGAAGCAGAAAAATACGAATCACCCATCCCCAGTCGCGAATACATTCTGGCCCACATCGAAAAACGCAATACGCCCATCAGCCGTGACGAACTGGCAACCGATTTGGCATTGACGACGGAAGAGCAGCAAGAAGCGCTGCGCCGCCGTTTGCGCGCGATGGAGCGTGATGGTCAACTGGTGTTTACCCGCCGCCAATGCTATGCGCTGCCGGAAAAACTGGATTTGCTGCGCGGCACGGTCCTTGGCCACCGCGACGGCTTTGGTTTCCTGCGCGTAGAAGGGCGCAAGGACGACCTGTACCTGTCGGCTGAAGAGATGAAACGCACCATGCATGGCGACGTGGTGCTGGCGCAACCGCTGGGTGCCGATCGCAAAGGGCGGCGCGAAGGCCGTATCGTGCGGGTACTGGAACCGCGTACCGGGCAGATTGTCGGTCGCTACTTCCTCGATGCCGGTATGGGGTTTGTGGTGCCGGATGACAGCCGCCTGAGCTTCGACATCCTTATCCCGCAAGAGAACATCAACGGCGCTCGCATGGGCTACATGGTGGTGGTGGAGTTAACCCAGCGCCCAACGCGTCGCACCAAAGCCATCGGGAAGATTGTCGAGATCCTGGGCGATAAAATGGGCACCGGCATGGCGGTGGATATCGCGCTGCGCACCCACGATATCCCGCACACCTGGTCGAAACAGGTCGAAGAACAGATCAAAGATTTCAACGAACAGGTGCCGGAAAGTGCGAAAAAAGGGCGCGTTGATCTGCGCTCGCTGCCGCTGGTAACGATTGACGGTGAAGACGCGCGCGATTTTGACGATGCGGTCTACTGCGAGAAAAAACGCGGTGGTGGCTGGCGTCTGTGGGTTGCGATTGCCGATGTCAGCTATTACGTGCGCCCCAATACGCCGCTGGATCATGAAGCGCGGGCGCGCGGTACCTCGGTTTATTTCCCTTCGCAAGTGGTGCCGATGCTGCCGGAAGTGCTGTCTAACGGCCTGTGTTCGTTGAACCCGGACGTGGATCGGCTGTGTATGGTGTGCGAGATGACCATTTCTGCCACCGGCAAGCTGACGACCTACAAATTCTACGAAGCCGTGATGCGTTCCCATGCGCGCCTGACCTACACCAAGGTGTGGCATATGTTGCAAGGCGATGCGGAGCTGCGAGCGCATTACCAGCCGCTGGTAGGCGGATTGGAAGAGTTGCACAAGATGTATCAGGTGCTGGAAAAAGCGCGCGAAGAGCGCGGCGGCATTGCCTTTGAAACCGAAGAAGCGAAGTTTATTTTTAACGCGGAACGCCGTATCGAACGCGTGGAATCGATGGTGCGCAACGATGCGCACAAACTGATTGAAGAGTGCATGATCCTGGCTAACATCTCGGCGGCCCGGTTCGTTGAGAAAAATCAGGAGCCTGCGCTGTTCCGGGTGCACGATCGCCCGAGTGAAGACCATGTGCTGGCGTTGCGTAGCGTGCTGGGTGAGCTTGGGTTGACGCTGAAAGGCGGTATGAAACCGGAGCCCAAAGACTACGCCGAACTGATGACGCTGGTGGCGGAACGCCCCGATCATGAAATGCTGCAAACCATGATGCTGCGCTCGATGAAGCAGGCGATTTACGATCCGGAAAACCGCGGCCACTTTGGTCTGGCGCTGACGTCATACGGTCACTTTACGTCTCCGATTCGCCGCTATCCCGATCTGTCACTGCACCGCGGCATCAAGTATTTGTTGAGCGATCGCCGTGAACGCTGGACGCCGACCGGCGGCTGGCACAGCGATCTGAATGAGATGCTGCAACTGGGCATGCACTGTTCTTTGACCGAGCGACGTGCGGATGAAGCGACACGCGATGTCGCCGACTGGCTGAAGTGTGACTTTATGCAGGACCACGTGGGAGAATCCTTTACCGGGATCATCGCCAGCGTCACCGGCTTTGGCTTCTTCGTCCGCCTCAACGATCTGTTTATCGACGGTCTGGTGCATGTCTCCACGTTGGATAACGACTACTACCGTTATGACAATATAGGTCAACGCTTGATCGGTGAATCGAGCGGGCAAGTCTATCGTCTCGGTGACGAAGTCGAAATTCGCGTGGAAGCGGTCAATATGGACGAACGCAATATCGATTTCTCTCTGCTCTCCAGCACCCGTAAAGTGCGCGGTGAAGGCAAGACCGCACGCGACAAGGCGAAAAAACCTGTCCGCCGTGAGGCTCGGCCCCCACGTCGCGGTGGTAAGAAGCCGGCCAATTTTGAACCTGATAGCGCGTTCCGCAAGGACGAAAGCGCAGGGAAAAAGGCGGCGCCCGATAAGGTGAAAGCCAAGGCCAAAGCGAAGAAAAAGACCGACAAGACGCAGAAAAACGTCGAAAAAACGCGTAAGATCGCCGCCGCCACCAAGGCGAAACGCGCCAGTAAAAAGAACGCGGCACAGTAAATGCCCGCAGCGAACGGCGGAGTTTCCGCCGTTCGTTAACACACCACGTTTGAAGAGTATCAATGAGCGAAATTATTTACGGTATCCACGCAGTCAACGCCCTGTTAGAACGCGATCCGCAGCGTTTTCTGGAAGTGTTCATCCTGAAAGGGCGTGAAGATCGCCGCTTGCAACCGGTGATCGCCGCCCTGGAAGCCAATGGCATCGTGATTCAGGTGGCGAATCGTCAATGGCTGGATAGCAAGGTTGAAGGGGCGGTGCATCAGGGGATCGTGGCGCGGGTTAAAGAGGGGCGCCAGTATCAGGAAAACGATCTGCCGGCTCTGCTGGCAAGCGTAGCACAGCCGTTTTTATTGGTACTGGATGGTGTTACCGATCCTCACAACCTCGGTGCGTGCTTGCGTAACGCGGATGCCGCCGGGGTGCATGCGATCATTGTGCCGCGCGATCGTTCTGCGCAACTCAATGCCACCGCAAAAAAAGTGGCCTGCGGGGCCGCGGAAAATGTTCCGTTGATCCGCGTGACCAATCTGGCGCGCACGCTGCGCGTGTTGCAGGAAAATCAGGTGTGGATCGTTGGGACGGCGGGTGAAGCCGATCATACGCTCTACCAAAGCAAGCTGACTGGCCCGCTGGCGCTGGTAATGGGCGCGGAAGGGGAAGGGATGCGCCGCTTGACGCGTGAACACTGCGATGAGTTGATCAGTATCCCGATGGCCGGTAGCGTCTCGTCGCTTAACGTTTCCGTCGCGACCGGCGTTTGTCTGTTTGAGGCGGTCAGGCAGCGTCTGGCGTAACCACGCCGCTTTTGTACATCAGCGCGCTTGTTTAGCGGTACAGCACGGCGCGTGATGTCCACATGTTGGTCAATGCGTGCTCTTGCTTCAACGTGATGGTGTAATAGCGTGCGCCGTAAGCGTCCGCTTTTTGTTGAATGGCGCGATCGGCGTCGTCGGTACTGCCTCGCACGGTAACCGATATCGAACCCATTTTCTCTAAGGTGCCGGTTTGGGCATAGACGATAAGCTGCGCATGCGGTGTTGGCGGTGGCAGCGGCATGGGTTTGCCTTGAAAAGCGCTACAGGCGTACAGTAGCGTCGTGAGGGAAAGGGCGGTTAACCGCTTGAGCGCAGTCATAAGTTCCTTGCAACAATAAAAAAGGGCGCATGATGTTGCGCAGTGTAGCGCGGCGTGCCCTGAGTGAACAGGGGCGTTAAGCCCCTTTATGGTGACGCGTTATTTTACCAGATGAACGGATTTAACGTCGATTTCAACGCTATTCCAGTCTTTATCCACTTCGCCTTCAATGCGGATTTTGTCGTTGGGTGTGACCGTTTGCCCTGCCCAGCGCTTGTCATCGATATCAACATGGACGGTGCCAGAGCTGTCGCGGAACTCGTACAGTTCATGACCTAACTGCCGTACCAGATGACCTTCCAATACCACCCAGGCATCGTCCCTGAGTGTTTTAGCCTGTTCTACGGTGGTCAAACCGGGCACCGGGCCCTTAAATCCTCCCGAGGTAGCGCCTGCGCTGTTCGGCGCGACAAATCCCCCTTGTTGCGCCATCGCACCAACAGAAACCGCACCCAATAACAGGGCGATAAACGTTCTCTTCATCATGATGTCCTTAAGGGTTATGGCCTGAGGTAAATTGTGGACGGTTATGCTCTTATTCTCAAGAAATGAAACGCTTTATCCTGTCTGTTGCCGGTTTTGTTGTGTCTTATAGCAAGGGTGTTTTCTGTAACATGCTGTTTATTATTTGATTTATCATCCCGCCTTTTTTTCACTCTCTCTTTTGGCGTTTACTTGAGAAAGGTATCTTGTCATGACGTTGTTACTTCCTGTTTCGGGCTCGTCTTGCAGCCCGATGTGTTCTGTAATGTCACCGTCAGCGTGTAAAACCCCACATAAAACGGTCCATGGCGATCTCAAACCGTTACGGCACAAGCTACGTGCGGTTTCGGCTTCCCCACTGACGCTGATGTCCAGCGCTGAAACCTGTTGCACCGCACCCAAACCCGACAATAAGAGGGGGAACAAAGCGACGTCGCGCGTTAAAAAGACGCTGCTATTGGGCGGATTATTGCTGCTGGGCGGCATGGCGTGGCGTGGGGGAACGGCGGGGATCGGCATGCTCCGTTCACGATACCAGGATGAACCGGGGATGATCCCTCACGGTTTTTATCCTGGCAATGAGAGCGTGGCTGCGTTTTATCCCTATTTGCCGCCCTCTGGACATGCCGTTAGCGTGCCGGACCGTTTACCGCTAGCGCCAGAGGCAAGGGAACGCGCCAGCGCACCTGCTAAGGTGGAGAACGGGACGGATGCGCATCGGCATCTCGAGGTGCTATCAGACACAGAGCATGCTGCGCTGGCAGCGTATTTGCGGCAGTTTATGACCCTGGGAGGATGGCACCCGGATAAGGGGGCACGATTCCAGCGCGGTACGGAGAACCTACCTTCACCGGCTTCACGTTTTAGCCAGATGTACGACCGCGCTAAATTACCGGCAGCCGATAAGCCCCATATCATTGCGACATTGAGCGATGAATTTTTGCGTTTTCCGCCGCAAGAGATAAAAGCACGAGAGCCTGCGTACGCCTGGATGGTTCTCGATATGTTATTGCTGGGGTTGGGAGAGAAAGAGACGCCGTTTCGCCTCAGCTATCAAAAGCTGGGACGCGCCTCCCGGCGGCGGCTGACGAAATTCAGTCATATCCGCTACGTCAAACAGTATCTGGATGAAACGCCCCCGCATTTTGCACCGCGCCGCAAGACTGCCTTAGCGCAACAATTGATGAAAAAATATGCGTCAGTGTCGCGCCAGCATGCTATTCAGCACTCCGCTTACTGGCAGGCAAATGCGGCCGGTCTGAACCCGGTGATAACGGGCATCTATGATAAATACTATGCGCAACTGGCGGAGCATTTCCCACCTCCGGCGTTAAATCAATCTCATGACGTGATGCTTGGCCGCCGGATGCTCAACGGGCAGAGGCTCTACCTGCCCGTGCAGTTTACCACCAAAGAAATCTATCTGGGCGTTCACGCGCGCGAAGCCCTTGCCATGGGCGATCCCTCATTTTACTTCCCGCCCAACATCGACCACTTTGTACATCTGGTCAGTGTGGAGAAACCCAATATTGCAGATCGTATTTCCACTGAACTTGGCGCGTTGCTCAGTGAACTGAAGGTCAATGTAAAATTTCAGCGCTTGTTTGAGGCAACGCTCGATTTTCGCGCTATTGGTATTGTGATCCATGCGCTTGAAACGCTTCCTTCATCGGATATTCCCCCTGCCATTCGCTATTTCCTTGACGGGAAACTCAACCCACAACTGGTGACCATGAAGAATAACGTTGTCCCGCATCTTCTCGCCCTGTCTACGGTGCTTGATTCGCGCGTGGTGTATATTTCTCTAGCCCATTCAGAGGTGAAAATCGCCGATCGTTATGCGTTTGATGCTGAATGTGAAGCGTTCATCCGTAAGCATCTTTCGGTCTTTGATGAACAACGTCTGACCGCGGGGGAATTAAAACCCACGCTGATGTGTAATCCGGATATTTACCGGGGTATGGCATTGCCTGACTATTGCCTGCGACCCGCGTTGCAGTTGGAATATCGACCGCATTATCAGCATCAGCTTTATCAGGCGCTGGTGGATCAGTTAGCCAAGAACATTGATGCGGTGGTGTATACCCCTGATGAGTTTAGCCGCGATAAGCAGCTGATGTTTTACAAGCGGGTGTTGGCGACCACGGGCACTATTGCAGGCATACTGCTGATGGCCGTGACCGGGCCTGCGGGCGCTGCGGTTTGGGCGACCGTTGGGCTTTCCTCTGGTATCGGTGAAATTGCCGTCAATCTGCATCAGGCAGCCAGTACTGATAACGGCGTAGTGTATAAAAATGCGCTCTGCGAAGCCCAGATCGGCGCGTGGTTTCTGGCTTTCGGCACCCTGAGCGATGTCATCGGTGTCGGTCGTTTGAGTGTCAAACAAATACAGGCGCGCCAGGCGATGGCCTTTGCGGGCAAGCGTAAACCGCTGGTGCGTACATCTGCCCGAATAAAAGGCAACAAAATCAGGGGGGAGCGGCGCCACGGCGGCAAGCGGCTGTATAAAAACAGCCCCGATTTTACCTCCATCAATATACGCAACGCGCGCGACATTGGCACCGTCGGGTATCGCACTCTGGCGGATAACCATTATGTGCAGTTTTTTACCAGAAACCCCAAAGGGGCCAGGCAACAAGGGAGCAAAACCCTGGTGATTTCCGCCCATGGCGGATACGTCGATAGCGATATGACTCAGCCCAGCATTATGCTTCCCTCGGATATCACGTTGAAGATGCTCTCTCCGCATGGCACCTTTCTTGAGGATCCCGGTCTGGATGCCGTTATGAATGACGAGGCCGGTTTCCGGGCATTTTTAACGGTCAGAGGGAAAAAGCAGGAGACGCATTTTATCCCCCAGCACCACGATGAGTGGCGCTATGCCGACGATTATCAGCCTCACAGGGCAAAGAACAGCATGGGACGCTCGGAGGGGTTGCAAAATTATCGCCATTTCCATTATGAAGGTGACACAAAATGGAAGATCGGTCAGGCGTTGGTGAAAAATCGGCGACTGGCAGCGGAACACAAGGCCACGTTAAGCGATGTGCTGATCGTGAACACCGGGATCAAACTTGAAGTTGATACCGATCCGCTGTTGGCAAGCGTTCAGCGCGTAATTGATCTCGACCGGGAAGGGCAACTGCGCAATATGAAAGGAGAGCGCTATAACACGCTGGTGTTCTCCCATTGCCGCTGTAATTTTGCACTGCCTGAGGAACAGATATCGACGTACCGGTTGACGTATCCGCGACCGCCGAGCCTGACTGAGGGGCAGAGCCTGGTCAGGGTAACACGCACAACCTTGACGCGCGAACACGCGGGTCTGCCCTTCACGCGTAATGATACCGATCTGGGCGACGCCGCGTTATCGTTTAGCACATTACCTGTCGTGTAAACACCACCGGCCTCACGCTGCCTGAACGCAGCGGAGGCCAGGATGATGCCTGCGGTTAGCGTAACTGCGTCAGCGAATGGGTGGCCTCGTTAATCTGAAACACGCTAACCAGTTCGGTAAGATGATGGCCTTTCTGGCGCAATCCTTGTGCGGTGTATTCCGAATTACTCACCAACTCAGTGCTTTTCTGCGTCGCCTGACCAATCTGCACCACGGCGATATTGACCTGTTCGATGCCGGTTGATTGCTCGCGTGAGGCGGTGTCAATTTCATTGATGATGGTGCTGAGCTGATGAATACGTTGCAGCAAATCGTCCATCGCCGACTGGGTTTTGGCGGAGATACGGTAGCCCGCTTCAATTTTTTCCAGCGATTCGTTAATCAGCGTTTCAATTTCCTTGACCGCGGTTGCGCTGCGCTGTGCCAGTGCGCGCACTTCGGCGGCAACCACGGCGAAACCTTTACCGTGTTCCCCGGCGCGAGCCGCTTCTACCGCCGCGTTCAGTGCCAGAATATTGGTCTGAAACGCGATGGACTCGATCACCGAGGTGATGTCGGAAATGCGTTGCGATGAATCCTTGATGTCGCTCATGGTCGAGACGCTGTCGCTCACGCGCTCGCTGCCGTGCTGTGCGGCGTTTGCGCTCTCTTCCGCCAACTGGCGCACGCTGGAAACGTTGTCCGCATTCTGCCTCACCGTCGCTGAAATTTGCTCCATGCTGGCAGAGGTTTCCTCCACGCTGCTGGCCTGGCGGCTGATCTGCTCGCTGATGTTTTCACTATCCTGCGCCAGCGCATCGGTACTGGCGCTGATCTCTTCTGCGGAGGCACGCACCTGTGCGACGATGCGCGTCAGTCCTTGTCCGATGCCGTTAATGGCACCGATCAAGCGGCCCACTTCATCATTGCGTTGCGTGGTCAGCGTGGCTTGCAGGTTCCCGGCAGAGAACTGTTCCGCCACTTTCACCACGTCTTCCAGCGGTCGGCTGAGCCATTGGCGCGTCAGTAACATAAAGAACACGGCGAATATCAGCGTCAATAAGGCACCGCCTGCCAGAAACAGATTGCGCGTGTGAGTGATGTTAGCCAGCAGGCTGCTTTTGCTCAGCGTACCGACGATCACCCATCCCCACTGCGGCACTGCCTGAAACACCATCACTTGTTCCTGTTCGTTCGGCGACACGCTGTTATCTCGGTACTCCAGCGTACCGTCATGGGCGCCCAGAATGCGGTTCAGTGTGCCTTCAGACCAATCAGGACGCTGGTTAGCGCGCGTTGCGTGGTAGAGGTAATTACCAAGTTCGTTGCCTTTTTTCGCATTAATCACGAAGAAATGGCCATCTTCACCGATGCGCTTTTCCAAAATGCGTTGCTGCATCAGCGTGAATTCACGGGTGATATCGATGCCGACAAACTGGATACCGATAATCTGGCCTGACGTATCCTTGATAGGGGTGTATTGGGTGATGTACTGCTTGCCGAACAGCGGAGCCAGTCCGCTATAGGTTCCACCCTTCATAATGCTGGCGTAGGCGGCACTTTCTCTGTCGAGTCGGGTGCCGATGGCGCGGGTGCCATCCTCTTTTTTCAATGAGGTTGTGGTGCGCACAAAGTCATCACCATCACGCACAAACAGCGTTGAAATGGCGCCGGTGCGGCTGAGAAAATCATCCACGATGGCAGTATTCGCGTTCAACTGTGTGTCACCCGCTTTCAGCGTGGGCTGTGAACCCTCGCCGAACGGCACCCGTTGTGTGGTATCAATGCTGTATTGGGTAGGGAGGAAGCTGGCGAACAGCGTACTGTAGTTGCCCACTTCCGCTTGTAACCCGGCATCGTACATAGTGATCATGTCTGTTACACCGGTCACCTGGCTTTGCATATCGTGCAGCGTCAGCGCTTTTAACTGATCGCCCGCAGAACGCGTCAGTGACAGTGTGAAAACCAAAAACAGCACGGCCACACTCAGCGAGGCGATCGCTGAGAGCTTGATGCCTAAACCCCAGTGTCGAAAAGAAGAAAATTGCAGCATGCTATGTCTCTTTTATTAGTGCAATCCGTGCTGGAAAATGACCCATGATGTTGTCAACCGCCGGACCGCCAAGCGCCAGCAGTTAACGCCAGTAACGGCAGAGTAAGTAAATAATTCATCTGATTTGTGTAACTTTACATTGCAGTCTTGGTTATAAATCATTGCGAATTTGTATTTAAAAAAAATTTATTTTTGGTGATAGGGTGTTAGGCAACCCGAGTTTATGCTTAACGATGTGCGGAAAGAAAAAAGAGAGAGAACCCACATGGTAGAAATTTCGCCAGATACGCTGAACGGGATTAATGTCTTGCATGCAACCCCTAGCGGTAAGCAGGAGTATCCGTTACCGACGATATTCTTTTTTCATGGCTATACCTCGTCCAAGGAAGTATACGCCTATTTTGGCTATGCGTTAGCACAAGTGGGGTTTCGTGTTATTTTGCCTGACGCGGCGATGCACGGTGCGCGTTATGATGGCGATGAGGCCCGCCGTTTACGCCATTTCTGGGATATTCTGCAGTTTAACGTGCAGGAATTGCCGGGGTTGGTGGATGCCGCGCGCCAACGCGGATGGATTGCGGATGAGAAAATCGGCGTCGCGGGCGCATCGCTCGGTGGCATGACCGCGTTGGCCAGCATGGCACGCTATCCGTGGATTTCAGCCGTCGCGGCGTTTATGGGGTCCGGGTATTTTTCTGCGCTGTCGCGCTCGCTTTTCCCTCCGGTTCCCGTTGGGAGTCCGGGGTCTGACGATCTGTTGCGCCAGTTGGCGCAAACGCTGGTCAATTATGATGTCACCGATCGGCTGTCTGCGTTGGCAAATCGCCCGTTATTGCTGTGGCATGGCGATGCGGATGATGTGGTGCCCGCCGCCGATAGCGCGCGCTTGTATGAGGCACTGAAAGCGGATAATCAGCATCATAACGTCACCTACCTGACTGAACGTGACGTGGGGCACCGTATCACTCCGGTGGCGCTGACGGCGGGCAGCCGCTTCTTTACCCGGCATTTTGCCTCCGTGCCGCTGCCTGACGTATCCCATTGATGCAGTTTGGTTATTATTCAGGGTAGATGGATGCCATCTGCCAGTGGTTGAAGGCCAGGCAGTACGCCTCTCCATTTTCGGCATAAAGCGCGATACCGCGCCCTTCTGTTGGCGGATAAATGCGGCTGGTGAGACAGGTTTCCCCTTGATTGACAAAGACTTCCACCGAGGAGCGGTCGATAAAAATCCGCAGATCAAGCGTGTCACCGTCGGGCAGTGCCACACTGCGATAGCCGCCGACGCCCAGCCCCGATTGACTGCGATCCAACACCAAACGACGAGACTGGGTATCGACATAAAACCGGGTGATGTAGCGCCGATCGTCGCTAATGGCAATCTCGATGCCGAAGCGCTCCGCCTGGCTTTTTTTAATGTCCCACGTCAGGTGAATTTCTGCCTGAAGTGCGCTGATCCCCAGCCTGCGCCGCTGGTTATTCAGGGAGAAGGCGGGCAGTGAGTGTGCTTCTCGGCGCAGTGCTTCCAGTTCCCGCACCGGCACCATTCTGACGCGCCCTTGCGCATCCAGCGTCAGTTCACGTGGTAACGTGAGGCATCCGGCCCAACCGTCGGCCTGGGTTGGCCTATCGGACTCCCACATATCCATCCAGCCGAACAGCAAGCGGCGTCCATCGGCAGCCACGAAAGATTGTGGCGCATAGAAATCGTGCCCGGCATCCAATTCCTGAAAATGCTGCTCAAGCGTAAAGGGATGGTCCGGTTGCCAGCGCCCTAGAAGATAGCCGCTCTGAAAGCGATTACGGTAGCGATAGCCTTCAGGCGTCATGCCCTGTGGTGAAAACATCAGCAGGTATTTGTCGCCCAGCGGGAAGAAATCCGGGCATTCCCACATATAGCCCAACCAGCGATCGGCTTTAGCCAACACCCCTTCCAGACGCCATTGGAATAGCGAGGTGCCGCTGTAGAGCAAGACCTGACCAACATCATTGGCATCACGTGCGCCGACCACCATAAACCAGCGGCCATGCTGCTTCCAGACCTTGGGATCGCGGAAATGCATGATGCCGTCGGGCGGGGTGGCAATCACGCCGTGTTTGGTGAAATGGAGGCCATCTTCGCTGGTGGCAATGCATTGTACCTGGCGGATCGCGCCGTCATTGCCGACACCCTGTAACCATACGTGGCCGGTATAGATGAGCGTAAGAAGGCCATTGTCATTCACGGCGCAGCCTGAAAAACACCCGTCCCTATCGAACGCATCGCCAGGTGCCAGCGCAATGGGTTGATGCTGCCAGTACACCAAATCGTGGCTGGTCATGTGCCCCCAATGCATTGGGCCCCCGTGTTCATCATAAGGATGGTGTTGATAAAACACATGATAGAGACCATCACAGTACGCCAGCCCGTTCGGATCGTTCATCCAGCCCGTGGGTGGGGCGAGATGGAAAGCCGGGTAAAAACGCGCTTTTCGCTGCTTTTCCAGCAGGCGCTGAGCCTTGCTGTCATCGTGAAGCATTTGGTTTTTTATCATGGCATGCACCTGTCATCGTTGCTGAACAACGGTTCCACTGGAGAGAGCCGCCCGGATTGGATGATAAAAATTGTTGACGTTAACACTGAGGCTGGCAAACGGTCGTATCGGGTAACTGGGAGATATATCACGATTACTGGCGATAACTCGTTAATAATACGTGATTTGTATTGATTTTTGTAAGTTTGGTTTCCTAAAAGCGGCGCAGAAGCCATGACGAAACGGCGAGAGAACGTCTTGCGCTTATTAACAGGGATAAGTATACTGACGCGTCATTTTTTCAGCCGCATACACACACGTTCCTTGCTTCCATGGGCCGCGGCTGACCCTGACAGGAGGCTGAAAAATCCGTAAGGAGCTATTCGATGCGTCATTACGAAATCGTATTTATGGTCCATCCTGACCAAAGCGAACAGGTTCCGGGCATGATCGAGCGCTACACTGGTGCTATCACTGGTGCAGAAGGCAAGATCCACCGTCTGGAAGACTGGGGCCGCCGTCAGCTGGCTTACCCGATCAACAAACTGCACAAGGCTCACTACGTTCTGCTGAACGTTGAAGCACCGCAGGAAGTGATCGATGAGCTGGAAACTAACTTCCGCTTCAACGATGCCGTTATCCGCAGCATGGTTATGCGTACCAAACACGCTGTAACTGAAGCGTCTCCAATGGTGAAAGCGAAAGACGAACGCCGTGAGCGTCGTGATGAATACGCTGAAGCCGGTGATGATGCTGAAGCTGGGGATTCTGAAGAGTAATTGCCGTGGCGACCGCTAATCGTCTGGAACTGTCTGGCATGATATGCAAGGCACCGGTACGAAAGGTCAGCCCGTCGGGCATTCCTCACTGCCAGTTTGTGCTTGAGCACCGCTCGGTACAGGAGGAAGCCGGACTCCGTCGGCAAGCGTGGTGTCGTATGCCCGTGATTGTCAGCGGACGTGAGTCGCAAGCAATTACCCACAGTATAACGGTCGGTATGCACATCAGGGTTCAAGGCTTTATTTGCAGCCATCAAGGTCGCAATGGGCTGAACAAACTGGTGTTACATGCCGAGCAGATTGAATTGATAGATTCTGGAGACTAGCCAAATGGCACGTTATTTCCGTCGTCGCAAGTTCTGCCGTTTCACCGCGGAAGGCGTTCAAGAGATCGACTATAAAGATATCGCAACGCTGAAAAACTACATCACTGAAAGTGGTAAAATTGTCCCGAGCCGTATCACCGGTACTCGTGCCAAATATCAGCGTCAACTGGCCCGTGCTATCAAGCGCGCGCGCTACCTGTCTTTGTTGCCGTACACTGATCGTCATCAGTAATCGGCCACAGTCCACTAACGAGACTTTGAGAGGATAAGGTAATGCAAGTTATTCTGCTTGATAAAGTAGCAAATCTGGGCAGCCTGGGTGATCAGGTAAACGTTAAAGCGGGCTATGCTCGTAACTTCCTGGTTCCGCAGGGCAAAGCTGTGCCGGCAACCAAGAAAAACGTTGAGTTCTTCGAAGCGCGTCGCGCAGAACTGGAAGCCAAACTGGCTGACGTTCTGGCTGCTGCTCAAGCGCGTGCTACGCAACTGACTGAACTGGGTACCGTTACCCTCGCGTCCAAAGCGGGCGACGAAGGCAAACTGTTCGGTTCTATCGGTACGCGTGACATCGCTGATGCTGTTACCGCTGCTGGCGTTGCTATCGCAAAAAGCGAAGTTCGCCTGCCAAACGGTGTACTGCGTACGCTGGGCGACCACGAAGTGAGCTTCCAGGTTCACAGCGATGTGTTCGCTACGCTGAACGTGCTGGTAGTTGCTGAATAAGCAATGCCACTGTGCCTTCGGGCGCTGAGCGTTATGCGTGAAACGCCGACCTTCGGGTCGGCGTTTTGCATTTTATGGATTATGGGTAAGCACAATAAAGGCATTTGGGCGTATGCTAACCCGGTTTATGACGGGAGGTTATCGCTATGTCCGCAGCCGTTGATGTGCCGCGTATTCATTTACAGCGAGTTTATGATGCGCAATTGCCCTTTGCACACCCCGCGTTTCTGGTGGATAGACTCTGGCCGCGCGGCGTTCGAAAAGAGCGCCTGGAAGGCGCGCAGTGGCTTAAAGAGGTTGCGCCCAGCACTGCACTGCGTCAGGCATTCCACGCAGCGCCAGACGGGTGGGACGCGTTTGTTGCGCACTATCGTGCCGAACTGGCGCAGCAAAGCAGTTGGCAGATGATTACGTCGGCGTTAGCCTGCTCGGGTGAAGTCACATTGCTCTATGCCAGCAAAGACCCGCAGCGCAATCATGCGCAGGTACTGCGGGATTTTCTGCTCGCGCAATGCAATGCCTGAAGGATCTTAACGCGTGCGGAGAAATACGCCGTCGGATTGGCGCGTGAAGTGCACCCGTTGGCCATCTGCCGTTTCAATCTCCAGTTCAGACACCATTCCCTGCGCATTGAGCCGCAGCTTGACCTGTTGCCCGGCACGCAGGTTGCTCAGCGGTTTGTCCCTTCCTTCCACCTGAGCCATCGCAAAGACATCATTGACGGGCAGGTTGTTGTCCCTGAACAGTTGCGCCAGCGTTTGCCCTGCGGCAATCGGATAGGTCTGCCAGGCCGGTGCGGCTGTTTCAACCGGCGCTGGCGTGCTATCAGCGAGGTTGGCGTGCATCGGCGCCGATTCATTCAGTGCGATGGGTGTGGCTGATGGCGGAGTGCGTGATGTTGGCGGCGAATAGGGCCACAGCAGCGCAATCAGCAGCAGTGCAAAGGCAATCAGAATCGCACGGCGGTGGAAGGCTGGCAGCGGATCCATCCAGTGGTAGCTGTCAGGGTGATGCCACAGGCTTCTCAATTTATCCCGCACGCGCTCACGCTGTGCTGACAGGATGAGAGAGGGCGCATTACGCTGTTTTTCGGCCCGAGCCAAAGGCAAACGCGGCAGAACGCGTAGAACGCTGCGAATCAGCGCTTGATAATCCCTTGCGGGGGCTACTCGTTTCCTGGGCGCGATTCTGCCCATGGTGACCTCTCTTGCAACGATAGCAACCTGTAAAGCTGCCCAGTATATAGGTAACGCGCCAACGAAAGTAATACAAGAGTCATAATCGCTAACGTGTTGATGCTTAAGGTAACAAATTTGAGAGAAAGTGGAACCCTTAGTATAGAATAGGGCGTGGTATTCGCTCGCCTTTCATACTGGCAGAGCCGGT
The DNA here is from genome assembly GCF_025962675.1 of Candidatus Symbiopectobacterium sp. NZEC127. Taxonomy (NCBI): domain Bacteria; kingdom Pseudomonadati; phylum Pseudomonadota; class Gammaproteobacteria; order Enterobacterales; family Enterobacteriaceae; genus Symbiopectobacterium; species Candidatus Symbiopectobacterium sp. NZEC127. The sequence goes on from NZ_JAGFPG010000003.1 coordinate 423,550, forward strand.
TTTCTTCGCTGTGCGCCGACTTTCGCGCTAGCCGCGCGCCGCGGACAAGATAACGATCGCACAGAAGATTTTACCCTGCCGTCCAGCGCTGTTATGCTGCGTTTTCATTTTTTTACACAATGAGGAACATCCATGAGCACCCCTTCTTACGAGAGCGTTGAGGCGCAGGCCAGTTACGGTATTGGTTTGCAGGTTGGCCAACAGTTGCAAGAATCTGGCCTGGAAGGGCTAATCCCTGAAGCGTTGGTGGCCGGTCTGCGTGATGCACTGGCAGGCAATGCGCCCGCCGTGCCTGTGGATGTTGTACATCGTGCGCTGCGTGAAATTCATGAACGTGCTGATGCGGTGCGCCGTGAGCGCCAGCAAGCGTTGGCCGTTGAAGGACAACATTTCCTGGCTGACAATGCCGGTAAAGACGGCGTCAACCAGACGGAGTCTGGTTTGCAATTCCGCGTGCTGACTCAGGGTGAAGGGGCGATCCCTGCACGACAAGATCGCGTGCGTGTGCACTACACCGGCCGCCTGATCGATGGCAGCGTGTTCGACAGCTCCGTGCAGCGCGGGCAGCCGGCAGAGTTTCCAGTAAGCGGTGTTATTCCTGGCTGGATTGAAGCGCTGACGCTGATGCCGGTCGGTTCCAAATGGGAACTCTATATTCCGCACGATCTGGCCTATGGCGAACGTGGTGCTGGTGCATCCATTCCGCCGTTCAGCGCGCTGATTTTCGAAGTCGAGCTGCTGGAAATCCTCTAATGCAGGCGCAGGGGGCATTGAATGATGCTCCCTGCAAATGCTGATCAAGACAGTTCAAACGGGCGGATTCACTGCCAGGTGCGACATGATATCGCCGACGGCTTCACCCGGCGTTGATCAACGCCGGAGAGTGTAACGCTGGCAACAAAGACAATGACGCAGGGAACGCTGTGCAGCCTATTACCCGACCGCACAGTGTAATACCGCGATTCTGCGTTATTCGCCGCGCAGCGCCCGGGGGAACAGGATGTTGTTCTCCAGATGGATATGTTCCATCAGGTCGCTGATAAACACGTTGATACCGGCGTACAGCGCGCGCCAGGTGTTGCAGGCGTTTTCCGGCGGAGTCACGTTGTTGGTCAGGTTTTTCACCACTTCCAACTGTTGTCCCGCGTCATCATGCTCATGTTCCATCACCGAGATTGGGCCAGAGGCTTGTGCGCCCATACCCGCCTGAATCATCGGGAACAGAATGCGCTCTTCTTTCATCATGTGCTGCGACAGATCGTCAAGGATCAAGGTTAACTGCGCGGACAGTCCGCGCGGGCACGCCGATTTTTCATGGTGAACGCGCTCCACTTTTTCAGCCATCAGGATCAATTCCGGTAACTGCTCGCGGTGACGATCGTGATAACGCTGGATGATGTGGGGAATGATGTCGCCCAGCGGTGCTGAAGGCCAGTGGGTTTCTGTTGAAGGTTGCTCCGCCAGAGCGCTCAGGCGCGCTTCCAGTGCCTCAATGTCCAGCTCCAGCTTGTTGGCGGCACGCAGCAGCGTTTGCTTGCCGCCGCAGCAAAAATCGAGATTAAATTCACGGAAAAGTACAGTAGCGCGAGGAATGGCAATAGCCAATTCCCCCAGCGTACGATCGCGGTAATGCATGATAAGGCCCTCAGCGGTGAAAACATTAAGATGTATTTTAAATGCATCTTATGGCGATGGATATAACTAAAAAGAGGTACGGTGAGGGGGGTTACTGAGGTTTAAATTTAACCGGGTGATACCCAGACCAGAGCTGTCGCTTTTCCGGTTCCTTGGGTAGCGTTTTCCGCACAAAACTCCTGCCCGTATTGGTGAGCAAGCGGTTCAGATCAATAGGGGTATTGCCTTCGCTTTTGAACGCGCGGTCAAACTTTTTTTCTTTAATCGATTCTGGACTTAACGAGTCGACATAACCAGAAAACGCTTTTGTCTCCCGTTTGAAAGCATTGGCAATTTGTTGGCCCAAAGGGTTCGAACCATCTGCTGAGTAACAAGAAATGACTCTGATGTGCTGATAAAACGCCAGCGTTTCTGCTCGGTAATGATAGTCATACATGTACTTTAGGTCTGCACCATCAACCCTATCCGGTTTTCCCTCTAGTAACAGACTCATTTCTCCCTTGCCGTTGTCGTTAATGCGCCCATGGCCGAGGATGTTTAACCGTTTGGTACCTTTATACGTATCGTCGAACCAATAAATATGGCGTTCGTTTGGGTTGGTTTTTAAGTCACGAAAATCATGGCCCCAGCGGACATAGCGATCGTCCGACTTATCAGTGCTAAGCAGATTAACGTCCGAATCATGCACAATGGAGGCTAAGTTTTGCAAAAAAGACGGCGTAAGTGGTTCTTTGGGAAGCGATGATCGCGTTCCAGATGGCACGTTCATTAGCTGGAGGGGGGGGAATGGCGTAATCGGCATCGTAAATCAATGGTAATCACCTGATGTAAACATGTGTACATTTTGACAGGAGGGTAGTTAGTTAATCATCCATAAACAGATTGCTGGGCTACTGCGCCGTACTCCACGTGGTAATGGGCGAACTCTGCTACATCAATCCGATCGTTGACGCCGTCGATCGCATCAACATGATAGGAGAGAAGGCTGCTCCAATTAAGCAAGGATGAGAGGTAATGCTTTCTTTCTGTGGGAGCTCCTCCGCCTGTGCGGAGGATGCTGTGGGTAGAGTGACGTTGTCAGCAGGTTGAGAACGCCGCATTGAGCGGCGTTCTGTAGCCGATTACTGTTTTTGCAGGTCGAGGCGGTATAACGCAAAGCCCACGTCATCATGACCGAGGGATGTCATCGGGTATTGCGCTTTCTCTTTGATAAAGGCGGCTGCCTTCGCTGATGGCGCGGTTTCCACGCGGATATCCAGCGGCGTGTCACTGTTGATCGGCGCCAAACGCCAGTTGTTGTCCGCTTGAGGTTTCACCTCGCCCTGTTTTTGCGTTTCCGCGCTGATATAGGCAGCCAATACGGAACGGTTTTCATCCGGCGACGCGAAGGCCACGTACTTTTCTCCGGTTCCGGCAAATTTCTCGCCGTAGGCGCGGTAGTTATTGGTGGCAATCAGGAACGTCATCTTGGGATCGATAGGTTTGCCCTGATAGGTCAGATTAACGATCCGCTCGGCGTTGGGGTTCCGCGGCGCACACTCTCCGTCGTAACGGGCAGGCTGCGTCACATCGATCTGGTAGCTGACACCGTCAATCACATCAAAGTTATAGGTGCGGAAACCGTCCCAGTTGATCAGGGATTGCGGTGCCTTGCTGTGTACATCGATTTGATTGAATTGGCCCGCCGAGCACTCCAGCCACTCTTTCACCTGCTGTCCGTTCACTTTCACCACCACCAGCGTGTTGGGGTAGAGATAGAGATCGGCGGCGTTACGGAACGTCAGCTCACCCTTTTCCACTTCCACATAGCTGTTAGGATCGTTCTTTCTGCCGCCCGCTTTAAACGGTGCAGCGGCGGAAAGCACCGGGATATCCGCCAGATCGGGGTCGCCTTGAATAAAGTGCTGCACATAGGCGCGCTGCGCGTTATTGACGATCTGCACGGTGGGGTCATCCTGCACCAGTGACAGATAGCTGTACATGTTGTCAGCGGCTTTACCGATGGGTTTGCCGACAAAGGTGCGCGTTTGCTGATGCGCATCGGACAGCACGTTGACCAATTCTTTATCCGCGTCGGCACGCGATTGTTTTTGTGCCTTGTCGAAAATGGGGCGCGCTTGCGCTTTCCCCTGCGTCACCTGCCATTGGCCGCTGTCATTGTTAACCACCAAATCGACAATGCCCAGATGATCGCCCCATTGGCCGGGCATCACGGCGGGAACACCGTTCAAGGTGCCCTGCGCGATATCACTGCCGGGAATGGCGGCAAAATCTTTGCTGGGGAACACGGCGTGAGCATGGCCGAACAGAATGGCATTGATGCCCGGTATCTGGCTCAGGTAGTACACCGAGTTTTCCGCCATGGCCTTGTATGGCTCACCAGAAAGGCCGGAGTGGGGAATGACGACCACAATATCCGCCCCTTTCTGCCGCATTTCGGGCACCCACTTCTTCGCAGTTTCGGTAATGTCGGCTACGGTGACTTTGCCGCTCAGGTTGGCCTTATCCCACACCATGATCTGTGGCGGTACAAAACCGATATAGCCGATGCGTAACGTATGGGTCTTGCCATCGCGATCTTTTACCGGCGTGTCCTTGATCAGATAAGGCGTGAACAGCGGCTTGCCGGTTTTCGCGTCGAGCACGTTGGCGTTTACATACGGGAAAGCCGCACCGGACAGCGCTTTATGCAGATAATCCAGACCGTAGTTGAATTCATGGTTGCCGATGTTACCGACCGCATAGTCGAGACGGTTCATGGCGAGATAAACCGGATGCACCTCGCCCTGTTGCAGCCCCTTGGCCGCCATGTAATCGCCCAGCGGGCTGCCCTGGATCAGGTCGCCGTTATCCACCAGAACGCTGTTGGTGGCCTCCTGACGCGCACCGTGAATCAAACTGGCGGTGCGTACCAGACCGAATTTATCGGTGGGAGTATCTTTGTAATAATCGAAATCCATCATATTGCTGTGCAGATCGGTGGTTTCCAAAATACGCAGATCGACGGTGGCAGCGTGCAGTGAGGTGGTAACGAACAAGGCCACTAAACCTGGCGCGAGCGCGTGCTTCATATTGCCTGACTCCTTCATGTTGGCGTTGCACTTGGATTTGATACTCGTAAAGTATCCTACCAAAGGAAGTAAATTGGCATAGAATCATGACAGGTCAGTGGCGCACCTCACTCTTTTGACAAACAATAGGTCCGCTACTGCGTTGTAGGGTATACACCACGGGCACCAGAAAGACGAGGTTCATTATGTTGGAACAAATTTGCCAGTTGGCGCGCGACGCCGGTGCCGCCATCATGCAGGTGTATCAGGGCGAACGCCCGGTCGATGTCGCACATAAAAAAGATGCGTCTCCTGTGACCGCAGCGGATTTGGCGGCGCATCACATCATCAAGCAGGGGTTGGCGCAGCTGTTTGCTGATATTCCCTTGCTGTCGGAAGAAGATCCGCCCGCCTGGGACGTGCGCCAGCACTGGCAGCGCTACTGGCTGGTGGACCCGCTGGATGGTACCAAAGAGTTTCTTAACCGTAACGGCGAGTTCACCGTGAATATCGCGCTGATTGAAAACGGCGCGCCGGTGTTAGGCGTGGTGTATGTGCCGGTTACCGGTGTGATGTACGCGGCAGCGGGGGGGAAAGCCTGGAAAGAGGTGGACGGCGTGCGCCGTTTGATCCGTGTGAACCATGCGCATCCGCCGCTGGTGGTGGTGAGCCGTTCTCATCTGGACGCTGAGTTAAAAGATTATTTGCTTCAGCTTGGTGAACACCAGACGGTCGCGATTGGGTCCTCGCTCAAGTTTTGTCTGGTGGCGGAAGGCAAGGCCCAACTGTATCCCCGTTTCGGACCGACCAACGTATGGGACACCGCCGCCGGGCACGCCGTCGCTGCGGCTGCGGGGGCACAGGTGCATGACTGGCAGGGTAAAACCCTCAATTACGTGCCGCGTGAATCCTTTCTTAATCCCGGATTTCGCGTGTCGTTATTTTGATGTGTGCCGCAGTGTGAGCGAGACCGGCGTGGTGTGATGAGCGCCCACGCCGGTTATCTGCCGAGATTACTCTTTCAATAACTGTGGCAGCAGGCCCATCACCTGCTGCACGTCTTGCGCACTGAGCGCCCCGTCTTTGACATAGCGCACCTGCCCGCGCTTATCCAGCACCACGATTGCTGAACTTTTCGGTTCCAACTGCCAGGCTTTGCGGACGTTGCCGTTGCTGTCGACGATAAACTGCGACCAGGGAAAGGTTTTTTTACTCTCTTCAAGGCTGCTGCGAACAAACGGGCCGGTACCGATAATGGCGTCGTCGGTATTGACGATTGTCGTCGTTTGGTAATATTCACGCGCTAGATTAGCGGCCTTGATGGCACTTATCAGCGGATCGTTCATCTCTTTGGCCGATGTTCTACCGGCAATGTGCTGGATGACGCGCACCTTTCCCGCGAGCTGTGCGCTGTTCCAGTTCTGGTAGCTAAACTGCTGGTTTTGATACATCAGTTCCCCTTTATCGGCAACGCCGGTCGGGGGCAGAGTGTTGTTGAGCGTAAGGTTGTGCGCCATGCCGGGCAGCGCCAACAGGGTACACAGGCTAAACAAGGCTATTCGCAGACGCAGCGTCGAGGTGTGGCGGGCAGTCATAAAGTGTCCTCTGGTAGAGAGCAGCGAAGGTTACGCGAAACCGTTGCTTAAGCGTAGAGGAGGATATCTGGTCTGTCCTGTCTAAAATGTGATCGAGCTTCACAATTTTTGTTACGTAAAGGTAAAAATAAAACTATGCTGATCGATAACGGAACTATCTTATAACAGTCTGAAAACCCCGTGAATTATGCTGTTTTTTTGTGTGGAACTAAATGCCATCTGGCGACACTAATAGTTAGGCGTTCTATTAACGCGTTATTTTATACCCCGGTTTGGGGACAAGAGAAAAATGAAAACGGGAGGAGAGATACAATGCGGATCTTCGAACGTTACAACCCGTTAAAAGTCGCGAAGTACGTGAAAACGCTGTTTCGTGGCCGGTTGTATATCAGAGGCATCGGTGCTTTCGAGTTTGATTACGGCAAAATATTACTGCCGAAAACCCAAGACAAACAGCATTTGCTGGTGATGTCTGAGGTGAACCGTCAGGTGATACGACTACAAGCCGACATGGGCTAACGGTTCAAGAGGAACGCTGCTGCCGCCAGTGATGGGCAGCAGCAATGGGCCAGCGGTTCGGGCTGGCGCAGATCGAGGATTAGTTTTTGGGTTCTGCCGTGGATTCTGTATCGGCAATGGACGTTGACGCTGTGTTCTTCTCTTCAAGACGGGTGACCAGCAACTGGTCAATCTTGTAGCTGTCGATATCCACCACTTCAAATTTATAGCCAGCAAAGCGGACATAATCGGTGCGTTTCGGAATCTTGCGCAGCGTATACATCATAAAGCCGCCGATGGTTTCGTAATTGTCCGAATGGGGAAAATCGTCGATATCCAGCGCACGCATCACATCTTCAATCGGCGTACCGCCATCGATCAGCCACGAGTTTTCATCACGCGCCACAATCTGCTCTTCCTGCCCCTGACCGACCAGATCGCCCATCAGCGTGGTCATCACATCGTTCAGGGTGATGATGCCGACCACCAGCGCATATTCATTGAGGATCACCGCGAAATCTTCGCCCGCCGCTTTAAAACTCTCCAGCGCTTCCGAGAGTGTCAGCGTATCGGGCACGATCAGTGCGGTGCGGATTTGAATGCCGCCATTGAGCGCCAGGCTCTGGTTAGCCAATACCCGGTTAAGCAGATCCTTGGAGTCGACATAGCCTACGATCTGATCGATGTTGCCGTTACACACCAGAAACTTGGAGTGCGGCTGCTGGGCAATTTTCTCTTTAATTTGCGCTTCATCTTCGTGCAGATCGAAAAACACTACGCTTTCCCGCGATGTCATCGACGACGGCACGGTGCGTGATTCCAGCTCAAAGACGTTTTCAATCAATTCATGTTCCTGCTTACGCAGCACGCCCGCCAGCGCCCCGGCTTCCACCACTGCATAAATATCGTCGGAGGTGATGTCGTCGTTGCGTACCATCGGCAGTTTGAGCAAACGAAAAATCACATTCGACAGGCCGTTAAAAAACCATACCAACGGACGGAAAAAGAACAGGCAGAAGCGCATGGGATTGATAATCCGGATAGCGACCGCTTCCGGTGTCGTCATGCCAATGCGTTTCGGCGTTAAATCGCCCAACAGAATAAACAGGCTGGTCACCAGCACAAAGGAACAGGCAAAGCTGACGGTATCGGCCATTTCTGGCGCCATAAAGCGTTGGAAGAACAGGGTGAAATAGGGGGAGAATGCTTGATCGCCAATAATACCGGCCAGAATGGCCACGGCGTTAATGCCGATTTGAATAACGGTAAAAAAGATACCGGGCGTTTCCTGGAGTTTGAGCACCATAGCGGCGTTAAGGTTGCCCTCATCGGCCATCTGTTTAAGTTTTATTTTGCGTGAAGCGGCCAGCGATATCTCGGACAACGAGAAAAACGCACTGAGCGCGATCAGAAGAACTATCAGTAATAAACTGTTTAACATATGTTTTCCGGCCGTCGTGGCCAGATCCTCAGGAAGGTCATGAATGCATGAATAGTAATAATCGCATTAGATGACAGAATGAATAACGCCGCCGTAACGGATGTCAGGCGGCGCAAGCATTATAACGGTGTTGATAGGCCATTTGGCAAGCATGGCGTAAAATATGAGCAATTTATCAGGCGTTGGGCGGTAAACACAGGCCGATGCCCGCCAATCCGCAATAGCCGCCGGGATTCTTGTGCAGGTATTGCTGGTGTTCATCTTCCGCGTAATAAAAGGGGCTGGCCTGAACGATTTCGGTGCTGATGGTGCGCGCATCACCGCTGGCGCGCATGACTTGCTGGAAACGCGCCAGACTGGCCTGCGCCAACGTCATCTGTTCTGCGGTGAGCGTGTAGATGGCTGAGCGATACTGGGTACCAAGATCGTTACCCTGCCGCATGCCTTGCGCCGGATCGTGGTTTTCCCAAAACAGTTGTAGCAGGCGCTCGTAGCTGATGACGGCTGGATCGTAGACGATGCGCACCGCTTCAGCATGATCGGTCAGGCCACTACAGACTTCACGGTAGGTTGGGTTCGGCGTAAAACCACCGGTGTAGCCCGCTGCGGTGCTGTAGACGCCTTCCTGCTGCCAGAACAAGCGTTCCACGCCCCAAAAACAGCCCATGGCGAACAGCGCAACGTCCATATTATCAGGAACGTGCGTCATGGAGTGTTGGCTGACAACGTGCAGGCGTGCCAGCGGCATCGGGGTGCCTCGCCCGGGCAGCGCGTCTGATTGACGGATACGTTGGTTTTTATCACTGTGCTGTGCCACGTTGTTACTCCCGCGATAATCCATGTTATTCATAGGTAGCAGAATAACTAAGAAAGTTCACGCTGTCTTTATGGTTAAAGCCCGTTTAAGGTTAAGGTGTTGCGCAACCTGCATTTTTGAAATTACTCATTACACTTTAGAGTGGGTGTAGATGAGGATGTTGAGTGGGATTGTTTTTGACATGATTTTCAACACACGCCTGTGTAGAACAATATAAACGAACGTGGGGAGTTGGCGTGTCACGATACCGTACTTTGCTTTTTGTGTGCCTGCTGGTAACTGCATCGTCCTATGCAGCGAATGTGCGCTTGCAAGTGGTGGGATTGGAAGGGGAACTACAGCGCAACGTGCGTGCGCGGTTATCGACCATCGGCCCTGATGAGGTCAGCGCCGACGGGCGCTTTCGTGCCCGGGTTGATGATGCGATCCGGCGTGGGTTGCGGGCGCTGGGGTATTACGATCCGCAAATCAATTTCGAATACCGCCCGGCAGAAAACGGTGGACGCCCACTGCTGCTGGTGACGGTGACGCCGGGCGAGCCAGTCAACATCGCGGGCACCCATGTTCTGCTGCGCGGCGATGCCAGCAGCGACAGCGATTTCCTCCAACTGCGCCGCCGCAGCCTGCCTGCGATAGGCAGCGTGCTGAACCACGGCGACTATGATGATTTCAAACGGTCATTGAATAACCTGGCGTTGCGTAAAGGGTATTTTGATGCGCACTACGACAAAAGCCAGTTGGGTGTGATCCGCGAAACGCGGGAAGCATTCTGGGATATTGATTATGACGGCGGCACTCGCTACCGTTTTGGCGACGTGCACTTTCAGGGCAGCCAAATCGATGAAGCCTATCTGCGCAATCTGATCCCGTTTAAGCAGGGCGATGAGTACACCAGCGAAGATCTGGGCGAATTTAACCGACGTTTGTCCGCCACCGGGTGGTTTACCTCGGCGGTGGTCTCCCCCAATTTCACGGCGGGAAAAACCGATAAAATGTTGCCACTGGATGCGGTCGTCACGCCGCGTGCGCGCAATTTACTGGAAACTGGGGTAGGCTTCTCCACCGACGTGGGGCCGCGCTTTCAGACCACGTGGCGGAGACCGTGGATCAACGACCGTGGACACAGTCTGGAAAGCAGCCTGAGCGTTTCGGCACCGGAACAGTCGCTGGATTTCAGTTACAAAATCCCCTTGCTGAGAAGCCCGTTGGAGCAGTTCTATTTGCTGCAAGCCGGTTTTAAACGCGAAGACCTGAATGACACCAAATCAGACGGCACCATGCTGAACGTGGCGCGCTTCTGGACGCTTAATCGCGGTTGGCAGCGCTCCATCAACCTGCGCTGGAGTCTCGATCACTTTACCCAAGGCAGTGTCACCGATACCACCATGCTGCTCTATCCCGGCCTGACGCTGAACCGCACGCGGCAGCGCGGCGGGACCATGCCCACCTGGGGCGATTCACAGCGCTATTCGCTGGATATCTCGGACACCACCTGGGGCTCGGATATCGATTTTGCGGTGATACAGGCGCAGAACGTCTGGATCCGCACGCTGGAGGATAAGCACCGTTTTGTCGCGCGTGGCAACGTCGGTTGGATTGAAACCAACAGCTTCTCCCGCGTGCCGCCGTCATTGCGCTTCTTCGCCGGGGGCGATCGCAGCATTCGCGGCTATAAATTCCGCTCCATCTCACCGCGCGATGATGAAGGCAAATTGACCGGTGCGTCAAAATTGCTGACTGGTTCTCTGGAATACCAGTACAACTTTACCGGGCGCTGGTGGGGAGCCGTGTTTGTCGATACCGGTGATGCGGTAAACGATCTCAAGATCAATGACCTGAAAACCGGTGCCGGTGTCGGGATCCGCTGGGCCTCGCCGGTGGGACCGGTCAAATTCGATTTTGCCGTTCCGGTGAACGATTCCGAGAAACGTAACGATCTCCAGTTTTATATTGGTTTGGGGCCTGAGCTATGAGCCTGATAAAGAAAATAGCCATTGGGGCCATCGCATTGTTGTTGCTGTTGCTGATCACGCTGGCAGGATTACTGTTTACCACGCCGGGGCTACATCTGTTGCTCAATGGCGCGGCGCGCTGGGTGCCGGGCTTGGAGATCGCCGAGGTGCAAGGCGGTTGGCGCGATCTGACACTGCGCGGTGTCGGGTATCAAACGCCGGGTATCACGCTTAACGCCGGTGAACTGCACCTCGCGCTTGAGCTGGGCTGCCTGGCGCGCAGCCAGATTTGTATCAATGATATTGCGCTACGCGATCTCGATGTTGTGATCGACAGCAGCGCCATGCCGCCGCCCGCAGAGGCTCCGGCCCCGAGTGCGCCGGTGGGGGAGCTCAAGGCACCGTTCCCGATACGCCTTAGCCAACTGACGCTGAACAATATCCGCGTCACGCTGGATGATACGGCGGTCTCGCTGGGCGAACTGCGCACCGGCATGCACTGGGAAGGACGCGCGTTGACCTTGCTGCCAACGCAAATCAATGCGCTGCTGGTGGCATTGCTGAAAACCAAACCAGCAGCGGATGTCGTAGAAAGTACGCTGGCTGCCACCGAGGATGGCAAAGTCACCGCATCGGAAGTGGGCGATATCGCCTCCGCCACGGCACAGGCCGCTGCCTCACCGCCGGTGGAAGCAACGCCGTCCACACCGGAAAAAGTGGCAATGCCACCCGCATTGGGCGAGCAGCTACAGGCGCTGTTTGCCAAGCCGCTGCTGCCGGCGTTGCCCGAGTTCACGCTGCCGCTTGATATAGACATTAGCGAGTTACGTGGGGAACAACTGCGGCTGACGGGCGATCAAGACATCACCCTCACCACGTTGCAATTGAAAGCCGCCACCCAACAGCAACACATTAAACTGGAAAAACTGGCAATCCAGTCGCCGCAAGGTGCCCTGCACGCGGCGGGCGAGGCCACGCTGAGTGATAACTGGCCGCTGTCGTTTGTTCTGAACGGGGTGGTGAATACCGCGCCGTTGAAAGGCGAGAAGATCAAACTGACGGTAGAGGGCAGCCTGCATGACTGGCTGAACACCACGCTTAACCTGTCCGGGCCGCAGCGTGCGCTGCTCACCCTGAAAGCGCAGTTGGCCCAGCCTGAATTGCCGTTGGCGTTGACCGTGCAGTCTGAACGTCTCGCCTGGCCGTTAACCGGAGAAGCGGAGTATCAGGCCAATAATCTGGCGTTAAGTCTGACCGGGAAAGCCACCGATTATGCCTTAAAGATCAACGGTGATATTCGCGGTAGCGCCGTGCCGCCCGCCACGCTGGCATTGGAAGGCAAAGGCAATTTACAGCAGTTTGATATCAGCCCGCTGCGACTCTCTGCGTTGCAAGGCACCACCGAATTGCGCGCGCTGGTGGACTGGAGCAAGGCCATCAGTTGGCGCAGCGAGCTGGTGCTGGATGGCATTAATACGGCGAAACAATGGCCGGAATGGCCGGCGCGCATTGATGGCAAGGTAAGCACGCGCGGCAGTTTCTACGGCGGTAACTGGCAGGTGGCGGTCACCGAACTGCGCCTGAACGGCAATATCAAGCAAAACAAACTGACGGCGCAAGGCTCGTTGAATGGCAATGCGGCGGGACAGTGGCACATTCCCGGCATCAACCTGGCGTTGGGGCGGAACCAGCTGAACGTCAAAGGCGATTTAGGTCAGCAATGGCAACTGGACGGCGTCATTGATGCGCCTGCGTTAAACGGTGCGTTGCCGGGGCTGGCGGGTCGCGTTGCCGGTACGGTACGGCTGCGTGGCAACCACACCGCACCGCAGCTGTTGGCAGATCTCAATGCCACAGGGCTGCGCTGGCAGGGCTTATCGATCAACCGCCTGACGCTGGAAAGCGATGTGCGCTCGGAGGCGCAAGTGAATGGCCGCATGGCGTTGCGCGTTGAGCAATTGCAGCAGGAAGGGCTGAAGGTTTCTCTGCTGACGCTGAACGCTCAGGGTAATGAGCAGCAGCATCAGTTGCGCTTGAACGTGGAGGGGGAACCCGTCGCCGGACAACTGACATTGACCGGGCATTTCGACCGGGCGCAGCAGCGCTGGCGCGGCACGCTGGATCAAACCCAGTTCACTACGCCGGTGGGAGAATGGCGTTTGTCGCCCTCAATGTCGCTGGATTACCAGCAAGCGCTGGCGCGCATCACGCTCGGTGCACACTGTTGGCAAAACCCAAATGCGGAGCTGTGCGTGCCGCGAGCCGTCGATATTGGTCCCAGCGGCCAGGCCAGCGTGGTGTTGAACCGTTTTGATTTGAAGATGCTGGAACCGTTTTTGGGCGCAGACACTGCGCTGAGCGGGGTATTTACCGGCCGAGCCGACGTTGCCTGGCAACCGGGCGGCGGGCTGCCGCAGGCAAAAGTCGCGCTCACCGGAAACAAGGTTGCGCTGCGCCAGCAGATGAACGGCAACACGCTGCCTGTCGATTTTGACACTTTCACGCTGAATGCGGACCTCGATCGCGGCCGTGCAGCGCTGGGGTGGCGTATCGCCATTCACAATAACGGCCAGTTCCGCGGTGATATTCAGGTGACGGACCCGCAGGGGCGACGCCAACTGGGGGGCGATATTGCCATCGACAAGATCTCCCTTGCGCTGCTGAATCCAGCGCTGAGTCGGGGAGAAAAAGCGGCGGGTATGCTGAACGGCGCGTTGCGCGTTGGCGGTAATGTGCGTCAGCCGCAGTTAAACGGACAGCTGGCACTGGAAGGGCTGGACATCGACGGTCACTGGATGCCGGTGGATCTGACCGATGGCCGTTTGGCTGTGAGCTTTAACGGCATGAGCTCTACGCTACAGGGCTTTCTGAAAACCACGCAAGGGCAGCTTAATCTCAACGGTGATGCGGATTGGCATCAGCCGGAGGCGTGGCGGGCACGTATTGCAGCGAAGGGCGACCGCGTTCGTGTCACGCTGCCGCCGACGGTGCGGCTGGATGTTTCGCCGGATATCGAGTTTGTCGCCACGCCGCAGCTCTTCACGCTCAATGGTTCGGTCAGGGTGCCTTGGGCGCGTATTACCGTACAACAGATGCCGGAAAATGCGGTGGATGTCTCCTCCGATGAAGTGCTGTTGGATGAACAGCGCCAGCCTTTAACGCGCAACACCGCAGCGATCCCCATCAACAGTAACCTGACCATTCGCGTGGGGGACGATGTACGCCTTGATGCCTTTGGCCTGCGAGCCAGTTTGCAAGGCGATCTGAAAATGGTGCAGGACGAGCGCGGTTTGGGGCTGAACGGCCAGATCAACATCCCTACCGGACGTTTCAAGGCCTACGGGCAGGATTTGATTGTGCAAAAAGGGATTCTGGTGTTCTCCGGGCCGCCAGCCGAACCGAATTTGAACATCGAAGCGGTGCGCAATCCTGATAATACGGCGGATGGTGTGACGGCGGGTGTGCGCATCACCGGCGCGGCCAGCGCGCCGCACATCGAGGTGTTTTCCACCCCGACATTATCGCAACAAGAAGCATTATCTTACCTGTTACGAGGTCAAGGGCTGGACAGCACCGGTTCAGACAGTAATATGATGACCTCGGCCTTAGTAGGGTTAGGGGTTGCACAAAGTGGTCAAGTTGTGGGTAAAATCGGCGAGGCCTTTGGCGTAAGTGATTTAGCTCTGGATACACAGGGCGCTGGCGACGACTCTCAGGTTGTGGTCAGCGGTTACGTCCTCCCAGGCCTTCAGGTCAGATACGGCATTGGCATATTTGACTCTTTAGCAACGTTGACGTTGCGTTATCGGTTAATGCCAAGACTCTATTTGGAAGCGGTGTCAGGTCTTGATCAGGCACTGAATGTGCTCTATCAGTTCGAGTTTTAGCGATGCGAATTATTGTTTATGGCAGTTTACGACGCAAACAGGGAAACAGTCACTGGATGACGAACGCACAGTGGCTAGGGGATTGTCAGCTCGGTGGTTACGAGATGTATGACCTTGGCCATTATCCTGCGGTGGTAGTCGGGGAGGGGGAAATTTTTTGCGAAGTATATCGCATAAGCTCATCCATCCTGACGGAACTCGATGCGCTAAAGCGTGATGGTCACGATTATAAGCGCGAGTTGATCAACACCCCGCTCGGGAGCGCGTGGATCTATCTGTATCAACACTCGGTAACAGGGTTGCCGCGTATCGACAATGGTGATTGGTTGACGCGCGAGCAGTAATGATACCACGTAGTGTGTAAATACCATCGTAACCGGCGCGGTGTCGGTTACGGTTCACGCCATTTCGTTATCCTTCTATTAACAATAATGTTTCTCATTATCAATCCCGAATGCTAAGGTAAACGCCCCCTTTTGGGCCGGCGCGGGGCCATTCTGGCTGCCCCAGCGGAATAAGATGAGAAAGGTCATGGCAGAAAAACAAAGATACCGCATTTTTAACGTCGTGCTGGCGCGCAAGGTGTACCTGACGCCTTCGCTGATGCGCTGCGTATTTTCCGGCGAATCGGTGCGTCAGATGAAAATGGATGCACCGGATCAACGCATCAAGCTGCTGCTTCCTCCCGCCGAGGGCGTTTACCCCGATTTGCCAGATAGTGATGACTGGTATCGTCAGTGGTTGGCGCTGCCCAAGGCACAGCGGCCGGTGATGCGTACTTACACCCTGCGCGAGGTGGATGCGGCTAACGGTGAAATGGCGGTAGAGTTTGTGGTTCATGGCACCGAGGGCCCGGCGTCTGCCTGGGCAATACAGGCGCAAGCGGGGGATGCATTGCGCATCGTTGCGCCGTGCGTGGGAGAGTATGAAGGTGACAGCGGTGGCTATGAGTGGCTGCCGCCAGCGGAGATGACCCACGCCTTGCTGATTGGCGATGAAACCGCGTTACCTGCTATCAAGGGCATTCTGGAACAGTTGGCGCAGTATACTACCCCCGTGCAGGTGCAGGCGTTTATCGAAGTGCCGCTGGAAGCCGACTGTGTAGATATGAGCGCGTTTGCCTTTGCCGAGGTACACTGGCTGCCGCGTAAGCCGCAGGGAACCTCTTACGGCGAGCGACTGCTGCACAGCGTGCGAACGCATGTGAGTTTGCCGGAGAGGCGCCCAGAAGCAGAAACTACCGAATTGCATGACGTGGCAGAAGGCGAGTTGCTGTGGGAGTCGGCCAGTCAGACGCACGGCCAATTTTTTGGCTGGGTGGCGGCGGAGTCATCGGTGGTGAAAAACCTGCGACGTTACCTATCCGGTGAACGTCAGGTGCCACGCGACATCATCACGTTTATGGCTTACTGGAGCCGCGAACGGCAGCGCGATGTTTGACAGATTGCTGAAAACAAAACGGCGAGGAGAGCCCTCGCCGTCAGACTGATGACACAGTCGCTTTACCTCGTCATCCTCGGCGTAAGCCGGGGATCTTTGCCAGAAGAAACGCGTTTCACCTGCAAGAGATTCCCGCCTTCGCGGGAATGACGGTGGAAGTAGATGCGTTGCGCAATTATTTCTTCGCGCGTTCGAAGGAGGCAACGATCTCGGCTTTGGCCGCTTCCACGTCTTCCCAACCTTCAACTTTCACCCATTTGCCTTTTTCCAGCGCTTTGTATTGCTCGAAGAAGTGGGCAATTTGGCCACGCAGCAGTTCCGGCAGATCGTTCACATCCTTGATGTGATCGTATTCTTTGCTCAGTTTGGTGTGCGGCACCGCAACCACTTTGGCATCTTCACCGGATTCGTCGGTCATTTTCAACACGCCAACCGGACGGCAGCGGATCACTGAACCGGGTTGCAGCGGGTAAGGGGTCGGCACCAGCACGTCAACCGGGTCACCGTCCAGAGACAGGGTGTTGTTGATGTAGCCGTAGTTGCACGGGTAGAACATGGCGGTCGCCATGAAACGGTCTACAAACAGGGCGCCGGTTTCTTTATCGACTTCGTACTTGATGGGGTCAGCGTTGGCTGGGATCTCAATCACTACATAGATATCATCCGGCAGTGATTTGCCCGCCGGGACGTTGATCAAACTCATGTCTGTTTCCTTTTTTCTAACGTCAGAAATGGAGTGGCGGCCATTATAGCCAACCCATTTATAAAGTGCTGCGGTTTTTCAATCTCAGCGGCGTTTAGTCAGCGTCATCGTTCGGCGGGGTTTCTTGTTTGCCACGGCGCTTCCAAATTTTGCCTTCCTGCCCGCGCCACAGACGTTGAATATTGTCGTGATGCCGCATCAGGATCAGGCAAGAGAGCATGGCTACCGGAAAGGTAAACTGAGGTTTGAACCACCACACGTAAAAGGGCGCGATCAGGGCACTCACAATGGCACCGAGGGAGGAATAGCCGCTAAGCAGTACGGTAAGCAGCCAGGTGACGGTCATCACACCGGTCAGATCCCAGCCGACGGGCGCAATGGCACCAAACGCGGTCGCCACGCCTTTTCCACCGCGAAAACGGAAAAATACCGGATAGATATGGCCCAGACAGGCGGCAATGGCGGTGAGACCGAGATAGAGGGGCGGGACGCCAAGCGCATAGGCGCCCCAGACCGGTAACATGCCTTTCAGCACGTCAAACACCAATACGGTAGCGGCGGCGGCTTTGCCACCGATACGCAATACGTTGGTCGCGCCGGGATTTCCTGAACCATGCTGGCGTGGATCGGGCAGACCCGCGATGCGGCACACCAGAATCGCACTGGAGATGGAGCCGCACAGATACGCGAAAATTATCATGCCAAGCGCGGTAGCACTCATAACGCGGTTCCGTTGAATAAAGGTCGTTTTACAGTTGCCATCCGTGGATAATACGCATATTCCGGCGGAAGTGATACCAAACAGCGCCAAAAACAGAGAATGACGTGATGGATATTGTATTTATAGAAGAACTTACCGTGATTGCCACTATCGGCGTTTACGACTGGGAACAAACCATTTCGCAAAAGCTGGTGCTCGATATCGAAATGGGCTGGGATAACCGCAAGGCGGCCGTAAGCGACGATGTTAACGACTGCCTCAGCTATGCCGATGTCAGTGACGCGGTGATTGCCCATGTCTCCAGTCAGCCGTTCGCTCTGGTTGAACGCGTGGCAGAAGAAGTGGCGCAACTGCTGATGCAGCGTTTTGCCATTCCCTGGCTGCGTATCAAAGTGAGCAAGCCGGGTGCGGTTGCGCAGGCACGCCAAGTGGGCGTTGTCATCGAGCGTGGTACTCGCTAGTCCATTTTTTTATGAATCTTTTTTGTCAGTGAAACTAACTCTGCGTTTTTTAGTCTATTGTGGTGGTGTTTAAAGTGGCATTCGCGAGCAGCGTAGCCACTTTTTTTATGGGTGCTTCTTTTATTTCGGTTCGGAAAGGCAGGGCGCGAGCATGGCAGATCTCCACACGCTGGTGGTGGCATTTATTCTTGGGGTTGTTGAAGGGTTAACGGAGTTTTTGCCCGTGTCGTCGACGGGGCACATGATTATCGTTGGCAGTTGGTTGGGGTTTGATGATGAGAAGGCGAAAACCTTTGAAGTCATTATCCAACTGGGTTCTATCCTGGCGGTCGTCGTGATGTTTTGGCGTCGCCTGTTTGGGCTGATCGGCATCCATTTTGGTGCCGTTCCTCATGAAGGACGCGGTAAAGATCGTCTGAAGCTGGGGCATATTCTGCTGGCGATGATCCCGGCGGTGGTGCTGGGGCTGGTGTTTCACAGCACTATCAAGTCGTTGTTTACTCCCCAGAATGTGATGTACGCCCTGATTGTCGGCGGTTTCCTGCTGCTGGCGGCGGAATGGCTGAAACCGAAAACGCCGCGTGCTTCCGGGCTGGATGATATCACCTATCGTCAGGCATTTATGATTGGCTGTTTTCAATGTCTGGCGCTGTGGCCAGGGTTCTCCCGTTCGGGCGCGACCATCTCCGGTGGGATGCTGGTGGGCGTCAGTCGCTACGCCGCCTCCGAGTTCTCCTTTATTTTGGCGGTGCCGATGATGATGGGAGCGACGGTGCTGGATCTGTATAAAAGCTGGCATTTCCTGTCGCTGGCCGATGTGCCGATGTTCGCCGTGGGCTTTATCACCGCGTTTCTGGTTGCGCTGGTCGCTATCAAAACCTTCCTGAAACTGATCAAACGCATCTCGTTTGTCCCGTTCGCGATTTACCGCTTCTTCGTGGCGGGCGTCGTCTATCTGGTGTTCTTCTAACTCAGAAGGGACGCTGAGCTTGCGCGGCCAACGCGCGCAGGTAGTCCAGATTGCATAACGTGATGTAACTGGCACGGCAGGTGATGTAACCCTGCCGCTGCCACTCCGCCATCAGGCGGCTCAAGGTCTCCGGGCGAATACCCAACTGTGTTGCCAACTGTCCGCGATTGAGCGGTAACCGAACCTGCGCGTTTGGCTGGGTGTCTTGCTGGGTACGATGCAGCCGCAGCAGGTAATCCGCCAGCCGTTCACCTGCCGAACTGGAGGTGAGCCAGTCAATCTGGTTGATGGTGGCGTAAAGCTTCTGGCTGAGGTTGCCCAACAGTTGCAGTGCCAGCGTGGGGCGTTGCAGGCAAAACTGATGCAGCGTCTCTCGTGGAATCAACATTGCCTGTCCGGCGCTGAGTGCACGAATGTTCATCGGGAAGCGGCCGTGCTCCATAAACACGGCGGCGAGCGCCACCCATTCGCCGCGAGCAAACTGCCCGAATACCTTGTCATCTCCCTGATAGGTATGGCGAAACGCCTGTATCTCACCCTGTTCCACCAGCGGACAGTAGCGCATCTTATCCCCTTCGCGAAACAGTATTTCCCCAGCCTGAAAGTGGATACGACAGCACGCGCGTTGCAAGGCGAGCACCACCTCTTCAGGTTCGTTACGCAGCCACTGATGGGAAAACAGCACCTCGCAATGTTCCTCTGTCGGTATGGGTATTTTGACAAACGTCATTGGCGTCTCACTCACGGGGTTCTACAGTGTCGGGTAATCAAACAGAAATAATAATCATTTGCTTGTTTTCAGCAAGCTCCTGAGCACGGTAATCGCGAAGAGGACGTAAGCATGTCAGAGAAACTGGCGGGACATAAATTTCTGGCGCGGTTGGGTAAAAAACGCCTGCGCCCCGGCGGGCGTGCAGCCACCGAGTGGTTGATGCAGCAGGGCGCGCTGACGCCATCGACCCGCGTACTGGAGGTGGCGTGCAATATGGGCACCACCGCCATCGAGATGGCGCAGCGTTATGGCTGCACTATCGTCGGGGTGGATATGGATAAAGCGGCGTTACAGCAAGCACGGCACAACATTCTGGCCGCTGGCGTCGAAGGGCGCGTGACGGTGATGGAAGCGAATGCGTTGGCGTTACCGTTCCCCGATAACCACTTTGACGTGGTGATTAACGAAGCAATGCTCACCATGTACGCCGACAAAGCCAAACGTCCGCTGATTCAGGAATATTTACGCGTGCTAAAACCCGGTGGGCGATTGCTGACCCATGACATCATGCTGCTGCCGCAGGCATCGGGTGACGTTACAGCGCAGATGCGCGCGGCAATCAATGTTAACGTTCAGCCGTTAACGCTGGCAGGGTGGCGTAACCTGTTTCTTGAAGGGGGATTCAGCCAGGTGGAAAACGCGCAGGGTGCGATGACGCTGATGACGCCGTCTGGCATGATTTACGATGAAGGCTGGGGCGGCGCGGCAAAAATTGTGCGCAATGCGCTGAAGGTGGAAAACCGCGCAACCTTCCTTCGGCTGTTTCGCACCTTCCGCCGCTACCGGCACCAGCTTAACTATATTGCGGTTTGTAGCACTAAATAAGCCGCTTACGGGGTTGAAGCGGGAATTTTCTGCGCTTTCCACGCGGTAAGCGCAGCGATACGTCGCCGGTGCAGCTCATCGCGAACGCCAATGCCCTGAAAACCGTCGGCCACGACGGCGCTACTGGTGACCGCGCTGGCAACGGTGAAGGCCTCGCGCAGGTAGTCGCCTTGTGGATAGGGCGACTCCTCAAACCCGGTGCGACCACGGGCATCCGCTTCACTGGTGAGCACCAGTTTTTCCAGCCGTTCCGGCTTGCGCCACACGTCCAGCGCATCAAACAGCTTCATCAGCGTTTTGGGCTGCAACACCGTTACGGTATGCGCCAGGTCATGATATTCCGCCACCAGCTTAGCCAAGTCGCGCAGCGCATTAGGTACGCGCAGGCGCTGGCACAGTTGTTCCACCAGCTTCACGCCCGCCGGGCCGTGTCCGTGGTGGCGCGGCCACAGGGCGGGCGGCGTCAGCGCTTTTCCCACATCGTGGCACAGCGTGGCAAAACGCACATCGATCTCGGGGGTGAGGCGAGCGGCAATCATCAGGGTCATCAGGGTATGAACGCCGCTGTCAATTTCCGGGTGCCATTGCGCCGGAGCAGGCACGCCGTAAAGATTGTCGATTTCAGGAAACAACACCGCCAGCGCACCGCAGTCGCGCAGCACCTGAAAATAGACGTGCGGCGAACGGGTTGCCAGCGCCTTTTCCGTCTCTTTCCACACCCGTTCCGGCGTCAGAAAAGCCAGTTCGCCAGCGCGCGTCATAAATTGCATCAGCGCCAGCGTTTCCTCAGCAATTTGAAAACCGAGATGGGCAAAACGCGCGGCAAAGCGCGCCACGCGCAGTACGCGCAGCGGATCTTCCTGAAAGGCCGGAGAAACATGGCGTAACAGACGCTGTTGCAGATCGTACCGACCGTGATAGGGATCGATCAGTTCACCATCTTCGGTTTGGGCGATGGCGTTGATGGTCAAATCGCGCCGCAGCAGATCCGCTTCCAGCGTAACATCGGGGGCAGCATGGCAAATAAAGCCGGTATAGCCGTTACCGGATTTGCGTTCAGTACGCGCCAGCGCATACTCTTCCTTGCTTTCCGGGTGCAAAAACACGGGAAAATCCCGCCCAACCTGTTGGTAGCCAAGCGCTAACATCTGTCCCGGCGTGGCACCCACCACCACCCAATCTCGTTCTGAAACCGGGAGGTCAAGCAGGGTGTCCCGCACTGCGCCGCCAACCAGATAACTCTTCAATACACACTCCTGGCTTTACCCACCCGGTCATTCCCGCGTAAACGGGAGCACTACGTTAACATAAGGTTAATAGTTACATACCCGTCGGCCTGCCGCAATCAGTGCCGCAGGCCAATGTGATTCATGACGTGGCTTACGCCTTAGCGCATCCAGCGATCGTTTTTCTTTCTGCTGGGGATCAGGTGTGGCAGCAGCAAACCGATCAGCAAGCCAATGCCCGCCACGCCGCCGCCGTACAGGAACCATTGCAAAATGATTTCCCGTTGCTTGTCATCCAGTTGCACATTGGCAGCATCGACCTTCTTTTGCGCGACAATCAGCTGATTTTTTAAATCCTGATTTTCGTTACGCAGCGCGGTGATGATATTGTCGCTGGCAGACACTTTCTGCTGCATATCGGCGGTGCGTTGGTTCCATTCCTGATCGATATTGCCTAACCGCGCAGTAAGATCGGAAACCTTTTTTTCCAGTTCCGGCACGCGCAGGCGCAGGCTGGGGGTTTGGCTCAGCTGATTCAGCGGCAACCAACTGGTGCGATCTTTGGCATCGCGAATTTGGGCATAACCGGCGTTTTCATTCACGCTGAGCACGGTGACTTCCTCACCGGCATTGAGCGTGCCAATGATGCGATACTGGGTGCCAGGTCCGGTATGAACATAGGTCGATAGCTCATCGGAGATGTAGCGTTTATCTTCTGCATGACTCGCCCAACTGAATGTGAGGCTGGCAAAGGTGAAACAAACGAGGCCTAATTTCTTCATAATTTCATCATGTTGCGCGAATGGTTGGGTGATAGTAGAGGCATAAGTCTGACGAGGCAATGGGTAAACCGAAATGAGAACACTCCTATTACCCATGCTGCTTTACCTGACATTACTGCCCGGTGCGTTTTTTCTGCCGCAGATGTTACGGGTAAGGTGGTGTAATATAGCAAGTATCCGTATTTTCCGTCGCTGATGAAGGGTTGTCAGCATCCGACCCGCAGGGTCATGCTTTTTAGATTGAAATGATGATGAGTGAAGAGATCGAACTGAAGTTTATTGTGCACCCGGACATGGCCGCCACGCTGCCGCGCAAGCTGACGGCCTGGCAAACCGACTACAGCCACAGCGAGCATCTGGAAGGGCGGTTGCTCAGCAACACCTACTATGAAACGGCGGATAACACCTTGCGTCAGCTCGGTATGGGGCTGCGTGTGCGCGGTGAAAACGGCCAGCACGAAATGACGCTGAAAACCGCAGGTACGGTGATTGGCGGGTTGCACCAGCATCCGGAATATAATGTGCCGATGGCGGATGCCAATCTGGATATCCGCTTGCTGCCCGCAGACGTTTGGCCGCCTGAGTGCGATGTCGACGCGCTGGCGCAGGCGCTGCATCCGTTGTTCAGCACCCATTTCCAGCGTGAGAAATGGGTTATCGCTTATCACCAAAGCCTGATTGAAATTGCCTTTGACCAGGGCGATGTGGTTGCCGGTGAGCTGAGCGAGCCCATTCTGGAACTGGAGATGGAGCTGAAATCCGGGCAAACCGACGATCTGCTGGCGCTGTCGCAAGAGCTGGCCGAGTGGGGCGGAATGCGCCAGGGAAGCCTGAGCAAAGCGGCCCGAGGTTATCATTTGGCCCAAGGCGCGGTGCCGCGCGAGTGCCGTGCGCTGCGCATGCTGGCTCTGCCTGCCAAGAGCACCATCGATCAGGCTATTGGCGCTGCGCTGGAGCATGCGCTGGCCCACTGGCAATACCATGAAGAGTTGTGGGCTCGCGGTGAACGTAAGGCGCGTTTACAACTGCTGGAAGCCGGTGCTCTGATGCGTGAAATGCTGGTGCTGGTGGGCGGCGTGGTGCCGCGCAAAGTGACCACGCTGTTCCGCGCTGCACTCACCCATCTGGAAGAGCAGGTTGAACGTGAAACTGACGCCGAGAAGGTGTGTTATGACGCCAACTACCTGAATAGTAAGTTAGTGCTCACCTCATGGCTGATTAACAGCAGTTGGCGTGAGCATATGGATAACAAAAGCCGCATGCGCTTAATGGGCTCTTATAAACGCTTTTGTGACGTGATGCTGGATCGCGCCATGGCGGAATTGCGCTCCGTATTTAGTCACCCGCTGGATGCGGATCACTACCAGCAACAGTTGGCGCGTTTGCAACGCAACATCAATGCGTTCCTGCTGCTCTCCTGTGCCTATCCGGAAGCCACCGTCGAGTCCTTTATCGCGTCGTGGCGCGCGGTAGAGCACGGTATCAGGCACCTTCCTGCTTCGGGCGTGGACAGTGTGCTGGAAACTACGCGCCGCCAGGCGGTGGAACAAACGGCGTACTGGCTAAGCAGCGCCAGCGCGTAACGTGTTATTGCTTCCCGGCACGCCGGGATTATCTGGGAGTTGCCATGTCGAATTCGCCCTTCTCCTCTGCGTTGCCGCCGCTGCTGGCGGAGCAGGCGCAGCGTGTGTTATCCCGCCTGCAAGAGACCATGACGCTCCCCGCGTCCATCGCGTCAGAGGATCTGGCCGTATTGGCCTCCAGTGACTTTGTCAGCGAGGCGCTGGCGCGCTACCCCGACTGGTGGGAGGCATTGCACCAGCAGTCGCCGCAGCCGGAGGAGTGGCAACACTACGGGCAATGGCTGGCACAGGCGCTGGAGGAGGTAGGCGATGAGGCGACGCTGATGCGCGTGTTGCGTGAGTTTCGTCGCCGGATGCTGGTGCGTATTGCCTGGTCGCAGGCGCTCGCCACCAGCACCACGCCGCAAACGCTGCGTCAACTGAGCGAATTGGCCGAGACATTGATTGTGGCGGCGCGCGGCTGGCTGTATGACGCTTGCTGCCGCGAGTGGGGCACGCCCAGTAACGCGCAAGGAGAGCCGCAGCCACTGCTGATATTGGGCATGGGCAAGCTGGGGGGCGGTGAGCTGAACTTCTCCTCTGATATCGACCTGATTTTTGTCTATCCGGAAAACGGCCAAACGCGCGGGGGACGGCGCGAGCTGGATAACGGGCAATTCTTTACCCGGCTCGGGCAGCGTCTGATTAAAGCGCTGGATCAGATGACCGTGGACGGCTTTGTCTACCGTGTCGATATGCGTTTACGGCCGTTTGGCGACAGCGGTCCGCTGGTGCTCAGTTTCGCCGCGATGGAAGAGTATTATCAGGAGCAGGGGCGCGATTGGGAACGCTATGCGATGGTGAAAGCGCGTCTGATGGGCGGCATGGAGGATGCCTACAGCCAGGAGCTGCGCGCGCTGCTGCGCCCGTTTGTGTTCCGCCGCTACATCGATTTCAGCGTGATCCAATCGCTGCGTAACATGAAGGGCATGATTGCCCGCGAAGTGCGGCGACGCGACCTGCGTAACAACATCAAGCTGGGCGCGGGCGGTATTCGCGAAATTGAGTTTATCACCCAGGTTTTCCAACTGATCCGCGGTGGACGTGAACCGGGGCTGCAAGGCCGGGAACTGCTGCCGACGTTGCAGCACACCGGTAGCCTAGGCCTGCTCTCGCCGCAGCAGGTGGACGAACTGAGCAATGCCTATCTGTTTTTGCGGCGGCTGGAAAACCTGTTGCAGGCGATTGCCGATGAGCAGACGCAAACCTTGCCGCAAGAGGCGTTGAATCAGCAGCGTCTGGCGTGGGGCATGGGGTTTAATGGTTGGGATACACTGTATGATGCCTTACAAAACCATATGCTGGCGGTGCGCCGGGTGTTTAACGACCTGATTGGCGATGATGCGCAGGACGGGCAGGATGCACCGGAGTGCAGCGGTTACAACAGCGTATGGTTGGACGCGCCCGATGAGGTAGATATGGGCGCGTTGATGCCGACGCTCAGCGACGGTGCGCGTAATGCGTTGCTGCGCGCCATCACCGATTTTCGTCATGATTTGGTCAAACGCACCATTGGCCCACGCGGGCGTGATGTGCTCGATCACCTTATGCCGCTGCTGCTGGCTGAAGTGTGTGCTCACAAGCAGGCGGAACATATTTTGCCGCGCCTGACGCCGTTGTTGCTCGGCATCGTGACGCGCACCACCTATCTGGAGCTGTTGCTGGAATCGCGCCCCGCGTTGATTCAATTGGTACGCCTGTGCGCCGCGTCGCCGATGGTGGCGAGCCAGTTGGCGCGTTATCCGCTGCTGCTGGATGAACTGCTCGACCCGGCGACGCTCTATCACCCGCTCGCGCCGGAAGCCTATCACGATGAACTGCGCCAATACCTGATGCGCGTGCCAGAGGAAGACGAAGAGCAGCAACTGGAAGCGGTGCGGCAGTTCAAACAGGCGCAGCAGTTGCGCATTGCCGCAGGCGACATCGCGGGCGTGCTGCCGGTGATGAAAGTGAGCGATCACTTAACCTATCTGGCGGAAGCCATCATCGCCGCCGTGGTGCAACAAGCCTGGACGCAAATGGTGGCGCGCTATGGGCAACCGACGCATCTGCACCAGCGCGAAGGACGCGGCTTTGCGGTGATTGGTTACGGCAAACTGGGCGGCTGGGAGTTGGGCTACAGCTCCGATCTCGATCTGGTGTTTCTGCTGGACTGTCCGGATGAGGTAATGACCGACGGTGAACGCAGTATCGATGGCCGCCAGTTCTACCTCCGTCTGGCGCAGCGTGTGATGCACCTGTTTAGCACGCGTACCTCATCGGGCATCCTGTACGAGGTTGATGCCCGCCTGCGCCCGTCTGGAGCGGCGGGAATGCTGGTCAGCACCGTCGGCGCTTTCGGCGATTATCAACAACATGAAGCCTGGACCTGGGAACATCAGGCGCTGGTGCGTGCGCGCATGGTGTATGGCGAGCATGGCGTACAGGCGCAGTTTGAGGCGATACGGCGTCAGATTTTATGTCAGGAACGGGAACCGGAGACGCTGCGAGCAGAAGTGCGCGAAATGCGCGAGAAGATGCGCCAGCATCTGGCCAATAAAGACCCTGCGCTGTTTGATCTCAAAACCGACGAGGGCGGTATCACCGATATCGAATTTATCGTGCAGTATCTGGTGCTACGTTATGCGGCACAAGAGCCGCGTCTGACACGCTGGTCTGATAACGTGCGGATTCTGGAACTGATGGCCCAGAGCGGCGTGATGGACGAGGAAGAAGCGCGGGCTTTGACGCTGGCATATATCACCCTGCGCGACGAGTTGCACCATCTGGCGTTGCAGGAACAGTCGGCTCGTGTCAGCGTTGAAAGCTTTTTGACCGAGCGTCAACAGGTGAAAACCAGCTGGGAAAAATGGCTCGGTGCCGGGGCACAGTAGGCAACGAATGTTGTTTCGAAGGGCTGCGGGGGCTGTGCTATTATCGCGGCCAACTGTATGACAAAAAACATCTTGGAGTAGGTGCATGAAAGTTTCATTACCTGATTTTCGTCAGGCTGGCGTGCTGGTGGTTGGGGATGTGATGCTGGATCGCTACTGGTACGGCCCTACCAGCCGTATTTCGCCAGAAGCGCCTGTACCGGTAGTCAAAGTCGATACCATTGAAGAACGTCCCGGCGGTGCTGCCAACGTTGCCATGAATATTGCGGCGCTGGGTGCCAACTCCCGTCTGGTCGGGCTGACGGGCATTGATGACGCCGCGCGCGCGCTGAGCGCCAAGCTGAGCGACGTGAACGTCAAATGTGATTTTGTTTCGGTGCCGACGCACCCGACCATCACCAAGCTGCGCGTGCTGTCGCGCAACCAGCAGTTGATTCGCCTGGATTTCGAAGAAGGCTTTGACGGGGTTGATCCGCAGCCGATGTTGGAGCGTATTGCCCAGGCGTTGCCGAAAATCGGCGCGCTGGTGCTGTCTGACTACGCAAAAGGCGCACTGGCCCATGTGCAGGCGATGATCCAAACCGCCAACGCGGCGGGCGTGCCGGTACTGATTGACCCGAAAGGGACCGATTTTGCGCGCTATCGCGGTGCCACCTTGCTGACCCCGAACCTGTCCGAGTTCGAAGCGGTTGCCGGACGCAGTAAAACCGAAGAAGAGCTGGTGGCGCGCGGCGAGAAAATGATTGCCGATTTTGCCCTTTCCGCCCTGCTGATCACCCGTTCCGAACAGGGTATGACGCTGCTTCAGCCGGGCAAAGCGCCGCTGAATCTGCCGACGCAGGCGCAGGAAGTCTACGATGTGACCGGCGCGGGCGATACCGTGATTGGCGTATTGGCGGCGGCGCTGGCGGCGGGCAATTCACTGGAAGATGCCTGTTTCCTGGCAAACGCCGCGGCCGGTGTGGTAGTGGGCAAGTTGGGAACCTCTACCGTTACGCCCATCGAGCTGGAAAATGCCATTCGTGGCCGCGCTGACAGCGGTTTTGGTGCGATGGATGAAGCGCAACTGAAAGCAGCCGTCGCGCAGGCGCGTCTGCGCGGTGAAAAAATTGTCATGACCAACGGCGTGTTCGATATTCTGCATGCCGGTCACGTCTCTTATCTGGCGAACGCGCGCAAACTGGGCGATCGCTTGATTGTGGCGGTAAACAGCGATGACTCCACCAGCCGCTTAAAAGGCCCTACGCGTCCGGTCAATGCCCTGGCGCAACGTATGGCGGTGTTAAGTGCGCTCGGCGCAGTGGACTGGGTGGTGCCGTTTGAAGAAGATACTCCGCAGCGCCTGATCGCTGGCATTCTGCCGGATATTCTGGTCAAAGGCGGTGACTACAAGCCGGAAGATATCGCTGGCAGTAAAGAAGTGTGGGCCAACGGTGGTGACGTACAGGTGCTGAACTTTGAAGATGGCTGTTCTACCACTAACATTATTAATGCCATCAAAGCGAATACGCCGCGATAAACCAAAAGAGTACGGGTAACCATCCAGTGACAGTTGAACATCTGACATCGCGTGTGGCTGAGCTGCACGCGCAATTGCGCCACCACGAATACCTCTATCACGTTGAAGATGCGCCGGAAATTCCCGACGTGGAATACGATCGCCTGATGAATGAGCTTAAGGCGATCGAAGCGGATCATCCTGAGCTGATTACGTCGGATTCACCGACGCAGCGCGTTGGTGCGGCACCGTTATCGGCGTTCGACACCGTGCGCCATGAGGTGCCAATGCTGTCGTTGGATAATGTGTTCGATGATGAAAGCTATCTGGCGTTCTACAAACGCGTGCAGGATCGCCTGAAAAGCGGTGAGGAACTGACCTTCTGCTGTGAGCTGAAGCTCGATGGGTTGGCGGTAAGCCTGCTGTATGAAAACGGCCTGTTGGTGCAGGCGGCCACGCGCGGCGATGGCAGTACTGGGGAAAACATTACCGCCAATATCCGTACCATCGCTGCCATTCCGCTGCGGTTGCACGGTGACAACATTCCTGCACGCGTAGAAGTGCGCGGCGAAGTGTTTATGAAACACCGCGGCTTTGAAAAGATGAATGATGAAGCGCGACGTACCGGCGGCAAGATTTTTGCCAATCCGCGCAATGCGGCAGCGGGATCGTTGCGTCAGCTCGATCCGCGTATTACGGCCAAACGTCCCCTGACCTTTTTCTGCTACGGCGTTGGCCTATTGGAAGGCGGAACTCTGCCAGACAGCCATTTGGCACGCCTGAAGCAATTTAAAGCCTGGGGATTGCCGGTCAGCGATCGTATTCGTTTATGCACTGGCAGTGCGGACGTGCTGGCATTTTATCGTCAGGTAGAACAGGAACGCGCTACGCTCGGCTTCGATATTGACGGCGTGGTGGTCAAAGTTGACGATCTGGCATTGCAAGAGCGACTCGGGTTTGTGGCGCGCGCGCCGCGCTGGGCGGTAGCCTTTAAATTCCCGGCGCAGGAACAACTGACCTGGCTGCACGGCGTTGATTTCCAGGTAGGGCGCACCGGTGCCATTACGCCGGTGGCGCGCCTTGAGCCGGTTGCCGTTGCCGGGGTGATGGTAAGCAATGCCACCTTGCACAACCGCGATGAAATTGAACGTCTTGGCATCCAGATTGGCGATCGCGTTATCGTGCGCCGCGCAGGCGATGTGATTCCGCAGATTGTTGGCGTGGTGGAAGCAGAGCGACCTGCCGATGCGCGTCCTATCGATTTTCCTGAGCAATGCCCAGTGTGCGGTTCCGACGTGGAGCGCGTTGAAGGGGAAGTCGTGACGCGCTGTACCGGCGGCTTGATTTGTGGTGCTCAGCGTAAGGAAGCGTTAAAGCACTTTGTTTCCCGCCGTGCGCTGGACGTGGAAGGCATGGGCGACAAAGTTATCGATCAACTGGTGGAAAAAGAGTACGTCAAAACGCCTGCCGACCTGTTCACCCTCACGGCTGGCATCCTGACCGGGCTGGATCGTATGGGGCCGAAATCGGCGCAGAATCTGGTCAATGCGCTGCAAAAAGCCAAATTTACCACCTTTGCCCGTTTCCTGTTTGCGTTGGGTATTCGTGACGTGGGCGAAGCGACGGCGGCCAACCTGGCGCAGCATTTTGCCACGCTGGAGAACCTGTTAGCGGCGGATGAAGACGCGCTGCTGGAGGTGGCGGATGTGGGACCGGTGGTGGCGAAGCATGTGCGCCATTTCTTGCAGGAAGCGCACAATCAGCAAGTGATTCGCGAGCTTATCGATCCTGAGGGCATCAATATTCACTGGCCGGCAATCGAAAAGGTGGATGTCGCCACGCTCGATAACCCGTTTGCCGGCAAGACCATTGTGCTGACGGGGTCGCTGAGCCAGCTATCCCGTGATGAAGCCAAGGATCGCCTGACGGCGTTGGGGGCGAAAGTGAGCGGCAGCGTGTCCAAGAAAACCGATATGGTGATTGCCGGGGAAGCGGCGGGCTCCAAGCTGGCCAAAGCACAAGAACTGAATATCCCGGTGATTGATGAAGCTGAGATGATCCGCCTGCTCGGAGTCTGACCGATGGAAAAAGAGGATTTGATCGCTATTGCCACCCAACAGATGCCGTTTGGCAAGTATCAGGGCCGTGTACTGATCGATTTGCCCGAGGAGTATTTGCTGTGGTTTGCCCGCAAGGATTCGTTTCCCAAAGGGCGGCTGGGCGATTTGATGCAACTGACGCTGACTATCAAGATTGAAGGGCTGCAAGGGCTGGTAACGCCGCTCAAGCAGCGTTAGAAGCAGCACCGCGCTTGCGGTGCTGCGCGTGTGACTAAACGGCTACACGTAGATGTTGATTTTATTCTCTGCGGTTGGCTTGTTAACGCCTTCCTCTTTGGCAGTAGACGTGGATACCGCCTGCTGCTGTTTACTCTCCGATGACTCGTTCTGCAACTGGGCAATTTGCGCTTGAAGTGCCTGAATCTGTGACTGAATCAATTGCTGCTGCTTTTGCAGGCTGGCTTTTTCTTCATCCGTAGAGGCTTTCTCTGCGGAGGAAGAGAGCTCTTTGGACTGCTGCGTCAGCTTTTGAATCTGCTGATTGAGACGGGAAATTTGCTGCTCGTTGCTTGAACCTGAACTCGCGCTGCTGCTCGTAGCAGACGACACTGCGCTGATACTGGTCATTTTTTCTCCTTGTCATTGCGGCACTGAGTGTGCCCATAGAGTATCGACGTCTATCTCCCCTTGCTTCACAGGCTTTTTGTTTGGATACAGAACGATAGGATCAGGTTTGTTACAGTAAATGTAACCAAATATGTTTTTGCCGGTTTGGACGACAAAATGAGGGGATTTGGGCGAAAAATAAAGAAGGGGGAGGTGGGCGCACGGCGAGGGAATTATCCTTATTCCCGGCCGTATGCTGACGATAAAACGCGGTTAATCAACTGCCATACACATTGATGGCGTTGGTGAGTCGCTGAGCCTGACGGTTTAAACTTTCTGCCGTATCAGTCGATTGCACCACCATTTCGGTATTGCTTTGGGTCATGATTTCGATTTGGGCGATGGATTGGTTAATCAATCCCAACGCCTGCGTTTGCTCTTGCGTGGCGTTGCTGATCTCTTTGATCATGGTAGAGACTTGCAGCACTTCGCTGACGATATCCGCAATGTGTTTGCCCGCGTTTTCCACCATTTTACCGCCTGACTCCACGCTTGCGACGTTGGCATCGATCAGCGTTTTGATCTCTTTGGCGGCGGATGCGGAGTGTTGGGCCAGGTTGCGTACTTCGGCAGCGACCACGGCAAAACCGCGCCCTTGCACACCCGCTCTAGCGGCTTCTACCGCCGCGTTGAGTGCGAGGATATTGGTTTGAAACGCAATGCTGTCGATCACGCCGATAATATCGACGATCTTATCGCTCGCCTTGGAGATGGATTCCATCATACCAATGGTTTCGCCCATGATATCACCGCCTTTTTGCGCCGTTTGGCTGGCAGCTTCCGCCATGCCGGTGGCCTGAATCGCGGTTTCGGCGCTTTGCTGTACCGCAACGGTGATTTCTTCAATCGCAGCAGCAGTTTGTTGCAGGTTGGCTGAGGTCTCTTCGGTACGGGCATTGAGTGATGCATTGTTCTCTGTCAGGCGCTGACTCACGTCGGTCATGCCTTGCACCTGCGTACCAACGTCATCCACCAGCGAGTGAAGATTGAGGCCAAACTGGTTAATGGAACGCATCAACAGGCCTATCTCATCCACGCGGTTAAAATGAACGTGTGATGTCTTGCGCCCGGAAACCACATTCTGCGCTTGTCTCTGCATGGTTTTCAGCGGGCGACTGATTTGGCTTTGTAAAAAGGCATCCATCAATAGAAACAGGATGACCGCCGCCAGCGCTGACCAGACCGGATCGAGGCCGAGATAGGCGAGCAGAACGGGTGCCAGCGCCGCGATAAACAGCGGGCAACGGATGCGCCAGCGCACGGAGATTTTTTGCAGCACGGAGAGCGGGGAAAATAACCCGGTGCGAACCACCAATCCCTTATAAAAAGCGCGGCTGCCTGCCTGCTTTTGCTGTACGGCTTCGTACAGGGGTTCGACAAATTTGATCTCTTCCGCGCTGGGCGTGTTGCGCACGGAAATATAGCCGCTCAACTGATTGTTATGATAAACCGGCGTGACGTTGGCGCGAACCCAGTAATGGTCGCCGTTTTTACGTCGGTTTTTTACCAGCCCGGTCCAGCTATCGCCTTGTTGCAGGGTGTACCACATATCGGCAAACGCTTCGACGGGCATATCAGGGTGACGCACCACGTTGTGGGGCTGGGTGATAAGTTCATCTTCGGCGTAACCGCTGACGCGGATAAACGCGGAGTTGGCGTAGGTAATGTAACTTTGAGTATCAGTGGTGGACATCAAGGTTGTGTCCACGTCCAACAGATACTCCTGTTGCGTAACAGGCGTATTGACCCTCATTTGGAACCCCTGGTGCAATTATGGTGCTGTGTTAATAAATTCACGCCCGGTTAAAGGCATGCAAAATTAAAGGTTATTAATTTATGTCACTGCTCTAATGATCATAAAAATGTAATAACTTCACACTGATGACGTTTGCCACGTCACTGTGGGCGCGGGGTGCAACAATCCCGCGTTCGAATTTGAACACGAAGACATCAGAGCGTGTAAATTTATGATGTTGCTGAGGATGCTGTCAATTCATTCGTTTTTAAATAGCACTTTTTTAAATATAAAACCCAGTGAATATAATGAGTTAAAACATCCGGTTATAATAATTTCATGTGAAAGTATAGGATGGAATGAAAGGCTGAGTTGTTACCGTGGTTTGCAAATTTGTTCAAATTTGTAAATAAAATGAGGGCGCTATTCGTGGGAAAAATCTTATAATCCCTCGAAAGGGTTACAGGATAAACAGAAACAATGAGTGAACCATAGAATAAAAAAATAAACGCCGGGCAAGAATAAATCACCCGGCGGAATTTAAAAAAAGGTTATTTATCAAGTTACAGGCGCGGGATTGAATACCGCCAGTGCGTTGTGCAGGCCCCATTGATCTGACCAGGTTTTCTTTCTTCCGCTGGCAATATCAAGGATAAAATGGAACAGTTCCCAGCCAACCTGTTCGATGGTGGCATCGCCGGTGGCGATCGTGCCTGCATTGATGTCCATCAAATCATGCCATCTTTCCGCTAATGCGGTGCGGGTCGCCATTTTGATCACGGGCACGGCTAACAGGCCATACGGTGTGCCGCGACCAGTGGTGAAGACCTGCACGGTAATGCCTGAGGCTAACTGCTGGGTGCCACACACAAAATCGCTGGCTGGCGTTGCCGCGTAGATCAACCCGCGTTTGGTCGGGCGCTGCCCCGGAGAGAGCACTTCGGAAATGGCGCTTTGGCCCGATTTGGCGATGGAGCCGAGCGCTTTTTCGACCACGTTCGCCAGCCCGCCCTTTTTATTGCCGGGGGAGGGATTGGCGCTGCGATCGGTTTTACCGGTATCCAGATAATTGTCATACCAGGCCATCTCTTCAAGCAGACGACGACCCACTTCTTCGGTCGCGGCGCGCGGGGTGAGAAGGTGGATGGCATCGCGCACTTCGGTGACTTCCGAGAACATCACGGTAGCGCCACAGCGCACCAGCAAGTCTGAGGCATAACCCACCGCCGGGTTGGCTGTTACGCCGGAGAAGGCATCGCTGCCCCCGCACTGCATTCCCACCACCAGCTCAGAAGCCGGGCAGGTTTCCCGACGGCGCAGGTTGAGGCGTTGCAGGTGGCGATCCGCCATGGTGAGAATGTCATCGACCATCGACTGGAACCCCACATGATGCTCATCTTGCAAACGCACAATGCTGGTGTCATCCAGCGAGATGGCGTGCACATCGGGAGTGCCTTCCAGCAGACGTTCAGGTTGCAATTTTTCGCAGCCCAGTCCGACGATCAGCACTTCGCCGCCAAAATTGGGGTTCAACGCCAGATTGTGGATGGTACGAATGGGAACCACAGCGGCAGGCGCGTTAATGGCAACGCCGCAGCCGTAGAGATGGTTCAACGCCACCACACCGTCGACATTTGGATAACGGGGCAGCAGATCGCGTTCGATCAGTTTCACCACGTAGTCAACCACGCCTGCGACGCAGTGCACGCTGGTGGTGATGCCGAGCAGGTTTTTACTGCCCACGCTGCCATCGGGATTGCGATAACCCTCGAAGGTATAGCCTTCCAGCGGCGGTAACGGCGCGGGCACTTTGGTCGCCAGCGGCAGGGTGTCCAGCGGTGGTGCATCCGGTAATTCAACCAGAGATTCATCAATCCAACTGCCACGGGCAATCGGTCTTATTGCATAACCAATAATTTCGCCGTAACGAATAATGGCCTCTGCACTATTAATGTCACTCAGGGCAACTTTATGCCCTTGAGGAACATGTTCAATTAATTCAAGCCCGTCCGAAAAGCGGGTGCCAGCACGTAATCCATTATTATTGACGACAATAGCAACATTATCGGATTCGTGGACTTTAATATAAAGCGGTTTTTCCAGTGTGGAATCTGTCACTTTTTTATCTGACATGATGTAAGCCTTTATTCTCGATCTGTAAAATAACGTTCGTTACTATCGTTGTCGGCTAATTCTTCATTGCTCGTGAACGAGTATAAAGCCCCCACTCTGGGGTTGCATTATGCAAGTGACCTATTTTTTGCCGTCAATCCCGTTTTTTCTGTGGCGTTAGGACAAGAAGAGGTGAGTGCTATCACATATCGTCTCGTGAGGGTTATCGGGGGCGCGTGAGGAGGTTGTCAGCGATGTGACGCACCGCGCGAATCGCCGATTTTCGTGAAACACCTCCCAGTCGATAGGGCAACTGCACCAACATATTTAAAAAACGATTTTCAATGTTGTGCCTTTCGCTAGTGAGCCTGCAATTGACGGAATTTATAATCTTCTGGCGAGTGAATGATTCGGTTAACTATTCCAAAGTGACAACACTGAAGCGTTCGCAATATAAAGCCTAAAGGCTAAACAAGTAGTGATTTACCACACTTTCATTCTGATAACCCTACGGCATTTTGTTTCCAGGAATGCGTTATTGAGAATGAATGAACTAACCGTGATCGACAGCAGGAGTTCATCATGAATACAGTAAGCTCAGCAGCTGGCGCTATACAAAAGAGAACAAACGCCCGCTACTGGATTGTCGTGATGTTATTTATAGTCACGTCATTTAACTATGGCGACCGCGCCACCATCTCGATTGCTGGCTCCGCCATGTCCAAGGAAATTGGCCTGGATGCCGTGGGGATGGGGTATATTTTCTCTGCATTCTCTTGGGCCTATGTGATCGGCCAGATCCCCGGCGGCTGGCTGCTTGACCGTTTTGGTTCCAAACGCGTTTACTTCTGGAGTATTTTCACCTGGTCACTGTTCACCTTGCTGCAAGGCTTTGTTGACTTGTTCCAGGGGTCGGCCATCGTAGTCTCCTTGTTTGCACTGCGCTTTATGGTTGGCCTGTGCGAATCGCCCTCTTTCCCCGGTAACAGTCGTATCGTTGCTGCCTGGTTCCCGGCGCAAGAGCGTGGCACTGCCGTGGCGATCTTCAACTCTGCACAGTACTTTGCGACCGTGATCTTCGCCCCCATTATGGGCTGGCTGGTGCATGCGGTGGGTTGGGCGCACGTGTTCTGGTTCATGGGAGGTTTCGGTATTCTGATAAGCTTCCTGTGGCTGAAAATGATCCACGATCCAAAAGATCACCCTGGTATGAATCAGGCGGAGCTGGATTACATCGAAGCCGGTGGTGCACTGATCAATATGGACGCGGCGGCCAACAAAGCCAAAGTGCCTGGTAAAGAGAAGTGGTTCCAGATCAAGCAATTGTTGGGCTCTCGCATGATGATGGGGGTCTATCTCGGCCAGTACTGCATTAACGCATTGACCTACTTCTTTATCACCTGGTTCCCGGTGTATCTGGTACAGGCCAGAGGCATGTCCATTCTCAAAGCCGGTTTTGTTGCCTCGGTGCCGGCCATTTGCGGTTTCGTCGGCGGGGTGTTGGGCGGGGTGATCTCCGACTACCTGATGCGTCGTACCCAAAACCTGACGCTGGCGCGTAAAACGCCTATCGTGCTGGGTATGCTGCTCTCCATGTCGATGGTTATCTGTAACTATGTATCGACGGAGTGGGTGGTTATCGCGGTGATGGCGCTGGCGTTCTTCGGTAAAGGCATCGGCGCGCTCGGTTGGGCGGTGATGGCGGATACGGCACCGAAAGAGATCAGCGGTTTGAGCGGCGGTCTGTTTAATATGTTTGGTAATATTTCCGGTATCGTCACCCCCATTGCGATTGGTTATATTATTGGCATGACCGGTTCCTTTAACGGTGGCCTGATTTATGTGGGTATCCACGCGGCAGTGGCTATTATCAGCTACCTGTTTATTGTGCAGGATATCAAGCGTATCGAATTGAAACCTTTCAAAGGGTAATATATTCAGCAGGTCAGGCGAATAACGCCTGACCTGTACCGCTTCGGGCGCAATGTCCGCTCTGCGCGTTACGAGCACGCCCTGTGTGCTTAACCCCGTTACGTTACCTCCCATTTTACTCTTATCACCCACCTTATTTTTACGCGTATCTTTTGCTTCCTCTGGTTTCACTGTTTTTTGTTTTAGAAAAAATGAAATAATAACGACTGCGGCGATTAACCTATTCGCCTGCGCTATTTTTCACGTGCGTTAATCATTGGCGGTGTGCCATTTTTCATTTCCACTTCACATAAACGCTAATTTCGTGAATGACTTCGCAATGCGTTGTGCCGAGTTACCATTTAATCATTATCCTGAGACAAAATGTTGTGCACTCGCCCAATGAGCCGGCGCATGTCAGTCATTATAATTTGATGCAGTAGAGCAACGACGGTGCGCGGAGATACGTTGCCCTGTAGTGAGAATTTGTCTCTTCCGCGCTGACACTGACCTCGGCTGGAACACACGATGATAAATAACACCCAGAGTACCCCGGTCATTACCGACATGAAGGTTATCCCGGTTGCCGGCTATGACAGCATGCTGTTGAACATTGGCGGCGCACACGGTGCCTATTTCACGCGCAACCTGGTGGTGTTGACCGACAGCGCGGGCCACACCGGTGTGGGCGAAGCACCGGGCGGCGAGGTAATTTACCGCACGCTGGTCGATGCGATCCCCCGTGTGAAAGGTGAACAGATTGCGCGGATGAACCGTCTGGTGCATGACGTGCACACCGGTAACCAATCCTCTGATTTTGATGCCTTCGGCAAAGGGGCCTGGACGTTTGAACTGCGGGTCAACGCCGTGGCGGCGCTGGAAGCCGCGCTGCTGGATTTACAAGGGCAGTTTCTGGGCGTGCCGGTTGCCGAGCTGCTTGGGCCGGGCAAACAGCGTGATGAAGTCACGGTGCTGGGCTACCTGTTCTACATCGGCGATCGCACTAAAACAGATCTGCCTTATCTGCCGGGGGAAACCGGCAAGCACGAGTGGTATCACCTGCGCCATCAGGCGGCAATGGACAGCGACGCCATTGTGCGGTTGGCTGAAGCGTCTGCCGATCGTTACGGTTTCAAAGATTTCAAACTGAAAGGTGGGGTACTGCCGGGCGAACAAGAGATTGAGTCGGTGAAGGCGCTGAAAAAACGCTTCCCGGATGCCCGCATCACCGTCGATCCCAACGGTGCCTGGCTGCTGGATGAGGCCATCCGTTTGTGCAAAGGCATGAACGGCATTCTGACCTATGCCGAAGATCCCTGTGGGGCTGAACAAGGTTTCTCTGGCCGTGAGGTGATGGCGGAGTTCCGTCGCGCCACCGGCCTGCCAGTGGCAACCAACATGATCGCTACCAACTGGCGTGAAATGAACCATGCCGTGATGCTGCAAGCCGTGGACATCCCGTTGGCGGACCCGCATTTCTGGACCATGCACGGTGCGGTGCGCGTCGCGCAACTGTGTAACGATTGGGGCCTGACCTGGGGCTGCCACTCCAATAACCATTTTGACGTGTCACTCGCCATGTTTACCCACGTTGGCGCGGCCGCTCCGGGCAACCCTACCGCGATTGATACCCACTGGATTTGGCAGGAAGGGCAGCATCTGACCAAAGAGCCGCTACAGATCGTCAACGGCAAGATTGCCGTACCCGAGCGTCCAGGGCTGGGGGTTGAGCTGGATATGGTGCAAGTGATGAAGGCCCATGAGTTACACAAAAAACTGCCCAGCGGCGCGCGCAATGATGCGGCGGCCATGCAGTACCTGATTCCCGGCTGGACATTCGATCGCAAGCGTCCCGTTTTCGGTCGTTAATAAACGGGCCTGCGCAACGGGCAGGCAAACGCTTTAGTAAAGCAAGCTTATCAAGACAGCTACCGAAAGACAGACTAAAAGGATAACAACATGACCCTACAACAATCCACACCGGTGATTACCCACATGCAAGTCATCCCCGTCGCGGGACACGACAGCATGTTGCTGAACCTGAGCGGGGCGCATGCGCCTTACTTCACGCGTAATATCGTGATTCTGAAAGATAACTCAGGTCATACCGGTGTGGGTGAAATTCCCGGTGGCGAGAAGATTCGCCAAACGCTGGAAGAGGCGTCGGTTTTGGTGATCGGTAAAACGCTGGGCGAATATAAGAACGTCATGAATGCCGTGCGTAACCAGTTTGCCGATCGCGATGCTTCCGGTCGCGGGCTGCAAACCTTCGATCTGCGTACCACCATTCACGTGGTCACCGGGATTGAAGCCGCCATGCTCGACCTGCTGGGCCAGTTCCTCAACGTGCCGGTTGCCGCCCTGCTGGGTGATGGTCAACAGCGTGACGCTGTAGAAATGCTCGGTTATCTGTTCTATGTCGGCGATCGTACCAAAACGGACCTGCCGTATCAGAGCCAGCCGGATGAGAAATGCGACTGGTATCGCCTGCGTCATGAAGAAGCGCTGACCCCTGAGTCGATAGTGCGTTTGGCGGAAGCCGCCTATGAAAAATACGGTTTCAATGATTTCAAACTGAAAGGCGGCGTGCTGGCCGGTAGCGAAGAGGCGGAAGCGGTTACCGCGCTGTCCAAACGTTTCCCGCAGGCGCGTATCACCCTCGATCCCAACGGTGCCTGGTCACTGGAAGAGGCCATTCGCCTTGGCAAGCAACTGCGCGGCGTGCTGGCGTACGCGGAAGATCCGTGCGGTGCAGAGCAGGGCTTCTCTGGCCGCGAAGTGATGGCGGAGTTCCGCCGCGCGACCGGCTTGCCGACGGCCACCAACATGATCGCCACTGACTGGCGTCAGATGGGACACACTATCTCTCTGCAATCGGTCGATATCCCGCTGGCGGACCCGCACTTCTGGACCATGCAAGGTTCGGTACGTGTGGCGCAGATGTGCCATGAGTGGGGCTTGACCTGGGGCTCGCACTCCAACAACCATTTCGATATCTCGCTCGCCATGTTCACCCACGTCGGTGCTGCCGCACCGGGTAAAATTGCCGCGCTTGATACGCACTGGAT
Organism: Candidatus Symbiopectobacterium sp. NZEC127; assembly: GCF_025962675.1. Lineage (NCBI taxonomy): Bacteria > Pseudomonadati > Pseudomonadota > Gammaproteobacteria > Enterobacterales > Enterobacteriaceae > Symbiopectobacterium > Candidatus Symbiopectobacterium sp. NZEC127. Next base: position 463,870 of record NZ_JAGFPG010000003.1, read on the forward strand.
TTGGCAGGAAGGCAACCAGCGCATCACCAAAGAGCCACTGAAAATTGTCGGCGGTATGATTGAAGTGCCGAAGAAACCGGGTCTGGGCATTGAGCTCGACATGGATCAGGTGATGAAAGCGCACGAGCTGTACAAAAACATGGGGCTGGGCGCACGTGACGATGCGGTTGGCATGCAGTACCTCATTCCTGGTTGGACGTTCGATAACAAACGCCCCTGCCTGGTTCGTTAATTCACGCTGTACGCCGCCTCATCCGGGGCGGCGCGATAAAGAGTAAGGATAAAACATGAAGACGCCATTGTTGCCAAATCGGTTTCGCCAGGAGTTAACCGAGGGAAAAACCCTGATCGGTTGCTGGTGTGCGTTGGCTAACCCCATTTCTACCGAAGTGCTGGGTCTGGCCGGGTTTGACTGGCTGGTGCTGGACGGAGAGCATGCACCGAACGACATCAGCACCTTTATTCCTCAGCTGATGGCGCTGAAAGGCAGCCACAGTGCGCCGGTGGTACGCCCGCCCTGCAATGAGCCAGTCATCATCAAACGTCTGCTGGATATCGGTTTCTATAACTTCCTGATCCCGTTTGTGGAAACCGAAGAAGAAGCGGTGCGCGCGGTGGCGTCTACGCGTTATCCCCCTGCCGGTATTCGCGGTGTCTCTGTCGGTCATCGCAGCAATGCTTTTGGTACCGAACCCAACTATTTCGCCACCATCAACGACAACATCACGGTGTTGGTGCAGATCGAAACCCAGGAAGGTGTCGACAACCTGGATGCCATCGCGGCGGTCGACGGTGTGGACGGTATTTTCGTTGGACCGGGCGATCTCTCTGCGGCACTGGGCTATCTGGGGCAACCAAATCACCCGGAAGTGCAGAAAGTCATCCGTCATATTTTTGAGCGTGCGGCAGCGCACGGCAAACCGAGCGGCATTTTGGCACCGGTTGAAGCGGATGCGCGCCGTTACCTGGAGTGGGGTGCCAGCTTTGTTGCCGTTGGCAGCGATCTGGGCGTGTTCCGTGGTGCCACTGCGGCGCTGTGTGACAAATTCAAAAAATCATTTGAATAAATCCGGGCCAGTCAGGCCATTACCGCATTTAACGATCGGACTACGGGGTTAACGTAATGAAAATTGGTTTTATTGGACTGGGTATTATGGGTAAACCGATGAGTAAAAACCTGATCAAAGCAGGTTACTCATTGGTGGTCTCCGACAGAAACAGCGCTGTGGTCGCGGAAGTGGTTGCCGCCGGTGCTACCGCCGCCGACACCGCCAAAGCGGTTGCCGAGCAGAGCGATATCATCATCACCATGCTGCCCAATTCACCGCACGTGAAAGAAGTGGTGCTGGGTGAAAACGGCGTTATCGACGGTGCGCGCGAAGGCAGCATCGTAATTGACATGAGCTCCATTGCGCCGCTGGCCAGCCGTGAAATTGCGGCTGCACTGGCAGAAAAAGGCATCGAGATGCTGGATGCACCGGTGAGCGGCGGTGAGCCGAAAGCCATCGACGGCACCCTGTCCGTGATGGTGGGCGGTGACAAAGCGATATTCGATCGCTGCTACGACGTGATGAAAGCGATGGCGGGTTCCGTAGTGCACACCGGCGACATCGGCGCAGGCAACGTGACCAAACTGGCGAATCAGGTGATCGTGGCGTTGAATATCGCCGCCATGTCTGAAGCGCTGGTGCTGGCGACCAAAGCGGGCGTAAACCCGGATCTGGTGTATCAGGCAATCCGCGGTGGGTTGGCGGGCAGCACGGTGCTGGATGCCAAAGCGCCGATGGTGATGGATCGCAACTTCAAACCGGGCTTCCGTATCGATCTGCACATCAAGGATCTGGCGAACGCGCTGGATACTTCGCACGGCGTTGGCGCGCAGTTGCCGTTAACGGCGGCGGTGATGGAAATGATGCAGGCGCTGAAAGCGGACGAACTGGGAACGGCAGATCACTGTGCATTAGCACGGTACTACGAAAAGCTGGCCAACGTTGAAGTGACTCGCTAAGGCAACAGGTCGGTACGACGACTATTCGATACCGACCTGACATACTGACCCGTAACGACTCCGCGGCCCGTTGATACTGGTGGATCGTTTATGAAATCGGATCGTTTATGAAAATAGTTATCGCACCGGATTCTTATAAAGAAAGCCTGTCAGCACAGGAAGTTGCTACACAGATTGAAGCCGGTTTTCGGGAGATTTTTCCTGACGCCAGCTACGTCAAGCTGCCCGTGGCGGATGGCGGCGAAGGTACGGTTGAAGCCATGGTGGCGGCAACGCAAGGGCGTATTGTCGAGGTTCAGGTTACCGGCCCGCTGGGCGACAAGATCGACGCTTTTTTCGGCCTGTCGGGTGATGAAAAAACCGCCTTTATCGAAATGGCGGCGGCCAGCGGGTTGGAGCGGGTGCCAGCCGCGCAGCGTAATCCGCTGCTGACCACCAGCTATGGCACGGGCGAGCTGATTCGCAGCGCGCTGGACCATGGGGTAAAACACTGCATTATCGGTATCGGTGGCAGCGCTACCAATGACGGCGGCGCGGGCATGGCGCAGGCGTTAGGGGCAAAACTGCTGGATGCGCAGGGCGAACCGATCGGTTTTGGCGGCGGTGCGCTGGATGCGCTCACACGCGTTGACGTCAGCGAACTGGATCAACGCATTAAAAGCTGCCGTTTTGAGGTGGCGTGCGATGTGACGAATCCGCTGACCGGCAAGCTGGGTGCCTCTGCGGTGTTCGGGCCGCAAAAAGGGGCGACGTCGGCAATGATCGTGCAGTTAGACAATGCCCTCAAGCATTACGCCGAGGTGATCCGTCACAGCCTGGATATCGATGTGGATCAGGTGCCGGGTTCCGGGGCGGCCGGTGGTATGGGGGCCGCGCTATTGGCCTTCTGCGGTGCGGAACTGCGTCAGGGCATTGAGATTGTTACCGAAGCGCTGGGGCTGGATGAACTGGTGCGGGACGCGTCGCTGGTGATCACTGGCGAAGGGCGCATCGATAGTCAGACGGTGCACGGTAAAGTGCCGATTGGCGTGGCGCGCGTGGCGAAGCGTTACAACAAACCGGTGGTCGGGATTGCGGGCAGCCTGACAGCGGATGTGGGCGTGGTGCACGAACACGGCCTGGATGCAGTATTCAGCGTGCTTTACAACATCTGTTCTCTGGAGGAGGCGTTGGACAACGCGGCAGCCAACGTGCGCATGACAGCACGTAACGTCGCGGCAACCATCAAGCTGGCGCAAACGCTCCAATAACGTTCTTTTTGCCGATTTTTTCTGGCGGCTCCTTTCTTCGTCGTCCCCGCGCTGGTGCCGGGGGCGACGCGTCATCAAAGATCCAAAATCCATTCATTTTGTCATCACTGACGCTAACACCCTCTGTGCCATTGGGCTCGAAGCACTAAGATTCAGGTCTATCGACAACATCTGACTTTTCATCCCATTCAGTGAGGGAAAATGAATAAACTTATCGCTCTACTCCTTTCGATGGCAGCCGTATTGTCGGGCTGTACCTCTCCCGCAAACACACAACAATCAACTGCGCGCATCTACATTGTTCACGGATACGGCGCTTCACCGTCAGAGCATTGGTTCGCGTGGCTGAAAAGCGAGATGGAGAAAACGGGAGCTACGGTGTCGATCGTTAATTTACCCACTCCTGACGATCCACAACCGCAGGCATGGCAACGGGCTCTTGAAACACAGGTGACATCGCTAGATAAAAACACCTATTTTGTCGCGCACAGTCTTGGCAGCATTTCGCTGTTAAGATTCCTTGAAAAACACCCGACCAACGCGCCCATCGGTGGCTATATTCTGGTATCCGGCTTCAATGGCAGCCTGCCGACGCTTCCGCAGCTTGACCGCTTTATAAAACCCGCCATTGATTATGGCGCGCTGGCGCAGAGGGCAAGCACTCGGGTCGTTATCGCTGCGGCTGATGATACCGTGGTGCCTTACCGGTTCAGCCAGGCGTTGGCGAAATCCCTCGACGCCAGGTTCATTACGGTTGAGCAGGGTAACCACTTTCTGGCAAGCGATGGCTTCACCGCATTTCCTCTGGTGCTGGCCGAGCTACAGAAGGCTATTTCACTTTCGGAGGTTTTGTAAGGTCGCATGCTTTCTAACTAACTGGTTTGCTGCGTTCCATTTTTCCAGCAGTGCCAGTTCGTTGAATAGCGCTCGAAAATATGACAATTCTCGGTTAACGGTGGTTGGGCTGATTTTGGCTTCGCGGCAATTATATGATAATTGGCTGTTAAGCCGCTTTTAACGGTAAATAGAAAAATCACCGTCGGTAAAGTCGGTTCCCAATGGATTGCTTAATGACTTGGAGGTACTGTTAAGAACGCTCTTTCTGACTTCACGGTCACTCAGCGAGATTCTGTGGGTGCAATACATATATCAATCAGGTCAGACTGCTTGCGCGTATCGCGCTTCTCAGCTGTACACGGTGTTTTCTTCCTGTTCCATTGTGAATCATTCAAAGGACATGGTTTTCCTTTTGGTAGCAAAGTGCTTGCACATACGCTTGTCTTCACGTTCGCGCGAGGAGCACTCACATAGCCATTTTCCTGATGCTTGTTTATGAACTGCCATACAGCCCTCTGTTGACTGCGGATTGTATTTAACCTGTATGTAAACACAGTGGTCAGTGTTTGGTTTTGAACTGAATAAAAAGTATTTTAATATGTTGGTTTATTGAGTTAGATATGAATTAAAATCGTCGAATTCCTCTGATGTGAACGCAAGTTCTCCTATATGGAAAGAATTAAATGGTTCACTTGTTTTTTTCATTTTTTTGAAAGATGAAGAGAAATGGTATTCTTTGTTTTTGAATGCATAATTGCTTAGGTTAGGATAATAATCAAACTTTATATCCAATAAGTTCATAATGGTAATGCTCATGCTGTATAAGTTTTTTAAATAATCTTTTAACTCCTCTTCCTCTAAAAAAAAAGTGGAAATTTTGAATTTTGTATTGTTCTCAATAAATAATAACTTTCGATTGTTTTGGTTCGATGATATTTCGTGAGTGTTAATGTTTAAATGTCTCGATAATGATGTTATTTCAATCAGCATTTCAAATAGAATAATGTTTGATCTTGACGTTTCACCTTCTAATGCCTTAAGTTTTTTATCAATTTTATTGAGTGAACTCGATATTTCTGTCGCGTAATTTGTTTTTTTATCTAGAATAACTCCATTTTCAGGTGACGAATGAGGGAAAAAACTACGATATAAAGAATTAATGTTTGATATTTTGAGTTTGAATATATCCCCATTCGTTTTTATATTGCTGGATTCAACTGATGAAAGCGATTCTGTTATATATTTATAATGCGAGTAAAATCTATCACTTATGTTTTTTTGATCTGTTAATTGTATTTGCTTTTCCGTTTGAATCGTCCTGTGTATATGTGCAATGATAGCAACCAAAGGAATAGATAAAGACAAGACTCCTATAGGTAATGAATACATCAAAAGGAACCTTGCATATCCAGAAGATGAAAAGTCGAATGTTGTTTCGAACCATAATGGTATGCATAATAAGAAACTTATTGTAAAAGGTATTGCTATTGCCAATCTAAAAATCCATTGTTGTGATAGTCTTTTTTCATCTAATTTTAACCAAGTTAGCGACATAAAAAATCTCTTAATTATTATTAATTGTCATCTGGTTTTTAGTTGTATCACTCGCATTATCAGATTTTGAAGGCATCATGTTTTTTATCTGCGCTAATAATCCATGAACTGATGGCGGCTGTTCTGTTTTTTCAGAAAATGCGGTGTCACCTGACATGTTCCAATCTTTAAATACATGAATTGCATCTTCTTTTGAAGCCGTGCCGCCAAAAATCTGTAGGAAAATTTGCCCAAACATCAAAGCATGTTGACGATCTTTTCTCCGAATTGATTCGTGAGTGTATCGTCTTGAATTATTCAAGCATATGTAGGAAAGCCATGAAAGTAAGCCGATCCCTAACAATCCACGTGTAAATAAATAGAATAGGCTTATTGAGTTCAATTCCTCGTTTTTTAAAAGAGTATCAATGCCTGTTTTGAAAGTAAAAAATGCAGCAACTATTGCGCAAACACAAAAGAATGCGCCACAACTAGACCAAAGATGTGACATTTTTATAAAAAAAGCGTCATCTGCATTAAGCTTGTTTTTTACTGACTCAACATAGTCTGATATGTTTTCATCTATACGTGACTGTTGGTTCTTCTCTTTTAATTCATTGTTTTCTTTTTCGAGAGAGTCGATTTTTTCTTTTAGTGATTTATTGCTCAATAATGTTGATTCATAAAGTTCACTTATTCTAGTCGATTTTTTTGATAAATCAGTGTTTTTTTCTTCAAGCGATTTTGATTCTTCGTAAAATGCTTCTGATTTCTTTTCAAGAAAACTACACTTATTAAGTGCTTTCTGTAGTCGCTCATTTTTTTCAGCAAGTTGCTGTTGTAATTCTTTCTCTTTTTCTCTATTAAACAAGGATGATTCACAATTAAACAACATTCTCTCTGCGGCGGCAATATCTCCATTTATATAAGTGTCTAATATTCTACGCCCCCTTACTGTGCTTAATAATTCAGATTTAATTAATCGATCTACTCTTTCTCTAAAAAAATAATCATTTTCATGGTTGTTAGTTTCATCAGACATTTGAAAATCCCTCTTTACTATATTGATTAACTTATGACAATTCTAATTATTGCAATAACACCAACTACAAAATAAAACGCCATATCAACGTTTGCCTACAGGGATATGGGGCAGATCGCAGACACTGGTTTTACCTTCAACCTCAATCAGCCACATGCCATCTGTCTCGTCACAAACTTGCGATCAGCATTATATTCACCATCGCCATCAAAAATTACTACAGGATCTTGCAGTGCATAGAGCATGAAAGCCTTGTCAAACATGTAGTAGTTTGAACCGTTCATTTGCATTCTTGCGAAGAATGCTTATAACGTGTGTTTCCCATCTTCAAACATTGGCATGTTCCCAGTTATTAACCAGAAAAGCGAACTGCCCGTTTCAAGTGAGCACTGAATGATCCAATTAGAAGAAAAAATATCACTTAACCAACTGTTTGTCATTGTATTTTTTCATTGGCCTGAATGATAACAAAAAGCCTGCCGCGTCGAAAAACCGTAAGCTTCAACTAAGCGCGCTATTCCCCTTTTACCACCCTCATTTGGATTTACAGAGAACCCAATTGTGTATTTTTCGTTGGGCATGTTGCCTTATGAACATGAACATAAACATAAACATAAACATAAACATAAACATGAACACGACAATTTTAATTCCTAAGCCGTACATCACGTGTTAGGAGTGTTGCCGCCGTACTGGCACTGAAGTGACCACGGACAGAGTAATGGCTAATGATTGCTATTTACTCATCAAGAAAAAGACCTTAAAACTAGGTAAATCAGAAGTTAACGGTCAGTAAGAAATCAACATGGGCGTGCAGTGATCGAAGACCACTACGCATCTGTCATTCTGAATCCGTGATTGCGATTTTGTTAAAGAGGATGGGGCCTAACGTGTTTGATCATGAAATTGCTAAAGACCCGTACTTTGATGCCGTTTGCCAAGCGTTCGCACTAGCGCACAACTTTGAACTGATAGGATTGCTACCAACCTAGTGGAATATACCCCAACCGATTGCAATTAAATTAGCTATGCTGTCTAACGTCTAGACAAATTTAGCACCTAAATATTTGACACCCAAGGTGTGGACAGTCCCTTGCCGAGTGTGGTTCGAGGGTGCACTCCCCTGTATGCCAGAATCAGAATCCGATCGCCGCAAGACCTGCCGACTGCACCTGAGAACTACGGCAAATGCGCCTGCGCCGCCCGCCGTACGTTGGCGATTTCATCGAGCAGCTCCAGCCATTCCGGTTCCAGTTCCAGCAGGTCCGTTCCCTTACGCAGTGCGGTTTCCAGTGTGTAACACAGTTGCTTCAAGCGTGGCACGCCGCTGTAGCCGCAACTGCCGTGCAGTTTGTGAATCAGTGGCAGCGTGTCTTCCACCGGGTGGCCCGCTAACAGCGTTTCGATGTGTCGCTGTACGTCGGGCAGGGAATCCAGCAGCATTTGCAGCAGATCGCGCGCCAGGTCGGGTTTGTTGGCTGCCTGGCGCGTTGCCAGCGACCAGTCGAGCGAGAGCTGACTGTCATCATGTTCCGCCAGTAATTGCGTCATGCTGCCGTTCTCGCTCTCAACCGGTATAACCGGTTGTTGGGTATAACGCGCTAATACCGATGCCAGCATCTGTTCATCAATCGGCTTTGCCAGATAACCATCCATCCCCGCTTGCAGCAATGATTTGCGCTCGTCACTCAGCGAATGGGCGCTGACCGCAATAATCGGCGTGGTGGCGTGGCGGGAAAGCTGGCGAATGTGCTCGCTGGCGCGAATGCCGTCCATGCCGGGCATTTGGATATCCATCAAGATGACGTCGATATCCTGCATTGCCGCCTGCGCGATAGCCTCTTCACCGCTGTCGCACAGCAGGGTGTTTTCTACCTGCTCTTCCAGCAAGGTGCCGATCAGTTTCAGGTTGGCCGGATTGTCATCCACCGCCATCACACACAGCGGCAGGCGCGGCGTGGGCAGCGTCGCCGCGTGCGTCACGGGCAGTAAGGATAACTGCTGGATCAACAGACCTTCTTGTATTAACGGCAACAGGCGTACCGAGGAAAGGGGTTTGCTTAGACAGGCGTGGATACCGAAGGATTTCAACTGTTCGGCATCCATCTGTGCCAGACTGGGCAAGGCCAAAATAACACAGGCTGCCTTACGGCTCATGTCGCGTAGCTGCGAGGTGTAATCCAGCAAGGTATTACGATGCCGGACGGGAACGCCGAGCAGCAAAATATCGAAATGTTGCGGCGGTAACTGTTCAAGGGTAGGGCTAAAGTGCACCTGCAACGGCGTTTGTCCCAGAATATCTAACCCGGCTTGCGCGGCGGAGGCGTTGGCTTCCACATAGGCAATGCTGTGTCCTTGCAGTACCGAGAGATTATTCTCCGCCACGGCGCTGTGCGGATCGCAGGTTAGCGTGATGTGGAACCAAAAGGTGGAACCCTGGTTTACCGTGCTTTGGAAGCGAATATCGCCCCCCATCTCTTTCACCAGCCGCTGGGTGATCACCAGCCCCAGCCCGGTACCGCCGTGGCGGCGGGAAATGCTGGTATCGGCCTGTCGAAACGCCTGGAATAGCTGCGCCTGTTGCCCTTCAGCGATGCCGATACCGGTATCCCGGATCTGAATTTCCAACTCCAGCCGTTTATGGCTTTGGCGGTGGCGCTCAACGCGGATATCGATATTGCCCTTTTCGGTGAATTTGATGGCATTGCCCAGCAGGTTGGTGATCACCTGTTGCAGACGCATCGGATCGCCGACAAAACGTTCGGGCACGCCGGGTTGAATGTTGAGCGTCAGTTCCAGCCCTTTCTCGTGGGCGGTGTGCGCCAACAGCGTGATGACATCGTCCAGCGTGTTATGCAGTGAGAACGGGATGTTTTCCAACACCAGCTTGCCAGCTTCCAGCTTGGAGAAATCCAGCACGTCATTGATGATAGCCAACAGATTGTTGGCGGAGCGCTCGATGGTGCGCAAATAGTCGGTCTGGGTGGCAGTTAACGTGGTTTTCAGCGTTTGACGGGTGAAACCGATCACGCCGTTAAGCGGAGTGCGCAGCTCGTGCGACATATTGGCTAAAAACTCGGACTTGATGCGCGCGGCCTCTTGCGCCCGCTTTTTCGCCAAATCCAGCTCGACGTTCTGGATCTCCATCTGTTCCAGCGTCTCTCTGAGATCGTAAGTGGCCTGATCGATGTTTTGCTGCATCTCCTCGTGGTAGGCCGTCAGGGACATCGCCATGGCATTGATGCCATTTTTCAGCATATCCAACTCGCCCAGCATGCACCCTTCAGCTCGGCTGTCCAATTGACCGCGGCGGATGCGATCGACGGTATCCACCATATTGCGTATTGGCATGGTGACATCGCGCACCAGGCGATAGGCGAACAGACCGGCAATCCCCATACACAGCAGCATCAACAGCGTGGCGATAAAGGTCTCCTGATACTGTTGCAGCATGATGGAGTCGGTATCCAGCTCCAGCAACACATACCCGACGGTCGCACCGGGACGCTCAACCTTGCCCGCATGGCGGGTGAATTCCGGGCCGATGGTGATAGGTATGTGCAGCAACAGCTTGTCATCAACCTGGTGAGAATGCAGCCCTGACGGCATCGGCTGCTGCTTTACTGCATCAATCAGTTGGGTGATATGGCGCGAATCGGTGCTGAATAACACCTGATGTTGTGCGTTAGTGATGATAATGGCGCGTACAATGTCGGAATGGCGCCGATGCAGCATATTGATCAGCGGCTGAATCATCTCCTGCTGGTTGGCTACCATTGAATAGGCGGCAACGGCGGCGAGCGGCTCAATAATACTGGCACCCGCGCTGGCAAGCTGGTCCTGCAACTGGTTGCTGCGGTGAATAACGAAGAAGGTGCTGAGCAGCAATCCGATAATCAATGTCGGAGCCAGAATCAGTATCATCATGCGGGCACGCAGACTGTATTTGGTCATGAGGTTCCAATGTGGGAGAATTAGGCCCAGACGTTCAGCTTAAAGACACAGTAGCAAACTATGGCGCAATTCTACTCTCCAAACCGGCGTGTGACGACCCGGCAAACCATTAACGTGACCGTGACCGATCTCGATCCATTTGGACAGGGGGTGGCGCGTCATCAAGGCAAAACCGTTTTCGTGCCTGGCGTGCTGCCGGAGGAGCAGGCGGAAGTCCGGCTGACCGAGGATAAACGCCAGTATGCGCACGCTGAACTTAAACGGCTGCTGACGCGCAGTGCGCAGCGTGTGGAACCGCGCTGCCCGCATTTTGGCGTGTGCGGCGGCTGTCAGCAGCAGCACGCCGATGTTGCGTTGCAACAGCGCAGCAAATCAGCCGCGCTGCAAAAGCTGATGACGCGAGAAACCGGACAAACGCTGACGGATATCGGGCTGATTGCGGGGCCGAGCTATGGTTACCGTCGGCGAGCGCGTCTTGCGTTATACTTTTTGTCGGGGGAAAAGTCTGCGCCAGCGGGCGGGAAAGCCTCAGCCCGCGCCAAGACAGTGCCTCAAGCCGCGCCGGGTTTGCGCATGGGATATCGCCAAGGGCAATCGCACGATGTGGTGGATATCACGACCTGCCCGGTGCTGGCACCGGAACTGGATACCCTGTTAGCCCCGCTGCGTCACTGCCTCAGCCAGTTGCAAGGGGTGAAGCGGCTCGGGCATGTGGAACTGGTGCTGGCGGATAACGGTCCGCTGCTGGTGTTGCGCCATCTTGATGCCCTGAGCGTGGCGGATACCGATGCGTTGCGTGCGTTTTCCGTGGCGCAGCAGGTGGCGGTCTATCTGGCACCGGAGGCCGATGTCGTCACCTCCCTGACGGGGGATACGCCGGTTTATAGCGTGAACGGTATGACGCTGGCCTTCAGCCCGCGCGACTTTATTCAGGTCAATGACGCGGTGAATCAGCAGATGGTGGCACAGGCGCTGGCGTGGCTGGATGTGCAGCCGCAAGACCGCATTCTGGATCTGTTTTGCGGCATGGGCAATTTCACGCTGCCGCTGGCAACGCGCGCGGCAGAAGTGGTCGGCGTTGAGGGTGTGCCCGCGTTGGTGGAGAAGGGGCGAGAGAATGCGCGTCGTAACGGCTTGTCTAACGTCACATTTTCTCACCAAAATCTCGACGAGGATGTTGCGCAACAGTCCTGGAGTGCCCAAGGATTTGATAAGATACTGCTAGACCCGGCACGCGCCGGGGCGGCGGAAGTGATGCCGCAAATTGTTAAACTTGCACCCCAGCGTGTGGTCTATGTTTCCTGTAACCCCACTACGTTGGCGCGGGACAGTAAAGTGCTGTTGGCCGCAGGTTACACGTTGGCGCAGGTCGCCATGTTGGATATGTTTCCTCACACCGGCCACCTTGAATCGATGGCACTGTTTTTGCAGCGTTCTGGTAAGGCGGCACGCTCTGGCAAAGCGGCATGCTCTGGCAAAGCAGCAATGTAGGGAGAGTTTATGGTTGCGGTAAGAAGTGCGCATTTGAATACGAACGGCGAGTTTGTGCCAGATGCCTGGATTGCATCGTTAGGCATCAATAATCAGCAGTCGTGTGAACGCTTAGCCGAGACCTGGCGCTATTGTGAACAGCACACGCAGGGACACCCCGATGGGCTGGTGCTGCTGTGGCGCGGCATTGAAATGGTAGAGATCCTCTCCACCCTCAGCATGGATAACGACAGCATGCGCGCGGCGATGCTGTTCCCGCTGGCAGACTCTGGCGTGGTGGATGAAGACACGCTGCGTGAAGCGTTTGGCAAGAATATCGTCGATTTGGTGCACGGCGTGCGCGATATGGATGCGATTCGCCAACTGAAGGCGACGCAAAATGACTCTGTCGCCTCTGAACAGGTGGACAACATTCGCCGTATGCTGTTGGCGATGGTGGAAGATTTCCGCTGCGTGGTGATCAAGCTGGCGGAGCGCATCGCGCACCTGCGTGAAGTCAAAGACGCGCCGGAAGAAGAGCGCGTGCTGGCGGCCAAAGAGTGTACCAACATCTACGCACCTTTGGCGAACCGCCTCGGTATCGGCCAGCTCAAATGGGAGCTGGAAGATTTCTGCTTCCGCTATCTGCACCCGGATGAATACAAAAAAATCGCCAAACTGTTGCACGAGCGTCGTATTGATCGTGAGCAGTACATTGACGATTTTGTCAAAACCCTGCGCACCGCGATGGCGGGCGAGGGGGTCAAGGCCGATATCTATGGCCGACCCAAGCATATCTACAGCATCTGGCGCAAGATGCAGAAGAAATCCCTGTCGTTCGATGAACTGTTTGATGTGCGCGCCGTGCGTATTGTGGTTGAACGTTTGCAAGATTGCTATGCGGCGCTCGGTATCGTTCACACCCACTATCGTCACCTGCCCGACGAATTCGACGACTACGTGGCAAACCCGAAACCTAACGGCTATCAGTCCATCCACACGGTGGTGTTGGGGCCGAGTGGCAAAACCCTTGAAATCCAGATTCGCACTAAACAGATGCATGAAGATGCCGAGTTGGGCGTGGCCGCACACTGGAAATACAAGGAGGGCGCGGTTGCGGGCGGACGCTCCGGTTACGAAGGGCGCATTGCCTGGCTGCGCAAGCTGCTCACCTGGCAAGAAGAGATGGCCGATTCGGACGAAATGCTGGACGAAGTGCGCAGCCAGGTGTTCGACGATCGTGTCTACGTGTTTACGCCGAAAGGCGACGTGGTCGATCTGCCGACCGGCTCCACGCCGCTGGATTTTGCCTACCACATTCATAGCGATATCGGACATCGCTGCATCGGCGCCAAAATTGGCGGGCGCATTGTGCCCTTTACCTACCAGTTGCAGATGGGCGATCAGATTGAAATCATCACCCAGAAGCAGCCGAATCCAAGCCGCGATTGGCTGAACCCGAACCTGGGCTATATCACCACCAGCCGTGGCCGATCCAAAATCCACAACTGGTTCCGTAAGCAAGATCGCGACAAGAATATTCTGGCTGGCCGCCAGATTCTGGATAACGAGCTGGAGCATTTGGGTATCAGCCTGAAAGCGGCTGAGAAACTGCTGCTGCCGCGCTATAACATCAACTCGCTTGATGAGCTGCTGGCGGGCATTGGCGGCGGGGATATTCGCCTCAATCAGATGGTGAACTTCCTTCAGGCGCAGCTCAACCAGCCCAGCGCTGAGGAACAGGATCGCGAGGCGCTGCGCCAGCTCACCCAGCAGAAAGCGCCACCGCAGAACAGCCGCAAGGACAGCGGCCGCATTGTGGTAGAAGGGGTGGGCAATCTGATGCATCATATTGCGCGGTGCTGCCAGCCGATCCCAGGCGATGAGATCATCGGTTTCATCACTCGCGGGCGCGGTATCTCTATCCACCGCGCTGACTGTGAGCAGTTGGACGATCTGCGCAGCCATGCGCCAGAGCGGATTGTCGATGCTGTGTGGGGCGAAAGCTACTCCAGCGGCTACTCGCTGACGGTGCGGGTAACCGCCAACGATCGCAGTGGGTTGCTGCGCGATATCACCACCATTCTGGCGAATGAAAAGGTGAATGTGCTGGGCGTGTCCAGCCGCAGTGATACCAAACAGCAGATCGCGGTGATCGACATGGAGATCGAGATCTACAACCTTCAGGTATTGGGACGGGTGCTGGCGAAGCTCAACCAACTGCCGGATGTTATCGACGCGCGTCGCCAGCAAGGGGCGTAATTTTTACGTAGGTCATCAAACCGCACAAACTTTGTCATCCCCGCGCAGGCGGGGATCTCCTACAGGCTGAACGCGTTCCTCCTGCAAGAGGTCCCCGGCCTGCGCCGAGGACGACAGGCGATTTTTTATTTATTCAGGAATCAGGCATGACAGCAGCGGCTATTGAACGTCTTCTTTCCATTATGAACACATTGCGCGACCCGGAAAACGGTTGTCCATGGGATCGCCAGCAAACTTTCGACACCATTGCGCCCTACACGTTGGAAGAGACCTACGAAGTGCTGGATGCTATTGCGCGCAAGGATTTTGACGATCTGCGCAGCGAATTGGGCGATCTGTTGTTTCAGGTGGTGTTCTACGCCCAGATGGCGCAAGAGCAGGGGTTGTTTGATTTTTCTGCGGTGTGCGATGCGATAAGCGACAAGCTGGAGCGGCGACACCCGCATATTTTTGGCGATGCAACGCTTACCGACAGCGACGCGGTGCTTGCCAACTGGGAGCAAACCAAAGCCCAGGAGCGCGCAGAAAAAGCCCGCTATTCGGCGCTGGACGATATCCCCGACGCGTTGCCCGCCTTGATGAAAGCGCACAAAATCCAGCAGCGTTGCGCGTCTGTCGGTTTCGACTGGAACAGCCTGGGGCCCGTGGTCGATAAAGTGTATGAAGAAATTGATGAAGTGATGCACGAAGCCCGGCAGGCGGTCGTGGATGAAGAAAAATTGGCCGAAGAAGTGGGCGATTTATTGTTCGCGACGGTCAATCTCTCGCGCCATCTTGGTCAGAAAGCTGAAAACGCGCTTCAGGCGGCAAACCGCAAATTCAGCCGCCGTTTCCGTCAGGTAGAACAAATTGTTATCGCCTCGGGAAAAACCGTTGAACAGGCAACGCTTGAGGAAATGGATGCGGCCTGGGAGCAAGTAAAACGTCAGGAAAGGGCCGGTTAAGGATTTTTAGTCTGCTTGCCGCATTTTTTTGGCTGTTTTGTTATTTATCTTCATGATTTAAATGCCGATGTTGAATGTCATTTGTGCGTGATACATCGGTTTAGTCACCACGTTACGATCGCTACAATGATGAAAAGCAACATTTGTAGCCTTCATCAGGTTCAGGTATACTACTTTCCCGTCCTGGTACTTCACATCGTTATAAACCTAAACTCTCAGGTTCAGCATGACAACTAATTATATTTTTGTGACCGGCGGGGTCGTATCCTCTCTGGGTAAAGGCATTGCCGCAGCCTCTCTGGCGGCTATTCTCGAAGCCCGTGGCCTCAACGTTACCATCATGAAACTGGACCCGTACATCAACGTGGATCCGGGCACGATGAGCCCGACGCAGCACGGTGAAGTGTTTGTCACCGAAGACGGCGCCGAAACCGATCTTGACTTGGGCCACTACGAACGCTTTATCCGTACCAAAATGACGCGCCGCAACAACTTCACCACCGGCCGTATCTATTCCGATGTGCTGCGCAAAGAGCGTCGCGGCGACTACCTGGGTGCAACCATTCAGGTGATTCCGCACATCACCAATGCCATCAAAGAACGTATCATTGAAGGCGGCGAAGGCCATGACGTGGTACTGGTGGAAATCGGCGGCACCGTCGGTGATATCGAATCCCTGCCGTTCCTTGAAGCGATTCGGCAGATGGCGGTGCAAGTCGGCCGTGAGCATACCCTGTTTATGCACCTGACGCTGGTGCCCTACCTGGCGGCAGCGGGCGAAGTGAAAACCAAGCCGACTCAGCACTCGGTAAAAGAGCTGCTTTCTATCGGTATTCAGCCGGACGTGCTGATTTGCCGTTCTGACCGCACCGTGCCTGCCAACGAGCGTGCGAAGATTGCTTTATTCTGTAATGTGCCGGAAAAAGCAGTAATCTCCTTAAAAGATATTGATTCAATTTATAAAATCCCGGCGCTCTTGAAATCGCAGGGATTGGACGATTATATTTGTAAACGATTCAGCTTGAATTGCGCCGAGGCAGACCTGTCCGAATGGGAACAGGTTGTCTATCAGGAAGCCAATCCGGGTGGCGAAGTTACCATTGGCATGGTGGGCAAATATGTCGCACTGCCGGATGCCTACAAATCGGTGATCGAAGCCCTGAAGCACGGCGGGTTGAAAAATCGCCTGACCGTCAACATCAAGCTGATTGATTCGCAGGATGTAGAAACTCGCGGTGTTGAAGTTCTCAAAGATCTTGATGCTATCTTGATCCCAGGGGGGTTCGGCTACCGCGGCGTTGAGGGTAAAATCATGGCGGCGCGTTACGCCCGTGAGAATAACATCCCTTATCTGGGCATTTGCCTGGGAATGCAGGTCGCTTTGATGGAATTTGCCCGTAACGTAGTGGGCATGGAAGCGGCAAACTCAACGGAATTTGTGCCAGACTGTAAGTACCCGGTCGTTGCGCTGATCACCGAATGGCGTGATGAAGAGGGTAACCTCGAAGTGCGTAGTGAAGAGAGCGATCTGGGTGGCACCATGCGCGTGGGCGGTCAACCGTGCCACCTGGCGGAAGGCAGCCTGGTGCGCGGCATGTACGGTGAAGCGACCATTATTGAACGTCACCGTCACCGCTATGAAGTGAACAACATGCTGTTGAAACAAATTGAAGCGGCGGGATTGCGTGTTGCTGGTCTTTCCGCCGACCGCAAGCTGGTGGAGATTGTTGAACTCCCTGATCATCCGTGGTTCGTGGCCTGTCAGTTCCATCCGGAATTTACATCGACACCGCGGGATGGGCATCCCCTGTTTGCCGGTTTCGTTAAAGCCGCTGGCGCGTATCAAAAGCGTCAGGTGAAGTAAGGGTTTTTCAGCAACGCGCGGTCCAGAACCGCGCGTTGTTCGTCTAAGGTTTTAGTTTAACTTGTACTGAGGAAAATCTAATGTCCAAAATCGTTAAAGTCATCGGCCGTGAAATCATCGACTCACGCGGAAACCCGACCGTTGAAGCCGAAGTTCACCTGGAAGGGGGCTTTGTAGGTCTGGCCGCTGCACCGTCAGGCGCATCTACCGGTTCTCGCGAAGCACTGGAACTGCGTGATGGCGACAAATCCCGTTTCCTGGGTAAAGGCGTGACCAAGGCTGTTGGCGCGGTGAACGGCCCGCTGGCACAGGCTATTCTGGGCAAAGATGCCAAAGATCAGGCCGCCATCGACCAAATCATGATCGACCTGGACGGTACTGAGAACAAATCCAACTTTGGTGCTAACGCCATTCTGGCGGTGTCTCTGGCTAACGCCAAAGCAGCAGCAGCATCCAAAGGTCAACCGCTGTACGAACACATCGCTGAACTGAACGGCACCCCGGGCAAATTCTCTATGCCTCTGCCGATGATGAACATCATCAACGGTGGCGAACACGCTGACAACAACGTTGATATCCAAGAGTTCATGATTCAGCCGGTTGGCGCGAAAACCGTGAAAGAAGCGATCCGTATCGGTTCTGAAGTGTTCCATCACCTGGCGAAAGTGCTGAAAGGCAAAGGCCTGAACACGGCTGTTGGTGACGAAGGCGGCTACGCGCCGAACCTGGGTTCCAACGCTGAAGCACTGGCTGTTATCGCTGAAGCGGTAAAAAATGCCGGTTATGTGCTGGGCAAAGACGTTACGCTGGCAATGGACTGTGCGGCTTCTGAGTTCTACAACAAAGAAACGGGCAACTACGAACTGAAAGGCGAAGGAAAAACCTTCACTTCTCAAGAGTTCACCCACTATCTGGAAGGCCTGACCAAAGAATATCCGATCGTTTCTATCGAAGACGGTCTGGACGAATCTGATTGGGACGGTTTTGCATACCAGACCAAAGTGCTGGGCGACAAAATCCAGCTGGTAGGTGACGATCTGTTCGTAACCAACACCAAGATCCTGAAAGAAGGCATCGAGAAAGGCATCGCTAACTCCATCCTGATCAAATTCAACCAGATCGGTTCTCTGTCCGAAACTCTGGCTGCTATCAAGATGGCGAAAGATGCAGGCTACACTGCCGTTATCTCTCACCGTTCTGGCGAAACCGAAGACGCTACCATCGCCGATCTGGCGGTAGGTACTGCTGCTGGTCAGATCAAAACCGGTTCCATGAGCCGTTCTGATCGCGTTGCCAAGTACAACCAACTGATCCGTATCGAAGAAGCACTGGCTGGCCGTGCTGCATTCAACGGTCTGAAAGAAGTGAAAGGCCAGGCGTAATCGCCTGTCCTCTATTGGGCGTTCGCGCCCGATAATACTCACCCGGAAGGGCTTCGGCGCTTCCGGGTTTTTTTATGTCCTTATTCTGCCGCTATTCTCCATCCGGGTGCGGATTTTTCCGGCATGCGTTTGCTCCTTTGGGAGTAATTCATCCCCTCATCAAGAGTAACATTCTAATTTTCAATCAATTATCTATTGATCTCGGGCAATGAGAACGAGTTTTCTTCTTAAAAAGCGTCTCGTATCTTTGTATATTGCGCACCGATATATAAAAAAATACATATCGATAACCAAAATACAAAACTGAGATAAAGAAAATGACAATGCAGAAACGGAAAACCCGCATTCATTGGCTATTGCCTGCGTTATTGGCCGCGTCGCCTTCCTCCTGGTCCGCTGCGGCTAACGTTAAGCCTGAAGGGGATAAAAAAGAAGATGTGCTGGTGGTAACCGCCAAACCGGCAGAAGATTCGCCAAACCCGGCAGGGGCGGGGATGAGTGTCGATGCCGTCGAGATGGGGCCTCTGGGCAAGCGCGATCGTATCGATACGCCGTACTCCACCACCACGGTGACCTCCGCCATGATCGCCAACCAACAGGCGAAAAACGTCAACGATCTGCTGAAATACAGCGCGTCAGCGCAGATGCAGGCGCGCGGCGGCATTGATGTGGGACGCCCGCAAAGCCGCGGTATGCAAGGGGATGTGCTGGCGAACAGCCGCCTCGATGGGCTTAATATTATTTCTACCACTGCGTTCCCGGTTGAGATGCTGGAGCGGCTCGACGTGATCAACAGCCTGACCGGTGCGCTGTATGGCCCAGCCAGTCCGGCCGGGCAGTTTAATTTCGTGCAAAAAAGACCCACCGCGCAAACCCTGAACCGCTTTACTGCCGGTTACTCCAGCAAAGGCGCGGCTTCCGGTCATGCGGATCTGGGCGGTCATGTCGGCGACAACGATCAGTTTGGCTACCGCATCAACCTGCTGCACGATGAAGGGGAAGGCAGCGTCAGCGACAGCACGCTGCGGCGGCGTTTGGCCAGCGTCGCGCTGGACTGGAATCTCTCTCCAGATACGGTGTTGGAATTTAACGCCAGCGAATACCGCTTTAAGAAAATGGGCTATGCGGGCGGCTTTTCTTACGGCCCCACGGTGCAACTGCCCAGCGCACCGGACGTCACCCGCAAAGGGTACGGGCAATCTTTTGCCGGGTTGGACTTGGTGACGAAAACCGTCAGTTCCCGGGTAAAACACTTCTTTAATAACAACTGGTCTGTCACTGGCGGCGTGGGTTATCAGACGGCCGATCGCGGTATGCGCACGATTTCGAACAAGCTGTCGCCGAATTCAGACGCTATCACTTCAGGGTTTACCCAGCCTTATACCGCAGGGCGCTTCCGGGTGCTCAGCAATACGCTACAGCTTAACGGTCATATCGATACTGCCGGACCTTCTCATGACGTGGTATTGAGCACCACCGGGTTCCAGTGGACTAACTATGCCGCGCTGGGTAACGATAACGACTTTACGCTGGGAACCACCCCGCTTAACGCCCCTCGGCGCTATGATGATCCGAGCAATGGGCGGTTCTATGCGGGATCCGGGCGCTATAAGTCCAGCCGCAGTAGTCAACAATCGGTGACCGCAGGCGATACCATTACCTTCAACGAGCGTTGGTCGGCCATGGGCGTGATAAGCCAAAGTTGGCTCACCTCGCGCAGTTACGGTGCGAAAGCCGCTGCACAGCACAATGACGGTATTAGCCCGACCGTGTCGCTGATGTATAAGGTTGTGCCGAATGTGATGACCTATATCGCCTATGCTGATTCGCTGGAGCAGGGGGGCGTCGCACCGAAGGGGACCAGCAACTATGGGCAAGTGCTGGATCCCTACCGTAGCACTCAGTATGAGGCGGGTGTAAAATCCCAATGGGGCGACATGAATATGAATGCGGCGCTGTTCCGTCTGGAACGTCCGTTTGCCTACACCGGTAACGACAATATTTACAGGGAGCAGGGCAAACAGGTTAACCACGGTCTTGAACTGATGGCCGATGGTGAAGCCTGGGATGGGTTACATCTGTTTGGCAGCATGACGTTGCTCGATCCTAAAATGAAGGACACCAGTTCGGCAGCAACGCGCGATAAACGCGTGGTCGGCGTACCCAAATTCCAGGCCAACCTGTTGGCGGAATATAGCCACCCGAGCGCCCCGAATATGGTGTATCAGGCCAATCTGCATTACACCGGAAAACGTGCGGCTAACGACACCAACACCACTTGGGCGGCGGGCTTTACCACGTTGGATCTCGGTGCACGTTATGCCTTTAAACTGCACGACAAAAATGCCGCAGTGCGTGTGATGGTGAATAACGTCACTAATGAGCGCTACTGGGCTTCCCTGTTCCCAGGTAAAAATGACGGTTCCAACGGTTCCGCCAATGCCTTCCTGGGCGAACCGCGTGAAATCCGCGCTTCTCTCTCCGTTGACTGGTGATGCCATGACTCAATCGATGATATGGCGTCTTTCATTGGCACTGGTCGTCAGCGTGCTGGCGGGTCCGGTGCTGGCCGAAACGATGCCGACCCGAACCGTGCAGTATTACGGCGATCGTTCCGTTACCGTACCCGCTCAAATAGAACGGGTAGCCACCTCCTGGAATGCGCAGAATTCGATTATCGCCATGTTGGGTTATGGCGATCGTATTGTCGCAACCACCAAAATCGTGCGCGATACGCGGCTGTTTCGCCAGTTTGTGCCGTCGATTGCGCAGGCGGCTTTAGCCTCGCGCAGCGGTGACATGGGGATTAACAGCGAAGTGCTGGTTGCCAAACGCGCTCAGGTGCTGTTTGTGCCGCAGAGCATACCGTTAGCAGAAGCGGAGACGCTGAGCAAAGCGGGGGTTCAGGTGGTGGCGCTGCATTACAACTCGCTGGAGGCGATGGTGGAGCGCACGCTGATTACTGGCGAAATTCTCGGGCCGGATGCGTTACAGCGTGCCCGCGATTTTGCCGTCTATTATCAGGATAACGTGCGCCGGGTACAGGCGGTGATTGAGCGCATTCCCCGTGAGCAGCGCGTAAAGGTATACCACGCCGTGGGCGATCCGCTGACCACCTCGGGCCGTCCTTCTCTTAATCAAGACTGGATGGATCTCGGCGGCGCGATAAACGTGGCGGAGCCTTGGTTTCGTAAGGCGGGCGTCAGCACCGCACCGGTTTCTCTTGAGCAGGTGGTGCAAGCCGACCCTGATGTGATAATCACCATGCGCGCAAGCGACGCGGCGGCAATCCGTCAGGATCCGCACTGGCAAACGCTCAGGGCGGTGCAACAAGGGCGCGTCTATGCCAATCCGCAGGGGATGTTCTGGTGGTGCCGCGAAACCTCCGAGCAGGCATTGCAGTTTCTCTGGCTGGCAAAAACGCTCTATCCGCAGCAGATGCAGCATATCGATATGGCAAAGGAAACTCACGACTTCTACCAGCGGTTCTACGGTTTTGATCTGAACGCGCAGCAGGTCGAGGATATTTTACACCCGCGTTAATCGTCTGGAACGCCGCCAGCACGGGGCGTTCCGCTTCTCATGTCCTTCCTGCATCCCCTTTCCACCCTGTGATCGCCATAAACGAACCGTCGGTTTCATTGGTTTAAAATGGCTTTTTATAAAAACCTTGAGGTCGATCGTCGCGTTCTTCCCTGGGATGCCAATCCCGCTCGGGGCGTGGCAACGGTGCAAAGGTTTTCGCAACGTCCCGGCAGTAGTTTAGCTATCACGGCAGTAACGGGTTTGTACCCTGCCGCATTACCTTCATAAAGACAATGACACAGGAAGGATGGCAAATGAAAACGCGTAAAATTGGGCTGGCCAACTATTTGGCTTACGGCTCAGGTGATTTTCTCGGTGCGGGAACCACGGCGCTAACGGCGGCGTGGTTGCTCTATTTTTACACCACCTTTTGTGGTTTGACGCCCATTGAAGCCACGTTTATTTTCGCGATGGCCAGAGTGCTGGATGCCGTCGTCAGCCCGCTGATGGGTTTCCTGACGGACAACTTTGGATCAACCCGCTTGGGTAAACGCTTTGGTCGCCGTAAATTCTTTATTTTGCTCGGTATCCCCTGTGTGTTCAGCTACAGCTTTATGTGGGTGGGCGATATGGGGTACTGGTACTATCTGCTGACCTATCTGGTGTTTGACGTGGTCTACACCATGATTCTGGTACCGTATGAAACGTTGGTACCGGAAATGACCGATGATTTTAAACAGAAAACCAAATTCTCCGGTGCGCGTATCGCGCTGGCGCAGCTTTCTGCCATTCTGGCGGCCTTCCTGCCCGGTATCCTGCTCAGCCACTTTGGCAAGGACAACGCGATTTCCTTCTTCTACTCAAGTCTGGTGTTCTCGGTGATTTGTGCCGCCGTGCTGACGCTGGTGTATTTCTTTACCTGGGAACGGCCGCGCGAAGAGATGTCGGCGGCGTCCTTGCAGGCAGAAAAGGAACGCCAATCGCTGACGCTGAAGCAAAGCCTGAAACGCCTGAATGTCGAGCTCTCTTCCACGTTGCGCATTCGTATTTTCCGTCAACATCTCGGGATGTACCTCGGCGGCTACATTGCGCAGGACGTGTTTAATGCCGTGTTCACTTACTACGTGGTGTTTGTGTTGATGCAAAGCCCCACGGTGGCCTCCAACCTGATGGGCACCATGGCTATCCTGCAATTCCTGGCGGTGATTGGCATGATCCCGCTGTGCATTCGCTTCGGACCGGCACCTTCCTACCGTCTGGTGGTTTGCCTGTTCGGTCTGGCCGCGATGTCTTACGGTGCGCTCTATTACAGCGGCCTGCACGATGTGTTCTCTCTGTTGTTGCTGGTCTCTGCGTTGGCGGGGCTGGGGCGCGGTGGCATCAACTATGTGCCGTGGAATACCTACACCTATATTGCCGATGTGGACGAAGTGATCACCGCACAACGTCGTGAAGGGATCTTCGCCGGGATCATGACGCTGACCCGTAAGGCCTCTCAGGCAGGCGCGGTGATGCTGGTTGGCGTGGTACTGCAATTGTCGGGGTTTGTTTCAGGGCAGAGCGTACAGGCACCGGGCGTGAGCCACACCATCCTGATGGTGCTTAGCGTAGGTACAGTCTGCGTGCTGGCGTTGGGTTTTCTGGTCTCATTACGGTTTAAACTGAACCTGCAAACGCACCAGACCCTGCGTGAAGAGACGCTAAAAATGCGCGAAGCCGGACGTCCGGTGCCGGAACACATTACGCCGCAGGCGCGTCAGGTGGTGGAAATGCTCTCTGGCATGTCTTACGAATCGCTGTGGGGCAACAACAATATCGGTTACCTGAATCGCCACAAACAGCCGGCGCATTCAGCAACCCAGGTGACTCAGCATTAACCGCATTAACGCATTAACGATAAGAGTGGATGATAAACTATGACCGTATTCAGTGTTAAACATAGCCCGCTGCTGCGTCAGCCTGAGCACTTTATCTCTCGCGACGATCTGAAGGCGCTGATCTGTCGCATTACCGATAATCTGGTCAATATCAAGGATGAAACCGGTGAGTTTCTGCTGCGGTTGGATGATGGTCGTGTCATCGATACCAAGGGTTGGGCCGGGTGGGAGTGGACGCACGGTATTGGCCTGTACGGCATTTACCAGTATTACCAACAGACCGGCGATGACCAGATGCGTGCCATCATTGATGATTGGTTCGAGGCGCGTCTGGCGGAAGGTACGCCCACCAAGAACGTCAACACGGTCTGCCCGTTCCTGACGCTGGCCTATCGCTATGAAGAGACGCGCGATGCCCGTTGGGTACCCTATCTGGAACGCTGGGCGGAGTGGGTGATGTACGACATGCCGCGCACCCAGAAAAACGGTTTGCAGCATATCGTCTACAACAGCGAAAACACCGATCAGCTGTGGGATGACACCCTGATGATGAGCGTGCTGCCGCTGGCAAAAATCGGCAAGTTGCTCAACCGCCCTGAATTTATCGAAGAGGCGACCTACCAGTTCTTACTGCACGTGCAGTATCTGATGGACAGACGCAGTGGCCTGTGGTTCCACGGTTGGACGTTTGATGGTAAGCACAATTTCGCCGAAGCGCGTTGGGCGCGCGGCAATAGCTGGCTGACGGTGGCGATTCCTGAGTTTATCGAACTGCTGGAACTGCCAGAAGGAAACGCAACGCGCCGCTTCCTGTTGCAGGTGCTGGAAAGCCAGATTGAAGCGCTGGCGCAGTATCAGGATGACAGCGGCCTGTGGCATACGCTGCTGGATGATGCCAACTCTTACGTGGAAAGCTCTGCAACCGCCGGATTTGCCTATGGCATCCTGAAGGCGGTGCGTAAACGCTATGTGGATAAGCGCTATGCCGACATGGCGGAAAAAGCGATTCGTGGCGTGATTGCCAACATCAATCCGCAAGGCGAACTGGTCAATGTATCGTTTGGTACCGCAATGGGCCGCGATCTGGATTACTACCGCCAGATTCCGCTGACCTCCATGCCTTACGGTCAGGCGATGGCAATTCTGTGCCTGTCTGAGTATCTGCGCGTCTATTTGTAATCGGTAACTGAAAAATTGCCCCGCGAAGGCCGTATCTGCTTCGCGGGGTTTGGCATTATTTCAATCCGTTCAGGCTGTAAGTGACCGGGATCCAGCGATAGCCATTGGTGGTGCCGTTACGTTCTACGCGGGTATTCACATGGCCGATGCCTGGGAACGGCAGGTGTGCGCCCGCCACCAGATAGCCTTCACTGGCAGCCTGAGCAAACAGGGCTTCGCGGGTTTTGGTGGCCTGATCCATATCTGAATCGAAGCTGATGGTGGTTTCCGGTAGCGGCATTTGCACCGCTTCAGCGTGCACGATATCGCCCCATGCCAGCAATTTCTGGCTGTCACTGACGATGCTATACGCGGTGTGTCCCGGCGTGTGGCCTGGCGCAAACACCGGCGCAATGCCCGGCAGCAGCGCGGCATCCCCGGTAAAGGTTTTCACTTTATTTGCAGCAGCAAGGATCTTGAAGACGTCCTGCACCCGTTGGAAGGCGGGCTTGCGTTCGGGGGCGGCTTGCGCCAGGTGCTGCGGATCCAGCCAGAAATCATATTCTTTTTGCGAAACGTAAACGGTCGCATTGGGGTAGGCGAGCTTACCGTTTTGCACCAGACCGCCAAAATGGTCGCCGTGCAGGTGGGTCATCAGGATGGTATCGACCTGCTCTGGGCGATAGCCAGCCGCCAACAGATTTTTTTGCACTTTTCCGACGTTGCTGTTCGCTTGCGTGCCGTTGCCGGTATCAATCAGCACCAGATTTTTGCCGGTGTTGACCAGAAACGCATTGATGGAGGTTTCGACGGTAGGGGATAACGATTTCTCTGCCAGCAGTTGGCGAATGGTGTTGGGATCGGTGCGCGTGAGCATTTTGTCCATCGGCATGGCGTTGGTGCCATCTGAAAGCGCGGTGATTTCATATTGACCCAGCAATTGCCGATAGTAGCCGGGTTGGGTTTTGACTTGCGCCGTGGGTTCTGCCACTGCGACATCAGGGAGGCCAAATGCTGTCATAGCCATCAGACACGCCGCTTTCAAAGGTTTCATCGTATCGTTCCTTGTCGTAAACACCGTGAAAAAGAAATGGGCAATCCCTTTGATTATTAACCGAACTGCAACATTCCTCAAATGTTATCACCCCCTATCCTAGCGTTATATTGCACCTGCTATCTGGTGCTATCTCGCAATGCGGAATTTGGCGCACCGCAGGCAATCTGCGATAATAGCTGTTTGCCAGCCCTGGCTGGTACCCGATGGCTAAATGATAGGTTGTTATGCTGTACCCGATAAATGAGATGTTTCAAACCCTGCAAGGTGAAGGCTTTTTTACCGGCGTTCCGGCGATTTTTGTTCGTCTGCAAGGGTGTCCGGTGGGTTGCAGTTGGTGCGATACCAAACACACCTGGGATAAGTTTGCTGAACGTGAAACCACGCTGGATCATATTCTGGTAAAGACGCAGGAGAGCGACGCCTGGGCACCGGCCAGCCCGGAAGCGATTCTGGCGCGCATCCAGCAAGAGGGGTATAGCGCACGGCATATCGTTATCACCGGCGGTGAGCCTTGCATCCACGATTTGACGCCGCTGACCGACTATCTCGAGCAAAACGGCTACCGCTGCCAGATAGAAACCAGCGGTACGCATGATGTGCGCTGTTCTCCGCAGACCTGGGTCACGGTCTCACCCAAAGTGAATATGCGTGGTGGCATGGTGGTGCTCGATCAGGCATTAGTGCGCGCTGATGAAATCAAGCATCCGGTGGCGCGAGAGAAAGACATTGACGCGCTGGATGCCCTGCTGGCGCGCTTACACGATGATAAAGCACGTATCATCGCCTTGCAGCCCATCAGTCAGAAAGACGCGGCGACCAAACTCTGTATCGAAACCTGTATCGCGCGTAACTGGCGTCTGTCGATGCAGACGCACAAGTATCTGAATATCGCTTGATGGCAGGTCGATCCTTTTATTCCCCGCGATAAACGCAGCCCGCCGTGCAGGTTTCTTTCACCATCACGGCGCTCAGCAGAGGCAGTGTGGGTTTTAACTGCTGCCAAATCCAGTGCGCCAGCACCTCGCTGGTGGGGTTTTCCAATCCGGCAATTTCATTGAGGTAGTGGTGATCCAACTGCTGCCAAACCGGGTTGAATACCGCTTTCAAGTCGGCGAAATCCATCACCCAGCCGGTATGCGGGTCGACTTCACCGGTGATTTCCAGTCTCACCATAAAGGAATGCCCGTGCAAGCGGCCACATTTATGCCCTTCCGGCACGTGCGGCAGGTGGTGGGCGGCTTCAAACTGAAAATCTTTAAATAGCGTAGTGACCATAACAACGTTCCTGAAGGGATAACCAAGCGTAAACAAAAGCCGTCGCATACTACCGGAAAGTCGTCCTTGAAGCACGTTTGGTTGAAGAATAATCTGATTGATGGGGCGTTCATCTGAGCGGGCAACCTATAACGCTTTAAGCGTTAAGGATTATCAGAAAAACCATTTAGGCATTTTGGTTATTAAATATTGCCATCGCGTCTTTAATTGTTGCGCGCGGGATAGGTAACCTTATATTCCATACAACTTTAGATTGCATAAATATCGCTTTATCGCGGGACGACTTAAAAGGACACTGAAATCACGATGACCACTCCGGTTTCGTTGCTGCCGCTTAGTGCCGAGCAGCTCGCGCGTTTGCAAAGCGCCACGGGGGATTTTTCTCCAGCGCAGCTGGCCTGGCTGTCAGGCTATTTTTGGGGCGTCGCGCAGGGCCATGGGGCTCAAAGCGGTGCCGTGTCGGCCATCTCGCTCCCGGCCAGCGCCGCTGCGCCTGCACCTGCGCAAAGTATTACCCTTATTTCCGCATCGCAAACGGGCAATGCTCGTCGTGTGGCCGAACAGCTGCGTGACGATTTGCTGGCTGCCAAGCTTGCGGTCACGTTGGTGAATGCGGGCGACTATAAATTTAAGCAAATTGCGCAGGAAACGCTGTTGCTGGTGGTGACCTCTACACAAGGGGAAGGGGAGCCGCCGGAAGAGGCCGTAGCGCTGCATAAATTCCTGTTATCCAAAAAAGCCCCCGCGCTAAAAACCACGTCGTTTGCGGTGTTCGGCTTGGGCGATACCTCTTACGAATTCTTCTGCAAAGCCGGTAAAGATGTCGATGGTCGCTTGGCTGAGCTGGGGGCAGAGCGCCTGCTCGATCGTGTGGATGCCGATGTTGACTATCAGGCGGCCGCCGAACAGTGGCGTCGCCAGATTGTTGATATCCTTCAGGCACGTGTTCCGGCACAAGGCGCGGCGGTTATTCAGGCGAGCGCCAGCGGAACGCGGGATGAAATTTCCAGCAGTCCTTACAGTAAAGCCGCCCCTTACGCGGCAAGTTTCGCCGTGAATCAGAAAATCACGGGGCGCGCGTCCGATAAGGATGTGCGACATATCGAGATCGACCTGGGGGATTCCGGGCTGCGCTATCAGCCGGGTGATGCGCTTGGCGTGTGGTATCAAAACGATCGGGCGCTGGTGCAAGAGCTGCTGGAACTGCTGTGGTTGAAAGGGGATGAACCTGTGACCGTGGCAGGAGACACACTGCCTTTGTCGCAGGCGCTGCAACGCCATTTCGAACTGACGCAAAACACCGCACCGTTGGTGGAGAAGTACGCCGCGTTGTCCCGTAACGAGGCATTGCTGGCGTTGGTGGCAGAAAAACCTGCGCTGCAACAGTTTGCCCAGCGCACGCCGCTGGTGGACATGGTGCGTCAGGCGCCGACGGAACTGACGCCGGAGCAACTGATTGGCTGGCTGCGCCCGTTGACGCCGCGCCTCTATTCTATCGCTTCGTCTCAGGCCGAGGCCGAAAGCGAGGTGCATATTACCGTGGGCGTGGTGCGCTATGACTATGAGGGGCGGGCGCGAACCGGCGGTGCATCTGGTTATCTGGCGGATCGTCTGAATGAAGACGATGAGATTCAGGTCTTTATTGAACATAACGACCACTTCCGCCTGCCTGCCGATCCCGCTACCCCTGTCATCATGATCGGGCCTGGCACCGGCATTGCTCCGTTCCGCGCCTTTATGCAACAGCGTGAAGCGGACGGTGCAGAAGGGAAAAACTGGCTGTTTTTCGGCAACCCACACTTTACCGAAGATTTTCTCTATCAGGTGGAATGGCAACGCTACGTCAAAGACGGACTGCTGACCCACATCGATCTGGCCTGGTCGCGCGATCAGGCACACAAGATCTATGTGCAGGACAAACTGCGCGAGAAGGGCGAACAGCTGTGGCGCTGGATCCAGGACGGTGCACATCTTTACGTGTGCGGCGATGCCAACCGCATGGCGAAAGATGTGGAACAGGCGCTGCTGGACATCATCGGTGCCCACGGCGGTCTGGATGCAGAACAGGCCGATGAATTTTTAAGCGAACTGCGCCTTGAGCGCCGTTATCAGCGCGATGTGTACTAGCGAGATCACTATCCATGAGCGAAAAATTATCAATCGATCAACGTTATCCCGGCCCGTTAGTGGTGGAAGGGAAACTCGCTGATGCGGAGCGCCTGAAGCAGGAAAGCAACTACCTGCGCGGCACCATTGCTGAAGATTTGCAGGAAGGGCTGACGGGTGGTTTTAACGGCGACAACTTTTTGCTGATCCGTTTTCACGGCATGTATCAACAGGATGACCGCGATATTCGCGCGGAGCGTGCCGAGCAAAAGCTGGAGCCGCGTCATGCCATGATGCTGCGCTGCCGTTTGCCCGGCGGCGTGATGACGCCGGAGCAGTGGTTAGGGATCGATAAATTTGCCGCCGAGAGCACGCTCTATGGCAGCATTCGTATTACTAACCGCCAGACCTTCCAGTTTCACGGTATCCTGAAGCCGAACGTGAAACCGGCGCACCAAATGCTCAATCATCTGGGGCTGGATGCGCTGGCGACCGCCAACGATGTGAACCGTAACGTACTCTGTACTTCTAATCCGGTGGAATCCGAGCTGCATCAGCAAGCCTATGACTGGGCGAAGAAGATCTCTGAGCATCTGCTGCCGCGTACCCGTGCCTACGCCGAGATCTGGCTGGATCAGGAGAAGGTCGCTACCACCGATGAAGAGCCGATCCTCGGGGCGACCTATCTGCCGCGTAAGTTCAAAACTACGGTGGTGATCCCGCCGCAAAACGATGTGGATCTGCACGCCAACGATCTCAATTTTATTGCCATTGCCGACAATGGTCGCTTGGTCGGCTTTAACGTGCTGGTCGGCGGTGGGCTTTCTATCGCCCACGGCGATAAGGCAACCTACCCGCGCACTGCCAGTGAGCTGGGCTATATTCCGATTGAGCATACGCTGGCCGTGGCCGAAGCGGTGGTGACTACGCAACGCGATTGGGGCAACCGCACCAACCGTAAAAATGCCAAAACCAAATATACGCTGGAGCGCGTTGGCGTTGATACTTTCAAACGCGAAGTGGAAAAGCGCGCGGGTGTGACCTTTGAATCGCTGCGCCCGTATGAATTCACCGGCCGTGGCGATCGCATTGGCTGGGTGAAAGGTATTGATAGTAAATGGCACCTGACGTTGTTTATCGAAAATGGCCGTATTCTCGATTACCCGGGCCGTCCGCTGAAAACCGGGTTGGCCGAAATCGCCAAAATCCATAAAGGGGATTTCCGCCTGACGGCGAACCAGAACCTGATTGTGGCGGGCGTGAGTGCACGCAATAAAGCAAAGATTGATGCGCTGGCACGCGAGCACGGTTTGATTGACGATAGCGTCAGCGAGCAACGTAAAAACTCGATGGCCTGTGTATCCTTCCCAACCTGTCCGCTGGCGATGGCGGAAGCCGAGCGTTTTCTGCCAGAATTTGTCACCGACGTGGAAGGCATTATGCAGCGCCACGGCGTGGGCGACGAGCATATCGTACTGCGCGTAACCGGCTGTCCGAACGGCTGTGGCCGCGCCATGTTGGCGGAGGTGGGGCTGGTCGGGAAAGCCGTGGGGCGCTATAACCTGCATCTGGGCGGTAACCGCGAAGGCACTCGCATTCCGCGTATGTACCGCGAAAATATCACGCAGGCGGAGATCCTGAGCGAGTTGGATGGTCTGATTGGCCGCTGGGCGCGGGAACGCCAGCCGGATGAAGGGTTCGGTGACTTTGCCATCCGTAGTGGCATTATCAAGCCGGTACTCGATCCGGCGCGCGATTTTTACGATTAACCGGGAGGCATGATGTCGGCATTCTCTCTTGAAGCGCTTAACGCGCTACCCAAGCTGGAGCAAGCGCAAGCGCTGGCTGAAACCAACGAACAGTTGGAAACGCTCTCCGCCGAGGGGCGCGTTGCCTGGGCGCTGGAGCACTTGCCGGGGGAGTATGTGCTCTCTTCCAGCTTCGGCATTCAGGCGGCGGTAAGCCTGCATCTGGTCACGCAACTGCGCCCTGATATTCCGGTGATCCTTACCGATACCGGCTACCTGTTTCCGGAAACCTATCAGTTTATCGACACGCTGGCCGAGCAGTTGAAACTCAATCTGAAGGTGTATCGTGCCGAGCACTCCCCGGCCTGGCAGGAAGCACGCTATGGCAAACTGTGGGAACAGGGCGTTGAAGGCATTGAGCAGTACAACCAGCTAAACAAAGTGGAACCGATGAACCGTGGGCTAAGTGAGCTACAGGCGCAGACCTGGTTTGCTGGATTACGGCGCGAGCAGTCGGGCAGCCGTGGACATCTGCCGGTGCTGGCTATCCAACGCGGCGTCTTCAAGGTGCTGCCGATTATCGATTGGGATAATAAGCAGGTGTATCAATACCTCAAGCAGCACGGTTTGTCTTACCACCCGCTGTGGGATCAGGGCTACCTGTCCGTGGGGGATACGCATACCACGCGTAAATGGGAGCCGGGAATGAGCGAAGAAGAAACGCGCTTCTTCGGTTTGAAACGGGAGTGTGGGTTGCACGAGGGGTAAGTGACAGCGTGCAGAAAGGGAAAAGGCCGTTGGTTAACGGCCTTTTTTGTACACAGCGCGGGTACGGGAATCAGTAGTCCAGCACCGCCCACCAGAACACGCGCCCAATAATATCGACCTCGCTGAGGGATTTCTCTTCGATAGGGTGCTCGGCGCTGTTGTAGCTGCGGATGCTTACCGTGTTCGGCCCAACCTGATACAGCAGCTTGATGCGGTTCCAGCCATTTTGGCTGATGGCGTAGATCTTGCCATCGATAATGCGCTTATCGTTGGTGTTGACGGCGACGGTGGTACCATCGGGAATAAACGGTTCCATGCTGTCGCCCTTGGCCGGGAAACAGAGCACGCCAGAGCCATCCGAATTGGCGCCGACGCTGCGTAAGGTCGATTTGGAAAACCGCAGTTTAAACCCGTTATGATCTTCATTCATGATACGCCCGGTCCCACAGGCGAATTCGATATCTTTCAGAAACGGCACTTCCACTTCATCATCCCGCAACGGGGTGTGGCTGTCCCATACGTCAACCGTTCCCCACTGAGATTCCGGCGGAATGTTGGAGCGCGAATCGTAAGGCGCGACCGCTGGCGTACGCATCGGTTCATCGCCATTCGCCAGCCATTCCGGGCGTACCCCCAGCGCATCGGCAATATCAATGATACGCGACGTTCCTTTCGCCTGACCGGAGGTCAAGCGCCAGATTGTCGGCTGAGCCATGTTAACGGCGCGTGCCAATTGTCCCTGAGTCATTCCCGTCAGCGACATAGCATGGTTAAGCCGTTCTGCCAAAGTGTTCATCGTTTTCATGCGAACAACTTTATAGCATTCGCTATTGCTTTTCAAGTGAAATAGCAATACCTTTTGCTATTATCAATAGCTAAAGGTATTATTAAACCAACAACACTGGCTACGTGTGAGTAGCGGACTTGGTTGTTAATTAAATCAATAGCTTTTTGGTGGCAGTTCATGACTGCTGCTCTTTTGTTACTCCAGGGGACGGTGCGGCAAGACCCCAATGGTCTTGCCAGATAACGGTATAGAAACAACAAAGGTGGCGAGATGATTCGTGATATCCAAAAGGTGCTTGAGCGTTATGGCGCATGGGCTTCCCATACTGAACACGGGCTGTATTACTCATCGGTTGCTGCGGGCTTCCGTGGGCTGCTGCCCTCCAGCCAGCGCTCACGCCCGTCGTGCTGCGATGACGATGGGTTGATTGTCAATGGGGCGATGGCGTGTTTGAAAAAACGCGACCCGTATCTGCATGTGCTATTGGAGTGGCACTATGTGCTTGGCCTGCCGGTGAGGGCGATTGGCACCAAACTGGGTATTTCACATACGCTGGTGCTAAAACAGCTGCAAATGGCGGAAGGATTTATCGATGGCTGCCTGAGCATGATGGATATCAAGCTGGATATCGATCTTGAATGCCAAAAAGAACTGGTTTATACGCCGAAAATAAAAAAAGTGGTGGAATTCCAAAAGGCAATATAGCCTGATAAAAATGATTATTTCATCCTATTCCTAATGCGAAATTCATTTCCTATGACAAGCTGATTTTTGCGAATGGCTAACTGTCCTAATTAACGGATGAGCTAAAGCATGTGCATGCATATTTTGATTTTTCGCAAAGAAAGGCGTATTGGTATGTGTAATATCGTTCACTATCGAACGCACGGCACAGGAGTGCATTACCTTCGTAATAACCTACCGAAACAGTAAATCAGGAATATTCCAGATTAGTCTTATCGAAAAAAGTGAAAGTAATATTGCCACTTCGTCCGTTAAAGAGGCCTATGATGAAGACGCTGCTGTTATTCATGTTGGTTCCTGTGTTGCTTTCCGGGTGTTCAACGCGGTGGGTGAAAATTCGTGATAACCCGACTGACCATGTTACTTCAAGATCCCTCTGTCGGGTTAACGCGGAACAGCGATTCCCAGTTCGCAATGAAGTGATAAATCGCACCAACTACCGTACTGTCACTGAGCCTTGCGATTACAAACGGTGGTGCGGTGGGAAAAAGTACAGGACCTATGAGGTTGAGGAATTACAAAGCTATGTCACGGACGTTAACAACGGTAGCCGTAACAGTTCCTACCACGATTGCATGTGGGATAATGGCTGGCAGCAACAGACCAAATCAAATTGGGAATGGGATAGAACACCCATTACGCTGCAATATACTGGGCCAGCGAAATAATCACCTGGCGTGAAAGCATCGCCGGGTAGAAACAGAATGGTGATGTTTTTTTTATCATATTATCCTGAAAAGCGGTTGTGGAATTCCAAAAAGGTATTTATTCTACAAAAAATGCTTATTTGGCTCGGTATCAGAAAAAGCTATCTGCCGATTAAAACAGACATTAAAAACGTTGTGGAATTCCAAATGGCAAGGTAGTCTGTTAAAAATCGTTAATTTACAGCAATCATAAAAAAGGCTTCGCTTATGCGAGGCCTTTTTTTCAGAATATTAATAGTGATTTGGCATATTCACGTTTTTTTAAACATTATTCCTCTCTCGTTCTTCGACATCGCGGCATCGAGATGCCGGAACGTTATTAATGACGACTTTCCGCTTTTTGTTCTTATCACTGTAGGCACCCCGCACGACGGCGGTGAGGTTATGCGTATGTATAAATTGACGACGGGCATCTCCTATGGCGCTTCGGGTGCTACTGGCAGCTACTGGATGCTTCAGTTACTGGATGCGGTTTCTCCCAACCAGTGGACAGCCATTGGCGTGATGGGGAGTTTGCTGTTTGGCCTGCTGACTTTTCTGGTGAATGTGTTTTTCAAAATCAGGGAAGACCGGCGCAGAGAAGAGGGAATGCATAATGAGTAGACGCAAGATTGCCACTGCTGCGTTGTGCTCTGTCAGCGTGATTATTGCCATGGCGCTGAGTAATAGCGATAGCTATCGCTCCCAACAGGGCAATGCCTTGCGTTTCAGCCAGGCCGCGATGGAGGTGATGGGGAATGCGGAGGGATGTCGACGCGATGTTTACCAGTGCCCGGCCCGTATCAGCACTCAGGGCATTGGTCATACGCGGCGTGTTACAGGAACTGCCACGCTGGCGGATGACCAGCAGGTTGCCCGCTGGTTCGCGGAAGATCAACTGGATGCACAAAACTGCCTTGAGCAGAACGTCGAACGCAAATTGGGCGTGCGCTT
Source organism: Candidatus Symbiopectobacterium sp. NZEC127 (assembly GCF_025962675.1). Lineage (NCBI taxonomy): Bacteria > Pseudomonadati > Pseudomonadota > Gammaproteobacteria > Enterobacterales > Enterobacteriaceae > Symbiopectobacterium > Candidatus Symbiopectobacterium sp. NZEC127. Next base: position 499,101 of record NZ_JAGFPG010000003.1, read on the forward strand.
GCCGCAGAACGTTTTTGACGGTGTCGGCAGCTTTGTGTTCAACGTCGGCTGCTCGAATTTCCTGACGTCCACGCTGTACCGCTACCTGACAGCGGGATCTTACCTTGCCGCCTGTCATCAACTTAGCCGTTGGGTCTATACCGGGCAGGAGGTGCTTCCGGGGCTGGTGGCGCGCCGCGCCAAAGAGCAGGCGCTGTGCCTGGCTGCGCAGAAATAGCCCGATGATGAAAATCCACCTATTGCTGACGGGCTGTGCACTCGCGGCTGCCTTCGGTGCCGGTTGGTCTCTACAAGGGATTCGTTGGGAGGCTGATATTGCCGCTCGTGACAAACAATCCAGCGAGCTGCGCCAGACGCAGCAACAATCGATTATCGCGCAGCAGGCGTTTACGTTTCAGCGCGTGAACCAGATAGCTGCCGATGCTTATCAGCACAGTCTCTCTATCAAGGCCGACTCGGATGAAAAACAGATTATTTACCGCACGACAGTCAAGCGCGATCCCGTGGGGCGTCAGTGCGTGCCTGATGCTGTGTCTGGGCGGTTGCTCGACGACGCGCACCGTCTACGTGCCAGCGTCGTGCACAGCGTTTCCCCAGACGCTAACGCAGCCGGTCGTGGTGCCGCTACCGCCGATTGCCGATTGACCTATGCCCAGGCCGTTTACTGGATTGAGCCACTGTTGGCGGCATTGGAACAGGCCAACAACCAGCTTGATGCAATACGTACGGCACAGGCCGACAGAAAGTAATTCGCTGTCCGCTGAGTGCCAGTACGTCTCTCCCTGACAAACAACTACGGATGACATGCCAATCATGATCAAGCATATGCAGCTACGCGCTGCCGTTTTGGCTGCGCTGCGCGCCGCCATCACCGAACACACCACTTTTCTTGACGGACGTCCCGTCGCCTTAGCGTCAGACAGCTTGCCCGCCATCGCGGTCTACATCAGTGATGCACAACTGGTGGAAAACGCACTGGATGAGGCGCTGTGGCAAGCCAATCTGCACGTTGCGCTTTTCGAACAGGCGGGAAGCCCGGATTCGACGCTGGATGAAAAGATGGCGCAGAAAATTTCCCCTGTGCTGATGTCAGTATCAGCGCTTAAGGAGAGCACGGAAACCTTCTCAACGCAGCGATATGACTATCGACTCGATGAAGAAGGGAGCATTTGGAGGTCTGCAGACCTCGAATTTTCAATAACTTATTATCAGTGAGGCCATTATGTCTACAACAGAAGCCATTAAAGGTGCAGGAACCACGCTTTGGGTTTTTACCGGCACCGGTGACCCGTATGCCAACCCAACGGGCGACAGCGGTTGGACCCGTCTGGCGCAGGTTAAAGAGTTGACGCCGGGCGAGATGACGGCGGAATCCTTCGATAACACCTATCTGGACGGTGAAAACGCCGGATGGAGCGATACCGCGCAGGGTATCAAATCCGCCGGGGACACCAGTTTCACCCTGGCATGGAAAGCCGGCGATCTGGGGCAACAGGAACTGGTGGATTGGTTTACCTCCGGTGCCGTGCGCGGCTACAAAATCAAGTATGCCAACGGCGTGGTTGATGTGTTTAAGGGCTGGGTCAGTGCGTTAGGGAAATCGATTCCTGTTAAGGAAGTGATCACCCGCACCGCGAAGGTCACCAATACCGGTAAGCCGGTGCTGGCGGAAGACGCACCGGCGGCGGTAACGCCTTAAGGCAGCCGGCGCTGCTTTTTTTATGCCCCGCGTACGCGGGGCTTAATCGGTAAACATCCTATCAAGGAGAACACATGTACCTGAAAACCGAGCCTTTTGGCCCCGATAAGGTGGTGCTGTCTGAGCTGTCAGGGTTGCAGCGCATCGAGTATCTCGAAGCGATTGTTGAACACATGAGTGCGTTGGAGAACATTCCTGACGCTATCCCTGAGGCCAAGAAAATGGCCATTTTTGGCAGCCTGACCATCAAACTGCACGCCTGGCTGGTATCCCGCTCGCTGTGGCAACAGGATCGGGAGCGCGCCCTGGATGACATTTTCAATCAGGTGCTCAACGACTGGCCACCGCGCTTGATCAATGAGGCCGCTTTGCTGGTTCAGCAACTCAGCGGCATCGCGCCTGAAAGTGCCAGTGAGGAACCCGCCGATGAGAGTACTTCCAGTACGCCGGGAAAGTCTTAGCCGCACAGGTGCGTTTTGCGATGCGTCTGGCTCGGGAGTTCCGGCGTCATGACTGGCGCACGATGCTGTCTGAGCTCTCTTCCAGCGAGTTATCGGAATGGTTTGCGTTCTATCAGGAGCACTACTTTTCCGATGTGCTGCTGGATGCGGAGTGTTGCGCCCTGCGTGCCACGATGCTGGCGTTGACGGGTCATCAAGACATCCCGTTACAGCAACTCAGCCTGTTACAGCCAACGGTTGAGCCTGAAACGATGAGTGATGATGAACTGATGGTAATAGGCGAAGGATTATTTGGAGGGGTTCGTTATGGCCCAGACAATCGATGAACAGGCATTAAATTTTAACGCTGTGTTGTTAAACAGCAGCGTGCTGCGCGTGCAGCAGGATTTGCTGTCGCTGGGAAGTGTCGTTACCCAGGCGACGCAGCGTTTTTCTCAATTGGTTGCTCAGCAGAGCGCGGCGTTGAAAGCGAGCGATGTGCGAGCTCAGCCGGGCACCTGGTCGGCACAACGCGTAATGGCGCAAGGGCGTGCTGATTTTAACGATACCAGTGGCTATATGCTGGCAGGGCTGAATGGCATTGGCACCGATCAATCCAAAGATGAAACGAAGGTGAAAACCTGGCGGGAGGGCCTGATTGAGTCATGGAGCGACTATGCCAAAGTGGCTTCAGATACTTATACCCAGGTGAAAACCGGCGGCGAGGCCGCATTTAAAACGCTGGACGCGGGATTAACGCGCTTTGTGAAAACCGGCAAACTGAATCTCTCGAATTTTGCCGAATCCATGTTGAGTATGTTAGCGAACGTAGCGTTAAGGGCATCAATGGTCGAAGGCGTTAACGCTATTCTTGGTTTTTTCGATATTTCGACAACCACCAAGGATAACGATAAGGATAAAGACCAGGGTAAAAATAAGCAGAGCGCCTCTTCAAATCCGGCAACCACCGCGGCGCAGCGCAACGATACCCAGAAAAGCAATAACAATCAGGAAGGCGGGGAGTCGAATAATAATATCGGCAAAACCTGGGTAGATGGCCTGAGCGAATCCTGGGGGAAATATTCAGAGAGCGCGCTGGATTCCTATTCCATTATTCAGGCTGGGGGAGATGCGGCATTCCAACAGTTAGATAATAGCGTGATGAACTTTGTGCGTACCGGAAAACTCAATTTCTCCTCTTTCGCCGAATCGGTGTTGGGCATGCTGGCGGAAATCGCGGTGAAGTCGGCGCTGGTGCAGGGGGTGAATGCGTTAATGGGGGCTTTTGGTGTAACGGCTAATGCCAAAGGCGGCGTTTATACCTCATCCAGCCTGTCGGCCTATTCCGGGCAGGTGGTCGATCGCCCCACGCTGTTTGCCTTCGCCAAAGGGGCAGGATTGATGGGCGAGGCCGGGCCGGAAGCGATTATGCCGCTGACCCGTAACGCCAACGGTGTACTGGGCGTACGAGCGGTGGGCGGCGTGAGTGGCAATACGGCACCGCAGGTCAGTATCAATATCGCCAGCGATGGCCGCATCTCCCAGACCTCATCGGCCGGACTGGCGCAGTTTGGCAGTGAGATCGGCAGCTTTGTCGATCAACGCTTTAAATCACTGCTGACCCGGGAAATGGGGCAGGGACGCATGTTAAGCACGGCAATGAAAGGGCGGAGAAGCTAATGGCAATTGAAACATTTCACTGGCCGCTGCAAATCGGCAATCAGCCCGAGGTGCAATACAGCGAAACGGTACGCAAAGTGCAGTTTGGCGATGGCTACACGCAACTGTCCGGCGCGGGGCTAAACGGGGAAACCATCACTTTTTCCTACGCGTTTCGTGGCACGCTCGACACCGCTGTCGAGATTCGTGATTTCTTGCGGCGTCACCGCAAAAAATCATTCCAATGGACCCCACCGCATGAAAAAGCGGGGCTTTATCGGGTGGTGGAGGACTCGATAAAGTTTGCTCCGGCCGGTAACGTTCAGGGGGTGATCACCGCAACCTTCGTTCAGTGGTATGGCGTGTAATTAGCGCCGCTTTCATCACCCTTCCCCAGCCTGCGCGCTGGTTTTTTTGTCTCTGGAGAACCGATGTCTATCAATCTCGACGCCCAACAGTTGGCGCCGGGCGATCGCGTGCGCTTGTTTGAAGTGGATTGCACCGCATTCGATGGCCCGGAGCTCTATTTTCACAACCATCCTATCCCGCACAGCGCCGAGGAGCTTGCCGCCGCGGCGGGGGATGAGAATAAACTCCCGGCAAAATCCCTCTGGTGGCAGGGAAAAGAGTACAAGGCGTGGCCGACGCATATTGAGGGGCTGGAAATGACCAGCGATGGCAGCGCTCCCACGCCCACGCTGGCGGTGGGCAATATCGACGGCACCATCACCGCGTTGTGTCTGGTCTATCAAAATCTGGCGCAGGCCACCGTGCGGATTCACACCACCTTTGCTCATTATCTGGATGCGCGCAATTTCCCTGATGGCAACCACAGCGCTGACCCGACGCAAGAGCGGCTGGAAGTCTGGTACATCGACAGTAAAGCCAATGAGGACAACGAATCGGTTACGTTCAATCTCTCCTCACCCGCTGATTTGCAGGGGATCATGATTCCCACCCGGCAGATTCACAGCCTGTGTACCTGGTGCGCACGCGGACAGTATCGCGGCGCATCCTGTGGTTACACCGGATCGCGCTATTTCGACATTGACGGCAATCCGGTCGATGATCCGGCAAAGGATGAGTGCTCCGGGCTGCTTTCCACCGGCTGCAAACCGCGTTTTGGCGAAGCGGCCGAATTGCCGTTCGGCGGCTTTCCGGGGTCGGCACTGATTAAGAGGTAATAACGTGAAACTGGGAAATTTGATCGTCAGCGCGATCCTCGCCCATGCTGAGCAAGAATATCCGCGCGAAGCGTGCGGCGTGGTCGTGCACAATCAACAGCGGCAACGCTACGTGCCTTGCCGCAATCTGGCACAGGCACCGCAGGATCATTTTATCATGAGCCCTGAGGACTATGCGCAGGCGGAAGACAGCGGCACACTGGTGGCGATCGTGCACAGCCATCCCGATGCCACCACCACGCCCAGTGCCGTCGATCTTGCCCAGTGCGATCAATCGCAACTGCCCTGGGTGATTGTCAGTTGGCCGGAAGGCGATGTGCGCACCCTGATGCCGCAGCAGGGGATTAAGCCTCTGCTGGCGCGTCCTTTTGTGCACGGCATTTGGGATTGTTACGCCATTGTGCGCGACTGGTATCAGTTGGAGCGCAATATTCAACTGCCGAATTTTGCGCGCACGGACGACTGGTGGAACCGTGGCGAAAACCTGTATATGACGCACTACCGCGACGCGGGCTTTACGCCGGTGACCGATGATATTGCGCCGGGGGATGTGATCATTATGCAAGTGCGTGCCAGCGAGCCGAATCATGCTGGCGTCTACGTGGGCAACGGTGAAATGCTGCACCACATGTACGGTCAGCTCAGCCAGAAAGTGCCCTACGGCGGCTACTGGTTGGACAGAACCATTATCCGACTGCGTTATACCGGAGGGAATCATGACGCTAGCCATTGAGTATCAGCCGTTAAAAACCATTCGGCTTTACGGCGTATTGGGGGCAACCTTTGGCCGTGTGCATCGCCTGGCGGTGGAAACCCGGCAGGAAGCCATAAAGGCGTTAAGCGTAACTATCCCCGGTTTTGAAAAGTTTCTGCTGAGCAGCAAGTCGCGCGGTTTGGCGTATGCCGTATTTGACGGCAAACGCAATCTTGCGCATGCAGAATTGGACTTTATCGTTGCGGATGAGATCCGTATTGCACCAGTGATTATTGGTAGCAAACAGGCTGGGTTATTCCAAACTATTCTGGGCGCTGTTTTGGTTGCGGTGGGCTATTTTACCTTTGGTACAACCTCTACTATCGGCGTTAGCATGATGATGGGCGGCGCTTCTATGACCCTTGGCGGCGTAATGCAAATGCTCACCCCGGTTCAAGGCGGTATTTCCATGCGCCAGTCTCCCGATAATAAGCCATCCTATGCGTTTGGCGGGCCGGTTAACTCCATTGCGCAGGGTAACCCGGTGCCGATTCTTTATGGTCGGCGTCGCGTTGGCGGCGCGATTATTTCTGCCGGAATTTACGCCGAAGACCAGCAATAATTATTGCCTTCATCAACGTTTTACCAGGGCTGTCGTGCTTTATTTACCGTTGTCTACACACAGCCAAGGTAAAAAAATGAAAGCACTCTTATTATTGCCACTGCAATTATGGTTTCAGCCAACTCTGTTTTTCTCCGTATTGTTTTTCTCCGTAGGGTTATTGCCGGAAGGTGCTATCGCCAAATCGCAGCCCGTCAATAACGATCAAATAAAACAAGCCATCATCGATGAGTCTATTTCTGCGTATCCGGGCAATTGCCCGTGCCCCTACCATTCAGCGCGTAACGGCAGCAGCTGTGGAAAACGCAGCGCGTGGAGTCGGGCCGGGGGCTATTCGCCGATCTGTTATAAGAATGAAGTGACGCAAGAGATGATAGATATCTGGAAGAAACGACATAAATCCTGATGCCGATAAACCCGCCTTGAGCGGGTTTTCTTTTTAATGGAGTACCCATGACAGCGATAAAAGGTAGCAAAGGCGGCAGCGCGAACGCGCGCGTTCCCGTTGAGTCGCCGGATTCCATTCAATCCACCTCCTACGCCAAAATACTGCTGGCGCTGGGGGAAGGGGAATTTGCTGGGAATCTGGATGGCTCGCGTATTTTTCTTGACGGTACGCCGCTTAACGACAGCAACGGCAACGCCAATTTTTCCGGCGTGTCGTGGGCGTTTCGTCCCGGTACGCCCGACCAAAGCTATATTCCCGGTTTTCCCGGCGTTGAAAATGAGATCGCGGTAAGCACCGAACTGACCAGTAAAACGCCGTGGATACGTTCGTTGCCCAATATCAACCTCTCAGCGGTGCGCATACGCTTCTCCTGGGCGGCGCTGCAACAGCAGCATGATAATGGCGATGTGGGCGGCTACCGCATTGAATATGCCATTGATATCGCCACGGACGGCGGCAGCTACCGTGAAGTGCTGAAAACGGCGATTGATGGCAAAACCACCACGTCCTATGAACGCAGCCACCGTATCGATTTGCCAAGTGCATCCATCGGTTGGCAGATCCGCGTGCGCCGTATCACGCCCAATTCCACCAGTAATCGTATTGCCGATAAGATGGCGATCGAAGCCATCACCGAAGTGATCGACGCCAAGCTGCGCTACCCGGAAACGGCGCTGCTGCTGATGCAGTTCGACGCGCAGCAGTTTCAAAATATTCCGGTCATTTCTTGCGAGCCGGACGGGCGTATTATCCGTGTGCCCACCAACTATGATGCACAAACTCGGCGCTACACGGGCAGTTGGGATGGCACCTTCAAGTGGGCATTCTCCAACAACCCAGCCTGGGTGTACTACGACATCCAGCTTTCAGAACGTTTTGGCCTTGGCGAGCGCATCAAAGCGACCAACCTGGTGCTGTCAAAATGGGCGCTGTACCAGATTGCCCAGTACTGCGATCAGCGTGTGCCGGATGGTCATGGCGGCAGCGGCACGGAACCCCGTTTTTTGTGCGATGTGTACATTCAATCGCAAGAAGAGGCGTGGACGGTGCTCAACGATCTGGCGGCGATCTTTCGTGGCTCCTCGTTCTGGGCCAACAACCAGATGAACGTGCTGTCCGATATGCCGCGCGAGATGGATTACGTGGTCACCCGTGCCAACGTGCGCGACGGGCGCTTTACCTACAGTAACGCCAGCAGTAAAACGCACTACAGCACGGCGATGGTGGCGTGGTCCGATCCGGATAATGCCTACCAGGACGCGGTGGAAGCCGTGGCGGATAACAAGCTGGTGCGGCGTTACGGCATTAAACAGGCGGATGTGACCGCGATCGGCTGTACGCGCCAGACCGAGGCTATCCGGCGCGGCAAATGGATTTTGCACACCAACGATGCCGATCGCACCGTTTCTTACACCATGGGGCTGGACGGTGATATTCCGGTCCCCGGCGCCATTGTCGGTATCGCTGATGCCTTGCTGGCCGGGCGTCCATTAGGTGGGCGCATCAGCGCGGTTGACGGACGTAACATCACGCTTGACCGCGTCTCTTCCGCGGCAATCGGTGAACGCCTGATTCTCAACCTGCCGAGTGGTAAAGCTGAGGGACGCACCATTGAGGCGGTGAACGACAAGGTGGTCACCGTCACCACGGCGTACAGCGAAACGCCGGTGCCCGAGTCGGTGTGGGCGGTCGATGCTAACGACCTGGCGCTGCAACTGTATCGCATCATTGGTGTGAAAGAAGGCGAGGACAGCGCTTCCTTTGATATCACGGCCATCGAATTCGATCCGGATAAATTCGCCAAGATTGATACCGGCGCACGCATTGAATCTCGTCCTATCAGTCTGGTTCCGCCATCGGTACAGCCTGCGCCGAACAACGTGGTGATCGGTAGCGATAACCGCATCGAGCAAGGTATCAATGTCACCACCCTGCGCATTACCTGGGACAAGGCGGACAGTGCCATTGCCTACGAAGTGCAATGGAGGCGTGATAACGGCAACTGGATCAGCGCGGCACGCACCTCGGCACAAGGCGTTGAGGTGCCGGGCATTTACGCCGGGCGTTATCAAGCGCGCGTGCGCGCCATCAATGCCACGGAGATCTCCAGTCTGTGGGCCAACGCGCAGGAAACTACGCTAACAGGTAAAGAGGGTAATCCGCCGGCACTGTCCAGTTTTACCACCACCGCGCTGGTGTTTGGCGTCCAGCTCGACTGGCAATTCCCCGCCGACACCGACGATACCTTAAAAACTGAGATTCAGTATTCCCTGACCAGCGACGGCCAGAATGTGTTGCTGCTGACCGATGTGGCGTATCCCACGCGTGCCTACCAGCAAATGGGGCTCAGTGTCGGCCAAGAATTCTTTTACCGCGCCCGTATCGTCGATAAGTCGGGTAATCAGGGGCCGTGGACGGGGTGGGTTGTTGGGGAGTCGAGTACCGACGTCGGAGATATCGCGGATGCCATTTTGGAGGAGATTGAGGGCTCCGATGCCTGGCAGTCTCTGGTGACCAATATTGCTACAAACACCCAGCAGATCGCTGATGGCATGCTCTCCAGTATTGAGCAGGCGAAAGCCATTTTGCGTAATAGCTTGACCATTGACGAGGAGTCTCGCAGATGGCGTAGCGAAAATGGTGCTCGTGTGGCAGAAATCGCCGATACACGCGCGGCGGTCGCCAATGAAGTTGAAGCGCGTACTATCGCGTTATTGGAGATGCAAGCGCAGATTGGCTCAACACAAAGTAACCTGAACTCATTGCAGCAGACGGTTACCACGTTGGAAAAGACCACTGCGCAGAATGTGGATAGCCTCAGTAGCAAAATGCGTGCAGCGGAAGGGGAAATCGACGGGCTTTCTACCGCTGTTGGTGGCTTACAGACTAAGGTGACGCAGCAGGGAAATACGCTAACGTCGCAGGGGCAATCGATCACGCAAATCACTGCCTCGGTTGGAACGGCTCAGACAGCGGCTGATAGCGCCAAATCTTCCGCTGCTGCCGCCCAACAGGCGGCAACGAATGCGGCTGCGGCGGCGGGTAATAAAGGTAAAGTGATCTATGGCACCGCAGAACCTGCGGTGGCGGATCGCCTGACACAAAACGTGTGGATCGATACGACAAATAGCGCCAATACCCCAAAACGCTGGACGGGCTCGGCATGGCAGGCCGTTACCGATAAGGCTGCCACTGACGCTGCGGCGGCAGCAAAATCTGCCGCTAGCGCAGCGGTGGCGGCACAGTCAACGGCTAATGGTGCAGTGCAGAGCGTTAATGCAGTATCTGCAACGGTGACGCAGCAAGGCAACACGATTACGGCACAGGGAACACAGATTAGCCAGCTAACCGCGACAGTGAACGGTGCCACAACGAAGATCAGTGACATTAGCCAAGCGGTTAATGGCATTGACGGAAAATTGTCAGCCTCTCGAACCATTAAAGTGGGGGTTGATGCAAACGGAAAACAATATCTGGCTGGTATTGGTCTGGATGTTTCAAATTCAACTACCGGGATGCAGTCGAATATTATTTTGTTGGCAGATAGAACATCGATAATGACTAATGCGGGAGGAACACCAACCCCTGTGTTTACGACGCAGGGAACGCAAGCAGTTTTAAATAGTGTTGTAATTGGGGATGCAACAATTACATCAGCTAAAATCAAAGATGCGGCCATTACTGGGGCAAAATTCTCGGATAACATATCATCTGATAATTATGTTGCTGGTTCATCAGGTTGGAAGATTAGTCGGACTTCTGGGAGTTCAGAATTCAATAATGTTATCGTCAGAGGGACAGTCTATGCAAAGGATGGTCGATTTGAGGGAACTGTTTATGCTGATAAGATTGAAGGTGATGTAATAAAATTCTCAGTTCTTCAAGCAGGGGGGGCATTGTTTATTCCAGCAGTACCTTATTCACGATTGATTGCAGTACCTTACGCTGGTATTAATGGGCGGCGTTATCGTTCTGGTTCGGGTGATGGTGCTACGTATAATGATGGCTATGGTAGAGGGAGTATTTTTATTTCCACCCCATCTGGAAATATCAGTATACTCACAATAAATGGGTATGAAATGATTCAAGCGTCGAGTGGGGCGGCTATATTGCCAGCTAATACAAACGGAACATTATATTGGTCGATCATCAACCAAGAACATTGTGTTTTCACTCCTGCGGTCGTTCTAATTTCTAAGGGCGATAGTGTTAATTGATTATTGATAAATGCATTAGGGTACTCTATGTCTTGGTACAAAACCGGAACCATCTCTGCCACTAATGGCAGCAAAATAATTACGGGTACAGGAACACAATTCACTAATCCATTAAACGGTGTATCAGCAGGGCGGATGTTATTATTGCCCGCCGCTGGCACTGTTCAGATTTATGAAATTGAGTCTGTGCAATCTGATACACAATTAACGCTGGTATCAGCGTTCACTGGTACAACGGGAACGGGTAAAGCCTATGCCATTCCCACTTCACCGGCTGTTTCCATTGAGCAGTTTGCTCATGAATTTGCCTCAACGCTTGCCTATTATCAGCAGCAGTTATCTGGCTGGCAGCAGATATTAACCGGAACAGGAAACGTTACGCTCACTTCGCCAGACGGTCAGACTGTTACCGTTCGCTCGCAGCAGGCTTGGGATGCTGCGCTAGATGGGAAAGCTGACTTAGCACAGGCTTTTAGAAAGCGTGGTGGGCTGGGTACCGTTGACCTAAATACTATCACTGGCGAGCAAGATGGGGTGTGGACTCAAAACTCAAACGCCAACGCTACTCTTGCCAAAAATTATCCCACACCCATAGCAGGCTCGCTTTTGGTTGTTCAGGGCACGGCCAACGGGAATACGGCTGCGCATCAACTGTATTTCCCCTACAACACCACGCGGGTTTATATCAGATATTTCCTCGCGGGTGGGACGTGGGGAGCGTGGTCTGAAGTATGGAACAGCGCGAGCCTTGTTAAGCAGACCGGGCAATTCGATGCAACCGCTGGCTCGGTAATGCTTAACGGTGCATGGGGTTGGGGTGGCTCTGGTGAAATTGTAGACCTAAACACGGATGCGGCGTTTTTGGCCTGGGCTAGATTATCAAGCAACGGGAGTAGAATTTTCAGAAACTCATCTGCCGTACCGCAATACACAAAACAATATGGCGTTGGTGTGTTGCTAAGGTCCGGCGACACATGGGCTACCATGTCTATAGGGTATGCTCCATCTGGTATTTCTGGAGGAATAAGAATTACCTCTGGAAATAATTCCGGTTCAACAAATTCAACTCATGAATTATGGACAGACCAGAATCTAAATCCAGCAAGGAACGCGCCAACATATATCAATATTACATCAGAGGATGCGTTACATGCGTGGGCGCAAAATTCAGCTAACAGCTCTGGAACAATAAGAAATGATGGAATAACAACCGCAACAAGTAGATTTGGTTCTGGTTGGTTCTCAAAGGTACAGGGGACTTATTCCATATTTACTGTTGGCCCAACAGCAGGAACGAGCGTGGTCAGGCTACAGGCTGGTGATTCGAACGGATATACGAATCATGTATTCTGGACTGACAAAAATCTCATAAAGCAAACAGGGGTTAACGATACAGCCCCCGGCTCCATAATGCTAAACGGGGCACACGGGTTAGGCAGATCGCAATCTGCCGGTATTGCCATGTCTACTATCTTGGACGGGAATAACGCAGTTACGGCAGGGTTTGTTGAGCCAGCTTCCGCTACAAATTGGTATTATCAATTTAGTCCTGCCGTTGTTGCTTTCCGTGCTGGTGGTGCTGATGGATCCGGGCAACTCATGCAGGTACAGGTAGGGCCAGGTGGTGAGCTAGCGGCTAGGCACCGAACCAATAACGCGTGGACCGATTGGGCTCCACATGTAACCACCAACACCTCGCAAACAATAGCCGGGCAAAAGACATTTTCATATAACGGTTCTGGATTATTCATAAAACCCGCATCCGCATCGCAGCCGGGATATATTCGTGGTCTTACCCATGATAACGGAAATCATTGGTTTGTAGGAAAAGGTGATACAACATTCGATGTTGTTTTAGCTAATCAGTATTCAACCGCTCAAAACAATATTATTTTGGCTGAGGATGGGAGTACACGATTAACCGTTAACTCAGCAAGATTGGCTTATATCCGCAGAAGCAATACCAACTACGCCATTCTGGCTAGCGGGTTAAACGCAGTAGCTGATTCAAACGGGTTCTATAAAACCGCAAGCCCGGTAGTGAAGCTATTTACAGACGGCACCAGCGAACTCACCAGCGAAGCGGTTGGCATCACCACCGAGCGCCTGAGTGAAGGGGTGTACCGCATTTCCGGCTGTCTGGGCCTGAATGCCGATCGCGCCTGGGGTGGTGATGACGGCGGTATCGATGTGCCGATGTGTCGCAACAAGCTGCCTCGTCTGTGGGTGGACTATGGCGGTGATGAGGGCAGTGAGAAGATAAACCCGGATGGCTCGATCGTTATCCGCACCTATCATCGGCCACACCCCGACGCCCCCGCCTTTGCGCACAATGAGATTGAAGGCTACGCCAACGGCGATCCGATCGATATTCCGCACGACACCTTTATCTCGGTACGGGTACAAATGCCAGACGTTGAGGTGCAGGAGGAGGTGGTTGAAACGATGCCCAATGAGGCTGAAAACGACGTTGTTTTGGAAACTTCAGCACAAGCATAAGTAATCCCCCGGGCCGGTCAGCGATGACCGGCCTGACTGGGGTGAACGCATAATCCCTCAACCTGAAATTTTTTCTCACAGCGGTGATATTCACGTTCCGTGAGCCTGAAGATGTTTTGTTAATTACAGTAAAATCAATCGATAAGCGTTACGCTGCGATTCTTGCTCCGCTGTTATTCCATTACGGAACTTATCATTCCAATTCGGCATTTCATAACCCTTCCTACAGCACCGTATAGTCTACTTATCAAATTTTTAACTTTGTTAAGGCGATTGTGAACTATCTCCCTTTGTTCGCTGACGTGAAGCAGCGTGTAGTGTTGGTGGTCGGCGGTGGTGAGGTAGCAACGCGCAAGATTGAATTGTTATTGCGTGCGGGCGCCGACGTGCATGTGGTGGCCAAATCCTTGGCAGAGCCGCTAGTGGCAAAACATAACGCCGGTCAGTTGCACTGGCTGGCGCAGGAATTCTCCCCAGAGCAGGTGGATAAAGTTTTTCTGGTGATCGCCGCCACCGATGATGTGGCGTTGAACGCAGCGGTGTCTGAAGCGGCGCAGCAGCGCTATCGCCTGGTTAACGTGGTGGACGACCAGCCCAAATGCTCGTTTATTTTCCCGTCTATTGTCGATCGCTCGCCGTTAGTGGTGGCGATTTCGTCTGGCGGACAAGCGCCGGTTTTGGCGCGTTTACTGCGCGAGAAGCTGGAGGCGTTGCTGCCTGCCAGTTTGGGCGATATGGCCCGGGTGGCCGGAGAATGGCGCGATCGCGTCAAACAGCGGTTTCATTCGATGCGTGCGCGTCGTCAGTTTTGGGAGCGGTTGTTTAATAGCCCTTTTGCCGACCAGATTGCCGCCGGGCAACAAACGGTGGCAGAAGAAACCCTGCGCCAGCAGTTGGATCAACCGCAACGGGTGCAGGGGGATGTGGCGCTGGTGGGGGCCGGGCCGGGGGATGCCGGTTTGTTGACCCTGCGTGGTTTACAACTGATTCAACTGGCGGACGTGGTGCTGTATGACCATCTGGTGAGCCCGGAAGTGCTGGAACTGGTGCGCCGCGATGCCGAGAAAATCTGTGTCGGCAAGCGCGCCTCCGCGCACTCATTGCCACAGGGGGAGATTAACCGCCTGCTGTTTACGCTGGCATCGAGCGGTAAACGTGTGGTGCGCCTGAAAGGGGGCGATCCGTTCATCTTTGGACGCGGCGGTGAGGAAGTGCAATACCTGGCAAAAGCGGGCATTCCTTTCCAAATCGTACCGGGGATCACGGCGGCTGCGGGCGTTACCGCCTATGCCGGTATCCCGCTGACCCACCGCGATTACGCACAAAGCGTGCTGTTTATTACCGGGCACTGTCGCCCGGATGGTGAAGCGCTCGATTGGTCCACGCTGGCGCGCGGGCGTCAGACGCTCGCCATCTATATGGGCACGGTGAAAGCGGCGGAAATCAGCCAGCAACTGATCGCCCATGGGCGTGCACCGGATACGCCGGTGGCGGTGATTAGCCGCGGCACGCGAGCGGATCAGTCCGTGAACATTGGCTCGTTGGCACAGTTGGAGACCTTGGCGCATCAGGCTCCGACGCCAGCGCTATTGGTGATTGGCGAGGTGGTTGCACTGCACCATCAGCTCGCCTGGTTTGGTCTACAGACGCAGGAGGCCGGGCAAACCGGACGTTCTGCGCTCGTGAATTTGGCTTGAGGAAGGGTTATGGACGAGAAACGACTGACGCACCTGCGACAGCTTGAAGCGGAAAGCATACATATTATTCGCGAAGTGGCGGCAGAATTCAGTAATCCGGTGATGATGTACTCCATTGGCAAAGATTCTTCCGTCATGCTGCATCTGGCGCGCAAGGCGTTCTATCCGGGCACCTTGCCGTTTCCGCTGCTGCATGTGGATACCGGGTGGAAGTTTCGCGAGATGTACACCTTCCGCGATCGCACTGCCAAAGCCTATGGCTGCGAACTGCTGGTGCACCGTAACCCCCAGGGCGAAGCGTTGGGGATTAACCCGTTTGTGCACGGCAGCGCCAAGCATACCGATATCATGAAAACCGAAGGGTTAAAGCAAGCGCTGGATAAATACGGCTTTGATGCCGCGTTCGGCGGTGCGCGACGTGATGAAGAGAAATCTCGCGCCAAAGAGCGTATCTATTCTTTCCGCGATCGATTTCACCGCTGGGACCCGAAAAACCAGCGTCCGGAGCTGTGGCATAACTACAACGGCCAGATTAACAAGGGGGAAAGCATTCGCGTGTTCCCGCTCTCCAACTGGACGGAACTGGATATCTGGCAATACATCTACCTGGAAAATATCGACATTGTGCCGCTCTATCTGGCCGCCCCGCGTCCGGTGCTGGAGCGTGATGGCATGTTGCTGATGGTGGATGACGATCGTATCGATCTGCAACCGGGTGAGGTTGTCGAACAGCGTATGGTGCGCTTCCGTACCCTCGGCTGTTGGCCGTTGACCGGCGCGGTGGAATCGCACGCACAGACGCTGCCGGAAATCATTGAAGAGATGCTGATCTCGACCACCAGCGAACGGCAAGGGCGCGTCATTGACCGGGATCAGGCCGGCTCGATGGAACTGAAAAAGCGTCAAGGGTATTTTTAAGGAATCGTCAAATGAACCAAAGCATTGCACAACAGATTGCCGATCAGGGCGGAGTAGAAGCCTATTTGCACGCGCAGCAGCACAAAAGTTTACTGCGCTTTCTGACCTGCGGCAGCGTGGATGACGGCAAAAGTACCTTGATTGGCCGTTTGTTGCATGACACCCGTCAGATTTACGAAGACCAGCTTTCCACGTTACACAACGACAGCAAACGGTTAGGCACGCAGGGTGAGAAGCTGGATCTGGCGCTGCTGGTGGATGGCTTGCAGGCCGAGCGTGAGCAGGGCATTACCATCGATGTCGCCTACCGCTATTTCTCCACGGAACGGCGTAAATTTATTATTGCCGATACCCCCGGCCATGAGCAGTACACCCGTAACATGGCGACCGGGGCCTCGACCTGCGATTTGGCGATCCTGTTGATCGATGCGCGCAAAGGCGTGCTGGATCAAACCCGCCGCCATAGTTTTATTGCCACGCTGCTCGGCATTCGCCATCTGGTGGTGGCGGTGAACAAAATGGATCTGGTGGAGTATCAGCAATCGGTATTTGAGCAGTTCAAGCAGGATTACCTCGATTTTGCTCAGCAGCTACCGGCATCGTTGCAGGTGACCTTCGTACCTATCTCCGCGCTGGATGGGGATAACGTGGCGACGCCGAGCACCACCATGCCGTGGTACAGCGGCCCGACGCTGCTCGACGTGTTGGAAACGGTCGACGTTACGCGCCAGAGCGATACGCAGCCAATGCGTTTTCCGGTGCAGTATGTGAATCGGCCCAACCTGGATTTTCGCGGTTATGCCGGAACGCTGGCGTCCGGCGTGGTGCAGGTCGGACAGCGCGTGAGGGTGTTGCCGTCCGGTGTGACCTCCTCCGTGGCCCGCATCGTGACCTTTGATGGTGATTTGCAACAGGCACACGCGGGAGAAGCCATCACGCTGGTGCTGGCCGATGAAGTGGATATCAGCCGTGGCGATCTGTTGGTGCCGGAGGCGGATGAACTGCGCGCAGTACAGCATGCGCAGGTCGATGTGGTGTGGATGGCGGAGCAGCCGTTGGTGCCGGGGCACAGTTATGACATCAAGATTGCGGGCAAGAAAACCCGTGCGCGGGTAGACAATATTCAGTATCAGGTCGAGATCAATTCGCTGACGCAGCGCGTCAGCGAAAATTTACCGTTAAACGGCATCGGCCTGGTGGATTTGACCTTTGATGAACCGCTGCTGCTCGAGTCCTATCAGCAGAATGCCACCACGGGCGGTATGATCTTTATCGACCGGCTGAGTAACGTGACTGTCGGTGCCGGGCTGGTACGCGAGCCGATGGTGCAGGTGACGCAGGAACCGTCTGCCTTCAGTGCGTTTGAGCTGGAGTTGAATGCGCTGGTGCGCCGTCACTTCCCGCATTGGGGTGCACGCGATCTGCTGGGAGGAAAGTAGCATGACGCTGCCCCCACAAGAGAAGCATCAGGCTATTGATGGCAATCGTGGCGATAACATTCGTGATGACAATATTCGTGATGACAACAGTCGTGATGACAACATTGTCTGGCACGATCACCCGGTGGCACGTCGCGATCGGGAGCGATTGCACCGCCATCAAGGGGCCGTTATCTGGTTCACCGGCCTGTCAGGGTCGGGAAAGTCCACTCTGGCCGGGCAACTGGAACAGCGCTTGCACCAACTCTGCGTTAGCACCTATCTGCTTGATGGCGACAATGTTCGCCACGGGCTGTGCCGCGATCTGGGCTTTTCCGATGCCGATCGGCGTGAGAATATTCGCCGCGTGGGCGAAGTAGCCAGTCTGATGGTGGATGCTGGGCTGGTCGTGTTGACGGCGTTTATTTCTCCCCACCGTGCGGAACGCCAGATGGTGCGCGAATCGCTGCCGGAAGGAAAGTTTATCGAAGTGTTTGTCGATACACCGTTGGCCGTATGTGAAGCGCGCGATCCTAAAGGATTGTATAAGAAAGCACGTGCCGGCACGCTGACCAATTTTACCGGTATCGATGCCGTGTATGAGCCGCCACACGCGCCCGATCTGCGCTTGGAAGGCGAACAATTGGTAACAAATTTGACCGATCAGTTATTAGATCTACTGCACAGTCGAGCTATTATCAAAGTCTGATTGGCTCTGTCAGGTGTCACCGCCTTTCGCGGTGGGGCGGAGTGTTACAGGGTAGACTATGCAGAATGTAACGCAGTTATCGGTAAGTAAGCGGCTACGGGTGCGTGAAGACGAACGCACCTACCCGTTTATGGGCGCCATCGCCGGTTTTTCTTTCTACTGGTTGGCGTTTGTGGTGCCGATTTGGGTCTATGGCTCGAACACCACGCTGTTTTTTATGCTCTACACCTGGCCATTCTTTCTGGCGCTGATGCCTGCCTCGGTGCTAATCGGCGTGTTTTTCAGTGTGATTTTCAAAGGCAATATGACGCTGATGGTGTTGTCCAGCGGCGCAGTGATTGTCTGTCTGTTTTGGCTGGTGTTTTCACTGATCACCGGGTGGTGAGGAGCGGCGGGCGCATCGCGCACGCCACTGCGGTGTTAGAGCACTTTACTGAGAAATGCTTGGGTTCGCGGATTGGTCGGTGCAGTAAACAGCGCTTCCGGCTCTCCCTCTTCTTGAATGATTCCCTGATCGATAAAGATGATTCGGTCTGCGACTTCACGGGCAAATGCCATTTCGTGAGTCACGATAACCATGGTCATTCCCTCCGTTGCCAGCGTTTTCATGACTGACAGCACTTCGCCTACCAGCTCTGGATCAAGCGCCGATGTGGGTTCATCAAACAGCATAATGGCCGGTTCCATCGCCAATGCGCGGGCGATAGCTACTCGCTGTTGTTGCCCGCCAGAAAGGCTATTGGGCCAGGCATCCACTTTATCCAGCAGACCCACTTTGTCCAACAAGCGGTGGGCGCGTTCAACCGCCTGAGCGCGTGAAAGCTTTTTCACGTCCATGGGGGCCATAATCATGTTTTCCAGCACCGTCATGTGCGGAAACAGATTAAAACGCTGAAATACCATACCAACGCTTTCACGTAACCGGTTGAGATCGGTCTTGGGGTTATGCAACGCAAATCCGTTGACGGTGATTTCGCCACCGGTTGGCGTTTCCAGCGCATTCAAACAGCGCAGGAACGTGCTTTTTCCCGAACCGGAAGGGCCTATCATGCA
Source organism: Candidatus Symbiopectobacterium sp. NZEC127 (assembly GCF_025962675.1). NCBI lineage: Bacteria > Pseudomonadati > Pseudomonadota > Gammaproteobacteria > Enterobacterales > Enterobacteriaceae > Symbiopectobacterium > Candidatus Symbiopectobacterium sp. NZEC127. Next base: position 518,358 of record NZ_JAGFPG010000003.1, read on the forward strand.
GATCACTTCCTGCGGTGCGATAGCGCAACTGATACCGCGCAGTACCTGCGTATCACCAAAATGTTTTTGCAAATTATTAACGTGAATCACTTTTGCTTAACCTTATTTCCATCTGCCGCACCAGAACCGAGAGCAGGAAGGTGATGACCCAATAAACCAGGGAAATGGTCAAATAGGGTTCCCAATAGGTGGCATAGGCACCCGACACCGTACGCGCCGCGTAGGCCAGATCGGCCAGTCCAATCGCAGAAGCGAGTGATGAGTCTTTGACGATGGCAATCGCATTGTTACCGAGCGGCGGCAGCATACGACGAAATGCCTGAGGAAGAATGACCTTGCGCATGGTACGGCCGTAGCTCATGCCCAGTGAACGCGACGCTTCCATCTGCCCACGGTCAATAGATTGGATGCCGGCACGGAAAATTTCGGACACATAGGCACCGGCATTCAGGGTGATTGCCACGATGCACGATAGGAAAGCACCGTAGTCGGCACGTAGCATGCGTGCGAAATCCGACGACATCAGGCCGCCACTGACGAATAAACCATCGCGCGGGTTAATGAGTAATGGGATCAGTGCAAAATGCACCACCATAATCTGAACGAAAAGCGGCGTACCGCGCAACGCACTGACATAAATACGCACAGGCCACTGTACGCCATAGTGCAATATCCATTTCCAAGGGCCGTGCGGTGCTTGCGCCAGTCGGCCTAACCCGAGCGTCAGTCCCCAGCAGGTCCCCAAAATAACGCAGATAAGCGTACATTTTATTGTCATCCAGGCCCCTTCCATAAACAGCGGGGCATATTCCTGAATGATTTCCCAACGAAATCCCATCGCGTGCGGTCCTTTTTGGTGTCATAGGCGAGGTGATAGAGCGCCTCTGTCACTTACGCGTGATTGAATCGCGTCGTGACAGAGGCCTTGAAAGCAAGGCACGCCGAGTCAGCGTGCAAACCGCGGTTTACTGAGCAGGCAGGGCAGGAACGTCGTTATCAAACCATTTCTGATAGATTTGCGCATAGGTGCCATTGGCAACAATCTTTTTCAGGCCAGCGTTGATCTTACCCAACAGTGCCTCGTTGCCTTTAGCAACGGCGATGCCAAAGTATTGACGCTGAAATTTCGCATCGGACACCAGTTTAAACTGCTTCTCCGGGTGGGTTTTGATATAGAACTTGATCACACCGACATCACCGACGGCGGCACCGATACCGTCTTCATAAAGCTCTTGCAACATCAGCGGCGTGTTGTCAAAACGCTTGATCGCCGAGTTGTTCTTGCCCAGCACGTCTGAAACCACCACGTCGCCGGTGCTGGAGTTCACTACACCGACCTTATGGTCTTTCAAATCAGCAATTGCGCCAATGCTGGAGTCTTTAGGCGTCACGATAGACTGCTCCGCCGGGAAGTAAGGAGAAGAGAAATCGACCATTTGTTTACGTTTGTCTGTAATGGTGATCCCGGAAATAATGATATCGCGATCGCCGGAATTCAGCGTAGCGAAGATCCCTTCCCACGGCGTGTTGACCAGTTTGATGGAGAAATTTTCCGCGTTGGCGATCGCTTTAATGATGTCGATATCAAATCCTTCCAGCTCTTTCTGCGCGTTTTCAAATTCAAAAGGACGATATGTACCGCCAGCACCCACCACATAGGTTTGTTCTGCCGCAGCAATAGAAGTGGAAAACGCCGCCGCGAACAGCGTGCCAGCGAACAAAAAGGGTTTGAACATGTTATCTCCTGGATCAAAGTGTGGCAGATGAATCATCTGTTTTATGCATTTTATTTTCATAAAAATACACAGGTCGACATAAAGGTTCAACTTATTCGCGGGTAAAAATCCCGCTGGCTCTCTGCCATTGTGGATTGATCACCGCGTATTGCCGGTAAAATGCAAATGAATAGCTATCCTGATTATTGGGATCTTTGTGGCGTTGAAAGCGCCTCTGTGTGCTAATCCGCCCTGATAATATGGAGTCGAAGGCAAAGTTATGGGATGATTAGGCGGTTTTTCAGGGGGCGGGATGGGAAAGCTAACGCTGTTATTATTGATTTTGCTCGGTTGGCTGCAATATTCGCTGTGGCTGGGTAAAAATGGCATTCATGACTATGTTCGGGTTAAAGACGACGTGGCTGTCCAACAGGGCAACAACGGTAAGCTCAAAGCCCGAAACGAACAGCTGTTTGCGGAAATCGACGATCTCAACGGTGGACAAGAAGCCATTGAAGAGCGCGCGCGCAATGAACTGGGCATGATCAAGCCGGGTGAGAACTTCTATCGTCTGGTGCCGGATCAATCCGGTCGCCGTGCGGCAACAGCGTCTTCATCGGCGAATTCTGGCGCGTCCAGCTCCCTGTCGCCTTCTAACCCTATGACGTCACGTTAACCCATGTCTGAACCGTTGGTCTCCTTACCTGAGGTTGTCGCCGTTCTGCCCGCGGCCGGAAACGGCAGCAGAATGGAGTGCGACTGCCCGAAACAATATCTCACCCTCCATGGTAAAACATTGCTGGAACACACGCTGGCTGCGCTGTTTCAGCATCCGCACATTCAGCGTGCCGTGGTGGTTATCAGCCCTGACGACTGGCGCTTTGCCGCCTTGCCGCTGGCACAGGACCCGCGCATCAGCGTGGTCTTCGGCGGCAAACAGCGGGCTGATTCGGTGCTGGCCGGTTTGCGTGCGGTCAGTGAGGCGCCCTGGGTGCTGGTGCATGACGCCGCGCGTCCCTGCTTGCATCTTCAGGATCTCGACAGCCTGCTACAGCTTATCCGGCACTGCGACGTGGGCGGCATTCTTGCTGCACCGGTGCGGGATACCATGAAGCGCAGCCGGGGTGAGACGATTGATCACACGGTTGATCGCCGCGATTTATGGCACGCCTTGACGCCGCAACTGTTTCCACGGTTATTATTGCAAGATTGCCTGGAGCGCGCGTTACAACAAGGCGCTGTCGTGACCGATGAAGCATCGGCACTGGAGTATTGCGGCTATCATCCACAGATTGTTGCCGGGCGCGCTGATAATATTAAAGTGACGCGTCCTGAGGATTTGGCGCTGGCCGAGTTCTATCTGGCTCGATTGGCACCGCCAAACGTGTGATGTGCCCTTCGCCAGTCTAGCGTTTCACAACCATTCGAAATTAAGGAGAATAACCCCATGCGTATTGGTCACGGTTTTGATGTCCACAAACTGGGCGGCGAAGGCCCATTGGTGATCGGCGGGGTTCGTATTCCTTACCCTCAGGGATTGTTGGCGCATTCTGATGGGGATGTGTTGCTGCATGCGGTAACCGATGCACTGCTGGGAGCCGCAGCGCTGGGCGATATTGGTAAACTGTTTCCCGACACCGATCCTGCCTACAAAGGCGCGGATAGCCGCGAACTGTTGCGTCAGGCGTGGCAGCGGATACAAGAAAAAGGCTATCGGCTGGGCAATCTGGATGTCACCATCATCGCACAAGCGCCAAAAATGGCCCCGCACATTCCGCAAATGCGGGTGAATCTGGCAGAAGATCTTCACTGCCATATGGATGACGTCAACGTAAAAGCTACCACCACCGAACAGCTCGGGTTTACCGGACGTGGAGAAGGGATCGCCTGTGAGGCGGTGGCGCTGTTGGTGAAAGATGAACGGAGCGAAGTGGTCGCATGGTAATGCAGCAAGAACCCGCTACGCTCAACATGGAAAGCCTGTTCTGGCTGCATGGTGAGCCGCAGGCGACAGGGACGCTCAAAGCAACTGCCGATGATTTCCGCGTGGTGGAAGATCTGGGTTTTGCACCGGATGGCGATGGTGAACATCTGCTGGTACAGGTACGTAAACGTGGCTGCAACACCGCGTTTGTGGCGGAGGCGTTGGCGAAATTCGCCCGCATTCCCGCGCGTGCCGTGAGTTATGCGGGCTTGAAAGACCGGCATGCGGTAACCGAGCAGTGGTTTTGCCTGCATCTGCCGGGCAAAGCGCTGCCCGATTTTTCAGCCTTTATGCTTGAAGGGTGTGAAATTCTTAGCAGTGCCCGCCATCGGCGCAAACTGCGTATTGGTGCGTTGCGCGGCAATCAGTTTACGCTGACGCTGCGTAATATCAGCGATCGCGCCGCCGTCGAAGCGCGGCTAGCGGCGATCGCCGAACAGGGTGTGCCGAACTATTTTGGCAGCCAGCGCTTTGGTCGCGGCGGTAACAATCTGATTCAGGCGGCACGTTGGGCCAGAGACGAGATTCGCGTCAGCGAGCGCAGCAAACGCAGCTTCTATCTGTCGGCCAGTCGCAGCGCGCTGTTCAATCTTATCGTGAGCCAACGGTTGAGCCAGGGCTTGGCAACGCAGGTCTTGGCGGGCGACGCGCTGCAACTGGCCGGGCGCGGCAGTTGGTTTGTCGCCAATGAAGACGAAGTGACGGCACTGCAAACGCGCGTTGATCAGCGTGAGCTGTGCGTGACGGCCCCGCTGCCCGGCGACGGTGACCCTGGTACTCAGGGTGCCGCGTTGGCGTTTGAACAGGGTTGTCTGGCAGGGCAAGAGACGCTGCTTGGACTGCTGCGTCGTGAACGCGTGGACGTTGCGCGCCGTGCCGCGCTGCTGTATCCGCAGCAGATGTGCTGGTCCTGGCTGGATGATGGCTCGGTTACGCTGGATTTCTGGCTGCCGGCAGGCAGTTTTGCCACCAGCGTAGTGCGTGAGCTCATCACGCCGCTTGAGCAGATGGATATCGCTGATTGAGATGCTGTGTCTGATGCGTGTCTGAGGTAGTAGCGATGCAGCACCGATGCAGTAAGGATGCGAACTCACGGCAAGGTATTGCCGTTATAGAGTAAAGGCATGAAGACGTTAATCACGACTGAGGCTGACGGGATAGGGTGAACAAGCACATGCAAACGATGCTGACACTGTTGCGTCAGCAAGGCATTCATGACGAGCGATTGCTTAAGGCTATCGAGGCTGTGCCGCGTGAGCGTTTTGTCGACGAAGCCTTTGAGCATAAGGCTTATGAAAATACCGCGCTGCCAATAGGCTCCGGTCAAACCATCTCTCAGCCTTATATGGTTGCTCGTATGACGGACCTGTTGCAATTGACGCCCGCCTCCCGCGTGCTCGAAATTGGCACCGGTTCCGGTTACCAAACGGCAATTTTGGCGCATTTGGTAAAGCAGGTTTTTTCCGTTGAGCGTATCAAAGGGCTGCAATGGCAGGCTAAACGGCGCCTAAAGCAGTTGGATCTGCACAATGTCGCCACCCGGCACGGCGATGGCTGGCAAGGCTGGCCATCACGCGGCCCGTTTGATGCCATTATTGTAACGGCGGCGGCACCTGAAATTCCGAATGCGCTGATAGCGCAATTGGATGAAGGGGGCATTATGGTGCTCCCGGTGGGAGAGCAGTCGCAGACGTTGCAGCGCATACAACGCCGCGGTGGAGAATTTGTGGTTAATACCATTGAAACGGTCAAATTTGTTCCACTGGTCAAAGGCGAACTGGCCTGATACCTTTGCAAGCATGTTTACGGGTATCAGTCATTTACGATTTATTTCAATAGAACTTATTTCAATACAACCCTGTCATAGTGAGAACATGTTGATATTGCTAGCATTGAGCGGATGCCAATGCGTTGATGACAGGGCAGGCCGCGAGTGGTCTGATTAAAGTATTGAGTGAGTGTTACGGTTATAGGGGAGCAAGGCGCATGGGAAGCCAAACGAGAACACTGCGTCAGATGGCGGCGTGCACGGCAATTATTCTGGGGTTGGCGGGATGTTCCAATAACGACAGCAAACCCGCCCCAATCAGCAGCGTAGGCGGTCAGGGCAACAGCAGCAGCCGCGGTGGAATGCTTGCGACTGCGCCTTCGAACATATCATCTTCCGGCGATGCGCCGATCACCACGCGCGATGGGCGTATGGTCTACAACCGTAGCTATAACGCCATTCCTAAAGGCAGCTATGGCGGCAGCACCTATACGGTAAAACGCGGTGATACGTTGTTCTACATCGCCTGGATAACCGGCAGTGATTATCGCGAGCTGGCCCAGCGCAACAGTGTCGCTGAGCCTTATAGCCTGAACGTTGGGCAGGTGCTGCAAGTGAGTGATGGTTCCTCCGCACCCGTGAGCAACGGATCGACCGGAGGCGGACGCATGTTGGCAGGCGGTACCAGCAGCAGCGGTGGTGGTATGCTGACACCTTCCGATGCCACGCGTGGTGGTGTGCCTCAGCCGCCGTCAATGACGCAAATTCAAACAACGCAGGTTGATTCTCAGTCAACTAATGCGTATTCTGGAAATTCGGGTAAACAGAATGTAGGTAAGATGTTGCCTTCCACCGGAGCTGCAGTGACGGCTCCTGTGACTGCCCCCGCGGCTGTTGAAAGCAGTGCTCCTGCTGTCGGCAGCTGGCGTTGGCCCACTGAGGGGAAAGTCATAGATAGTTTCTCCGCGTCGGAGGGGGGAAACAAAGGGATTGATATCGCTGGCACTCGTGGGCAACCGATCATGGCGACCGCTTCAGGGCGCGTCGTTTATGCGGGCAACGCTTTACGCGGGTACGGTAATCTAATCATCATCAAACACGACGATGATTACCTGAGCGCCTATGCCCATAATGACACTATGCTGGTCCGGGAACAACAAGAGGTCAAGGCGGGTCAACAGATCGCTACCATGGGTAGCACCGGAACCAGTTCAGTACGCTTGCATTTTGAAATTCGTTACAAGGGGAAATCCGTAAACCCGCTGCGTTACCTTCCGCAGCGATAAATCGGGCAGAGTATTTCGGTATTCTGCCAAGGGATCACGGGTAGGAGCCACTTATGAGCCAAAGCACGCTGAAAGTTAACGAGTTACATGATGATGCCGAGTTCGAGGAAAATGGACTTGATGTTTTTGACGAAAAGGCGCTAGCGGAGGAAGAGGCGGGGGATAATGAGGCATCCGATGATGAATTGTTATCCCAAAGTGCAGCCCAGCGTGTGCTGGATGCCACCCAACTTTATTTGGGCGAGATCGGTTACTCTCCGCTTCTGACCGCAGAAGAAGAAGTATTTTTTGCCCGAAGAGCGCTGCGCGGTGATGTTTCATCGCGACGCCGCATGATTGAAAGTAACCTGCGTCTGGTGGTGAAAATCGCCCGTCGCTACAACAATCGCGGTTTGGCGCTGTTGGATCTCATCGAAGAAGGTAATCTTGGTTTGATCCGTGCGGTTGAGAAGTTCGATCCTGAAAGGGGTTTCCGCTTTTCAACCTATGCCACATGGTGGATTCGCCAAACGATTGAACGGGCTATCATGAACCAAACCCGTACCATTCGTCTGCCGATCCACATCGTTAAAGAATTGAACGTTTATCTGCGTACCGCGCGTGAGCTTTCGCATAAGCTGGATCACGAGCCCAGTGCGGAAGAGATTGCCGAGCAGCTCGACAAACCTGTTGATGACGTCAATCGTATGTTGCGCTTGAACGAGCGTATTACATCGGTCGATACGCCATTGGGTGGGGACTCTGATAAAGCGCTGCTGGATATTCTGGCGGATGAAAAAAACAACGGACCAGAAGACACCACGCAAGACAACGATATGAAACAAAATATCGTTAAATGGTTGTTCGAACTGAACGCTAAACAGCGTGAAGTGCTGGCTCGTCGTTTTGGGCTGCTGGGATATGAAGCGGCAACGCTTGAAGATGTTGGTCGTGAAATTGGCTTAACCCGTGAACGCGTGCGCCAAATCCAGGTGGAAGGGCTGCGTCGTTTGCGTGAAATTTTGCAAGTACAGGGGCTGGATATTGAAGAGCTGTTCCGTGAATAACGAAGCAGAAGCGATCGCCGTATTTGCATGTTAAGGTCAAATAAAAGAGGTGGGGCAAAACCCCCCCTCTTTTTTATGCTGTAGTTCTGCGTATTAACGAACGGTATTGGCCGACAAAAAATCCACGATCTCGCCAACCTTGATCATCTTTTTCTCGCCGTCACGACGATATTTATATTCGATCTCGTCGTTATCCAGATTGCGATCGCCAATGACGATAGTGTGTGGCACGCCGATCAACTCCATGTCCGCAAACATCACACCCGGGCGCTCTTTACGATCGTCGAGCAGAACGTCGATGCCTTTGGCGCGCAGCTGCTGATAAATGTCTTCTGCCAGCTCTTTCACGCGGAACGATTTGTGCATGTTCATCGGCAGGATCGCCACCTGGAAGGGAGCGATGGCGTCATGCCAGATAATGCCGCGATCGTCGTGATTCTGTTCGATGGCAGCAGCCACCACGCGCGTCACCCCGATACCGTAGCAGCCCATGGTCAGGATCTGGTTACGGCCATCTTCACCTTGTACGCTGGCTTGCAGCGCCTGAGAGTACTTGGTGCCCAGTTGGAAGATGTGACCCACTTCAATGCCGCGTTTGATTAACAGGGTGCCTTTCCCGTCCGGGCTGGCATCGCCTTCGACCACGTTACGGATATCTGCCACTTGCGGCAGTGCAACGTCACGTTCCCAGTTAATGCCAAAGAAGTGTTTGCCGTCCTGGTTTGCCCCAGCGCCGAAATCGCTCATTGCCGCGACGGTGCGATCGACAATCACCGGTATCGGCATATTGACCGGACCTAATGAACCCGGGCCCGCGCTAACGATGTCGCGAATCTCTGCCTCGGTTGCAAAGGTCAGCGGGCTGGCAACCTGCTCCAGTTTCTCCGCTTTCACTTCATTCAGCTCATGATCGCCGCGCACCAGCAGGGCAATCAGTTTGTGACCGCTCTCTTCCGTCGCTTTTACCAGCAGCGTTTTGACGGTTTTTTCGATCGGCAGGTTAAACTGCTCAACCAGCTCGGCGATGGTTTTGGCGTTAGGCGTATCAACCAAACGCATCTCTTCTTTGGCTTCGGCACGGCCCAGCGTGGGCGCAACGGCTTCGGCAAATTCGATATTGGCAGCGTACTCGGAGTCGGTAGAGAAAACGATGTCGTCTTCGCCGCTCTGTGCCAGCACCTGGAATTCGTGTGATGCGCTGCCACCGATGGAGCCGGTGTCCGCCTGAACCGCGCGGAAGTTCAATCCCATGCGGCTAAATGCACGGCTGTAGGCGTCGTACATTGCGTCATAGGTGACCTGCAACGATTCCTGCGACGTGTGGAACGAGTAGGCGTCTTTCATGATGAATTCGCGTGAACGCATCACGCCGAAACGCGGACGCACTTCATCGCGAAATTTGGTCTGGATCTGGAACAGATTCAGCGGCAACTGCTTATAAGAGCTCAGCTCGTTGCGCACCAGATCGGTAATCACTTCTTCATGCGTCGGGCCGAGAACAAACGGGCGTTCACCGCGATCGACAAAGCGCAGCAATTCCGGGCCGTACTGTTCCCAGCGGCCGCTCTCCTGCCACAGATCGGCGGGTTGTACCACGGGCATGGAGATCTCGATAGCACCGGCGTTGTTCATCTCTTCACGCACGATGTTTTCGACTTTCTTCAGAACCCGGTAGCCGGTCGGCAACCAGGTGTATAACCCGGAGGCCAGCTTGCGGATCATCCCAGCGCGCAGCATCAACTGATGGCTGATGACTTCCGCGTCGGCAGGCGTCTCCTTCAGGGTGGAGAGCAGATATTGGCTAGTACGCATGGTGTTTTAGTTCCGTCAGAACGCAAAGTAATGGGCACCGATGTGCCCTAAAACGAGATGCAAAGGGCCGTGTAGGCCCTTAAACACGGTAAAGTGGCTTAGTGTAACAGTGACTTTCCTTCGTCAACAGTGTGCGGCGTGAATTTTATGGCGCGCAGGTCATGAATAACGATTCAATGTTCGCTTAGCGCGGCGCTGGCTCAAGGCTGAGCACTTCGGTCTGCATGGCCGTTACGCGCCAGCGCACGTTGAATTCCAGCAGCAGGGCGGCGTAATCACGCGAGGCCTCACCCTTGCGATACGCCGGACGTGGATCCTGATTCAGTACCTGAGTAATAAAACGGCGCAGGTGCGGATAAGTGGATTGATGTTGCACCAACTGTTGCTCTGCCAGCGGTGAGAAATACACGGGCATCGCGGTGTCGGGTGCCTGTTGCGCGAAGCCGCCGATGGCATCAGGCACGCTCTCGGCAAAGGGCAAATAGGGTTTGATATCAACCACCGGCGTGCCATCGACCAGATCGAGACTGCCTAATTGCAAGATCACGCCGTCGCCTGTGGCCTTTATCCCTTTGAGTTTGACCAGCGACATGCCGATGGGATTCGGGCGAAACGTGGAACGTGTGGCGAAAACCCCCATACGCGCATTCCCGCCCAAGCGGGGAGGGCGTACTGTAGGCCGCCAGCCTTGTTCCATGGTGTGGTGAAAGACAAACAATACCCAGATATGGCTGAACGCTTCCAGCCCACGAACCGCTTCTGGCTGGTGGTAGGGCGGCAGAAGATGCAGTTCTCCGTCGCCATCTTCAATCAGGCCGGGTTGCCGCGGCACGGCGAATTTTTCTTTATAAGGCGAACGGATAACGCCAATCTGATCGAAGTGATAGGTGGTCATTGCCCGGCTTTATTGAGAAGAAATTTTCAGTGCAGTGCCTTCACAAATGGCCTGCCGGTAGCAGCCAGCAACGCCGCTGACAACCTGACAGTTATGCACCAGAACCGCATTGGCGCGCATCGCTGTTGCACGCGTTTGCATACGGCGGCGGGCATTGGCGACGGTAGCTGGCGTATCTTGCACGCTGGCCTGGCACACGGAGCCGGACACTTCACCCATATCGCGGAACGGTTTACCCACCAACTCTTCCGCATTGTTATACAGCACGGCGGTCGCCGGGCGCTGTACCGGTTTTGCTTTGGCCGGGGCTTCGACAGCCGGTTCGACAACCGGCTGCGGTGCGGGTGCCGTTTTGGGTTGCAGCAGGGAACATCCTGTTAATGACAGCGCTAAAAACACGAGCGGTATAGCACGCATAGCATTTCCTCTCTACTATTCTTCTTTTGATGTGCGCTTATTGAAGCAAGCTACGACACAAATAACAAGACGGGCACCGAGGCCCGTCTTGAAAAAATTGTCACTCGCGTATCGGGTGATATTACCAGCCTTTCACCGCGCCGCCGTTGAAAATCTTGTTGGCCGCTTCATAAACTTCGTCTGACTGGTAAGCCTGAACGAATTTCTTCACGTTAGCCGCGTCTTTGTTGTCTTCACGCGACACAATCAGGTTGACGTACGGAGAGTCTTTTTCTTCCACGAACAGACCGTCTTTGGTCGGCGTCAGATTAATCTGGCTGGCATAGGTGGTGTTGATGATAGCCAGAGCGATTTGATCGTCATCCAGAGAGCGCGGCAGTTGCGGTGCTTCCAACTCGACCAGTTTCAGGTTTTTCGGGTTTTCAACCACGTCCAGCACGGTCGGCAGCAGGCCAACGTTATCTTTCAGTTTGATCAAACCCTGTTTTTGCAGCAGCAGCAGGGAACGGCCCAGGTTGGTCGGATCGTTAGGCAGTGCGATTTGCGCCCCGTTTTGCAGCTCGTCTAATGATTTGATTTTTTTAGAATAGCCAGCGATCGGATAGACAAAACTATTGCCAACAGCAACCAGTTTGTAGCCACGGTCTTTGATCTGTTGGTCCAGATAAGGCTTGTGCTGGAAGGCATTCAGGTCAATATCCCCTTTGCTCAGCGCTTCGTTCGGCAGTACATAATCGTTGAAGCTCACCAGTTCCACGGTCAGGCCATATTTATCTTTAGCCACTTTCTGCGCAACTTCAGCAACTTGCTGCTCAGCACCCACAATAACACCGACTTTGATGTGGTTCGGGTCTTTTTCTTCTTGTCCGCAGCCTGCCAGCGCCAGTGCACCCAGTAACGTACCCAGTGCGGCGACGGTTTTAAATTTGATTGTCATTTCCTTAACCTCTGCATATTTAACGTTTTGCGGCTTGCCATCTGCGGCATAGTCCGACGTGTAGTAAAACTTATTTATGAGTCACTGCCCGTACCGTGCGATCGCCTACGAATTGGATCAGGTAGACCAGAACAACCAGTAATATTAATACCGTATTCATGACTGTCGCGTTATAACCAATGTATCCATACTGATAACCAATTTGACCTAACCCACCGGCACCGACTGCGCCCCCCATTGCAGAATAGCCTACCAGGGTGATAAGTGTGATGGTGGCGGCATTGATAAGACCGGGAAGTGCTTCTGGCAGCAGAATCTTACGAATGATCTGTAACGGCGTGGCGCCCATGGCGCGCGCCGCCTCGATCAATCCGCTGGAAATTTCCAGCAGGGCGTTTTCAACCATACGCGCGATAAACGGCGCTGCGCCTACGGTCAATGGCACAATCGCTGCCTTCAGCCCGATGGAGGTGCCGACGATGGCGCGTGTGAACGGAATCATCCACACCAGCAAAATAATGAACGGAATAGAACGGAAAATGTTCACCAACGCGGACAGTGTGCGATACAGCGGCGGGTTGGCAACGATCTGACCCGGACGGGTAATATAAAGCATCACGCCAACCGGCAATCCCAATACAAAGCCAAAGAAGCCGGAAACAAATGTCATCACGACGGTTTCCCAAACGCCTTTCGCCATCAACCACATCATTGCTTCAGACATAGCCCAGCACCTCAACTTTCACATGGTGTTCCTGTAAAAACGCGATGGCGGCCACCGTGTCCTGCTCTTCGCCGTGCATTTCGGCCAACATGATGCCGAATTTAACGCCACCGGCGTAATCCATCTGCGCACTGATGATATTGTTATTCACGCTAAAGCGGCGCGCGATGGTTGAAAGTAACGGCGCATCAACGGATTGACCGGTAAACTCCAGCCGTAGCAGCGGGGTGTTCTGGTCGTTGTGCGGTGCGGCGATGAGCCGGGCCTGATAATCCTCGGGGATATCCAGATGCAACGTAGACTGAATGAAGGTTTGTGCCAGAGGTGTTTTAGGGTGAGAGAACACTTCGCTGACCGTGTCCTGCTCAATCAATTGACCGCCGCTGATAACAGCCACCTGATCGCAGATGCGTTTTACCACATCCATTTCATGGGTGATCAACAGGATGGTTATCCCTAAACGGCGATTAATGTCTTTGAGCAATTCGAGAATGGAACGCGTAGTGGCCGGATCGAGCGCGCTGGTGGCCTCGTCACACAGTAGCACCTTGGGATTGCTGGCCAACGCGCGAGCAATCGCAACGCGCTGCTTTTGCCCGCCGGACAGATTTGCCGGGTAAGCATCGTGCTTATCTGATAAACCCACCAGTTCGAGCAGTTCATTGACGCGGCGGGTAATTTCGTTTTTCGGCGTAGTGTCCAGCTCAAGAGGCAGGGCCACGTTCCCAAACACGGTACGTGACGCCAAAAGATTAAAGTGCTGGAAGATCATGCCAATCTGGCGGCGTGCCTTGGTCAACTGCGCTTCGGACAGTGCCATCAAATCCTGGTCACCGACCAACACCTCGCCGTGGGTCGGGCGCTCCAGCAGATTGACGCAGCGGATCAGCGTACTTTTACCAGCACCGGATGCGCCGATAACCCCATAGATTTGCCCTGCAGGGACATACAGACTGACATTGTCCAGTGCTGTGATGGTCCGGCCTTTCTGCTGGAAAATTTTTGTAATGTTAGAAAGTTTAATCATCTTTATTTATCGTAAGTGCCTATCGTGGGATAGATCAACGTCTGCTGTATGCAGAATATTGTACGGATGTTAGGGCGTCTAGACGTCTAAGTCAATTTACTTTGTCGTTATGACGCATTCTCGCAAAGGACAAAAACATGCGATACTAGCGCGCAAATAACGCCATCAGGAGCACATAGCAGTGGCACAACCCATTCCAGCCGTTTTTCTCGATCGCGACGGCACGATTAATGTCGATCACGGTTACGTTCATGAGATCGATCAGTTTGAGTTTATTGATGGCGTTATCGACGCGATGAGTGAACTAAAGAAGAAAGGATTTGCGCTGGTGCTGGTGACTAACCAATCCGGTATTGCGCGCGGCATGTTCAGTGAAGATGAGTTCATGCACCTGACCGAGTGGATGGATTGGTCGCTGGCCGATCGCGGAGTCGATTTGGACGGCATCTATTTCTGTCCGCATCACGCAGAAGAGGGGCAAGGGGAATACCGCCAGGAGTGTGACTGCCGTAAACCCAAGCCGGGCATGTTTCTCTCAGCGCAGAGTTTCCTTAATATCGATATGGCTGCTTCTTATATGGTAGGCGATAAGACAGAAGATATGCAGGCAGCCATTGCGGCGGGCGTTGGAACAAAAGTACTGGTGCGCAGCGGCAAGCCGATCACCGAGCAAGGCGAAGCGCTGGCTGATGTTGTGATTGATAGCCTGGCCGATTTGCCGCGCGTTATAGAACAGCGCAAGTGAGTAAAATCGGGCTTCGTGAGTGGAATTTGAACAAACAGAAAAAAAGATGAAAAAAGGGGTTGTGTAAATTACTGGGATCCCTATAATGCGCCTCCGTTGACACGACACGAAGCGATTCAAGTCGAGGTTAGCAAGAGAAAAACGATTCACTTTCAAATGAAAATAATCGTTGACTCTGAAAGAGGAAAGCGTAGTATACGCCACCTCGCGACAGCAGGCTGCAAGCCGCGTCGCAACGCTCTTTAACAATTAATCAGACAATCTGTGTGGGCACTCACAGGACTTTATCGTAAAGCCTACGGGCTTAAA
>NZ_JAGFPG010000039.1:0-659 GCF_025962675.1 Candidatus Symbiopectobacterium sp. NZEC127
AGTACCTTTAATGTCGTTATATTTTATGGTTTCATTATTTTGTACTTCCTGTCTCAAACTCGGAAATATCGATAATGTAACACCATCATTAGCAATGACTCGATAAATCTTTTTATGCCCTGAGCATTGAATTAAAGTACCGACCTCAGTAACTGAGGTGCAGGTAATTTTATAAGTATTCTTACTGGCTGCATTTGCAATCACATTGCCTTTTTGTAAACCATTATAAAGAGAATAATAGCCAAGAGACATTTCAAATGGTTTTCCCTGACTGTGTTCAGCAATCCACTTCTGAAATGCTGCTCTATCGTCAATATTTAAATTTACTTGGAAAGATATATCAAAGTACTGAATACCGGTTGAGCGTTGAATTAATCGACCTGAATTAGCTTGATTCTTATACATTGGCTGATTATCAGACAATACAAATGAAGTGACTAAAACCTCGTCCATAAATGCTTCCTTTTTATTATTGTTATCATGTAGTATTTATGTGGGTAGTACTGGTTCAGTGTTGGTTGGTGTATGTATGCAAGAATGGTATGTTCCAGTACTGTCCCACTAATAATTATGAATTTCTTTGTTGACTCTGACGTACAGCCTGAACTAATGAATCACGGTGTTTCTGCAACATCCTGTTAAATTCTGCATCAGTAAGT
>NZ_JAGFPG010000040.1:0-645 GCF_025962675.1 Candidatus Symbiopectobacterium sp. NZEC127
TCATTTGGCGATCTCACACCAGCCAGCTTTGCCGTAGGCAAATTAGCATATATATAACTAGAATGTAAATCCTTGATAAAATATGGATCAGGAAGTTGATCTAAAAAATTTGTAAAAACTCTAGGAAGATAATTATCATTGTGAACATCGCCATTCATAAGTGCCTCCATTTGTTTTATATAAAAATACAAATCGCTTATATAAATTACTTATAATAAAATCAAAAAAACAATGAAATCATCATCTGGCGATATCAAGAACCACAATAAAGCATATGACCACATACCTCAGTCACTGAATCATCTAAAAGATTATGGACTAACTTTCAATAAACCGCCTTGGTAGATAACGATGATAATTTCTTTTATTACAAAACTCCGAAAAATCATCAAAATGCTTCACGCCAGCCTTATAATATAACTCTTGCAACATATTTTCCACATCGAGGGGTGAGCTAACAAGTCGCCTAGCAATACTCTTCGACATTTGACCTTGCAGTTTTAAGAATATAATTTCAGATTCCTTTTCATCAAAGAAATCGTCAGGCTTTGTCAATAAAAATGAACCTGAAAGATGACTAGCGAATAATTCATTAAAAGCAAAACCTTCAATATTTTTGCAATAAACAACTATTCCCTTACATTG
>NZ_JAGFPG010000041.1:0-641 GCF_025962675.1 Candidatus Symbiopectobacterium sp. NZEC127
TTTTGTTAAAATCCATAGTAAAGACTTTATCCGGCGTGCAATCTTTCACTGTCGCATAAGAGGATACTGAAAACAATAACAATAACAATAACAATAACAATAACAATTGGCTATTATTTGTGCCGAATGCATGTGCTTTATTTTTCATATATACCACACAAAGATTAACGTAAGTTTACCAGCAATAAAAACATGCTGTTTTCATTGTTTATTCATTAATGAAATAAATTTTATTTCATCGGAAGCACTATAGCAAATATCCACTGTTATTCCTGCCAACCAAGATGTTTTAAGAAGATCATATATATAAGAAGAGCTACTGCTTACATTGTAAATGTACAGATGGTTAGATTTTCCACTTATATACACATGGATTTTATCTCCACCTGAAAAAACATAAAGCCCATCAATTATAGCATTTTTATAAAAATTACCTTTAAATGATGACGTACAGTCTGTTTCCTGACCTATTCTAGATTCACCAAGCGGAGCAGTAGTTCCATGAGCATGGAATGTAACTAGAAAAATAAAAAAATACATATAAATTTTTAGTTTCATATCATACACCATCCGTCAAAAAAGTGCTATGAATATAATCTCTATATTTTATGAGATTTTGTCACAGATGCAAAATGTTATTT
>NZ_JAGFPG010000042.1:0-630 GCF_025962675.1 Candidatus Symbiopectobacterium sp. NZEC127
CTTTTAGTGAAATGTTTAAATAAGCAAGATTACTTAAACGTTTATCTATGATTTTTCGAAGTGTTTCCGAGCTTGGTCGTAAATTTTCAGTAAGCCATCGATATTGGATTGGTATACAGGAACTCGCTGGGCGCGAACTAACTCAATGAGTAATTCGTAAGCTGCTGTTTCAGCTTGCTTTGACGGTACTATTTTATCAGACATAACTTCTCCTTTGCTGTGTGAACGCCATAATGAGCGGATTCTGTTCCCTACGGTGCTGCAAAGAGAGTTTTTACTTTCAAGTTATAACGCAGCAATGAATGCGTACATCCTGATATTTGATCAGATAAGAATCACCCGGAGAGCCAATGGCAATCATTGCATACCCGGACTGGCTGCCGCTGGCGCAGAAGTCCAATAAAAACTGGAGGCGCGATACCGGGTTTCGGACTGACAACCCGCAGGTAGGCGCTCCGATATTCCAGAAGCTTACCGACGACCTGAAAGATACGATGGCGCTGACGTGGATACTCAACCGCGACCAGCACCGGGCGTGCACTCAGTGGCTAAAGAGCGCAAAGTATCTCGATAACTGCGTTATCTGGTTCAGCATGCCAATGTCTTCCGGTGGCTGCGATACCCGGGTTG
>NZ_JAGFPG010000043.1:0-628 GCF_025962675.1 Candidatus Symbiopectobacterium sp. NZEC127
AAACACGGCATTAATGCCTTTGGGCGGCACGGTCGGCGTAGTGGCGATAGTAGCTGCCGGTTGGTATTTGTATGCACAGAAGCAAGCGCAAGCACGTCAGGCCAGCATTGAATTTGCCAACACATTGCCAGATGTGATCAGCAAGTTAAAGGAAATGAATCTGGTACAAGCTCAAGGTGTTCGTGCTGACACAGTTGAGTCAATCACCAATCAAGAGGCGGGAATAGCCAAACTGAAAGGTGAAATTTCAAACCTAAACAAGGATTACAATGACCGGATCACGTTAGCCAAGCAAATGGGGAACGCTGACATTGAGTCAAATGGACATTTAAAAATAGCCGCTGACCTATCCAATCAGTTATCGAAAGCCAACCGTGACCTTTACGAAAAAGAGTCAACCCTCAAGAAATCCAAAGACGCGCTTCACCAGATAAATATTCGCGTTAATCAGGGCATTCTTGACCAGATGAAGGCGGCCCGTGATAACGCACTAGCGGTAGCTGAACTTGAAAAGAAAACCTCATTGCTAGGCGGATCTCAGGCATTTCTCGCTCAGAAATTGGGGGCGCCAACTGAAGCACTGAAAAGCTTCAACGCCGAGAGTCTGAAAATAAATTGGGGCGGGGAG
>NZ_JAGFPG010000044.1:0-627 GCF_025962675.1 Candidatus Symbiopectobacterium sp. NZEC127
GCCCCGACGCGTGAAGGTTGTCCCTGCCCAGAACAACTCTGCTGTACCAGCATCAAAGGCCCGTGTCAATCATGTTGCTGCTGCAGAAGCTCAAGATGCTCCAGATGTGATTTTGGGTACGTTCCCTGTTAACTCAGTTCCTGCAACAGTACTTTTCGATTCTGGTGCTACACATTCATTTCTATCTATGAGTTTTGCGGGAAATCATGGGATGGAAGTAGAAGATCTTAGACGTCCTTTGATGGTTAGTACCCCAAGTAATCAAGCACTCTCTTTGCAACGTAGCCCCTCTGTCAGAATAGAAATTCAAGGAGTACCATTTCTGGCCAATCTTATCTTGTTAGAATCCAAAGACCTTGATGTCATCCTAGGGATGGACTGGTTAACCAGACATAAAGGTGTGATAGACTGTGCTAACAGAAAAGTAACTCTCACCAGCAATGATGGTCGAGTTGTAACTGTTCATGCATTGTCTTCTGAGTTTTTAAGATCAAGACTGAATCAAATAACTTTGGAAGAGATTCCTATAGTCCGGGAGTATCCTGATGTGTTCCCAGATGATTTACCTGGTATGCCGCCTAAAAGGGATATAGAGTTCAGAATAGATTTGGTACCCGGAACAACTCC
>NZ_JAGFPG010000045.1:0-626 GCF_025962675.1 Candidatus Symbiopectobacterium sp. NZEC127
TACTAACTTTAAAGGTCACATCGCAGGAAAGAGCATTTTGGTTATTATGAATAACTCCATGTCATCGCCGGGGCATGGTGAACCATCAATAACAGCAGCGACACCATCTTACATTGATGGCGAAAGCCTGGATTCATTACCAGAGCCACTCGATTACATTGAAATAGAATAGCAGGCAAGGTCGCTTAGGCGGCCTTTTTTATTGGGGGGGGGCGCATGACGCCAATTACTGAGATCGGGGAAATTCTCATCTCCGACACGAAAAACGATTACTTTTTCCGCCCTTCATTCGCTGCCATGACGCGCATTGGAAGCCACACTAACCGGCTACGAAGTCGCTCAGGTGGTATCTATGGCGCAGGATGCTTACGGGAAGATACCGGAATGGCTCGTCAAGACGCTGAGAAAGCCAGTGTATGGACGAAAAATCCTGTCAGTGGCAATGCATGTTATGGCGGCGTGCTGTGATGACGATATCACAGCGCTGGTGGGTGAGTGGCGACCGGGTAAACGCGGCATAGTATATCGCGCTGGAGGGATGTCTGTTGGCGAGATCATCCTGATAGCCCACACCCTGATAGAGCACGGCGTGATGGGCAAGGCCAAGGTGCGAAAGCCACAGCGTC
>NZ_JAGFPG010000046.1:0-621 GCF_025962675.1 Candidatus Symbiopectobacterium sp. NZEC127
TGCAAGGTCCAATGGACCGCGTTGAGGAATGTGGGGGCGTACATCGATAATGTTGATAATGATCCCCTTGCTGCGTTACGGTAAATATTACGCGACGCTCCTTACCACCAGAGCAGGACACATCATTATTGTTAACATGACAGGAGCAGTATGGACAGTCTCTTTGTATACGGCACGCTGATGCCCGAGTGTGAAAATGCGCATCTGTTGGAGTCGATAGGCGGCACGTGGGTGCAGGGCTCGGTATCGGGTTCACTGCTTGATGCAGGATGGGGGGCCGGTATGGGGTATCCGGGGATTGTTCTCGATAACACCGGAAACCGCGTTGAGGGGTATCTGTTTTATTCTGCGTCCCTGGCCGAGCATTGGGATGCGCTTGATGAATTTGAAGGTGAGGAATATGCCAGAGTGCCGGTAGACGTCACGACAAAAGAGGGGGAGATTGTCTCCTCTTTCATCTACACGGTGGTACCCGAAGCACGTTAATACGACGGTATGCGTGCTGCCTTTCCACGTATGGCGGGGGACGTGCTATAAAAAAACGTTTTTCATCTGCGCCGCGTCTGCTGTCATTATCTTTAGCCCTGTCAATATTGATTCGGGCTGTGTCTATTTAACTTT
>NZ_JAGFPG010000047.1:0-618 GCF_025962675.1 Candidatus Symbiopectobacterium sp. NZEC127
ACACCAGAGCGGAGCCGATGCCAGTACGATCTTTGCCGACAGCACAGTGCTGTACCAGTGCACCCTCTTCAGGCCTCTGTAACAGGGCAACCAGTTGACGATAGGCGGGATTGTTGAACGGTAAACGCCGATAGAGTTCCAGCATGAAGGCCTGTGAGTCAAATGCAGAGAGCCGCTCTGAACCTAACGACTCTAGACTGGCGGTGACCTCATGGCGAATCGGGTTGGCGGGGCACGTGTGATAATGCGCGCCTTCCCACAGAATATCGGGCTTGGCCGTTACTTCATCAGGATCACGATAATCAACGACATGCGATACGGGGACACCGGCCAGGTGCTCGCAATCAGCGGCACTGAGTTGATCCAGCGAGCCGGCACGGAACAGTTTGTGCGGGCGAATACGTTGCCCATCTGCGGTATGCAACCCCCCTAAATCACGGAAATTGATGCCGCCCTCTAGCGCAACCAGAGAGGGATGGCGTGGTGCTGATGATGTCATACAACTCCTTGCAATTCGTGGCGAAAAACTCAGGCACTCAATAAGCGGCGAGCGGCATCCAGCACCACCGTAACAGCAGCGGTTTCCGCCAGTTTCATCGTCGCAACATCCGGCGTTTC
>NZ_JAGFPG010000048.1:0-612 GCF_025962675.1 Candidatus Symbiopectobacterium sp. NZEC127
GTCCAGATATTCTCAGGACATCTTCAGGCTTTTCTATGAAAATCCGATTACCGTCATGCTCAAGTCTTGCGCGGCTGATTTCATTACTGGCGATTGGAGTTATATCGAAAGGTAATTGAATGGATGAACGATTCTTCTTATCATGGTAGCGAACCAACCAACGATTTGTCTTTCCTTGGAATAACACAGAATAATAGGATTCCGTGTCCTTTGGTTGCAAATCATGTTCAGGACCGACGATGGATGCTATTTTTTCAAATAGCACTCGCTCATTATGGGTGGTGACTATGTTGGGATTATCTGCATCTACGATGTCGGCTTCTTCGTCGATGTGGCTAGTGGTTGACTCGGCGTCTGTAGTGTGGTCTTCAATTACGTGTGGCTTTGATGACAGTCCAGATACAACCATGGCGCTAACGGAACGTTGAACTGCTTCGCGAACTAGGGGGGTAATAGAGTCAATAAATCTCTGATTAAGCTGGCGACCAATGTTAGCTCTGCTCGCTACGAAGCGAACAAATTCAGCATCAACCTCTCTAAGACTCTCACTTACAACTTTCACGAACGCTGATATATAAACACTTTCTTCAGCCAAAGTACGTAAGGCTTCAG
>NZ_JAGFPG010000004.1:0-406046 GCF_025962675.1 Candidatus Symbiopectobacterium sp. NZEC127
GCGGGGGCCGGATTTGAACCGACGACCTTCGGGTTATGAGCCCGACGAGCTACCAGGCTGCTCCACCCCGCGTCCGTGGAAGCGCACTATACACTCCATAGGAGGGTATGCAACCTCTATTTGAAAAAAAGAGGATCTTCCCAACATGTATGTCGGTTTTATCTGCTAATTGTTTGTTTTTTGTTCGATTTGAGGCTGTTTTGGAGTTCAATACGTTTTCATATGGAAATGTGTTTGTTATTGTGCGCTCACTGATTTGCCATGCTGTAATGAGAGCGTAAGAGAAATGAGAGGATGTTGGGGTAAGTATGTGCTGACCGGAGTAGTGATTGCTATTCTGGCCGGGTGTCAGTCCAGACCGACTGACCGTGGGCAGCAGTATAAAGATGGGCGGCTTGAGCAGCCACTTGCGCTCGTTAATGAACCCAACGCCACCGGTAAGCCGGTGAATGCAGGCGACTTTGTTAATCAGGTGACTGAGATCAAGAACGCCTCTCCCGCGCTGTATGCCCGCAATCAGGACATCTTTCAGGCCATTCAACGTTGGATGCAGGCTGGTGCCGACACGCGCAATCTGAGCCAGTTTGGCCTTAATGCC
This sequence comes from Candidatus Symbiopectobacterium sp. NZEC127, assembly GCF_025962675.1. Taxonomy (NCBI): domain Bacteria; kingdom Pseudomonadati; phylum Pseudomonadota; class Gammaproteobacteria; order Enterobacterales; family Enterobacteriaceae; genus Symbiopectobacterium; species Candidatus Symbiopectobacterium sp. NZEC127. The sequence goes on from NZ_JAGFPG010000004.1 coordinate 599, forward strand.
TGGCAAATGGAGGGCGTGGACAATTTTGGCAACGTGCAGTTTACCGGGTACTACACGCCGGTAGTGCAGGCGCGTTACACCCGTCAGGGTGAATTCCGCCATCCTCTTTATGGTATGCCTGCCCCCAACAAAAAGAGTCGTCGCTTACCCGATCGGGCGGGTATTTATGCTGGTGCGCTGGGCGAACGCAATGTCCTCGCCTGGACCAACTCGCTGATGGACAATTTCTTGATGGAAGTGCAGGGCAGCGGGTATATCGATTTTGGTGATGGCCGACCGCTGACCTTCTTTGCCTATGGCGGCAAGAACGGGCACGCCTATCGCAGTATTGGTAAAGTGCTGATCGACAGAGGCGAAGTGCCTAAAGAAGAGATGTCGATGCAGGCGATCCGCCACTGGGGCGAGACGCACTCCGAATATGACGTGCGTGAACTGCTGGAGCAGAATCCTTCCTTCGTTTTCTTTAAACCGATGTCATCTGCGCCAGTGAAGGGCGCAAGCGCCGTACCGTTGATTGCCAAAGCCTCTGTGGCGTCCGATCGTTCGCTGATCCCGCCGGGCACGGCTTTGCTGGCAGAAGTTCCGTTACTCAACAACGAAGGGAAGTTTACCGGCCGCTACGAGATGCGCATGATGGTAGCGCTTGACGTTGGCGGTGCCATCAAGGGCCAGCATTTTGACATCTATCAGGGGATCGGGCACGAGGCAGGCCATGCCGCCGGGTATTACAACCACTATGGCCGCGTCTGGGTGCTGAAAAATAATGCAGCGTCTCCCTTCAGCACTACTCCTTTATTAATGCAAAGCGCCGCGCGTTAACGCATTCCTTATCGATGCCGGGAAAGAATATCTTTCCCGGCATTTTTATTGAGCAACGGTTTATTTTATTATTAATGCTTATGCCATATTCTGGATAAGGTAATAAATATAACTTTGTTTGCAAAAATGAACTTATTGTTACACTCCTCAGGCGCATCAATTTGATACGCCGTCATTTATCGCGGAAGGGACTCCCTTCGTCTGTGAAGTTGTTGACGTCATCATAATAGCAGTAATGCAATTTGATTCTCGGGGAAATACAATGAAATTAAAATTAATCACGCTGGCAATCACTTCGTTGGTTACGCTCAATACGCTTGCGGCGACCATCGATTATCGTCACGAATTCAAAGATACTTCAAACGGTGACCATAAAGATCGTTTGCTGTTTTCTCATCGTTTTGAGCAAGGTTTTGGCCTGTCAGTGGAAGCGCGTTGGGGGCAACACACCAATGATAAGACGCCAAACAAACCGTTTAACGAAAGCGTCAGCAACGGCACGGAAGTTGTCGCCAGCTATCTGTATAACTTCAATAAAACCTTCTCGTTGGAGCCGGGCTTTTCGTTAGATTCCACCTCTAACTACAATAATTATCGTCCATACCTGCGCGGTAAGGCGAATATTACCAACGATCTGTCGGTGTCGCTGCGTTATCGCCCTTATTATAAACGCAACAGCAATAATATTGGCACGTCGAGTAAAACTTCGGAAAATGGCTATAACCTGACATCAGTGATTGCTTATAACTTCCTCAAAGATTATACGCTTGAATATGAATTGGATTATCAAAAAGCCAACGCGGCAAGAATAAAACTATCCGATAATGACAATTACTCTTTCGGCCATGATGTGAAGTTGAGTTATAAATGGGATAAAAACTGGCGTCCTTTCGTGGCGGTGGGGAATGTTCCTGAATCATCAGGTATCACGGATAACCGTCAAACCCGCTACCGTGTCGGGGTTCAATACAGCTTCTGATGAAGCATGTGGTGATAAAATAAAAGCCGCCTGACTATTCAGGCGGCTTTTTTATGAACAGCTAATTTATCAACCTTTAAAACCGTACTTCTTGCTCAGGCCCAGTTCGTTGACGATACGAATACCATTTTGTAACGCATCGCCTTGCAGGTCACGCAGCGGTCGACGCAGGCTGCCCGCCGGCAAGCCGATGGCTTTCATCAGCGATTTTACCGCCACCGGGTTGATGGCCGAATAGGTGTAGTGCAACAGCGGCAGCAAGTGCTGGTAAGCGGTGCGGAAGCGTGCAGCGTCGTCGCCGTTTTTCCACGGGCGTGAGATTTCTGCCAGCTCTGCCGGCGCAATGTTGCCCGTCATGTTGGCGGTGCCGTGTCCACCGAGTGACATGGTTGGAACCACCAGTCCCAGATTTGGGGAGTCGCAGCACATAACCGAAACGTCCGGGTTGCCTGCCAGTACTTGCGCTACCTGCCCCACGCGGGTGGTGGATTCTTTATGTACCACATAGTTCGGGTGCTTGAAGATACGCAGCAGTGATGTCCAGTGCAGATCGGACTTCACGCGCGGTGGGTTGTTGTAGATGCCGAGCGGCAAATCGGTGGCATCCGCCACTTCAAGGAAGTAACTTTCGATATCGCTTTCCGGTGCACAGATATAGGCCGGTGCTGCGATGATCGCGCCGTCTGCGCCGTTGTCTTGCGCATAGCGAACATAATCGATGGTGGTGTCAGTGTTATTGCCGGTGCAACCGAAGAAAATCTTCATGTCGCCCTGACGGAATTGCGCCGTGCGGTGAATAATGGCCTTACGTTCTTCCGCTGACAGCATCGAGACTTCACCGGTTGATCCCATGATCAGCACGGCGGAGGTGCCGTTTTCAGCCTGGAACTGCAACAGCGTCTCAAATGCGCCGAAATCGACGCTGCCATCCTCGTTGAACGGGGTAATCAGCGCTACAAAGGAGCCTTCAATTTTTGGTTTACTCATGGTTTTCAGCCTGCATTATTTCCTGACGGTGTGAAAAACGGCACGGACGACGCGTGTGACGGCGTTTCCATGCGATGAATGTGAGAGATATCGTTATGGGAAGGCGCGCAGAAACCGGTGCTGACGAAGGTGAGCAAATGCGCCAGCACCTGTTCGTCGTCACGGTTATCGCACAGCCCTTGTGACAGTAAAGCCAATCTGCCCGAACGAGGATCGGCATCGGTCAGCACATGCATGGCGGCACCGCGGGCAAATTCATAACGCCAAATCACTTCCGCACGCGCCAGATGTGGCAAGGTGCGCGAAAGTGCATCAATAAACCGATGTGCTACATGGTCGAACTGGGCGGAAAGCAATGACGTGACGCTGTGTTCCGGTGTGGCGCGCAAGTGTTGCAACAGCCGCACCACAATGCGACCACCATCGGGCGTTTTGGCGGTTTGTACCAATGGGCGCAACAGCGCATCCAACAGCGCGTCTATCGGAATGGGGCGATCGCCGTAGCGGGCTTCGGCGGCATCCAACAACTGCGCGCGCGCCTCGCTCAGCGGGCCCAACACGGCGTCCAGCACCGCGTGCAGCAGGCCATCCTTGGAGCCGAAGTAATAGTTTACCGAGGCCAGATTCACCTGCGTGGCCTGAGTAATTTCACGGATAGTGGTCAACTCAGAGCCTTTATGGGCAAAACGCGCAATCGCCTCTTGCAGGATGCGCTGACGGATTTCCGGTTGTTTCTCTCTTGTCGCTGTGGTCATGGCAGTATCCTTGATTCAGGCGCTTTTCAGCTCCTGATACACCAGCGCGGCCCAATACTGGACGCCGACAGGAATCAGGTCATCGTTAAAGTCGTAGTGTGGCGTGTGTAGCGCAGAAGTATCGCCGTTACCGACCATCATGAATGCGCCAGGGCGCTGTTCCAGCATGTAGGCGAAATCCTCTGCGCCCAGTAGCGGTGTCATGTTCGGGTTCACGCTGGCGACCGTATGCGCGGCGCGGATCGCACGGTCGGTGGCGTCGGCATCGTTCACCAGCACCGGATATTGATAGTCATAAGTGACTTCCGCGCGCGCGCCGTAACCCTGGGCACAATGCTGTGCCAACGTTTCAAGGCGGGAAGCCAGCAGTTCACGAATTACGGGCGAATAGCTTCGTCCCGTGCCTTTGATACGCACCGTGTCGGGAATGACGTTCGGCGCATTGGCATCACCCGCCTGAATGTGACCGATACTCAACACGGCGGACTCCATGGCCGGCACGTTACGGCTGACGATGGTCTGCAACGCGCTGATAAACTGCGCCGCGGGCAGCGTAGGGTCGATAGACAGGTGTGCGCCCGATCCACCGTGTCCCCCCGTGCCGCGAAACACTACCTGCCAGGTATCGCTGGCGCACAGCATCGGCCCGGCGCGCAGCGCAAACGTGCCGAGAGGGACGCCCGGTTTGTTGTGCAAACCGTAAAGGGCATCGCAGGGGAAGCGTTCCAACAACCCATCGTTGAGCATGGCCGGTGCGCCGCCCAACCCCTCTTCTGCCGGTTGAAAAATAAAGTGTACGGTGCCTGCGAAGTCGGGATGCAGCGACAGGTAACGCGCCGCACCCAGCAGCATAGCCACATGGCCATCGTGGCCGCAGGCGTGCATCTTGCCGGCGTGCGCAGACGCATAAGGCAGCCCGGTTTGTTCATGGATATAGAGTGCATCCATATCGGCACGTAGGCCGAGACTGCCCGTGCCGGGATAACGCCCTTTTAGCGTGGCGACAACGCCGGTCCCGCCGATATCGGTGGTAACCTCAATGCCCCATTCGGTTAAGGTGCTCGCAATCAAGCGAGCGGTTTGCCACTCTTCAAAACCGATTTCCGGGTGCTGGTGAATCTGGCGGCGCAGTGCCGTCAATTCGGGCAATAAGGTCTCTACTGTCGCCTTATTAACGCGCGGCGTCTCTGTTGATGGTGCAGATGGCGTCATGATGATTCCTTAAAACGTACCGGGATAGCTGCCGCCATCAATCAACAGGTTTTGTCCGGTGATAAACCCGGCTTGCTGTGAGCAGAGAAACGCGCAGGTGGCACCAAACTCTTCGGGTTTCCCATAGCGCTGAGCCGGGTTAGCCGCCGCTCGTTCCTTGTGGATTGCCGAAAAGTCGCGTCCGGTCTGTTCGCTCAGCGACTGAATATGGTGCCATTGGCCTTCGGTATCGAAGATGCCAGGCAGGATATTGTTGATCGTCACGTTGCGGTGCACTTGCGTGCGCGCCAATCCGGCGACAAAACCCGTCAGGCCGGAACGTGCACTGTTGGACAAGCCCAGTTCCAACTGCGGGATCTTGACGCTACGCGAGGTGATATTGATGATGCGACCAAAACCGCGCTCTGCCATGCCGTCAACCGTGAGGCGCATCATGGCAATCGGGCCGAGCATCATGCTGTCGAGCGCATCGAGCCAATCTTGTCTCTGCCATTCGCGAAAATCACCCGGCGTTGGGCCGCTGGCGTTATTGATCAGAATGTCGGGAGCAGGGCAGGCAGCAATGGCCGCCTGTCGGCCCGCTTCTGTGGTGATATCCGCCACAACGGCATTCGGACGCACGCCGGTTTGCAGCAAAATGCTCTCTTGTGCTTCGTGCAAGGCCTGAGGGGTGCGTGACAGTAGCGTGACCTCAACCCCTTCCTGAGTCAGTTGCAGCGCGGCTGCTTTTCCCAGCCCGCGGCTGGCTCCCCACACCAATGCTTTTTTTCCTTGAATGCCCAAATTCATGCCGTTTGTCTCTCTGTCAGGTGGACGGTTGGGGACGTGCTCGCCGGGAGTTCTTGTGCAGTACGCGGCGTCGCGCCCGGTACTGCATCGATCAGTTTTCGGGTATACGGGTGTTGCGGCTGATGCCAGATGCGGTAACTGTCGCCTTGTTCCACGCAGTTGCCGTTGTGCATCACCATCACGTTATCGGCGATATAGCGCACCACGGCCAAATCGTGCGAGATAAACAGCAGCGCCAGCCCCATTTCGTTTTTCAGTTCCACCAGCAGGTTAAGAATTTGTGCCTGAATGGACACATCCAGCGCAGAGACCGGCTCATCACAAATGACCAGCGAGGGTCTGATCACCAGCGCGCGGGCAATGCCGATGCGTTGGCGCTGGCCGCCAGAAAATTCGTGCGGGTAGCGTTCCAGACTGCGTTGCGGCAGCCCGACTTTATCAAGGATTTCGCGCACGGCGCGTTGGCGTTCGGCGCGCGAACCCATGCCGTGCACCACCAGTGGCGTTTCCAGAATGTGCTGAATGCTGTGGCGCGGGTTAAGCGACGCGTAGGGGTCCTGAAATATCATCTGCACACGCTGACGCAGTGACGCCAGGCGTGACGCTTTGTGGTGGGTGATATCCTCACCGTCGAAAATGATGCTGCCCTGCGAGGTGGGCAGCAGGCGCAGGATGGTTTTTGACAAGGTCGATTTTCCGCAGCCGGATTCGCCGACCAGCCCCAGGGTTTCCCCCGGATGGATATCCAGCGATATGCCGTTTACCGCGCTGACTGTCCCTTGTGCCGTCTGGTATTCGGTGTGGACGTCGCGCAGCGACAGCAGCGGCTGTTGATCGGTCTGACGCGGGCTGTGAACCAACGGCGGCGGGGTGATCAGTGTGAAAGCGGAACCTTGCGCGTCCTGCTGATGATGAATTTCCGGCAGACGTGAATCCCGGTAATGCATGTCCTGATCCATATGCAGCGAGGTGCCAAGCAGTCCGCGCGTGTAAGGATGCTGCGGTGCGCTAAACAGTTGCGCGGTGGGCGCTTCTTCGACCTTTTGCCCGGCATACATTACCGCCACGCGATCCGCCCACTGTGACACCAAGCCGAGGTCGTGCGTGATCAGCAGCAGCCCCATCGACAATTCGCGTCTCAATCGATCCAGCAGTGCCAGAATCTGCGCCTGAATGGTGACATCGAGCGCCGTGGTGGGTTCATCGGCAATCAGTAAACGCGGCTGGCAGGCAACCGCCATGGCGATCATCACGCGCTGGCGCTGTCCGCCGGAGAGGTTATGCGGGTAATCATCAACGCGCCGCGCCGGTTCGGGGATCCGTACCAGATCGAGTAATTCAATGGCCCGCTTGCGCGCAGCGGCTGGGGTTAATTGCTGGTGCACATGCAGCGTTTCCACGATTTGCTGACCGATGCTCAACACCGGGTTTAGCGATGTCATCGGCTCCTGAAAGATCATAGAAAGCTGATTGCCACGCCGGTGGCGCATTTGTGCATCGGACAACGTCAGCAGGTTTTGCCCGTCAAACAGAATTTCCCCCTGCAAACGCGCGCTGTCAGGCAGCAGGCGCATCAGCGACAGGGCGGTGGCTGATTTTCCGCAACCGGATTCACCGACCAGTGCCAGCGTTTCACCGGCATTCAGGGTCAGGTTCAAACCACGCACCGCCTCATGGCCGGGAAAGGTGACGCGCAGATCGTTGATAGTGAGTAGCGAAGTCATGATGCTCTCCTGCGCAAACGGGGGTTCAACGCGTCGTTAAGCGCATCACCGACCAGATTGAGTGACAACACCGTCAGCACCAGCGCGCCGCCGGGCAATGCAGTGAGGAACCAGGCGGTGCGCAGCGATTCGCGTCCGGCACCGATCATGCTGCCCCAACTGACCCGGTTGGGATCGCCAAAACCGAGAAATGCCAACGCGGATTCAATCAGAATGGACGACGCCACCATGACCGAGGTGGTCACGATGATGGACGGCAGGGCGTTTGGCAGCATTTCCTGAAAGATAATGCGCAGCGACGAAAAACCCTGACTGCGGGCTGCCATCACAAAATCGCTGGCGCGCAGCGAACGAAACTCAGCGCGTACCAGACGGGCAATGGTTGGCCAGGAGGCAATGCCGATCGCGCTGGATATCAGGCCAATCGAGGGATTACCAATGGCGACCAACACCACCACCAATAAGAAGGTGGGAAAGGTTTGGAACAGTTCGGTGATATGCACCAGAACATCGTCGATTGTGCCGCCAAAATAGCCTGCTAATGCACCGACGACGGTGCCGATAGCAAGGCTGACCAACACGGCGCTGAAGCCTATCTGCAACGAAACCTGTGAACCGTGCACAATACCGGCGGCCACGTCACGGCCCAGCGAATCGGTTCCCAGTGGGAACTGGGGATCCTGTCCGGGCCACAAAAACGGCTGTGCCACCATATCCAGGGGATCGCCCGGATAGATGAGCGGGGCGAGAAACGCCATCACCAACACCGCCAGTAGCATCAGAAAACCTGCCATGCCGGAAGGATTACGCAAAAAGGCGTTCACTTCAGGTGACAGGCGGAACGTGCGGCGCACAGGGCCTTTTTCATCAACAAGGTTACTCATGTCGGGAATTACCTATTTCATTGTATTCTGGTGTGATTTTCGACCAGACTCAGTGCGCTTTGATGCGCGGATCCAACCAGGACTGAAGTAAGTCCACCAGAATATTCGCCACAATCACCAGCAGGGCGGACAGCAGCAGTACACCCAGCAGCACGTTAAAATCACGTGCCATCACCGCTTCCAGCGCCAGCCTACCCAGGCCAGGCCAACTGAATACGGTTTCTACGACGGCAGCGCCGCCAAGCAGGTTGCCAAAGTGCATACCTGCGACGGTAGTGATCGGCAGTAACGCGCAGCGCAGAATGTGACGCACGGTGACAAACCACGGCGCAAGGCCTTTGGCATGGGCGGTGCGGACAAAATCCTGCTGGGCGATTTCCAGCATCGCCGCGCGGGTTAAGCGGGCGTATATCGCAATAAAAAAGCTGCTCAACGCCAGCACTGGCAAAATGGCGTGACGCAGCATATCCGCGACGTAGGCCCAGCCAGTGAGATCGGCGCCGATGGTGATGTTGCCGCCGCTCGGCAGCCAATCAAGCTGTACCGAGAACAGAATCAGCGTCATCAGCCCGATCCAGAACCCCGGCGTGGAGTAGAGCAGCAGCGCCAGCAGCGACAGCAGACGGTCAGGCCATTTCCCGGCCCATACCGCCATCACCGCGCCCAGCGCGATCCCGAGCACGATAGCGATGGTCTGCGACAGCAGCATCAACAGCAGCGTGCTGGGCAGACGCGACATGATCAGGTCCATCACCGGTGCGTTATAACGCGGTGAGAAGCCGAGGCTGAAGTGGCTGAGATTGCCAAGGTAGCTGAGAAGTTGGGAAAGAATAGGCTGATCCAGCCCGAACTGGGCGCGCAGCATCGTCATGGTTTCTGCGGTGGCACTGCCCGCTTCGGCAGCCAGCACGTCGGCGGCATCGCCCGGTACCAGTTGCAGCAGAAAAAATACCACGATCACGATGCCGAGCGTCGTGGGCAGCGCATGCAATAGCGTGCGTTGCAAAATACGTCGGGTGCGTTGCAATCTGTTCATCGCCCTACCTCTATCAAAAAAACACAGCCCCGCCGTCGCGGGGCTGTCGTATTACTTACTGTTCAATCCAAACGTCAGCCAGGCTGCCATTCACACCCTGAATACCGTTGATAAAGCCGTGGACGTGTTTGTTGTAGATAGTCAGTCGGTTGATCTGCAACAGGTTCAGGTCCGGGATCTCGGTGGCGATGATGTGTTGGAACTGTTTGTACAGCTCCACGCGTTTCGCCTGGTCGGTCTCAACGGCGGCTTGCTCCAGCAGACGGTCTACTTCCGGGTTGCTGTAGTGCGAGCCATTACCAAACGGAACGCCCGGTGAGTAGGTTTTCGACCAGTAGAGGCGCTGCACGCCAACAGCCGGATCGAACAGGTTGGAAATGGAGCCGTTGTTGAAGTCAAAGTCGCGGTCGGTATAGACGCGTTTAACAAAGGTGGCGAAATCCTGAGAACGGATGGTGACGTCAATACCCACTTTGGCCAGTGCGGATTTCAGGTATTCAGCGACGCGTTTAAAGCTGTCACCGTAAGGCATAAAATCGTGCACCAGTTGGAAACGGATACCGTTGGCCTGACGCGGGAAGCCCGCTTCATCCAGCAGTTTGTTGGCCTTGGCGATGTCGAAATTGTACGGTGACGGCGTGCTGTCGTGGAATTGCGTCAATTCCGGCGTGATCCCGGTAGGGGAGTTCGAGGCATAGCCATACCACACCACTTTTTTCAGCACGTCGAGATTGATGCTGTGCGCGATCGCCTGACGAACCTTAAGGTTTTTTAGATAAGGGTTATCCAGGTTGAACTCGATACGGGTTTGCGTCGGGCTGTAGCCATAACCACGGGTTTCGATACCCAGTTTCGGGTTCTTCTTGATGCGCTCAATTTCACTCATCGGGATGGGCGTATCACTGCCCAGATCCAACGCGCCGGTTTCCAAGGCAATGGTGCGCGTGGCGGCATCAGGAATGATTTTTACCACTAAACGATCGATATAAGGCTTGGGCTTATCCCAGTAGTTCGGGTTGCGTTCATACAGAATGTGGCTGCCGCGTACCCACTCTTTAAACACAAACGGGCCAGTACCGACCGGTGCCGTGTTGTAAGGGTTGGAGAGAATATTGGTGCCTTCATAGAGATGCTTGGGAACGATAGGCGCTTCGTTGGCAGAAAACGCGCTCAACAAATAGGGCGCGGGCTGCGACAGCTCGATGATAGCGGTATAAGGATCGGGCGTTTTCACCTCGGTGACGTTAGCAAACGTGCCTTTACCCCGGGAGTTATACTGTTTCACGGTGAGAATGGAGAAGGCGACGTCCGCAGAGGTGAAGTCTTTGCCATCGTGCCATTTTACGCCCTGACGCAAATGGAAGGTATACTCTTTGCCATCTGGACTGACAGACCAACTGGTCGCCAGTTGCGGCACCGGGTTCATGTTGAAATCGTAATCCAGCAACCCTTCGATCACTTTGGCGTTAACCTTCATCACCGCACCGCTGGTGCTGACCAGGCTGGTCAGCACGGGGGGTTCCGGCTCCGCCAGGAAATTGAGCGTTCCGCCGCGTTGTGGGGTAACACCCGGTTGCGGCGTTGCCGTATCGGCTAACCCCGGCAGACTGAATAATGAGGTTGCCATTATCAGCGCAGATAATATCGCTTTATGTTTCATGGTATTTATCCGTATTTTTCAGGGATATTATCCCTGTCGATTATGCGGTTTTTTGTGAGCGTTTTTTCCGCTGATATACCAGCCTGACAGCGTAAGCATTCGACGCGCTATTCAGAGGAAAAGTGCGGTAATCACGGTGATCGTGAAATAACTGTCAGGAAACTAACATCGGGTCATCAATAAAGGGATTGTCTGTGCGTGAGTCATTGTGAATTCCTGGCTTTGGTGTTTGCTATTTAATAAAAACTAACTAAAACAAGTGATTATTTATTATTTTCGCATGGTGCGAATCAATCACAGCCCGTTGCTGAGGCAAACTTTCTGACTGTGCTTATTGAGGCTAAACCCTATCCTAACGTGCGTTTTAAACAAACGTTTAAATCTGCATAAGCAAAGCTATATTCCGCATAACCCGCATACTTGATGTATCTGGGGTATTTCTTTTATAACTGTGGCATTGTTTGTTGCGACAATGTTTTTACGATTTTTTTAACGCCGTATTTGGCGTTGTTTCTTACCAGGGCTGCGTTGTCGCGCTATCCAGCGTGACACGAGAAAGTATTGAGGTTGCGAATGGCTATTAAGCGTTATCCACATCTGGCGCATTGGGGCGCTTTTACCGCCGTCGTGGAGGACGGAAAACTGATCCGCTGCGAGCCGTTTGCCAGCGATCCGGCCCCCTCTGCGATGCTTGATTCTATCGTGCCGTTGGTCTATTCCGACAAGCGCATTCGTCGCCCGGCCGTGCGCCGTTCCTGGTTACAAAAGCGTGAAAACAGCGACGGTGCGCTGCGCGGCAAAGAGGATTTCGTTGAGGTGGACTGGGATGTTGCGCTCGATCTGGTGGCGCAGGAGAACCGGCGCGTACGCGATCGTTACGGCGCAGATGGCCTGTTCGCCGGATCCTACGGCTGGTCCTCTGCGGGGCGCTTTCACCATGCGCGTTCGCAGGTGCGACGTTTCTATTTTTCCGGCGGCGGTGCCGTTGATCAACAGGGCAACTACAGCTGGGGCGCGGCGCAATTCTTTTTGCCCTACGTCATCGGCACCTTTCAGCCGTTAACCGGGAAGGTGACTGAGTGGCGCAGCGTGTTAGAACACTGCAATATTTTTCTCGCGTTTGGCGGATTGGCGCTGAAAAACGCGCAGGTGGCTTCCGGCGGGGCGGGATATCACAGTCTGGAACCGGCGTTGCGTCAGTTGGCTGAGAAAAAAATTCCGGTTATCAATATCAGCCCGATGCGCGACGACTGTCCGGCCTTTCTCGGTGCCGAGTGGATCCCGATTCGTCCAAATACCGATGTGGCGTTGATGCTGGCGCTCGGTTATGAAATTCAGCGGCAGGGCGCGGATGACATCGATTTTCTGCGGCGTTATTGCGTGGGCTATGAGGCGTTACGTCACTATCTGACCGGTGAACGCGATGGTGTGCCGAAGACGCCGGAGTGGGCCAGCGCCATCACCGGCATTCCCGCCGAGCGCATTCGTCGTCTGGCGCAGCAACTGATTGGCGTGCGCAGTTTCATCACCTGTGCCTATTCGGTGCAGCGTGCCCATCGTGGAGAGCAGCCGTATTGGATGATGATCGCGCTGTCGGCCATGCTGGGCCAGATTGGCCTGCCGGGCGGCGGTTTTTCCTTCGGCCATGGCTCCATGAATGGCGTCGGCAATGAGCGTATCTCAAGCCCCGCGCCAGAATCTCCCTCGGTGAAGAACCCAGGGCGAGCCATTCCGGTGGCGCGTATTGCCGATATGCTGCTGCATCCCGGCCAGCCCTATACCTTCAAGGGCGAAACCCATCGCTACCCCGAGATCCATCTGATTCACTGGGCCGGTGGCAATCCGTTTCACCATCATCAGCAGCTTAACCGTCTGGTTGAAGGCTGGCGCAAGCCTGAGACGGTTATCGTACAGGATATCGTGTGGACGCCCGCCGCGCAGATGGCCGACATCGTACTGCCCGTGACCACCACGCTTGAACGTAACGATCTGGGCGGATCGTCGCGCGATCGACATCTGTTCGCCATGCATCAGGCGATTGCGCCGCAGCATCAGGCGCGTAATGACTATGATATTTTCAGCGAACTGGCGGAACGACTGGGTTATGGCGATGCCTTTACTCAAGGGCGTGATGAGCAGGCATGGCTGGAAGCACTGTATGAGGAGTGCCGTGGGCGTCAGCAGGGCGTGGAATGGCCTGAGTTCGGCGAGTTTTGGCAGCGCGGGCATCTGGATGTGCCACAAGGTGAGAAGCCGTTTGTGTTCTTTGACGCGTTCCGCGACAGCCCCGAACAGCATCCGCTGCAAACGCCGAGCGGCAAGATTGAACTGTACAGCGATACTATCGCCCGTTACGGCTATGAGGATTTTGCCCCGCATCCGGAATGGCGTCCGCCGGTAGAGTGGCTCGGGGCCGAAACCGCAGAGCGCTGGCCGCTGCATTTTATCTCTATCCAGCCATCCGATCGTTTGCACAGCCAACTGGCCGCGACGCCGCAGGTGGCGGCGAACAAAACCGCAGGGAAAGAGACGCTTTATATGCACCCGCAGGATGCAAATGCGCGCGGCATTGTGGATGAGCAGCAGGTGGAAGTATTTAACGCGCGCGGTCGCATTTATGCCGGGGTCCGCGTGACCGAAGGGGTGGCACCCGGCGTGGTGATCATGTCTACCGGTGCCTGGTTCGAACCGGGTTTCGGTCAGAAAGAGTGGCATGCGGTGGAACAGTCCGGCAATGCCAACGTGCTGACGCTGGATATTGGCACCTCACCGCTGACGCAGGGGCCGAATGCCATGAGCTGCCTGGTGGACGTGGCGGCAGCCTGATTTTCATTTCATCAGTAGCGCAACAGGCTCGATCGCTTTATGATCGGGCCTGTTTTTTTAGCGATTATCAGAGTCAAGGGTTGGTGGTCATGAGTGGTACGTTATCCGAAGCCTATCTGCAACGCTTCGGCGGCACAGCGCGGTTATACGGTCAGCAGGCGCTGGCGCTGTTTGCACAGGCGCACGTGTGCGTTATCGGCATTGGTGGTGTGGGCTCCTGGGCCGCAGAGGCACTGGCGCGCACCGGCATTGGTGCGATTACGCTGATTGATATGGATGACGTCTGTGTCAGCAACACCAACCGGCAGATTCACGCGCTGCGCGAACATACCGGGCAGGCGAAAACGGAAGTGATGGCGGAGCGTATCCGTGCCATCAATCCTGAATGTCAGGTCACCTGCGTGGATGATTTCGTCACGGTGGATAACGTGGCGGAGTATCTCAACCGTGGCTTTAGCTATGTGATTGATGCGATTGACAGCGTGCGTCCGAAAGCGGCGCTGCTGGCCTACTGTCGGCGTTATAAAATTCCGGTGGTGACGACCGGCGGGGCGGGTGGGCAAATCGATCCGACACGCATCAGCGTGGTGGATCTTGCCAAAACCATTCAAGACCCGCTGGCGGCCAAGCTGCGTGAGCGTCTCAAACATGATTTCAACGTGGTCAAGAACAGCAAAGGTCGGTTAGGCATCGATTGTGTGTTTTCCGATGAGCCGCTGATGTACCCGCAGGCCGATGGCTCGGTGTGCGCGTCGCGCAGTACCGCGGAAGGGGTGAAACGTATGGATTGCGCCTCCGGTTTCGGGGCTGCCACCATGGTGACCGCGACCTTTGGTTTTGTCGCGGTATCCCACGCGTTAAAGAAAATGATGGCGAAGGCGGCGCGCGAGGCGCAGCAGGTTGCTTCCTGAGTAGTGCTTGGCCCGTGATACCTTAATCCATCATTCCTGTATACCCCTCGTCATTCCCGCGCAGGCGGGAATCTCCCACAGGCTAAACGCCTTCTTCCTGGCAGAGATCCCCGGCTTACGCCGAGGATGACATAGGTGTGGCCTAGCTGGGATCCCTTGTCGCCTGCGCGGCTATGGCCTGAATCCGCTGTGCCAGCGCGGACAACCCGCTGGCGCGTGAGGCGCTGAGCTGCGCGCGCAGGCCAAGTTGATCAAACAGGGACAACGGATCTTGCCCGAGCACATCGGCAGCCTGTTTGCCTTCTACCGCCGTGAGCAGAACGGCAAGCAAACCGCGCACGATACGCCCGTCGCTGTCGCCGTAAAAGTGCAATCGACCATCCTGCTGTTTCTCATAGCCTAACCAGACGCGGTTTTCACAGCCGGACAGGGCGATGGTGTCATTTTTCAACGTGTCCGGCAGGGCAGGAAGCTGTTTAGCCAGCAGGATCAGTTGCCGATAACGCTCTTCCCACGAGCGGCAGGCATCGAAGGTGTGCTGTAAGGTCTCTGCCGTGATGGCGCTGCCAAAAGGGTGAGCGGTGTGCTCAGTCATGGAGTGTTGTGTCATGGTGTAAGCCAGTCCCATTTTTTTGCTATCAATCCAGCAGTAAATCCAACGCATTGCCAACGGCAGTCACCAGCGCGGTGACATCGTGCTCGTTATTATAAGGCGCGAAAGAGGCGCGTACTGCGCCATCAAAGCCCAGTGCCGTGAATAACGGTTGAGCGCAATGGTGCCCGGCGCGAACGGCAATCTGCTGCTCTGCAAGAAGCGTTGCCAGATCGTTCGGGTGCACGTCGGTCAGGGTAAACGACAGGATGGTCGCGTTGGGACTGCGCAGTGAGCGAAAACCGGGGAAACGCGCCAACTGCTGTTCAGCCAACTGGGCCAACCCTTGGCTATATCGCTCCGCTGCGCGCCAGTCATAGCCTTGCATCCATGTCAGCGCCGCCCCTAACCCGAGCACTTCAGCGATAGCGGGTGTGCCTGCTTCAAAGCGTTGAGGAATGGCCTGCGGTGTAAATCCATCAAAAGAGACCGCGCTCATCATTTTCCCCCCGCCGTGCCAGGGCGGCATGGATTCCAGCAGGTCGGCCTTGCCGTACAACACGCCAATACCGGTCGGGCCAAAAAGCTTATGGCCGGAGAACGCGTAAAAATCGATATCCAGCGCCTGTACATCCGGTGCGCTGTGCACAATGCCTTGCGCGCCGTCGATCATCACCACGGCACCGACCTGATGCGCCAGCGCGATGGCTCGCGCCAGATCGGGTTGACCCCCTGTCACATTAGACATCTGGCCCAGTGCCAACAGCCGTGTGCGTGAGGTCATCAGGTCGGCTAATGCCTCCAGATTGGGCTGTGCATCCGCGCCAATCGGCAGTTTGACGACGTGGGCACCGGTTTGCTGCGCCACCATCAGCCAGGGAATCAGGTTGGCGTGGTGCTCCGCTTCACTGACGATGATCTCATCACCCGGCTGCAAACGTGGACGCGCATAGCTCTGCGCCACCAGATTGATGGCCTCTGTCGTTCCGCGCGTCCACACGACACAACGTGGATCGTCGGCGTTGAGCAGTGTGGCTACTGCGCATCGAACCTGCTCGAACCGCGCTGTCACCTGCTGCGCGTGGGCATGTTGGCTGCGGTGCACATTGCCGGTCTCGGCGGTGTAATACTGCGAGATAGCATCAATGACCGGCTGCGGCTTAAGCGCCGTTGCCGCGCTGTCCAGATAAACGCCGGATTGCGCGAGTGCAGGGAAGTCATTACGAAAGGTTGCGGGATTGAATGCTGTCATGGTGTTCCTCTTCTGGCAGACGATCCTGTCGCATTTTTCACGGGGAAACAAGTTTTAGGACGATCCCTAAACGCATATTGAAATGATTTTGCTAGGCTTAACAGTGTCAATAAACGGAACTATCGTTCGGTAGTGGCGAGATAAGTAACTTAAAAATTTACTTGGAGTACACTATGAAGAATAAAATAGCAATTATTGCCATTGCGATGGCCGCGCTCTCTTTAACTGCCTGTTCGAGTAATTATGTGCTGCATACCAACGACGGGCGCACCATTGTCGCTGAAGGGAAACCGAAAGTGGATGAGGATACCGGGATGATCCGCTATATCGATGCCTACGGTCACGAGCAGCAGATCAACCGCGATAACCTGAGGGAAATGGTGGAAGCCAAGTAGTTTTCCTCTGGTGTAACCTGTGTCTAGATTCCCGCACTGCCATTTCGCTGCTTACCTACCGGGTAGGGCTTGTCTGAAATGTCAGCGCGGGAATTGTCATTTCTGGCGCATGGCGCGTCGTCGATGAGTCGCCTGTCAGGCAAAAAAAAAGCACCGCTAAAAAGCGGTGCCACATAAAAATCACTATGGACAGACAGGGTAAATGTACAGGAAGTGAAAGGTAGCCTTGGCTACCATGTCTGAAAAGCAGACAATAAATAGCAAACACAACATCACAACCACAAGCCAAAAGCACTTCAGGAAACGCCTGCCGCACCTTTCGTTCCGGCTCAAGGAAGTGGCGCTAATATAGGTATTTGCTGGTGCATCCTCAACGGACAAATTATAATGTCTCGGATAAAAAAAACTAATGGCTGGAACGGTGCTGCCTCCGTGCACCTCTTAGGAAAAAGAAGAACATTACCCTATGTCAAAGCGACTCCCTCCGCTCAATGCGTTGCGTGTATTCGATTCCGCCGCCCGCCATCTCAGTTTCACCAAAGCGGCGGAAGAACTGTTTGTCACACAGGCTGCCGTCAGTCATCAAATCAAGTCATTAGAAGATTTTTTGGGGCTCAAGCTGTTTCGTCGCCGCAATCGCTCGTTGCTGCTGACGGAAGAGGGGCAAAGCTACTATCTTGATATAAAAGAGATCTTCTCTTCACTCAATGAAGCGACGCGCAAGTTACAATCACGCAGCGCCAAAGGGGCATTGACAGTCAGTTTGTTGCCCAGCTTTGCTATCCATTGGCTGGTGCCGCGGTTATCGAGCTTCAATGCGGAGTTTCCGGGGATTGATGTGCGAATTCAGGCAGTGGATCGCCAGGAAGATCGCCTGTCAGACGATGTGGACGTGGCGATTTTTTACGGGCGTGGCAACTGGCATGGATTGCGCGTTGAAAAGCTCTATACCGAATATCTATTGCCCGTCTGTTCTCCTGTCTTGCTAACGGGTAAACATCCGCTTAAAACCCCGCAGGATCTGGTAGGGCACACCTTGTTGCACGACGCGTCTCGGCGTGACTGGTTGGCCTACACCCGGCAGCTTGGCGTGCAGATTAACGTACAGCAAGGGCCGATATTCAGCCACAGCGCGATGGTGTTGCAGGCGGCGATCCACGGGCAGGGGGTCGCTTTGGCCAATAACGTGATGGCCCAGACTGAGATTGAAGCGGGTCGGTTAGTGTGTCCGTTTAACGAAGTTTTGGTCAGCAAAAATGCTTTTTATCTGGTTTGTCATGACAGTCAGTCTGAACTGGGTAAAATAGCCGCCTTTCGCCACTGGATTTTGGCGCGTGCGGCGAGCGAGCAAGAGAAGTTTCGTTTCCGCTATGACAACGCCGCGCGTTGAGATGTGGCGTTCGGGTGGTATTTGATTCGATTTACTGTGGAAAATACGATGAACAGTCGTTTTATGCTGATGTTTTCCGCGATCAGCGGGTTTGTGTTTGTGGCATTGGGCGCCTTTGGTGCACATGTGCTCAGCAAATCGCTGGGCGCTGCCGAAATGGCCTGGCTAAAAACCGGGCTTGAATATCAGGCGTTTCATACGCTGGCGATTCTGGCGCTGTCGGTATTGATGCGCCAGCGTCGTAATGTGTGGTTTTATTGGAGCAGCATTGCGTTGGCACTTGGCACCGTGCTGTTTAGCGGCAGCCTTTATTGTCTGGCGCTGTCGCACCTGCGGTTTTGGGCGTTTGTCACGCCGGTTGGCGGTCTGTTCTTCCTGACCGGATGGGTATTGATGTTGGTTGGCGTGCTGCGCCAGACAAGAAAGGCGAAAAGTCATGAATAAGGTAATTTTATATTGCCGCCCCGGTTTCGAAAAAGAGTGTGCGGCAGAGATAACGGAAAAAGCCACCGCCCACGAGGTTTTTGGTTTTGCCAGGGTTAAAGAAAATTGTGGCTATGTGATGTATGAATGCTATCAGCATGAAGATGCCGATCGCTTAATCAAAACATTGCCGTTTGATACGCTGGTTTTTGCCCGGCAATGGTTCGTGTGCGGTGAGCTGTTGCGCGACTTGCCGCCGGAAGATCGCATTACCCCGATCGTGGGTATGCTGACCGGTGCGATTGAACGGGCAGGGGAACTGCGCGTTGAAGTACCGGACACCAATGAAAGCAAAGAACTGCTGAAATTTTGCCGCAAGTTTACCGTGCCTTTGCGCGCCGCCCTGAAAGAAAACGGCATTCTGCTGCCGTATGAAAAGGCCCATCGCCCGGTTGTCCATGTGCTGTTTATTGCTCCGGGGCATTGCTATGTGGGCTATTCCTACAGTAATAACCACTCGCCGTTTTACATGGGTATCCCGCGCCTGAAATTCCCTTCCGATGCCCCAAGCCGTTCTACGTTGAAACTGGAAGAGGCGTTTCACGTCTTCATTCCGGCAGATGAGTGGGATGAGCGTTTGGCAAGCGGCATGTACGCGGTGGATTTGGGGGCGTGCCCCGGCGGTTGGACTTATCAACTGGTGAAGCGCAGCATGATGGTGCACGCCGTGGATAACGGCACCATGGCGCAAAGTCTGATGGATACCGGGCAGGTAACACACCATGCCGTCGATGGTTTCCGCTTTGAGCCGCCGCGTAATAACGTGACTTGGCTGGTGTGCGATATGGTGGAGAAACCGGCGCGGGTGGCCAACCTGATGGCCGACTGGCTGGTGAAGGGCTGGTGCCGGGAAGTGATATTCAACCTTAAGCTGCCGATGAAAAAACGCTATGAGGAAGTGACGCAAAATCTGGCGTTGCTGAGCGAACGCTTGAGTGAGAATGGCATTAATTTTGAGATCCGTGCTCGCCAGTTGTATCACGATCGCGAGGAAGTGACGGTACACGCGCGGCGCATATGGGGCGCGGTGCCGGGACGGCGCGACGAGCGTTAATTTTTATATTCGTCATCCTCGGCGAAAGCCGGGGATCTCTGCCAGAAGAAACGTGTTTTACCGGCCAGAGATTCCCGCATTCGCGGGAATGACGGAGGGTGGCGGGAATGACTGTTCTAGTAGGTTTGTCACCAACCTCATGCGTCGTTCGAGAAGAATGGCGTGTTTATTTCCCCGCTGTCAGCCGTAGCTGCTGTAAATTCCCTTCCAGTGCCAAATCCGTGCGTAACGTTGCCACCTGACGACTCGCAAAGGCCATCTCACGTTGTGATTCCAGCTTGTGCCGCCATTTTTCCGGTATGGCATCCAACTGCTGATAAATCTGCTCCAACGTTCCCGCGTGGGCAAGCAGTTGACTGGCGCTTTTGGGGCCAATGCCCACTACACCGGGTATTTTGCTGCTGCTGATGCCTGCCAGCCCCCAGAAATCAGGCAGTTGCTGTGGTGAAACGCCAAACTCCTGGGCGATAAAAGGCACATCCAGCCAGCGCTTTTGAAAATAATCGCGAATCTGGATAGTTGGCGCCAGCAGTTGGCAGTAGCCCTTGTCGGTCGAGACAATTGTCGCCTGATGGCCAGCCTGGGCAACTTTTGTGGCGAGCGTTGCCGCCAAATCATCGGCTTCATTGCCTGGCGTATGCCAGCAGACAATGCCCATTGTTTCCAGCGCTTGCCGTATGTGTGGCAGTTCCAGCGCCAGATTCTCTGGCATGGGCGGGCGGCCCGCTTTGTAGTCCGGCAGTAACTGGTGCCGCCAACTGTCGGCGCGCTGTTCATCATCAAACACCGCGACGGCGTGCGTCGGCTGGCTATGCTGTAGCAGTTGGGTAACGGCGTGCTGACAGGCTGTCACACAGGGCGATCCCTGCACGGCATGGATACGACGAATCAGGTTTAATGCATCGATAATCAGCAAATGTACAGGCATCAGGCGGTCCCGGCGTGAAGCGTGGTGAAGGTGGCGGGAAAATCCGGTTTTCCCGCCAGCATGGCATCAGGAGCAGATCTCATAGCAAGGGATGTAGGCGCTGCCCGGCAGCTTCATCCTTTGCTGCGCAACGAACCCTTGCAGCAACTTATCCATGCTTTGCATCAGCTGCGCATCGCCGTGGATCTTGTACGGGCCGTGCTCTTCAATCGCCTGAATGCCAACCTCTTTGACGTTGCCCGCCACAATGCCGGAAAACGCTTTGCGCAGCGCAGAGGCCAACGCTTCCGGTGCTTGATTGGGGTGCAGGTTGAGATTTGCCATATTTTCGTGAGTGGGCTCAAACGGCAATTGCAGATCGGGTGCGATACGCAATGACCAGTTGAAGCTGTAAGCATCACCGGTATGGCGGCGATGGTCTTTCACCTGCGGCATTGCTTTCTTCATCTGCCGCGCCACTTCCGCCGCATCATTGATGATGATGGAGTAGTAACGGCGCGCCTGACGGCCCAGGGTGGTGATGATAAATTCATCCAGAACGTGGAAATAATTGGCACTTTCTTCTGGCCCAGTCAGGATGATCGGCAGCACCTGTTCGCTGTTTTCCGGGTTCATCATGATACTCAGCAGGTAGAGGAATTCTTCCGCTGTACCCACGCCGCCGGGGAAAATAATGATACCGTGTCCGATACGCACGAAGGCTTCGAGGCGTTTTTCGATATCAGGCATGATGATAAGTTCATTCACCAGCGGGTTGGGCGGCTCGGCGGCGATGATGGACGGTTCCGTCATGCCAATAAAGCGGCCTTCTTTATAGCGCTGCTGCGCGTGGCCGACGGCGGCACCTTTCATAGGCGCTTCCATTGCGCCGGGACCGCAGCCGGTGCAGATGTTTAGCTCACGCAATCCCAACTGGCTGCCGACTTTTCGCCCATAGAGATATTCGGTTTCATTGATGGAGTGGCCGCCCCAGCACACCACCATGTTTGGTTCTTCACCAACGTGCAGCGCGCGCGCATTACGCATGATGGAGAACACCAGGTTGGTGATGTGGGCGCTGTTTTCCAGATTCAGGTTCTGATAGCGGCCTGCCGAGGTGATTTGTCCGCTAACAAACAGAATATCGCGCAGAACGGCGAACAGGTTGGCCTGTAATGAACGGATGATATTGCCATCGACGAACGCGTCTTCCGGAGGGTTGACCAGTTCCAGTTTCACGCCGCGCTCACGGCGTAACACGTTGATATCGAAATCTTCGTAGCGGGATAGCAGCTCTTTGCTGTTATCGGTTTGGCTGCCGGAGTTCAGCACGGCAAGCGAACAGTTGCGGAATAAACGGTAAAGATCGCTGCTGGCCGTGCTTTTCAACATGTCCACTTCCAACTGCGATAACAAATCCATAGACCCTAACGGGCTGATATGTGTAATCAATTTTACTCCTTGAGAACGCAGTGTATAACAACAACATTTCCAGGCTACCCCTTGTCGCCGCGGCGGTGGCAAGACGCATAACACTGATTTTATGTATTACTCCACCTTAACCTGATGGTATCAGTTTTTCCAATAATGACGTTTCTGAATGGCGATATTGTATCGTATCCCGCACTATTGCCGGGGTAAGCGCCCGGTGTTTGCAATAAAGTCGGTGTTGCTGCGCCAGGGGTTGATGTCCAGCCCGCCACGGCGCGTATAGCGCGCGTAAACGGTCAGTGCTTCTGGCTGGCAAAAACGCATCAAGTCGTTGAAAATGCGCTCCACGCACTGCTCATGGAACTCGTTGTGGTGGCGAAAGGAGACGATGTAGCGCAGCAGGGCTTCTCTGTCGATACGTTTGCCCCGGTAGTGAATTTGGACCGAGCCCCAATCCGGCTGGTGCGTGATCAGGCAGTTGGATTTAAGCACATGGCTCACCAATGTTTCTTCAACAACGGGGCTCTGCGCGTGACAGGCGCGGGCGAGATGGTCGGCATTAAACGCATAATCCGCGATCTGAATATCCAGTCCGTCAATGCATTCCCCCTGGAACTGGCCCAGCGTCTGTCCCTGAAAGGTATCCAGTGAGAACAGCGTCACGCTAACCTTACCCTGCGCACAGGCGGCCAGATCGCGCGTTAACGTCTCTTGTACCCGTTGCCAATTTTCAAATACCGTCTGATTGAAGCTGTTCAGGTAGAGCTTGAAGCTTTTGGATTCGATCAGGTTCGGGCTATCGGCCTGCAAATGCATTTCGCCTACGGCAACCTGCGGCACCCCGTTGGGCGCCAGCCAGGAGAGCTCGTATAATGTCCAGATATCTTCACCGTGAAACGGCAAATGCGCGGCATCGATGCCCAACGGGTCGCGGTTTAAACTGCGAGGCACCGCTTGTAATAAGCCCGCATCGTAGCTGTCGTGGTAAGCTGTGGGCTTTCCTAACGGTAACGCACTGAGCGCATCCTGTTTGTCAAAAGTGGACATAACATGCCTTTGCAAAGTAAAAACGATATGCAGTAGTGTAACCGACTCGCCCAGTGAAGAGAAAAAGTATGGATGACAATGTGCAGCAAGCGCTCCAAGGGTTTACCCAGCGCTACATGGCGGCCTGGCGGCAAGCCTATGACCATTTGCCCGCCAGTGAGGCGTTGTTTGGTGTTGCTTCACCCTGCGCGGTGGAAAATGACGGCGAGCGGGTATTTTGGACGCCTCAGCCAGTGGCCGAGGGGGCTGCGCTTGACGGCGTGTCGCGTGCGCTGAATATTGCCTTGCATCCTGACGCTGAAGCCTTTTTTACCACGCAGTATGCCGGGGATATGGAAGCGCACTTTGCCGATATCGATTGTCTGCTACTGCAATCGTGGAGCGAGGATGATTTTGTGCGTATGCAGGAAAATCTGATCGGACATTTGCTGACGCAAAAGCGACTTAAATTGCCGCCGACGCTGTTTTTAGCCATGACGGAATCAGAAATGGCCCTGATCTCGTTATCCAATGTCAGCGGTGAAGTGTGGCTTGAAACCTTTGGTACACGTGAACATCGGGTGCTGGCCCCCTCTTTGTTTGTGTTCCTGCAACAGCTGCAACCGAGAGTAAGATGATTTTTGTCCGCGCTATCTGGCGGATATGCGTGTAAGAGATATCTTACATTTGTTGTGAGATATCTCTGTGTTTTACCCATTTTACGCGTTTTTTTTAAATTTTTATCCTTTTAAATTAATGTATTATATTTTTCTTTGCATTCAGGGTTTCAGCGTAAATATAAGAAAAAAACCGATCAGGGTCTTGCTGTTCGTCGCCATTTAATACATCTTAGTAACCGGTTACAGGATGTATCACTTTATCGCTAAATGTGGTGAAGAAGGATAGCGGCTTCAGGATGAAACCAAGGACACCTCCAGGAAGGAGATTGAGAGCCGTTACGGAGTGGCGGTGGGGCAGGAGCCTGAAAGGAATATCTTCACGGAAGATGCAGGAAGAACGGTCAGGACGAAAGTTGGACGCTTGCACGGAGAGCTGGTTAGGATAACCGCCAAGGAAAAGTTTTCACGGATGAGCAGGGACGCAGTGGTGTAGCGGGAAAGCTATAAAACGAACCGGGGGCACTGAATATCAGTGCCCCCAACTTTTTTGTCGCACAGTATCCGTTAACGCTATGCAGACACCGTCCCCTATTCTGCCGCCACCGCCACCGCCACCGCCACCGCCACCGCCACCGCCACCGCCACCGCAGCCCCGTGCCTGTTGGGCTCCTCTTGCTTCAATGGTATGCTTTGCCGTCCACGCAGCCGGTGAGAGGAAAGCATGACGCACCAAGACCAGATTCGACACGCCTTATGGGAAATTGAACGCACGTTACGCGACAGTGTGTTTTGGCAATCCACCCCGCCGCAGGCCAGTGCGTTTACCAGCACAGAACCTTTTTGCATTGACACCATGAGCGCCGAACAGTGGTTGCAATGGGTATTGTTGCCGCGATTGCATGCGATGCTGGATGGCGGCGTTCCCTTGCCCGAGGCGCTCGCGATTACCCCCTATTTTGAAGAAGCCCTGACGGGTGACATCAACGACACCGCGCCGCTGTTGGAGCAACTGCGTGCGTTGGATGCGCTGTTTGTGCCTGTCGATGCGCAGGGAGATCTGGATGCTTGAAATTCTGTATCAGGATGAGCACTTGATCGCCATTAATAAACCCGCAGGATGGTTGGTTCACCGCAGTTGGCTGGATCGCAGAGAAAAAGTGGTGATCATGCAGACGCTACGCGATCAGATTGGTCAGCATGTTTTCACCGTCCATCGGCTGGATAGGCCAACCTCAGGTGTGCTGCTGCTGGGGCTTTCCAGTGACATTGCGCGCCTGCTTTCGCAACAGTTCGAGCAGCATCAGATTCAGAAAACCTACCATGCGGTGGTGCGTGGTTACCTTTCCGGCAGCGACACTATTGACTACGCGCTGACTGAAGAGTTGGACAAAGTGGCTGACAAGCTCGCACAGCGCGATAAAGAACCTCAGACGGCCATCACCCATTACCGCTCTCTGGCGCAAGTGGAGCAACCGGTGGCGGTAGGGCGCTATCCTACGGCCCGATACAGCCTGGTTGAGTTGATGCCGCAGACCGGACGCAAACATCAGTTGCGCCGTCATATGGTGCATTTGCGACATCCTATTTTGGGCGACTCGAAACACGGTGATTTGCGTCAGAATCGCGCAATGGCTGCGCATTTCGGTTGTGGGCGCTTGATGTTACATGCCAGTCAGCTAGCGCTGTGCCATCCTGTAACGGGGGAACCCTTGGTATTACGTGCCGGGTTGGACATGGCCTGGATGCGGGTAATGACGCAATTTGGCTGGCTAGGCAGTCTCCCTGATGTTGAAAGGGTTGAGTTTCCGCCTGACTCGGGGCAGGATAACGGCCTTTCCAGTACTGCCGAATAGCGCGGATGCGCGCTATCGGGCACGCAGCGATACATTACACGTGGAGTCATCATCATGGCGCAAATTGGTATTTTTGTTGGCACGGTTTATGGAAACGCATTGCTGGTTGCAGAAGAAGCAGAGAACCTGCTGAGCGAGCGCGGCCATCAGGTCAAGGTGTTTGAAGATGCCGACCTGTCATCCTGGCTGGTGTATCGCGAGCAGTATGTGTTGGTGGTGACATCCACCACCGGGCAAGGGGATCTGCCAGATTCCATCGCCCCGTTGTTTGCTGCGCTACGTGAAAAGGGTGGGCATCAGCCAGCGTTGCGCTATGGCGTCATTGCACTGGGCGACAGCAGCTATACCCATTTTTGCGGCGCGGGTCAGCAGTTTGACGCCTTGTTGCAAGAGATGGGGGCTCAGCGTGTGGGAGATGTGCTCCAGATTGATGCGACAGAATGCCCGGAACCGGAAGTGCTCTCCTGCCCGTGGGTAGAGCAGTGGGCAGGGTTGGTTGAAGCAGGCTGATAACCGCGCATGGGCTATACATATGCTATGCATCTGCATATACTTGGGATATGCGTTGAAAGCATCAAGGCCGAACGGCCAGTGAGGTATAACCATGCGTATCGTTTCTGTGTTTAAAAATGGCAATAACCGGGCTATCCGCCTGCCTCGTGATATGGATTTTGAAGGCGTCACCGAACTGGAGATCGTGCGAGAGGGCGATACGCTCATCTTGCGCCCGGTCAAACCCAGTTGGGGCTCCTTTCTGCAAGAAGCAAAGGCGGATGCAGATTTCCTGACAGAACGTGAGAACGTTGTCTGCGATGAGGGCCGCTTTCAGCTATGAGCAACCTGTACATGCTGGACACCAATATCTGTTCTTTCATCATGCGAGAGCATCCTGAGGCGGTTATTCGTCGTCTGGAACAGGCTGTTTTACGCCGCCACCGTATTGTGGTGTCGGCGATCACTTATGCTGAAATGCGTTCTGGCGCTATCGGTAAAAAAGCCTCTCCGCGCCATACTGCGTTGGTTGATGCGTTTTGCCTTCGCCTTGATGCCGTATTGCCTTGGGACCGGGCTGCCGTTGATGCGACGACTGCTATCAAGGCAGCGATGGCGACAGCGGGAACGCCCATCGGGCCAAATGATACCGCGATTGCTGGTCATGCCGTGGCTACGGGCGCGATTCTTGTCACCAACAATGTGCGGGAATTTGAACGCGTGCCCGCGTTGATGCTGGAAGATTGGGTACACTGACACCAGGTCAGTGACGTAAAAACCTGTCACAGTAAAAACAAAACCCCACGTCAATGCATGGGGTTTGTTAGCAGCCATCAAAGACGTGGAGACGTGCAGCGTATCAACGCCCTTTGGTCAGCTTCTCCAGATCGGACTCGATCTCATTAATTTTATTCGCCACCACGCTTTCCAGATGACGCAGATCGTCGAGGATTTTGCGTTTCAGATCGACTTCAACCTGATCGCGTTGGCAAATTTGGTCCAATTCATCAATGACATAGCGCAGGTTGGGGCTGATCTCATTGATCTCTTTAAAGCCTTGCCCGCTGTTATCCGCGACGATGGTTTTACGCTGGCGCGGATATTTAAATTTTACGCTTTTGGCGAAAAACTCCCCTTTATCCTTACGAAAATAGATTTTCAGGATGTCGTTGCTGGCCTCCTGGCGCAGGCTATAGCGATCAATTTCATCGGGATGGGAGATACCCAGGCTTTTTAGATTGTCATACATGGCGCCACCTTTTGGGGAGTGATAAAGAAAAGGCGGGTAACACCCGCCTTGTTCAGTTTAGTCGATGGTGCGAAGCAACTCATTGATACCCACTTTACCGCGGGTTTTCGCATCCACTTTTTTCACGATCACGGCACAGTACAGGCTGTAGCTACCATCTTTCGACGGCAGGTTGCCGGAAACGACGACCGAGCCTGCCGGTACGCGACCGTAATGCACTTCACCGGTTTCGCGATCGTAGATTTTAGTGCTTTGGCCGATAAACACGCCCATGGAGATGACGGCGCCTTCTTCCACGATCACGCCTTCTACCACTTCAGAGCGGGCACCGATAAAGCAGTTGTCTTCGATGATGGTCGGGTTAGCCTGCAACGGCTCCAGCACGCCACCGATGCCGACGCCGCCGGACAGGTGAACGTTTTTCCCGATCTGTGCGCAAGAGCCAACGGTCGCCCAGGTATCAACCATGGTGCCTTCATCGACGTAAGCACCGATGTTGACATAAGACGGCATCAGCACCGTGTTGCGGGCGATAAACGCGCCCTGACGCACGCTGGCAGGGGGCACTACACGGAAACCTTCGCGTTGGAAGCGCGCTTCATCGTAACCGGCGAATTTCATCGGCACTTTGTCGTAGTAGCGGGTTTCCGTGCCTTCCATCAGTTGGTTGTCATTGATACGGAAAGAGAGCAGCACCGCTTTTTTCAACCATTGGTGCGTCACCCACTCGCCATTGATTTTTTCCGCCACGCGCAGAGCGCCGCTGTCCAATAAGCCAATCACCTGATTAACGGCTTCACGAGTTACGCTGTCCACGGAGGTCGGCGTAATGTCGGCACGGCGTTCAAAGGCGGTTTCGATAACGTTTTGTAATTGATGCATCCTGTTTCTCTTTCTGTGCTGTCAGTCAATAATTAATTCAGGGTTACTTTATCGTTTGGGTCGAGGGCTTCTGTCAACCGTTGTTGCAAGATAAGGCGCAATTCCGGAGATAATGCGCGTCTGTCTTTGTCTGCAAGGATAAAAAGGTCTTCTACCCGCTCGCCAATCGTGGAAATGCGCGCGCCGTGTAACGACACGTTGAGATCGGCGAACACTTTACCCAGGCGTGCCAGCAGACCCGGTTGATCGAGTGCGCTCAACTCCATGTAGCTGCGTCTGTCCGTGTGCGTCGGCAGGAAGGTGATTTCCGTGGGTACGCTGAAATGGCGCAATTTGGAGGAGGCGCGGCGCGGGCGAGGATGTTGGTAATCGCGTTGCGTGAGCGCCTGAACCAACGCCTGGCGAATAAATTCGTGGCGATCCGGGGCGACCGGGCTGCCATCGGGCTCCAAGACGATAAAGGTATCCATCGCCATGCCATCGCGGCTGGTGAAGATTTGCGCATCATGTACGCTCAGGTTACGACGATCGAGTTCGCCCGCTACGGCGGCGAACAGGTAAGGGCGGTCTGGGCTCCAAATGAAAATTTCTGTGCCACCCCGGCTGGCCTGATGGCTGATAAGCACCAACGGCTGATGCAAATCGTGCTCAACCAGATGGCGAGCATGCCAGGCAAGCTGATTTGGCGAATGACGCAGAAAATAATCCGCGCGGCAACGGCTCCAGATAGGGTGCAGCGCTTCTTCATCGATATTGTCCATGCGCAGCAACGCCAAGGCCTGAAGGCGATGATGGCGTACGCGATCGCGCACATCGGGCGTGTTTTGCATCCCGCGGCGCAACTGTTTCTCAGTGGCGAAATAGAGTTCGCGCAACAGGCTCTGTTTCCAACTGTTCCACAAGGTTTCGTTGGTCGCACAGATATCGGCCACCGTGAGACTGACCAGATAGCGCAGGCGGGTTTCGCTTTTCATTTCAGCGGCGAATTGCTGGATAACCGCCGGGTCCTGAATGTCGCGACGTTGTGCGGTAACTGACATCAACAGGTGGCAGCGCACCAGCCAGGAAACCAGTTGCGCCTCGCGTGAATTGAGCTGGTGCAGCGCGGCAAACTCAAGCACATCTTGCGCCCCCAGCTCCGAGTGATCGCCGCCGCGCCCTTTGGCGATGTCATGAAACAGGGCGGCAAGCAGCAGCAACTCCGGCTGCGGCAGGCGCGGATACAACTCAACGCACAGCGGATGCTGCGCGCGCGTCTCTTCGTCGGCGAAGCTTTCCAGTTTGAGCAGCACGCGCAGCGTATGCTCATCCACGGTATAGGCATGAAACAGATCGAACTGCATCTGCCCGACGATATTGCTCCACAGTGGCGTATACGCTTCCAACACGCTATGACGATGCATCGGCAGCAGGGCACGGTTCACCGCGTGTGGATGGCGCAGAATAGCCATAAAAAGGTGCCGTGCTTCGGGAATGGTGCACAACGGTTGGGCCAGATGGCGACGCGCATGGCGTAACTGGCGCAGCGTGGTGGAGTAGATGCCGATAATCTCACCGTTGCGCACCATGGTGCTAAACATGCGCATAATGGCTTCCGGCTTATGCATGAACAGGGTTTCATCACGCAGGTCGATCAGGTTGCCACGCAGTTGGAATTCGTCATCTATCGCGCGCGGCTTTTCACTGGCATCCAGCGCCAGGATGGCCTCATCGAACAGTTGCAGCAGCATATGATTAAGCTCGCTGACGCGGCGCGTCGCGCGATAGAAATCTTTCATCATGTGCTCAACCGGTGCATTACCCTCGCCACGGTAATTCAGCAACTGTGCCACGTTGAGCTGGCGGTCAAACAGCAGGCGGTTGTCATAACGCGTCAGGATCAGGTGCAAGGCAAAGCGAATGCGCCACAGGAAGCTCTGGCATTCATTGAGCTCGTTGCGCTCGGCTTCGGTGAGAAAACCAAAACCGACCATTTCGTTGAGCGAGGTGGCACCAAAATGACGTCGGGCAACCCAGAGCAGGGTGTGGATATCGCGCAGCCCGCCGGGACTACTTTTTATATCCGGTTCGAGATTGTAGCTGGTGCTGTGGTAACGCTGATGCCGCTCTTGCTGCTCGATAATTTTTGCCGGGAAAAAGGCGGCGGAGGGCCAAAAATCTTCGCTAAAAATCTGTTTTTGTAAGGAGAGAAACAGCGCCACATCGCCGCAGATCAAGCGTGATTCGATGAGGTTTGTCGCCACGGAAATATCCGCTCTGCCCTCTTGCAGGCACTCATCCAGCGTACGCACGCTATGGCCGACTTCAAGCTTGAGGTCCCACAGCAGCGTAATAAACGCGCCCACTTGCTGAGATTGGTGGGCGCTGAGCGACTGACCGCTGAGCACCAGCACATCAATATCCGACAGCGGGTGCAATTCACCGCGCCCGTATCCGCCAACGGCCACCAGCGCCGTTTGTGCGGCGGATTCGAAACCGTAAAACGTCCACAGGCGTTGCAGCAGATGGTCGATAAAAAAGGTTCTGGCGGTAATCAGCGTTTCGGCAGCCACCCCGGCGCGAAACTCAGCGTTCAGCCACGCCTGAAAACGCTCCATAGAGAGTTTTAGCGCTGAGCAATCCAATTCGCTATCGCTGTAGGTTAACGGGGAGGCGGGGGGCTGTATGTCAGCGGTGAACAGGTCGGCGGAGTGAAAAGCGTTGTTGTCATTCATAAATTCACAGCCCTTAAGCGTTGCCTGGCAAACGCCACAAAAGAGACGCCAGCCCTGTTAACGGTATCCCTGGCCGCCGCCGAAAGATAACCCGTCGGGCTGGCGCACCATTATGCCGGGTGCGAAATGATGTTGGGGATGGTGTCGTCTTTCCTCAGCGTCATAATTTCGCAACCGTTTTCGGTTACCACAATAGTATGCTCGTATTGCGCCGACAAGCTGCGATCTTTGGTTTTTACCGTCCAACCGTCTTTCATGGTGCGGATGCGGAAATCACCGGCGTTAAGCATCGGCTCAATGGTGAATGCCATGCCCGCTTGCAGCACTACGCCGCCGTCATCGGCATCGTAATGCAGCACCTGCGGCTCTTCATGGAAACCGCGACCAATGCCGTGGCCGCAATATTCACGCACCACGGAGAAATCGTTGCTTTCCGCGAATATCTGGATGGCTTTACCCAAGGCGCGCAGCCGGATGCCCGGTTTGACCATTTTCAGCGCCAGATAGAGGCTTTCCTGTGTGATGCGGCACAGACGTTCGCCCAGAATGGTGGGGGTACCGGCGATGAACATCTTGGAGGTATCACCGTGGAAGCCGTCCTTGATGACCGTGACGTCGATATTGACGATATCACCGTCTTTCAGCAGACGCTCATCGCTGGGAATGCCGTGGCACACCACTTCGTTGATAGAGATACACACCGATTTCGGGAAGCCGTGATAACCAAGGCTGGCAGAAATGGCCTGCTGCTTATTGGTGATATGGTCGTGGCAGATGCGATCCAGCTCGCCAGTGCTGACACCGGGAACCACATACGGTTCGATGATTTCCAGCACTTCCGCCGCCAGGCGGCCAGCGACGCGCATTTTTTCGATGTCTTCAGGGGTTTTTATTGATATAGCCATGCAAAATTGTCCGCAGGTGTCGAAGCAGTCGACGAATTTAAGGTTACTCACTAACCACTTATGTTATCAGCCCTGACCGATGGTGCCAAATCCCCATTTGGATTCAATGGCGGTGTGTCAGGAGAAAATCGGGTAAAGGGTGCAACAAAAGTTGGTGTCCGTAGCGACTTTATGGTATAAAGCGCGCCGGTGATCTGACTGGGTCTGGCTAACAGGTTCAGCGGAATTCACTAAACTCATATGTGTAAATAACACACACATGTCGACACGTTCACCGGGGTGCTCGAAGGTTACTGTCTTATGACGTGGCTGGAGGGTCGGTGTAATGGGACATGTGGAGGCTTAACCCCATACTCAATTTATAGAGGTAATCATGGCAACTGTTTCCATGCGCGATATGCTCAAGGCTGGCGTACACTTCGGTCACCAGACCCGTTACTGGAACCCGAAAATGAAACCCTTCATTTTTGGTGCACGTAACAAAGTTCACATCATCAACCTTGAAAAAACCGTTCCGATGTTCAACGATGCATTGGCTGAGCTGAGCAAAATCTCTTCTCGCAAAGGCAAAATCCTGTTCGTTGGTACGAAACGCGCTGCAAGCGAAGCGGTAAAAGATGCTGCAAACAACTGCGACCAGTTCTTCGTGAACCATCGCTGGTTGGGTGGTATGCTGACCAACTGGAAAACCGTTCGTCAGTCCATTAAGCGTTTGAAAGATCTGGAAATCCAATCTCAAGACGGCACCTTCGACAAGCTGACCAAAAAAGAAGCTCTGATGCGTACCCGTGAACTGGACAAGCTGGAAAACAGCCTGGGTGGTATCAAGGATATGGGCGGCCTGCCAGATGCGCTGTTCGTGGTCGATGCAGATCATGAACACATCGCCATCAAAGAAGCAAACAATCTGGGTATCCCGGTATTTTCCATCGTTGATACCAACTCCGATCCGGATGGCGTTGACTTCATCATCCCTGGCAACGACGACGCCATCCGTGCAGTAACCCTGTACCTGAGCGCTGTTGCTACCGCTGTCCGTGAAGGCCGTTCTCAAGATCTGGCCGTTCAAGCGGAAGAAGGCTTGGTAGAAGCTGAATAATAAGACTGGCTCCGTCGAGCCCTTATTAACCAGGTATTGAATATGTTGGTTAGGGGGCCTTAATAGGCCCCCTTTTACTTATCTCCCACGAGATAACCGAGGAAAAGATAATGGCTGAAATTACCGCTGCCCTGGTAAAAGAACTGCGCGAGCGTACTGGCGCTGGCATGATGGAATGCAAGAAAGCGCTGGTTGAAGCTAACGGTGATATCGAACTTGCTATCGATAACATGCGTAAGTCTGGCCAGGCTAAGGCTGCGAAAAAAGCAGGCCGTGTTGCTGCTGAAGGTGTGATTCTGACCAAGATCGCGGCTGACGGCAAATATGGCGTTATCGTCGAGCTGAACTGCGAAACTGACTTCGTTGCTAAAGATGCTGGCTTCAAAGCTTTCGGTGAAGAAGTTGCAACGGCTGCGCTGAACGAACGCATCACTGACGTTGACGTTCTGAAAGCGAAATTCGAAGAACAGCGTACTACGCTGGTTGCGAAAATTGGTGAAAACATCAATATTCGCCGTATCGCTATTCAGGAAGGTGACGTGCTGGGGGCTTACCTGCACGGCGCGCGTATTGGCGTACTGGTTGCCGCTACCGGCGCTGACGACGAGCTGGTTAAGCACGTTGCCATGCACATTGCTGCCAGCAAACCTGAGTACGTGAAATCCGAAGACGTTCCGGCGGATGTGGTTGCTCGTGAGCACCAGATCCAGTTGGACATTGCCATGCAATCTGGCAAACCGCGTGAAATCGCAGAAAAAATGGTCGAAGGCCGTATGCGTAAATTCACCGGCGAAATCTCTCTGACCGGTCAACACTTCGTGATGGATCCCAACAAAACCGTTGGCGATCTGCTGAAAGAGCACAAAGCTGACGTCATCAGCTTCATCCGTTTCGAAGTGGGTGAAGGCATTGAGAAAGCGGAAGTTGACTTCGCTGCTGAAGTCGCCGCGATGAGCAAGCAGTCTTAAGATGCAAAAAAGGAGCCGCCAGTTGGCGGTTCCTTTTTATACCCGTCATACTTCACAAAATTTTCAACACGTTTTACTGCCACTGCGCATTTCTGCGTCGGTTTAATGACGCGCGCGGTATGAGGCACTAAGGCGTGACAGTAATCACATTCCCATTATGATGATAGCCCGTTAGGACAACAACACCATGGCAACCAACGCAAAACCCGTATATCAACGTATCCTGCTTAAGCTCAGTGGCGAAGCATTACAAGGAGCCGAAGGTTTTGGTATTGATGCGAGCATTCTGGATCGCATGGCTCAGGAAATTAAAGAACTGGTTGAGCTGGGCATTCAGGTCGGCGTCGTTATCGGTGGTGGCAACCTGTTCCGCGGTGCCGGTCTGGCACAGGCCGGTATGAATCGCGTGGTGGGCGATCACATGGGGATGTTGGCCACCGTCATGAACGGCCTGGCAATGCGCGATGCGCTGCACCGTGCCTATGTCAACGCGCGCTTGATGTCCGCCATTCCGCTCAACGGCGTGTGCGACAATTACAGCTGGGCCGAGGCTATCAGCCTGCTGCGTAATAACCGCGTGGTGATTTTCTCCGCCGGTACCGGCAACCCCTTCTTCACCACCGATTCTGCCGCTTGTCTGCGCGGTATCGAGATTGAAGCTGATGTGGTGCTGAAAGCCACCAAAGTGGATGGCGTTTTCTCAGCCGATCCGGTGAAAGATCCCACTGCGACGCTGCATGAGTCGCTAACCTATCAGGACGTTCTCGAACGGGAACTGAAAGTGATGGATTTGGCCGCCTTTACGCTGGCTCGCGATCATAATCTGCCGATCCGCGTGTTCAACATGAACAAACCCGGTGCATTGCGCCGTGTGGTCATGGGTGAAAAAGAAGGCACCTTGATCACGAAGTAATAACGGGTGTACTGAAAAATAAGGTACTATCCTGATCGTGGTAGTACTGCCTTATTTTCGTAATACCGATAGATAACGCGCTGCGTCGGCACCCCGGCGCAAGCATCAATGATTTACCGGGTTTGCTGTATGCATCCCTGTCTGCTTTTATCATGCGCGTTGGTTTCATGATAAAGCGCAGGGCAATAACCTGTCTGGCAACCAGTATTCAAGGGTCCGCAACGTGATTAATGACATCAGAAAAGATGCTGATACACGCATGGAAAAATGTGTAGAAGCGTTTAAGCACCAAATTAGCAGAGTTCGTACTGGCCGCGCTTCACCGAGCCTGCTGGACGGCATCCAGGTAGAATATTACGGTTCTGCCACGCCGCTGCGTCAGTTGGCGAACGTTGTGGTTGAAGACACGCGTACTCTGGCGATTACCGTGTTTGACCGCTCGTTGGGCCCGGCCGTTGAGAAAGCGATCATGGCCTCCGATCTGGGGTTAAACCCGTCCTCTGCGGGCGCGGTAATCCGTGTGCCGTTGCCTCCGCTGACGGAAGAGCGCCGTAAAGATTTGACCAAAGTGGTGCGCGGTGAAGCGGAACAAGGGCGTATCTCCGTGCGTAACGTGCGCCGCGATGCGAACGACAAGCTGAAAGCGCTGTTGAAAGATAAAGCGATCAGTGAAGATGAAGAGCGTCGTGCGCAAGATGACGTGCAAAAACTGACTGACGCCTATATCAAGAAAGTTGATGTCGCGCTGACAGAAAAAGAAAATGAGCTGATGGAGTTTTAATCGGCTTCCAATGTATACCCTAAATAATTCGCGTTGCAGGACAAAACGTTAACGTTTTGAACAGCGCTTGCGCTGGCCCTTTAGGGCGAGACTCATTGATGAGTCTCGTCATGCGGCAAGTGAGCGAATTCCGATGAGCTTACTCAGGTAAGTGATTCGGGTGAGTGAGCGCAGCCAACGCATCTGCAACGTGAAGTATGACGGGTATAAAAGCGCCAGCCAGCATCATTACTGGCGGCGCTTTATTTTTTAGAGCAATTTCATGAAGCAACTGACGATCCTCGGTTCAACCGGTTCGATTGGCGTTAGTACGCTGGCTGTAGTGAAAGCCAATCCGGATAAATTCGCCGTCACTGCCCTGGCAGCGGGGCGTAACGTTGATGTGATGCTGGCGCAATGCCTGCAATTCCAACCTGCCTATGCCTCCCTGTCCGATCCTCAGGCTGCAACACAGTTACGTGCACGGCTGATGGCCGCAGGCTGCCGTACCGAAGTGCTGGCGGGTGAGCAGGCTGCGTGTGAGTTGGCTGCGCTGGATGGCGTCGATCAGGTGATGGCGGCCATCGTCGGTGCAGCAGGATTACTGCCAACGCTCGCGGCCATCAAGGCCGGTAAGCAAGTGCTGTTGGCGAACAAAGAGTCTTTGGTCACCTGTGGCCGATTGTTTATGAACGCTGTTGCACAATATGGTGCGCAACTGCTGCCGATAGACAGTGAACACAACGCCATTTTTCAGAGTTTACCTGAGCACATTCAACGCCAATTGGGTTACGCTTCATTAACGGAACATGGGGTGGAACGTATTGTCCTGACCGGTTCGGGTGGCCCCTTTCGTGAAACACCGCTTGGTGCATTGGCGGCGATGACGCCCGATCAGGCCTGTGCTCATCCAAACTGGTCCATGGGTCGCAAGATTTCCGTAGATTCCGCCACCATGATGAACAAAGGGCTGGAGTATATCGAGGCGCGCTGGTTGTTTAACGCGTCAGCGGCACAGATGGAGATCATCATCCATCCGCAGTCGGTTATTCACTCCATGGTGCGCTATCGGGATGGCAGCGTCTTGGCTCAACTTGGCACACCGGATATGCGTACGCCGATTGCTCATGCAATGGCCTATCCGCAGCGGGTTGTATCTGACGTGGCACCGCTGGATTTTATGCGTCTTGGTCCACTCACGTTCAGCGAGCCGGACATGACGCGTTATCCCTGCTTGCAGTTGGCGATCGATGCCTGTAATCAGGGCCAGGCGGCAACAACCGCGCTTAATGGGGCCAATGAAATTGCCGTTGACGCCTTTTTGCACGGTGAGATTCGCTTTACCGATATCGCGTCGTTGAATCAGCGCGTGCTGGCACAGCTTTCCTGCGCCGAGCCAGAGTCCGTTGACGATGTCCTGGCCATTGACCGTTGGGCTCGCGAGAAAGGCCGGCAGGCGTTACGCGCTTTCCACTGACAATGTGCGCTTGCTGACGCGATCGTCACGGCACAATTTGTTCATGTGGGATCAAGGTGATATAGTCTGCGCCATTCGCGTCGAGGTCAGTGCGAAAACACTGGCGAAAGACGGACAGCCGTGCTCGTTCACGGCTTTTTTGTGCTAACGGGTCTGATGTTAGGGATGGATTGTTTTCTTACTTGAGGATATTAAGTTCGCGTTATGCCGTCGGATAATCAACAAACACCCACTACGCCACCCGAAAGCGGGCCAAGGCATGTCGCCATCATCATGGATGGTAATGGCCGTTGGGCGAAAAACCGTGGCAAGCTGCGCGTTTTTGGCCATCAGGCTGGTGTGAAAGCGGTGCGGCGTGCTGTGAGCTTTGCGGTAAGCCATCGGCTGGATGCCTTGACCTTATATGCCTTTAGTAGCGAAAACTGGAACCGTCCGGCGCAAGAAGTGAAAGCGCTGATGGAACTGTTTGTTCGGGCGCTGGACAGTGAGGTCAAAAGCCTGCATAAACACGGCGTTCAGTTGCGTATCATCGGTGATATCAGCCGTTTCAGTCCGCGTTTACAAGAGCGCATTCGCCGCTCCGAAGCACTGACAAAAAATAATCCAGGGTTAATACTGAATATTGCCGCGAATTATGGCGGACGTTGGGATATCATTCAGGGCGTCAGACAATTGGCTGAGCAGGTGCAGGAAGGCACGCTCCGCCCGGATACGATCGATGAAGATACCTTATCCCACACCCTGTGTTTGAGCGATCACACGCCGGTCGATTTGGTCATCAGGACGGGGGGAGAACACCGCATCAGTAATTTTTTGCTGTGGCAGATTGCTTACGCTGAGCTTTACTTTACCGATGTCCTTTGGCCTGATTTCGATGAACACGATTTTGAAGGTGCGATGAATGCATTTGCGCAACGTGAACGGCGCTTCGGTGGAACTGCACCTTCCGATGCTGACGCATCATAGGGGGAAGGTGTGCTGAAGTATCGATTGATAACTGCCTTGATTTTAATCCCATTGGTGATTGCGGCACTGTTTATGCTGCCACCGAAGGGATTTGCTCTGGTAACGCTTGGCGTTTGCATGTTGGCCGCCTGGGAGTGGGGTCAATTCGCCGGGTTAGGCTCCTCTGCCCAGCGCTTGTCTCTTGCCTTTATGTGCGGCGCACTGCTGGCATTGATGACGCTATCACTGCCCAATTATCACTATTCAGTCCATCTGCTGCCTATCCGCGTTTCGCTCTGGGTATCACTGGTGTGGTGGTGTGCCGCACTGCTGCTGGTGCTCTCCTACCCCGGTTCTGCGGGATTTTGGCGCAACTCGAAAACGCTGCGTCTGCTGTTTGGCGTATTGACCATCGTGCCTTTCTTCTGGGGCATGGTGGCGTTGCGCCAGCACCATTATGATAGCGATCCCTTCTTCGGTGCCTGGTGGTTGCTCTACGTGATGTTGCTGGTGTGGGGCGCAGACAGCGGTGCGTACATGTTTGGTAAACTGTTTGGCAAGCATAAACTGGCACCCAAAGTGTCTCCGGGTAAAACCTGGGAGGGCTTTATCGGTGGCTTAGCCACGTCCGCGATTATCTCCCTGCTGTTTAGCGTTTATGCGCCTTTGGGCGTTGCGCCTTTTACGCTGCTCATCTGTTCGGTGATTGCGGCGCTGGCATCCGTGCTGGGCGATTTGACAGAAAGCATGTTCAAACGGGAAGCCGGTATTAAAGACAGCAGCCACCTGATTCCCGGACATGGTGGCGTGCTTGACCGCATCGATAGCCTGACGGCGGCGATCCCGGTATTTGCCTGCCTGATGTTTTTAGTGTTTAAAACGGTTTAGGATGACCTGACAGATGATGAATGTCCTTTGGAGTTTGGCTGCATTTGTTGTTGCACTGGGTGTATTGATCACGGTGCATGAATTTGGCCACTTCTGGGTTGCTCGTCGCTGTGGGGTTAAGGTTGAGCGTTTTTCTGTCGGATTTGGCAAGGCGCTATGGCGTTGGCGCGATCGGCGGGGGACAGAGTTTGTCATTGCCTTAATCCCGCTGGGTGGCTATGTCAAAATGCTCGACGAGCGCGTAGATACCGTCTCGCCGGAACAGCATCATCTCTCTTTTAACCGTAAAACCGTGTGGCAGCGCGCTGCCATCGTCAGTGCGGGTCCGATTGCCAATTTCTTGTTTGCGATTGCCGCCTACTGGCTGGTGTTTATTATTGGCGTGCCGGGTGTACGGCCCGTGGTTGGCGAAATAGTGCCCAACTCGATTGCCGCTGTGGCGCAAATGTCGCCGGGTATGGAACTAAAAGCGGTAGATGGTATCGAAACGCCTGACTGGGACACGGCGCGTTTAACGCTGATCGGCAAGATTGGCGATAACGAGGTCACGCTTGATGTGGCTCCGCTTGGCTCTTCTTCCGTAGTGCGTAAGACGCTGGATTTGCGTGACTGGCAGTTCAATCCTGAAAAGCAGGATCCCGCTTCCTCATTGGGTATGGTGCCGCGCATGCCGCAAATCGATGCGGTGCTGACACAGGTGCAGGATGGGTCGGCGGCGCAAAAAGCCGGTTTGCAAGTCGGGGACAGGATCGTTAAAGTCGATGGGCAACCGCTGACGCGCTGGTCGCTGTTTGCCAGTACGGTGCGTGACAAGCCGGATGCAGATATTGCGCTGGACATTGAACGAAATGGTGAGACTCGCTCTCTAATCTTGACGCCGGACAGCAAAACGACCGGTGGCAGGGTGGAAGGGTTTGCCGGGGTGGTGCCAAAAGTCATCCCGCTGCCCGAGGAGTACCGGACGGTGCGGCAATACGGACCGTTTAGTGCGATTTATCAAGCTGCGGATAAAACCTGGCAACTGATGCGGTTAACCGTCAGTATGCTGGGAAAACTGATAACAGGCGATGTTAAGCTCAACAACCTGAGCGGGCCAATCTCTATCGCTCAGGGGGCCGGGATGTCGGCCGACTATGGGCTGATTTACTACCTGATGTTTTTGGCATTGATCAGTGTAAATCTGGGCATTATCAATTTGTTCCCGCTACCGGTTTTGGATGGTGGACACCTGCTCTTTCTGCTGGTTGAAAAACTGAAAGGCAGGCCGGTTTCTGAGCGTGTGCAGGACTTTTGTTATCGTATCGGCACGGTGGTGTTGATGCTGTTAATGGGGCTCGCACTTTTTAATGATTTCTCTCGCCTGTAGGCGGGGGAGTAGGTTAGGAAAAACGCATAACAACGATGGCGATGAAAAAGTTGCTCATAGCGTCGCTGCTGTTCAGCAGCGCCACCGTATACGGTGCAGACGGATTCGTGGTGAAGGATATTCATTTCGAGGGCTTGCAGCGTGTTGCTGTCGGTGCGGCACTACTCAGCATGCCTGTCCGTGTGGGTGATACCGTCAGTGATGACGATATCGGGAATACCATCCGTGCTCTGTTCACGACCGGAAACTTCGAGGATGTCCGGGTACTGCGTGACGGTGAAACCTTGATTGTGCAGGTGAAAGAACGGCCCACCATCGCCAGCATCACATTCT
This sequence comes from Candidatus Symbiopectobacterium sp. NZEC127, assembly GCF_025962675.1. Taxonomy (NCBI): domain Bacteria; kingdom Pseudomonadati; phylum Pseudomonadota; class Gammaproteobacteria; order Enterobacterales; family Enterobacteriaceae; genus Symbiopectobacterium; species Candidatus Symbiopectobacterium sp. NZEC127. Next base: position 41,175 of record NZ_JAGFPG010000004.1, read on the forward strand.
CCGGCAATAAAGCGGTCAAGGATGAGATGCTGAAAGAAAACATGGAAGCGTCCAGCGTGCGTGTCGGCGAAGCGTTAGACCGCACCACACTCTCTTCTATCGAGAAGGGGCTGGAGGATTTCTACTACAGCGTCGGTAAATACAGCGCCTCTGTAAAGGCGGTGGTGACACCGCTACCGCGCAATCGTGTTGACCTCAAACTGGTGTTTACCGAAGGGGTTTCCGCGCAGATCCAGCAGATCAACATTGTTGGTAACAAAGCCTTCACCTCTGATGAATTGATTGCCCAATTCCAACTGCGCGATGACGTGCCGTGGTGGAACGTCATGGGCGATCGTAAATATCAGAAACAGAAACTCTCCGGCGATCTGGAGACGTTGCGCAGCTTCTATCTCGATCGCGGCTACGCGCGTTTCACGATTGATTCCACTCAGGTGAGCCTGACGCCCGACAAAAAGGGCATCTACATTACCATCAACATCACGGAAGGCGATCAGTACAAGCTGTCCGGGGTGGCGGTGCGCGGTAATCTGGCGGGCCACTCAGCCGAGATTGAAGGGCTGACGAAAGTGAATCCGGGCGAGCTGTATAACGGCGCCAAAGTGACCCGCATGGAAGAGGATATCAAAAAGCTGCTGGGCCGTTATGGCTACGCTTATCCACGTGTGGTGACACAGCCTGAAATCAGCGACGGGGATAAAACCGTCAAGCTCAATATCAACGTCGATGCCGGTAACCGCTTCTCGGTGCGCCGTGTGCGCTTCGAGGGTAACGATACCTCCAAAGATTCCGTACTGCGCCGCGAAATGCGCCAGATGGAAGGGGCGTGGTTGGGCAACGACTTGGTTGAGCAGGGCAAAGAACGTCTCAACCGTCTCGGCTACTTTGAAAGCGTTGACGTAGAAACCCAGCGCGTGCCGGGCACCGCCGATCAGGTGGATGTCACCTACAAGGTGAAAGAGCGTAATACCGGTACCTTGAACTTCGGTGTCGGCTTCGGTACGGAAAGTGGTGTCAGCTTCCAGGCAGGGGTTCAGCAAGACAACTGGCTGGGCACCGGTAACTCGGTGGGCATCAGCGGGACCAAAAACAGCTACCAGACCTATGTCGAGCTGTCGATGACCAACCCCTACTTTACCGTGGATGGTGTCAGCCTCGGTGGTCGTATCTTCTATAACGACTTTAAAGCCTACGATGCTGAACTTTCTGACTATACCAACCGCAGCTACGGCGTAGGCACGACGTTAGGTTTCCCGATCAATGAGAACAACTCATTGCGTCTGGGTCTGGACTATGTACATAACGATGTGTCGGATATGTCACCGCAGGTGGCGATGTGGCGCTATCTTAATTCGGTGGGTGTCAATCCTCCGGTTGTAGAATCGGGTAACCATTCCAGCGCCGATTTTAACGCGAACGATTTCTTCCTGAATGCGGGATGGGTCTACAATAGTCTGGACCGCGGCTTCTTCCCGACGGAAGGGAGCCGTGCCAGCTTCAACGCCAAAGTGACGGTGCCGGGTTCTGACAACGAATATTACAAGCTGACCTTTGATTCAGCGACCTACTTACCGTTGAGTGAAAACCACCACTGGGTGTTGATGGGCCGTGCACGCGCGGGCTATGCGGACGGCATTGGCAGCAAGGATGTGCCGTTCTACGACAACTTCTACGCCGGTGGTTCCAGTACGGTACGTGGCTTCCAGTCCAATACCATTGGTCCTAAAGCGGCATATTACCGGTGTAAAGGTACGCCTTTACCTGGCAGTTACTCGGGTTGTCCGGTAGAGAACTCGGATGATGCGGTGGGCGGTAACGCCATGGCGGTCGCCAGTGCGGAACTGATTCTGCCGACGCCGTTTGCCAGCGATAAGTATGCCAGTTCGCTGCGTACCTCGCTGTTTGTGGATGCCGGTACGGTATGGGATACCAACTGGAAAAACACCTCTCAGACAAGGGATGCGCAGATTCCAGACTACAGCGAGCCGGGCAATATTCGCGTATCGACCGGTCTTGCCGTGCAGTGGATGTCCCCGCTTGGGCCATTGGTGTTCTCCTACGCCCAGCCGGTCAAGAAAATTGACGGAGACAAGTCGGAGCAGTTCCAGTTTAACATTGGTAAGACATGGTAGTGTAACGACAAACACGTCGTCTCTATGTGAGGTATAGGGCTCTGGTAACGCGCCGCGTGCGTCGACCCAGAGCTTTATGCACGTTAATGTGTGATAAAAAAGATCAGGTTGAGGAGTAATAACGTGAAAAAGTGGTTGTGTGCCGCAGGTCTCGGTTTAGCTCTGGCTGCGTCTGCCAGCGTTCAAGCGGCCGACAAGATTGCCGTTGTCAACGTTGCCAGCATTTTCCAGCAGTTGCCACAGCGTGAAACCGTTGCCAAGCAGTTGGAAAACGAGTTCAAAGGCCGTGCTTCAGAATTGCAGAAAATGGAAAACGATCTGCAAACCAAAATGCAAAAATTGCAGCGTGATGGTTCTACCATGAAAGCCAGCGATCGCAGCAAGTCTGAAAACGATCTGATGGCGCAGCGTGAGCAGTTCTCCAACAAGGCTCAGGCGTTTGAACAAGACAATCGCCGTCGTCAGATGGAAGAACGTAACAAGATCCTGAGCCGTATTCAGGATGCCATCAAAAGCGTTGCCAGCAAAGATGGCTACGATATCGTGATTGATGCCAACGCGGTTGCCTATGTCGGCAACGCGAAAGACATCACGGCTGATGTGCTGAAACAGGTTAAATAACTCATGGTTTCAATTCGACTGGACGCCTTGGCAGCACAGTTGGATGCGCAATTACACGGTGATGGCGATATCGTCATCACCGGTGTTGCTTCTATGCATTCGGCACGCTCTGGACAAATCACCTTTCTTTCAGACAGCCGCTATCGTGAGCAACTGGACTCGACACAGGCGTCAGCCGTGGTGGTGACAGAGGCTGACCTGCCGTACTGCAAAGCAGCCGCATTGGTGGTGAAAAACCCGTATCTGACTTATGCGCGTATGGCGCAATTGATGGATACCACGCCGCAACCTGCGCAGGATATCGCACCCAGTGCGGTGATTGCCGATGATGCTGTGCTGGGGCGCAATGTCGCCATTGGTGCGAATGCGGTTATCGAGTCGGGCGTTGAGTTAGGCGATGGTGTGGTGATTGGTGCCGGTTGTTTTGTGGGAAAACACGCAAAGATTGGCGCGGGTTCTCGTCTGTGGGCCAATGTGACGATCTATCATCGGGTTGAGTTGGGGGCGCAATGCCTGATTCAATCTGGCGCGGTGATTGGTTCCGATGGTTTTGGCTATGCCAACGAGCGCGGTAACTGGATAAAGATCCCGCAGTTAGGGACGGTGCGCATTGGCGATCGCGTCGAAATTGGCGCTAGCACCACCATCGATCGTGGCGCGTTGGATGACACCATTATTGGTGACGGCGTTATCATTGATAACCAATGCCAGATTGCACACAACGTCGTGATTGGCGACAATACAGCAGTCGCGGGTGGCGTCATCATGGCAGGCAGCCTGAAAATTGGCCGTTACTGCATGATTGGCGGTGCCAGTGTGATTAATGGTCATATGGAAATTTGCGATAAGGTCACGGTTACCGGCATGGGGATGGTCATGAGACCTATCACCGAACCCGGCGTATACTCATCGGGAATTCCGTTACAGCCAAATAAAACGTGGCGTAAAACCGCAGCGCTGGTGATGAGTATTGATGATATGAGCAAACGGCTGAAAGCCGTTGAGCGTAAAGTCAACCAGGATTGATCTCCGTGCCAGCCTTGCCAAAACAGTGGCAGGCGGCGTGATGGATACGGGTTTATACGCGTTGGTTGTTGTGGATTGCCTGCTTAGGCCGGCGTAAAAATCCTTATTTGCGGCCTGCCAGATGATCCTCCTTTTGGGATCTCGCAGGCCGTGTTGTTGATGGCATCAGTTTTTACGGACAGGAAGAGTATTTTGACAACTAACACTCATACTCTGAATATTGAAGAGATATTAGAACTATTACCGCACCGCTTCCCCTTTTTGCTGGTGGACCGCGTATTGGATTTCGAAGAAGGGAAATTCCTGCGTGCGGTGAAAAACGTCTCGTTCAATGAACCCTTCTTTCAGGGACACTTCCCCGGGAAGCCGATTTTCCCCGGCGTGCTGATTCTGGAAGCCATGGCTCAGGCCACCGGCATTCTGGCGTTTAAAAGCGTGGGTAAACTGGAACCGGGTGAGCTTTACTACTTCGCGGCTGTGGACGAAGCACGTTTCAAACGTCCGGTACAGCCAGGGGATCAGATGATTCTTGAAGTTGAATTCATTAAAGAGCGCCGTGGTGTTGCGCGCTTCAAAGGCGTCGCCAAAGTAGATGGCGAAGTGGCTTGTGAAGCGTCAATGATGTGTGCTCGTCGTCGGGAGGCCTGATAACGTGATTGATCAAACCGCCTTTATTCATCCCAGCGCCATTGTTGAAGACGGTGCCATTATTGGTGCGCGTGTACACATTGGCCCGTTCTGCTATGTCGGTTCTCACGTTGAGATCGGCGAAGGCACGGTATTAAAATCCCATGTTGTGGTAAACGGGATCACTAAAATCGGCCGTGATAATGAGATCTACCAATTTTCCTCCATTGGTGAGGTAAATCAGGATCTGAAATACGCCGGTGAACCTACCCGCGTAGAGATCGGCGATCGTAACCGTATTCGTGAAAGCGTCACGATTCATCGTGGTACGGAACAAGGTGGTGGATTGACTAAAGTCGGCAGCGATAATTTGCTGATGATCAACACGCATATCGCCCATGACTGCGTCATTGGCAACCGCTGCATTCTGGCGAACAATGCCACGCTGGGCGGACACGTTGAAGTCGATGATTTTGCGATTATCGGCGGCATGACGGCGGTGCACCAGTTCTGTGTCATCGGTGCACACGTCATGGTCGGCGGCTGTTCCGGTGTGGCACAAGATGTGCCGCCGTACGTTATTGCTCAAGGTAACCATGCGACGCCGTTCGGCCTCAATATTGAAGGGCTGAAACGCCGCGGGTTTGAAAAAGAGACCCAGCAGGCGATTCGTAACGCCTACAAGCTGCTGTATCGCAGTGGGAGAACGCTGGAAGAGGTGAAACCGGAAATCGAAGCGCTGGCGAAAGATCATGCTGCGGTTCAAGCTTTTATCGATTTCTTTGCCCGTTCTACCCGCGGCATTATCCGGTAATTCATGTCAACGCGTCCCCTTGTGATAGGTATCGTCGCCGGAGAAACCTCCGGCGACATTCTTGGTGCGGGCCTGATTCGGGCGCTGAAAAGTCAGATGCCTGACGCTCGCTTTGTCGGTGTTGCCGGGCCGCGCATGCAGGAAGCCGGGTGTGAAACCTGGTATGAGATGGAAGAGCTCGCGGTGATGGGCATCGTTGAGGTGCTGGGCCGTTTGCCGCGCCTGCTGTCGATCCGCCGTGACCTTACGCAGCGTTTTACCGAACTTGCGCCTGACGTTTTTGTTGGCATTGATGCGCCCGATTTTAATATCACGCTCGAAGGCCGTCTCAAGGCGCGCGGTATCCGCACTATTCATTACGTCAGCCCCTCTGTGTGGGCCTGGCGTCAGAAACGCGTTTTTAAAATTGGGCGCGCCACCGATTTGGTGTTGGCGTTTCTTCCCTTTGAAAAAGCGTTTTACGACAAATTCAACGTGCCTTGCCGCTTTATCGGTCACACCATGGCCGATGCCATGCCGTTACAGCCGGATAAACTGGCGGCGCGCGCGCATTTAGGCATCGCGCCTGAGCGCCATTGCCTGGCGCTGCTGCCGGGCAGCCGCGGAGCCGAAGTGGAGATGCTGAGCGCTGATTTTCTACGCAGCGCACAGCTATTACGCCAGCGCTACCCTGATTTAGCCGTGTTAGTGCCGCTGGTGAATGCCAAACGGCGTGAACAGTTTGAACGCATCAAGCAAGAAACCGCTCCTGAGCTAGACGTGCATTTGCTGGATGGTCAGGCGCGTGAAGCGATGATCGCCAGCGATGCGGCGCTGCTGGCATCTGGCACCGCCGCGTTGGAATGTATGCTGGCGAAATGCCCGATGGTGGTGGGTTACCGCATGAAGCCCTTTACCTTCTGGCTGGCAAAGCGACTGGTCAAAACCCCCTGGGTGTCGTTGCCCAATTTGTTGGCCGGGCGCGAACTGGTAAAAGAGTTGCTGCAAGAGGATTGCACGCCGGACAAGCTGGCGGCGGCGTTGCTTCCCTGGCTGGACGGTGGGGAAGACGTGAAACAACTGCACGAGACCTTTTTGGCGCTGCACCAACAGATTCGTTGTGATGCTGATGCGCAGGCGGCACAGGCTGTGCTGGAATTGGCCCGAGGTGAAGTGAACCATGTATGATGTTTTTGTCTATCCGGATGCTGCGCGCATAGCCGGTGTAGATGAAGTGGGGCGCGGCCCGCTGGTTGGCGCGGTCGTCACCGCAGCGGTGATTCTCGACCCGCAGCGCCCGATTGTTGGATTGGCTGATTCAAAACAGCTCAGTGAAAAACGCCGCTTGGCGCTTTATGATGAGATCAAGGACAAAGCGCTGTCATGGAGTCTGGGGCGCGCCGAGCCCGAAGAGATTGACCAATTGAATATCCTGCATGCCACGATGCTGGCAATGCAGCGCGCTGTGGCTGGGTTACACCTGGCACCCGATTACGTGCTGATAGACGGCAATCGCTGCCCGCTGTTGCCTATGCCCGCGCTGGCGGTGGTGAAAGGCGATAGCCGTGTTGCCGAGATCAGTGCCGCATCCATTCTCGCCAAAGTGACGCGAGACCGGGAAATGGTCGAACTGGATGCCCGTTTTCCTGAATATGGCTTTGCGCAGCACAAAGGTTACCCGACGGCTTATCACCTTGAGAAACTCGCGCTGTTAGGCGCTACCGAGTACCATCGGCGCAGTTTCGCCCCCGTAAAACGCGTATTGGGGTTGGCATAGCCCGTCAACCGCGCGCAATCAGGTAATATCGGTACCCCGCGGGTAATGCGGGGCTGTTTTCGACAACGTCTAGGATCTGGATATGGCCGAACCACGTTTTGTCCATCTGCGTGTGCACAGTGACTATTCCATGATCGATGGGTTGGCAAAAGTCGGGCCGCTGGTAAAAAAGGCGGCCGCGCTGGGCATGCCAGCCCTGGCGATCACGGATTTCACCAACCTGTGCGGGCTGGTGAAATTTTATGGCGGCGCACACGGTGCGGGCCTTAAACCCATTGTCGGCGCGGATGTTCTGGTGAGTAGCGATGTGTTGGGCGATGAACTTGCGCAACTCACCCTGCTCGCCATGGACAACGAGGGCTATCAAAACCTCACCCTGCTGATCTCCCATGCTTATCAGCGCGGCTACGGTGCCGAAGGTCCCACCATCGAACGCGACTGGCTGATCGAATACGGTAAAGGTTTACTGCTGATTTCGGGCGCCCGGCACGGCGACGTGGGCAAGTTTATCCTGCGCGGTAATCAGGCATTGGTCGAGCAAAGCCTGGCCTTTTATCAAGAGCACTTTCCAGGCCGCTATTATCTGGAACTGATTCGCACCGGTCGCCCGGATGAAGAGAGCTATCTTCACGCGGCGATTGAATTAGCCATGAAACACCATTTGCCGGTGGTGGCGACTAACGATGTCCGATTCATCAACGCCGAGGAGTTCGATGCCCATGAGATTCGCGTCGCGATCCACGATGGGTATACGCTCGATGACGCAAAGCGCCCGCGTAACTACAGCGCGCAGCAGTATATGCGCAGCGAAGACGAGATGTGCGCGCTGTTCGCCGACATCCCGGAAGCGCTGGTTAACAGCGTCGAGATAGCCAAACGTTGTAACGTCACCATCCGTCTGGGGGAGTATTTCCTACCCCAATTCCCTACCGGTGAGATGTCCACTGCGGATTTTCTGGTTAAACGCGCCAGGGAAGGGCTGGAAGAGCGCCTCGCTTTCCTGTTTCCCGACGAAGAGGTGCGTAAGCAGCGTCGCCCGGAATATGACGAGCGTCTGGAGATCGAACTCAACGTTATCAACCAGATGGGGTTCCCTGGCTACTTCCTGATCGTAATGGAGTTTATCCAGTGGTCTAAAGACAACGATGTGCCAGTAGGACCGGGGCGCGGCTCGGGGGCGGGTTCACTGGTGGCCTACTCACTGAAAATCACCGATCTCGACCCGCTTGAATTTGATCTGCTGTTCGAACGCTTTCTTAACCCGGAACGCGTGTCAATGCCTGACTTTGACGTCGACTTCTGTATGGAGAAGCGCGATCTGGTCATCGATCACGTCGCGGAGATGTACGGGCGTGATGCGGTATCGCAGATCATCACCTTTGGTACCATGGCGGCCAAAGCCGTTATCCGCGACGTGGGCCGTGTGCTCGGGCACCCTTACGGCTTTGTCGACCGAATTTCCAAGCTGGTGCCGCCCGATCCGGGCATGACGCTGGAAAAAGCGTTTGTGGCCGAGCCGCAACTACAAGAAATTTACGACGCCGACGAAGAAGTCAAAGCGCTTATCGACATGGCGCGCAAACTGGAAGGGGTGACGCGCAACGCGGGTAAACACGCCGGTGGGGTGGTGATATCACCGACCAAAATCACCGACTTTGCGCCGCTCTATTGCGATTCGGAAGGGAATCATCCGGTTACCCAGTTTGACAAAAACGACGTGGAATATGCCGGGCTGGTGAAGTTTGACTTCCTGGGTCTGCGCACGCTGACCATCATCGACTGGGCGCTGGAGATGATCAACGCCCGTCGTGCCAGACAAGGGCTGGAGCCGATTGATATCGCGGCGATCCCGCTTGACGATAAAAAAAGTTTCGACATGCTGCAACGTTCGGAAACCACGGCGGTGTTCCAGCTTGAATCGCGCGGCATGAAAGACCTGATCAAACGTTTGAAGCCGGACTGCTTTGAAGACATGATCGCACTGGTGGCGCTGTTCCGTCCGGGGCCTTTGCAGTCAGGGATGGTGGATAACTTTATCGACCGTAAACACGGACGTGAAGAAATCTCCTATCCTGATATTCAGTGGCAGCATGAATCGCTCAAGCCGGTGCTGGAGCCGACCTATGGTATCATCCTGTATCAGGAACAGGTGATGCAGATAGCCCAGGTGCTTTCCGGCTATACGCTGGGCGGCGCAGACATGCTGCGTCGCGCCATGGGTAAGAAAAAACCCGAAGAGATGGCCAAGCAGCGCTCCGTGTTTGAGGACGGGGCGAAGAGTATGGGCGTCGACGGCGAATTGTCGATGAAGATCTTCGACCTGGTGGAAAAATTTGCCGGGTATGGGTTTAACAAATCGCACTCAGCCGCTTACGCACTGGTGTCGTATCAAACGCTGTGGCTTAAGGCGCATTATCCTGCCGAATTCATGGCCGCCGTAATGACGGCGGACATGGATAACACCGATAAAGTGGTGGGGCTGGTGGATGAGTGCTGGCGTATGGGGTTAAAAATCCTGCCGCCGGATATCAACAGCGGGCTGTACCATTTTCACGTTAATAATGACGGCGAAATTGTCTATGGCATCGGCGCGATCAAGGGCGTCGGTGAAGGGCCGATAGAAGCGATCATCGACGCGCGAAATCAGGGCGGGTATTTCCGCGAGCTGTTCGATCTCTGTGCCCGCACTGATATCAAGAAACTGAATCGCCGCGTGCTGGAAAAGCTGATCATGTCCGGTGCGTTTGACCGGCTGGGGCCGCATCGCGCGGCGTTGATGAATTCGCTCAACGATGCGCTGAAGGCCGCCGATCAGCATGCCAAGGCCGAAGCAATCGGTCAGGCAGATATGTTTGGTGTTCTGGCGGAAGCGCCGGAGCAGGTAGAACAGTCCTACAGCACGGTGGTTCCCTGGCCGGAGCAGGTGGTGTTGGACGGTGAGCGGGAAACGTTAGGGCTTTATCTGACGGGCCACCCGATCACGCAGTATCTCAAGGAGATTGAACGCTATGCTGCTGGCTTGCGTTTGAAGGACATGCACCCGACGGATCGGGGCAAAGTGACAACGGCCGTCGGCCTGGTGCTGGCTGCCCGCGTAATGGTCACCAAGCGAGGCAATCGCATTGGCGTGTGTACATTGGACGATCGTTCCGGCCGATTGGAAGTGATGCTGTTTACGGAAGCGTTGGATAAGTATCAGCATCTGCTCGAAAAAGACCGAATTCTGATCGTCAGTGGACAGGTCAGCTTTGATGACTTTAGCGGGGGCCTTAAAATGATGGCCCGAGAGGTCATGGATATCAGTGAAGCGCGTGAAAAATATGCGCGCGGGCTTGCTATCTCGCTGACTGACAGGCAAATTGATGACCAGCTATTAAACCGTCTCCGCCAATCGTTGGAACCTCACCGATCGGGGACGATCCCGGTACACCTTTACTACCAGCGGGAGGATGCCTGCGCCCGGTTACGTTTTGGCGTGGCATGGCGTGTGACGCCAACCGATGTGCTGCTTAATGACCTGCGCACGCTGCTGGGGAACACCCAGGTGGAACTGGAATTTGACTAAAATAGGAATACTATGAGTCTGAATTTTCTTGATTTTGAGCAGCCGATTGCAGAGTTGGAAGCGAAAATTGACTCGCTGACCTCAGTCAGCCGTCAAGATGAAAAATTGGATATTAATCTGGACGAAGAGATCCAGCGACTGCGGGAAAAAAGCGTTGAGCTGACGCGCAAGATTTTTGCCGATCTGGGTGCCTGGCAGATTGCGCAATTGGCACGTCATCCGCAGCGTCCCTACACGCTGGACTATGTCAGCCATATTTTTACCGACTTTGATGAGTTGGCGGGCGATCGCGCCTATGCCGATGACAAAGCGATTGTGGGCGGCATCGCGCGTTTGGATGGGCGTCCGGTGATGATCATTGGTCATCAGAAAGGGCGCGAAACCAAAGAGAAAATTCGCCGCAACTTCGGTATGCCTGCGCCTGAAGGATACCGTAAAGCGCTGCGCCTGATGGAAATGGCAGAGCGTTTTAACCTGCCGATCATCACCTTTATCGACACGCCGGGCGCATACCCTGGCGTTGGCGCTGAAGAGCGCGGCCAGTCAGAAGCCATTGCGCGCAACTTGCGTGAGATGTCCGGTCTGAGCGTGCCGATTATCTGTACGGTGATCGGTGAGGGCGGTTCCGGTGGTGCATTGGCGATCGGCGTGGGTGACAAGGTCAACATGCTGCAATACAGCACCTATTCCGTGATTTCACCGGAAGGCTGTGCCTCTATCCTGTGGAAGAGCGCCGATAAAGCGCCGCTGGCGGCGGAAGCGATGGGCATAATCGCCCCGCGTCTGAAAGAGTTGAATCTGATTGATGCTATCATTCCTGAACCGCTGGGATCTGCGCACCGTGATGTAGAAACCATGGCGGCGTCGCTGAAGGCGCAACTGCTGTCAGACTTGCGTGAGCTGGATGAATTTGATAAAGACGCGCTGCTGGATCGCCGTTATCATCGTCTGATGAACTACGGTTACTGTTGATCCCAGACGTATCAGGCTGAACAAAGTCCGCTTTCCGCAAGGAGGCGGACTTTTTGCTATTATGCGGCTATTCCCATTACCCCCTTGCCACCACAAGGAGTACGCATGCTGGCGTTGACCGCTATTCACCACATTGCCATTATCGCTTCTGACTACCAGCGCAGTAAGGCATTTTATTGCGATGTCCTTGGGTTTGAGCTGTTGGCGGAAACCTATCGGGCAGAGCGTGACTCATGGAAGGGCGATCTGGCGTTAAAGGGGCGCTACGTTATCGAGCTGTTCTCGTTTCCCTCTCCACCGCCACGACCTACTCAGCCTGAATCCTGTGGCCTGCGCCATCTTGCTTTTGCGGTGGCCGATATTGACGAGGCGTGCGATGCACTGCAACGCGCAGGCGTCGCCTGTGAGGCTGTGCGCGTGGATGAATTTACCCAGCGTCGTTTCACCTTCTTACGCGATCCGGATGGATTACCGTTGGAGCTTTATGAGCAGTGAGCGAACAGATGTGGCAACGCTACTCAAAAACGTAGCGGTGCAGCTTGCTGGCTGTCAGCGTGTGCTGGTGGCTTATAGCGGTGGGCTGGATTCCAGCGTGCTGTTGCATATGCTGTATCAATTGATGCAGCAGCGCTCGGATCTTGTTGTACGTGCTGCCTATGTGCACCATGGGCTAAGTGCTCAGGCGGATCGTTGGGCGCAGCACTGCATGCATACCTGCCAGCAATGGGACATTCCCTGCGCGGTGCTGCCGGTCACGGTCGATGCGCGTGAGCGTGGCGTTGAAGCGGCAGCGCGCGAGGTGCGCTACCAGGCACTGCGCCAGCATCTGCTGCCTGACGAGGTGCTGCTCACCGCACAGCATCTCGACGATCAGAGTGAAACGTTCCTGTTGGCGCTCAAGCGCGGCAGCGGCCCCGCCGGGCTTTCCGCGATGGGGGCTACGGGGTTGTTGGGGACGAATCCCTTACTGCGCCCATTGCTGGGTGTAGCGCGGGCGCGACTTGATGATTATGCCCATCATTACCGGCTCGCGTGGGTGGAAGACGAGAGCAATGGCGACGCGCGTTACGATCGCAACTTTCTCCGTTTGCAGGTACTACCGCAACTAAAACAGCGCTGGCCGTCATTTCCAGAGGCCGTAGCACGCAGCGCGCGGCTGTGCGCCGAGCAGGAACAACTGTTGGATGAGCTTTTGGCGGCATCGCTTCAGTTGGCCTGTGATACAGAAGGCGCGCTGGCGATTGATGCTTTGATCCCTCTGAGTGAACCGCACCGTTTTGCGCTGTTGCGGCGTTGGCTGAGAGCGCATGAGGTGACGATGCCTTCACGCGAACAACTGCTGCACCTGTGGCAGGATGTGGCACTCAGCCGTCAGGATGCAGAACCGCTGTTACAGTTGGGTAGCGTGCAGATTCGACGCTTTCGTCAGCGTTTGTACTGCGTTGCCCCATGCGCCAACGTCGCCAGCCTGGTGTTACCCTGGCACCCCGAGCAGGGCGCACTAACGCTTCCGCACCGGTTAGGTTTTCTGTCCTTGGCCGAACAAGGGATGCGTATCCGACGCCCGCATCCCGACGAGCAAGTGAGCGTGCGTTTTGGTCTGAAAGGGACACTGCATATTGTTGGGCGCAGCGGCGGACGATCTGCGAAAAAACTGTGGCAGGAATATGCGATCCCTCCGTGGAAGCGCGAACAAATTCCTATTGTGTATTATAACCAGCAGCCGATCGCCGCTGTTGGTGTCTTTGTGATGCGGGAAGGGGATACGTCAGCAAATGATACCGCATGGCAGATAGTGTGGCGGATGACGTAGCGCTGATTCAGAATCTATCAGCGCTACTCAGGCTACTGACTACCCATGCAGGGGCAAAGCGATAAAGGGTAAGTCTGTTTCGGTGTGGGCGGGTACTATTTGGGGCTGTATATTGAGCTGCTGCCTCAATCTCTCTATTTCTGCTCGTAACGGCTGTATTGTCACTTCTAACTGTCGCGTGATTTCCTGCTGGATACTTTCTTGTTGTTCTGATGTATCACGCAGTAACGCGTTGCCCCCGTTGAGTAATTCCGCTTTTCTTGTGGCCAAACTGGTTATACCGATGAGTTTAATCTCATTCAAATAATCGTGTAATTTTGAAAATGCATCAGCGAATTCAATGGATTCCGTTTTCTTCGACTTTTGATAGCACTTATTTATTGCATCACGAATATTCAGTGACCCATCGGTGCAGGAAACCAACAACCCCAACCCGCGTAGCGCACCCAGTAATAGCGGGGCTGAAATAGCCAGTGCCGGAATAGCGATAGGCAGAACAAATGCGGTAGCTGCCAACGCCATACCGACGATTGTAAGGGCGATTCCCAACACCACCCGCCTGGAGAAAAAGCATTTTTGAGACGCTTCACTGTGGATGATTCTGTCGCTCTTCCTGATGTCTGACAAGGTATTGAAGAACAAATCCGCAGTGGCTTCAATTTCTTTTATTTTTTCTTTCAATTCAGGGGTGATGCGATGTGAAGCCGATTCGTCATGGTGCAGCGCTAAGATTTTTTCCACAACCTCAAGATCAATTTCGCGTAACTTTTTCTGGCACTGTAAGATCTTTTCATAGGTGGCAGAGTCACTGGCAAAATGTCGGGAATAATTCGTTTCCATCAGCGCAGCCTGTAATGCCGGGAATTTCTCCCATTTCTTTTTGGTGAATGTATTACTGATATTACTGACATGCAGTAATTTTTGTGGCCACACGGCTTTATCGGGGTTTGTCTGCGAAGATTTCCCCATGACGGTAGCATTTTGACCCTGGTTTAATGGCTGGTAGTCGTTCGTTGAATAGAGTTGGCGATCCAGACTTATTCCAGCGATACACATAAAACCCCCTTGAACAGATTGTCTGATTTATTTCATAGATAGATTTATCTGAGAGCGGTTTTTTGTCACTCGGGTTTTTACTGGGGGACATTTTTTTTCGCGTGATCTACAGCAAATATTAGCGATTTAGTCGTGGATGCAAAACGGACAACCAGGGTTGTCCGTTAGAGAAATGTTGTATTGAGCATTGGCGCTCTTAGGCGTCAGGATTCACTGACCACCACTTTGCCGATGCCTGGATTACTGAAGCTCACGATATGATCCAGACGCAGCTCTCGCAGTGCGCCATTTTCTTCCACTACCAGATATTCCACTTGCTTGCGCGAGACAATATCCTTGGCCTTGCCTGTGAGGGTTTCTCCGCTGCGCAACTCGAGCGTCAGCGTGAGATGTTGCTGGCACGTAGCCTCAAGGCTATCGTAATCATCACAATTGATGGGTTGATATTCGTTACTCATTGACATAATCGCTCACCAATAAGTTAGCTGCGGCGAAGGCCGCCTGTTCCCTGACGGTGGACGGCAAGTCGCCATTGGCTGCGATCCCATCCAGGGTTTGCAAAACACAACCTAATGCATCGGGTATGTAGCCCAGATTGCCGCTGGCGATCTCCGCGTATAAACGACGAACCAATTCAGAATGTTGCTGCACAATATCCTCCCTTGGAAGCCCACCGCCGTAGGCTTTTGTGCCTGTTGTCGCCGCGATGGCCTCGTTTTTTGCTGATAAGGGGAGATAATCCCACGAAAATAAGTATTCGTTATCAAAAGGACTATAGCATAGGCATCAGCAGGATATCAGCATTCCGCTGTTAAGCAATGCTTCAGTTAGCGCACAATTTTAACCTTTTGAGGTGTTATACGTGAGGCTGTGACCGGTCTGTTTTCCGAATTGCTGTCGGTATGCTGTGCGTCTCACCGGTTCTCAAGGTACACTTGTGGCAGACGGAGACGAGGTAGCGAATGGCATTAAAAGCAACGATTTATAAAGCAGCAGTGAATATTGCGGATTTGGACCGCTCTTTTTTTTACGATGCCAATTTGACCTTGGCGCAGCACCCCTCCGAAACCGAACAGCGCATGATGCTGCGGCTGCTGGCGTGGATCTGCCATGCGGATGAAAATTTGCGCTTCACCAAGGGGTTATGTGCCGATGATGAACCGGAAATCTGGTTGCGTGATGACACACTGGCGCTGAAACTGTGGATTGAATTAGGGCTGCCCGATGAGCGTCGGCTCAAAAAAGCCTGCAACCAGTCTCCCAACGTCGTGCTGTATGTCTACGGTGAGCGAGCGGCCCATGTCTGGTGGCAATCGATGGAACAAAAGCTGCGGCCGTATCGCAATCTTGCCGTCCGTTTTTTAGACGATCGCCAATTGCAGGCGCTGGCCTCCATGGTACAGCGCACCATGACGTTACAGGCAACCCTCCAGGATCGTGCGGTGTGGTTGTCTGATGATAAGAATAATCTGGAAATTACCTTTGCCGAGTGGCAACCGGCCCAATAGTCGTCATGATCCTGGGTGACAGGAGAGGATGGGGGAGGAGTATAGCGTGAAAAAAATGGCGCTTGGCTTACTACTGGTTTTAGTGGCAGCAGGGTTGATGGGGTGCCATACGCCCAAACCGGTGCGTGAGGAAGCATTGCAGCCCATGGCACAGAGTTATCGCGGCGTATTGCCTTGTGCAGATTGTGCCGGTATCGATACTTCATTATTCCTGGCTGAAAATGGTACGTTCATACTACAACATCATTATCAAACCGATCGCCCTGGCAATCGCGTGTTTGCGACCTATGGCAAATGGGCGCGCACGGCGGATAAGCTGGTGCTCACCGATGTGCAAGGCGAAAAAAGCTACTTCAGACCGCTGGAAAATGGTCTGGAAATGCTCGATCGAGACGGTGCGCCAATCGTATCGTCCAATACCTATCGCCTGACGGCGACCCAAGCGCCGTTGCCGACCACACCGATGGCGATGCGTGGTTTGTACCGCTATATGGCCGATGCGGCGGTATTTGCTGATTGTTTTACCGGTGTCACCTACCCGGTGGTAAACAATATCGTGATGGAAAAGCGTTACTTACAGGTGCGTAAATCCTCGGAGGACGCGGTGCTGCTTACCTTCAGCGCGCATTTTGCCGTTGTGCCTTCGATGGAAGAGGGGATGACGGTAAAAAGCCTGGTGCCCAGCAGCGCGCCATTTCAGATGAAAGCGCAAAACCACTGTAACGAATAACAACACCGAAGCGACGGGATAAAAAGCGGCCTCCCAGAGAAAGGCCGCTGTTGTCGTGACGCTATACCATCGCTTTCAGTTTATACAGCCATTCCAGAGCCTGACGCGGCGTTAACGTATCGGGATCTAACGCTTCCAGTGCTTCGACCGCCGGAGCAGGCTCTTCACTGGTTAACAGTGCCAGTTGCGCACCATCCACGTGGCTGGCAGAAGCGTGATTGGAAAGTGACTCCAGCTCTTTAAGCTTTTGCCGCGCACGTTTAATCACTTCCTTGGGCACGCCCGCCAGTGCCGCAACGGCGAGGCCGTAGCTCTTGCTGGCGGCTCCCTCCTGAACGCTGTGCATAAACGCTATGGTGTCGCCATGCTCCAGTGCATCCAGATGCACATTCGCTACGCCTTCCATTTTTTCTGGCAAATGGGTTAATTCAAAGTAATGGGTTGCAAACAGCGTCATGGCTTTGATGCGTTGCGCCAGATTTTCCGCACAGGCCCAGGCCAGGGATAAACCATCGTAGGTCGATGTGCCACGCCCAATTTCATCCATCAATATCAGGCTGTTGGCGGTGGCATTGTGCAGAATGTTGGCCGTCTCCGTCATCTCTACCATGAAGGTGGAACGTCCAGAGGCAAGATCGTCTGCGGCACCAATACGGGTGAAGATGCGATCAACCGGCCCAATGGTGGCCTTATCAGCAGGCACAAAGCTGCCGATATGGGCCATCAGCACGATCAGCGCCGCCTGACGCATATAGGTACTCTTACCGCCCATGTTCGGGCCGGTAACGATCAGCATACGGCGCTGCGGTGTGAGCGACAGGGGGTTGGCAATAAACGGCTCGCTCAACACCTGCTCCACTACCGGATGGCGGCCCCCTTCAATTTTTAACCCCGGCTGCTCGCTCAGCGTCGGGCAAACGTAATTCAGCGTATCTGCACGTTCTGCCAGATTGCTTAGAACATCAAGTTCCGCTAACGCGGCGGCGCTTTGTTGCAGTGCTTCAAGGTGCGGCAGCAGTTGGTCAAACAGGTCGTCGTACAGGGCTTTTTCCAGCGCCAGCGCCTTGCCCTTAGAGGTGAGCACTTTATCTTCGTACTCTTTCAATTCAGGAATAATGTAGCGCTCGGCATTCTTCAGCGTTTGGCGGCGCACATAGTGAATGGGCACCAAATGGCTCTGCCCACGGCTCACCTGAATGTAATAACCGTGCACGCCGTTAAACCCGACTTTGAGGGTATCCAGTCCCAGTTTTTCGCGTTCGCGTATTTCCAAACGATCGAGATAATCGCTGGCACCGTCGGCCAGCGCACGCCATTCATCCAACTCGGCGTTATAGCCGCTGGCGATCACTCCGCCATCGCGCACTAGCACGGGGGGGGCTTCCACCACGGCACGCTCCAGCAGTGCGCACAGTTCGTCAAACTGATGAACATGCTGAGAAAGCTGTTGGATATATGCTGCGCTGCTTTCTGCCAGCAGCGCATGGATGGCTGGATATTGATGAAATGCATGGCGCATGCGCGCCAGATCGCGCGGTCGGGCGGTGCGCAGCGCCAGACGAGCCAAAATACGTTCCAGATCGCCAATCTGCCGCAAGGGGGGCTGAAGGGCTTCTGCCAGCGGCTGCAACGCGAGAATGGTGCTCTGGCGTTGCGTCAGCGCGTGTCTGTCGCGAGTGGGCATGTGCAGCCAGCGCTTAAGCATACGGCTACCCATTGGGGTGACGGTACAATCCAGAATGGCAGCCAGGGTATTTTCGACGCCGCCTGCCAGATTCTGTGTCAGTTCCAGATTACGACGCGTAGCGGCATCCATAATGATGCCGTCTTGCAGGCGTTCCATGGTGATGCTGCGGATATGTGGCAGTGAGGTACGCTGCGTATCTTTGGCATACTGAAGCAGGCAGCCTGCGGCGCGCAGTGCCAGTTTCGCCTGTTCTACGCCGAAACCGATCAGATCGCGTGTGCCAAACTGCATATTGAGCTGCTGACGCGCCGTTTCCAACTCAAATTCCCACAGCGGACGGCGGCGCAGCCCATGGCGATGCTCAATCAAATGAGAGGCACCAAACGATTCCGGGTAAAGCAACTCCGCGGGGTTGGTTCGTTGCAGCTCTGCCGCCATGGTCTCTTCATCAGCCGGTTCCATAACGCGAAAACGCCCGGAGCTGATATCCAATGTGGCATAGCCAAAGCCACGCCCGTCCTGCCAAATGGCGGCTAAAAGATTGTCCTGTTTTTCCTGCAACAGCGCTTCATCGCTGATCGTTCCCGGGGTGACGATACGCACCACTTTGCGCTCTACCGGGCCTTTGCTGGTAGCAGGATCGCCAATTTGTTCGCAGATGGCGACGGATTCGCCTTGCTGCACCAGTTTTGCCAGGTAGTTTTCAACCGCATGGTGCGGGACGCCTGCCATGGGGATGGGCTCACCGGCCGAAGCACCGCGTTTGGTGAGCGAAATATCCAATAGCTGTGATGCACGTTTGGCATCATCGTAAAACAACTCATAAAAGTCGCCCATGCGGTAAAATAGCAGGATGTCAGGATGCTGCGCCTTTAGCCTGAAATACTGCTGCATCATGGGCGTATGGTCGGTGAAATCCTTCTCGATAGGTTCATTCATCTCTGTCTTACTCATTTTTAGCTATTGGGGATTCAATGGACAAGCCACTTATGCTGCAAGCACTTGCTTAAACCAAAAGACCCTGCCAGCAACATTTCCAATCCAGGGTACGGTATATCTTACCACTTCCCCCCGCACGGATTCACCCAAAGAGGTTTACCCTCCAGAACGTTATCAAAGCGCTAACGGAAAATGTATCTGATTCTGATGCTAGCTTCTTCATGCGCGAAGCGTATCGTATATTTATGCGGATAATTTGCAAACGGCGGGCATGGGTACCGAGTACCATGATAACAATGCGACGGATAGTTGCGTTGAACGAACGGCATTGTCTATTTTTTTCTTGGTATGGTTAATTTCCTGTGTCCTGAGCAAAAAGGGATTGTTATATTCCCCCCATCTTTATGACTTATCCACGCGTTATTATAGTGGGAAAATTTATTATCTATAACGATAAATGTATTAATCTCTCCGGAAATTGTCTTTGCTGTCTTGGTGGTGAACAAGGGATGCCGTAAATAGCGGCATCCCCCTTGTTATGCATTATTTATTTTTCCGGGTATTCTCGTCAGGCAAAACAATAAGCGGTTCGATATCACTTTCTTTTTTTATCACCAGGGTATCATCGCCACGCAAACAAGCGCCGCCATAACTGCCGCCGATGGTAAAAGTACAAACCTGAAGGTATTTTCCGTCCACCTTCGGCAGGCACCAGAGTTGTTGATAGATGTTTTTCCGGTCAACAAACTGGCCGTGGGTCTGGTCCAGCACTTCCTCGTGCCGGTTGATCAAATCAATGTTGTTGCCACAGCGTCCCGATATCGGTTTTACCGCATATCCCGTTTGCGCCAATTCCTCATTCACCACGAAGTCGGTATCGAGTAAGTAGCGATGGTGGGGAAACAGTGACCACAATACCGGCAGTATTGCCTTGTTTCCGGGGATCATGGTCCACAGCGGCTCAAAGACTCGCACTTCAGGGCGCAGCAGCACGTCAATAAGGCGCACCTCATTTTGCGGATGGCCGGTACGGATAGGCAGCGCGGCATATTCGGTATCGCTTACTTCACGAAGCTGCTCAACCACGGTTTCCCATGCCCAGGTTTTCCACACGCAGTTAACCGGGCGACTTTCGCTATCAATCAGTTGCCCGGCACTATCCCAGCCCAATTCATCCAGTCCGTAGAGGATTTTGCTGTCAAAGCCCGCCTGTGTCAGTGCACGTTGCATAAACTGCGCGTGATAGCTTTCTTCCACATCTTTGTCCTGCATGATGTGAACGAAGGGGGCGGCGTGGCTGTGCTGCCAGGCACCCGCCAATTCGTCAAGCAACGCTTCCGAGGGGTTGTAGCCGTCGGTGATATTGCCCTGCTTCATCCACTGCTCAAGAATCAGTCCACCTTCTGTGTGGCATGATGCGGAATCTGCATTGTATTCATAGACTTTCAGTCCACGCTCATCCATACAAAAATCCAGCCGCCCGGTGATCATATGGTGACGCCGGCGTTGCCAGGAAAGCCGCAGACGTGGCCACAAGATCCTGGGGATATCAAACAGTGCCAACAGATCGTCATCTTTCAAGACCTTATCCGTTGCATGTAGATACATCAAATGCAGTTCATTGGTGGCTTTGATCAGTTCCTGCTCGGCGCGTTCCGTCATGGTGAAGTAACGGCAGGGATCGGCATTAATGCGGTGGCCGTTGGCCTGCGCATAGGCATTCTGCAACGGATCGGCTTCGTTGAGCCATTTGCCGTCGAACTGCCCTTTATTTTCGAGTCGCGCGCTACCGAGCACCAATGCTGCCGGGGGAATGGTCGGCTGCGGCAGGCTGTGCTCCGTGTTGCTGGTCTGGATCATCCAACCCAGGATGGTGGTGTCGCTGAAGGTATCTTTGAGGGTGTAGTGGCCTTCACTGACTTCCAGCGTTAATTCTCGTGTCCACTGCTGACCGGGGGGCAGCGGTGTGTGGTGAACGTTCTGTTCTGCAATCCTGACCTTATTACCCAGCAGTTGGGTAATCACGGCGACGTGGCCCGTGTGTTTGAACTCACCGCCTTTCTGCCAGATCAACAAGGCCCCGGCGACAGGAGGACGCGGGGAGCCGTTGGCGAAGGCTTGAAGTGGCAGCAGATTGTCGTTAACGACTTGGCGCAGGAAGCGTAAGGAGAAGATTTCATAGGCCATCCCGACATCAGTAAAGACGGAGCCATAGTTCAGGAACAAAAAACGGCGGGCAAACTCAACGCACTGCCATTTATGCCCCATATATTCATTGCCAATATAGCTGCGGAAACTGGCATCACGGTGATCGTGTTCTGGGGGTAACGTGCTGTAATTCGAAGAATAAATGGCTACGCCGCCGGGCGCATATCCCAATAGCGTGCCAAAGGGGGCATCGCTACCTGTTGACGCTGTACTCATTAGTCAGACCTCAGATGTATGCCTCTCTGGCCGTAGCAATTGAAATCCCTCTTTGCCCTTCAGCCAAAGGAGCGTCTCAGACAGATGTGGCTCCATGATAGCACCAATCGTTCCCGTCAAAAGCACATGCTGTTTGCCCAGTGTGTAACCTGATAATGCTGCGATAGTCAGGAGGGAGAAGATAAATGCGCGAAATAAGATTGAAATGATATTCATTTTCTTTTTTCTTTTTTTTATTTGAGTCGATTTTTGGTTTGTGGGTTTGTTTTTTAAATTTTTTTAAAATGAGTGTATCGAAATTAGGAAGAGCGTTCATGAGGTTATATGTTCCAATATATTGTGTTGATGTGGCGTTAATTTCTTCGCCCTGATTTTGGGCGTATCCTGCCTTTTCGTATTCTGGTCGATGTTAATTGTTTTTTGAAATTTCCAGTGATGAATAAATAGGCTTTCATAGTAGATGGCCATGTTTTTATTTCTTGATTTTTGTAATTCGTTTTTCTTCTTTTTTTACGGTGAATAAATATGAACATGACTCCCCAGCGGGGAACGACATTCTGTCAAAAACTTTTTGTCTGGATAAATATAGGCATTCAGGTCTGCTTTCCGCTTCTCGGTACGTTTTCCGTGTCACGGGTTTTCGCCGAGCCAGCACCCACTGTCGACGCTGTCGGCGCTGAGGAACAGACCCTGGCGGAATGGGCTTCCCGGGCCGGAGGATGGTTAAGTGACCGCCATCGAGCCGATGCTTCTGACATGGCGCGTGGCGTTGCGGCAGAACGCGCCAGCCAGGCGATTACGCAATGGTTAAGCCCCTATGCTTCTGTTCGCGCACAGTTTGGCATAGATCGGGAGTTTTCGTTAAAACGGTCTCAATTCGATGTGCTGTATCCGTTGCAGGAACAGAAAGATCGGCTGATTTTTATGCAGGCAAGCTTACATAATAATGATGACCATCCTCAGACCAATCTGGGATTTGGCGTGCGTTATAGCTCAAACGATTATCTCATTGGGGGGAACGCTTTTCTTGATTATGACCTGTCTCAGTCCCATGCTCGCATCGGTTTTGGCCTGGAGTATTGGCGTGATTTTTTAAAGTTTGGTTTCAATAGTTATTTACGCATGAGCGGCTGGAAACCATCACCAGACATTGTTGATTATCAGGCGCGTCCCGCGCATGGCTGGGATATTCGCACCGAGGGATATTTGCCAGACTGGCCACAGCTTGGCGGCAAGTTGGTCTATGAACAATATTACGGTGATGAGGTGGCGCTGTTTGGCAAAGATGACCGCCAACGCAACCCTTATGCTCTCACGATAGGGTCCAGCTATACGCCGTTCCCGCTCTTGACCTTGAACGCCGAACAGCGTCAGGGGAAATCAGGGGCGAGCGAGACGCGATGGGGAATGGAACTCAATTACCGCTTGAATCAACCGTGGCATCAGCAGATCGACCCTGGGCAGGTGACCGCTCTGCGTCGCGTTGCTGGCAGCCGGTTTGATTTCGTCGATCGTAATAATCAGATTGTCCTGGAGTATCGTAAATCCCGCCTGCTTCATCTGTTTACCCCATCTTTACTGATGGGATATGGCGGTGAGCAGAAGGCGTTCCCCCTTTCCGTCAATAGCAAATATGCTCTGGCGCGCATTGACTGGTCTGCCTCTGCGTTACTGGCGCAAGGGGGAAAGATTATTAAAGAGAGCCACGATCGTTTCAGTGTTCAATTGCCGCAGTATCGCCCGCAAGGAGAGAATACCTACAGCATGAGTGCGGTTGCGGTGGATACGCAAGGCAATATGTCGCGCAGTGCGACAACGCAGGTGACGGTATTACCCGCAGAGGTCAGCGCACTCAACAGCAGCCTTGAGCCAGAAAATGTCTCGCTCCCCGCCAATGGTAAAGCGCAGCAGCGCTTAACGCTTAAGGTGAGAGATCTGCACGGAAATCCTGTCGATCTGGATCCCAATGAGATTCAGATTTCGGCAAAAAGGACGAAGCGCAGTGCGGATGCCTCGGTGATTTCTGCATTTCAGCGCCAGTCTGCGGG
Source organism: Candidatus Symbiopectobacterium sp. NZEC127 (assembly GCF_025962675.1). Lineage (NCBI taxonomy): Bacteria > Pseudomonadati > Pseudomonadota > Gammaproteobacteria > Enterobacterales > Enterobacteriaceae > Symbiopectobacterium > Candidatus Symbiopectobacterium sp. NZEC127. The sequence goes on from NZ_JAGFPG010000004.1 coordinate 64,893, forward strand.
AGAATATGCCGCAACCTTAACGGCTGGCACGCAGCCCACCGTGTTCACCATCGCGCCTTCTGCGCGTGACATCACGCTGGCGACAACGCGTGTCACGTTGACAGCGGATGCGGCAAGCGCTGCCATTAGCGATTTGGCGGTGGAAACAAATAATGCCGTAGCCAACGGTAAAGCGGCCAATGCGATTAGCGTTACCGTCACGGATGCCAGTGGACATCGGGTTCCCGATGTGCAGATACACTTGCAGGCTGACAATGGCGCCGTGATAAGTGCGACCGCGCTCACCGATGCTCAAGGCGAAGCTCGGGTATCACTGACCAATACCCGGGCGGGCAACACCACGGTGACTGCGCATACTCAGGGTTCATCCGCGCATCAGGTTACGCTGGCATTCCAGCCTGAGCACCACACTGCGCAGGTGGTCGAGCTATTGCCCTCCGCAGCACCTTACATCGCGGACGGCCAATCACCAGTGCACTATCGTGCGTTGATCAAGGATGCTCAGGGTAACCCCGTGCCGGGTGTCAGAGTGAACTGGTCTTCCGATCGTGATGCTCGTGTGGTCAGGTTTAGCAACGTGCAAAGCCTTTCCAACCAGGAGGGTGTTGCCGTAACCGCTATAACCAGTAGCCAGGCGTTTGGTGTTACTGTCACAGCGTCGAGCCCACTTTCAACGCGCGCGGCGGAGACGATAATCTTCACAACCGGTACGTTATCGGAAGCTCACTCCTCGTTACGGGTTCACCCCACCACGCTGGTGGCAGGCAAAGAAAAGGCGGTCTTGCTGCTGGTATTGCGCGACAACAAAGGCAATCCACTGACAGGGCAGCGCGTCGTTGCTGTCAGCGACAAATCCAACGTACTGTTTGGTGAAACCAAAGCGTTCGCGGAAGGACGCTATCGCATCGAGGTCAGCTCGACACATGCACAAGAGGTGTTGCTTTCCGTGCGCGTCAATGATGTTCCGCTCAGTCTTACGCAACCCTTGGTGGTGACCGGCGATGGCAGCCAAGGGGTTATTGACGCAGTAAGTGTCAACAGGATGCGGTTGACCGCCGGAGATCCTGTTGGCATCACTTACAGCGCAACCATTGTCGATCCCAATGGCAATCCGCTACCGGGCATGATGGTATTTTGGCAGCCGGAGGGTAATGTCAGTACGGGAGAGCGGATTACGAGTACCGATGCCAATGGGATCGCTCATATCACTTTAAACACTCAAACGGCAGGCATTCTGCGCATGACGGCGTATCTGAACGATCGGAACCAAAAAAAGGCACCCGATGTCACGATTGATCCCGCTGCCGTTGACCAAGATGTTTCTCGATTCCACGCGGATAAAACGGAGATTGGTTCCGACGGTAAAGATGCCGCATTGTTGAACGTAATGTTGCGGGATGTCTACGGTAATGCAATTTCGGGTAAAACGGTGGTGTTTCATGGCGCAGCGTCGCTTTCCGGATTTTCTATTACGCCAACGCGCGATAACCAGGATGGCTCCTATCAGGCCAGAGCAACATCAGTAGAAAAGGGGCGCGTGTCTCTGAATGCAAGCGTTGAAGGAAAAACCATAGGCAGCGCTGTGGTTATCTCGGTGGGCGCAGTGATGCCGGATTTGCGGTTCGACAATGCCCTACAGAAGGTGACGTATACGCATCAATTTCGCTACTCTCAGACGGTAAAAGGGGCGCCTGCGACGCTGCAACAAATGTGGTCAAGTTCCGATCCTGACATTGCATCGGTTGCCAGGGGAACGGGGCAAATAACGCTGCGTAAAGCGGGAACCGTAACCATCACGGTGCAGACCGCGGGGAACGCGCAATATCATCCCGCCAGTGCGAGCTACCAGCTTCAGGTTGCGAAAGCGTCGCCTGGGCTCAATGTCAAAACTCAACAAATTGCGGCTGTCTGGGGGGAGGGGAAGACGTATTCTGTGGAAGGCCATTTCACTAACCCAGATGTTGGCGCATCGTTACCGTTAACCTATCAGAGCGATCGGGAACGCGTGGTTCAGGTAACGGATAGCGGTGAGCTCCGTCCGATCGCGCCGGGCAATGCCCTGATCTCCCTTCATACGCAGGAAACCGCACAGTTTCTCTCTGAGACGGTGAACGTTTCATACCTGTTAAGTAAGGGAAGTGTACCGGTGCGTTTTGCATCAGAGGTCGTGACGACGACCGATCTCAGCGTATTCACGTTACAGAAACCGACGAACCTGCCTGCCGATGCCATCGTTGAGTGGAGTTCAAGCGATCAGGAAGTCATTGCCATCACGCCTCAAGGGCAGATCTCAGGGCCATTAAAAAAAGGCAAAACCCGACTTCGGCTGACGATTCAGGAAAATGCGTTTTATACCAGCAGCACGGGCGCTTACGATGTGCAGGTGTTCACTACGCCTATGCCCAGCGTATCGGGGGTAAAATATGGCAACAACGGTTTCCTAGTGGAGTCAGGGCAGATATGGGCCCCGGTTTTCACCGAGGATAAACTGCGCGTAATCTGGTCGGTTAACAGCAGCACCCCTTATGATGCCCCGCATTATGTCGAGGTGACGTTACTCGATGAATGGGGCCGCAAACTCGATTATCAACGTATTGATTCACCGACTGGCAGCGTCGAAACCGCTTTTAGCCCGCAGGAACGCTATATCGGTAAGCGTGTACACGTGGAAGTGGTTGCTTATGGCCATGGCATATTGCAAGGGAAAACATCCACTTCTGAGGCAAGTGTCAACCCGACCAAACCGACGCAAATATACGGCAGCCATTTGGCGACCTCGTATTATTCGCGCAGAATTGTCACCAGCACGGGAGAGTATGATGATGCGTGCCAAGGAAGCCATTTTGGCAAAATGCATCATGCACTGGTACAACCCAACACGCGTTTTGATTTAGCAGGGCAAAGGAGGCTGATGGCACCGTTGACCATTGTACACAAGGTTATCGATGGGCAAGGTGATACGCGTAACGTTAATTATCCCATTAATCCAGGCGTCTTTACGAGCGCTGATGTGGGCTATCAAGAGAAGTCACATGTTTATGCGATTAAGGAACAGTGTTGGGCCAGCCATTCCGGCTCGGGCATTTTGCAAACGCGTATAACCTTTACCGGTTTGTCGGAGGTCACCACACATCCTTTCCGGTGGCACGGATAAGCTCTGCTTGCGCCCTGAGGGATATAACCTGGGTGCATCCTTATTATTTACCGTGACGAGGGCAGGGAAGTTTTGCAAGAATCGTTTTTTGCAAGAGTAACCCTGCCCGGAAGATTATAGTGCCATATCATAAATGAATCATATCTTGAAAAAAGGGGGTTATATCAATGTCTAACCAATACCACAAAACCGCTTTCATAGTAAAATTATGTTTTATTATTTTTAATGGCTTGGTGAGACATTTTCAATGTGGCAACTGTTATGCACCGAGCCAAATAACCTATGCTAGCAGCCTGGCGTGATAGACTGTCTTAAAAATTATTATTGTATATATATTTACTTTTTTTCTCTGATCACTTATCGCTAAAAGACCTGGCGTGGTCATCGCGTATCTGAAAATAGATTAGCTGGCATTGATCGTGGAGCCATTTTATTTGATGATTTCGAATGGAATGTGTGAAAGTGTTGTGGTGAGATTGTCTTTTAATTGGCTATCGGTTTTTTCTGTTTCAATGCATTGAAAATCATGCACTTATATGTTTTTCTTTTGATGGGAAACCACCAGTGAAATGACATTTTTATATCTGATTGTGGCGTGTTTTTCTTTTTGTAGCTTAATTGAAAATAATAGTTACACTTGGTTATTAAATGCCATTTTTATCTTGGTATGATTTGTCTTATCGATTGGATGCAATGTTATTAATAGTTTTAAACAGTTTTTAATTCCGCGCATTTACAATGATCATGTATGCATTGCATTAAGAAAAAAACAATGTATTAGAAATCAAAACATCGTTTTTATTATTTCACTTCATGTTTTTATAAAATATTTTCGCTGCTGCATGAACCAATCAAGGTGCGTTTTTATGGTGGGTTATCATAAGGATGGATGATGAGTATCTTGGTGGCAGACATTTAAGGAGGAGAGGTAATCACTGCCACCATGGTTTGTAGTGAGAATTCCCTGATGGTGGATTCCTTTGTTAGATAAAATATCAGGCGGATATGCAAATGAACATTAGCTTAATGAATGATGGCAATATTTACTTTCTTGGCTTCATTTTTAGCCCCAAGCTCAGGACATTAAGCTGTGGTGACACCTTATATCAATTAAGGAAAAAGGAGTCCGATGTGTTGGCTCTGCTTTGCGAAAGATACCCTCATCCCGTGTCACAGGATGATTTCCTGTCCTGTGTGTGGGAAGGGGGATATGTAACATCGCAAAGCATTGCGCAGGTGATCCGCGCACTGCGGCGTAATTTGCAGGATAAAGATAAGCAAATCATCGTGACTATCCCTAAGTTGGGATACCGTTTTGGTGTGACCCCTTCTTTTGATGAGCCTCAGGCAGGTGTGGTGGAAGATGCTTTTAGCACTCACCCTGAAGTAGAAACCCTCTATACGGCGCAGTATGACACGTCGTGTGGGCAGTTTGTTTATGACAGAACCTCATTGATCAATCTGACATCCATTCCTGTTAATTCATTGGCGATTTCTCCTTGTGTCAGGCCAAAGAAAAAAAATATGCGTCTCAGGAATGCAGTGCTGGTTGTGGTGTTTATCATTACGGCTTACCTGTTATGGTATTTAACGAAAAATTCGATGACCTCGGGACATTCGGTTGTCATTGAGCAAGATGGTGAAGTTCACTCGTCGGAATGGACAAATCAACGCTAAACAGGCGCTCCTTGCCACCTTTTAAAGGTGGCGTTGGTCACTCTCTGCTGATGTCTAAAGCAATGCCATGATGGTGTTAAAATTTTTCCAGAACCGTATTCTCCTCATTCGTAGGGAAAAATATATCATTCATCATCGTCGTGTATAGGATATTAGTACCTGTAAGTTGCATGGCCCTTTTGTAGAGAATCGTATTCGCGTATTGCGCATGTGCGGGGTCCTTGCGCATCTTTGCGTTAGCCACATTTACTGCCCTACTCAGAGCCATTAACGTTAATGGTGAGTTGGGTGCAAGCGCTTTCAGTTTTTCCAGTATGCTTTGCAGATTGCCCTGCGGATGATTAACGCTAAGGTAGTGCAAAACCAGGGCGTCGAAGCCATCATTGTCTGGGCCAGGCACATGATTCGATACGGTATTAATTCCTTCGGGTTGGGTGCGTGATATCATCAATCTTCATCCTTGGCAGTGTATGTGAAAGTGGGTATAGCCTGTCGCAGCATGTCAATAATCTCTTGTAGCGTTGCTGGCGTTAATGCATCCAGTTGCTGTGTGAATTCCTGTGTTTCGCTATCAGCCTGTGTCATCCATTGCTGGCAAAGTGCTTGCGCAGGAAAGCGTAGTGCGTGCGAGCCACATTGCAGCGTAATGTGATTTTCATGAGTGGTTAAACACGTCAAATGTGGCGATAGGTCAGGTACCGCGACACCCTCGGGCAAGATAAGCGTCATCGCATCGCTATGGCTGCAATGCGCGTTTAACTGTGTAACAACGTATTCAACGATGATCGGATCGTGCAGGGTTTGGGTCAGCGCCTTCTGCAAATGTTGGCGCTGCTCTGTCCAGCGTTGATGCTGTAGCGTTTCATAGTCGTTCAGCATGGAAAGCATTGTGGTGAAGCACAGTTTGAAACCTGCGGAAAATCCTTCCTTTTCTTTCTGTTTTTTTATCTCCTCGGATGTCTGCTTTTGTTCATCATAAATCTCATGGCAGCGGCGTAAGGTATGCTCAATGGCATTTTGGGAACGGCATTGTTGTTTACGATTTTTAGACCTAATCAGTACTGAGTCGCGGCACTCTTCAGGCAGTTCTGCCAGGGAAATTGTTCGCATAATGCGTGGCCATATTGAATAAGTTGAGATGATCGGGTGTAGGTGGCGCGTCTATTTTTGGGAGTTCAATGCCGGTGGGGAACAACAGCATAAATCGTTGTTGCAGGGCCTGTGGAATCGGATGGCATTGATTTAATATGAACCTTGCCCCACAAGCCAGCAGCGTATACCGTCCTTGCTTAAGCGGGCCGGGATCGACATGGTGCATCAGTGGCAATGCAATAAAATTAAGCAATTGTGGATCTGAAAATAGCGCCAGGTTGAGATCTGACATTGATGATTTAAGAAGATACCCCCCTAATAAATGAGCAATGTCCGGCATGTTATGCCATTGCTTTATCATGACTGCCGCCAGCGTGCATGATGCATCCCAGTTTTTTGGGGGGGAGGCAAGTTGGTAGCGTCTATAAAGCCAGTAATTCAGTAAGGGTTCGCTGGCGCGCTCCTTTGCGCGCCAGGTATCCGGTAGATGAGAAGGGTGTGCGTAAGCGACTGGGTGGTACAGAATACGAAAGAGCTGCTCATGACAAATATTCATGCCGGTGGCTCCTTCTCATGCGTCATCGGTGTTACCGCATCATTGGGCGTTGAACGGCGCATCATCTTGGCGATGAAATAAATTCCTGTCATTAACACCATGAGTAGCGCAAGTATCAGCGCGCCTTGCCAAACCGTGAAGTCGACAGAACGCACTTTTGTAGGGGGAACGTATTGAATAGCGGGAACAGCAAAAAGCACTACAGAAATGTTTTCATAGCGAATATTACTAAGACTGTTTTTAATCAGTGACTTTACCTGCGAAATAAATACGCTTTCATCAATATTTCCCTTATGAGTAATGATCACACCGACATGATCGGAGGTGAAACGATTGGCGGCATCATTGCTAAATAATGGGTAACTGATGTGGACTTTCGCATTTACCACCTGGCTAATAATGCGTAATGACTGTTCAAGGCGTTGCTCTTGCAGTGATATGACCCTGGCCTGCTCTGCGTTGGGAGACGCTACCAATGCGCTCTCCGGGAATGCCTGCCCGATTTGTACATCACCTGACCAGGGCAACTGGTAGAGATTGATAATCGATAATGCAGCAGTGGCCTCAGCCCGGTTAATGGTGATCGTGTAGCCGCCTTTCCCACCGCCTTGCTTTTGGGCCGCAATATCGTATTGCTGTAAAACAGCCAACACCTGATTTGCTTGTTGCTGCGTCAAATTTTCAAGCAGGTGGCTCTCATTACACGCCATGAGTAACATGGCGAGTAGCGTGGCCAGCAGCTTTTTGGCGCATTTGCGAAACATCATTGTGCTTTTTCCAGCGTTTCTATCGTGCTAACGCCTTTACGAGCCAGCGTGCTGATTAATGAAACGTAATTACTGTATTCTCCAAGATAGTTTTGCAGTTGTAATAATGCTTCTGGGTTACTGGTAAACTGTGGTGAGTTGCTAAGGGCATTAATGGCTTGTTTAAATTGCTCATCTGTTTCACTCATTTGCTTAAAGGTAGTGGATACCAGCATGGAAAATGCTTGGTCGTGGACTCGCGTCGAGTCTGTCTCTTCCCAATCATTTTTTTCCGGCGTCAGTTGCGTTAACTCAACCAACGTTTTATTTGTCAGTTCCATAAACATTCCTCGAGTAAGAATAAGATGAAAGCAGTCAATACAGCATTAGCGGAAGTTCTGAATAATGGCTGCACCGATATCTTTATAGGCTTTTATCGTGCTTGTTTGTGCGTTTCTAAATAGCGTGTAAGCCTGCAACTTGGACTGATAGTCAGCCAGAACAGAGGGATTCGAGGGATCAGCAGTCAGTGCCGTTTTGGCTGTGTTCAAATGTTCCATTAAGGTTTTTGCACCCGCTTCAAATTCGCCCGACATCTTGTCGAGAAAAATAGTGTCAACGTGTTGCGGGGTGTATTTTGTATCAGCCATAATTTATGTCCTTTTTGTTTAGTGGAAAATACCAATGCGTAGGGGATATGAAAAGATATCCCTCTTTTGCGTTAAGGTAAGACTTATCTTTGAGAATGTTTTCATTCATGTTGATCGAGAAACTAACGATCTGATCCCCCCATTGATTGTAAAAATCAGTAATAAAAATATTTAGTGCATTTATTGCACTGTCACTAAGGTCATCTCTGATGATCAGTGCAAAGCCATTATCTGTAGTGACACAGCGGTAGAGAATCTGAATACGCTCAAGTCCATGCTGGGCTTGCTTTACAAGGGATTCTTTATCTCTAAAAAAAACATCAATACGTTTTGCATAAGGGAGTGATTGATGTGCCTGTGTTTTTAATGAAGTTTCCTGTTCATTATCGAGTTTCCTGTAGGTATACAGTTGAGGAAATTCGGGCAGCGTCAAATCCAACTGTAAAATAGGAAACCCCTTGTTATGCAGTTTTTTTATCACTTCCTTTCGTGTTCTTGATGTCCATATCGGGGTAACTTTGGTGGTTTCATTGAGTTTGTAGAGAACGTCATGTAACCAGGCAATTTCTTGATATCCCTCTCCAAAAACATAAATCTGATTGTCAGATTTAATGATCTTCAGTGGTGCCGGCGATCCAGCAAGGACGGCATTGAGTGAGACTATTTGACTGGATTGCTGCGAATAGTTATACCAGGCAATGTAAGTGCAAATACAAAAAACTGTTAATATAAGCAAAGAATAGGAATACGTTTTTAGGTTAGCCTTTTTGGCTCTTCCTAGAGAGGCATCCGAGAGTGAGAGCGTTTGGTTTGCTTTTACCCAATTAGACGTGGATATTTCATCTGACCATTTATCATGATTTTTTTTAAGTGCAAGTCGTATATTTCCTTGTTGAAAAAAAACATTCTCTTCGATGAGTACTGTTTGTGAGTTATCGGGTCCCAGTATGTCAACCTGATATCCGGATTTTCCATCAATTTCCAATTTTTCAGTCAAATAGAGCCGAAGATTGTCTGAATCGACTTCGCAAGGAATATATAAAGTTTTGCAAGCGAATGAGGCCATGTTCGCAACCCCTTCTTGCATATCACCACCTGTGCTACTCTGCTTTATTTCGGGATGAATGTTGAAGAAGTAGTTATCCACAGGCAGGTTTAGTTCGCAACCATACATGGGGCCAAAAAGGATTTTTAGGGTGAAAATTTCTCTGTTTGTCGTATTGTCATCAATGTGTTTTTCATCCATATGGCTACCCTAAATAGTTTGTTCCTTGAAATGAGTGGCAATTCTTGATGTTGCCCTACTCTTAATAATTAATAATGAAGCTATGTATGATCACAATGACGGTTTTCGACGAGTGAATACACTCGTGTATCAAACTCTACTGATACGGTTGGAGATATCCTTTAGCTAAATATGATTATGACGCTCTGTATAGGGCTGGATGAAAAAATGTAGGGACATGATAGCGACATAATTTGATATGGCAATGGCGTGGTGTTGAGTTTTTTTTGATTTTTTTATTTATTGTTATGTTTTGTGTTGTTGATTTGGTTATTTTATGCTTTTGATATTATCACGTTTGATGTGGTTTTTTTTGATTTCACATCAATTGGTTACGATGCAGCACAGGGTGCTTGATAAAAAGATAATATTGCCACCTTCTAAAGGAGGCGTGTATTGGTTGGTGATGCGTGCAAATATAATTATGATATTTCTGTGATATATATATTATCTTGATTAATTTATTTTTACATTTTTTGATGTGTATTGACCTCTTGTTTTTAAGTGAATATTCTGGCCCTACACACCGCACCGATAGCTATCGTGGGCTCGCTATTATTCTAGAGCGTATGAGCTGCGCAGTTCAGTATGGCTGACGCAATTTTCTTTAAATGTCATGCGAATTATACAGAGGTCACTATGTCTAGAGAGCTTCAGAATAACCAGAGTAAAAGTATTGCTATTAATACAAACCTCCAGAATTGTAAATACACCCCTGGTTATAATGCAATGGTTGAAGATTCAGTCATCACTGATGAAACATTTAGGGTTAATGACTCATTATTCTTTATCAGGCCATTGACCCCTGAGTCGACATTTACCTTTTCTATAATGAATAGCCGGGAACGCGTCACCTTTACGGGAGATCAATCTGCGGTATTGGTATCAAATAGTGCTATTGAGTTATCGCTTCATGGCAAATGGTTGGTGGGACGATCGTTGATTACCCAGTTGGCGACCTTTTTAGCCTTCACTGAATACCGCTTTAAAGAGTCCTCTCGGCTATGGGGGGCGAATGCTGCTCCTTTACAACATAAAGTCCTGTTCGAGACCGAGAAAATTTTTTGCGCGGTCATTGACAACGCACAAATGAGTTTTATGGATTTGGTTTTTTGTCGTGACTTTATCAGCGATACGGATGTTATCAATAAATTATGTCATTTCATTCGCGGTATCGAGAGCTATTGGGTTGCACAGTTCTTGCTGGATCAAGTTCTTGATAACAGTAAAAGCATGAAGTCACACAAACTTTATAATTCATGTAAAGAATATGGTGTTTCAGAATCCTATTTTAGGAAGCTTTGCTATAACGCTTTTACCTGTGGACCGAAAAAACAGCTCAGAATGTGGCGAGCTGCCTACAGTGCGCTGCAACTGATTGAGAATGATGAGTCGATTGCTACCGTGGCTTGGAATAACGGTTATGCATCATCATCTCATTTCTCCACGGAAATCAAAACCCTTTTTGGTATAACCCCAAGGGAGTTCAAAAATTTGGAAGGCTTTCTGAATGAATAGAATAGGTAAAATGGATTTTTATCTACTAGGGGTTGTTATAGGAATCAGCATGGTTTTTCCTGTATCGGGTTCGTTGCCGATAGAGAGCATGACACAGAATGATGAAATAAACAGCAGGGACGCTTTTTCAGCTGATAACACAACGACGTATGTTGCTAATAATAATAGCGTCCAGCAACTTTTTTATGTGCTCGGTGGGGTATTGAAAAAACCTGTTATTGTCAGCGTGGAAGCTGCTAAAAAACGTATTTCAGGTAATTTTGATTTGACGAACCCGCGCCAGTTATTAAATATGTTATCGGCCCGTATAGCCTTGATCTGGTATGACGATGGCAGTTCGATTTATGTCTACGATGTCAATGAGATGCAGAGCCGCGTAATCAAGCTGGCCTATGCTTCGTTTAATCGCCTGGAGGCCTACTTACAATCGACGGGATTATATGACGATCGTTTCCCACCGCGGTCTCACAGTGGTTCCGGTTCGTTTTATCTATCGGGACCGCCCGTTTATGTTGAACTCGTGGCAGCAGCGGCAAAGTATATTGATAGTACCTACTCTCAGCCAGGTGCTGGAGAGAACGTTATCAGGGTAATCAAGTTGAAAAATACCTTTGTTAACGATCGGGCATATTCACTGCGAGATACGCCAATCACTATTCCGGGGGTGGCGACGGTACTCAATCAATTGCTCAACAGCAGGAAGAGTCATAATAGTGCCAATATAATGCTATCTGGTGAGCCAGATGCCATTGAAAATGACATGCGCTACACCCAGGATGGTGGATATATTCGCCAAATGAGAAACCTACTTCCGTCAACAGGGGACAATTATAGCCAGCGACCCCGTCAAGATGAGGCATTCAACGGCGTGGAGGGTAATGCAATAAATATTGTTGCGTATACCGATACCAATAGTTTACTGATCCAGGGTAGTGAAAAACAGGTTGCCTTTGTGGACGATATTATTCGTGCGATAGATATTGCCAAACAGCAAATCCAACTTTCACTCTGGATTATCGACATCTCGAAAAATGATGTAGAAACCTTAGGGGTAGCGTGGCAAGGTCAGGCAAGTATAGGAAATGTTGGTATTAATTTTAATGGCGCTACAAGCGCATTGAATCCAACCAATAGTATGAATTTTCTAACAAAAGTCAGTGCGCTGGTTGAGAAGGGAAATGCACAAGTGGTTTCTCGGCCAGAGCTTCTTACCCAGGAAAATGTCCCAGCGTTGTTTGATAATAATAGCAGTTTCTATACCCGATTATTGGGAGAACGTTACTCATCATTAGAGAAAGTGACATTTGGCACGATGATCAGTGTTATTCCTCGTTTAGGGAAACAAAGCCAGGAAATTGAGATGATACTCAATATCCAGGATGGAAAAATACCGCAAGTTAATGGCGTCACGGAGAGTATTGATACGTTGCCCGTTGTGAACAATACGCAAATCAGTACCACAGCCCGTGTTCCGATGGGCTACAGCCTGTTGATTGGCGGTTACAGTCGCGAACAGGATGAGCTGCGTGGTGCTGGTATTCCATTGCTCAAAGATATCCCACTAGTGGGAAAGCTGTTTGATTACACCTATACCAGCCATAGAAACATGGTACGGCTTTTTCTTATTCAGCCACGCTTGTTGGCATATGGTGAAACCTGGCAAGGGCGCTGGGACAATAACCCGGTACTGGGTCGAAACCTTGTCGGCGCAGATACGGCAACACTGCAGTCAACGGTCACCATGTTGCGGCAATTTATGAACAAACGGCAAGGCATGTAGATGGCAATACCTCCTCTTGGGCGAGCAAGCCTCCTGCGCACGGATTTTAGGGAGGAGAACAACAGGTTAACGGTGTCAGCCACCAGTGAGGAGGGTGAGCACCAGCCAGTGGCGAACCTGCAAGAGCAGATCAGCAATGCTGCCGAAGAATTTGCCGATGTGCTGAGTACATTTGGTCGTTTTAGCCGAATGGGCCGCAGGAACGACAGTATTGAGCATGACTTTCTTTCTTCCATGTTGGAAGAGAAGGCTGACGAAAAGCACGATGCTTTGATTAAGCAAGTGTCCCGGTTGTCCTTGAACAGAGATGGACTGCTGAAATACGGCAGAAGTCTCTTCCCCAATGACAGCGACTTGATGCTGGCCTTGCGTGAACTGATGCTTAATCGTCAACTTTCTGCGTTACAAAAGAAAAGAATAAAAGAGGCGATGGCCGATCTCGAAAAATTCTCGGATTGCCCGAAAATGCGTTCCGGCATCAATATCGGCCGTCTTGCAAAACGTTTTAGCAGCATGGAGGGCCAGCAGAGCCTCTCCGCTGGAGACTTACGCGACTGTTACTTGCGCTTTTTAGATTTGGATCTGCCCGGTAGCTTTATCTACCAGGACTGGATAGAACAATACGGATGTCATAACCGGCAGCGTTTATTAGCTTTTACCATGAATGCGCTTATTGCCGATATGAAATCGAGTGAGCCGGGTATCCATTTTGATGAATTTGGTCCGTTAAGCGATCGGTTGTCTGATGCCAGAACTATTCACACCTTGGATTTACTATTGAATGAACAATTTTCTACGCTGCCGTTTCGTGAGAGTTTAAAAAATGAAATAAAAATAATGGATGAAAGTGATATAGTCATACTTTACCTCAATGGCATTGTCGCAAGTCATCAATTTGAAGGTTCGCTTTATCATTTTAACCATGATTTTATGCAGCGTTTACTGTTAACACAACGTGCAACGGTGATTCAGATATTAAGAGGTGTGTATAATAAAACGCCAGAAAGAATGTACATTGAACCCGAGTGTCGAAAATATCTATTAAATTTTATTTCTTCGCTGCTTGCTTCTTTTCATGATAAAGAGCGTCGACAAGGTCCGTGGTCTGATTACTACACCTAATCTAAAGCATAACTACTTTGATATAGACATGACGTTGAAATATGATGCTACAGAATTTTATTCTACAAATTAGAAACCGTCCTGAACTCATTATTTTATTGATAATGATTCTTGTCGTCGTGATGCTGATTATCCCTTTGCCTACATATGTGGTCGATTTTCTTATTGCTTTTAATTTGACAATGGCATTGATGATATTTTTAGGGTCATTTTACATTAACCGGATTCTCGATTTTTCATCGTTTCCTGCCATTTTATTGATCAGTACCATTTTTCGATTGGCGATATCCATCAGTACGAGTCGTTTAGTGTTGATGGATGCTGATGCTGGGGACATTATTGCCAGTTTCGGGGAGTTCGTGATTGCCGATAATCTGATTGTCGGTTTCGTTATTTTCTTTATCGTCACTATCGTCCAATTTATTGTTATTACGAAAGGTTCTGAGCGTATCGCTGAGGTGGCGGCGCGTTTTTCTCTCGATGCCATGCCTGGAAAACAAATGAGCATCGATGCCGATCTTAAAGCGGGAGTGATTGATGAAAATGAAGTAAGGCAGCGGCGAACGGTATTGGAGGCCGAAAGTCAACTTTATGGCGCACTGGATGGTGCGATGAAATTTATCAAAGGTGATGCAATTGCCGGGATCGTCATCATATTCGTTAATCTGCTAGGCGGCATTTCTGTTGGGATGATGCAACATGGGATGAGTATGTCGACAGCGCTTTCAGTCTATACGCTGTTGACGATAGGTGATGCGTTAGTTGCACAGATACCTGCACTCCTCATTTCTATCAGTGGTGGTTTGATTGTTACTCGGGTAAACAACAATGAAGATAATAATCTGGGATCCAAAATCATCCACGACATGTTTTCCAATAAATTTATATTGGTGGTTACCGGCATTCTTGCCATTGCACTCGGTCTGCTGCCAGGTTTTCCATTGGCGGTATTTTTGTTATTGGCTGCACTGCTGTTTGGACTCTATTTCAAACACCGGCGGGAAGAAAAACAGCGGGGAGCAATGGCATCACGTTCAGATCAGAAAGAGAACGAGGGTGAAGATAAGGGAAAACCTGTGGTAATCGACGGTGAGTTTATCCCTGAAACCATTCCTTTAATCGTTACTGCATTTTCTGGGCATGAAAAAATAGTAAACCAATATGGTTTTTCATCGTATTTAAAACGCCACTTTTTTATCGAGTACGGTGTTCGTTTACCTGATGTGGTGATGAACTATAAATCGGATACACCACAAAATACTGTCGTCATTTTAATTAATGAGATTGAGGCGGCCAGCTTCCCGCTCTTTCCCGGTATGCATAAGATCTTGCTACGCGGTGATGAGTACCAGGTTCTGGACAGCAATGTACAGGTTAATGAAATTGATCAAGTAAAAACCTATTGGCTCCCGGAGGAACAGTGCAAAAAAGCACACAGTCTTGGATTTTATACGCGTAGTGCACAGGATGAATTTTACGTTTGCGCATCGACACTGCTGGCGAGAAACATTACCGAGTTTTTCGGTATCCAGGAGGCGAAAATGCTGCTTGACGATCTTGATAAAAAATATCCGGAATTACTTAAAGAGTGTTACAGAAATAATACCGTTCAGCGTATTACTGAGGTTTTTCAACGTTTGCTGCAAGAACGTATTTCTATCAGGAACATGAGGTTAATTCTTGAGGCATTAGTACAGTGGGCTCCGAAAGAAAAAGATCCCATTATGTTAGTGGAGCATGTGCGCGGTGTGTTATCGCGCTATATATCAAACCGATTTTCTACGGAAGGAAAAATTCGTGCGTTTGTTATGTCGCATGAGTTGGAAGCGGTAGTGCGTAATGGTATCAGACAAACGTCGGGGGGAACCTTTATCAACTTGCCTCCACCAGAAACTGAGCGAATTATGCAGTGTTTAGAAAAAAGTATTCATGGCAACGGAGTCAATGCCAGGGATATTATTTTAATGGTATCTCTTGATATTCGACGCTTTGTGAAAAAACTGGTCGAAGAACATTATCCTGAAATGGATGTGCTCTCATTTGGTGAGATTTCACAAAGCGTGGACATTGATGTTATAGGTTTACTACAAAACTAACGGGTGAATTATGCAATATGATGTTGTTGCGTTGCTAACCGAGATTTTAGCTGAAGTGGGGATGTCAGAGGTTCTTGATAAAGATCTGAATAATCACTCTACGATATCGTTACATATGAAGGATGATATTCCCACTATCCATATCAAGAGTAATGATGAGGAAATTTGGGTTTGGGCACAGTTGGGCGAATTCAATCTTTCTACTCTGAGTTATTGCAGTGCCAATCTGTTTCCATTGTTATTGGCGCATAACGAAGAGGTGTTTCATGCAGGGCAACCTTGTCTATATCAGATTGATAACAGTTTAGATCTTCGCGCTCAGGTAAAAGAAAAACATTGTGAGTCAGCCTCCGCGTTCATGGAGATGCTGGATACCTTTTTAACGGTGTTGCAGCAGTATCGCACTGCATTAAATTAAAGACGGGAGTGCAACCATGGTCGCGCAAAACTTTGTCCATCTTGCTCACCCTGTAAGAATTCAGGGAAATGTAATAGAGGCCTATTTACCCGGTACCTATATTGGCGAGGTGTGCGAGGTGCAGCGTTCCCTTCAGGATTCAACACGAGTAGGGCTTGCGCAAGTCATTGGTTTTAATCACGAGTACACGCTATTAAGCCTGCTAAATGATAACCAGGGGTTTTCTCGTCGCAATGTGCTCTATCCGACGGGTAACCCGTTCAAGATTGCGCTGAATGACGATGTTGCTGGCACTGTTCTTGATGCGATGGGCAATGTCCGCGCTCGGCTCGATAGCAACGCGTCGCGCGATCCCGGCGTGAAGCATGTGCTGACGGTGCAAGGAGAAGCCAAAGATTTTACCCAGCGCAGGCCGATTGATACGCCACTGGTGACGGGAGTACGAGCGATCGACGGGCTGCTCACGTGCGGCTTGGGTCAGCGCATGGGCATTTTTGCCTCTGCTGGCTGTGGCAAAACATCGTTAATGAGCATGCTGATTGAGCATTCCGAGGCGGACATTTATGTTATTGGTCTGATTGGAGAACGCGGGCGTGAAGTTACCGAGTTTATCGAAACGCTAAAACAATCCCCGCGCAGTGCGCAAGTGGTGCTGGTTTACGCCACATCAGACCGGTCGTGTATTGAACGTTATAATGCCGCGCAGATAGCGACACGTGTGGCGGAATATTTTAGCGCTAAAGGGAAGCATGTCCTGCTGTTTATTGATTCAATAACCCGTTATGCGCGAGCGCTGCGTGATACCGCACTTAGCATGGGTGAAATGCCGGCCCGACGCGGTTATCCCGCCTCGGTATTTGAAGCATTACCTAAGCTGTTGGAGCGGCCTGGACGTTTTCATCAGGGTTCAATAACGGCCTTCTATACGGTATTGATTGAGAATGAAGAAGAACCGGATGTTATTGGCGATGAAGTTCGTTCTATTCTCGATGGACATATTTATCTGAGTAAAAGGTTGGCTGCTCAAGCGCATTATCCGGCGATTGATATTTTACAAAGTATTAGTCGTGTGTTTCTTCATATCACGCCATCAGAGCAACAGCGTGCCGCAGCTCGTTTTCGAGAATTGCTGTTTCGGCAACGAGATATGCAACTGTATCTGGACCTGGGAGAATACCAGCCAGGAGAGAATGCAGAAAACGATACGGCGCTGAATAAAAAGGAGCAGATGGAGGATTTTCTCAAACAGGACATGACGCAGAAAATCGAGATAACCACGTGTTTGGATAAACTTTATGCATGCCTGGCGTAAAGGACATGCTTTTTTGGCTTTGCTGGAGCATAAACAACATCGTGCCGGGCATGATAAAAAAAAGAGTGAAGCGCTATTGGATGAGATGTTTTACGCCATTGCGCAATGCCGTAGGGAGTATGACGCAATAAGCACGAAGATTGCTCAGTTGATGTCGCCTGGGGTGCTTAGTCGCAGTGAAATGTACCAGCGTATTCGGCAGCAGGGTGTATTGATGAGTAACCAGCAAGATATTACTCAGCGCATTATTGATTTGCAGAATGATGCTGATATTGAAAAACAAAAAATAGAACAATGTCAGAGCGTGATAGTCGGGTGTGAAAAAAGACACCGCAATATTGCACGCAATCTTCAACGTATGCGACATAACCAACTTCAACGTGCAGATACCACTACTGAAAATGATATTGAGGAGAGAGTAAGTTATGGAGATAAAACCGGGTGAGGCATCAATAAAATCCCAGATGTCATCGGAAACCGACTCTGAAAGTGAAATATCCCTCGAAAAAATAGCGGAGAAAAAGAAAAAGAAGGAAACACACAGTTCCGAAAAAATTACGTATTTGCATTATTACACTGCAATTCTGCATGACAAACCGTTGAGCCTGAAACAGAACGGAGCGCCAGTGACAGAAAAGGGAAAAAAACATGAGTTACACGATCAGGAAATGCGTCGGCGTGATGTACCTGTTTCACCCACAATCGCGTATTGCGCTACAGCACAGGATGGGATGCCCGTCGTGGTAAATAGCACGATAGTACAAGCCAACGGTCAAGCGGGTTTCGTTCCCCTTCTTGAACAAGGAAACAGCAAGGTGCCTGATATGACTGACCCTGTCACAGTATCTGACGTGTCCAGCGCTGTCGATGTGCGGCCCGTGGCGGAATATGTGCCTGCTGTGGGTCCTGTGCATGACATCAGAGGGCAATACGGCACGTTCCGCTCGCCAGCGGATGTAACCCACCCCCAGCGTAATGAGCCAATGACCACACCCTTTACCACGATTACACAGCGAGAGAGGTTGAATGCGTTGCGCCTTGGTGACTCTCGTGACGATCAAACTGTGCGGATCAGCTACCCGTTCCAACGTTGGTTTGGCGAACACTCCGTCAAGGTGTCGCTACGGCGTGACAGCCTGTTTGAAAGCGCAATGGTTCTGCAACCGTCCGATGTGCGCGCCTCCGATGCGTTAACCCGGCAACTTGATCACTGGCCAAAGCAGACTCCGCACATTTTGCTTCCCGATAGCGTGGGCGATGAACAGCAGCAAGGCCAGCAGCAACGAGAACAGGAAGAGGAACAATAATGAATGTGCGGGAGCGGTTGCGTCGCAGGCCTCAGCAGGTCAATGTCGCCTGGGAAGCAGCACTGCCTGTTCCGGGCAGTGAGATTGCGCAACCCAGTCCCTCGCGTCGTTACCTCAGCCTTGATTTAACGGACGAGGAGCAGAATTGCGCCCAGGCATGGGTTGATGCCGATGAGTGGGCTGCGGCGAGTGGGTGTGAACTGCCTGGTATTGCGTGGGAACAGGTGCCGCTTGGCTATCTTTCTCGTTGGCTGTGTCATCACCAGCCTGATTGGTGGGTGGCAAATAAACGGTGGGAAATTCAACAGGCCTCTATTCCTGCAAGATCGTTGCCGGTTTCACTTACGCTTATACCTGCCAGGCCCTGTTCGTTGCTGTGTTGTGACTGGCCGGAGAACCAAGAACAGGCGCTACTGATTTCCCGTCCCTGGCTTGAACATCTTCCTTTTACCCTGCGCTATATGTTGGGCACTACCCGCTTGCTATTGGCGCAACTGGTGACGATAGCCAAAGGCGATTTGATTCGTATTGAACATTACGATCCCATGCTGCTTATTGAACGTTGTCCAATCGCACATTTTTGTTTAACTCAGGACCTGGAGGTTTTTGTGGAGGAGTTTTATATCGCTGACTCAGATGATGCGCTACGAGAAGAGGATGAAATAACATTTGAATGGATGAATTTGCCTGTCAATATCGAATTTGTATTAGATAAGGTGACGCTTACGGTCGGCGAATTGGATAGTTTGCAACCCGGCGCGCAGTTGCCGTTAAATAGCAATGCGGAAAAACAGATTAGAATTTATCTGAATCGCAAGCTATTTGCGCGCGGTGAGTTAGTTGTACTGGATGACGGCTCACTGGCGGTAGAGGTAAACAATATGAACGGCGCTGCAACGGGGCAAGTGGGCTCAATGTATGCTGAGTAATGACGTCTCATTAATTATACTGCTGTCGTTCTTTACGTTGTTACCTTTTATTATTGCCGGTGGCACCTGTTTTATAAAATTTTCTATCGTGCTTATCATGGTTCGTAACGCGTTGGGGATTCAGCAAGTGCCTTCAACGTTGACATTGAATGGCATAGCATTGATCATGACCGCCTTTGTTATGATGCCAGTCACCCAGAATATACTGAAGTTCGTTGAGCGAAATAATATCAATTTTAATGATGCGCAGTCGGTCAGCCTGTTTATGGATAAAGGGTTAGGAAGTTACAGAAACTATCTGGTGCACTATTCCGATCGCGATCTGATTTATTTTTTCTACAATGTCCAGCAGGGCAACAAAGACAGCGTGCTTCAACTGGAAGAGCATGAAATGCAATCTTTACCGTTGATGACGTTGATGCCAGCATATGCGTTGAGCGAAATACAAAGTGCCTTCAAAATTGCATTTTATCTCTACGTGCCATTTGTTGTTATTGATATGGTGGTTTCCAGCATTCTGTTAGCGCTTGGGATGATGATGATGAGCCCCGTCACGATCTCTATCCCGATAAAATTAATTCTATTTGTTGCGATGAATGGCTGGAGCCTGTTAACCAAGGGGTTAATCACCCAATATACAGAACTCATGACATCATGAATAATATCCTCTTTATTGGTAATAATGCATTGTTGTTAGTGCTTAAGTTAACGGCTGTTCCTATTGCTTTTGCAACTATAGTAGGGATTGTTGTTGGTCTATTTCAAACGGTAATGCAAATACAGGAGCAGACGTTGCCTTTCGGGGTGAAATTATTGGCGGTGTTTGCCAGTTTGTTCATGCTGACTGATTGGTTTTCGGCGGAGATGCTCTATTTCTCATATCAGGTGTTTTCAATGGCGTTTCAGTGAGAAATAACATCATGTTATTCGTTAGTCTCTATTTACATTTTCAACATAATGTCATGATTTTAATGCTTGCCTATGCTCGTCTGGCTATTGTTTTTTATATGTTGCCCATTTTAGGGGAGCGGGTATTGGCGAATCTTATCGTAAAGAACACCGCGATATTTCTTGTGATTATCGGCTTGTGGCCCTGCGTTGAGGCGAGTCCCGCCACGGATTTAGGGGGCGTGATGGTACTGGTAACAGAACTGGTCGTGGGCCTGATTTTAGCCGTAACGCTTTGCTTGCCTTTTTGGATGGTGATAGCGCTGGGTGAACTTATCGATAACCAACGCGGCGCGACGATAAGCGATAGCATCGATCCGGTGCACGGTGTTCAAGGTTCCATTCTCTCTGGTTTTTTCAATTTTGCCTTTGGCGCGATCTTTTTTGCTCAAGGCGGTATGCGTTTGCTGGTTGAAGTATTGGCAGCAAGTTACCGGGTATTGCCCAAAGGGAGTGAGCTGAGTGAAATGAACATTAACGAGACCGGGCATTTACTCTTGATGTTAATGCAAGGCAGCATCATGTTGGCAGCACCTGTGCTCATTGTCATGATGTTGTCAGAAGTATTGTTAGGTGTCTTTTCGCGTTATTGCCCGCAGCTTAATCCATTTTCTCTCTCGTTGACCATCAAAAGCGTCATCGCTTTTGCTGTATTTTTGCTCTATGGATTCCAATCATTGACTGAAAAACCCTTACCTCTTTTTTCCTTACAGGCGTTTCAACGCTTTTTTATTTGACGTCATGGAGAAAGAGATATGGCTGAGAAAACAGAAAAACCGACAGAAAAGAAAAGACGTGATTCAGCAAAGAAGGGACAAACTTTTCGCAGTCGGGATCTTGTTGCAACTGTGGTATTAATTTCAGGTGTTTTTTTCCTGGGGAGCAGCATGGATTTCGGCCCGCTTATAGAACTATACAGTATTGCATTGCTATATAACAACAAGATGACAGCTATCTCATACAGTATTCAATTGGTGGTGATTTTATTGCAGATGTGTCTGCCTTTTATCGCTCTGTGTATCGTTGTCGGGTTTGCCACAACATTGTTGCAAACTAAATTTTCAATAGCTACTGAAGCTTTACGTTTTAATATCAAAGCACTCAATCCAATCGAAGGGTTTAAAAGGATATTTAGTCTTAGGACTGCTAAAGATTTTGTGAAATCATTTTTGTATCTGGGCGTATTGTTTGGAACGTGTTATACTATTATCGTCTACGAATTAAAAAACATACTTTTGGTTTATCATGGCACCCTTATGCAGTTAATTGCCTATTGGGTGTCTGTCACGATAAAAAGTATATTGCTCTTTATTCTTTGGTCTGTGCTTGTTTTGTTGGCGGAATTCATTGTTGAATACTTTCTCTACATCAGAGAGATGAAAATGGATAAGCATGAGGTAAAACAAGAGCGCAAAGAGTTGGATGGTAATCCTGAAATCAAGCGAGCCCGACGCCGGGCGCATCATGAAATTCTCTCAAGTGAAGAGCGAACCGCAATCCGAAACTCAGAAGTGATCATGGCCAATCCTACACATATTGCGGTTGCAATTTATTTTAATATGGAAGTGGCTTATTTACCGTTTATCTCTTTGCGATGTTCAAACATGAAAGCGCAGGCAGCAATTGCCTATGCGGAAAAAGAAGGAATACCGGTTGTTCGTGACGTAAAGTTGGCAAGGAAACTTTATAGCAGTTACACCGCATACAGTTTTATTTCAATAAACGATGACGCGCTTATGGCTGTTATGGATATATTGATATGGTTGCGCCGAGTCGAACTCGAAGAATTGGATGCGTTTAACGATAATAATGAGGTCAATGAGTGTGAAGGCGAGGTTTCTCAAGAATCGCCATTGGCAGATTCTGGAACAAAATTATGTGATAAGAAACAATAGTACGTTTTTTTTGTACCCGGGTTTCATGGGTGAACAGTATGATAGTGCTTGTATTCATTACTATCTACACTCTCGATGAATTTATCGTTATATTAACATTTTTCCATTTTATCCATAATATGGAAGGTCTAAGATGAGCTTTAAAAAGGTAATGGATGCTAAAAATGAATTGCGTGATGAAGTTGAGGAAACATTGCTCAAAGATTATTCTGAGCAACTCATGGATGCCATTCATAATGGTGCAACGTTAAAAGATGTTCATGGCGTATCGAACGAAACAATGAGTGATGTTTATAAGCTTGCCTATGACTTTTATCATATGGGCAAGTTAGATGACGCTGAATCACTTTTTCGCTTTTTATGCATCTACGATTTTTATAATCCAGAGTATGCAATGGGGTTGGCTGCTGTTTATCAATTGAAGAAGAATTACTCAAAAGCCATTGATTTTTATGCATTATCATATTCACTGTCAGAAAATGACTATCGGCCTATGCTCTACGCCGGACAGTGTAACCTGATGCTCTGTCGTTCGGTTCAGGCGAGTAAGTGTTTTGATATTGTAACCGAAAAATGCACTGACGTAAGCTTGACGGAGAAGGCACAGGCTTATTTGGCTGCCTTAAAAGATATGGATGCTAACGAAGAAAATGGATCGCAAAAAGAGGATGCTAATAGGGAGGCATAATGAACATAGCTATTGATGATTTTTCTTCGGCATTCGCATTCTCTGGTGGTGGAGACGTTGAAACATATCGAACTGAATTAATAAAGCAGAGCACCGCTATTAAACGTTTTGGTGAGGCAGGGCTGAGAGAGCATCCGCAACGAGATTCTGTTGCAGTGGCGATGACACTATTACGGCCAGAGCAACTGGCTGCCATTTTGCAAAATACTACTAACGCGTTGCAGGGAAACGCTGCTCAGCCCCGGACACCACAAGATGCCAATATACCGCAATTGGCATCGGAGCCTTTCGCTTTATCTCCGTTGTCCCAAATCGCATCGGGTGCAGACAACCCCGCGACTTCGCTGACTGCCTCTGCTCGCATGACTAGCCTGTTAGGCAAAATAAATCAGCTGACTGGCGATGTGACACTACAGAAAATGGTCGATCAACTGAAGATATACAATGCGCAACTGGCGGGTCATTCTCAGACATATGGTGTACTCGCCGATCAATTAGAGCAGCATGCTCAGCAGTGGGCCAATGACAGTGATGCGTTGACGCAGGCACAGACGCTGGTCAATGGGTTAAAACAGCAGGCTACCGCGGCAACGGACACCTATACCGATGCGCAAAAGCAGTTGCAGTTTTTGCAGAATCAAGCAGAGCGGGAATTACAAGAGAACGGCGTGCTATCCCCTGACCTGAGTAAGAAAATAGAGGAAGCGAAATGTGCTGTTACCGAGGCATATAACCACAAACAGCGCGCTGTGGCCCACTATGAGGATGCACTCAAAAACAGACTGGAGCCTGCACGCCTGGCAGAAATTGCCAGTAGAGCCATTCTGGAAAACACCAGGCAGCAAGCACAAGCCCTGCTGGGCTCTATGCCTAACCAGCAAATATCCGTTATTGAATATAAACGGAAACAGCAAAATGAAAATGCAAAAAGTCTCAGTTATTTGCTGGCCATTGTCGCTGAACTCATCAATAAAAGTGCCAGTGAGGATTTACAGGCTGGCGCTGCATTGAAGCAGAAACTGGCAGAAGCAGCGGTTAAAGATGCTGAAAAAAAAGCGCGTGAATACGACATTGAGCAGCGTAAAGCGGAAGAGATGCAAAAAACCATGGGCTGTATTGGTAAAATTCTCGGTTGGGCTATCGCCATTGTCGGTTTCGCAGCGGCTATTTTTACTGGTGGGACATCATTAGCGCTGGCTGCCGTCGGGTTGGCATTGACGGCTGGCGATGCCATCTACCAGGCGGTCACGGGCGAGTCTTTTATACAACAGGCTATGCAACCGATTATGGAACACATTATTAAGCCATTAATAGATCTTCTGGCTAAATATTATTCATTTATTTTGGAACAACTTGGGGTTGATAAAGAAACGGCTGCAATAATAAGTGAAACGCTGGGGGCAATTGCTGCCGTTGTACTATTAATTGCAGTAGCAATGGTGGCAGGAAGCCTGATGGGTAAGCTGGTCGATAAACTCTCTTCCACTGCGATAATACAATCCACCCGGGAGGCAATGAAAAAGATGTTGCAAACCATGATGGACAACACGATTGGACGAACCATTATGGCGTGGGGGTCAACGGCTACGCGTTCGTTCATCGTTCAAAGTATAAAAAGTGCCAGATGGGTTAATAGGGTACAACAATCCCAAAATGTCGCGATGACCGTTAACGTTGCAATGCAAACCGGCATGGAAATCGTTGTGGCTGGAAATAAAGTGGAAGCAGAAAAAGTACGCGCCAAAATGCTAGAGGATCTTGCACTGCAAAATATATTGAATGCACTGATGGACCGAATGGTGGATAGCTTTACTCAACGCATTGCAGCTGCCAATGCCATTATCGAAAATATGGCTACTGTGGCTGAAAACCAGATGCAAGCGGGTAAATTCATTACCCGAAAAATGCAACACGTTGCGGGGTAACCCTATTTATCGTAAGTGGATTTCAAAAATGATATATTTATTAACACGGAGTTGAAAAATATGATGACCACATTATCACCTGTTGCAACTCAAAACGAGCTGATTTTAAAAACGGATAATACCGCACCCTCTACGCAGCCTTTCACCGAGCGTTCGCCGGATGTCCTTTCTTTGGCGCACCTGGTCTCTGTTTCCAGAAGTATCGGTGACGCGAATAACGCCTATGCCAATTCGCTTCCCGTTGAATTGATGGCTCCTGCATCAACCAATAAAGTCATACCTTCTGATACCAAAGCTGAACTGATGCAGAGGCTGTCTGATTCCCAGCAAGGAAGAGACATCGACAAGATAGAACAGGTCGTTGCGGGGGCTGCTACCCTGTGCAGCGCGCAACTTCTATCTGCAACAGATAATCCGTCAAGACGCAGTGAAAATGAAAAGGCAGGCAGGGCAGCGACGTCCCATACCGTGGAACACACCGCTGTGCGTTCGCACGCCGCCGTTGAAGGGGGAACAGACATTACACCGGTACATTCTGGCGGCTATCGTTATAGTAACGTGATGGGCAATATGGGTATTTTAGATGCGTTTACCGATATTTTGCAGTCGTTAAATCGGCAGGAAGCGCATTTTAATGCATCGGCGGCACAGTGGTCTCATTTTGCCATGACGTCAGCCAATGCGACTGGCCAGCATCTGGTTCGCGCTGCACGGGAAAATCAGACTGGCGCGATTGTTGCCGGGTCGTTAAGCATGGGGATGCAGGGCATCTCGGCATTCTCGACGGGCAAATCTTTGAAATCGGAATCAGCCTCAATAGAAAACAATTTGAAAAGGTCTCATCAACTTAACGAACAAGCGGATATGGCCAGAAACGGCCTACAGCACCATAAGGATAAATTGGTTAATGACGGTATCACGGTCGATAGTGATGTTTCCGCACGTCTGGTACAAGCACACGCAAAGTTGAATACGGAAAGTCAAATACTGCGCGATAGCCATCAACAAATATCGAATACATCGATGAAAAACCGCATTCAAGCCGATGCTTTGATGCAAGCTAGCCGATCGGTTCACGATATCACACAGGGGACATACGGTGTCACGGCGGCGGAGCAAAGCAAAGAAGCCGAAATAATGCGAGCGAATCAAACGGTGAGTGGTGAAGTGGACAGTGTTCATCAGCAAACGGCAAAAAAATCCAGTGAGGGCGAATCTGCCTTACGGCAAGCGTTACTGGCTATTCTTAATAACAACAATGATGCGGTCTCCGCAGTTGCCAGCAAGATGGCATAACGCATTCGCGGCTTCTGTTGCGACATCTTCTTGATAGTTGAGCCGCTATCTCTTTTATTTTGGGCGAAAAAATGACTATTTCTACTGTGCTATTACCGGCCTGCACGGCAAGGTTTCCCGGCGTGGACGCCGCTCCCTTTACCACAGCAGCGTCTTGGCAGGGGGCACCGGAGGTCTCCGAGGCTTATTCGCTGCATGATGTGAAAACCGTTTTGCTGTTTCTTATCACTGACAACCAAGAGGAAAATACGCTAACCCGATGGCCGATAGCATTCTGCGAAATGCATGACAAAATGCTCAGTCTTGAGCAGTTGCTTACCCGTTTTAACATGAATCCCAGTTTGCCATCCGGTGAGAAATTATTGCAGTACGTTGACGATATCCGTCTTGCGCAACAACAGAGTGCTTTGCCGGGAGAAAACGGCGATGACATAACAGCGCAGTTGACGGCATTGCAGCAGGCCATTCAGGCGCAACTTAACAAGATTCAGCATCAGATTCGTGACGACAAGTTGAATAATAAAGCATCGTTAGCCAGGTCGGAAAGCATGGCGCACCATGCGCAGGATGTTATTCCTGATGAGGAATCTCAGCCCACGTTGCATCGTGCCCGAAGAAGTGTGGATGCGCGAAGTGAGCCGTTTACTACGAGTACCAGTTACGCGGATCTGTGGGCGGAAATCGTTAACGTTATCGCAGGTGTTAAAACCAACTACGTGGATTTCTATGGCAATTTATTGCAGAAATACACTGAAATGTACGATGAATACAATAAAACGGTGCAAAAGGTTGCCGCCGACTCTACGCATTCAGGAAAAGAAGCAAATTCAGTCAACTTTGATGAGCCCAACCTGAGAAAATACGGGTATCAGGTTTTTAATAACTGGATTGGAAAAACTCCGCTTGGCAGTGTACCTGACTGGGATAAGATGAGCCCCAGTCAGCAAAAAGAAATGGTAGCGACGTTGGAGCCGGCTTTCAAAGTCAGTACTGATGGGAAAGTCAGTTTTAACAAGGATACCTTTGATAGCGTTTCTTTGGCGAAAGTAACGGATGATGGTTCGTATACTGATGTTTCGACCACCCGCTATCAGGCCTGGCTGGCGAGCTTCAATTCTGTAAGCAGCGCTTTCCAGAGTAACATGCAATCTTTCGCCCAGCGATATAGTCAGGCGAACAGCACATTCGATAATTTAAACAAAGTACTGAGTAGTGTCATCAGTACGCTGGGGGAGAGTGCCAGAGAGGTACTAAAAGCACTGTCATAATATTCAATCCACCTGTTTTTTAAAATATCTATGAATTTCAAACCCAGAAATAATAGTGACATTCTTTTGCCGTATTATAATTTGATGAGAAATTCGGCAATGACAACGTCAGAATTATGTAATCTAAAAGATTATGTTTATCGATATAATTATAGTATACCGGAGAAGGTTGAGGTGATAAAAAATCAGCCGATGACGGACAGGGAGCGAGAGCTTTATCAGAAAGAACGGCGTGTCCGCTATTTTAGAAAAGTACCAGTATATAACGCTCCGCCCGTTTATGGGGATAACCCATCAGTCAATGCACACATGGATGCGATGCGTCCCAGAATACCTGAACCCAGAGCCGAAATTACCTGCTCACGGTGTTGGCGTGTGGTGGTTAAACATATAGAACGAGTAAGAAATAGTATCGTAGTGAGTTTGAGAAAATTAGTTAATTACTGATTATCGTGGAGGCTTTATGACAATTGGAGCATCTGGAAATGTAAGTCCAGGGTTTGGCAGGTATATTCAGGCCGATGTTTATCATCGAATGAATCGAGAGCTCCCCCAGATTGAGACAGTGACTGATAATGTGGTTGGGTGCGCTAACGACGGTGTTTCGCTAGCCGTAAAAAACTTTATCCATGCACCCGACAAAGTAGGCTGTGTATACGGATTGATTCACACCCAGTC
Organism: Candidatus Symbiopectobacterium sp. NZEC127; assembly: GCF_025962675.1. NCBI lineage: Bacteria > Pseudomonadati > Pseudomonadota > Gammaproteobacteria > Enterobacterales > Enterobacteriaceae > Symbiopectobacterium > Candidatus Symbiopectobacterium sp. NZEC127. Next base: position 93,233 of record NZ_JAGFPG010000004.1, read on the forward strand.
GCAAGCCGCGCTGCCTGAAGCGTTACGCAATGCCAATACAACGGTTGAATGCCGTGAGTTATTCAAAAGCGTTCTGGGTCTGCTTTCCACTAAGGAAGCTAATTTCACTTCAACCGAGAAAGCCTGTTATCAAAAATTATGCGACCGTTTTTGTTCCGAAATCATAAAAGAGCCTGAGGAGTTCAACGCGAATATTAGTCTGAATAAACATGTAAAAAATGTCACTAAAGACGATAAACAATTTTGGGTAGCAGCGGCACCGCTGCTTGAAACCTACAGTAAGGATATATTGGAGGATCTCACCGCGCATATGCTCAATCAGTCGATCAATGCGTGGTGTGAATATCATAATGTCACCGATCGTGAGTGGGCGCGCTCGAATATTGAACAGATTTTCTCTGGCAATATTCGTATGTGCTTCAACGTGATCGATGATGAGGTCATGGGGATTACCAAGGAGGCAAAAGCCGCAAACCAGGATCACGCGGATATCCACGGGGCGATTATCCGCTTTGGGTATATGAAAATTTTTGATGCTGTTGCGTCAATCCCATTAGCGCTTCAGCGTCAAACGCCCACTGGCGCTGCGAAGCCAAGCACCTCAGAAAAGGCGGTGGGAACGTCAGATGCAACGGACAACGTGAATGGGCATCACTTACCGACAGCACCGACAGCATCATCTTCCCCAGGTAATATCACCGTTTATGGCAGCAATGCGACGGCCACATCGTACGGTGGAAATACGCCAACGACGCCACCTGATCCCTGGAGTTCAATAACAGAAAAGCTATTGGCTTCAGATAAAATAGATAAAGATCAGCGCTTTGTGTTATTGAAAGATCTGATTGCCTCGATGGGTGAGCGGCGCGAGACACCGTCGGATTTTATCAACCGCTACCCGCTGCTCAGCCGATTGAATGGCATCAGTACGCAAGATTTACCTGTCTATTCGACGCTGCCGAATGGGAAGATCACCACGATGGCCGAGTCTTTCTCTATGGGGACTGACAGCGTGAAGCCCACCGCACCGGAGGTTGAACACGGACGGGAACCTCGCGTTCAGGTACAACGGCTTCCTTCCTCCAGTAGCTCCGTGGGTTCCGCTATATCGACGATGTCACCGCCACGATCGCCTCTGGATAATTTCCAAATTGGTACACTATCGCCCAAGCACAACATCAACCCCTTGGCATCACTGGCGGCATACCCTACCGCCGAAGCCTATCCCTCCGCCGTTGTCGCTGAAAAGGGGCCTGCGGCAAATGACGATTTTTCTGTGACAGAAGCGACTGGCCATTCGGAGGTAGCCTCTTCAGCAGGGGGGGGCTCATCCGGCATCAACAAGGATGATCTGGCCTTGCTGAAGCGCTGGCTTGGTGAGGAAGTCCCAGAGAATGAAAACGAAATGGCGAGCATCGATAAACTGATCCTGCGCGAGGACGGCGTGTATACCCAAACGCTGGAACACTTCCTGGAAAGAGCATTTCTCGCCGATGTAGGCACTGAAGAGCGCAGTGATATGCAGCAGGTCTATATCAACGAGGCATTTCGTAAAATGCAATTGCACGAAGATTTTTTCCAACTGAGCCGCAACGCTCAGAGGTTGGTAGAGAAATACAGCGAAAAACGCAATTCTCGGGTCTTGACCACCATGCCTGGCGTGAGGCGCACCCTCTCTTCACAGACATCACGAGGATGATGGTGTGATAATGGGGAGTGATAATGAGCGTCAGGTGAAAGCATTGATTCATCAGGTAAGCGGCATCCCTGTTGACAGCATTGGGTTGAACGATAGCGTGATCGTCACGTTAGGTCTGGATTCGGTCGAGATGATAGATTTACTGATGCAGCTTGAGGCATTCGGGGTGACGATCCCGTCAGCGCAGATAGACGCTGCGCTGACGGTACGCAATATTGTTGAACTTTTCGCCGGTGCATCTTATCCCGAAAGGGGTCAACCCACTTTGTAATCGGCAAGATGGATATTAAGCAGCTTGAGTTTACGCCACAAGGACGTGCGGCCAATGTTTAACGATAAAGCCATTTGTGAGGCTTTTCCCCGGCAGTGAATGGCTGCCTGGATGAGCGCATCCCGCTCCATCTCTTGTAACGACTGAGGATGGAGGCTCGCTTCTCGCGATGATGTCTCAAGAATGTTTTCACTCAATGGTGCCGGAATATCTTTGACTTTTATTCGGTTGCCGTTGCTATAGCTGTAAGCGCGCTCCAGCACATTGCGCAGTTCTCGGTTATTTCCCGGCCAGGCATAGCGCATGAGCAATTGTTGTGCATCTTCAGAGAGCGTCACGTTAGCGCCGATCTCGCGGCTCATGATCTTAAGGTAGCGCTTGATCAATGCAGGGATATCTTCGCTGCGTTCCCGCAGGGCAGGTACGTGGATGTCGAACGATTGTAATTCGTAAAGCAGGTGGCGGCGAAAGCGGTTTTCCTCAACAAACTGATTGATGTCTATATCTGTGGTGGTGATCAACCTGACATCCAGCGGCACCAACGTCTGGTTGGCCTTGTTGAGCAACCCGGTTTTCAGCAGTTGTAACAGCGCGGTTTGCACTTCTTGTGTCAGGTATTCGACATTCTCTAACAGCAATGTGCCACCTTTCGCCAACTCGAATTTGGAAATGACCGGTTTATCGGTATGCGCGTTGTTGCCCAAAAATTCGCTCGCCATCGCCTCGCGCGGTATTGCCTGGCAATTGATGGTAATAAAGGGCTTATCCCTGCGCTCGCTGGCGTTATGAATAGCCTGTGCCAGATAGGCCTTGCCAAGTCCCTCTTCACCGTGCAGCAGGACGGAGCCGCGCCCCTTTGCCGCCTGCTGTGCAAGGCGAACCACACGCCGAATAGCGCTGGAGGTGCCAACGTAATCAAGATCGTCAAATGTCAGCCGTGCATACGCCCCGCCGTGGCGATGCACCAATTCACGAATGTGATCGATAGGGTGCAACAGCGCGATGTAACGATCGGGCGTATTGGCGACGCCTTTGACAATTTTGAGCGACATCGCCAGTGCGATAAACGCACCTTGAAATTCGACGGCGGTTTCGAACAGGTAGACATCCCGGTTTTCCGCAATGGCATGCGCGATCCGCTGCGGTAAGGTCAACGTATCCTGAATATTTTTTCCTAACAGCTTCTCGCCCTTAACATTGAGCAGGTCGCTGCCGTTTTTGTTCAGATAGAGGATGGTGCCTTTATGATCCCAGGCGAGCACGCCTTCTTCCACGCCATCCAGCAGGGCGTGTACTTCACTTAAATGTTGGTTGGATTCAGCCAAAATCATATCCGTGTGCAATTTTGCGCTGATTTGCTGCGCAGTGGAATGCACTAGCGCCAGGGCGGAAACCGTGTCGCTGTCGTTTAGCAGAATCAGCCCGACCGCACCCATCACCGCGCTGTAACTGTCGAAAACCGGCGTGGCAAAGCAGGCAAATTGATGCAAGTGCTGATTGAAATGCTCATAGCCTTGCAGGCTGACCGGCTCGTGTAACAGCAGCGCCGTTGTGACGGCATTATTCCCCATCATGCTTTCGCGCCAGTAAATTCCCTCGCCAATGCCTAACGTCATTAGCCGTTGGCTCATGGCCGGGGAAGCGTGAAAACTCAGCGTACACCCGGTTTCATCGGTCAGTAGCAGGGCGCATTCCGTGGTGGTGAGATAGGCAAAGATATCCTCCAGTATGGGTGAAGAGATATTGATCATATCGGCACGGTTGCGACACAGAGACTTGAACGTAATGCCTTTGGCGTAGAGTGGCGTTGACCAATGATCGTGACGCTGTTGTCGACGGCAACGCAGCCACGATTCGGTGACATAGGGCTTTAGCGCGAGGTGTTCCATGCTGGCGGCATCGGGATACCTTATTGGGTCCGGCGTGATGAAATCGTGCCACAGGGTTTTCAATGCAGTCTGTTTCACCGGTTGCTCCTTTATCGTACCTATTTGGGAAATAGGTAGCGCATTTATGTTCCATTTTGGAAATATTATGTCGAATTTGTGATGCATATCGCCAACCACCAATGGCGATGAGATAGAACCGATGATTATATTTAATTTATTGAATTTGAATGTCTTTATTCTTTCATTCAACAAAGTGTGAGTTGCTACACAACTTTTGTCACAGTTTGACGGGTATCAAATAACAGGGCGTGCTGCGGTATTTATGTTTCATATTGGGACTTTTTGGTGCGCCACGATGTTCCTGAATTGAACAAAAAAATATTTTTTACAGCATAGATTCGGCTTCCTACTCTCATCGTGTTCGTTACGTCATGTGGGTAACCCCTCAAGCTAAAACGAAGGAGATAGCGATGAACGTTTTTCTTGCAGAATTGATTGGCACCATGGTGCTGATACTGCTTGGCAACGGTGTAGTAGCCAACGTGGTGTTAGCGCGAACCAAAGGAGGCAATAGCGGCTGGATCGTTATTACCGCCGGGTGGGGATTTGCAGTAGCAATCGCGGTATATATCACGGGCTGGGTGAGCGGGGCGCATCTGAATCCGGCGGTGACTTTTGGCATGTGGCTGTATGGCAGCATCTCTGGCGCAATGGCATTGGCCTATGTCGTCGCTCAATGTATCGGCGCTTTCCTCGGCTCGATTCTGGTCTATCTTACCTACAAACGTCACTACGACGAGACTGAAGATGCAGGGCTGATACTGGCGACCTTTTCCACCGGGCCTGCGGTACGCGACTTTAAGTGGAACCTGGTCACAGAAATTATCGGTACGGCTGTTTTAGTCTTTGGCGTACTGGGTATTTTTAATTCGCATAACGGGATTGCGTCCGGCTTTGGCCCGTTCGCGGTGGGGATTCTGGTGTATAGCATCGGGTTGTCGTTGGGGGGGCCTACCGGCTATGCCATCAACCCGGCGCGTGATTTAGGGCCGAGAATTGCTCATGCCTTGCTGCCCATTAAAAATAAAGGCCATTCCGATTGGGAATACGCCTGGGTACCGATTGTCGGCCCGCTGATCGGGGGTGGCATCGGTGCGCTGTGCTACAAATTTTTACCGGTTTTTGCCTAACGGGCGGTTCGCCGCTCAGCCATGGAAATCGTCCTTTCCCCAGAGAAAGGGCGGTCATCAAGAGGAAGGGTCATGAAAAAGCTCATCAACAAAGTCGATGATGTTGTCAGAGAACAGCTTGAAGGTTTCGCACTTGCCCACCCCGAATTGACGGTGAATACCGAGCCTTTCTATGTTTACCGTCGCTCGGACAAACCCAAAGTGGCGCTGATCTCCGGCGGAGGCTCCGGGCATGAGCCGATGCATGCCGGTTTTGTCGGTTTTGGCATGCTGGATGGCGCGTGCCCCGGCCATATCTTTACCTCGCCTACGCCCGATCAAATGTATGAGTGCGCGCAGAACGTCAGTAACGAAAATGGCGTGTTGCTGCTGATCAAAAACTATACCGGGGATATCCTTAATTTTGAGACCGCCGCAGAGCTGCTGCACGGTGAAGGTATTGCCGTGCAGGTGGCCGTGATTGACGATGATGTCGCGGTAAAAGACAGCTTGTACACGGCGGGTCGTCGTGGGGTTGCCACCACGGTGCTGGCGGAGAAACTGTTGGGGGCCGCGGCAGAAGAGGGGTATAGCCTGGAGCAATGTTCAGCGCTGGCGACGCGTATTGCCGATCAGGGGCGTTCTATTGGCGTCGCACTCTCCTCGTGCACCGTACCCGCAGCCGGTAAGCCCAGTTTTTCATTGCCGGAAGATGAAATCGAATTCGGTATCGGTATCCACGGCGAGCCGGGCATCCGCCGGGAAAAGTATACTGATGGTGACACCATTGTCAGCGCCATGCTGGATGAAATTCTTGATAACACCCCTTACGTACGAACGCTGCGTCAATGGGATCGGGAAAAAGGCGAATGGTTTGACGATACCCGTACCACCACGCCGCTCAACGCGGGCGACAATGTGATTGTGCTGGTTAACGGACTGGGGGCCACGCCAGCCTCGGAGCTGTACGGCGTTTATCGCAAAGTGGCGGAGATTCTGGCGGCGAAGCACATCAACATTGCACGTAATCTGGTCGGCACCTATTGCAGTGCAATTGATATGCAGGGCGTCTCCATCACGGTGCTGAAAGCGGATGACGAAATGCTCTCGCTATGGGATTTCCCGGTCAGTACACCGGCGCTGAGATGGAAAATGTAGTGTAGTCAGGCAAGCTGCCGCCGTTGGCGGCAGATCGCGCGCAGATGCAGGGGGAGCCTGCATCCGGCGCTGATGCGGTGAAAACTGAGGTGCGATGATGGTGGTAACCAAAAGCAAAGTGATCGCCTGGCTGGATGCGGCGGCCGATGTGTTTGAGCAACAACAAGAGTTTCTTACCGATTTGGATCGTGAAATCGGCGACGCGGATCACGGGCTGAACATGAACCGTGGCTTTCGCAAGGTAAAAGAAAAACTGCCGACGCTGGCGGATAAAGATATCGGCACCATCATGAAGAATACCGGCATGGTGCTGCTTTCCACCATTGGTGGAGCCAGCGGACCGCTGTACGGCACTTTCTTTATCAAAGCGGCAGAAACCGTGATGGCAAAAGAAGAGCTGACGGTCACGGATCTCTACCATATGTATCAGGAAGGGACGGAGCGCATTATCGCTCGCGGCATGGCGCATCCCGGTGATAAAACCATGGTGGATACGCTGAGCGCGATTGTGGCATCGCTGAAAGCCCGGCAAGAAGATCCGCTCTCCTCGGCGCTGGCGGCAACGCTGAAAGCGGCGGAGCAGGGAATGAAAAGCACTATCCCACTGCGTGCGGCAAAAGGTCGTGCCAGCTATCTTGGCGAGCGCGCTATCGGACATCAGGACCCTGGTGCCACATCCAGCTACCTGCTGTTCAAAACGCTCTGTGATGTCGTGGACATGTGATGCCCTGATGACCCGATTGGGTAAGGCTGTAGAAAATGGTCAATATCGTGGTGGTTTCTCACAGTAAGCGCCTGGCAGACGGGGTGGTGGAACTGGCAGCGCAGATGACGCACGGCAGCGTAAAATTTGCGGTGGCGGCTGGCATTGATGATCCCGATAACCCGATTGGCACCGATCCCATTGCCGTGATGACGGCAATACAGGAGGTGCAAGATGAGGGCGACGTGCTGGTGATGGTCGATATGGGAAGTGCGATTTTGAGCACCGATCTGGCGTTGGAACTGCTGGGTGAGGCCTATGCGACCCGCGTGCACGTTTGCGCCGCGCCGCTGGTGGAAGGAACCATCGCCGCCGCAGTCGTGGCAGCGTCCGGTGGTGATATCCGCCAGGTGATGGCAGAAGCGCATCAGGCTCTGGCGGCGAAATATCACCATCTGAATCAGGATGATAAGCTCATGGCCGCCATCCCGCCTGTTGCCTTGACGGCGGAGACGCCAGCCTCAGCGCTCACCTTTTCCTGGCGTGTGGCTAACCCGGCGGGCATTCACGCGCGTCCGGCCTCGGCGATTGCCACCTGCCTCAATCGCTACAATGCCGATGTGCAACTGGTGAAAGGTGCACAGACGGTAAACGGCAAAAGTGTGAATAATATTGCGCTATTGGCGATCAAGCGCGGCGATGAAGTCACACTGCACGCGAGCGGTGAGCAGGCGCAGCAGGCGATAGATGCCTTTACCTTGCTGGCGCACGAGCATTTTGGCGATCGTTTGGAAGCGAAAGACGCTGCGTTGGCGCGCCCTGAGCGGCACCCGGTGGGGGAATTGGTAACGGCCACCGTGTGTCGGGTAGACCGGACGTTGCCCGCCGTGACGCCGCGCGTCAGTCAATCCGCGCAGGCCGAGCTGGCTCAACTTGCGCAGGCGATTGATGCTGCCGTGCAAGACCTGGATGAGCTGTGTGCGTTTACCGCGCAGCGCCTTTCTGATAAGGAAGCCGGGATTTTCCTGGCGCATCGGATGATGCTGGAGGATGGCGAACTGTACGCTGCGGTCGCCGAGCGAATGGGGCAAGCGGCGGTGCAGGTTGATGCGCTGTGGCTAACGGTGATTTCCTCGCTGGCACAGGAGTATCAGGGAATTGAAGATACCTACCTGCGTGAACGCTACATCGATATCTATGACGTCGGTCTGCGCGTGTTGCGGCATTTGAACCATCAGCCCGACAGCGTGGTTACGCCCTGTCACACACCGATGGCGATTGTCGCCAACCTATTGCTGCCTTCTGAAACGGTGCAGTTAGATCCCGCCTGGATCAAAGGCGTCTACTTCACCGACAGCGGCAGAAACTCTCACGCGGCCATTCTGGCGACGGCGTTGGGCATTCCGGTGTTTATCGATAAGCCGGGCCATACGCGGGCGTTACGTCACGGAGAAACGATCACGTTCAATGATGACAACGGTGAGATTGCCGCTGAAGCATGAGGGTCTGGCGTTGCTATCCCAGTGAACACGGGATAGCAACGGCGAAAACAGTCTGTCTTCTTAGCGGCTGGAGACAGCCAACGCCGATCCAGCCAACACAAACACGCCGCCAGTGGCGCGATTAAGCAACGCCATGCGGCGTGGATTGCTGAATACACCAGACAGGCGTCGCCCGGTGCTGGCGTAGAAAAACATGATGCTGAAATCAAACAGCACCCAGGTCAGCGCCAGAACGGCAAACTGGAGCGCATGGGGTTCCGTGGTGCTGATAAAGTTGGGAAACAGCGCGGCAAAAAACAGCAGATCCTTCGGATTGCTGATACCGACTAAAAAGCCTTTACGAAACAGCGCAACTCGCGTGGGTGACGCATCCATCTGCACCTGTTCGGGCGCGTGAGCGGCGGCGGCCGAACGCCATGAGGCAATGCCAAGCCAAATCAGATAGAGCGCACCAACGATTTTCAGGATCATAAACGCGGTGGTTGAAGCCGCTAATACGGCTCCCAATCCCAGCGCCGAGAGTGACATCAGCACCAGCGCGGCGCTCACGCCGCCCAGTACGGTGGCGGCAGCGCGGCCACGGCCATAGCGCAAACCGTGCGTCATACTGATCAGCGCTGACGGACCGGGAATGGCAATTAAAACGGTAATCACGCCGACAAAGGCGAGCCAAAGGTGTAGCTCCATGTTTTCTCCAACCGAATGCGTGTAACGGGCACAAATGCAGCACCGCGCGCTATGTTCTCACATATAGCGCGCGGTGCCAAAACGGAATTTAGGTAGGCAGCGGTTAACGCACGAGAGTGACCAGTCGTTTGACCAGTGGACCTTTAATCGCCATATCCAGCGTCATCAACGCCAGCCCTTTAGCCAGTGAGCGGGTGTAGCGATGAAGCGACCTGTCGATGTAGGTCTGGTTTCTGGCAACGGAAAGCCATCCTGCTGGCTCAATCTGTGCCAACAGCGCATCGCCAGACAGCATTTTGCTGTCGAAACAAATCGCGACAGAACCGGCATAATGCCGATGGGTAATCTCCTGCACGCCCGCGATTTGACGCAGTTGCGCAATGGTCTCGGTCACGCGTTCCGGGTTGCGCTGAATATATTCGGAGCGAATTCGAATGCGATTCTGAGTTTGATGCAAATAGGGAGACATGTCGCCGCGACTCATAGGGATTAGAATGATAACAATTTACATTATCGTAGTGAGAGTGTCTATCACCTCTGTTTATCGCACGAATTGATAAAAAACAAACAACCAGCAATTAACCACATAAATCTTAAGTGGTTCTCCTAACGTTACGTTATTGTGACGTTGCCTTCGCGCAAAAATATTTACATTCCTGACGTGGTGACAGGGGCAACCTTGTCGCTTCGTGTTGTGCGCGCGGCATGGGTTGATGTCGCACGAGGTTGACGCGGCATTGATGTTAGTAGGCAAAGGGAGGCTGTAGTCACCGTTATGGCGGCAGATGATTTGCAGAGTTTGATGGCGCTACGCCGTTTTGTCACGGTAGCGCACCATATACCGGGGCGAATTCGCCTCAGTTTTACCAATCGTTTGGTCTCCGCACTCAGCCAAAGCCGGTTGGCTGCGCTGCAATCGCTGTGTCACCCCGAAGGGTGTTTGAAATCGTGCAGCATTAATGCCGCAACCGGCAGCGTGGTACTGGAATATTGTGCCAGCACACTGTCCCCCACGCTGCTGACGCATCTGTTTGGTCACGATGATCAGGCGGCGCAACAGGCGCTGACGCAAATTCAGGCCGTGCTCTCCCAGTAAACCTAGTCAAGCGAGGGTCGTTATGAGTAATGATAATAATCCTGTGAATCAGGCTCCCTATTTCCCACCTTATGGCTATCCCTATTACGTGCCGCAAGGTGATCCCGCCGCGCAGGGGGCTTTTCCTCCCCCACCCGGATGGCCGCCGCAGCCAGCATGGTATCCGCAGATGGCGCCGGGTGCGGTGCCTCCCGGTTATTTACCGCCTGGCTATTCAATGCCTGGGTATCCGCTGCCAGGGTATCCATTCCCTGGAAATGCGGTGCCGCAAGGTGCACACCATCACGGTCATCATGCAGCGCCGGGCATGGATTGGAGCGCGCATGCGCAAGGTGTGGTTGAGAATGTGATGGGAGAACAGGCCGGACTGTTGAAAAGCCTGATCGGCACCATCGGTGCGGATGATAAAGAGTTTTGGAAAGGCGCCATGATAGGGGCGGCTGTCACGCTGCTGCTGACCAATGACAGTGTGCGCCAGACGCTGACACAAACATTGGCGAGTGCGGGCGATCTGTTGAAAACCGGCGGCGACAAAGTCAAATCCTCGGTAGCCAGCGGAGCCGAAAGTGTGAAAGAGAGCGTGGCGGCGGGCAGCACCATTTTTCGCGACACGGTGAAGGCGGGTAAGGCGGAATTTCAGGCCTCGGTAGAGCGCCAGCGCACAGCGCCTCCTGCGCCTGAGGAGACACCGAATGAGCAACAACCGTGACGCGCTAAGCCCCATCAGCCGTGCGGTGGTGGCGGGTGCGTTGGTCGGCACCACTACCTCTTGCATCGAACAGTGGCGGCGTTACCAACGCGGTGAAACCACGCTGAATGAAAGCGCCGTCAAGGTGGCTAGCGATGCGGCCAAAGCGGGCGTGGTGAGCGGTGCCGTGATGGCGGTAGCCAGCGCCAGTGCGGGACGGCCTTTGCTTACCTGGTTAACGCTGGCGAGCGCTGGTGTTGCCAGTCTTTATGTGCTGGATGCCATGCAGCGGCGCGACGCGCCACAGGACCAACCCCAAGAAGGAGTGCCGGAATGAACCCTCCCAACATGCCTTATGTGTACGCCTATCGGTTGCCGAACGGGCAGGTTGCCTATGCCAGCTACCCGCCAGCCACACCTGCCGCCCCTTATCGTCAGGCAAACAGCAAAACCCATTTTGTCACTGGCGTAGTGGCGGGCGCTGCCATTGCGTATTTGTTGACCAATCCGCAGGTGCAGCAAGGGGTCGCCACCACGGCGAAAAAAGCGTGGGGTACCGTGCGCGGCGAGGTAGAAGAGTTAAAAGAGCGGCTGGCGGATCTCCAGGCGGAGCTGGATTACTACCGGCAGCAGGAGAATGACGCGTCGTGATGCCCGATCGGGAGGTCACTCTCGCGCCGGGTATTCGGGTTAAGCACCGCTTGCCCGGACGTTTGCGGCTGAGCATGACGCTGCTGGCGCGTTTCCCTGACGGAGCGAACTGGCTGCGCCATCAACTGTTGGCGCTGTTGGGCGTCACAAGGGTGCGCCTGCGTCCGGCGATTGGCTCGGTGGTGATTGAGTACCACCCGGATCAGACCGACGAATCCACGCTGTTGACGCACGTGGCTGGCATTGACTGGCAGCAGCGTACCGAGAGCGAGCATGAGCCGGAGTATTGCGGTGGCGATAATCTGCTCAACGCGGGCGGTTTGCTGCTGGCGCAGTGTCTGCCTCGACGCTGGGCGGCGCTGCCAACGCTGCTACTGACCGGGGAAACCTTGGCTGAAGGTGTGTCCTCGCTGACCCGGCGCGAGCTGAACGTTGAGGTGCTGGATGCACTGGCCGTTGGGCTTTCCGTGCTGCGCGGTGATAACCGCACCGCGATGTTGACGCAAACGCTGCTGACGCTGGGCGAGTACATGGAGCAGGAGACCAGCCGTCATTCCGATGCGCTGTTGGCTAGCCTGTTACGACCGCAGGAACACAGCGTGTGGGTCGAGCGCGCAGGAGAACGTCATCAAATACGCTCCTCTGCGCTGACGATTGGCGATGTGATGCTGCTTGGACCGGGAGACACCATTCCGGCGGACGGCAAGGTGCTGCGCGGTGTTGGCCTGATTAATCAGGCCTCGATGACCGGGGAAAGCGTGCCAGTGCGGCGCGAGAAGGGCGCCTGGCTGTATGCGGGCACGCAGGTGCAGGAAGGCAATATTGCGGTACAGGCCGATCGGGTGGGGGAAGCGTCCTCGATTGCCAATATTCGCCGCTTTATCAGTGAATCGTTAAGCCAGCAAAGCGAAACACAAAAAGTGACACAGGCGATGGCAGACCGGCGTGTGGCGATCACGCTCGGTGTAGGGGGGGCGGTGTTTGCCCTGACCCGCGACTGGCGGCGTCTGGCATCAGTGTTTTTGGTGGATTATGCCTGTGCGCTGAAGCTAAGCACGCCGATCGCGTTTAAATCCATTATGTACCGCGCGGCGCAAAGTGGCTTGCTGCTGAAAGGCGGGCGGGCGATTGAACAACTCGCCGCGGTCGATACGGTGGTGTTCGACAAAACCGGCACCCTGACGCACGGTGATATGCAGGTGACGGAAGTGGTCAGTTTCGATCCGGAGCGGGCCTGGGCGGAGCGCCTGCTGGCGATCGCGGCCTCAGTTGAGGAACACAGCAACCATCCGTTGGCGAAAGCGGTGGTGGCGTCGGCGCACCACCATGCGTTGCCCCATATCAACCACGGCGAAGTAGAGTATGTGATTGCACACGGTCTGCTGTGTGAACTGGATGGTCATCGCATGGCGATCGGCAGCCGCCATTTTCTCGAAGCGCACTATCAGGTTGTGTTCTCACCGTACGAGGCCGAGATTAGCGCGTTGGCTCAGCAGGGGTGCCATTTGCTGTTCATCAGCCTTGATGAACGGTTGGTTGGTATGATTGGCTTACAGGATAACGTGCGGGCGGAAGCACTCGAGGTGATCGCACAACTGCGTCAGTCGGGGATCGATCGCATCGTGTTACTGACTGGCGATCGCGTTGAAAAGGCGCAGCAACTGGCTAACGCGTTAGCGATGGATGAATGCGTGGCCGAATGCACGCCAGAGAGTAAGGTGGATGTGGTTCAGGCACTGCAACAGCAGGGCCGCAACGTGCTGTTTATCGGCGATGGTGTCAATGATGCCCCGGTGCTGGCGCAGGCGGATGTCGGACTGGCGATGAACCAGAGTACCGAGCTGGCGCAGCAGGCGGCGGATGCGGTACTGATGCAGGACAGCCTGCACGGCGTAGTGCTGGCGCGTGAACTGGCGCTGGAAGCGATGAAGCTGGTACACAGCAATATTGCCCTGACAGAATGGGTCAACAGCGGCATTATGCTGACGGCGGCGCTGGGCGGGTTGTCGCCGGGCGGCAGCGCCCTGCTGCACAATGGCACCACCCTTGCAGTATTGCTGCGTGCGCTGGCGGCTCGGCGGACGAGTGTGACGCGTTAAAGCGAGAACGGCGGCAGTTGACGGAACGTGTTCTGTAACCCTTCCGACCAGGCTTTGCGAATGGTGGCGAAGTAGGGATCATCTTCGGTAACACGGCGCTGTCCGCTGTCATCAAAGCTGTCAGCCCGGTAGATCATCACATCCAGCGGCAGCCCGACGGACAGGTTACTGCGCAGCGTGGAATCAATCGAGATCAGCGCACAGCACATCGCCTGCTCAAGCGTGGTTTCACGGGTTAATACCCGGTCAATGATCGGTTTGCCGTATTTGCTTTCGCCAATCTGGAAGTAGGGCGTGTCGCGCGTTGCCTCGATAAAATTGCCTTCGGGATAGATATGAAACAGTCGGGGGGCTTCTCCGGCGATTTGCCCGCCTAACAGCAGGTTACAGCCAAAGTTGGTGGTGCTGGCATGTTGTTGCATACGACTGTCACGATCGATAACTTCGCGTAAGGTGGCACCGATCAGCGTTGCGGCGTCGTACAGGGTTGAAACCTGCAACAGGTTGGGCTCGCTGTCACTGCGCATGCGCGTTTCTAGCAGGCTGACAATGCTTTGTGTGGTGGCCAGGTTTCCGGCGGACTGCAACACCAGCACCCGATCGTCGGCGCGGTGAATCACATGCAGTTTTTTGAACGTTGCAATATGATCCACCCCGGCATTGGTGCGGGAATCCGAGGCGAACACCAGCCCGTCCGACAGGCACATGGCCACACAGTAAGTCATAATCCGATCATCTCATGGTTATTGCTGCTGCGCCTGTTGTGAAAAGCGCCGCACTTCAGCTTCAGAAAACAGCATTTCGCTTCCGCCACCCAGCCGACTGCCGCGTATCGGGCAGGCATCCAGATAGTCCAACCCGGTCGCCAGACGCAAATGCTGCGTCAGGCTGCGCGAGTTGTTGGTGATATCAAAATTCAGCCAGCGTCCATTCAGCCACACTTCCGCCCAGGCGTGCATCGCCACATGGCGCGAATCCGGGCTATGAACGTAGCCGCTGACATAGCGCGCCGGCAGGTGTAGGCTGCGACAGCAGGCCAGAAACACATGGGTGTGATCCTGACAGACTCCCTGCCCGCGTGTAAAGGCCTGCGCTGCGCTATCTTGCACCTGCGTGGCACCGGGGGTGTAAGGCATACTGACCAACAGCGCCGCCATCAGCGCGTTCAGGCTCTCTTCCGCCGCTTCCGGCCGGTAGTAGCGCAGTGCGAAGGCGCGAATCGGCGCATCCGCCTGCGTCAGCGGCGTGCTGCGCAGGAACACCAGTGGTGACAACAGCTCATTCTCTGGCGCGATATCATCGTTATCGGCAATGTCTACCACACCCTGAGCGTGAATGATGATTTCCTGATGCGGATGATCCAGCGTCAGCACATGCAACACGTTGCCCCAGGTGTCGGTGGTGGTGACAGCGGACCCCTCAGACAGTGTTAACGACCATGAGTCCACGCGCTGGCGGGCGGAATCACGCGGCGTCAAACGCAGATACTGGGTGCTGAATTTCACTTGTTCATCATAGCGATAGCGCGTGAGATGATTAATGGTCAGTTTCATACCGTCTCCAGATAGGTTTGTCGCACGCTGTCAGCCAGCGCGTTGATCCGGGCCAACAGCCCGGTGAGATAGACCTGCATATCCGATTGCGCCAAATCTTCCCGTGTGCTGAAGCGCAGATCGACGTTTAACTGGTGCGCCAGCCGTAACGGCAGGTGAGAGCGGGTGTTAGCGATCTGCTCCAGCTGGCTAACGACGTCTTCGATGCAGGCACGCAGCGAGCGCGGCACGTCGTTGCGTAGGATCAGCAACTCGGCCACCGTATCGCGTGTCACCGGCTGACGATAGATACTGTTATAGGCCTCGCGCGCGCTGACCGCGCGCAGCAGCGTATCCAGCCGATAATATTCACGCACCGGATCGGTGTCGTTATTCAACTGCTGATCTTTGAGCAGCAGCAGTTGCGTGGTGGCGAACGCCCGTTCGATTAGCGTGCCGATACGGATAAAACACAGCGCATCGTTACGCAGCAAGGTGCCGAACACCGCGCCGCGAAACAGATGGGCGCGATCTTTAACCCAGTCAAAGAAGGCATCGATACCAACCTCTTCCACCCCTTTTTGCCGCAGCGTGCGCAACTGAATGCGCGTGGTGTTGATGCACTCCCACACCTCGGCGGAGAGGCTGCCGCGCACCGCATGGGCGTTGTTCCAGGCCATTTCGACGCAACTGTAGATACTGCTGGGGTTATCGCTGTCGAGGGCAAAAAAGTTGATCAGGTTCGCCATGGAAAACTGCGGATAACGCACCTGAAACAGCTCATGGGTCAACGAGAGATTGAGCGGCAGCGCCAAATCGCGCTGCTGCTGACTGTGGCGCGGCACCATCGACAGCTTGTAGGTGACATCGAGCACGCGGGCGAAACTCTCCGCCCGCTCCAGATAACGCGCCATCCAAAACAGTTCACTGGCTGTGCGGCTTAGCATGATTCGTCATCCTCCATTACCCAGGTGTCCTTGGTGCCGCCCCCTTGCGAAGAGTTCACCACCAGCGAGCCTTCGGTGAGCGCCACCCGCGTCAACCCGCCGGGCACCAGGCGGATCTCCTGCCCGTAGAGCACAAAGGGGCGCAGGTCGATATGGCGCGGGGCCAGCCCTTGTTCCACAAAGGTCGGGCAGGTGGAGAGCGCCAGCGTCTCCTGCCCGATGTAGTTCGCCGGGTTGGACAACAAGCGCTGGCGAAATTCCTCTATTTCAGCGCGGCTGGCGCGCGGTCCTACCAGCATGCCGTAGCCGCCTGCACCGTGGACTTCTTTCACCACCATCTGATCCAGATTATCCAACACGAAGCGCAAATCCTCCGGTTTGCGGCACTGCCAGGTGGGGATGTTGTTCAATAGCGGCTCTTCGCTCAGATAGAAACGGATCATCTCCGGTACGTAAGGGTAGATGGATTTATCATCGGCCACACCGGTGCCGATGGCGTTGGCGAGCACCACGCCGCCTGCGCGATACACCGACAGCAGACCCGGCACGCCGAGCATGGAATCAGCGCGGAACGCCAGCGGATCGAGAAAGGCATCATCAAGGCGGCGGTAAATAACATCCACCTTGCGCGGCCCTTCGGTGGTACGCATGTAAACCGCCCCTTCCTTGATAAACAGGTCGGCGCTTTCAACCAGCTCCACCCCCATTTGTTGGGCTAAAAAGCTGTGTTCGAAGTAAGCGCTGTTGAAGCGTCCCGGCGTCATCACCACCACGCAGGGGTCGTCCACCGGTGAGCTTTCGCGCAGGGTTTGCAGCAGGTAACTGGGGTAGCGCTCCACCGGGGCGATATGTTGCTGGGCAAACATATCCGGATAGAGGCGCATCATCATCTTGCGGTTTTCCAGCATGTAAGAGACGCCGGACGGCGTGCGCAGATTATCCTCCAGAACGTAATACTCACCGTCACTGTTGCGCACCATATCGATGCCGGTGATATGGGCATAAATCTGATTGGGCAGGGAGATGCCCTGCATGCAGGGTTGGAATTGCTCGTTTGCCAGCACCTGTTCGGCGGGGATAATGCCCGCTTTGAGGATGTGTTGATCGTGATAGATATCATGCAGAAAGGCATTCAGCGCCTTGACGCGTTGACGAATGCCGCTGTCCAGTTTGCGCCACTCCGCCGCCGGAATAATGCGCGGCACACTGTCAAACGGGATTAACCGTTCGGTGCCCTCATCGTCACCGTAAACGTTAAAGGTGATCCCCACCCGATGAAACAGCAGTTCTGCCTGCTCCTTCTTCTGCCGTACCGATTGCTGATCGGTGCGTTGCAGCCAGCGCCACCATGGATCGTAATGCTGCCGCTGCCGTCCCTCTGCCGTGAGCATTTCATCGTAATAAGGTCCACTAGGAAGCGTTATTTTTATCATTGGCATCTCCGGGCATTACGCAATAAGAAGATAATGGTTGCCATGCATAAAAAATGCCAAATAACGCAATCTTGTTTTTCGCTAGTGCAATCGTGGCGCTTTGCACGCTATTGAGTCAGGAATGCACTGCCAGCGCGCGTTTGTGCCAGACGGTAGTGCGTTCAACGGCGGTGGTTTTGTGTCAATGTGGTGCGCATTGCTTTATCGCTGTGCAGGGCTGCGCCATGGGGTTGCAGGGCGTTTGGCTGTACGCTGTGAGAGAAATAGCGTAAAATAGTGACAATGCATCATGTTTGCTTATGATTTTATTATTTATTTTACCTTTTTATTGAATTTTTAGGAGTCATGCCGTGTCAACCTTACCAAATTGTCCAAAATGCGACTCTGCCTTTACCTGGCAGGCCGATGAACAGCTCAATTGTCCTGAGTGCGGCCACGAGTGGTCCATGAATGCCGAGACCGCTGATGACGACGGGCTGGTAGTGCGTGATGCCAATGGCAACCTGTTGGCCGATGGCGACAGCGTGACGGTTATTAAAGACCTGAAAGTGAAGGGCAGTTCTTCCACGCTGAAGATTGGTACCAAAGTGAAAGGTATCCGTCTGGTCGAAGGTGACCACAACATTGATTGCAAGATTGATGGTTTTGGCCCGATGAAGCTGAAATCCGAATTTGTGAAGAAAAGCTGAGTTTTTTCGCTACGCGCCGCGTTTGCTGCGGCGCGAGCGCGTCTCCTGCAAGTTTTCCCTGAGTCTCCCTCAATAAATTCCCGATCGCGCTTTTGCCGTGCTGTGGGTATTTTCGTGTTACCCCTCAGAATCAGTGGCAAATAAGGATAAGGGATGGTGACGATACTCTGCGTGTTTTTGCTAGCGGGCATGATTAAAGGCATTGTCGGCCTCGGTTTGCCGACGGTCGCCATGGGACTGCTGGCGTTAACCATGCCGCCGACAAGCGCTGCTGCGCTGCTGCTGATCCCCTCTTTCGTCACCAACCTGTGGCAACTGCTTGCTGGCCCGGCATTTTTATTGCTGGCGCGGCGTCTTGGCAGCTTTCTGGTCGCGATACTGATAGGAACGCTGTGGAGCGGCATTCCCAGTCTGGCGGACGCATCGCCATGGGCCCCGGTTTTCCTTGGGGGGATGCTGGTGGTTTATGGCGTGTGGGGGCTGATTGCACGCCGCCTGCCAGCGCCCGGTCGCCATGAAAGCTGGCTTTCTCCGGTCATGGGCTACCTCACCGGAATGATTACAGCGGCGACCGGCGTGTTTGTGATACCGGCGGTGCCTTATTTGCAGTGTCTGGCATTGAAGAAAGATGACCTGGTGCAGGCGCTCGGGCTGGCGTTTACGGTTTCAACGCTCGGGCTGGCACTGTCGTTGGCGCAGGGCGGTGGTCTGCCTGCGTTGAATCTGTCGTTGTCGCTGCTGGCACTGATCCCGGCGCTGCTCGGTATGGTGCTGGGTCAACGGGTGCGAAAATATATTGGTGAAACGCTATTTCGCCGCTGCTTCTTTCTCGGATTGATCGCTCTGGGGCTCACCATGGTGCTCGGCGTCGGGGGCTGATGCCTGTCTGCCGCTTATCTGTTCGACAAATTCCTGAAGGTAGCCAGGCAGTGCGCTGAACTGGCGCGCGCACAGCAACAAGTGGCGCTGCGCCCACGCGTCGCTAAGCGAAATGGCGCGCACCTGCTGCGCATCCGTTTGCGCCAGGGCTTTTTCGGGCACAATCCCGATGCCGAGACCTTGCTGGATTAACCCGATCAACGCCGGGAAATCATTCAAACGCACGCGGTAGTTAAGACGCTTGCCACGCTGGCGCGCATGGTGGTCGATATGCTCCTGCAACGCGCTGCCCAGGTTCAAACCGACAAACTCCGCGTCCAGCAGGGCTTCAAAAGCCAGCACCGGCGAGGCCGCCCACGGTGAAGCGACCGCAGCCGCCACCACCAGCGGATCCAGGCAAAACTCACGGGTTTCCAGACCTTGCAACGGGACTGAATCGGCAACGATACCCAGTTCCGTACGCTGGTTTTTAATCGCATCCACGATCTCGTGGCTGGGCTTTTCGCTGACGCTCAGGGAGATACGCGGGTGGGCGAGCAGATAGTCACTCAAGCGCGACGGAAGATGCAGGCTTAGTGCAGACGCATTGCAGAGCAGGGCGATATGCCCTCGCAACCCGTTGCCAAACTGCTGCAACTCGCTTTGCATATGATTGCGCTGCTGCAATAGCGTATTGGCATGGCGAGCCAGCGCAAAGCCCGCTTCGGTGAGCGTCACGCCGTTACTGACACGGGTTAGCAGCGCCACGCCAAGTGCTTCCTCCATACCGCGAATACGCTCGCTGGCGGCCTGAAGTGTCAGGTGTGAGCGAGCGGCGCCAGCGGTGATGCTGCCCGCTTGCTGCACATGAAGAAACAGACGCAAATCAGTGAAATCAAAGCGCATGGTTTATCCTGAACATACGCTAGACCAGATAGCGCCGGAACCAGGCCAGAGTGCGTTCCCACGCCAGATCGGCGGCAGCCTTGTCATAGCGCGGGGTGGAGTCATTGTGAAAGCCGTGGTTGGTGTTGGGATAAATGTGCGCCTGATACACCTTTTTTCCGGCAATCAGCGCGTTTTCGTAGGTGGGCCAGCCTTCGTTAATACGTTCATCGCGTTCGGCGTAGTGGATCAGCAGCGGTGCCTTGATGCGCTCAACGTCTTCCGGTTTTGGCTGGCGACCATAGAAAGGCACCGCGGCGGCCAGTTCCGGGTAGGCAACCGCTGCCGCATTGGCGACGCCGCCGCCGTAGCAGAAACCGGTGATGCCCACTTTACCGGTACTGTCCGGATGCTTGAGCATAAATTCGACAGCGGCGAAAAAGTCGTTCATCAGTTTAGTGGGATCGACCTTTTGTTGCAGTTCCCGCCCTTTTTCATCATTGCCGGGGTAACCGCCGACGCTGCTCAGCCCGTCAGGGGCCAGCGCGATAAAACCGGCTTTCGCCAGTCGTCGTGCAACGTCTTCAATATAGGGATTGAGGCCGCGGTTTTCGTGCACCACCACCACCGCAGGCACCGGGCCGGTCAGGTTGGCGGGTTTCACCAGATAACCGCGCACGCTGCTGTGTCCATTGGGTGACGGATAGGTGATGTATTCAGGGAGGATATCCGGGTCCGTGAACTCGACCTGCTGTGCCAGCGCGTAGTTAGGGCTCAGCAGCGACAGCAGCGTCATGGCGGTCAGGCCGCCCACCGCATATTTACCTGCACGTTCCAGAAACTCTCGCTTGGTGAGTTTCCCATGCGCATAGTAGTCGTACAGTTCGAGCAGTTCAGGCTGGAAATCTTGTGCAGTAAGACGTGGCATGGTGATACGCTCTCCTTTGGCAACCCATCCAACACGGGCTCTCCTCACTGTAGCAAAAGTGACTCAACGCCGCGCTAATGCGCTCTGGCGTTCCTCGTCATCTTTACCTTTTTTTACGTTGGAGAACGTGGGTACCGGCTTAGCGAAACATCACACGATTACGTCCTTGCTGCTTGGCTTCATACAGCGCCGTATCGGCGGCGTTGTACAGCGTATCAAACCCGGTCGTTGCGGGGGCCCAACTGACGCCAAAGCTGGCGGTCACCGGATAAGCGGGCAGCGCTGCCAGGTTTGAGCGGTTCAGATCGGCATGGATGCGCTGCGCGTACAGGACCGCCTGTTGCAGGGCAACGTTATCCAGCAAAATCGTGAACTCTTCTCCGCCTACGCGCCCAATGCTGCCGACGCCGCCCAATGCGTGACGTACGCGGGTGATCAAATCGCAGATCACTGCATCGCCCGTTGGGTGACCAAAGTTGTCGTTTACCCGCTTGAAATGGTCGATATCCAACACAATCAGCGAGGCCTGGCGCTGCGTGAGCACCGTGCTGATGATGTCGATAATGGCACCACGGTTGTAGACATCCGTGAGCGGATCGTGCGTCGCTTTGTAAGCCAACTCATCGGCCAGTTGATGGAGCTGATGGTTTAGGCGCGTCAATTCGCGCTCTGCCCGATCGCTGCGCGAGATGAGACGGTGGGATTCACGCACCAGACGCTGATAGTGTTCGGTCAGTGCCAGCAGACTATCCCGGTAGACTTCCGCGGGCCTGTCAGGCTGCGAAGCCACGTTGCGCGCGGCGAGCAGGATGTCATATTCCGGGGTGAACAGCTCAAAGGTGCTCATGATTACTCCATGATATGGCCGTGAAAATCCAATGCGGGGAAGTCGATATGCAACTCTTCGCCAAACTCCTGCGCGATATCATCCTCACAATCGTGATACCAGTGCAGGGCGATGGCGAGCGTGTCCTGCGCCGCCAGGTGCAGCACGTTGAGCAAGCTGAACAGCATCTTGGTGCTGGAACTGTTGAAATAGCTCAGCGAAATATGCACTTCGATTTCGGTTGCGGGCGCATCATCGCGGTGCGATAGCTCAGTCAGGTAGGCTTCTACCTTCTCGATCAGCGGCCGGTAAAACGCGGCGGCGTTCTCTGGGTAAGATTCGCCGGAAAGGGATAACCGATGTGTGTCAAAACAAAAATCAACGCTGGGGGTGGATGCTGTCCCGGCGAGATGAACATTATCGATGCGAGTTATGTTTATCATTTCAGATGATCGCCTTCAGATAAAACGTGGATAACCCCGTTGATTCATCTGATTGAAAGGTGAATTGCAACGGTTCGCTGGCGTCTCGCGCCACGGTTAACAGCCCGATATCCGCACCTTTGCTCCATGCGGGGGCTTCCTGACGCAGTGAGGCTTTGTAGGCCACTTTGATTTCGTCTGCCGTCATGGCCCGCAGCGGTTCCAGCCGAACCCGCAGTTTCTCCATATCCTCGGGATGCACCGGGTTGGCGCACCACAGGAAATACTTTCCATCTTCCCACCCAAGGCAGACGGAGCCTTGTCGCGCTTCCTGCTGCTGGTCGGGCGTGGTTAACGGTAATGCGGAGTAACGGGTGATGTTTTGGCCCATTTCAATAAAGCTGGAGAACAATTTGCGGCGCACTGGGGAGGGCACCTCGGTTTTCTCAAGCTGGAGGCGTAGCGTTTCTGCCAGCGAGCTGATGATGCTCTGCGAGAAGTAGCCGATATAGTAGAGCGAGATATCGCGCGCCACGCCGGTGTGAAACAGCGCGCCGTTTGGGGATGCATACTCTCCTGGCGTATTGCCGGGAAAGGTGGAAGGTGAGGTGCCGTGGTGTTGAATAGCCATGGTCAAGGTCGCCTGGTTGTAATCACTGTCTAAAGCCCCAAAAGGTCAGGTCGTCCCGTCGGGGCTGCTGACCCTGGTAGCGTTGATGCTCTTGTTGTAATTGTTGGGCCAGTGCGGGCATCGGCAACGCGCGGTGGTGCAGCAGTGCGGCCTGAAGCCGACGTTTGCCAAACATGATGCGCCGCTCACCGCCAACCTGATCGGTTAATCCATCCGTGGTGGTGAAAAATAGGTCTCGATCTGCCAGGGTTAAGCGATGGTTAGTCCAGACATAGTCGTAGGGGGTATCGGTGTAGCCGACACCCATGCGATCGGCAGCCAGTGGGCGCACCTCGTTATCATCCTGTGCCAGCATAAATGCCGCCATGCGCGCGCTGGCCCAGGTCAGGCCACGTGTGGCCGTGTTCATGTGCACCGCGATGATGTCGCAACCATCGTTTGAGCCGCTGTCTCCGTTCTGCTGCTGTCCCAGCGTGTTTTTGATATAGCGGTTGATAATTTGCAGCAGCTGCGCCGGATCGTCGGGGGGGCAGGTAACCAGCGCGTGTTCCAGCGCCGAGGCAAAGATTAAGGTCATAAACGCGCCGGGCACACCGTGACCAGTGCAATCGATCACCACCGCCAGCCAGCCATCCGCCGTGGTTTTAAACGCGTAGCAATCGCCCCCCACGCAGTCGCGCGGTTGCCATGCCAGACACCAGTCGCTCAGCGTGACAGACATGGTTTGCGACGAGGTGGACATCATCGCCTGTTGGATAATGCTGGCGTACTCGATACTTTGCATCACCTGCTGATGTTGTTGCAGATGCATGTCCGATACCGCTTTAATCAGATCGATACCCAACCCAATGCCCAGATAGGTGCCTTCGCGGGTGATGATAAAACCATCGGTAAGCGATTTATCTCCGGAAATAACCGTTTGATCGGCAACGGTATTCAGCGATGCGTTGGCATCGACAATCAGCGGATTTTTGTCCATAAATGCGATGCAGCTTTTTTTGTCATACAGCTCGCGATAAAACGGACGCGACATTTGCGACAAAAAAATATGGCGGTTGATAAGCCCGAATGGTCTGCCTTTTTCTACCACTGGCAAGCTGACCAATTCTTTGTATTTATTGAAAAGCTGCAAGACCGTGGCGTTATCCGTTTCGGGGCTGGCCTCCGGCGTAGCAATGCACAAGTCGGCGGCCGTGGGTGCGCCTCGGTAGGGTCTGTTCAGCGATAACTCGGGTGTGGCGTCCATTGGGTCACTATCAGTCCAGTGTAGGGGGAACCGTATTCCCCCCACACTTTACCGGGTATTAATGACGCTATTGTGACGCCGATTTTTCTTGTCACGATCACGGTGCTGCGCTAACGGTCCCTTCGCTGCTCAATACGCTCGCCATGACCTGGTTTTGCCAGTCGAAATAGGGGTTAAAGGTTAAACGGATATGCGTTTTTCCTGGTTCCTGGTAGCCCCAGTCGGAATACCACACGTCCTCGCGTTGCTTGCAGTCATTGGCGGCGGGCGTGGTGGGGCCGTTAGAACACAGACGCAATGTCCCTGTCCGCCCATAGAGCGGATTATCGGGAGAAAACAGCACCGACATGTGGGAAAACTGGCTGATACGCCATTCCGGCAGGCGATCGGAACGCACCAGCACGCGCTCGGATACCGGCTGTGCCGGGGGATTACCGTACCAGATGACGCGACTGGCTGGGTGAGGGAACGCCTTGTCAAACTGCGCCAACATGGCGGCGGTGTCGAGCACCGAATCGTGCTGCGCCAGCACCATCAGCACCGGCTTGTCATAAGGGCTTTTTGCCAGCAAATGGCGCACATTGGCGCTGGAGTAATAAAATTGCGCGAAACCGTTGGTAGGCACGCGCAGATAGCGCGTGGCAATCTGCTGTGGCTGCCCCGGTCGCGGCGGGCGCAGCCAATCGGTCACGGAGGCCAGTAACGGAGCCAGAAAATCGAGCGGTTCATCGGAGCGGATGGCGGGCGAAAACAGCACCAGCCCCTGAATGTCCGGATGCTGTAAGGCGTATTCCAACACCAGATTACCGCCCGTCGAGAAGCCGCCCAGATAGACTTCGCCCACTTCTTGGTGCAGCAAGGCAGCCTGCTCAGCTACCACGCGCCGCCAGTCTTCCACCGACACCGGCATCAAGTCAGCGGGTTGTGTGCCATGGCCGGGCAAAAGCACGGTACGCACCAGAAACCCGCGTTGCGTCAGCGCCGGAATGATATCGGTAAACGAACCGGGGGAATCCCCCAGACCGTGCACCAGCAATATGCCTTTGCGCGCGGTACCTGCCGGTCGGGTTTCCGACGGCGTGTTCCAGGTTAATTCCAACGCCTTATCCAGCGTTTGAAAACGCCGATGCTCCTCAACCCAGCGTGTGGTTTCCTGCTGATAGCGGGCGAACGTTGGCTGCCCTAACGGGGTGATCGGCGGCGGCGTACGGCTACAGGCGCTCAAAAACGCCAGCAGTATCAACACACACAGGCCGCGCCAGTAGCGTGAGCCAGATAAAGGCGCAGAGCGCATCAATGCCATCGGTGAATCCATGTTTTTATCCGGTGAAAAGTGTTATCCGGTGAAATAAGCGCAGGAAGGCTATCGAACCGATAATAGAGAATGGCGGATTTTTCGGCAACGAATTTGCATGTGCTGGCAACAGTGGTCAACCGCCGTGGTAAGCGGTCAGCTAACTCAGGCGTGCTCTGCGCTGCGGAGGATGCGGTTTGCTAAAATGCGCACCCGGTGGCAATTTATGTGACAGCTTCATGTTATACTTGCGTCAGATTTGCGTATTTTTTATTCTTTGGTCAGGCCAATTTTGCGCCATCGTTGTTTGTGAAGGAAAAACAATAAGATGCGATTATATCAAGACATTGGTAACAAGATTCGGACAGATATTCTGGCCGGCAAATATCAGGTGGGTGATCGTCTTCCTCCCGAACGTGATATCGCAGAGGTTTTTTCCGTCAGCCGCAGTGTGGTGCGTGAAGCCTTGATCATGCTGGAACTTGAGAAGCTGATTGAAGTGCGTAAAGGCTCCGGCGTGTATGTGATTCAGATTCCGACCGAAGATAAGAACCGTAATGCGGATAGCGGTTACGGTCCGTTTGAGCTGATGCAGGCGCGTCAATTGCTCGAGAGCGAAGTGGCGGCGTTTGCAGCGATGCAGGCGACCAAGACCGATATTCTCAAGATGAAGCAGGCTATCGATCAGGAGCGGCAGGCGCTGGATAACGGCAGCGTAGACGAGAGTGCGGACGAGCTGTTTCACTGCCTGCTGGCACAATCGACGCAAAACAGCGTGCTGGCCAATATGGTTTATGAAGTGTGGCAGGCGCGTAAACGCAGTTCCATGTGGCGCGGCCTGCATTCGCACACGGTAGATTTCAGCTACCAGCGCCAATGGCTGGACGATCACCAGCGCATTCTGCGTGCGGTGACCCGTCGCGATGCCAAACAAGCGCGTCAGGAGATGTGGCAGCATCTGGAGAATGTGAAGCATAAACTGCTGGAAATTTCGGATGTCGACGATCCGGCGTTTGACGGTTATCTGTTTGAATCGGTGCCTGCGCCGCAGGAATCCTGATAACCAGGGTTCCAGCGCTTCCTGCAAGAGATTCCCTTACCGGCGGGGATCTCTTGCCAGGCTACAGGCGTTTCTTCTGTACCAGGTCCCCGGCCTACGCCGAGGACGACGATGGGATATTACAGCGTTGAGACCGCCGCTTTTGCGCCTTTCTCACTCAGCAGCAGGTACGCTTTGGTGACGCGGCGTACAAACTCTTCGTTGTTCGCCAGATCATCGCCAAAGATAGCCGTCAACCCTAACAGGCCCTGCACGCGTGCTGCACCGTCTTGCGTGGCATCGACGATAGCACGCAGTTGTGCTGCCATTGGGTCACGCACGTCAATGGTTTGACCCGCGTCATCCACGCCGCCCACATAGCGCATCCAACCGGCGATACCCAGCGTCAGGCAACTGTAATCGCTACCGTTTTGCAGGTGCCAGCGCACGGATTCGACCATACGCTGCGGCAGCTTCTGCGTGCCGTCCATGGCGATTTGCCAGGTGCGGTGTTTCAGCGCCGGGTTGGTGAAACGGGCAATCAACTGTGCGGCATAGCCCGGTAAATCCTCGTTAACGTGCAGCGTCGGTGCCTGTTCTTCCAGCATCAAGCGCTGAGTCGCACGACGGTAGTGGGCATCCGCCATACAGTCGTTAATGTGTTCGTAACCGGCCAGGTAGCCCAGATAGGCCAGGAAGGAGTGGCTGCCATTCAGCATGCGCAGTTTCATCTCTTCGAACGGCAGAACGTCATTCACCAGCTGTGCGCCGGCCACTTCCCACTGTGGGCGCCCCGCCACAAAGTTGTCTTCCACTACCCATTGAATAAAGGGTTCGCAGGCGATGCCTACCGGATCGGCGACGCCGATAGCCTGTTCCACTTCTGCCAGCGTTTCCGGCGTAGCGGCTGGCACGATACGGTCCACCATGGTGTTGGGGAAGGTGACATTGGCTGCGATCCACTCCGCCAGCTCAGCGCTGCGCAGACGAGCCAGCTCCAGTACCGCACGTTTCACCACGTTGCCGTTTTCCGGCATGTTATCGCAAGACAGCACGGTAAACGGTTTCAGGCCACGTTCACGACGCACGCGCAGTGCTTCCACCAGCAGACCCGGCGCAGACGCGGGCGCGGTCGGCAGTTCCAAATCTTGCTTGATCAGCGGGTTGTTGATGTCTACGCCACCGCTGGTGCGATCGATGCAGTAGCCTTTCTCGGTGACGGTCAGAGAAACGATGTTAACCTGCGGCTCTGCCAGTTTTTCCACCACGGCGTAGATGCCTTCCAGACGTGCATGCAACGATTCGTGGACCGAACCGATAACAATGGCCTGGCTGCCTTCAGCCCCTTTTTCCAGCACGGTGTAGCGGTGGTCTTGCTCACGCAATTGGCTAATCAGGCTTTCACCGCCAAACAGGATCACTTCACAGTAGCCCCAGTCACCGCCTTGTTGACTCAGAACACGGTCGGTAAGCAGTGCCTGATGCGCGCGGTGAAACGCGCCAAAACCGATGTGCACCATACGGCTTGTCAGTACATTACGATCGTACTGCGGCTGGCGCACGGCTTCTGGCAGCGGGGTGTTGGCAAGGGTGGCGTGATGCGTTGCGGTGGTCGACGTTGTCATAACAATATCCCTGAGTACGGTAGGCCATCATGCGTTAGCGCGTTCACTCGCCCTTGACGGTGGAGAGTGTAGGAGCGCAAGGTGAAAAGTGGCCTGACCAAATAATGTAAAAAGACGCTTTGGTATAAAGTTTCACGGCAAAACTGTACTTGTTTCCGAATAAAAAGCCAATTTGTTTGTCCAAAAAGCATTATTTTGGTGATATTGGTCAACCTATTTTGTTTTCTTGTTGGTGCTTTTCATCGGCTGGTGTAGGCTGTCATTGGAATGATAAACAAAATTGGTCGGCCTGTTCACCACTTTGGTTGATGAGATTGATGACCAGTCGCCCCGCAGCGATTGCCGTGGACCGGGAACAGCGCAAGAGATGATTTTACAAGTTATTGATTAAGGGTAATAAAGATGGAACAAACCTGGCGTTGGTATGGCC
Source organism: Candidatus Symbiopectobacterium sp. NZEC127 (assembly GCF_025962675.1). Classification (NCBI taxonomy): domain Bacteria; kingdom Pseudomonadati; phylum Pseudomonadota; class Gammaproteobacteria; order Enterobacterales; family Enterobacteriaceae; genus Symbiopectobacterium; species Candidatus Symbiopectobacterium sp. NZEC127. The sequence continues at coordinate 121,630 of NZ_JAGFPG010000004.1, forward strand.
CGAACGATCCTGTCTCTCTGGACGATGTCCGTCAGGCGGGGGCGACGGGTGTGGTAACCGCATTACACCACATCGCGAATGGCGAAGTCTGGACAGTCGAAGAGATCGAAAAACGCAAAGCCGAATTGAAAGCCAAAGGTCTGGTGTGGTCGGTGGTTGAGAGTGTGCCGATCCACGAAGATATCAAAACGCAAACCGGTCGCTATCAGCACTATATTGCTAACTACCAGCAATCACTGCGCAATCTGGCGCAGTGCGGCATCGACACCGTGTGCTACAACTTTATGCCGATTCTGGACTGGACGCGTACCGATCTGGAATACCCACTGCCGGACGGCTCCAAAGCGCTGCGCTTTGATCAAATCGCGTTTGCGGCGTTTGAACTGCACATTCTCAAGCGTGACGGTGCAAAGAACGATTACACCGAGCAAGAGCAGGCGCAGGCTGCCGCTTACTTTGAAGCGATGACCGAAGCGGATATCGCGCGTTTGACCGGCAATATCATTGCCGGTCTGCCGGGTGCGGAAGAGGGTTATACCCTGGATCAGTTCCGCGCGCGTCTGGCGGAATATGACGGTATTGACCATGCCAAGCTGCGTGAACATCTGGGCTACTTCCTCAAGCAGATCGTACCGGTTGCCGAAGAAGCGGGTATCCGCATGGCGATCCATCCGGACGATCCGCCGCGTCCGATTTTGGGGCTGCCGCGCGTGGTATCCACCATTGAAGACATGCAGTGGATGAAAGAGACCGTGGATAATATCCACAACGGTTTCACCATGTGTACCGGTTCTTACGGCGTGCGTGCGGATAACGATCTGGTCAAGATGATCGAAACCTTTGGCGATCGTATTCACTTCACCCACCTGCGTGCGACCTGTCGCGAACAGAATCCGAAAACCTTCCACGAAGCAGCGCATCTGGGCGGCGACGTGAACATGGTGGCAGTGGTGAAAGCGATCCTGACGGAAGAATCACGCCGTAAAGCGGCGGGCGATCTGCGTCCGATTCCGATGCGCCCTGACCATGGTCATCAGATGCTCGACGATCTGAAGAAGAAAACCAACCCCGGTTACTCGGCTATCGGCCGTCTGAAAGGGCTGGCGGAAGTGCGCGGCGTTGAGTTGGCGCTCAAGCAAGTGTTCTTCCCTGAACTGCTGTAATATTTCCAAAACCTCCGTCATTCCCACGAAAGTGGGAATCTGTTGCAGGTGAAATGCGTTTCTTCTGACAGAGATCCCCGGCTTTCGCCGGGGATGACGAAGGATAAAGTGGCGTTTTTTGTCTTCTGATGAGGCGCTAGCGTTCACGCAGCGCCTCATTCACTTTATTGAGCGGCTTAATCAAGTAATCGAGCACGCTTTTTTGTCCGGTTTTAATCTCCACATTGGCCATCATGCCGGGAACAATGGCAAACCGGTCGCCGTTTTTATTGGTCAACCCACTCTCCAGCGTGCGCACATAAACCCGGTAATAATACTGATCGCGCCGCACCTCATCTTGCAACGTATCCGGCGAAACGCTTTCCACCTCACCGTTAAGATCGCCATAAATGGATGAATCATAGGCGGTAATTTTTACAATGGCAGGCAATCCAGGGCGGATATAGGCGATATCGCGCGGGTTGACGCGGGTTTCAATCAGCAGCTTGTCTTCCAGCGGTACGATTTCCATTAACTTGCCGCCGGGTTGCAGTACGCCACCGACGGTGGTGACCTGAATGTCTTTGACGATACCGCGCACCGGTGAAGTGAGAGTAGCACGCCGTAGCTGATCGGCCTTGCCGTTGACCACTTCCAGTTGTGCTTCCAGGTCGGCGTTATTTTTGACCTGCTCTTCGCGCGCTCTCACGGCATACAGATTGCGTGCTTCATCGATCTTGCCGCGAATTTCACTGATTTGCCGTCGCAGCCGGATCACTTCGACCGCACTGGCCGCGCCGCGTGCCACCAGCGGTTCAGTCATTTTCAATTCCTGCTCCACCAGTCGCATCGATTGTTGCAGGTTAAGCACCGTTTCATCACGGTTACGCAGGCGGGATTCATACAACTGACGTTCGCGCGCCGCCAGGTTGGGATCTTTCAATGTCCCTTCACTAAAGCGCAGCGGCTCTCCGCTCAGTTCCGCGCGCAACCGTTCCGCCGAGGCGCGCAGGGTGGTGACGCGTGAAAAGGCCTCTCCATAAACGGACTGGGCGCGATTGATGTCCAATTGTGCCAGCGTCTGGCCTTTTTCCACGATATTACCTTGCTGGACGTACAGATTATCGATGACACCACCATCAAGACTTTCAATCACTTGGGCTCGCGTGGAGGGGGTGACTTTGCCACTGCCGATGGTGACTTCATCAAGGATGGCAATTTTTGCCCAGACGAAAAATACCACCAACCCGAGCAGCGTCAGCCAAATCACTCTGGAGGAGGCTTTCCCTTTTGCGCTGAACAGCGTCTTGTTCATATTTCTCTCCCTCAGGCGACCTGCTGCGCGTTATCCAGCGGCTTGCTGACCGCCTTGAGTATCTGTTCTTTGGGGCCATCGGCAATAATGCGCCCGTTGTCGATGACGATCAGCCTGTCAACCAGCTTGAGCAAGGCTGGGCGGTGCGTCACCAGCACCAGCGTGCGTCCTTCCAGCCAGCTTTTCATCTGGCGTATAACCTGTTCTTCCAGTTGCTCATCCATCGAGGCCGTAGGTTCATCCATTAGCACGATCTGCGGGTTGCGCAGGATAAGACGGCTCAACAGCACCATCTGACGCTGCCCGCCGGACAGGCCGCGTCCGCCTTCCTGAATGATGCGCTCAAGGCTGGAGGCATCCTGCTGCACCATGCTGAGCGCCCCGCTGATACGCAGCGCTGCCAGTAATTCCTGCTCGCTGGCGTGGGGGTTACCCAGCATCAGGTTTTGCCTGAGACTGCCAAAGAACAGCCGGGAATCCTGAGAAAGAAAGCCTACCTGGCGGCGCATGTCTGCCGGGTCGATGTGCGCCATGTCGACGCCGTCCAACGTCACTTTGCCGCGCGTTGCGGTCGCCTGCCCGGCGAGCAATTTGAGCAGCGTGGATTTTCCGCTGCCGACCTTGCCCAATATCGCCACGCGTTCGGCGGGTTTGATATCCAGCGTGTTGATAAACACCGCGTTATTTCCCTTTTCCGGGTCGTAGCTGTACTGCGCTTGCGTCACCTGATAGTGCCCTTGCAGCACCGGGCAGTGGGCGATTTCTTGCGCCTCAGGCCGGTCGAGCGGTTTTTGCAGCAGTTCATCCAGGCCGGTCAGGGCATTTTTGGCGTGCTGCCAGCGCGAGAACACCATGGTCAGTTGCATCAGCGGGGCGATGGTGCGTGATGACAATAGGCTACACGCCACCAGCGTACCGGTGGTGATGTCGCCAGCCAATACCTGATAGCTGCCGAACACTAACATGCCGGCATAGGTAAGCTGCTGTACCGTTGACGCCCATCCGGTCAGACGCGCGCCCCACAGACGCTGCTTCATGCCGACGGCGGCGCTTACCTCGTGAGTTTGCTCCCACTGCCGTTGGAAATAGGGTTCCGCCTGAAGTGCCTTGATGTCTTCGACGCCTTCAATGGATTCCACCAGCACCGCGTTGCGCAGCGCGCTCTCGCGCATGCCGTCTTTAGCCAGTTTCGCCATCGGCCATTGCAGCAAGATGCCGGGGATGACAATCAGCGGGATTGCCAGCATGGGAATAAACACCAGAGGACCGCCAATAAACGACATCAGCGCCAGAAACAGCAGCACAAAAGGCATGTCTGCCGCCGCGCCGACGGTGGTTGAAGTCAGTAATTCACGTACCTGATCGATTTCTCGTAGCTGGGAAATAAACGAGCCGGTGGATTTGGGGCGCGCTTCATTCTTGATCGCCAACGCGCGGGCGAACAGCATACCGGAAACACGCAGGTCGATCTGCTTGCCCATCAAATCGGAGATCACGGTGCGGGATAAACGAATCGCGTATTCAATGGCGGCTGCCAGCAGCACGCCGCCAAACAGCACCCACAGCGTGGGCATCGACTGCGAAGGGATAACGCGATCGTAGACCTGCATCGAAAAGAGAATGCCCGCCAGTGCCAGCACATTGCCGATGATAGAGGCCAGCGCCACTTCGCCAATCTGCCGTTTGGCATGGGCAAAGTGCTGCCAGAACCAGTGCTTACGGTAGGGTTTGACGAAATCATCGATGCGGGCATCGCGGCCGCGCTCGGCAATGCCCGTGAGCACCAGCGTGTCCTGAATCTGCGATTGCAACGTATCCTTGTCGATTTTGCGCTGCAAATCGCCGCCGTCGCTGCGCCAGTACAGCAGATTCTGGTCTTCGTCGATGGCTTCGATCACCAGCACGCTGCCGTCATGGGCGGCGGCCAGCACCGGAAGAATGCTGGGGCTCCAGCGCAAGCGATCCCAGCGGCACAGACTGGTGTGCAGACCCATCAGGCGTGCTATCTGTTCCAGCTTGCGCGCCAGCGGCAGTTGTTCATGCCAGCGCATCTGTTGTGCAACAGTGCGCACATCAATCACGTGCCCATAATGAGCGGCTGTTCTTGCCAGTGCGGCGATCCATATTTCTGTGGTGGCAGACGCAGTCATGCAATCTCCTGTGAATAAACACGTGGTTAACAGCCACTTGTTACGTCATTACCCTTGATGCCATGACAACGACACCCTTACAGCGATGGCAGCCGATCGCCATTGGCTTTTTCTCGTTCGATGCCAAGCATATCCAGCAGATTATCGACGGCCGCCGCGTAGTTGACCGTGGCATCCCAGCCGTCAAACTGCGCCGTGGCGCGGGCGTTTTCAGCCTGAAGCACGTCCTGCTCCACGCTCAGCAGGTCGTTAAGGCTGCGTTTGCTCAGGCGATATTCGTCGCGATAGACATCGCGGGTATAGTTGGCGCTGGTGAGCTGGCGTTCGCTGGCGGCCTGGCGTTGCTGCGCGCCGATCATATCGGCATAGGAGGTGGCCGCGCGCTGGTTGATATCCAGCTTGGCGGCTTCCACCTCTGCCTGTGCGGCTTCGCGGGCATGTTGGGCGGCATCAATCTGTGCGCTGATGGCACCGCCCTGATAGATAGGCGCTTCCACCAGCAGTCGCACCTGATCGTCCCAGTAGGCGCGGTTGCGGGTATCGTTGCGGGCGCGTGCCGCCTGCACCGAGAAACTGGGCCAATGTTTGGCTTCTGCCTGCCTGATACGCTGGCGGGCCGCTTCCTGACGCGACTGTGCGCTGCGCACCAGCGCGCTTTGCTCGTAGGGTAACGCCTGTAAGGTGACCTGCTGCTGTAGCAGCGTCTGCGGCAAATCCGGTAGGCGCGCGGGCACCACGCCGGTTAACACGGTCAATTGCGCCAGTGCGGAGCGCTGCTGTGCACGATATTGCTCAAGTGTGGCGACGGTGCCCGCAATACGCGTCTCGGCCTGCAACACATCGGATTGAGAATTGAGTCCGGCTTGCGCGCGCATTTGTGCGATGGCTTTCACGGCTTCCAGCGAGGTGATATGCCGCTCCGCCGAGGCCGATAGCGTTTGATAGCGCTTGACCTGTAAATAGGCCAGCAGCGTTTGTTGACCGACGCCGGTCATGATGCTGTAGAGCTGGTAGCGATAAGCCTCCGAGAGGTGATGCTGTTCGTCTATGCTACTGCCGGTTTTACCGAAATCGTAGATAAGCTGGGTTAACGAGACGCCCGCCGAGGTGGTACGGCCGCGCGTGCCGAGGCTATCACTTTGATTTTGTCGACCAACGCCGCCGTTCAGCCCAATCTGTGGCATCCAGGCGCTTTCGGCCAGTTTCAGTTCGCTGGCACCGATACGGATTTGTGCTGCTGCCTGGGCGATTTGTGGATTTCGGGCAAAGGCACGCAGAATAGCCTGCTCCAGGCTGAGACTGTCGATCTGCTGTTCACTGGGGGCTGCCTGCCAGGTCACTCCCAGTTGTTGTGCCAACGCAGGCGTTCCCCCTAGCGTGGCGGTGAAAAGAAAAAGCAGGCTCAGACGGCGTAAGGCTGTCCCTGAGTATGGCTGTAAAATGTCATTCCTGACAAAAAAAGAGCGCTTAATTTTCAACATTATCAACACCCTGACCGTCATGTGCACCACAGGCACCGGCGTGCCTGTGGTGGCTGCTTCCATTTTGTTATTAGACGATGTTGACGTGCAGACCTTGCTGCACCAGCACATCTCCCAGTGTGTTGCCGCTCTCTAACGCCGAGTTGTGATACACATCGAACATCATGCCATCCAGCGCCCGTTGCCCGGTGAAGGCCCAGGTGCCGCTGGCATCTGGGATCAAATTGACCTCGTTGCCCGCTGCGCCAAGGATGCGCAAATCGTCTTCAGGTTTATCGGTGACCGACAGCGCACGCGCCAAATCGAGCGTGATGCTGTTGGTGCCGGAAGTCCCGAGATCGAAGATTTCGATGTTGTCGATGCTTAATCCCAGCGCAGTGAGATCGAGCGCCAGATGTTCGCCATTCAGTGCCAGCGTATCGGTGCCTGCGCCGCCGTCGATATGCAGCGCGTCCAGTGCGGAAATCTGAAGCAGGTCATCGCCCTCACTGCCGGTCAACGTGTTGCTGTCAGTCGGCGCGATAGCCACGCCGCCGATGCTGTAACTGATCTCGCTCGGCGTGGTGACCGTGGCGCTGGCGCCGGTACTTTGCATCTCGTGCAGGCTGGCGAGCGTCAAGGTGCTGTCGTCATGCGCCGTGCTCGTGTCGTGACTGGTCGCCGCAGTGTGGCTGGTTTCCAGCGAGGCGCCGCTCTCCTCAAGGGCCAGGCTGTGGCTCTCAAGGCTTGCGAGCGTAAGCGGGAGTGAAATACCGGTAGTCAGTCCGGCAGAAACGCCGACGCTGTTACCTGCAATATCCTTGACGGATGCTTCTACCAGCGTGCCGGTCAATACGCCAAGGATGTTAAACACCGTCAGCCCCAGCGTCGCGAGTAGCGAGCTTTCCAACCGTGCGGTCCAACTGCCATCGGCTTGCACCGTGCCGGTCAGGCTAATGCCGTTAAGCACCGAGTTGGTTTTGAGCAGAGAAACGGACACCTGCGCACCCGCTTGCACATTGCGACTTTCGCCGTGAATAGCCAGGCCGTTGGTGATAATACTCAGCGCACTCAGCAGCGTGGTCGGGTCGATACCCAATTGCGGCAGCGCATGGGTTTTGACAATCGCCGTGCCGCTGGCACTTGTGGTGTTGCCATAGCGGTCGGTCACTGTGACACCCACGTTCAGGTTGCCATCGAGAATATTGAGCAGGTTCTCCTTCGGTACGCTTACGCTCCAACTGCCATTGGCGGCAACCGGGACGGTCAGCACCAATCCGCCGACGTTGACGCGGATGCTGCCGCCTACGGCGTTACTGACGGTCCCACTGATGGTTTGATTGACCTGCGCTTCCGTCAGATTGAGATAGCCATCACCGAATAGGGAACCCAACGACAGCGTCGGCAGGTTATGGATACCGATGCCCACGCCAGTACTGATGCTGACATTCTTGCCCGCCGGGTTGGTGAGCGCTACGCCCAGCGTCAGATTGCCATCGGTCAGTGCAGTGAGATCGGTGGCGGACAAACCGACCGACCAGGTGCCATCGCTTTGTACCACGGTCGTCAGGGTTCTGCTGCCTAACGTGACGCGCAGCGTTGAACCCACGGCGTTGGTGGTGGTACCGCTGATGATCGGATTGGTCACCGCCTCCACCGCATTTAGCAAACCATCGCCGCCAAATAGCGGATTGAGCGTGATGGTCGGTGCGGCATTGATGGCAACCGTTACCAGGCTGTTTTGGCTGATGCTGTTACCTGCGGTATTGGTCAGTTGGGCATTCACGGTGAGAGAGCCGTCTGCCAAGGCTTGCAGATCCGTTGTCGGCAGGTTCAATGACCAACTGCCACCCGCGTTGATGGTGGTGGTGTAGGTTTTTCCTCCGAGCGTTAACGTCAGGGTGGTGCCTGCTGCCGCCTGTGTGGAGGTACCGCTCAGGATTTGTGTGCTGAGCAGGTCGTTCAAATCCAGAATGCCATTGCCAAACAACGGGTTGAAGGTGATGGTTGGCGGCGTGAGTGCCACCGTCAGGCCTGCGCTGGTGCTGTTGCTGTTGCCTGCGCTATCGGTCACCGTTGCGTTGACGGTCAGGTTGCCGTTGACCAAAGATTGCAATTGCGTTGATGACAACGGGATGCTCCACACGCCCCCGGCACCCACGGTGGTGTCCAGTGAGAGTCCACCTATTGTGACCGTTACCTTCGATCCCACCGCCGCCTTGGTTGTGATACCGCTCAGCGTTTGGCCCAGCGCCGCTTCCGCCACGTTGAGATAGCCATCGCCGCTAAACAGCGAATTAAGGCTGATGGTCGGCAAGTTTTTGGTGATGGCCGTAATGGTTTGGCTGATTGAACCGGTGTTACCGCTGGCGTTAGTCACCTCCACCTTGACCGAGACGCTGCCATCGACCAATGCCGCGAGATCGGAAGGTTGCAAGGTCAGACTGTAGGCCCCGGCGGCACCCACCGTGGTTTGGAAGGTTTTGCTGCCCAGCGTCACGGTAACCTGCGAGCCGACCGCGGCGTTGGTGACCACCCCACTCAAGGTTTGAGCGACCAAGGCTTCTGCGGCATTGAGGAAGCCATCGCCACCAAAAATGGGGCTCAGCGTAACCACGGGCTGGGAGAAGCCCAGCGTTAAGCCACCGCCAAGTGACACGCTGTTGCCCACGCTGTCGCTGGCGTTCACCGTGACGGTAACATTGCCGTTGCCCAGATTTTGTAGCAGTGCTAATGCATCGGTGCCGACGCTGGCACTCCACTTGCCGTCGGCTCCGACCGTTGCGGTCAGCGATCGTACGCCGGCCAAATCAATCGTCAGTTGCGTGCCCGCTACCAGATTCAGCGCGGTGCCGCTTATCGTCTGGTTGTTGAGCAGATCGCCGAGATTGAGCAGTCCATCACCGAATATCGGATCGAGCGTCAGGCTGGGCAGGTTATTGATGATCGCCGGAACGTTCACAGTTTTGCTGACCACGTTGCCGCCGTAATCGGTAACGCTGACGCCGAGCGCCAGCGTGCCGTCCTGCAAGGCTTTCAAATCCAGCGTGGGGACAGAGAGGCTCCACGCGCCGCCAGCCCCTACGGTAGTGGTGTAGGTTTTGGTGCCCAGCGTGACGGCGATGTTAAAGGCCCCTTTGGTCAGATCGATGTTACCGACCACACCGCTGATGGTTTGATTGACAGCGGCTTCAAGCGCATTCAGGCCATTATTGCCGAAGGCAAGGACCGAATCGATCGTTGGCACAGCGCGTAACACATCGATATTGATTAGCTTATTCTTGCTGTTGCCATTGACGTCAACGATGTCGACTTCCACTTGCAGCAGTCCGTCGGAAAGCCCGGAAAGCAGCGAGGGCGGGAATGACACGCTCCAGGCTCCGCCCGCACCGACGGTAGCCTCCAGCGTGGTGCCTGCGAGGGTGACACTGACTTTGGCACCGAGAGAACTGCCGGTGGCGTGACCGCTGATCACCTGTGTTATCAGTGATTCGGCATAGTTGAGGATGCCGTTGTTACCGAAAATATCGTCAACGCCTGCGCCCAGCGTCTGGTTGAGCGCCACGTTTAAGGTCACGGTGGTACTGCTGCTGTTACCAGCGGCGTCAGTAATGGTCAGTCCGATCACCTGCGGACCATCGGTGAGTGTGGTCAGGTCGACGGTGGTAAAGGGAATCTGCCAGTTTCCATCGTTATCTACATTTACCGGGATGCTGGTGAGCGGGCCCGCCGTCAGCGTTACCGTGGCCCCTTTCTCACCTTTACCACTCAGAATTTGCCCCAGCAGCGCTTCGGCCATCGTGAGGATATTGTTGCCTGCAAAGGCATCGATGGTCAGCAGCGGGATTTCCGTATCGACGATGATATCGAGCGGTGTTGCGTTGGTGGAGTTGCCTGCGGCATCTTTCAGGGTGGCGGTGATGACCTGCGGCCCTTGAGGAAGGTTGTTCAGATCGGCCGTGGGTACGCTAACCGACCAGATACCGCCCGTGCCGCTGCCATTATCGAGCACTTGCGCCTGATAGATTTTCCCGTTCAGCGTCACGGAAACAAAGCGCCCGACCTCCGCAAAGGAGGCGGTACCCGTGATGGCTTGCGCCGTTGCCAGTTCGCTGTTGTCCAGCGTGTTATCCCCGGCGAAGGTGAGGATGGTGACCGTCGGCGCAGTGACGTCGACCTGAACGTTGGTGCTGGCACTGATGAGGTTACCGCCTACGTCGGTGCTTGCGGTTATTTCCACGGTGCCATCGACAATAAAGGCGGCATAAGGTGCAGGAATATCCACGCTCCAGACGCCATTGGCATCGGTTGTGATACTTGCCGCTAACGGGACGTTATCAATTAGCACAGCAATGGTTTGCGGATTCGTACCGTGATGCACTACCCCGGAAACGGTGATGGTAGCTTGTGATTCACCGACGTTGATAATGTTGTCATCGGCAATGGCATTAATCACCATTGTTGGATCCGGTGGCAGGACAATATTCACCGGGACATCCAGCGTTTCATTAACGATGTTTCCGGCTTTATCTTGCGCTTGAATGGCGATCTCAGTTGGATTGGTGAACTGCTGCAACTCCGAGGCCGGAATTAACACCGACCAACTCCCCCCGACGCCAATATTGGTGTCATAGTCGTGGCCGTTTACCGTGACGGTCACTTTTTGCCCGACTTCCAGTCCGGTGGAGGTGCCGCTCAAGGTTTGCGCACTGCGACTTTCTACATAGTTCAGCCCATCGCCGCCGACAAAAGCATCGAAAGCAATCGTTGGCAGCGTATTGACCACAATATGCACCTGACCGCCGACGCTGGCACTGTTGCCTGCGGCATCGGTCGCGGTGACCGTCAGGGTTTGCGTGCCATCGGTCAACCCGCCCAACTGGGCCGCGTTAAGCGACCATTGGCCGTTAGTCACCGTGGCCTCAATCGGTGGATTATTACCAATGGTGACCATGACCCGCGTGGCATCACCGGCATTACCGCTCAGTGCGGCAATTTCTGTCGCATTCAGATAGCCGTCGCCAAACGGGGTATCGAGCGTAACGGCGGGTGCATGAAAGTCGTTTTCGAAGGTAACCGTGTCTTTAGCTGTGTTGCCCGCCTGATCTCTGGCGGTCACCTCTAGGGTGTGGTTGTTACCTTCGATGAGTGAACTCAGTGCGTTGGCCGGCAGGGTGACGCTCCAGGTGTTACCCGTGACCACGGCCTGATAAATTACGCCGTTAAGGTCAATCTCGACACTGATGTTTTGTGCAACGCCGGTGCTATTGGTGGTGCCTGTAATGGTCAGCGGGCCGCTGGCTTCCGCGATGTTGAGGATGTTATCGCTGCCAAATAAGGGTTCGGTGATGTCAGGTGTGGGCAGCGTCAATGCCGCAGTAACGTTAACGCTGGCGCTGCTGGGGTTGCCCGCTTTGTCGGTGACGGTCACCAGTAACGTATGCCCACCTTCGGTAAATGCCGCCAGTTGCGTGGAGGTCAGGGGCAGTGACCAGCCGCCCAAACCGTCTACTTGCACGCCAGTGAACACTTGCTGGTTTGCGGTTCCGGCATCCAGCGTCACCGTCACCGTTTGCCCGCTGCCGCTGATCCCGGTTTTACCGCTCAGCGTCTGCGGTTTATTTGACTCTTCCAGATTAAGGTAGCCATCGCCGAAAGGCAGCACTAACGTGGCGCTTGGCAAGGTATGGAATAGCACCTCTGCGCTGCCTAGGGTGGTGCTGCTGTTACCCACGCTATCCGTTACCGTGACACTCACGTTAATCGTGCCATCCGGCAACGCTGACAAGTCGGCGCTGGCGAGCGGCAATGTCCAACTGCCGTTGGCATTCACGGTGGCGTTGTAGACCGTGCCGTTGATGCTGACGCTGACGGTTTGTCCGCTGTTGCTGGCAAGCCCGGTTTGCCCGTTGAGGGTCACGCCGGTCTGGACTTCGCTGGCGCTGAGATATCCATCCGTGAATAACAGCCCGGTAATGCTCGCTGCTGGCACGCCCTCCACGATACTGCTAAATCCACCGTTGATGGGCGCGCTGGGATTACCGGCTTTGTCTTGTGCGGTGACGATCAGCGTGTGAGCGCCATCGTTCAGGCCTTGAAGATCGGCGGCGGGTAACGTAACGCTCCACAAACCGGTCTCCGTCACGGTCGCGACATAAGGTTTACCATCGATGGTTACCGTGACCTTTTGTCCCGCACCGTTAACGCCGGTGCTGCCGCTCAGCACCTGATCCACGCCCGCCTCTGAGGCATTGAGTTTGCCGTCAATAAACGGGGTATTCAATGTCACGTTGAACGTGGTGTGCGTGACGATATCCAGGGTGCCGCTGGCGCTGGCGGGGTTTCCGGCGCTGTCCGCAGCGCTGATGCTGACCTGTACGCTGCCATCATTCAAACTTGCCAGCGCATTGGCAGGAATAGTTGCACTCCACAGCCCGCCCGCTAAGGTGGTGCCGGTGGTGGTGTAGCTGCCAATGGTGATGGTGAGCGTGGTGTTGGCGGGCAGGTTGGTGTAGCTGCCGCCGATGGTACCGCCAGCTTGCAGTTCAGCCAGATTGAGCTGGTTGTCGGTAAACAGGGTGTTCACGGTAAGCGTGGGCAGCGCCTGGGTTTTCAACGCAATATTCAGCGTATCGCTGCTGCTGTTACCCGCACTGTCGGTGGTTTTGGCGGTCAGAGTGGCGGTGCCATCCCCCAGCGCCAGCAGATCGCTGGCGGAGAGCGTGGTTTGCCAGACGCCGTTGCTGTTGGTGACGACGGTGTAAACGCTGTTGCCCACGGTGAGGGTAACGTGCAACCCCGCTTCCCCTTTACCGCTGATCGGTACACCCGCCAATGCGGTTGCCAGACCGATATCGCCGGGCGTGACCAGCGCATCAATTTCCAGCAGCGGCGGTGTGGTGTCCACGGTGATGCTGTGGCTGTTGCTGGCCGGGTTTTGTGCAATATCACTCACGTTGGCGCTAATGGATTGCTGCCCCTGTGGCAGTGCCTGTACATCGTTGGCGGGCACCGTGGTGCTCCAGGTACCGTCGCTGCCAACCGTGGCCAGATAGGTTTTGCCATTCAGCGATACGCTGACGCTACGTCCCGGTGTGACATGGGCGGTTGAGCCGCTGATGGTCATTGGGCTGCCAGCATCCTGCGCGTTGATCACATCGTCTCCAGAAACGGTGGAGATAGCGATGGTGGGCAGATCCGCCGGTTGTGCGATCACATTCAGCGTATGGCTGTTGCTGGCCGGGTTACCGCCCTTGTCGCTGACGCTGGCGCTGACCGTGAGCTTGCCATCCGGCAGTTCGCTAACGTCCAACGCAGGGACTTGAACACTCCAACTGCCATTTGCCTGTACCGTGGCGCTGTAGGGTTTACCATTTAACGTCAGCGTGACGGTTTGGTCTGGTTCAATGTGGGTGGTGGTGCCGCTTAAGGTCAGCGCTTGCGTGGCTTCTTGTGCATTGAGGTAATCATCGTTTGACAAGGTACCGATAGTCACGGTGGGGGCTTGTGTGAAATCGGTATCCAGCGTGACATCGCGCGTGGCGCTGCCGCTATTGCCTGCTGCATCAACCATGCTCGCGACGACGGTGGTGATCCCGTTGGCACTGCCGGCCAGATCGCCTGCGGGAACGGTGATTTGCCAGGAGCCATCGCTCAGCGCTGTGCCCTGATAGATTTGCCCGTTGAAGGTGATACGCACCACCACGGTTTGACCACTGTCATTAACGGGAGAGGTACCGCTGATCACCAGCGGTTGCAGACTGTCGGCGATGTTGATGATGTCATCACTGCTGATCGCATTGATGGTCAGTACCGGAGGTGTCAAATCAATGTTGGCGCTGCCGCTAACCGTCGAGGTATTGCCCGCCGCATCACTGACGGTGACGGAAATCGCTGTCACGCCGTCGCTGAGTAGGGTCAGGACGTTGGCCGGTAACGGTAATTGCCAGTGACCGTTGCTGTTCACTGTGCCAGTAAAGGTTTGGGTACCGATGGTCACGCTCACGGTTTGGCCGGCACCGCTGATGCCGGTGCTGCCTGTCAGCGTTTGTCCGGCTTGTGCTTCGCTCTGGTTGAGGTAGCCGTTGCCAAAAGGTGCGTCCAAGGTGGCGCTCGGCAGTTGATTAATACTGACCTGCACGGTTTGGCTGCTGGTAACGGTTTTCCCGACCTGGTCGGTAGCAATGGCGCTGACGTTGAGCGGACCATCGCTCAGTGCGGTCAGGTCGGTACCGGAGATCGTTGCCGTTTGCCAACTGCCGTTTGCCTGCACGGTGGCGGAATAGGCTTTGCCGTTGAGCAGTACGGTGATGCTGGTTCCGGCGGCGATATTACTGCTGCTGCCGCTGATAATAATACCGTCCGCCGCTTCCTGGGCATTGAGCCGGTTATCCCCGGTGATGGCGGCTATCGCAAGCCCGCTGGTGTTGGTGTTGATGGTAATCGGCTGGCTGGCGCTGGCCGTGTTGCCGGAGGTGTCGGAAACGCTGGCGCTCAAGGTCTGGGTTCCGTTAACCAGTTGGCTCATGTCCTGCAACGGAATAGTGGTGCTCCAGGTGCCGTTGGACTGCACGATGGCGCTGTAGGGTTTACCGTTAAACGTCAGCGTCACCGTTTGCCCGGCTTCCACATTGAGTGTGGTGCCGCTGAGCGTCTGGCTGCTTTGAATCTCGGCGCCATCAATGATGTTATCAAACGCCACATTGCCCAGGGTGATGCGCGGGGCGTGTTGTGCGCTGGCATCCACCGTGATGGTTCGCGTTGCCGTGCTGCTGTTACCTGCGGCATCGCTCAACGTGGCGCTCAGCGTGTAAGTGCCATCGCTCAACGCGCCCAGATCGGCAGCGCTCAGGGCGACAGACCAACTACCATTACTGCCGACCACCCCTGTATAGGATTTGCCGTTAAACGTGACGGTGACGGTACGGCCTGCTTCCGAGGTGGACGCACTGCCTGTGAGAGTTTGTGCCGTCAGAACCTCGCTTTGGTTGAGGATATTATCCGTGGCGAGATTGCCCAGTGTTAACGTCGGCGGGGTACGATCGACGGTCACGGTCTGCGTCAGGGTACTTTGATTACCTGCGGCATCTTTGACGACAATGGATACGGGGCTGCTGCCGTCGGGCAGCGCCTGCAACGCTGAAGGCGGTAGCGACACGCTCCAGCTTCCGGTCGGCGTTACGGTTGCGGCATGTTCTGTTCCGCCAAGCGTTACCGTCACCGTTTGTCCGGGCGTGGTAAGTCCGGTCGTGCCGCTCAGGGTTTGCGCACTGCCTGCCTCTGCCGCATTCAGCACACCGTCACCAAACACTGGGTTAAGCGTGGCGCTGGGCAGCGTGTGGATAAACACGCCGATCGCGTGGCTGCCGCTGAGCGTATTGCCAGCGCTGTCCACCGTGCTGAAGGTAATAGTGGCCGTGCCGTCAACCAGCTGTTGCAGGTCGGCGGCGGGAAGCAGGACGCTCCATTTCCCGTCAGCGGTGGTGCTGCCGGTGTAGGTTTTTCCGTGCAGGCTAAGGATAACAGGCGTGCCTGCCGCGACATTTTGGCTGGAGCCGGTAACGGTGATGTTTTGCGCCACCTCGCTCAGGTTAAGCTTGTCATCACCGGTGACCGGATCGATAGCGATGCCACTCAACGCGGTATTCACAGTGAATGCGTGGGTCGCCGCTGAGGGGTTGCCGCTTTTGTCCTGTGCGCTGACTTCCAGTGTGTGCTGCCCTTGCGCCAACTGTGCCAGGTCTATCGCAGACACGCTGACCTGCCAGTGCCCCTGGCTGTCTACGGTGGTGAGGTAGGTTTTGCCATTCAGGGTGGCGGTAACCGTTTGTCCTGCCTCAAGATTGAGGCTGGACCCACTCAGAATTTGCGCTGCCTTGATTTCAGCGCCGTCGATGATGTTATTCCCGGTAACCGCATTAACGGTCAGCACAGGCAGGTTGGCGGCGTTGGCGTCCAGGGTGACCTGTCCGCTGGCGGTGGTGCTGTTGCCTGCGGTGTCGGAGACGGTGGCGCTGTAGGTGTAGGTGCCATCGGCCATCGCTTGCAGATCGGCGCTCTGCACCGTCACGCGCCAACTTCCATCGGCCTGCACGATTGCAGAGTATTGCTTGCCGTTGAATGTCACCAGCACGCTACGCCCGGCTTCTGTCAGTGAGGCGTTACCGGATATCACCTGGTCGCTCAGGCTTTCTGCGTGGTTGATGATCCCGTCGAGGGTGAGCGGTTTTAGCGTCAGGGTGGGCGGCACCCGATCCACGGTGACGGTACTGGAGATTTCGCTGCTGTTGCCTGCAACATCGGTGGCAGTAACCCGCAGCGGTTGTGCCCCGGCAGAGAGCACTTGAAGATCGGCGGCGGGAAGGTCGGCGCGCCAGTTCCCTTGTGCATCCACTGTCGCCTGATAGGTTTTGCCGTTGAGGGTGATCACCACGCTCTGTCCACTACCGCTCACGCCGGTTTTGCCGATCACTGTCTGGCCGCTGGCGGCTTCGGTGGCGTTGAGCACATTATCCCCAAAGGGCGTTTCCATTGAGGGTTGCGGCAGGTTGTGGATGTGTACATCCAGATTGCGCTGGGCGGTGACCGGAACGTCATTCGGGTTGGCAACGCTGGCATGGATCACTGCTGTGCCATCTTGCAGCGCGAACAGTGCCTCACTGGGAATGGATAGGCTCCAACTGCCGTCCGCCGCCGTGGTGGTGGTGTAGGTTTTTCCGTTCAAGGTCACGGTAACGGTTTGACCGATGGTCACGTTTACCGTGATGCCACTGATGGTGAGCGGCTGTGATGCCTCTACCCGGTTCAGTTGGTTATCCATGGCGATAATGCTGATGGAGATGCTGTCGTTGCTGATATCGACATCGCTCCAGGCGGTGCCACTGCCTTCGTTGCCCGCTTTATCGCTCACCGTCGTGCTGATCGCGATCGGCCCATCCGGCAGCTCTGCCATATGCTCCGCCGGAACGCTTACCCACCACTTGCCTTCACCGTTGACCGTCGTGAAGTAGGTCTTGGTGTGTAACTGCACGGTGATGCTTTGTCCCGCTTCCACGTTGGTGGTGGAGCCGCTCAAAATCTGGCTGACCTTGGTGTCCGCTGCGCTGATGGTGTTGTCTTCCGACACAAAGGCATTCACGGTGACCGTGGGACGCATCGCGCTGTCGGCGTCCAATCCAATGGCTTTCGTCACTTGCGTCACGTTGCCCGTGGCGTCGGTCAGGCTGGCTACCAGTGAATAAACACCGTTAGGCAGCGAGGCGAGGGCATGGGACGGTAAATCGATGCTCCAGTTACCGTCGTTACCCACCTTGCCGGTGTAGAACTGCCCGCCCAAAGACACGGTGACGGTTCTTCCCGCTTCGCTGACCGAGGCGGTGCCGTTGAGCGTTTGCGTGCTTTGCGCTTCCTGAATATTGATGATGTCGTCGGTGGCAATGGTGCCTAACGTCAGGGTCGGGGGCGTGACATCGACCAGGCTGCTAAAGCTGCTCGCGCCGTGGTTGCCCGCGATATCCGTTGCGGTAACCTGAAGGGGCGCATTGCCTTCCGGTAGCTGTTGCAGATCGGCGGCGGGAAGGGTGGCATGCCAGTTACCGTTGGTATCCACCGTGGCGTCGTAGGTTTTTCCCCCCAGCGTCACCACCACGGTTTGCCCGTTACCGCTGATACCGGTTTTACCGCTCACGGTTTGATCGCTGTGCGTTTCGTTGAGATTTAATGAACCGTTGCCAAACGGTGTGTCGATGGTTGGCGCGGGCACTGCATGAATATGCACACCCACATTGTGCTGATCGCTGGCGGTTTGGCCTTGAGCATCGCTGACCGTGGCGGTTACCGTGGCATTGCCATCGCTGAGTGCCTGAAGGTCTGCACTGGGGATCTGAAGCGTCCAGGCGCCATCGGCCTGAACCTGCGTGGTATAGCTCTTGCCATTCAGCGTGATGGTAACGGTTTGCCCCGTAGGCACGTTGGCCGTATTGCCGCTGATAGCCAGTGGTTGAGTGGCTTCTGCCTTGTTGATCAGATCGTCGCTGGCAATAATATTAATGGCGATGGCATTACCCGCGGTATCCACCTCAATCGCTTTGTTGGCGCTGGTGTTGTAACCGGATTGGTTGCTGACGTTCGCCGTGATGCTCGACGGGCCGCTTGGCAGTAACGCCATGTCGGCGCTCGGAACGGTGACGTGCCAGGTGCCGCCGCTTTCCACCACTGCGAAATAGGTTTTGCCGTGCAGCGTCAGTGTGACGGTGCGGCCCGCTTCAACGTGGGTTGTGGTGCCGCTGAGCGAGTGGCTGACCTTGCTTTCTGCACCATTGACAACGTCATCACCGGCGAAGGGATTAATGGTTATCGTCGGCAAAGAAGCTACGCCGTTATCGACGGTAAAGGTATGGGTCAGGGTGCTGGTGTTTCCGGCCTTGTCACTCAGGGTGGCCGTGAGGGTGTGGGAGCCATTGGTCAGGTTGCTCAAGTCGCCAGTGGGCAGGGTGATTTGCCAGTTACCGCTGGAATCGACAAGGGCGGTGTAGTTTTTGCCGTTCAGCGTTACGGTGACGGTACGATTGGCTTCGCTGACAGAGGCCGTGCCGTTGAGGGTTTGATTTACGCCCAGTTCGCTGTTGTTAAGGATGTCATCCTGCCCGACCGGGGAAAGGGTCAACGTGGGCGGGGTGGTATCTACCGGCACGGGTTTGCTCAGCACATTTTTATTGCCTGCGGC
Source organism: Candidatus Symbiopectobacterium sp. NZEC127 (assembly GCF_025962675.1). NCBI lineage: Bacteria > Pseudomonadati > Pseudomonadota > Gammaproteobacteria > Enterobacterales > Enterobacteriaceae > Symbiopectobacterium > Candidatus Symbiopectobacterium sp. NZEC127. The sequence continues at coordinate 140,421 of NZ_JAGFPG010000004.1, forward strand.
GTCGCTCACTTCCACCGTTACGGTGCTGTCGCTGCCGGAAGGTAAATTTTGCAAGCCGCTGCTGGGGATCTTCACCTGCCAGTTGCCGCTGTTATCCACGGTGCCGGTATAGGACTGGCCGCCGATGCTGACGGTTACGCTCTGGCCCGGCCCGGTTACGCCCGTGGTGCCTTTCAGCGTTTGCTCCTGACCCGCTTCCGTGCCGTTAAGCACGCCGTCGTTAAACGGGGGTTCCAGCGTCGCGACGGGCAGCGTGTTGACCACCACCGTGATGGGATGGGTTGTCGTCAGCGTGGCGCCGCTCAGGCCTGTCACGCTGGCACTGACGTTATAGCTGCTATCGGTGATAAATACCAAATCGCTACTGGGGACGCTGAAACTCCAACTGCCGTTGCTGGTGGTGGTCGTGGTGTAAACATGCCCATTGAAGGTAATGGTGACGGTTTGGTTCGCCGCCACGTTCGCTGTAGTTCCGGAGAGTAACAACGGCTGCGTCGCTTCAACGGCGTTCAAGCGATCGTCCCCGGAAACGGTGTTGATGTTAATGGCTTCCGCCGCGCTGTCCACGGTGATGGTCTGTGCTGGCAGCGTGGTGGTATTGCCTGCTTTATCGGTAATGGATGCTACCAAGGGGTAGCTGCCGTTGGTGAGTGCCTGCAAATCTGCGCTGGGCAGTGAAATTTGCCAGGAACCGTCACTATTGACGGTGCCACTGTACGTTTTGCCGTTCAAGGTGACGGTAACGGTCTGTCCCGCCTCACTGGGTGAGGTGGTGCCAGACAACGTTTGTGCACTTTTTACCTCATCGGCCGTGAGTAAATCATCGCCGGTGAGCTTCTGTACTGTAAGGGTTGGCGGCGTAGTATCAACAATCAGTTCGCGGGTGATGCTGGTGCTGTTACCCGCTTTATCCACCGTCACGATAGTCATGGTGTTTGCGCCTTCGCTCAGCGCTTGCAGGTCTGCGCTGGAGAGTGGCAACTGCCATTTACCGTCATTATCGACAGTGGTGGTGTAGGTCTTGCCGTTGAGTGTCACGGTGACGGTGAGCCCCGCTTCACCGCGGCCACTTAGCGTTTGAGGTTGCGCTTGTTCTGCCGCCGTCAGGATGTTGTCTCCCGTGAGCATATTTTCTGTCAGGAACGGCGGTAATGTGTCTATTCCCAGCGCTACGTTTTGTTGATGTGTGCTGCCCTGAGCATCCGTCACGCTGACCTGAAGCGGGTAAGTGCCATCTTCCAGTCCGGCAAATACGCTGGCTGGCAAGGTGATTTTCCAGGTGCCATCCTGTTCGACCCGCGTGGTATAGGTCAGGCCGTTAAACGTGATTGTTACCACCGATCCAGGTGTCACATCTCGGGTGCTACCACTGAGCACCTGTGATTGACCGAACTCCTCACGATTCAGGACATTGTCATTTGCCAGTGGGTTTACAGTAAGCGACGCGGGTGTTGCGGGGGGCGTCGACGGCCTGTTGTCATCGTTGCTGTTGGAGGCGGCTGCGGCAATTACGCCGCCACCGAGCGCCACGGCACCGAGAATGCCACCGAGGGCTGCGGCTGAGAGCCCACTGGTGCTAGTGCTGTGTAACAGCAGTGAGGTAATGTCGGTGATAACATCATATTCGGGAATAAGGGTGACCGTTTCCCCGGCGCTGAGCGCCGCTGCTTCGCCAGGAGCGCTGGAAAAATGGATATGCGTCAGGCGGGTACCATCATCAAACACCAGTTCGCTGTGGTAGCCCTCGGCATCGACCAAAAAGAAGCGCTGGTAGCGCACAACAGTACCATCCTGCATATGCAAGATGAGATCGTCGCCCTGGCGTTCGTAGCGAGCAACGCGGTCTGGTGAACCGGGAATTCGAACCGTGCTGCTGTGCTGCAATACGATATCCGTTGCGTCGGGCGAAACGTGCTGAATGACATTTCCACTGCCGCGGCGATCAGTGATACCGATATACCCTTGGACAACGTTGCTCTCTGCCATGATTCACCTTCTTCTCGCTCGTCACTGAGGTTTGAACGGGTATATACGCAGATATGACCCGTTCAATGCGGGGCTCCGGGAAAAGGGGAGCGCTAAAGCATTACCTGGTGGAGAAAGGGTGAAACAAAACCACGCCAACAGCGTGCGCGCGTCAGGTGATGACGTGCGAGAAAATGTGCTTATCGCTTATTTTTGATTGCTTTTTGTTATGTGTTGCTGGTGTTTTTATGTATCTGAGTAATAGGTATAGGAGTGCTTTTTGTAAAGATCCACACGCTTGGACATGTTTTGACATGGAAATGTAAGTTATTTCTTAAGATAACGCTGAGCGGCTTTGTGGGTGCATTTCTATCTTTGATGTGTTTTTTTCAATTAATTCATTTTGTTAGTTATGTATTAGCGCTCACGGCATTCGTGTTATGAAAATGTTTCTATAACTAACGCTAATATTTATTTATTGTTAATTTTTTATTTCTATTTTGTCATCTTCAAGAAACCTGCCTGACGGGGTGATTATCTGCATTGGGCTTGCTGTTTCGTCTTGGATTCTACGTTGATACTGCTACTTGCTGAAATTTGATGCAATATGCATTTTTTTTGCATGAAAAGTGAAGTTTGCATTTGCTGCTCTGAGGGGAGCATGGTAGGAATGATGCCGTTTGTGTGCAGCCACCTTTGCACACGCCAAGGTCGTAGCAACAGACGTTTGGAAGAAGCGTTATTCGAATAACAGGATCCGTTATCATGCGTCGTACAATACAAAAATACCCGCCGTTTCATGCCGATCATGTTGGGAGCCTGCTGCGCCCTGCCTGCTTGCAGCGCGCACGCTCGGCGTTTGTGGCAGGCAAGCTGACGCGTCCCCAACTGACACAAGTGGAAGACGATGAAGTGAGACGCGTCGTGGAGCAGCAAAAGGCCTGCGGTATTCATGTGATTACCGATGGCGTGCTGCGCCGTACCGGGGGGCATTACGACTTTTTTTCCCACCTGCACGGTATTGCCGGTCCGCTGGAGGAACAGAATTATTGTATTACGCGGCAAGAGATGGCGGCCTGTCACCTTCAGGTGGTGGGGCCGGTCTCTTTTAATCCCGAACATCCCTTTTTGGCACATTACCGCTTTCTGCATCAGGCCGTGGGTGACGATCCCCAGGCCGTCGCCAAGCAGACGCTGCCAAGCCCCTGCATGTTGATGTACCGCTCGTTGCGCCGAAATGGTGTTTATCAGGCGTTAGATAACTACTGCGACGATTTGGCGCAGGTATACGTTCAGGCGCTGCACGCGTTTTATGCCCAAGGGTGCCGCTATCTGCAACTGGATGATACGTTCTGGAGCCTGTTTGGCGATGTCGCCGCGATCCGTGCCGAGCTGGATGATGACACCGATCCCTATCAGCTCATTGAGCACTGCGTTTCTTTGCTTAACCGCATCATGCAGGATAAGCCGAAGGATATGTATATCAGCCTGCACGTGTGCAGTGGCGATCTGGATACCAAAGTCCTGCACCGCAATCCCTTTGCCGATGTTATTGCCAAAGCACTCGGTCGCCTGAATGTGAATAGCCTCTTTCTGGAGTATGCGGATGCGCATTTCAGCGGATTGGAAACACTGCGCGCTATCGGAACGCAAACGGTGGTACTCGGTGTTATCACCTCCGAAACCGGAGAACTGGAGGATGCGCGCAGCATCAAACGTCGCATTAATGACGCCTCACTCTATTTACCGCTAAACCAATTGGCATTGAGCCCGATGTGCGGATTTGCTTCAGCAGAGAGTGCCGAATGGCTGACTGAGGAGCAGCAATGGAACAAACTGCGCCACGTGGTCGATCTTGCCCATGAAATCTGGGTGATGTCAGAGTAACGCGTTTCACTCCCTCCGCTATCTGCTTGTGCTCTGTAGCAGATGCCTTTCTCTTTCCCTCAGGCGCAACCCTTGACGTGCGCCTTGCATATTTACTTTCTTTTGCATTTTTTTCATTGGGTTATTGTCGTTTTGCGATCCCGCAAACGATACCTTTTCCTTCGCTCGGGCAAGATGATTTACCGCAGAATAACGGAGAGGTAAATACCAGTCCAGGCAACGTTTATACGCGATAACTACATAAAACCTATAGGAAAATGCTGCTGTGGCAGGCAGTAGTGGCATTTTATTGTTGATGCACTGAAGAGTGGATAATCGTGATGAAAAGGATAGTGAAATCGCTGTTAGTGGTAGTAGTGGTGTGGTTTTCCGCGTTAGCGGGTGCGGCGGAAAAATTACCCCATATCGTGATCCTGGCAACTGGCGGCACCATTGCCGGTTCTGCTGCGGCAAACACGCAAACGACCGGATACAAGGCCGGTGCATTGGGGGTTGATACCCTGATTAACGCTGTACCTGAGTTAAAAACCTTGGCAACCATCAGCGGTGAGCAGGTGGCGAACATTGGCAGTGAGAACATGACCAGCGAGGTGTTGCTGACGCTGAGCCAGCGTGTCAATGCGCTGTTGGCGCGCGACGATGTGGATGGCGTAGTTGTTACGCACGGCACGGATACCTTGGATGAATCCCCCTATTTTCTGCAACTGACGGTGAAAAGTGACAAACCGGTGGTGTTCGTGGCAGCGATGCGTCCTGCTACTGCCATCAGCGCGGATGGTCCGATGAACCTGTACGGTGCCGTTAAAGTGGCGGCGGATAAAAATGCGCGCGGTCGCGGGGTGATGGTGGTGTTGAACGATCGCATCGGCTCTGCGCGTTTTATCAGTAAAACCAATGCGTCGACGCTGGATACCTTCAAAGCGCCCGAAGAGGGGTATTTAGGTACGATCGTCGGCGATCGCGTTTACTTCAACAACCGTTTGGACAAAATCCACACAACGCGCTCGGTGTTCGATCTCACCGGCGTTAAAACACTGCCTCGTGTTGATATTATCTACGGTTATCAAGACGACCCCGAGTATATGTACGATGCAGCCATGGCACACGGCGTGCAAGGTATCGTCTACGCCGGAATGGGTGCAGGCAGCGTTTCCAAACGCAGCGATGCGGGCATTCGTAAAGCGCTTACTAAAGGGATTGTGGTGGTACGATCCACGCGTACCGGCAGTGGTGTTGTCCCACCCGATGCCAGCCAGCCTGGCTTGGTTTCTGATTCGCTCAACCCGGCAAAATCGCGCATTCTGCTGATGTTGGCCTTAAGCAAAACACACAATGCCGATGTGATTCAGGAATATTTCCATACCTACTGATGCCTGAGTCGCACGCGAAAAATATACCGCGCCGTCGCTCCTGATATGCGCACAGCAGGCTGCCACCCCTGTGGATGGCAGCCTTTCCTGCTCTTCCCTTTGCTGTCTATTTCATTAAATCGTGCATTTAACCCGAAATAACACACAACGTGGCAGTGATGTAAGGGAAATCCGGATAGATATGCGGATTAGCCTCCAGAGGCTTTCTTGTTGTCATGCTTTATCGGTATGATGCCTGCTGATATCGATTAATGCGTCCCGGAAGCTGCCGGGAAAGTGAGAAGGGTAGGTCATTACATGTCACAGCCCATTTTTATGGTTGGGGCCAGAGGATGCGGTAAAACCACGGTCGGCAACGCGCTGGCTCGTGCGTTAGGTTATCAGTTTGCCGATACCGATCTGTTTATGCAGCAAACCAGCAAAATGAGCGTGGCGGACGTGGTCGCTAATGAAGGGTGGCACGGTTTTCGCCAGCGCGAAAGCGTCGCCCTGCAACAGGTGACACAGTCGCGCTGTGTGATCGCCACGGGCGGAGGTATGGTGCTTTCGCCGCAAAACCGTCAGTTTATGCGCTCGCAGGGGATCGTCATCTACCTGTTTGCTTCAGCGACGCTGTTGGGCGATCGTCTGGAAGCCTGTCCTGAAGCGCACCAACGCCCTACCTTAACGGGACGTCCGATTGTTGACGAGATGGCCGACGTGCTGGCAGCGCGCGAGACGTTGTACCGCGATGTGGCGCACCACGTGGTCGCTGCCTCTGCAATACCGGATGTTATCGTGACAGAGATCCTGCAAATGTTACGTGTTTCAGCCGCCTCATAAGCGGTTTTCGTCTGTTATTTCTTTCTTCTCGTTTCTGATCACAGGTGCTGTACTTATGTTGAATGTTAATGAATATTTTTCTGGAAAAGTGAAATCTATCGGTTTTGACAGTGACTCCATCGGCCGTGCCAGCGTGGGCGTGATGGAAGCGGGAGAGTACACCTTTGGTACTGGACAGCCGGAAGAGATGACCGTGGTGAGCGGCGCGCTGACGGTAAAACTGCCGGGCAGCGATGAATGGCAAGTTTTCGGACCCGGAGCCGTATTCTCTGTGCCGGGCAACAGTGAGTTCTACTTGCAAGTTGCTGAGCCGACCTCTTATCTGTGCAAGTACCTCTGAGTTATCGCCCCTGCATGCAGGGGCAACCCCGCCTCGTTAACCGTAGCAAAGCACCTTCATCTTGAAAAAATGCCCATAGTCAGGTTTTTATTCGGCCGCAGTTCCGTTGATCTTGTCGTCGAAGAAACGCGTGTGGTGCCGTATGGAAATTATCACCCTGTGCGCCAAACCATTAATTGACTGGGTAAATAGCGAATAACTCGCGCAAGACTCATATCTTTTTCTTATATCTGTTAATAAGCACACTATCCCGGTGATATCATTTTATTTGATGAAATAAACTGTTTTTTTATGCCAATCTGGTAATGAACGGCGAAGTGCATGCCTGAATGAGTGAAAAATATCATACTAAGTTCTATTTTCCTGTTATACATCTTCTTTAGCGCCACAATCCGCGCTCAAGTTTGATTTTATTCTGTCGTTATAGAATATATAGCTATCTTCTACTAAGAGTGATTTATGCTGAAAACAACGCGAGCGCGCATATTGGCGGTGTGTGCGTCTATTGTGGTTTTTTCCCTCGCCGTAAATACCTACCTGAATTACACCATTGCCAATAATGCGAATGAGTCTTCCATCGAAGATACGCTGGATTCGGTAACCAGTAGCCACAGTCTGGCCATCAGTGACTGGGTGTCGTCAAAAATTCAGATGATCTCCTCCATGAACGACTGGGTATTGACTCATGAGGATCCGATTCCGCTGTTTAAACAGATGGTGTCGGCGGGGAAATTCCTGAACGTGTACATGGGGTACGCTGATGGTACGGCAAAATTTGCCGATCCGGGCGGTATTCCGGCGGATTACAACCCGACAGTACGCCCCTGGTACAAGCAGGCCGTGCAGGTGGGTAAACCGGTTGCCACCACCCCGTATATTGATATGGTGACCAACAAACTGGTGGTGTCTTTTGTGTCTCCGGTGGTTGCTGGTTCCAGCGTTAAAGGCGTGTTGGGCAGTGACGTGACGATGGAAAATGTGATCGCCAACGTGCGTTCCATCAACCCGACGCCAGCCAGTTTTGGCGTGTTGATAGACAAAACCGGCGTGATCATTGCCCATCCGGATGAAAAACTGACGCTGAAAAATATCACGGATATTGCACCGGGCATCGTGCTCAGCGAATTGCTGACCGCTCAGCATCCGGTGACCGTGGAGATGGGCGGCGCGGAACGTATGGTGCGCGCCTCCCCAATTGCGGGCACCGACTGGTACATTCTGGTGGCGCTCGACCGGGCAGAAGCCAAGGCGGGCATGCGTTCACTGCTGACCACCTCGGTGATAACGCTGGTGATTATCTCACTGCTCGGCTCGCTGATCGTTGGCGTCATCATCACAAAAACCCTTAAACGCCTGCTGCAAGTGCGGGATGCGATGGATGACATCAGCAATGGCAACAACGATTTGAGTCGGCGTTTGCCCGACGAAGGCCATGATGAAGTGGCGCAGATTGCCCGTTCATTTAACGTCTTTATCGACAAACTCAGCATGGTGATGATTCAGATTCGTGATATCAGCGCCTCGGTGAAAGTCGCCGTGGATGAAATTTCGTTAGGCAACAACGATCTTTCTGCGCGCACAGAATCAGCGGCGGCAAGCATTCAACAAACTGCCGCCTCGCTGGAACAAATCTCGGCGGCGGTCACCGAATCAGCCAGTTCGGCACAGCATGTGAACAGTCAGGCGCGCATCCTGTCTGAAGATGCCAGCATCGGCGGTAAAGTGGTTTCGGACGTGATTGTGACCATGGAAGACATTGTCGCTGCGTCTGGCAAGATTGGCGATATTATCGGCGTGATTGACGGCATTGCCTTCCAGACTAATATTCTGGCGCTGAATGCGGCGGTGGAAGCTGCCAGGGCGGGTGAGCAGGGGCGTGGTTTTGCCGTGGTCGCTTCTGAAGTGCGCGCGCTGGCACAACGTAGTGCGCAGGCAGCCAAAGAGATCAAAACCCTGATTGAAGCGACCGTGGTCGGCGTGACCTCCGGCTCTACGCAAGTGCGTCAGGCCAGCAATACCATGCAGGAGATTGTTGGCGGCGTTTCTACCGTGACCACCGTGATGTCCGAAATTACTCACGCGGCGAATGAGCAGATGCGCGGCATTCAGGAGATCAACAAGGCGATGGCGCAGTTGGATTCCATGGTGCAGCAAAACGCGGCGCTGGTGCAGGAATCCACGGCGGCCACCGAAGCGTTGCTGGCGCAAACGGAAGAGCTGCACTCTACGGTCGGGCACTTCAAGGTGTAACGCCTGAAGAGAACAACATGAAGAGCGCCGTAAGGCGCTCTTTTTTTATGCCAATTTAATCAGCACCATACCCAGCAATAACAGCCCCAATCCAACCCAGCCGCTTTTGTTCAGACGCTGGCCGAACAATATCCACCCGGCTGCCACGGTGGCTGCAATGCCAAACCCGCCCCACAGCGCGTAAGCGACCGTGAGATCGATGCCCTTTACCGCTTGCGCCAGTGCGCTAAACGCTGCCAATACGCTTATCAGCGATAACATTCCTAGCCACACCTTGCGAAAGCCGTCCGACAATTTAAGGAAAATGTTGGCGGCAATCTCCAACACAATCGCTAAAGCCAGGAACGCCGCATGCTGCCACTCAAACGGTAACATGATGGTTTCCTCGCGTTGCGCTGGCCGCAGGGGTTTTACGCACGCCCGATTTCACCAGCAGGATACCCACTAACAATATTGCCAGCCCGATGACTTTTAACACCGAAAGGGATTCATCAAACAGCATGACGCTAAACAACGTGATAAAGATAATGCCGATACCTTCCCACAGGGCGTAAGCCACGCCCATCGCCACGCGCTTTATGGCAATTGATAGCAACAGGTAGGAGAGTGCAATCATGCCATACATCACCAGATGGCCCAGCGGGCTACCGTTGAGGCTGGCGTATTTCATGCTTAACGTGCCAATAATTTCTGCCGCAATTGCGCAGGCTAAAAAGATCCAGTAAATCATTATTTTTCTCCCTGAAAGGGTTATTCGTAGCATAGGGGTAATGCCCGGCGATGCCCGTGAAAAGCAGGCACAGCGAGACCGGCCCATGTGCGATAAATAGGGGGATCAGCAGACAAACGCGCAGACATGCGCTGCCATCGCTGAATTCAGAGAGAGACCTAAAGTTCGCTACACCAGTGATGTTCACTGGCAAGAATGGCTGAAAGGAATAGCATGTAGATGGAAGTAATGATGGTTTTGTTTTGTATTTTCTTCATGATGATTCTGTATTACCCGCCGCAAATAATGCGATTTGTCCACATTCCTCGGAATTAAAAGAATATTACGCTGGAGTATTTGTAGCATGCCTCATGGGGGAAAGCAAACCAGTACTCGGCTTGCGTGTGCGCCATTGGGTGTTGGTTTAGCAAGCGGTGCAGACAGATTCTGCACCGCTGTTGTGAACAAACGGGCTATGCCACTGGGGCTCACTGGGATAGGTGCTAAGCGCCCAACGGCATCCGCAGCAGCGGATGGGGCTGTTGTTCGGCAAAGTAGCGGTGAATGTGATGCAGGATGTCGCGCTGGCCGGGGAAGGGTAACATCCTGGCCGCTTCTTCAAACGTTGCCCAATGGAATTCGCTGTGCTCAGCGTTAAGCACAATGTCAGCGTCCGCAGCCACATAAGCCACGAACACTGGCACCAGCGTGAGGCCATTGTTATCAGCCTCGTAAAACTGCTCGCAGCGATCCGCGGAGTAGAGATCGGTTAACTGCAATCCCGTCTCTTCTTCCGCTTCACGTCGCGCCGTTTGCCAGGCGGTTTCGCCAGCCTCAATGCCACCGGCTATCTGGCACCACTGCCCCGGCTGGGTATGGCCGTTGCGGCGCAGCAGCAGGACTTGGTAGCCTGTCTGCACCGGGCGCAGTACATAAAGCGCGATGGAAAAGCAGCGGACCGGAATCTCATGTCGCATAACGCACTCTCTTCCCTGTTTGGTTTAGCGCTGCGCTTCGCCACCCAGTGCTTCCACCAGATTGGTGGTTAACGCGGAAAGCTCGCTGGTCATCAGAATAAAATCGGCATCAAAGCGCTGAGCCACATCGTCCCTGTCGATATCGTCGTTCTGCTCGCGCAGCGTGTCGGCGAACTTCAGGCGTTTCAGCGTACCATCCTCAGCCAGTATCAGTTGGATGCGTTCCTGCCAGTCGAGGGCCAGTTTGGTGACCACTTTGCCTTTTTCGATATGCACGGCGATTTCATCACTCACCAGATCTTGCTTCTTACAGCGGATCACCCCGCCGTCTTCCAGAATCGCTTTCAATTCGGCTTCGTCTTGCAAGGTGAAACCCGCAGGCACATCGCCAGAACGCACCCATTCGGTCAGCGTCAGCTCGATAGGATGTTCCAGCGCCAGGGGCACGACCGGCAGCGAACCCAGGGTTTTGCGCAACAGCGCCAGCGTATCTTCAGCTTTTTTGGCGCTGGCGGCATCGACCATAATCAACTGATTAACGGTATCAATCCATAGCCACACCTGACTGAAACGGCTGAACGCGCGCGGCAGCAGCGTATGCAGCACTTCATCCTTCAGGGTGTCTTTTTCGGTTTTTTTCAGTTTGCGGTGCTGTTCGGCTTCCAGCTTGTCGATCTTGGCCTGGAGCGCCTGCTTGATCACCGGAGACGGCAGCATCTTTTCTTCTTTGCGCGCGCAGAGAATCAGTTGGCCGTTGACGCTGTGGGTCAGTGCATCGCTGTGGGTGCCCATCGGAGATACCCAACCGGTGCGAGAAAGATCCTGGCTTCCGCAGGGGGTAAAGGCGAACTCACTCAACTGCTTTTCTAACGCATCAGTGGAAAGTGAAATATCGCGGTTCAGGCGATAAATAATAACATTTTTAAACCACAGCATGGTGTTATCCCTGGCGGTGCGTGCCTGGCACGCGGATGGAAAAGGGGAGGGACGCATGATAGCGGATTTGGCGCGCGAGTGCAGCGCGTTATGGTGGTTCCCTATACACTAAAGTAAAGTTACTCTGTGCCAGGTGTGTGAGAAATGTGATATTTATTCATACATTATGGGAATTTTTTGAGGAGGCGCTGTGCGTATTGGAATTGATTTGGGTGGCACCAAAACGGAGGTCATCGCGCTGGGCGATAACGGTGAAACGCTGTTCCGCCATCGTCTGCCGACCCCCCGTGATGACTATCAGGCAACGTTGCAAACCATTGTTACGCTGGTCAATGAAGCCGAAAAGGCTACCGGCATGAATGGGAGCGTCGGCGTGGGGATTCCCGGTACCCTGTCGCCACTGTCCCACCATGTAAAAAACGCCAATTCGGTATGGTTGAACGACCAACCGTTGGATAACGATCTCTCCGTGCTGTTACAGCGCCCGGTGCGCCTCGCCAATGACGCCAACTGTCTGGCGGTGTCTGAAGCGGTGGACGGTGCCGGTGCCGGACTTGATGTGGTATTTGCCATTATTATCGGCACTGGGTGTGGTGCGGGTATCGCGCTCAACGGACGTGCTCATGCCGGACGCAACGGCATCGCTGGCGAATGGGGCCATAACCCCTTGCCCTGGCAGAATGAGCAGGAGCGCCAGTTCGCGCAAGCCGTGCCCTGCTATTGTGGTCAACGCGGGTGCATTGAAACCTTTATTTCCGGCACCGGTTTCGCCGCCGACTATCGTCATGTCACGGGCCACGCCTGCAACGGGGAAACCATTGTCTCACTGGCGCGTCAGGGGGATAGCGCCGCAGAACAGGCGCTGAAACGCTATGAGCAACGCCTGGCAAAATCCATCGCACACGTGATCAATTTAGTGGATCCGGACGTGGTGGTGCTGGGCGGCGGGATGAGCAATGTCCCGCGTTTTTATCAGACGCTGCCCGCGCTGATCGCACCGTGGATCTTCGGTAGGGAGTGCACCACGCCGATTCGTCAGGCCACGCACGGTGACTCCAGCGGTGTGCGCGGTGCCGCCTGGCTGTGGCCGGCGGCGTAACGCGCCGACGCATAGCCTGTCAGCAGAGCGCTACAGAGCGTAGCGCTCGTCAAGTTGGCTGACGCCCAACCCATTCACCTTTTTAACCTTGATTTGCGTAGAGATACGCGCTTTTATCGCTTCCACGTGACTGATGACACCAATGGTTTTGCCGGTCGCATTGAGGTTATCCAGCGCATCCAACGCGCTGTCCAGGGTATCCGCGTCCAGCGTGCCGAACCCTTCATCCAGAAACAGCGAGTCGATGCGGGTTTTGTTGCTCACCAGATCGGAGAGCGCCAAGGCTAGCGCCAGACTGACCAAAAAGCTTTCACCGCCCGACAGGGTGCGGGTGTCGCGCACCGCGTCGGCTTGCCAGGTGTCGAGCACATGCAGGCCGAGTTCATCATCGGTTTTACGCTGTAGCTGATAACGACCGTGCAGGCGGGCGAGGCGCAGGTTGGCGAGATACACCAGATGATCGAGCGTTAGCCCCTGAGCGAACTTGCGGAATTTATCACCGCTTTGCGAACCAATCAGATCGTTGAGACAGCTCCAGTCGGCATACTGCAGGCTCTGCTGCTCGATCTCCTGGAGCAGCGCCTGCTGTTTATCCCGTTGCATCTCATCGTTGCGCAGCCGTTGCTGGTATTCACCTTGTTGATAAAGATTGGTTTTCAGTGCGCTATCAAGCTGCTCCAGCCGTTGTTCAGGCGTTGTGGCCTCGTCGTCGTCCGGCCCGGTTGCCGGGCGCTGTGCCAGATGCGTGCTCAACGCGGCGGTGGCCTGCTGTAGCAGTGCTTTGGTTTCCGTGATGGCCTGGCGCACGGCGTCGAGTTTGCTGCGTAGCGCCTGACGCGTATCGTCATCCAACAGCGCCTGCTGGAAGGCGGCTTCATCGATGAAGGGACTGCGCGCCAAGGCTGTGGCAAACTGGGCTGCGGATTGCTGTTCCGCGTCGACACAGTGTTCGCGGTGTGCGCGCTGTCCGGCCAATTCCCCCGCCACTGTGGCAAGCTGTGCCGCTGCTTGTTGCTGCGTGACGGCTAACTTGTCAACGGTCTGCTGATGCTGTTCGCTGTGCTGCCGCCATTCCTGTCGCACCTGCTGTGTGTCGCGATCGCCAAACAGGGCGTGGCGTTGCACACGCAAGTCTGCCAGCTGTTTTTCCCCGTCCTGCCATTGTGTCTGCTGTAGTGTGGCGCTGGCGTCGAGTGCCTGTACTGTTTTTTCCCGCTCCTGCACGGTGGCATGCAGTGAAGCCAGCGCGTTGTCATCGTGCTGCAACTGCTGTTCGGTGGTTTTCCAACGTTCTGCTTCGGCGGCACGTTCTGCCAGCCAGTGCTGTTGTTCGGCAAGGGCAGGCGGAACCAGCGCGTAGGGCGCGAGCGCAGCGGTGAGTGTCTCTTGCTGTGTTGTCAGCGCAGCGGTGAGCTGTTGCTGTTTGTGCGTTGCCTCTGCAAGTCCTTCCCGGTGCGCTTGAATACGTTGTTGCAGCAGGGCAAGCTGCTGGTCCGTTTCCTGACGCTGCTGCTGCGCCGTAGTCAGTGAATCCTTACTTTCTTGCCAACTGCGTTGCCGTTTTTCTTGCGCTTCTATCTGGCTAAACAGGGTATCGGCTTCGCGATCGCTGGCGGTCAGCCACTCGGCAATCTCTTGTTCCTGCTCGGGCGTGAAGGTTACGTGTAAATGCTCACTCACCTGCTGCCAGTCGCTATAGCGCGTTTGGTACCGCTTTTCCTGTTCGGCCCGCTCGGCCTGAAGTTCGTCACGCTGTTTTGCCAATGCGGCGAGCGCCCCCTCGCGCTGTGCCAATGCACTGCGCGCCTGCTGGCACTGCGTGCGCAGTTGCGCCATACGCACTTGTGTCTCGGACGCGGTTTGCGCCAGCGTTTGATACTCTGCAATCGCCGGATGGTGCGTGGATCCACACAGTGGGCAGGCCTCTCCCGGTTGTAACTGTGCGCGTTCAGCCTCCAACTTGACGATGCGCTGTTCCAACCCGACGCGCTGTTCGACATCGTTCAACTGCTGCTCCAGACGCTGACAGTCGGCGCGCTGTGCGTTGTTGCTCTGCGTGTCGGTCTGGAAACGTTGGTCCAGCGCGAGCCATTTGCTGGCGCTATTTTGCTGCTGTTGACGCAGGTTGCTGAGTGCTTGTGTCAATTCCCCAAGCTGGCGTCGCGCTTGTCGTGCATGCTGGTGCGCCGCGTAACGCTCACGCAAACCGGCAATCGGATTCGCGGTTTCTGCCTGTTGCCACACCTGTTGCTGCTGCTCGCACTGGTGCTGCAAGGCGTCGTAGCGCTGCTGTTGTGCGCTTCGTTGTTCATTCAACTCCACCTGCTGACGCGCCATCTGTTGTTCATCGTGGGTCAGGCGCTGTTGCTGCGTATCCACCGCAGCCAGCTCCCCAGAAAGGCGCTGCTGTTCCTGGAATGCTGCACGCCACGCGCCGAGCTGTTCGCTCCAGTGACGGTGATGGGGATGCTGCTGCTGGTAGTGGAGTCGGGTTTCACGCTGGGTTTGCAAGGTATCGCGCTGGCGAAGCAACTCGGCCAGTTGCTGCTGCTCGTTCTCGCGCTGCGTTTGCGTTTGGGTCAACGCAGAGAGATGCTGGGCGCAGCGCTCCCCTTGACGGGCTATGTGCTGATCGAGCGGTATGACGTGTTGCTCGATCAGCGTTTCTTCCTGCTGGCGTGCGGCACTGTGTTGCTGCTGTGCCTGTTGCGCTTGCAGGAACAACTGCTGTTGCTGCTGATGTGCGGTCTGGCTGACGGTGTGCTGCTGGGCTAACTCGGTTTCCCGCGTTTGCGCAGCAACCCGTGCCAATTGAGTACGCTCGCGCTCTCGCAGCAAGGGACGCAATTTTTCGGCGGGCTCGTCACGTTCCAGACGTAATCGATCGGGCTCGGCGTCACGTTGCGCCTGCTCGGCCGCCTCGGCTTGCTGCTGCTTGTGGCGCAAGTCTTGTTGCAAATGCCGCTCTTGCGCCAGCCATTGCTGGTGTGTCAGCGCTTGCTCACGTTTTTCCCGTAACCCTTGTTCTTCCTGCTGTAGCTGCGTCAATGCTGCCAATACGCTTTGTCGCTCGCCGTCATCCAACAGTGCGATAGCCGACGCGCGTGCTTGTAGCGCATCCAATGCCAGCTTTACGGCTTTATGCCGCTCATAGATGCGGCTGGAGATCTCGCCATAGATCACCGTACCGGTCAGCTCTTCCAGCAGTTCTGCGCGTTTGTTCTGTTCGGCGTTGAGAAAGGCGGCAAATTGCCCCTGTGAGAGCATCATCGATCGGGTAAAACGCTCAAAGTCCAGCCCGGTAATACGGACGGTGTAAGCCAGCTTTTCGGACAGTTTTTGCGTGAGGATCTTGCCGTCTTCGATCAGCGCCAGTTCGGCTTTCGGGGTTTGCAGGTTGCCATCCGCCGCATCTTTGGCGCGGCGTTGGCTCCAAAACGCACGATAGCCGACGCCTTTGACCTCAAATTCCACCTCGGCCAGACAGTCGGCGGTGTTACGCGTCATCAGTTCGTTCTGCGTGGCGGAGAGCGTATTCAGTCGCGGCGTCTGGTGATACAGCGCCAGACAGATGGCATCCAGCAGCGTGGTTTTACCCGCGCCGGTTGGGCCGGTGATGGCAAACAGCCCGTTGCTGGCAAACGGCTCCTGCGTAAAATCAATCTTCCATTCACCTTTGAGCGAGTTGAGGTTTTTTAACCGTAAGCTCAGGATTTTCATGCTTGCGGCGCTCCTTCGGTGACGTCTCGGACCATTTCATCAAACAGCGGGCGTAACCGCGCTTGTTGTTCTTGCGCCATATCGGTCAGCGCCAGTTTGCGTTCGAAAACGTCCTGTGGAGATAATTCGTCCAGCGTCTCTTTCTTTTCGCGCGCAATGGCCTGCAAGCGCTGCTCACGGTTGCGCCGCAACAGCAACACGTCGACGGGTAATGTGTGCGTTAGCTGCTGTATGCGCTGCTGCATGTCGCTGAGGTAGGTGTCGGTGGCGATCTCGATGTCCAGCCAGATACGCTGCCCGGTTTCGGGAGCGGGGAGGCTGTGCAACTGCTGCTCTATTTCCGTCAGATTGCCTTTGATGAGGCGCATCGGTTGCGTCACGGGAACGGGCAGCAGCGTTATCTCCGGGGGCGCACTTGGCGGGAAGTCGATCAACGCGACCGATTTTTCACTGCCAAGCTCATCAAAACTCAGAGCAATCGGTGAGCCGCTGTAACGGATATGCTCGCTGTGTCCCACGCGCTGCGGGCGGTGGATATGCCCAAGGGCGATATAGTCGGCAGGCGGAAAAGCCTGCACCGGGTAGGCATCGAGCGAGCCGATGTAGATCTCGCGCACCGCTTCCGAGGCGGTAACCCCAACGGTGGTCAGGTGTCCGGTGGCGATAATCGGCAGGGGCAATGCCAGCGTGTCGCGTAAATCGCAGGCGTACTGGTAGCATTGCGCATAGTGTCCGCTGATGGCGTCTTGCAAGGCGAGCTGTTTTTCCTCGCCGGATTGACCCGCCAGGCTGCGCAGGATGTCGCGCGGACGCAGAAAAGGAATGGCGCACAGCATCGCGCCGGGCGCGCCTTGGCGGGTATTGAGTGCCAATACCTGCTGCGTCACATCCTCGGCGGCGTTGGCGATAACACGGGTATTAAGGCACGCCAGCAGATCGCGCGATTCATTCAGGGTCGCCACTGCATCGTGGTTGCCGGCCAGCAACACCAACTGGCATCCGGTGGGGCGCAATGCCACCACAAACCGGTTGAGCATTTCGCGCGCATAGCTGGGCGGCGAACCGTTATCAAAAATATCACCCGCCACAATCAGCGCATCGACCTGATGTTCGGTTATCTGCTCGATGAGCCAGTCGAGAAACGCTTGATGCTCCGGTGCGCGACTTTTAGTATAAAAATATTGGCCCAGATGCCAGTCTGCGGTGTGAATGATACGCATGGCGTTTCCTGTTAGACGTGCTATCTACTGTAGGGCGATTATAAGCAGTGTGGGCGGTGGCTGTCGTTATCGCCGCGAAAATTTTGGAAACAACCGCTAAACAGGGTGTTACCTTCAGCGTTGATTTTCATAAATCTGTCATAAAACTGACGCATACTGCTTTCGCCCGCAGAAGATGAGCCACTCAGGCGCCTGTTGTTTAGGTAAAGTGGGCAATCGTGATATTTCGTTATTGTTGACGCGTTTCATACGCTGACTAACGGCAGGATGAACAATGGCAAGACGCATACTGGTCGTAGAGGATGAAGCGCCGATTCGTGAAATGGTGTGCTTCGTGTTAGAGCAAAACGGCTATCAGTCCGTTGAAGCGGAAGATTATGACAGCGCAGTGACGCGTTTGTCCGAACCCTATCCGGATCTGGTGCTGCTGGACTGGATGCTGCCAGGTGGCTCGGGGTTGCAGTTTATCAAGCACATGAAGCGCGAAGCGCTGACGCGGGATATTCCGGTCATGATGCTGACGGCGCGCGGCGAAGAGGAAGATCGCGTGCGCGGGCTTGAGGTTGGCGCGGATGATTACATCACCAAGCCGTTTTCGCCCAAAGAGCTGGTAGCACGTATCAAGGCGGTAATGCGCCGCATTTCACCGATGGCGGTGGAAGAAGTGATTGAAATGCGGGGGTTGAGTCTGGACCCCACCTCTCATCGCGTCACCACAGAACAGCACGCGCTGGAGATGGGACCGACCGAATTCAAGCTGCTGCATTTCTTTATGACGCACGCTGAGCGTGTTTACAGTCGCGAGCAGTTGCTCAATAACGTTTGGGGAACTAACGTTTATGTTGAGGATCGTACTGTGGACGTGCATATTCGTCGCTTGCGCAAGGCGCTGGAAACCAGCGGACACGATAAAATGGTGCAAACGGTCCGGGGAACGGGGTACCGTTTTTCTACGCGTTATTGATGTGTGCGTTAGCCATAGCGTGCGCGACATCGTGGCTGAATACCGCCAAAGCGGAGAATTTTTAACGTGTTAGAACGTCTTTCGTGGAAAAAGCTGGCATTGGAGCTGGCTTTTTTTTGCTTGCCCGCCCTGTTGTTGGGCCTGATTTTCGGCTACCTGCCCTGGTTTATGCTGGTGGCTGTGTTGGTGGTGCTTGGCTGGAACTATTACAACCAGCTTAAACTCTCCTATTGGCTGTGGGTCGATCGCAGCATGACGCCGCCGCCCGGGCGCTGGAGTTGGGAGCCGCTGTTTTACGGGCTGTATCAAATGCAACTGCGTAATCGGCGGCGGCGGCGCGAGCTGGCCTTGCTGATCAAACGATTTCGCAGCGGTGCCGAGTCGCTGCCCGACGGTGTGGTGATCACCACCGAGGAGGGCACCATCATCTGGTGCAACGGCCTGTCGCAGCATTTGCTCAGCCTGCGTTGGCCGGAAGATAACGGCCAGAATATCCTCAATTTGCTGCGCTATCCCGAGTTCACGCAATACATGCGCCAGCAGGATTTCACCCGCGCCTTGACCCTGCAACTGATCAATTCACACCATGTCGAATTCCGCGTTATGCCTTACTCGGAAGGGCAATTGTTGATGGTGGTGCGCGACATCACCCAAATGCACCAATTGGAAGGCGCGCGGCGCAATTTCTTTGCCAACGTCAGCCATGAATTACGCACTCCGCTCACCGTGCTGCAAGGCTATCTGGAGATGATGCAGGACGACTCGCTGGATAGCCCGCTGCGTAACAAAGCGCTCTCTACCATGCAGGAACAGACGCGGCGTATGGATGGGCTGGTGAAACAGTTGCTCACGTTATCGAAAATCGAAGCGGCAGCGCCGATCAATCTGGCGGAAAAAGTCGATGTGCCACGCATGCTGCGCATCCTGCAACGTGAAGCACAGACGCTGAGCCAGGAGCGCCACGAAATTGTGTTCCGCATTAACGATGGGCTGAGCGTTTATGGCAATGAAGAGCAGTTGCACAGCGCCTTCTCCAATCTGGTGTACAACGCGGTTAATCACACGCCGGAAGGCACGCGCATTGAAGTGTGCTGGCAAAAAATCACGCAGGGCGCGCAGTTTCAGGTCAGCGATAATGGCCCCGGTATTGCCGCAGAGCACATTCCTCGCCTGACCGAGCGTTTTTACCGCGTGGATAAAGCCCGTTCGCGCCAAACGGGCGGCAGCGGGTTGGGGCTCGCCATCGTCAAGCATGCGCTCAGCCATCATGATTCGCGATTGGAGATCCTCAGTGAACCGGGTGCCGGAGCGCGTTTTATGTTTACGCTTCCTAACCGGTTGATTGTCCCTGCCTCTCTGTCGGAGAATAGCACTACCCCTTCGGCCTGATGGACAGTTGACCTATGATGCCAGCCCCGCGTTTTTCGGGTTTCTTGCTCTGTACTGCGCTGCTACTCAGTGGCTGGAGCCACACTGCGCGCAGCGAGCAAATGCTGGCGGGGAATCTCTCCAGCGCAGGCTCTGATACCCTGGCGACGCTGATGGCGTTTTGGGCTGCCGATTTCAACCAACATTATCCCAGCGTTAACGTGCAGATGCAGGCGGCGGGATCGTCATCGGCACCCACGGCACTCGCTTCCGGTGCGGCACAGCTTGGCCCGATGAGCCGTGCCATGAAGGCGAGTGAGATTGAGGCGTTTGTGCAGCGCTACGGGTATCCTCCCTTGGCCGTTCCGGTGGCGATGGATGCGCTGGTGGTGTTAGTGAATCAGGATAACCCGCTGCCGGGGTTGAACGTGCAACAGCTCGATGCGCTGTTCTCCATTACCCATCGCTGCGGGGCCACGCAAACCGTTACCCATTGGCGCGATCTCGGGCTGACCGGTGAATGGGCACCGCGTCGCGTGCTGCGCTACGGGCGCAACTCCGCGTCAGGCACCTATGGCTTTTTTAAGCAGCAAGCGCTGTGCGGCGGGGATTTCTTGCCGCTGGTGAATGAGCTACCGGGCTCGGCGTCGGTAGTGCAGGCCGTAGCCACCTCCACACAGGCCATTGGCTATGCCAGCATCGGTTTTCGCGCCAGCGGGGTGAAAATGTTGCCGCTGGCGGCGCAGGGAAGCGACTACGTTGCGCCGACGGTGGACAATATTCGCAGTGGCCGTTATCCCTACGCGCGCTATCTCTATATTTATGTCAATAAAGCGCCAGAGCATGCGCTGGATAGCCTGACCGCCGCCTTTATGGATCGGGTGTTGTCTACCGCCGGGCAAAATCTGGTGAGTCAGGATGGCTATCTTCCCTTGCCTGAGCCTGTGCTGGTTAACGCACGCCAGCAGCTCGGTCTGTAGCACGCTATCATTCTCATCCATCACCGTCATTCCCGCGAAGGCGGGAACCTCGTGCAGGTGAAACGCGTTCATTCTGGCGGAGATCCCCGGCTTTCGCCGAGGATGACGAGAGGGAAGGCCGAGGACGACGAGAGGGGAAAGTGACTTTGTCATCAGTCTGACGTGAATTTTATTCATGTTTGTCGCGGAAAGTGAAAATTATTCTATTGCCCTCAACCTGCTGCCATGACAGGATTTACCCACCTTCTAGCCGTCCAGATGTCTAAATAAGTATAAGGCGTGATTACTGTACGGCGTGACTATTCATTTTGAAACTATTTTGCAATGCCGCTTGTCTCGTGCCGTGTCGGGAGGGGGGGGTTGCGAAAGATCAGGAGTTTACCATGGCTAAAGTACTTCCCCCTTTCCGCGCTGACGTGGTCGGCAGCCTGTTACGTCCCGCTGCAATCAAAGAAGCGCGCGTGCAATTCCAGTCCGGTGCCATTAATGCGGAGCAACTGCGCACCGTTGAAGATGCAGAAATCCTGCGCGCGGTTGAGCTGCAACGTGAAGCCGGGCTTCAGGTTGTCACCGACGGTGAATTCCGTCGCGCCTGGTGGCACTTCGACTTTTTCGAAGGCTTGAACGGGGTGGAAGCTTTCGAAGCGGACCACGGCATTCAGTTTAACGGTATCCAAACCAAATCTCGTGCCATCAAAGTGACGAGCAAGGTCAGCTTTAACCCGCAGCACCCGATGCTGGCGCATTTTCGCTACCTGAACAGCATCGCGGGTGATGTGACCGCCAAGATGACGATTCCCAGCCCGAGCGTGTTCCATTTCCGTGGCGGACGCAAGGCCATCGACAGTCAGGTTTATCCCACGCTGGATGCTTATTTCGACGATCTGGCGCAGACCTGGCACGATGCGATTCACGCTTTCTACGCCGCAGGCTGCCGCTATCTGCAACTGGATGATACCGTATGGGCTTACCTGTGCTCTGACGATCAAAAACGCCAAATTCGCGAACGCGGTGAAGATCCGGAGCAACTGGCGCGTACCTACGCCGACGTGCTGAATAAAGCCCTGGTGGGTAAACCTGCCGATCTGACCATCGGTTTGCACGTATGTCGCGGTAACTTCCGCTCTACCTGGATTTCTGAAGGCGGGTATGAGCCGGTGGCATCGATCCTGTTTGGCGAAGTCAATGTGGACGAGTTTTTCCTCGAATACGATAACGATCGCTCAGGTGGCTTCGAGCCGCTGCGTTTCATCAAACCGGGACATCAGCAAGTGGTGCTGGGTCTGGTGACCACCAAAAACGGCGAGTTGGAAGATCCGGCCTTGCTGAAAGCGCGCATCGCGGAAGCGGCGAAATATGTCGATATCAACCAGCTTTGCCTCAGCCCGCAGTGTGGGTTTGCCTCCACGGAAGAGGGCAACAGCCTGACGGAAGCGCAGCAGTGGGCCAAGCTGCGTCTGGTTGTGGATACCGCTGCCGCCGTGTGGGGCAAGTAACACACGAGCGCATAACGCCGGGGGAGCGCTGATGCGCTATCCCCGGTGTATTCTCGACGCCCCGCTGTGGGGCGTCAAAATCGGCAAACCCTTTCATACCGCTTACCGCGTAATCCCCTGCCACTTGCCCCTTCTTGCAGCAAAAAGCGCTTCTTATGCTGAAGCACTGCCTCTTTTATGTCCATTTTGCGCGTATTACGCGTTTTTATACTGGTTTTATTGCAAGGCAAAGGCACTAAATGCACAAATCATGTGCGGAAGGTTGTGTGAGTGGTGATATTATCTGCTAACTATTGTTGTTAGGTTGGCGTAATACTTCGCATTTTGGATCACTACTTGTCTTTTATTGCTATAAACGTTTTACTTAGCGCCCTATAACGTCTGCGCGATAAGAATAATTTATACCACGCCGCGGTTCGTCTTCTCATTTTGTCGCATTTATATACAGGCAACACAACATAACTATGAGTCATCGTTTAGCATCCAAAGATATCGTGGCGCTGGGGTTTATGACCTTTGCGCTGTTTGTCGGGGCGGGGAACATCATTTTCCCGCCAATCGTGGGTTTGCAGGCGGGTGAACACGTCTGGACCGCAGCGCTTGGTTTTCTGCTTACCGCTGTTGGCCTACCGGTGTTGACCGTGGTCGCGCTGGCGCGTGTGGGCGGTGGTGTCGATGCGCTGAGCTCCCCCATCGGCCAGAAAGCCGGCGTCCTGCTGGCGACCGTGTGTTATCTGGCCGTCGGACCGCTGTTCGCGACGCCGCGTACCGCCACGGTATCGTTCGAAGTGGGATTGGCTCCGCTGTTTGGCGATTCCGCCACGCCGTTGCTGATCTATAGCGTGGTCTATTTCGTGCTGGTGATCGGCATTTCGCTCTACCCGGGGCGTCTGCTGGATACGGTCGGCCACGTGCTGGCTCCGTTAAAAATTCTGGCGCTGGCGGTGCTGGGATTGGCGGCGGTGATGTGGCCTGCGGGCTCGCCGATCCCGGCGACCGACGTCTATCAAAGCGTGCCGTTTTCTAACGGTTTTGTGAACGGTTACCTGACCATGGATACCTTGGGTGCCATGGTGTTCGGGATCGTTATCGTCAATGCGGCCCGTTCACGCGGCGTGACCGATGCCACGCTGCTGACCCGTTATACCATTTGGGCCGGTTTGATTGCCGGCGTCGGGTTGACGTTGGTCTATCTGAGCCTGTTCAAATTGGGCTCTGTGAGCGGCGAACTGATTCCTCACGCGCAAAATGGGGCCGAAATCCTGCATGCCTACGTACAGCACACCTTCGGCAGCATGGGCAGCGGCTTCCTGGCGCTGTTGATTTTTATCGCCTGCATGGTCACTGCGGTTGGCCTGACCTGCGCCTGCGCCGAATTTTTCTCCCAGTATTTGCCATTTTCCTACCGCACGCTGGTGTTTGTGCTGGGCGGCTTCTCTGCGTTAGTCGCCAATCTGGGGTTGAGCCATCTGATTCAGCTTTCCATTCCGGTGCTGACAGCCATCTATCCGCCCTGTATCATTCTGGTTTTGCTGAGTTTTACTCTGCGCTGGTGGAATCAGGCTTCGCGTATTGTGGCCCCGGTCATGTTAATCAGCCTGTTATTCGGCCTGATTGATGGGGTAAAATCATCGACCTTTGCGTCATTGCTGCCAGCCTGGAGCCTGAACTTGCCGTTGGGCGAACAGGGATTGGCCTGGCTGCCACCGTCGCTGGTGGTGCTGCTGGCTGCGGTTATTTATGACCGGCTGAGCGGGCGTCAGGAAGTGACGGCGCACCAATAACGCAGTAACGCGGTATTTTTCACCACAGGCGGTCGCCTGTGGTTTTTCATTTGTAAGACAGGGCTGCTTAATTTATGGAACAACAATCCGCTAAGCTAAAGCGTGGGTTAAGCACGCGGCACATCCGCTTCATTGCACTCGGATCGGCGATTGGTACTGGGCTGTTCTATGGCTCGGCCAGTGCCATTCAGATGGCAGGGCCAAGCGTGCTGTTGGCTTATATCATCGGTGGCGTTATCGCTTATATCATTATGCGGGCGCTGGGAGAGATGTCCGTTAATAACCCGCAGGCCAGCTCCTTTTCCCGCTACGCGCAGGATTATCTGGGGCCGATGGCAGGTTATATCACCGGATGGACCTACTGCTTTGAGATCCTCATCGTTGCCATCGCCGATGTGACCGCGTTTGGTATCTACATGAGCGTCTGGTTCCCTGACGTGCCGCATTGGATTTGGGTGCTGAGCGTGGTGCTGATTATTGGTGCCATCAACCTGATGAGCGTGAAGGTGTTCGGTGAGCTGGAGTTTTGGCTCTCGTTCTTCAAGGTTGCCACCATCATCATCATGATCGTGGCGGGTATCGGGATTATCGTGTGGGGTATCGGTAACGGCGGCCAACCAACCGGAATCAGTAACCTGTGGAGTCACGGCGGTTTCTTCAGTAACGGCGTGATGGGCATGGTGCTGTCGCTGCAACTGGTGATGTTTGCCTACGGCGGTATCGAAATCATTGGTATCACTGCTGGCGAAGCCAAAGATCCGCATAAATCCATTCCGCGTGCGATTAACTCGGTGCCGTGGCGCATTCTGGTATTCTACGTGGGCACGCTGTTTGTCATTATGTCGATCTACCCGTGGAATCAAGTGGGCACCGAAGGCAGCCCGTTTGTGCTGACCTTCCAGCACCTTGGCATCACGGCAGCCGCAGGCATTCTCAATTTTGTGGTGATTACCGCTTCCCTGTCTGCGATTAACAGCGACGTGTTTGGCGTGGGCCGCATGATGCACGGTATGGCCGAGCAGGGCAACGCGCCCAAGGTCTTTGCCAAAGTGTCACAGCGCGGTATTCCGTGGGTCACGGTGGTGGTGATGATGGCGGCACTGTTGGTGGCGGTTTATCTGAACTACATCATGCCGGGCAAAGTGTTTTTGGTGATTGCGTCGCTGGCAACCTTCGCCACCGTGTGGGTGTGGATCATGATCCTCTGTTCACAAATTGCGTTCCGTCGTCGTTTGAGTGAGAACGAGGTGAAAGCATTGGCGTTCCCGCTGCCGGGTGGCGTGGCGTCTTCGGTAGTCGGTATCGTGTTCCTGGTGTTTATTATCGGGCTGATTGGCTACTTCGAAGAAACACGCATTTCCCTCTACGTGGGCGTGCTGTGGATTGCGCTGCTGCTGTTGGGCTATGCCTTTAAACAGAAATGTCAGAAGCTGGCGAATAACCACGCGTAAGCGTGGTTGAGCGCGAACAGCGTGCTGATGCGGTCAACGCATCAGCCTGATGGGACGTATTCAGGCGAACACACGCTGTGCGCCTGAAGAAACAACCGGTTAATCCGGGCTCATCAACGCTCGACCAACCTGCGGGTATAGCTGGATTGAGGGTGGTGGAACAGGTTGTGCGTATTGCCTTGTTCCACAACCTGTCCCGCTTTTAACACCAGCACCCGGTGTGCCAGCGCTTTGACCACGGACAGATCGTGGCTAATGAACAAATAGCTCAGGCCATATTCCACCTGTAAGTCGCGTAATAGCGCGATCAGTTTTTTTTGCACCAATCTGTCGAGTGCTGCGGTAGGTTCATCCAGGATCAGCAGTGCAGGATTGAGGATCAACACGCGCGCCAAGGCAATACGCGCGCGCTGCCCGCCAGATAACTCATTCGGGTAGCGTGCGGCAAAGGTTTCGTTTAATTCTACGTCCTGTAGTACCTTGCTCACACGCTGATGCACCTGTTCAAGGGAAAGGTGCGGTTGTTGATAGCGTAGCCCTTCGCTGACAATATCAAACACACTCATGCGCGGTGACAGTGCGCCGTAAGGGTCTTGAAACACATACTGTAGCTTATTGCGCAAAGCCCCCCAGCCATACAACGACCAGCGATCGACGCGTTGGCCGAGAAAGACGATTTTTCCCTCTCCCGGTTGCAACCCCAGTATGGTTTTTGCCAATGTCGATTTACCGGAGCCGGATTCCCCAACAACCCCCAGGGTTTCCCCTTGCTTCACGGTTAGGCTGATATTTGTCAGCGTAGGGGAGGTGGGGGGGGCTTTTCTGAACCAGCGGCGTTGGGCAGGGTAGGTGACGCTCAGATTTTCAATGGACAGTACCTCTCTTGCTTGAGGTTCGACGGGGTGGGGGCATCCTTCGGGTTCGGCGGCAATCAACTCGCGGGTATAGTGGGTTGCTGGTGCAGCAAGCACCTGTTGTACTGTCCCTTGTTCGATGCATTTTCCTGCCCGCATCACGCTGACATTATCGGCATAACGCCTGACCAGATTAAGATCGTGCGTGATCAGCAATAACCCCATACCTTCACTGTTTTTTATCTCATCAAGCAAGTCGAGAATGTCCCGCGCCACCGTGACATCCAGTGCCGTGGTGGGTTCATCGGCAATCAACAGCGAGGGACGGTTAGCCATTGCCATCGCGATCATCACCCGCTGGCGTTGCCCGCCGGAAAGCGTATGTGGAAAAGCCTCGAACCAGCGCGGTGAGGCGCCCAGTTTTACGCGGTCCAACAGTGCCATCGCCTCATGACGCAATTGCGGCGTTGTCCGCTTGCGGTGCAACGCAATGGCTTCCATCACTTGCTTGCCGATGGTGTGTAACGGATTGAGTGAGGTCATCGGCTCCTGAAAAATAAAACTGGCGGTTTGGCCTCGATGGCGGATGAGAGTGCGCTCATCCAGCAGTGACAGATCCATCCCGTCGAGTGTGATGCTGCCGCTGACCTGCAAGCTACGAGGGAGCAGGCCGAGTAGTGACAGGGCGCTGATGGATTTGCCTGAGCCTGATTCTCCTACCAAAGCATGGGTTTCACCGCGTTGCACGTGAAGGTCAAGCCCGTCTACCAGGCAGCGATCCGCGTGGGTGATGCGCAGTTGTGTGACGTCAAGTAAGTGTTGCACGGAGTGCCTCCTTGGGCTGTGGCGAGCGTGATTTACTGACGACGCTCATAACGGGGATCGAAGGCATCACGTAATCCTTCCCCGATAAATACCATCAGGGAGAGGAGCAACGTCAGTGAGAAAAACGCGGTGACCGCCAGCCAGGTGGCCTGCGGGTTGTTGCGTGCCTGATTGATCAACTCCCCCAGAGAGGCGGAGCCCGGTGGCAGCCCAAAACCGAGAAAATCCAGTGATGTCAGCGTGGTGATAGCCCCGGTAAAGGTGAAGGGTAGAAATGTCAGGGTCGAGATCATGGCGTTGGGCAATATATGACGCCACATCACCGTTCTGGCTGGCAGGCCCATCAGCGTAGCGGCCACCACGTAATCCTGATTGCGCGTGCGTAAGAATTCAGCGCGCACGATATCCACCAGGCTCAGCCAGGAAAACATCACCATCGTCAGAGTCAACCAGCCCAAACTGGGGGTGACCATGCTTGAAAGGATCATCAGCATAAACAGGGTGGGAAGCCCGGCCCATATCTCAATAAAACGCTGCCCATAGAGATCGACCCGTCCGCCCCAGTACCCTTGTATGCCACCGATCAGGGTGCCGAGCACAACGGCTCCGGTACTGACAATCATGGCGAACAGTAGCGAGATGCGAATACCGTAAATGACTCTGGCCAGCACATCGCGACCGGCGTCATCAGTGCCCAACCAGTGGCGACTCGAGGGCGGGGAAGGCACCGTCTGTGTATTGGCAATGTCGATCGTTTCCCATGTCCAGGGAACCGGGGCCCGAACCCAATACCCTTTACTCAATATCCAGTGTTGTACCTGGGGATCGCTGTAATTAGCCAGCGTAGGTAATGTGCCGCCAAAGGTGGTTTCCGGATAATCAAACAATAAGGGAAAGTAAAAGTTTCCATCGTATTTAAGCAACCAGGGTTTATCCGTGGCGATCGCATCGGCAAATAATCCGATGACAATTAATAGCAGCCATAAAACACAGGCAATAACCACTTTACGGTTAGAGAAAAAAAGTCGTGCGCGACGCTGTGTTAATGGAGAAAAACGTGTGGGTTGATAAATAGCCACGGTTTCATTTGTCATGATCTGCCCTCAAAATGAATACGGGGATCGATCCATGAATAAAGCAGGTCACTCATGATTTTTACCAGTAAATGGATCAGGGTGAATAAATACAGCGTGCCAAAAATAACCGGATAATCTCGCGTCAGAATCGCTTCATAACCCAGAAAGCCCATTCCCTCCAAAGAGAACATATATTCAATCAACAACGAGCCACTGATAAAAATAGCGGCAATGGACCCCGGTAAACCGGCCACTACAATCAGCATGGCATTGCGAAAAACATGGCCATACAACACTTGCCGGTTGTTGGCACCTTTAGCGCGTGCGGTCAGCACATATTGACGATGAATTTCATCCAGAAAGCTGTTTTTGGTCAGCAGCGTCAGTGCAGCAAAACTGCCCACCGTATTCGCCAGCACCGGCAGTGCAATATGATGAAAATAGTCGGCAATTCTACCCCAGGTGGACAGCGATTCGGCATTTCCCGACGTCAACCCGCGTAATGGGAACCAGTGGAAGTATTGTCCACCGGCAAAAAAAGTGATCAACAGTGAGGCGAACAGAAAACCGGGTACCGCATAACCGATAATAATGATGCTGGATGTCAGGCTATCGAAGCGCGAACCGTGCTTGACTGCCTTGGCAATGCCGAGTGGAATGGACACCAGATACATCAATAGCATGGTCCATAACCCGAGAGAGACCGTGACCGGAAGCCGCTCCTGAATCAAGGTTGCCACGCTGACACCACGAAAAAAACTGTCGCCGAAATCGAATTGAAGGTAATCGCCAACCATTTTGGCAAAGCGTTGCCACCAGGGTTTGTCAAAGCCAAACTGGTGGTTGAGCTGATTGATAAAAACCTGATCCAGCCCCTCACTGTGTGCGGTGTCGGATTGGGAGACCCCATCATTATTGCCACCGAAGAGACTGCGTTCGGCACCCAATGTGTTCATGCGCGCCAGCATTTGCTCCACCGGCCCGCCCGGTGCAGATTGAATGATGGCAAAATTGAGCAACAAGATGCCGAGCAGGGTGGGCACCATCAGCAACAAGCGGCGAACCAGATAGTGCATCATCAGCGTGTCTCTCCAGCACCCGGCGTGAGCCACCAGGATTCTATGTCAACACCGTAGCGGGGTTGGCGCTCCGGTCGGTTAAGCCGCCGTGACAGCGCCATGTTATAGCCCGCCGCGTGGTATAACGGCACCACATAGGCATTGAAACGCAACAGCCGATCCAACGCGCGGGTAGCCGCCAACAGTTCCTCCCGCGTCTCGGCTCTGATCAAGGCGTCAACCAGCGCATCAATCGCGGGGTTTTTGATGCCTGGCGTATTGTTACTTTCCGGCACATCGGCATAGTCACTGGTCCAGTAATAGCGTTGCTCATTGCCCGGACTGTTGGATTGACCAAAAACGTCATGGATCATATCGAAACGGTGTTGCTGAAGCCGGATTTGGTACTGGGCGGGATCGATAACGCTGATCCGGGCCTGAATACCGAGTCGGGCCAGATTCTGCACGTAGGGCAATGCAAGGCGCTGTAACCCACTGTCGGAGAGCAACAGTTCAAACGTGAAGGCGTTGCCACTGGCATCCACTAACCGTTGCTGTTTGATGTGGTAGCCCGCCTGTTGCAGCAGGCGGAATGCTTTATCCAAACGCTGGTAACGATGTAATGCCGCGTCATCGGGCAGCGCGGTATCAATTACCGCTGACGGAATTTTTGTGCCCAAGGTGCGTAGCAGCGCCAGTTCATTGCCCCGAGGGCTGCCCGTGGCTCCCATGTCCGAGTCCTCAAAAAAACTCTGTGTCCGCCGGTAAAGTTGGTAGAAAAACAGGCGGTTGACGGTATCGAAATCGAAAGCCAGCGCCAACGCTTCTCGAACCCGTTTATCCTGAAACATCGGATTGCGCAGGTTCATTACCCACGCTTGCATCGGGGCGGGAGATCCCCGCTTCACGGTGATTTTCTGAATATCGCCCCGTGCCACTGCCGGGCCGCGATAGTCGTTCATCCAGCGTGATGATGAGGTTTCCAGCCGGTAATCCACCTGACCCGCAAGAAATGCCTCCAGTGCGACGCTATCGTCACGGTAGTAGTCGTAGATGATGCGGTCAGGGTTGTAACGCCCCCGATTGACGGGCCGATCGCGGCCCCAATATTCCGGGTTACGCTGGTATTCAATCTGTGACCCCGGAGAGACTTTGGTGACACGATATGGGCCGGAGCCAATGGGAATATCCAGCGTTGGCCGGGTGAAGTCACGGCCACGCCAGATATGGGCAGGCAATATGGGGAATTGCCCCAGAATAAGCGGCAACTCGCGTGAGTTGTTCTCCGCCAGTGCGAAGCGCACCGTGTTGGGATGGGGGAGCGTGACGTCCAGTACATCAGCGTAGTAACCACGATACAAGGGTAACCCCTGCTGGCGTAACAGCTCGAAGCTGAATTTTACATCGGCTGCGGTCACCGGGACGCCATCGCTGAAGCGGGCGTCAGGATGAATATCAAACTCAATCCATCGGCGCGCCGGATCCAGCCGAATGCCGGAGGCGATCAGGCCATACTCGGTAAAGGGCTCATCCGCGCTATGCACCATCAGTGACTCATACACCAACCCGCTGCCCAATGCCTTCAACCCCGCGGCGGCGGTGCCGGTGATAATCATGGGGTTGGTGGAATCGAAACTGCCCTGTACGGAACGTACCAGCGTACCGCCTTTCGGCGCACGGGGATTGACGTAAGGAAAGTGATCAAAATCAGCGGGCAGCATTGGATTATCGTAAAGCGCCAGCCCGTGTACCGTTGGCACGGTTGCCTGTGCCAACGGTATCAGCGCCAACATCAAGGCGCCGCCGAGCGCACATCTCCCCACCGCCACCTTACGCTGGACATCGCCTGGGGTGGCCGTCAGGGTGCACTTCAGGCGCTGATAGAGTGACTTAACCATTCGCATCGGTAATGACCGCCAAACGAGTAATACCGGTTTTTTGAATCGCCGCCATCGCTTTGGCTACGTGCTCATACACCACCTGGCTGTCTGCCCGCAGTTGCACGGCGCGCTGTTCATCCTGTTGATGGGCGGCGCTAACCGCGAGGCTGATTTGCTCCAGGGGCATCTGCTGGCGATCGATATAGTAGTTGCCTTCCTTGTCAACGCTGACCACCAGTGGTTTTGGCTGATTCGGTGGCGCAACGCTGGCAGTGCTGGGCAGCTTGAGCGGGATGGCATTGGTTAGTAACGGGGCGGTGACGATAAACACCACCAACAGCACCAGCATGACATCCACCAGGGGCGTCACGTTCATTTCACTCAGTATTTCGTCGTCTTGATGATGAGATATCGCCATTAGATCCCGCTCCCATCATGCTGTAGCTCCGTGGAGAAGCCGGTTTCCTGCGCCAGACTGTAAAACTCTTCGGCGAAGGCTTCCATATCGCCGCTGGCGAGTTTGAAACGGCGGACAAAGTAGTTGTAAACCAGCACGGCGGGCACGGCGGCGGCGATACCGATACCGGTGGCGATGAGCGCGTGCCCAATCGGGCCAGCAACGCTGTCCAGCCCGGCTTCACCGGTAATGCCGATGCGCACCAGCGCTTCCATAATGCCCCACACGGTTCCGAACAACCCGATAAAAGGCGCGGTGCTGCCAATGCTGGCGACAATGGCTAATCCACTCTCCAATACCCGCCGTTCACGCAAAATTTGTTGACGCAGGCTGCGCTCCAATCGTTCGCCCCGGTTAATTTTGCGTGCGAGCTCGCGGCGATGCGTGGAGATATCGTTTCCGCTGATGACATCCAGACCCACCCGTGCGATGCGTGCGAGAGAACCCTGGCTCTGCCGCGCAACCTGACCGCCTTCCAACAGGTCAGGCGATTTCCAGAATTGATAGGAAAAATGCTTGTTTTGCCTGCGAAAACGAGAGAACTGTACCCCCTTGATCAACAGCGCGGCCCAGGTTACCACCGAGAAGAATATCAACACGCTAAGCACCGTGGGGACAACCAGCGAACTGAGCGGGCTGGAAAGCAATTCATTGCCAAACAGCGCCGTCTCGGGCTGAGAAGGCACGGCTGTCTCGGCCGTGGTCGGTGACGTCGACGGGGTGGGCGCCGCTAAAGAGGGGGACTGCGCTGTTGATTGGCTACTGTCGGAGGACACCAGTGCCGGGAGCGTTTTTTCGGTCATGATAACAATACCTTATGCTGACGCTGTTAATGGCTTCATTTGGGAAGCCTGAACGTAATGGTTTGAATCGCGTAACCCTTGATCGCGACATTGCCGCGTTTGGCCGGAATAAAGCGCCATTGCTGCACCGTCTGGACCGCGGCATTATCCAGCAGCGTTGACTGGCTGGACGCCGTGACCTGGACTTCCCCCGCTTTGCCATTTTCCAGGACCAGAATCCGCAGCGTCACGCTGCCCTCCTGGCGGCGGCGAAGTGCCAGCGTAGGATAATCCGGTGCCGGGTTTCCCAGGCTCTGCATGCCAGAAACGGCTGGCGTAACGCTTTCTCCCCCGCTGCTGCCTTGTGGGTTGCCTTTGGCCTGAGTGCTGCCCGTTGCGGTTTCTCCCGGTGTGGTGCTGGGGGCGCTGCTGTTATTGGTGCTGGCAGGCGCTGCCGTCTTGGTCACCGCACGGGGTATTGGCTTGGCTTTGACCACCGGCGTGGGTTTGGCAACGGGCGGTTTACTCACCACTTTCTGCTCGGGTTCCGGCGGAGTAACGGCGTCTTCATCGACATGAACACGCTCGGACTCCTCGGGCTCCATCGGGAGCGGTTCTGGCGCGGGTTGAGGGGTACTCTCCTGCGCCTGCGATGCGCTGGCGGTGTCAGTCAGATCCACCATGACGGATTGCTCGCCCCTGGCGGCAATCATGGGCGGGATTTCTGCCGAACGAATACCGGGCGGGTGCAGTAGCAGCCAGAGCAGCGTGCCGTGCAACAGCAGGGCGACTACCGATAGCGCCATCACCTCAGTGCGAGAGATAAATCTGTGTTGATTTTTTGCTTCCAGAAACATCACTGGCCTTCACCATTACCACAGGGCAAAAGAAGACATCAGCACAGCACCGCAGGGTTGCCGGGACGCTGCGCCAATGTCGTTTAGGAACTCAACTCATTGGAAGTGATAGCTGAAGTCCAGCCACCATTGACGTCCGTAAGGGTCGTAATTTCCTGTTGGATAATTAGGCCAACCGGCAGACTCATCTTTCTTCACTTTGTCGAGCACATTGTTGACGGTGAGGCCGACGCTGGATTGCGGTGTGGTTTTATAGCGAACGCTGGCGTTGACGACGGCCCACGGAGTGAGGCGGCCGGTCCCCGCGGCGTTGGCAACGCTACCGTACCGATTAACGAACACGGTTGAGGTAAAATCATTGATATTCCAGGTTAAACTGGCGTTGATTTTACTTCTCCAGTTCGCTGACTGGGTGTAATCGTTGCGCAGATCGAGAGTCGGTGCATCATCGGACTCTTTGTAGAAGTGAGAGAGCACCAGCGAATAGCCTATGCTTGAGCTGAAATCACCCCATTGGTTGGCATCCCAACGTGCATTCGCCTTGAAATCCAAACCGCTGGTGCGTTCGCTTGCCGCGTTGATAGCGTTGATGCGTACCCGCTGCAACTTGTTAGGATCCACCGCGCTGGTGGCGGGATTACGTATAATGCGCGACAGGACTTCCTGGCAATGACTGCCGGTATTGCCGGAGATGCGGCACTGATACTCTTCCTGCAACAGACGGTTGGCATCCACGGTAGTCAGCAGATCCTTGATCTGTACGCGCCAGAAATCCGCTGAGAAATCCAGGTTGCTGCTGGGGGACCACACCACACCATAGCTCCACGATCTACCGTGTTCTGATTCAAGATCGCTGGTGCCGCTTTGGGTGTAGTTCACCGCATTCGGATCGCACGCCCCTTCGATGCCTTGCGCACAGCCGTAGTAGTCTTTCTGTCCAGAGAAGTAACCGTTGCTGTCAGCCTGGTAGATATAGTTGAGGTCTGGGGCGCGGAAACTGGTGCTGTAGTTGCCGCGGAACAGCAAGCTTTTCACCGGACGCCACTCCAGCCCGGTATTGTAGGTAAAATCTTGCTCTGAGCGTCCGCTGAATTTGTATTGATCCCAGCGGCCTGCGGTTGATGCCAGCAGTGTATCGGTCAACGGAATGCTCAGTTCAGCACCGAGCGCGTAGCGGTCTCGATCGCCACCGGAAACCGACCCTGGGGTGGTGTTATAAAAGGTGCCGTCATTAAGACGTCGATCGGGGCGCACGGAATACGATTGCTTGCCGTATTCTGCAACGCTGGCGAACCCTACCGGACCGGCAGGTAAGTTAAACAGCTCACCGTTGGTGGTAAAGCTGTAGGTTTGCGACTCGGATTTACTTTTTTGCTTCAGCACGCCGCTGTATCGGGCCCACTCTTCGCGGGTGAGCGGCCTATCGAGGCGCGATGCATCCGGCGCATAGACGGGGTAGCCATCCTGTTCACCCAACTGTGGCCCCAGGTAGAAATCCTTAATTCCACTTAACGGGGTATAGCGCGTGCTGCGATCGCTGGTGTATTGCGAACGGGTGTAAGCGACTTCATAATTCCAGTCGCTGCTACCTATTTTATCCGCGAAACCCAGCGTGCCAGTCCAAGTGGTTTCGCGCCATTCGCTGTTATTACGCTCCCGTCCACCGATCTCCTCGGGAGAAAAAATACGCGCCCAACGTTCGATATTGCCGGTATTGGCATTGTAAAAATCGGGCGAGGTAAAGCTGGGGCCACGGGTATTGGTTTGTGTTTTGTCGAAACCAAATAACAGATTGGCAAACACTTTAGCGGTGTCGTTGAGGTGATAGGCTCCGCTCAGGTAGCCATCGTAGTTTTCTTTCTTCGACTGCACTGTCCAATAATTATTGTAGTATTGGTCAGTGGTGCAGCGCCCGTTTCTGTTCGTTACGTTGCCGCCAAACAGGCCGCCATATCCTTGACACCCAGGGCTGATATACGCGCCGGTTTCCAGATTACGTCGATATCCCACCGTAGAACCGTCGGGATAGCTGTTCATGAAATCACGCTGGCTTCCCCAGATAGGGTCGCGTTTAGTGGCTTCTAAACCGAAGAAACCATCAAAGCGATCCCAGGTTCCACCGCCGCTCAATTGTAATTGATAGTTATCGCCGCCGCCGCGTTCAGTGGTCCCTCCGCGTACATTAACATCGACACCCTGGGCTTTCTCTTTCAGGATAATATTGACCACGCCAGCGATGGCATCCGAGCCGTATATTGCCGAGGCTCCGCTGCTTAATATCTCAATGCGATCGATAATCACGCTGGGAATATTGGCGATGTTGGTAAAGTTCACCGAACCGCCATACGCATTGGGATAATCTGCCAGACGCCGCCCGTTGACCAGCACCAGCGTGTGGTTGGGGCCCAACCCACGTAAATTAAGCGCATTGGCAGCGGGCTGCCAGGTGTTGCCGTAGTCTTCCCCCTGCGTCATCCCGGTATTCTGGGTCTGTGTGGCGATAGCATCATAAACGTTGCGATAGCCGCGTGCCTTCATCTCTTCCCCGGTTATCACCGTAACCGGAGAGGGGCCTTCCGCTTGCGCTCTGGGTATGCGAGAGCCGGTAACCGTAATCTTGTTGAGGTTCTGATCCGGAATGGCGGTATCACGGGTCGCTGTATCGCTGACTGACGCCGCCGCAGGGGCGATAGGTTCTTCTTCTGCCGCCGCCGCCACCGGTTCTTCTGCGGCGTGCAGATAAAACGGTATTGGCGTCAGCAACGATATTGCCAGCGATAAATAGAGTTTATTGCGGATAATCCTTGTTGTTTTTTTTAATAACATTGCATTTAAGCCCGACATCCTCCCTCCTGATAAATTTGTCAGATATACCTAATGTGTGAGTGTTATTAGAGCGTCAGTATTCAAGGCAAAACACTGCCGAGCCGATTTTAAAAAATCAGCTGTCAGCGTTGAAAAGGCCCCATTAATTAAATAGGACAGTGTTAAGTTTTTATATTAAATACAACAACGTTTTGTTAACATAATTTCAATTTGTAAATATCCACTGAAAGTGTCGGGCATTGTGTCTTTGCTTCGTTAGCTAAGGAAGTAATTAAACTGAGTTAGTATTTCTGAATTCTGTATTTAGCGTTATTGAATTAAATAACGTGAATAATATTCATAGGCAATCAGTGAGAATGTTCTGGTCGCGTGAGCCAGGCGTGGATTTAATAAAATACGCTAAGGAAGGACATGGTTTTAAGTGAATTAGAGGGGTAATAATTTCTTGTTGGGATTATTACCTGATGTGACAGGTGATTTGCCAGCAATAAAAAAAGAACCCGATGCCACAGCACCGGGTTCTTCGGCAGAATCAAACCGCCAGTGCACAGGCGGTTAAGGAAAAATGGCCATTACAGCTTATCGGCGTTTTCCGTCAGGTATTTGGCAACGCCATCTGGCGATGCGCCCATACCGGATTTGCCTTTTTCCCACTGCGCCGGGCACACTTCGCCGTGCTCTTCGTGGAATTGCAGGGCATCAACCATGCGCAGCATTTCGTCAACGTTACGGCCCAACGGCAGATCGTTAACGACCTGATGGCGAACGACGCCTTGTTTGTCGACCAGGAAAGAGCCGCGCAGTGCCACGCCCGCATCTGGGTGCTCAATGCCGTAGGCTTTCTGGATTTCACGCTTCACGTCGGCGACCATGGCGTATTGCACCGGGCCGATACCGCCGCTTTTCACCGGCGTGTTGCGCCAGGCGTTGTGAACGAATTCGGAGTCAAAAGAGACGCCAACCACTTCCACGCCACGATCTTGAAACTCTTTGTAGCGGTGGTCAAAGGCGATCAGTTCTGACGGGCAGACGAAGGTAAAGTCCATCGGCCAGAAGAAAATCACTGCCGCTTTACCGCTGATGTGTGTTTTCAGGTTGAAGTTTTCAACGATTTCGCCGTTGCCCAATACGGCAGCAGCGGTGAAGTCAGGGGCTTGACGCGTTACCAGGACCATAATAACTCCTGTAAAAGTGATTAAGGGGAAGAGAAACCAAAAACAACAAGCAGTATAGGGTTTCTTCTTCTGTGAATACAGACTAACAGACCGATTGATGAGATAGGTTTTGTCTATTGAATTGATTGGTGATGCCCAGCATAAATCGACAGATTTACAGTTGTTGCAAGCGAGCCTGTTCCATCATGCGTGGATAGAAGCACCAAAAATAGTCTTCAAAGGCGGTGTAGTGACGCTCGATATCCTCAAACGAGCCTGCCAATGCCGCCAACCGGGGACGCCGTATTGCCATGCGTTGCAGCACATCGGCAATAAAGGGTAACTCGGCGTAGCGCTCCAGCCAGCGTTCGCGCCACAAATAGTGATTCAGGTTTTGAAAGCGTTCCGGCGTCTCTGCCAGATGCGGCTCTATCTGGGCGCGAGCCGTATCAACAAACGCTTCCAGCGATTGCTGCGGACACACGCGCGTCCAGTGACGGGCAAGAAAATGGTCCCACAGCACGTCCAGCGTGATGGGGGCCACGCGGCGGTAATCGGCGCTGAAATGGGCGGCAGCGGCTTTTACTTCGGCCTGACTATCGGTCAGCATATCGATGCGGCGGTGCAGGCGGATACCCGACACCACGTCATCGCTAAAGCCCTGCTGCGGGTTACCGCGCACAAAGTCTGCCATCAGGTTGCCGAGAAGCGAACTGTCGGCTAGCGTGGCTAAGTGAAGATGAGCAAGAAAATTCATTCTGCCAGTTTACATCAATTTCGTGCGCCGTTTGCTTATTTGTTGCAGCCGCGCGCTTACGGCTCTAGACTAGACCGCCGTTTTTTTACCTGTTCCTGTCGAACACTCTTTTATAAAAAGCACAACCAAGTGAATAGCCATGCGAGTCTCTGATTTTTCGTTTGAACTTCCCGAAACGCTTATTGCGCACTATCCGCAGGCGCAGCGTAGCGGTTGCCGATTGCTGTCGCTGGACGGTCCGACGGGAGCCCTGACCCATGGTGTTTTCACCGATCTGCTGGATAAGTTGGCACCGGGCGATCTGCTGGTGTTTAACAATACGCGGGTCATTCCGGCACGTCTGTTTGGCCAAAAGGCCAGCGGTGGCAAGATTGAGGTGCTGGTCGAGCGCGTACTGGATACGCGGCGCGTGCTGGCCCATGTCAAAGCGTCCAAGGCGCCCAAGCCGGGAACGGAACTGTTGCTGGGAGACGATGGCAGCGTCAAGGCTGTGATGGCCCTGCGCCACGATGCGCTGTTTGAGCTGCACTTTGACGATACGCGCGATGTGCTGACGATATTAAACGACATCGGCCACATGCCGCTGCCGCCTTATATTGACCGACCGGATGAAGACGCCGATCGCGAACTGTACCAAACGGTGTACAGCCAGCGTCCCGGCGCGGTTGCCGCACCGACGGCGGGCCTGCATTTTGATGATCCGCTGCTGGCTGCGCTGCGTGAGAAAGGCGTTGAAATGGCGTTTGTCACCCTGCACGTCGGCGCAGGCACTTTCCAGCCGGTGCGGGTTGATACCCTCGAAGATCACATCATGCACGCGGAATATGCTGAAGTGCCGCAGGACGTGGTCGATGCCGTGCTGGCGTGTAAGGCGCGCGGTAATCGCGTGATCGCCGTTGGTACCACCTCGGTGCGTTCATTGGAAAGTGCAGCGCAGGCGGCGCAAGACGCGCTGATTGCCCCTTTCTTCGGTGATACCCGCATTTTTATCTATCCCGGCTATCATTATCGCGTGATCGACGCGCTGGTGACCAACTTCCATCTGCCGGAATCAACGCTGATCATGCTGGTGTCTGCGTTTGCAGGCTATCAGCACACCATGGCGGCTTACCGTGCGGCGGTGAGCGAGCAGTATCGCTTTTTCAGCTACGGCGACGCCATGTTTATCACGCGCAATCCTGCTGCCGAGGCGGAGCAGGTCGTCAGTGCAGTGGACGACGGCGCTTGAGTTTTTAAAAGCAAAAGTATAACCGCGTCGCAGAGTACGATCTGTTGGCGTGTTGACTGACTTACCAATGACAACATCGGACTGTTTTTCTGGTGCTGGAGGCAAAGTGAAATACGAATTGTTGCAAACCGATGGCCGTGCGCGCCGTGGTCGTCTTGTTTTTGACCGTGGCGTAGTGGAAACCCCGGCGTTTATGCCGGTTGGCACTTACGGTACGGTAAAGGGCATGACGCCCGAAGAAGTGAAAGAGACTGGCGCACAAATCCTGTTGGGTAACACCTTCCACCTGTGGCTGCGCCCAGGACAGGAGATCATGAAATTGCACGGCGATCTGCATGATTTCATGCAGTGGCACGGCCCGATCCTGACGGATTCCGGCGGTTTTCAGGTGTTTAGCCTGGGTGACATCCGCAAGATCACCGAAGCGGGCGTGCACTTCCGTAACCCGATCAATGGCGATGCGATTTTCCTCAGTCCGGAAAAATCGATGGAAATCCAGTACGATCTCGGCTCTGATATCGTGATGATTTTCGATGAATGTACGCCTTATCCTGCTGATTGGGATTATGCCAAACGTTCGATGGAAATGTCATTGCGCTGGGCGAAACGCAGCCGCGATCGTTTTGATGAACTCAATAACAACAACGCGTTATTTGGTATCATTCAGGGAAGTGTTTACGAAGATTTACGTGATGTCTCCGTAAAAGGGCTGGTAGAGATTGGCTTTGATGGGTACGCTGTGGGCGGCCTGGCAGTCGGTGAGCCAAAGGCGGATATGCACCGCATTCTGGAGCATGTTTGCCCGCAGATCCCGGCGGATAAACCCCGTTATCTGATGGGGGTCGGCAAGCCTGAGGACTTGGTGGAAGGCGTACGGCGCGGCATCGACATGTTTGACTGTGTGATGCCAACTCGCAATGCGCGCAACGGCCACCTGTTCGTCACCGACGGTGTGGTAAAAATCCGCAATGCGGTACACAAGGATGACACTCGTCCGTTGGATGAGCACTGTGATTGCTACACGTGTCGCAATTATAGCCGCGCTTACTTGCATCATCTCGACCGTTGCAACGAAATACTCGGCGCGCGCCTCAATACCATCCACAATTTGCGGTATTATCAACGGTTGATGGCGGGTTTACGTCAGGCCATCGAAGAGGGTAAATTAGCGCACTTTGTGGCAGATTTTTACCAACGGATTGGCAAGCCAGCGCCGTCCCTTGCTGAAACGGCGGAAGGTCAACACGACTGACAACGCGGTTTCGTACCTGCTGCGCGTGATGTGTACGGTTGAAACGTTTTAGGCACATTTGGATTTCATATACTTTTGCACACGTTTGGTTTGATAACAAAGAGGATAGTTAAATGAGTTTTTTCATTTCTGATGCTGTGGCTGCAACTGGCGCTCCGGCTCAAAGTCCGTACTCTCTGGTGATTATGCTGGCTGTTTTTGGCCTGATTTTTTACTTCATGATTCTGCGTCCTCAGCAAAAGCGCGCTAAAGATCACAAGAAACTGATGGACTCCATTTCCAAAGGGGATGAAGTGCTGACGACGGGCGGTCTGGTGGGTCGTGTGACGAAAGTCTCTGATACCGGGTATATCGCCATTGCATTGAACGACACCAATGAAGTGGTTATCAAACGTGATTTTGTGGCTGCCGTATTGCCAAAGGGCACCATCAAAGCCCTGTAATTTTTGATTTTCCCGAAGGGAACTGCCGTGTTAAACCGTTATCCTTTGTGGAAGTACCTGATGCTGACCGTGGCCTTGCTCATCGGTCTGCTTTATGCACTTCCTAACCTGTATGGTGAGGATCCGGCGGTACAAATCACTGGCGCGCGAGGCATCGCCGCCAGTGAGTCAACGCTGATCCAAGTCCAGAATGTCTTACAAGAACAACAGATCGCCAGCAAATCGCTCGCGTTAGAAAGCGGCGCGATCCTTGCCCGTTTCTCCACCCCGGATATTCAGCTGCGCGCCCGTGAAGCGCTGGTGAACGCATTGGGTGAGAAGTATGTCGTGGCCTTGAACCTGGCCCCTGCTACGCCAAACTGGCTGCGCGTGCTGCGTGCAGAACCCATGAAACTGGGTCTGGACCTGCGTGGCGGCGTACACTTCCTGATGGAAGTGGATATGGAAACGGCGTTAGGTAAACTGCAAGAGCAGACCATGGATTCCCTGCGCAGCGATTTGCGTGAAAAGGGCATCCCTTACGCCACGGTGCGTAAAGCCGACGAAAATACCGTTGAGATCCGTTTCCGCGATGCGGCAACGCGTAACGAGGCTATTTCGTATCTCAGCACCCGTCATCGCGATCTGGTGTTTAACGCCAGCGGCGATAACCTGATGCGTGCGATGATGA
Source organism: Candidatus Symbiopectobacterium sp. NZEC127 (assembly GCF_025962675.1). Lineage (NCBI taxonomy): Bacteria > Pseudomonadati > Pseudomonadota > Gammaproteobacteria > Enterobacterales > Enterobacteriaceae > Symbiopectobacterium > Candidatus Symbiopectobacterium sp. NZEC127. The sequence goes on from NZ_JAGFPG010000004.1 coordinate 181,878, forward strand.
GTGCCGAGCGCCTGCGTGAAGCGCGCGAATACGCCGTCCAGCAAAACATCAATATCCTGCGTAACCGTGTTAACCAACTGGGTGTGGCCGAACCGCTGGTACAGCGCCAGGGTGCGGATCGTATCGTGGTTGAGCTGCCCGGTATTCAAGACACCGCGCGTGCCAAGGAAATTCTGGGTGCGACAGCAACGCTGGAATTCCGTCTGGTAAACAGTTCTGCGGACGTGACAGCAGCGGCCAATGGCCGTGTTCCGGTTGATTCTGAAGTGAAAAACATGCGTGATGGCACCCCGGTGGTGCTGTACAAGCGTGTGATCCTCACCGGTGACCACATTACCGATTCCACCTCGGGTGCCGATGAATACGGTCGTCCGCAGGTGAATATCTCGCTGGACAGCGCGGGCGGCAACGCCATGTCCAATTTCACCAAGGACAGCATCGGTAAACCGATGGCAACCCTGTTTGTGGAATACAAGGACAGCGGGAAGAAAGATGCCACGTCGGGTCGTTCCATTCTGGAAAAACACGAAGAAGTGATCAACGTCGCGACCATTCAGTCGCGTCTGGGTAACAGCTTCCGTATTACCGGTATCGATAACCCGAACGAAGCGCGTCAGCTCTCCCTGTTGCTGCGTGCCGGTGCGTTGATTGCGCCGATCCAGATTGTTGAAGAGCGTACCATCGGGCCAACGCTGGGGATGCAAAACATCACCCAGGGGCTTGAAGCCTGCTTGTGGGGGCTGGTGGCATCCATCCTGTTTATGGTGGTGTTCTACAAAGGGTTTGGTGTCATTGCAACCACCGCGCTGGTGGCTAACCTGGTGCTGATCGTCGGGGTGATGTCACTGTTGCCGGGGGCGACGCTCACCATGCCGGGGATTGCCGGTATCGTGTTGACGCTGGCGGTAGCGGTGGATGCCAACGTACTGATTAACGAACGTATCAAAGAAGAATTCAGGAACGGGCGCACGGTTCAGCAAGCCATTCATGAAGGGTACAAAGGTGCGTTCTCCAGTATCGTCGATGCCAACCTGACAACGATGATCACGGCAGTGATTCTGTACGCTGTGGGGACCGGTTCAATCAAGGGCTTTGCCATTACAACGGCGATTGGGGTTGCGACCTCGATGTTTACCGCTATTGTCGGCACCCGTGCGATTGTGAACCTGGTTTACGGCGGCAAACGCGTTAACAAGCTGTCTATTTGAGGAGTGCGTCGTGGCACAGGAATATACTGTTGAACAGCTCAACTATGGTCGTAAAGTCTATGACTTTATGCGTTGGGATAACGTCGCGTTCGTCATTTCGGGCACTTTGTTAATCCTGTCACTGATTGTTATGGGTGTGCGCGGGTTTAACTGGGGGTTGGATTTCACCGGTGGTACGGTGATTGAAATCAACCTGGAAAAACCGGCCGATCTGGACTTGATTCGTGACTCGCTGGAAAAAGCCGGTTTTGCCGATCCGTTGATTCAAAACTTCGGCAGCAGCCGCGATGTGATGGTGCGCATGCCGCCGAGCGTGGGCACGTCAGGTCAGGAACTGGGCAACAAAGTGGTTAGCGTGATTAACCAGGGCACGGAACAGAGTGCAACGGTGAAACGCATCGAGTTTGTTGGGCCGAGCGTAGGTAACGATTTGGCGCAAGACGGTGCCATGGCATTGCTGTCCGCGTTGATCTGTATCTTGATCTACGTAGGATTCCGCTTTGAATGGCGTCTGGCGTTGGGGGCGGTGCTGGCATTGGCGCACGACGTGATCATCACCATGGGGGTGTTCTCGCTGTTTCAAATCGAAATCGATTTGACCATCGTGGCATCGCTGATGTCGGTTATCGGTTACTCGTTGAACGACAGCATCGTGGTATCGGACCGTATTCGTGAAAACTTCCGCAAGATTCGCCGCGGTACGCCTTACGAAATCATGAACGTGTCGCTGACGCAGACGTTGAGTCGTACCTTGATGACCTCCGGCACCACGCTGGGTGTGGTATTGATGCTCTACATTTTCGGTGGCGCGATGCTGGAAGGCTTCTCGCTGGCAATGCTGATCGGGGTGTCTATCGGTACCATCTCCTCCATCTACGTGGCCTCGGCGCTGGCGCTGAAGCTCGGGATGAAGCGCGAACACTTGCTGGTGCAGAAAGTCGAGAAGGAAGGGGCGGATCAACCCTCCATCCTGCCTTAAGCCTGTACGATAATGTTGAGAAAATCCCTGCCGCGGCAGGGATTTTTTTTGCATCAAGGACGGTTGGTTTCAACCTGATGCAGACGTATAAACCCGAGTTGCTCCGGCGTTACACCGCTCAGACGTACGCCAAATACGGCTTCGGTTTTGGGCAAGAGGGGGGCATCGAGCGCCAGCGCCTGTGTTTGGGTTTCGCTGGGCAACGGCTTGTTACTGACCGGATCGAGCTGACCCCAGTCGAGTTGCGCGTGAAACGCAGGCAGTGCTGCACCTTCCAGCAGCCGAACGTGCAGCAGCGCTTGAGTGCCATTCGCCTCTGATTCAATATTGCTCAGGGAAACGCTCAGTTTGCCAATGTTGCTTTGCAAAATTGCGCTACTTTTCGCACTGGGTAGCAGATACACGCCGTGGGTCGAGTGACTGTTTAAGCTATTTTGCTGCTCCAGGGCTATCGCCTGGGCCGTCAGAGTTTGTAACTGCCGGTTAAGCTGCCCGACTTCCCGTTGCAGCGTAGGGGTTTGCGGCGGCGCTGAACAGCCCGCCAGCACCAGTATCAAGAGGCCAGATGCACGATAACAGTTATTCATTCAGGTTTTTCCCTCATTGCATTATGCCTTTTTTCGTGTCGTCTTTACGTGGCAAGTATATAAGCGTAGTGGCGAATGAGAGTTAAATCATGCTGCGTTTATACGGGCACCTATGCAAATATTGGTCTGTAAGCGCTGGATATTTGGGTTAGTCAGTCAAATCAGGGTAAACTAGGCGCAAGAGAAGCTAATCATCGGGATATGTTATGCACTGCCCATTCTGCTCCGCTGTTGATACCAAAGTTATTGATTCTCGTCTGGTCGGCGAAGGCACGCAGGTGCGGCGCCGCCGTCAGTGTCTGGTGTGCAATGAGCGCTTTACCACGTTTGAAGTGGCGGAGCTAGTGATGCCCCGGGTGATCAAAAGCAATGACGTTCGCGAGCCCTTCAACGAAGAAAAATTGCGTAAAGGGATGCTGAAAGCGCTGGAAAAGCGGCCGGTCAGTGCGGATGACGTTGAAAACGCCCTCAATCATATCAAATCTCAACTGCGCGCCACCGGTGAGCGTGAAGTCACCGCCAAGATGATCGGCAACCTGGTGATGGATGCCCTGAAGCGCCTGGATAAAGTCGCTTATATTCGTTTTGCCTCCGTATACCGCAGCTTCGAGGATATTCGGGAGTTTGGCGAAGAGATTGCTCGGTTACAGGATTAGTCATATGGAACGGCAAGATGAATTCTGGATGGCGCGCGCGCTTGAATTAGCGCGGCGCGGGCGCTTCACGACCTCGCCAAACCCTAACGTTGGCTGTGTGATGGTGCGCGACGGTGAAATGGTCGGCGAAGGTTATCACCTGCGCGCCGGTGAACCGCATGCGGAAGTGCATGCGCTGCGCATGGCGGGTGAACGGGCTCGGGGAGCCACCGCCTATGTGACGCTGGAGCCGTGCAGCCATCATGGGCGCACGCCGCCCTGTGCGGATGCGCTGATTGCGGCGGGCGTAGTGCGCGTCGTTGCGGCGATGCAAGATCCCAACCCTCAGGTGGCCGGGCGCGGTTTACACCGTTTACAGCAGGCGGGTATTGCCGTCAGCCACGGTCTGATGATGCAAGATGCCGAGCAGGTCAATCTGGGCTTTCTGAAACGGATGCGCACCGGCGTTCCGTATGTCCGTCTTAAGGTGGCCGCTTCGCTGGACGGCCGTACGGCGATGGCGTCCGGAGAGAGCAAGTGGATTACCTCTGCCGAGGCGCGTCAGGATGTGCAACGCTTTCGCGCACAGAGCGCCGCTATCCTTAGCAGCAGCGCTACCGTGCTGGCGGACGATCCGCTGTTGACGGTGCGCTGGGAGATGTTGGATGCCGATACGCAGCAACAGCTTCCCGATGTGCCGCTGCCACAGCCCGTGCGCGTGATAGTAGACAGCCACGGCCGCGTAACCCCTCAGCACCAACTGATCCATCAACCGGGCCAAACCTGGTTGGCAAGTACCCAGCCGAACCCTAACACGGCATGGCCTGAGAGCGTGACGCACCTGACACTGCCAGAGCACGGGGGCGGTGTCGATGTGGTTGCGCTAATGATGACGCTCGGCAAGCGCCAGATTAATTCGGTTTGGGTTGAAGCCGGTGCCACGTTGGCCGGTGCGCTGTTAAATGCGGGCGTGGTCGATGAACTGATCGTGTACATGGCCCCGAAACTGTTGGGGCAAGATGCCCGGGCCCTGTGTGTGCTGCCGGGGTTGACGCAGTTGGCGCAAGCGCCTGCATTTACGCTGACGGAGGTCTGCCAGGTTGGCCCCGATCTCCGCCTGCGCTTGATACCACAATCCTGACGCCGATATCCTGCGGTTTTGGTTTGCTCTGGCCTCAATGGGGTGTGGCAGACAAAACCGGATACGCCGTCGCAAGAATGTGATAGAATCCGCCCCCCTGCGGGGTATTAGCATGCGATTATGATTATAAGGAACGCTATGAACGTCATTGAAGGTGTTGTTGCCACCCCTGATGCCCGCGTCGCGATTGCGATTGCCCGTTTCAACCATTTTATCAACGATAGCCTGCTGGAAGGCGCTATCGATGCGCTGAAGCGTATTGGTCAGGTTAAAGATGAAAACATTACCGTCGTCTGGGTGCCGGGTGCCTATGAGCTGCCGTTGACGGCGCGCAAACTGGCGAAAAGTGGCTACGACGCCGTTGTGGCGCTGGGGACGGTGATCCGTGGTGGCACTGCGCATTTTGAATATGTTGCGGGTGAATGCAGCTCCGGGCTGGCCGACGTTGCTATGAACAGCGATATCCCGGTGACGTTTGGCGTTTTGACGACAGAAAGCATTGAGCAGGCGATTGAACGCGCTGGCACCAAAGCGGGCAATAAGGGTGCAGAAGCTGCGCTGACCGCACTGGAAATGATTAACGTATTGAAAGCTATCAAATAAGTTTGATTAAGAAAGGGGTATTCCGTGAAACCTGCTGCTCGTCGCCGCGCTCGTGAATGTGCGGTTCAAGCGCTGTATTCCTGGCAATTGTCAAAGAATGACATTGCTGATATTGAACTGCAATTCCTGAGTGAGCAGGATGTCAAAGACGTCGACATCAGCTACTTTCGCGAGTTGCTGGCGGGCGTCGCCATGCAGGCAGAAAAACTGGATGCATTGATGGCACCCTACCTGTCACGTCAGCTCGAAGAGTTGGGCCAGGTGGAACGCGCCGTGCTGCGTATTGCCCTGTTTGAACTGAGCAAGCGCGACGACGTCCCTTACAAAGTTGCCATCAACGAAGCCATTGAACTGGCGAAAGTGTTCGGTGCGGAAGATAGCCACAAGTTTGTTAACGGCGTATTGGATAAAGTCGCTCCTACAGTGCGCCAAACCAAGAAGTAACGCTCAGGGCCGGAATACCGGCCCTGTTCGCGATTGTCTTTGACGGAAACGGTTATGGTTTACGGTGAGTTTGATCTGATTGCCCGCTATTTCAATCGCGCGAACGCCTACAAGGCGGGAAATCCGCGTCGCGACGTGGAATTGGGGATTGGCGACGATTGTGCGTTGCTCACAGTGGCAGAAAAGCAGCTTTTAGCCGTCAGTACGGACACGCTGGTGTCTGGCGTGCATTTCCTACCGACTATCGATCCTGCTGATTTGGGTTACAAATCGCTGGCCGTTAACTTAAGCGATCTGGCGGCCATGGGGGCCGATCCTGCCTGGCTCTCCCTGGCCATTACCTTGCCTGAAATTAACAGTGCGTGGCTGGCGGCCTACAGCGATAGCCTGTTCACGCTGCTGGATTACTATGGCATGCAACTGATTGGCGGCGATACTACACGTGGCCCGCTGAGCCTTACCTTGACCATCCATGGATTGGTGCCCGCTGGTCGTGCGCTCACCCGTGCCGGTGCCCGCATTGGCGATTGGATCTACGTGACGGGAACGCTGGGTGACAGCGCCGCCGGGCTGGCGATTTTGCAACAGCGCTTACAGGTCAGTGATAGCGCGGCGCGCCAGTCGTTGGTGCAACGCCATTTGCGTCCTCAGCCGCGTATTCTGCAAGGTCAGGCGTTGCGCACGCTCGCCAGCGCGGCTATCGATCTGTCGGATGGATTGATCTCGGATTTGCGCCATATTTTAGCCGCCAGTGATTGCGGCGCGCGCGTGCAGCTTGATGCCATCCCTTATTCATCGGCGATGATGCAACACGTTGAACCCGAGCAGGCGATGCGCTGGGCGCTGTCTGGCGGGGAAGATTATGAACTGTGCTTTACCGTGCCGGAAATTAATCGCGGGGCGATCGATATGGCGTTGGGCCAACTCGGCGTGGGCTATACCTGCATTGGTCAGATAGCTCCCTCGTCGGAGGGACTACGCTTTTTCCGTGGTGACAACGCAGTGGAACTGAACTGGAAAGGCTATGACCACTTCAGCCAATGAACGAGAAGCAAAGCGCGTTGCTAAGCAGCGCTTGCGCCTGAGCAATCCCTGGCATCTGCTGGCAACCGGGTTTGGCAGTGGACTCTCTCCCTGGATGCCGGGCACGGTAGGATCGCTGGCAGCGATCCCGGTGTGGTACCTGCTCTCTTTCCTGCCCTGGCAACTGTATTCGCTGACTATCATGCTCAGCATTTGTATCGGCGTTTACCTGTGCCATCAAACGGCCAAAGACATGGGGGTGCACGATCACGGCAGCATCGTCTGGGATGAGTTTGTCGGGATGTGGATCACGCTGATGGCCATTCCGGATGAACAGTGGCAGTGGGTGCTGGCAGGATTTGTGGTGTTTCGTATTCTGGATATTTTCAAACCCTGGCCGATACGCTGGTTCGATCGTAACGTGCACGGCGGCATGGGTATCATGATTGACGATATTGTGGCAGGGGTTATCTCCGCCGGCATTATCTACTGGATCGGGCACCACTGGCCGCTATTTTCCTAAACGGAAGACATGATGGCTGACCGGGGCTGCTGCCCCGGTCGATACAACTATTTCAGCCATTCATCAATGCGACGCTCGATGCCCGCCGCATCCAGCCCCAGATCGTGGCGTACTTCTTCCTGTGTCCCTTGTGGGATAAAGCGGTCCGGCAGCCCCAAATTTAACACCGGAATGGTCAGACGCTGCGCCATCACTACCTCATTTACGCCGCTGCCCGCACCGCCCATCAATGCGTTCTCTTCCAGCGTGACCAGCAGATCGTGGCTTTTTGCCAGTTCAGCGATCAGCGCTTCATCCAGCGGTTTGACGAAACGCATATCGACCAATGTCGCATTGCGCTTTTCGGCGACCAACTGCGCTTCCGGCAGCAGTGTGCCGAAGTTGAGGATGGCAACCTTCTCGCCCGTGCGCCGTACCACTCCTTTACCGATGGGCAGTTCCTGCAACGGTTCAAGCGTGGCACCCGTTCCGGTACCACGTGGGTAGCGCACGGCACAAGGACCGTCTTGATAACGGTAGCCAGTAAACAACATCTGACGACATTCGTTCTCATCGCTCGGCGTCATGATAACCAGATCGGGAATGCAACGCAGGAAGGACAAATCGAACGCCCCCTGGTGCGTTTGTCCGTCGGCCCCGACAATGCCACCGCGATCGATAGCAAACAGTACCGGCAGGTTCTGGATGGCGACGTCATGAATCACCTGATCGTAGGCGCGTTGCAAAAAGGTGGAGTAGATTGCCACCACCGGTTTGTACCCGCCCAGCGCCAAACCGGCGGCAAAGGTGACGGCGTGCTGCTCGGCAATGGCAACATCGAAATATTGCTGTGGGTAATCGCGCGAGAAGCGCACCATGCCTGAGCCTTCGCGCATCGCGGGTGTCACCGCCATCAGCTTGCTGTCTTTGGCGGCAATTTCACACAGCCAATCACCGAAAATGGCAGAGTAGGTGGGAAGGCTCGCCTTACTTTTAGGCAAGGTGCCGCTGGCCGGATCAAACTTGGGCACGGCATGCCAACTGATAGGATCTTGCTCTGCGGGGGCATAGCCACGGCCTTTTTTGGTCATGATATGCAGCAACTGTGGGCCTTTCAGGCTACGCATGTTTTTCAGGGTTTGTGCCAGCCCAACCACATCATGACCATCGACCGGTCCGATGTAGTTAAAGCCGAGCTCTTCAAACAGCGTTCCTGGCACCACCATGCCTTTCAGGTGTTCTTCCGTGCGTTTGACCAGCTCTTTGATCGGCGGAATACCGGACAGCACTTTTTTCCCGCCTTCGCGCAGGGTGGAGTACAGTTTTCCCGACAACAGCTGTGCCAGATGGTTATTGAGCGCGCCAACGTTCTCGGAAATGGACATCTCGTTATCGTTCAGCACCACCAGCAGATCGGAACGGATATCGCCCGCGTGGTTCATGGCTTCAAAGGCCATACCTGCCGTCAGTGCGCCGTCGCCGATAACGCACACGGTGCGGCGTCCTTTGCCTTCGCGTTCGGCGGCAACCGCCATGCCTAGCCCGGCGCTGATCGAGGTGGAGGAGTGCCCGACGCTTAACACATCATACTCACTCTCGCCGCGCCAGGGGAACGGGTGCAGGCCGCCTTTCTGGCGGATGGTGGCAATGCGATCGCGGCGACCGGTGATAATTTTGTGAGGATAGGCCTGATGGCCGACGTCCCACACCAGATGGTCAAATGGCGTGTTGTAGACATAGTGCAGCGCCACGGTGAGTTCAACGGTGCCGAGCCCAGACGCAAAGTGGCCGCTGGAGCGGCTAACGCTGTCCAGCAGATATTGACGAAGTTCATCGCACAGTTTGGGCAGGCTGTCACGCGGCAGCATGCGCAATTCGTCAGGTGTTTCCACTAAAGCCAGTGTAGGGTACTTTGCAATATCAAAACTCATTTGCGACTCATTCTGAGGTGTAATCCCCGTTCTCTTTCAAGCGGCGAATGGAGTGTCCATCCGGGCGTTGTCACCGTGCGACACGCTTGAAATCCACTGGGTGATGTTGAAATTATTTATCTCGTTCGACGATATAATTCGCCAATGCCCGTAGTACCGTGGTATCGAGCGGCGTTGCGCTGGCCGCTTGCAGTTCATCCAAAGCAGCCAGTGATTCCTGATAGAGATCCCACGCCTTTGCCCGCGCACTGTCAAGCCCGAGCAAACCGGGATAGGTGCTTTTGCCCAGTTGCTGGTCGGCCCCTTGTCGCTTGCCGGTGGTGGCGCTGTCGCCGACCACATCAAGAATGTCATCCTGCACCTGAAAGGCCAGACCGATGGCATTGGCATAGCGATCGAGGTGGGGCAGGGCCGCACGACCCGCAGTGCCAGCGCTGAGCGCGCCGAGCCTGACTGCCGTGCGAATCAATGCGCCGGTTTTGTGGCGATGAATTTGCTCCAGCTCGGCCAGATTAACCTGCTGACCTTCCGCCGCCAAATCCAGTGCTTGCCCGCCGCACATGCCCGCCACGCCGCTGGCTTGCGCCAACTCTGCAACCATTGAGAGCCGATCGCGGTCACTGACTTCCGGCATGGGCGCGTCAGCCAGAATGGAAAAAGCCAACGTTTGCAGCGCATCTCCGGCCAGAACCGCAGTGGCTTCGCCAAATTTAATGTGGCAGGTGGGTTGACCACGACGCAGGTCATCATCGTCCATGGCTGGCAAATCGTCATGGATCAGCGAATAAGCGTGGATAGATTCCACTGCGGCAGCCGGTGCATCCAGGCTGCTCAACGGAATGCCGAAAAGTTGCCCGGTAGTATAAACCAAAAAAGGCCGAAGGCGTTTGCCTCCCAGCAGCGCACCGTACGCCATGGCGTCAACCAGTGGACTGCCCTGAAACGGCAAGTCGGAAATAAAACGGTTCAATGCCTGATTCACGCGATCGGCATGGGCGCTTAACTGCTCAGCGAATTCCGTCATAGTGGCTTACTGTTCGGGTTTGTGGTGCCCGGAGTGAAAGGGGACAGCCCGGCATCCGGCTCGTCGCTTAGCAGGATCTGCACGCGTTGCTCTGCTTGTTGCAACTGCAACTGTCCCTGACGTGCCAACTGAATGCCATTTTCAAAGGCGCTCAGCGCGGCTTCCAGGGGCAAATCGCCCGACTCAAGGCGGGTGACAATCTGTTCCAACTGTTGCAGCGCATTTTCAAAACTCAGCGCTGAGTCGGCGGTGTTCAGCGTTTCGCTGTTTGCCTCTGTGTGAGGCGACGTTTTTTTTGCAGGCATGACCTATTTTACATCCTGATCGCTAAGTGATGCTGTTCTTTTAGTGTCGTTAATCGTTACTGTTCGGTACCGGCCCATCGCACAGATAAGCACATCCTTCCTGCGCGCAGCGCGCGAGAAGATGATATACTCCGCGCCCTGGATGCTATTGGTAAAATCACCCAATGGAACGAGTTTACCGATAACGTGAATGTAGCACTCGGGTTAACACATACGCCCATTTGACCAAGTAACGACAGCCATCATGAAGTTTATCATTAAATTGTTCCCGGAAATCACCATCAAGAGTCAATCTGTGCGGTTGCGCTTTATTAAGATACTTACCGGTAACATTCGTAACGTGCTTAAGCAGTATGACGACCAACTGGCCGTCGTCCGTCATTGGGATCATATCGAAGTCCGCGCCAAAGAGGAAAGCCAACGCGAAGAGATTCGCGATGCGTTAACCCGAATTCCCGGCATTCATCATATTCTGGATGTTGAAGACCACGCTTACACCGACGTACACGACATTTTTGAACAAACGCTGGCGCTTTATCGTCCGCAGCTGGAAGGGAAAAGTTTCTGTGTACGCGTGAAGCGGCGCGGTAAGCACGACTTCTCTTCGCAGGATGTTGAACGTTACGTGGGCGGTGGACTGAATCAGCACATCGACAGCGCGCGCGTTAACCTCACTACGCCGCAGGTCACGGTTCATCTGGAGATAGAACAGGATCGTTTGCTGCTGATCAAAGGGCGTTATGAAGGCATTGGTGGTTTCCCCATTGGTACGCAAGAAGATGTGCTGTCACTGATTTCCGGCGGGTTCGATTCTGGTGTGTCCAGCTATATGCTGATCCGCCGTGGCTGTCGCGTGCACTACTGCTTTTTCAATCTGGGCGGTGCCGCGCATGAAATTGGCGTTAAGCAGGTCGCACATTATTTGTGGAAGCGCTTTGGCAGCTCGCATCGCGTGCGCTTTGTCGCCATTGATTTTGAACCCGTGGTGGGCGAGATCCTGGAGAAAGTGGATGATGGCCAGATGGGGGTGGTGCTTAAACGCATGATGGTGCGTGCCGCCTCGCGTATTGCAGAGCGTTATGGCGTCCAGGCGTTGGTAACCGGGGAAGCGTTAGGGCAGGTTTCCAGCCAAACCTTGACCAACCTGCGTCTCATCGATAATGCGTCGGATACGCTGATTCTGCGCCCGCTGATTTCACACGATAAAGAGCACATCATCAAGCTGGCGCGTCATTTAGGCACGGAAGATTTTGCCAAGACCATGCCTGAGTATTGCGGGGTGATTTCCAAAAGCCCGACGGTAAAAGCGGTCAAATCCAAAATCGAAGAGGAAGAAGGCAAGTTCGACTTTGAGATCCTGGACCGTGTGGTCTTTGAAGCGCGTAATATTGATATTCGTGATATCGCCACCCAGTCTTTACAAGAGGTCGCGGAAGTTGAAACCGTGGCATCGCTTTCTGCTGACGACATTCTGCTGGATATTCGCTCTGTGGATGAGCAAGACGATCGTCCGCTTGCGCTGCCCGGCGTTGAAATCAAATCGCTGCCGTTCTACAAGCTCAGCACTCAGTTCGGCGACCTTGATCAGGGCAAGACCTATCTGCTGTACTGTGAACGCGGTGTGATGAGCCGTTTGCAGGCGTTGTATCTGCGTGAGCAGGGGTTCAGTAACGTGAAGGTCTATCGGCCTTAGCCGCTTCGCATCCTCCTCCGCATAGGCGGAGGAGTGAATCACAGAAGATTGAGAGCTTCACTCCCGGTAATCATAAATTCCCGGTGGCAGCACCAGCTGTGCAGCCACTTCTGCCGCCTTAGCGCGTCCTGACAGTAAATCAATCAGCTTTAAGGCGAAATCCATGCTGGTGCCGGGGCCCTGGCTGGTCAGCAGATTGACGCGTGGATCGAATACCACGCGCTTATCCATCCATTTTTCAGGCGCAATTTTCTCTTTTAACGTGGGGTATCCGGTCATGTTGCCGACCGGAAACAGCTGGTGGTGTTCCAGCACCAGTGCAGGAACGGCACAGATGGCGGCAATGATTTTCCCTTCCTGATGCTTTTGGCGAATACATTCCACCAGTAACGGGCTGTCGCGAAAGCATTCCGCCCCTTTGACGCCGCCCGGTAACACGATGGCGTCAAACGGGTTATCCGCAACGGAAACCAGCGGCGCATCCGCCACCAACCTTGCGCCGCGCGAGCAGGTCACCGTGGTAGCGCCATCGCTGGCGACGCTGGCTACAGTGATAGCAATACCGGCGCGTACCAGCAGGTCGAAGGTAGTGACGGCCTCGGTTTCTTCGCTACCAGGAGCCAGACAGAGGAGTACCGATGCGGTCATATTCGCTTTCCTTTAGCTTGATCATTTCAAATAAACGGCTGTTTTCAGGCAACGTTAACCCGTGGGCACGGGCGCGTTGCAGCAGATAGCCGGTAATATAGTCAATCTCGGTATGGCGCTGGGCACGGATATCTTGCAGCATGGAGGAGGTATTCTCTGCAGTATTCTGGATCAATTGTTCCACGTACAGTTTCACCTGCTCCAGCGAATCGGGATGGCCTTCGCGCTCCATGACGCGCACGATCTCCCGACACAGCAGGTCTATCTGCTCTGGATAAGCGCTTAGCGCCCCATTTTTGCAGTTATAGAGTACGGTTAACGGATTGATCACGCAGTTCGCTGCCAGTTTACGCCAGCACGTCACGGCAATGTTATTGTACCAGGCGACATCCGGCAGCGCCTGATGCAGCAATGCTGCCAGCGCAGAATGCGTATCGCTGTGAGGAACCGCCCCACGGCTGTTACCGCTGGTAATGGCACCAATGTGCGTGGTTCCTCCGGCAACGTGTACTACCAGCGTCGCATCGCGTCGGGCGGCGTGGGTGGTGACCCCTTGTAACAGCGCTTGGGTCAATACCGGCAACTCCTCCCGGGTGCCCATGCCATTGTGTAGCAACAGAATGGTACAGTCGGGGTCGATGGTCGGTAATAAGGCGCTGACGGCATCGGAAACCTGCCAGGCTTTAAGGGTTACCAGCAGCAGTTCGCTCTGCATCAGGTGCTCGGGATCGTTTGTCGGTAGCATCAGATTGCACAGTTTTCCGTCCAGCATTTGTACATTGACAGCACAAAACGGGGCGGGGAAACGCATCCATCCCTGAACGTCGTGGCCTTGCTGATGTAATGCGGCAAGCCAAAGCTGACCCAGTGCGCCGCAACCCAGCACGGTAATTTTCATCTGAGGTTTCCTTTATCGATGCGCGCAGTGTGACGGCGGCGGTTATCTTTTGGTTGATTCATTCTGCCCGACAATTACGTATTATGGCGCGTGAGAAAGGGACTGCAAGCGTCAGGTCGGGTGGATGTTGTTTCTCCGCGGAGAACAGGTATCATGCATGCCACATAACCCTATTCCTACGCATAAATCAGGGAGAATTGATTATGCCATCTTTCGATATTGTATCGGAAATCGATATGCAGGAAATCCGCAACGCGGTTGAGAATGCGTCACGTGAACTGACTAATCGCTGGGATTTCCGTAACGTACCGGCGAGCTTTGAGCTGAATGAGAAAAACGAACAGATCAAAGTGGCCAGCGAGTCCGATTTTCAGGTGCAGCAACTGGTTGATATCCTGCGCGAAAAACTGGTGAAACGGGGTATTGATGCGGGTGCGTTGGAGGTTCCTGAAGAGATGGAACACAGCGGCAAGACCTACAGCGTTAACGCCAAACTGAAGCAGGGCATTGAGCCTGAACAGGCGAAAAAAATCGTCAAGCTGATCAAAGACAGCAAGCTGAAAGTGCAAACCCAGATTCAGGGTGACCAACTGCGGGTTACCGGCAAAGCGCGCGACGACTTGCAAAGCGTCATGGCGTTGATTCGCGGTGCCAATCTGGGGCAACCTTTCCAGTTCAACAATTTCCGCGATTAATCGCCAAGGGCCAGCGATGCTGGCCCGCTGTGACTCACGCTTGCCCGATCAGCGCTTCGAGCTGTTGGCGGTTGGTTTTCTGACGATCGATTTTAACATAGGCGCTGCGCTCCTCCGGCACCACGATGGCTTCCGCCACGCCGGGGTGTATGCGTATCTTCTGTGCCAGCGCTGAATCGTCCAGTGCTTCGTCGGGCAGTGCAATACGCAAACTGCTCAGATAGGGCGGCTCCTTCATGCTGATGCCGACAATCAGCCATAACGCACAGAGCAGCGCCCCTGCGGCAAACACCCAGGCCGCACCGTGGAATTGAAACAGTGCGCCGCCCATGCTGCCGCCGATAGCAACGCCGATAAATTGGGTGGTGGAATAGACCCCCATGGCGGTGCCTTTATAACCCGCCGGGGCCTCTTTGCTGATCAGCGAAGGCAGCAGCGCTTCCATAATATTAAAAGCCAGAAAAAATAGCTGAACGCCCGCCACAATCGGCCAGAATTGGCTGCCCGCCATCCATAAAACCACCTCTGCGGCTAACAGCACGATGATACAGCCGACAAACACCCGCTTCATCTGCCGCTTCACTTCAGCATAAATGATAAAGGGCAGTACGCAGACAAAGGAAATCAGCATGGTGTACAGGTACACCTTCCAGTGTGACTCCGCGGGCAGGCCCGCCTGTTCCAGCACGCGCGGCAGGGCGACAAAACTCGCCATCAGCAGGATATGCAGACACATGATGCCGATATTGAGTTTCACCAGCCGACTGTTACCGAGCACCTGGCGAATGCTGCCGCGCACGATGGCGGATTCGCGATTGAGCGCATGGCTAGCGGCGTTGGGGATCAGCGTCAGGGTGATGACAATACCGAGCGATGCGAGCAGGGCCATGCACCAGAACAGCGATTGCAATCCCCAGGCGTGCGCGACGATTGGGCCAAGCACCATGGCGATGGCAAAGGTCACGCCGAAACTGATGCCGATAAAAGCCATTGCTTTGGTGCGATTTTGTTCGCGAGTGAGATCGGACAGCAATGCCATGACAGCGGCAGATATTGCCCCCGCGCCCTGCAACGCTCGACCAAGAATAATGCCCCAAATTGTGGTGCTGAGGGCGGCAACCACGCTGCCGAGCACAAACATCAGCAGACCGATAACGATGAGCGGTTTTCGCCCGACGCGATCGGAAAGTAACCCAAAGGGCACCTGAAACAGCGCCTGCATCAGGCCATAGATACCAATCGCAAGGCCAATCAGCGATTCGCTGGCCCCTTGCAGCGCCATGCCGTAGGTCGTGAGCACCGGCAAAACCATAAACATGCCGAGCATCCGCAGGGAAAAAACCGCACCTAAACCCCAGGTTGCGCGCCGTTCTTTCGGCGTCATTATATTGTCAGTGAGGGACGTATCGTTCATGAAAACCTCAAAATTGCGTTGGCGCTATTGTAGTGCCTTACTCATCGGGCCGTAAATGGTGGCATTGTTACTTGATTTGGCGCGCCGTCATAAAATGACATATTAAATGCAGCAAAACGTGGGGAAGGGCGAAAAAAAACAGACGATGGGCATCGTCTGTTTTTTCAAGGTGCGAACGGTAAACGTTAGCGCAGTGCGGTGATCAGCACATCCTGCATCGGCGTCATCGAGTCGACAGACATCATCACGCTCAGTGATGTGATGGCTACAATTGAGAACACAAACAGTTTGCGCGCCCACACTTTGTCATCATTGGGTTTTTTGTAGCCCGACAGCGCCATGCCTAACCACCAGATGCTCACGGAGGCGGCCACCACCAGGTATTTATACCCGGCATAGCCTCCCAGCGACAGCATCAGCGTTGCTACCATAAACGCCACGATATACAGCGTAATATGGTTTTTAGCCACGGAAATGCCTTTCACCACCGGCAATACCGGAATGTTGGCAGCCTGATAATCCTTGAAACGGAAAATGGCGATAGCGTAGGAGTGCGGCATTTGCCACAGGCTGAAGATCAACAGCAGGATCAACGCGCCCGCATCAAACTGGTTGCTCACGGCACAATAGCCGATAACCGGCGGCGCGGCACCGGACAGGCTGCCGATCAGCGTGCCGTATACCGAATGGCGTTTCATATACAGACTGTAGACGCCTACGTATACCGCAAAGCCCATTACCGAAAGCCACATGGCCAGCGGGTTTGCCGCCACGTAGAGCAACGCAAAACCGGCAATACCTAACGCCGCCGCATAACCCAGCGACACCTTGACGGAAATCAGCCCCTTCACCATCACTCTGTTTTTGGTTCTCTCCATCTTTTTGTCAATGTCACGGTCGATCACGTTATTGAAAACGCAACCGGACGCAACCACCAACGACACCCCAAACAGGGTAGCGATAAAGAGGGGGTAATCGATGCTGCCTTTGGACGCCAGCAGAAATCCCCCGATAACAGAAATCAGGTTGCCAAAAATGATCCCTGGTTTTGTGACTTGTAGGTATTGCTTAATCATCATGTCTGGCTCGATTACGGAATCATCATATTGTGGTGCGCGCTCAGCATAATCCAGATGGATCCTACTACCACGATGGCGATAATCAGAATGGCGAACACCAACGCTACCACGTTCCAGCGCTGCTCAGAAGAACTGTTCAGGTGCAGGAAGTAGACCAGGTGAACCAGTATCTGTACCACGGCACAGCCAACCACACCGGCCATGATCACGCTGGGGGAGGCGGCACCCGCCATCACCAGACCAAACGGGATCACGGTCAGAATGACCGACATGACAAAGCCGATGACATAAGACTGTACGCTACCGTGGCTGGCGCCGTGATCGGTCGTTGAATGACTCATTACATCGCCCCCATCAGATAAACTACGGTAAAGACACAAATCCATACCACGTCAAGGAAGTGCCAGAACAAGCTCAGGCACATCAAACGGGTTTTCACGGTAGGGGTGATGCCCCAGCGTGAAACCTGAATCATCATCACCACCAGCCAGATAAGGCCTGAGGTTACGTGGATTCCGTGGGTGCCGACCAGCGCAAAAAAGGCTGACAGGAACGCACTGCGATCCGGGCCGTACCCTTCTGCGATCAGGTGATGGAATTCATACACTTCCATCCCGATAAACACCAGACCAAACAGGAAGGTGATAGCCAGCCAGGTGTTGATGCGCGCTACATTGCCTTTGTACATGGCGATCATCGCCATGCCGAAGGTGATACTGCTCAACAGCAAAGCGAAGGTTTCGACCAGCACAAACTTGAGATCAAACAGATCTTTTCCGGACGGACCGCCCGCCGTGCCGGTTACCAGCACGGCATAGGTGGCGAACAGCGAGCCGAAAATGATCAAATCGCTCATGAGGTAAACCCAGAACCCCAGCACCTTGGTGCCGCTGGCGTCGTGGTGCCCATGCTCGGCATGGGCGTCATGAGCAGCGTGATGATGCGTCAGAGTTTCAGTTGTCATGTTTCACACCTGCTTTGCTGATATTGTCGAAGTGCTGGTTTTCAATCTCTTCGATCTGCTTGACCGGAACGTAGTAATCCACATCACGGTTAAAACTGTGCACAATCCAGGTCACGATCATGCCGACGAAACCGGCAATCGCCATCCACCAGATATGCCAGATCATCGCGAAGCCGAATACCAGGCTGAACGCCGAGATAATCACGCCAGCGCCGGTGTTTTTCGGCATATGAATTTCTTCATAGCTGACCGGTTTCTTGTAGGCTTCACCGCGCTCTTTCTGTTCCCAGAAGGCATCGCGTTCCTGAACGTTCGGCACGATGGCGAAGTTGTAGAACGGCGGCGGAGAAGAGGTTGCCCACTCCAGCGTGCGGCCACCCCACGGGTCACCGGTCAAATCGCGGTTTTGGTCGCGATCGCGGATACTGACATAGAACTGCATCAGTTGGCACAGTACGCCAAGGCCAATCAGGGCGGCA
Source organism: Candidatus Symbiopectobacterium sp. NZEC127 (assembly GCF_025962675.1). NCBI lineage: Bacteria > Pseudomonadati > Pseudomonadota > Gammaproteobacteria > Enterobacterales > Enterobacteriaceae > Symbiopectobacterium > Candidatus Symbiopectobacterium sp. NZEC127. The sequence goes on from NZ_JAGFPG010000004.1 coordinate 200,130, forward strand.
CCGACAGAGGCGACGACCAGCAGTGAGTGGAATTGCGGATCGATCTGTTGGCTAAGGCGACGGGTCATACCCATAAAGCCCAGCACATACAGCGGCATAAAGGCAGTGAAGAAGCCGATAATCCAGAACCAGAACGCGCGTTTGCCCCAGGTTTCGTTCAGCGTGAAGCCAAACGCTTTCGGGAACCAGTAAGTAATACCGGCAAAAATACCAAACACCACGCCGCCGATGATGACGTTATGGAAGTGCGCAATCAGGAACAGACTGTTGTGCAGCACAAAGTTGGCACCCGGCACTGCCAGCAGCACCCCAGTCATCCCACCGATGGTAAAGGTGATGATAAACCCGGTGGTCCACAACATGGCGGAGTTCGGTTGGATGCGGCCCTGATACATGGTGAACAGCCAGTTGAAGATTTTCACCCCGGTCGGGATGGAAATGATCATGGTGGCGATACCAAAGAAGGCGTTAACGTTCGCGCCGGACCCCATGGTGAAGAAGTGGTGCAGCCAGACGATAAACGACAGCACGGTAATGGCGATGGTCGCCCACACCAGCGAGGTATAGCCGAACAGGCGCTTCTTACAGAAGGTGGCAACCACTTCGGAGTAAACGCCGAAGATAGGCAGCACCAGAATGTACACCTCAGGATGGCCCCAGGCCCAGATGAGGTTGATGTACATCATCATGTTGCCGCCCATATCGTTGGTAAAGAAATGGGTGCCCAGATAGCGATCCAGGGTCAGCAACGCGATGGTGACGGTCAAAATCGGGAATGCGGCGATGATCAGCACGTTGGTGCACAGTGCCGTCCAGGTAAAGACCGGCATTTTCATCAGCGTCATGCCCGGTGCGCGCATACGGATAATGGTCGCGAAGAAGTTGACGCCGGTCAGCGTGGTGCCCAGACCGGAGATCTGTAGACTCCATATCCAGTAATCGACCCCTACGCCGGGACTGTACTCCTTGCCTGAAAGCGGCGGATAGGCCACCCAACCGGTTTGCGCAAATTCACCAATACCCAGCGACAGGTTGATCAGGACAACCCCCACCACGAACAGCCAGAAGCTGAGCGAGTTAAGGAAAGGGAAGGCCACGTCGCGCGCGCCGATTTGCAACGGCACCGCCAGGTTCATCAGACCGACCACAAACGGCGTTGCCACGAAGAAAATCATGATCACGCCGTGCGCGGTAAATATCTGATCGTAGTGGTGTGCATTCAGGAAGCCTGCCTCACCGGCAGACGCCAACACCTGCTGACCGCGCATCATGATGGCATCGGCAAAGCCGCGAATCATCATGATAAACGCGACGATCATATACATGATGCCGATGCGCTTGTGGTCTACCGAGGTGAACCATTCCGCCCACAGCCACTTCCATTTACCGAAATAAGTGATGGCCGCCAACAGGGCGAGGCCGCCGACGATGATGCCGGCCACCGTGACCATGATAATGGGTTCATGATACGGAACCGCATCAAGAGTTAGTTTTCCGAACATCGTCTTATCCCTCGGCGCCTTGGTGCGAGGCGTGCTCGCTCATGTTCATATTGTCACCGTGTTGCATGCCGCCTTGCTGCGTTTCGCTTTCAGCGTGGTGATGAGCAGGTGCGCCGCCACTTTGCGTGAATTTGCGAATCAGGTTTTCAAACAGCTCAGGTTGCACGCTGGAGAAGTACTCGACCGGGTGGAATTCGCTGGGTTTGGCCAGAGTATTAAACTCTTCCATGCTGTTCAGCGTTTTGCTGGACGCGCGCACGGTGGCAACCCACTGGTCGAACTCCTGCTGGCTTGGCGTGGCAATGGCGGTAAATTTCATGCCAGAGAAGCCTTTACCGCTGTAACCACCGGAAATACCGTCATATTTACCCGGTTCGTTGGCGATAAGATGCAGCTTGGTTTGCATGCCAGCCATGGCGTAGATCTGCCCACCCAGACGCGGGATGAAGAAAGAGTTCATCACGGTATCGGAGGTGATCTTGAAGTTCACCGGTACGTTGGTCGGGAACGCTAACTCGTTGACCGTGGCGATACCCAGTTCTGGGTAAACAAACAGCCATTTCCAGTCGAGGGAAATCACTTCGACGGTAATCGGCTTGGCATCGGAGACCAGCGGTTTATACGGATCCAGTGAATGGGTGGTTTTCCAGGTAATGGTACCCAGAATAAGAATGATGATGATGGGAACTGTCCATACCACCGCTTCAATCTTGTTGGAATGCGACCAGTTCGGGGTGTATTTCGCCTTGGTGTTGGAAGCACGGAACTTCCAGGCAAAAGCGATGGTCATCACGATTACCGGAATAACCACGATCAACATCAACCCGATTGCCGTCAGAATCAACGACCGTTGCTCCAACCCGACCTGTCCTTTGGGGTTCATCAATGCCATATCACAACCGCTCAGCAGTGCTGCGGCAGCGAATAAAGACAACATCCCAAAAATTTTATTGTATTTCCTGAGTCTCATCTAGCGACCTCAATAACAAGGGCTCTATTGTCATTTCATGCGAGCGGGCATTTTACGGTAAGGTTACTGCACTGTAAACATGATTAAGGTTATGTCAGCGCTTTGTTGCTGATTTTTGCCCTGAATGTCACAATTACCTTGTCGTTAGGAAAAATTTATTAAAAACAGTCAATTAAAATTTATCCCGTAGAGAAGTATGGATGGATAAAAAAAAATTACAACCCACCTAATGGGTAATTTTCCCTCGAAAGAACATCGCTTGCTCTAACACGTTTTCTCAACAATTAAATAGCCGAGAAAAAGCAAGCCAACGCTAAAATAACATTGGCCGATGTCAGACTATTGGAAAAAAAATAATACGATTGGGTGATAACCACGCGTGTTTATCGCTATTTGTGCGTATCGGCAGCGTGTGAATTTCTCAAGGATAAATAGTCGAGAAAACTCCCCAAAAGCGTGCCAGCGATTACCAAAATACACCCTAGCATCAGAAGGTTATCATTGATTGCTTCAACCGCATTGGCTCCCAGTGCGTGGGCGATGGTCAAGGTCAACCAGATGAATAACAAGGCACATCCGGCAGCCAGCATACGCAGCGCGAAGCGGTAGTGGCGGGGATAGGTCATGCGTACCATGAATGTGCCGGTGCGTTGGGTGTACTCCAGGGTTTGTCGGCATACCAGCAGCAGGACTAATCCCGGCACTGAGACAGCAATGGTAAATAAATAGAACCAGGCCCAACCGTGGGTTTCTACAAACCAGCCTGCAATCGGGCCAACGTAGACGCGCCCGACGGCCGAGAGAGCGGAAAGCAGCGCAAACTGAGTGGCGGAAAATGACGTGTTGCATAAGGTCATCAGTAACGCAACGAATGCTGCCGTGCCCATCCCGCCGCACAGGTTTTCCAGAAAGATAACTCCCGCCATGCTAACCAGATGTTTGGTCGTGATCGCCAGCACCCAGTAACCTGCGTTAGAGACAGCCTGCAAGATGCCGAATAGCAGCAGCGCACGGAACAAGGTCATGCGTTGCATTAACAACCCGCCGTACAAGGCACCAATAATGGTGGCGAGTAACCCCAACGTTTTGTTGACCAGTCCGACGTCGCCGGCATTGAAGCCTACGCCGCGAATCAGGAACGGGGTGCTCAGGCTCATGGCAAAGGCGTCGCCCAACTTATACAGCACGATCAGTAATAAAATCAGCCAGGCGTTATTGCGCGAAAAGAAGTCGCGCAACGGAGCAAACATTGCCTGTTCAAGGGTGCGCGGTGCCGGGGCATCCAAGACCGGCTCTGGAGCACGTAAGGTGGCGATGATACCCGGCAGCAGCAGCAGTGCCATCAGCACATAGGTGGCGTGCCAGCCGAGGTAGCGATCGGCCAGCCACAGCGCTAGCCCACCGGAAACCAGCATGGCCAAACGGTAACCCAGTACGGAAATGGCCGCGCCCGAGCCTCGCTGATCGGCGGGCAACAGGTCGGTTTTGTAGGCGTCAAACACGATATCCTGCGAGGCCGAGCAAAATGCCACCAGAACGGCAATTGCGGCTAACCACCACAGATGCTTACCAGGCTCGAGCAGCGCCATTGAGGCTATCAATCCGATCAATAGTACCTGAGTGACCAGCAGCCAGCCACGGCGACGGCCGAGGAAGGGTGGGGTGTAGCGGTCCATCATCGGTGCCCACATAAACTTGAAAACATAGGCTTGTCCCACCAGGGAGAAGAAACCAATGGTTTTCAAATCGACGTTAGCGACGGTCATCCATGCCTGCAACGTACCGGAGGTGAGCGCCAGCGGTAGCCCGGACGCAAAACCCAACAGCAGCAGTGACAGAGAATACGGCTGACGAACAAGAGTAAAAAAGCGATGTAGCATGGCAGATCCTTTCCTCTATCCCACCGAGCAGGATAGAGGAAAACAGCGTGGGAATTATCGGGCGTTAGCCTTAATGAAGCCACTGACAGTGGTGTCTTGTGCCATATCATTGATGACATCGCCCAATACCGTATTGACAGCGTTGGTGATTTTTTCGTTGGTCGCGGTCAACGCGCCTTGAACGTTATAGGTTGAGCGGTAGTTTTTGACCTGTTTGTTGCCGTTAGCCGCCTGAGAGATGATCGAAATATCCGCGCGTGCGGTGATATTATGACGCAGGTTGCCTTCTGAAACGTCAGCATACAGCTGGTTTACCACGATTTGCAGCGCAATCGGGCCACCGGTACCGATCATGTAACCGCGTGCAGACATTTGTTTTTCCAGGGCTTCTTGCAACAGGAAACGCAGGTCGCGCGAAGGGGTCAAAACGATCAGTTGCCCGTCGCGGTTGATTTTAGCCAATGCCTGATCGGCTCGCTGATCGGCCCCGTTGATGCTGACGGTCACGCCCATCAGGGTTGGGTCTTGCGCTGGCACATTAATTTTAGGAGAGACATCAAGCGTGTTGCTTTGATTGGCGCATCCGGCGAGCATCAGCACGGCCAATACGGGAAAAAACAGTTTTTTTAACATTGTGCATTTTCTCAGTAATGATTAGGGTGGTTCGCTGGTAAAAAATTCCCGTTATCATACCATTGCCCGCAGCGGGTGAAAGGACGAATTCAGGGGAAATACTCTGGAAATGGCCATTTTTTCGGCGCGATGCGGTGAGATATTGCGATCGCCGGATTGACAGATAGTGTGTTCACCGCATTTTGCTGCCAGTGGAATATACTGTCTGGCGAGATCAACAAGCAACAAAGGACGACGTCATGCATGCCACCATTGAGGCGAAATTGCGCGCAGCTTTTGCCCCCACGCATCTGGATGTGATCAATGAAAGCCATCAACACCGCGTGCCTGCGGGTTCGCAAAGCCATTTTAAGGTGGTGCTGGTGAGTGAAACCTTTACCGGACAGCGCACCATTGGCCGCCATCGTGCAGTGTATGCCACGCTGGCGACGGAACTGGAAAATGGCCTACACGCGCTGGCGCTGCATACTTATACGCCGCAAGAGTGGGCCGATGCGCAGGGTCAAGCCCCTAAATCGCCTGCCTGTGGCGGCGCAGGTATTGACGCCTGAAGGGTGTCAAAGAGGGATAAAAAGTGGCGCATAAGAGGTGACCGACATCAAAGCGCGCTTATCTTGTCACAATAGTCTGCGCGCTGTTCTCGACTCACTCCCTCTATGCCGCTATAATGCCGCGTCTTATTTTCCGGAAATGTCATCGGGACGCTTCTGACGACAAGGAACGGGGTTCAGATACCAGCTGTTGCTGTCCCGGTTCTGTGGGGTTATGTCCAAACCGACACCCATGCGTATATGGTTTTGGAGCTGACCGAGCACTGTGATTTTTTGAGGTAACAAGATGCAAGTTTCAGTTGAAACCACCCAAGGCCTTGGTCGCCGCGTAACAATTACCGTCACTGCGGATAGCATTGAAGAAGCGGTAAAAAAAGAGCTGGTTAACGTTGCTAAAAAAGCGCGCGTTGACGGTTTTCGTAAAGGCAAAGTGCCGATGAACGTTATCGCTCAGCGTTATGGTGCCTCCGTGCGTCAAGACGTGTTGGGCGATCTGATGCAGCGTCATTTCGTTGACGCCATCATCAAAGAAAAAATCAATCCCGTTGGTGCACCGAACTATGTGCCGGGCGAATACAAGCTGGATGCCGATTTCACCTACGCGGTAGAGTTTGAAGTCTATCCGGAAGTAGAGCTGAAAGGCCTGGACACCATCGAAGTAGAAAAACCGCTGGTTGACGTGGTTGATGCTGACGTTGATGCCATGCTGGAAACGCTGCGCAAGCAACAAGCCACCTGGAAAGATACCGATGCTGCCGCTGGCGCAGAAGATCGCGTAACCGTTGACTTTACCGGCACTATCGACGGTGAAGTGTTTGACGGTGGTAAAGCGTCTGATTTCGTTCTGGCCATGGGCCAGGGCCGCATGATCCCAGGCTTTGAAGAAGGTCTGGTGGGTCACAAAGCCGGTGATGAGTTCACTATCGACGTGACCTTCCCAGAAGACTACCACGCTGAAAACCTGAAAGGGAAAGCGGCTCAGTTTGCTATCGTTCTGAAGAAAGTGGAAGAGCGTGAACTGCCAGAACTGACCGCAGATTTCATCGCACGTTTCGGCGTGGCGGATGGCTCTGTTGACGGTCTGCGCGCTGAAGTGCGTAAAAACATGGAGCGCGAGCTGAAAGGCGCAGTGCGTAACCGTATCAAGTCTCAGGTGATCGACGGTCTGGTGAAAGCCAATGACATCGACGTTCCTGCTGCACTGATCGACGGCGAAATCGACGTTCTGCGTCAGCAAGCGGCACAACGCTTTGGTGGCAACGCCAAGCAAGCAGCTGAACTGCCGCGTGAACTGTTCGAAGAGCAAGCCAAACGCCGCGTTGTCGTGGGTCTGTTGCTGGGCGAAGTGATCAGCACCAACGAACTGAAAGCGGATGACGCTCGCGTTAACGCGCTGATCGAAGAGATGGCTTCTGCCTACGAAGATCCGCAAGAAGTGGTTGCTTACTACAGCAAAAACAAAGAGCTGATGAACAACATGCGCAACGTTGCTCTGGAAGAGCAAGCGGTTGAAGTGGTGTTGTCTAACGCGAAAGTGGTTGAGAAAGCCGTCAGCTTCAACGATCTGATGAACCAGCCTGCTACGGCGTAATTCGCTGTCTGGCTTCGGTCGGTTATCTTTGCCAAAAAAGCCCGCGCCTCTGGCGTGGGCTTTTTGTTATCACTGATTTATGTTTGAAAGCCTTATCCGTCACGGATAGGCCAGATTGCACTATGATAAGGCTAGGCGTGCGTGGCATTGAAACGTTTCGCGAGTGATAAAATCTGCATTGTCGCTTGGGCATGCAACATCTTATTTTCTATGCAAAACGTGGTTTGATATGCAAAGCATTGTAAACGCGGTGGGCACGATACCCCTTTAATCTAAAATAAAGGATAGTGTAAGCTTGAAATAGCGCGCAATGCCCCAACTAGAAGAAACAGAGGCGCGTGGTCATGGATTTTGGCGAGTCGGTGTCGTTCTTGAGGGATACGTGGGGCCGTGATGGTCAACCGCCGTTATCTCAAGTAGAATCTGATACATGGCACCAAAAGCATTTTATCGAGGAGAGGTGAATGTTATACAGTGGCGAACAAGAAAAATTAGCACCCCAGATGGCTTTGGTGCCGATGGTGGTAGAACAGACTTCGCGCGGGGAACGTTCTTACGATATTTTTTCCCGACTGCTTAAAGAACGCATCATCTTCCTGACCGGTCAGGTGGAAGATCACATGGCCAACCTGATCGTTGCTCAGATGCTTTTCCTGGAAGCCGAAAATCCGGAAAAAGATATTTATCTGTACATCAACTCTCCGGGTGGCGTGATTACCGCAGGGATGTCGATTTACGACACCATGAAATTTATTAAACCGGATGTCAGCACCATCTGTATGGGACAAGCCTGCTCGATGGGGGCTTTCCTGCTCACTGCCGGTGCCAAGGGCAAGCGTTTCTGCCTGCCGAATTCGCGCGTGATGATTCACCAACCGCTGGGCGGATTCCAGGGTCAGGCGACGGATATCGAAATCCATGCGCGTGAAATACTGAAAGTGAAGCAACGTATGAATGAGCTGATGGCTGAACATACGGGCAAACCTCTCGAAGTGATAGAGAGTGACACTGAGCGTGACCGTTTCCTCTCTGCCCATGAAGCGGTAGAGTATGGATTGGTTGACGCCGTGATGACACACCGCGAATAACGCCGCCAGCCATAGCGTACCTGTGGTTCACGAATGCGCGCTTGCGCGTGATTCAGGTTGTAGTGATATCGCTGTTGGGCCTGCGGGCAAGAGATAAAAGAAGAGGTTTACTGATGACAGACAAGCGCAAAGACGGTTCAGGGAAGTTGCTGTACTGTTCTTTCTGCGGCAAAAGCCAGCATGAGGTCCGTAAGCTGATTGCCGGGCCGTCAGTGTATATCTGCGATGAATGTGTCGATCTGTGCAATGACATCATTCGCGAAGAGATCAAGGAAGTGGCTCCGCATCGTGAACGCAGTGCGTTACCCACGCCCCATGAAATTCGCCGTCACCTGGATGATTATGTGATTGGTCAGGAGCAGGCGAAAAAGGTGCTGGCGGTTGCGGTTTACAATCACTACAAGCGCTTGCGCAATGGCGACAGCAGCAACGGCATCGAACTGGGCAAGAGTAACATTCTGCTGATTGGTCCGACCGGGAGTGGTAAAACCCTGTTAGCCGAAACGCTGGCCCGTTTCCTGGATGTGCCTTTCACCATGGCGGATGCCACCACGCTGACCGAAGCGGGCTACGTGGGTGAAGATGTGGAAAACATCATCCAGAAGCTGTTGCAAAAATGCGATTACGACGTACAGAAGGCGCAGCGCGGTATCGTGTACATCGATGAAATCGACAAGATTTCGCGTAAGTCCGATAACCCCTCCATCACCCGCGACGTGTCGGGCGAAGGGGTGCAGCAGGCCCTGCTGAAACTGATTGAAGGCACCATCGCTGCGGTACCGCCGCAAGGTGGGCGCAAGCATCCTCAGCAAGAGTTTTTGCAGGTTGATACCTCCAAGATCCTGTTCATCTGTGGTGGCGCATTTGCTGGCCTGGATAAAGTGATCGAGCAGCGCGTTGATACCGGTCGCGGTATCGGCTTTGCCGCAACGGTGAAAGGCTCGGCGCAAAAGGCTACCGAAGGCGAATTGCTGGGTCAGGTAGAACCGGGCGATTTGATCAAGTTTGGTCTGATTCCCGAATTTATCGGCCGTTTACCGGTGGTCGCGACGCTGAGAGAGCTGAGCGAAGATGCGCTGATCCAGATCCTGCGCGAACCGAAAAACGCGCTGACCAAACAGTATCAGGCGCTGTTCAATCTTGAAGGGGTTGAGCTGGAGTTCCGCGAAGAGGCGTTGACGGCGATTGCCAAGAAAGCCATGGCGCGTAAAACCGGCGCACGCGGTTTGCGCTCCATCGTGGAAGCGGCGTTGCTGGACACCATGTACGACCTGCCCTCCATGGAGAGCGTCGATAAAGTGGTGATTGATGAATCGGTGATTGCCGGTCAATCAGAGCCGATGCTGATCTACGGCAAACCTGAAGCACAGCAGGCTTCTGGCGAATAAATCGTCAATTGAACGTCTGACATAAGTTAAAAATGGGGGATTTTATCTCCCATTTTTTTTTTCGCATGTTCTGGTCGTTGAATGTCGGATATCTATCCCCATATACTCCAATACTTGTTGGCGAAACCCGTGACATCCGCGTTTCACGAGATTCCTTTAACCTGGCGGAAACGAAACTAAGAGAGAGCTCTATGAACCCTGAGCGTTCCGAACGCATTGAAATCCCCGTATTGCCTTTGCGCGATGTGGTGGTTTATCCGCACATGGTCATTCCGTTGTTTGTTGGCCGGGAGAAATCGATTCGTTGCCTTGAAGCCGCGATGGATCACGATAAAAAGATCATGTTGGTGGCACAAAAAGAGGCTTCAACGGATGAACCCAGTATTAACGATCTTTTCTCGGTAGGCACGGTCGCCTCCATTCTGCAAATGCTGAAACTGCCGGACGGCACGGTCAAAGTGCTGGTCGAAGGGTTGCAGCGCGCGCGTATCACCACATTGTCTGACGGTGGCGAACACTTTGCCGCCCAGGCGGAATATCTCTCGTCGCCAGCGATTGAAGAGCGCGAGCAAGAAGTCCTGATGCGCACGGCGGTCAATCAGTTCGAGGGATACATCAAACTGAACAAGAAAATCCCGCCTGAAGTGTTGACCTCGCTGAACAGCATTGAAGATGCAGCGCGTCTGGCGGACACCATTGCCGCTCACATGCCGCTGAAACTGGCTGATAAGCAGTCCGTGCTGGAAATGTCTGATATTACGGAACGCCTCGAATATCTGATGGCGATGATGGAATCGGAAATCGACCTGTTGCAGGTGGAAAAACGTATTCGCAGTCGCGTGAAAAAGCAGATGGAGAAAAGCCAGCGCGAGTACTACCTCAACGAGCAGATGAAAGCGATTCAAAAAGAGCTCGGTGAGATGGACGATGCGCCGGACGAACACGAAGCGCTGAAACGCAAGATTGAAGCGGCCAAGATGCCGAAAGAAGCGCGGGAAAAAGCCGAAGCCGAGCTGCAAAAACTGAAGATGATGTCACCGATGTCCGCTGAGGCGACGGTGGTGCGCAGCTACATCGACTGGATGGTTCAGGTGCCGTGGAATGCGCGCAGCAAGGTGAAAAAAGACCTGGTCAAAGCGCAGGAAACCCTGGATACCGACCACTACGGTCTGGATCGTGTCAAAGAGCGTATTCTTGAATATCTCGCGGTACAAAGCCGTGTCAGCAAAATCAAGGGGCCGATTCTGTGCCTGGTCGGGCCGCCGGGGGTGGGGAAAACCTCTCTGGGGCAGTCCATCGCCAAGGCAACGGGGCGTGAATACGTGCGTATGGCGCTCGGCGGCGTGCGTGATGAAGCGGAAATTCGCGGTCACCGTCGTACTTATATCGGCTCACTGCCGGGCAAACTGATCCAGAAGATGGCCAAGATTGGGGTGAAAAACCCGCTGTTCCTGTTGGATGAGATCGACAAGATGTCGTCCGATATGCGTGGCGATCCGGCCTCTGCGCTGCTTGAAGTCCTGGATCCTGAGCAGAACGTCGCGTTCAACGACCACTATCTCGAAGTGGACTACGATCTGTCTGATGTGATGTTTGTTGCTACCTCTAACTCGATGAACATTCCTGCGCCGTTACTGGATCGTATGGAAGTCATTCGCCTGTCTGGCTACACCGAGGATGAGAAACTCAACATTGCCAAGCGCCATTTGCTGCCGAAGCAGATTGAACGCAACGCATTGAAGAAAGGTGAATTGACCGTCGATGACAGTGCTATCTCCGGGATTATCCGGTACTACACGCGTGAAGCTGGCGTGCGCAGTCTGGAGCGTGAAATCTCCAAACTGTGCCGCAAAGCGGTAAAAACGCTGTTGATGGATAAAACCGTTAAGCATATTGAGATTACGGGCGATAACCTTAAAGATTTCCTTGGCGTTCAGCGCTTTGACTATGGCCGCGCGGATGAAGAAAACCGTGTTGGGCAGGTCACTGGGTTGGCCTGGACGGAAGTCGGCGGTGATTTGCTGACCATTGAAACCGCGTGCGTGCCGGGCAAGGGGAAATTGACCTATACCGGTTCACTCGGGGAAGTGATGCAGGAATCTATCCAGGCGGCGCTCACCGTAGTGCGTGCGCGTGCTGAACGACTGGGTATCAATGCCGATTTCCATGAAAAACGTGATATCCACGTGCATGTGCCGGAAGGGGCAACGCCCAAAGATGGTCCAAGCGCTGGGATCGCCATGTGTACCGCGCTGGTTTCCTGCCTGACGGGTAACCCGGTGCGTGCCGATGTCGCGATGACCGGGGAAATCACGCTACGGGGTTTGGTATTACCGATCGGGGGCTTGAAAGAGAAGCTGTTGGCAGCCCATCGCGGTGGCATTAAGACGGTATTGATCCCTGACGAAAACAAACGCGACTTGGAAGAGATCCCGCCGAATGTGATCGCCGATCTGGACATTCACCCGGTTAAACGTATCGAGGAAGTGCTTGCGTTAGCGTTACAAAATCCGCCAGACGGTATGCAGCCGGAGCCTGTCAAGGCCAAGCGAGCGCCTGCCAAGGCGAAAGCGGTGCCCGCCAAGACCGTGAAAGAGTGACCTATCGCAAAAACCCTTGAGAAAAATCACGCTGGCAGCAGAAATGGCGCTTGCCAGCGTTTTTTTGTACCGCTAAGTTATGGCACTGTTAGTCTTAGCCAGTACGCTGTGCTAAGGTTTGACAGGATTGAAAAAAGCTACGTGTCGCGTTTTGGGGATATCCAGCGCGACAACAGGATTTCAGAGGGGATGAGAGAGTGAACAAGTCACAATTGATCGACAAAATTGCCGCAGATGCTGATATTTCCAAAGCGGCAGCAGGGCGTGTGTTAGATGCAATTATTGGTTCTGTTACCGATTCTCTGAAAGCAGGGGATGACGTTGCACTGGTAGGATTTGGAACGTTCTCCGTGCGTGAGCGTGCTGCTCGCACTGGGCGCAATCCGCAAACGGGCAAGGAAATCAGCATTCCAGCAGCAAAAGTACCGGGCTTCCGTGCCGGTAAATCGCTGAAAGACGCCGTTAACTGATTATCTCGTCACAGGTTTGTGCTGTAATCCGAGTACGTTACCAAACATTACCTGACGCCACGGTGTCGGTAAGGTAAGATAAGGGGCGCATCATTTTATGATGTGCCTTTTTTATGACGGGCGAACACTGCCCATCACCCTGCGGGGCGTCGCGTTGCGGCGTAACGTCTTTCCCGCTCCTCTCTCTGGCAGTTCATGCTCTGGCATTACGGTTCGCCAGCAGCGCAGGGAAGCGTGGTTTTAGCCAGCGCAGGGCGTGTTATCCATACTACAGCGGAGTGTTGTCACATTATGATGGACAATTTACGCGCGGCCGCTAATAACGTCGTGCTGAAAATTATTCTGGGCTTGATCGTCGCCTCCTTCGTATTGACGGGCGTGGGTGATTACCTTATCGGCGGTTCTAACGATTACGCCGCCAAAGTTAACGGGCAGGAAATCGGTCGTGCGCAGTTTGAACAAGCGGTGCAAAACGAGCGTAGCCGCATGCAGGAACAGTTGGGAGATAACTTTTCCGTGCTGGCAGGCAATGACGGTTATATGCAGCAGATGCGCCAGCAGGTGCTCTCACAGCTGATCGATGAGGCGCTGATTGACCAATACGCCCGCAAGCTTGGGCTCAACATCAGCGATGCACAGATCAAACAGGCAATATTCGCGGTTCCCGCTTTCCAGACCAATAACCAGTTCGATAACGAAAAGTACCTGGATCAGGTACGTCGTTTGGGCCTGACACCGGATCGCTATGCGGAATTGCTGCGTAAGCAACTGGTTACGCAGCAACTGATTCAGGGGCTGGGGGCGACGCAATTCTCGCTGCCAAAAGAGATCGACAGTCTGGTGGCGCAGGCCGCACAGGATCGTGTGGTGAGAACGGCAACGATTGACGTGGCCGCCATTGCCAAAACGCTCAACGTGACGGATGAAGAGATTAAGGGCTATTACGACAGCAACAAGAGCCGTTTTATCGACCCGGAAGCCTTCAAAGTCAGCTATCTGCTGCTGGATGCCGCACGCGTTATGGACAGTGTGAAACTCACTGATGCTGATATCGCGGCATTCTACGAGAAGAACAAGCAAGAATTTACACAACCTGAGCGTAAGCGCTTTAGCGTTATTCAGCTTAAAACCGAGGCGGACGCCCGTGCCGTGTTGGATGAGCTGAAAAACGGTGCCGATTTTGCCGCACTGGCAAAAGAAAAATCGCAGGATGTGGTCTCGCGCCGTAACGGTGGCGATCTGGGCTGGATGGATGCCAATGCCACGGTCGATGAATTGCAGCAGGCAAAACTGACCGAAAAAGGCCAAATATCCGAGCCAGTAAAATCCTCTGTGGGCTACCTGATTGTACGTCTGGATGACATCCAGGCCGCGCAGGTAAAACCGTTGAGTGCGGTGCGCGATGACATTGCGGTCAGAGCAAAACGTGAAAAAGCGCTGGATGAATTCTTTGCCGTGCAACGTAAAGTCAGCGAAGCGGCAAGCAATGACAATGAATCGTTGGCATCAGCGGAAGAAGCAGCCGGTCAAAAAGCCACTGCAACGGCCTGGTTTAGTCACGATCAAGTGCCTGCTGAGCTGAATTTCCCGCAGGTGACGCAGGCTATTTTTGGCGGCACCCTGTTAGGGGATAACGGTGCACCGGGCAGCAACTCCGATGTTATCGGCGTAGAGGGCGATCGCGCGATCGTGCTGCGTATCACCGATCACCGTGCAGAAACGCCGCGTCCTCTGGATCAGGTGCGTGACGAGATTGTACAAGTGCTGAAAGTGCAGAAAGCGCAGCAGCAGGCTAACCTACAGGCTGAAAAAATCCTGGTTGACCTGAAACAAGGTAAAGATGACTCGCTGAAAGCGGCCAACCTCAGCTTTAGTGCGCCAGAGACCTTGTCCTCCGTTTCTCAGGGCAACGTGTTGGCAGAAAGCGTGTTTGCCTTGCCCGTACCGCAAAAGGACAAGGTAAGCTATGGTGTTGCACGCGATCAGGCAGGCAATGTGGTACTGGTTGCGCTGGATAGCGTGAAACCCCACACCATTACTGATGAGCAGAAAGCACAGTTTACCAGCCAGGTTGAGCAGAGCGCGGTGACAACGCTGTTTGATACCTTGGTTTCCAGCTTGCGCACTGAAGCGACCATCAAATTAGGTGCCGCCGCTCAGGAGCAGCAACCGCAATAAGCGCAGCCAACGCATCTGCAACGTGAAGTATGAAGGGTATATGCATTAATTTGTAATCCGCTGTAATAACAAAAGGCCGCTTTCGCGGCCTTTTCCACATTTGCACGCTGTGGTTTGTGTCATCTCCCTTATTTCGGCACCCTGTACCTGCCAATTAATCAATAGGGAGATACCGTATGAAAAGGAAAGGAATGTCAGCGCTGTGTTTGTGTCTGGCCCTGGGATTATCCGCTTTCACAGGTGGGATACTGGCGAATACGGGAGATGCGGCAGCAAACAGCGGTGCCTCATCGGCCCCGGCAACCGCATCGACGCAGGACACCGTAAATATCAATACGGCGACCGCGCAGCAATTGACTCAGCTACAAGGGATTGGCGCGCGCAGAGCGGAGGCGATTGTTCAATATCGCGATGAGAATGGCCCTTTTACCGATATTGAACAGTTGCAGGAGGTGCCCGGCATCGGGCCGACGCTGATTGAGAACAACCGAGCCCGCCTCGTGTTGTAAGCATCAGATTGGTGGCAATCCTGCCCTCGGTTGCCATGCCTGCACGGCAGTGCGGTTATTCACTGCCGTTATTTTCTGCTAACCTTAGCAGCAGGTCCAACCAGTTTGTGGCGTTAATCTGTTTAGGAGTCATTACGTGGTGCATACCTTTATTACCGTTCGCGGCTTTCACATCGATGTCTATCAGCATGTTAATAACGCGCGCTATCTGGAGTTCATGGAAGAGGCACGCTGGCAATGGCTGGAGAATTTGCCCGCTTTCCAGTGGATGCAACAGCACGACATTGCGTTTATCGTGGTCAATATCAACATCAATTATCGCACCCCGGCGGTATTAGGGGACGTGTTGCGTATAGAAAGCGCGCTGTTGCACCTGAATGCCAAAAGTGGGGTGATTAGCCAAAAGATGGTGCGTACTGTGGATGAGGCTTCGGTGGTCGATGCTACCTTAACCTTCGTATGTATCGATCTGACAACGCAAAAGGCATTGCCGCTGGAAGGCGAGCTGCTGGCGCATTTGCAGGCGTTTATGCAGCCGCCATCACCCGAAGATTCAGCGGTAGCCTAGTGAGGGCGGGGTGCCAGGTGAGCGCCTGCTTGCCCCGCTATCCGGTGATATTATTGCAAACCTGTTTTGCGTTTCATTGATGCCATCACCCCGACCCGATCCTGTTGGTACTGCGCTAAGCCGTTTGCACGCAAATGGCACGCCGCACAGTGGCCGCAGCCGTCGCCCTGAATACCGTTGTAGCAGGTTAGCGTCTGGTTGCGTACCGTATCCAAATGGTGGTAGTGGTCAGCCAACGCCCAGGTTTCCGCCTTGTTGAGCCACATGAGCGGCGTAATAAACTGAATATCACGGGCGATACCGAGCACGATAGCCTGATTCAAGGCTTTGACAAACTCATCGCGACAGTCAGGATAGCCCGAAAAGTCGGTCTCACAGACGCCAGTGATCACCGATTGAGCACCGACCTGGTAGGCGTAAATGGCAGCCAGCGTAAGAAACAGAATATTGCGCCCGGGCACGAACGTGCTGGGAATGCCGGACGCAGAGGCGTCGTAATCCGGCACGGCGATATTGTCGCGCGTCAGGCTACTGACAGCCAACTCATTGAGTAAACCGACGTCCAGCACTTTGTGCGCTTTGGCACCCAATTGGTTGGCAAGCGCGCGCGCAATATCGATTTCCGCCCGGTGGCGCTGACCGTAATCGAATGTGACACAGTGCACTTCATCATACAGGCTAAGTGCCTGAATCAGGCAGGTGGTGGAGTCCTGCCCGCCGCTGAAAACGACAACCGCGCGTTTTGTCATTGCTGTACCTTTGATGCTCAAGGGCAATGTGCCCTGTGTGACGTAAAAGGTACATGCTATAGCAAAACCGCGTCGTTTTCAGCGTTAACGCGGTATCAGGCCAAAATCAGCTCGGGCTGACGTTGCACTTGCCCTGCGTTGAGCTGTGCCAGATACGGGCTGATATCGCCGATGTGTTGCGCTACCCATTCGGCGTTGTAATAGGTATCCAGATAACGCTCCCCGCTGTCGCACAGCAAGGTGACAATCGCCCCTTGTTTGCCCTGCGCACGCATCTGGTTAGCCAGTTGCAACATGCCCCAGACGTTAGTACCGGTGGATGCGCCTACCTTGCGCCCCAGAATGCCCTCCAGCCAATACAGGGTGGCAATGCTGGCCGCATCCGGCACCTGCATCATGCTGTCGATCACGTCAGGAATAAAAGACGGTTCTGCGCGTGGGCGACCAATCCCCTCAATTTTACTGCTGCAATGCCCCGTCAGAGCGCGGTCACGCTGGTGGTAGTAGTCAAAAAACACCGAGTTCTGCGGATCAACCACCATCAACTGTGAGTCGATACCCTGATAGCGGATGTAGCGCCCTAAGGTGGCTGAGGTGCCGCCAGTGCCTGCACTCATCACGATGTAATCGGGAACCGGATAGGGTTCACGCGCCATCTGACGGAAAATGCTGTCAGCGATATTGTTATTGCCGCGCCAATCGGTAGCGCGCTCGGCATAGGTAAACTGATCCATATAGTGACCGTTCAGTTCACGGGCCAGTTGCTCCGATGCGGCGTAAATCTGACTGGATTGCTCAACGAAGTGGCAGTGTCCACCGTAGAAGGTAATCTGTTCCACTTTACGTTTGGCGGTACAGCTGGGCATCACGGCAATAAAAGGCAGGCCCAACAGGCGGGCAAAATAGGCTTCCGAGATAGCTGTGCTGCCGGAGGACGCTTCAATAATGGGCGTGCCTTCCTTTATCCAGCCGTTACACAAGCCATACAGAAACAGGGAGCGCGCCAGACGATGTTTCAGGCTGCCGCTCGGGTGCGTGCTTTCATCTTTGAGATAGAAGTAAATCCCTGGATAGTGCGGTAACGTCAGGCGAATCAGATGGGTATCGGCTGAACGCTGAAAATCCGCTTCGATAGCGCTAATGGCCTGTTTCACCCATGCCGTTGTCATGATATTGCTCTCTTTACCTGTTTTGCATTTATAGGGATAGCCTATCCGTTTTTGCAGAAAAAAGGATTGTTTTTTTAAACTTCAATTGGTGTTTTAAGGGTGTGAATTTCTTTTATATTTCTTTATTGGAGATTATTTTTCTCTTATTTTGAATTTATATGGAAATTAACGTGTTTTTATCGTCCTGGCGAGCGATGATAGAATGAAAAAGAGCGGGTTTTCCCGCACTTTGGTTGCCTTTTCATTCTGTTGCGCGTGAAATAGGGTAAAAATGATTCTGGAATGCCGCTATGCTGGATAAAATCGATCGTGCACTGCTCAACCTGTTGCAACATGACTGCACCTTGTCGTTGCAAACGCTGGCCGATGCGGTGCATTTGACATCGACCCCCTGCTGGAAACGTCTAAAACGTCTGGAAGAAGAGGGCTATATCCGTGCTCGCGTTGCGTTGCTGGATAATGAACGTCTCGGGCTGGGG
This sequence comes from Candidatus Symbiopectobacterium sp. NZEC127, assembly GCF_025962675.1. Lineage (NCBI taxonomy): Bacteria > Pseudomonadati > Pseudomonadota > Gammaproteobacteria > Enterobacterales > Enterobacteriaceae > Symbiopectobacterium > Candidatus Symbiopectobacterium sp. NZEC127. The sequence goes on from NZ_JAGFPG010000004.1 coordinate 218,455, forward strand.
TTGACGGCTTTTGTGCTATTAAAAACGCAGCAGCACAATAGTGCCTGGTATGAAAAATTTTCCCAAGTGGTGTCCGATATGCCCGAAGTGTTGTCCTTTTATCGCATGGCGGGAGAATATGATTACCTGATGCAGGTTCAGGTCGCCGACATGAAAAGCTATGATAATTTTTACAAACGTTTGGTCAGTGGCATTCCCGGCCTGATTGATGTGACCTCCAGTTTTGCCATGGAGCGGATAAAGCACACCACCGCACTCCCGATCGTGCCATGATGAATCTCCTCTCTGAGATTCTGCCTTTGGAACAGCGCTTGCCGCCTTGCTGCAACCCGAATTATTTCGGGTATAAATGATGACGCGCATAAGCTTTCTGTATAATGGGCCTGTGATGTTTCGCAGCCCTTTCTGGAAAATGGAATAACAACAGCGTGCGACTTTTTGCTCAATTGGCCTGGTATTTTCGTCGAGAATGGCGGCGATACCTCGGGGCCGTGGTTCTTCTTATCATTATCGCCATCCTGCAACTGCTGCCACCCAAGCTGGTTGGTGTGATTGTGGATGGCGTTACGCGCGATGTGATGCCAGCGGCGACGGTGATGAAATGGATCGGCGTGATGCTGCTGATCGCCGTCATGGTGTACCTGTTGCGTTACGTGTGGCGCATCTTTCTGTTTGGCGCTTCATACCAGTTGGCCGTGGAGCTGCGTGACGATTTCTACCGCCAGTTGAGCCGCCAGCATCCTGCCTTTTATCTGCGCCATCGCACCGGCGATCTGATTGCCCGTGCCACTAACGATGTCGATCGCGTGGTGTTTGCCGCCGGGGAAGGGGTGTTGACGCTGGTGGATTCCATGGTAATGGGATGCGCGGTGTTGGTGGTGATGAGTACCCAAATCAGCTGGCAGCTTACGCTGTTGGCGCTGTTGCCGATGCCCATCATGGCGTTGGTGATCAAACACTATGGTACGCAACTGCACCAGCGCTTTAAGGGCGCGCAGGCGGCCTTCTCTTCGCTTAACGATCAGGCGCAGGAAAGCCTGACCAGTATTCGCATGATCAAAGCCTTTGGGCTGGAGGATTACCAGTCGAACCGTTTCGCAGCTGTGGCTGAGGATGCGGGGCAAAAAAATATGCACGTAGCTCGGGTCGATGCGCGTTTCGATCCGACGATTTATATCGCCGTCGGTTGCTCGCACCTGCTTGCCGTTGGCGGCGGCAGTTGGATGATTATTCAGGGGACGTTGACGTTAGGACAACTGACCAGTTTCGTGATGTACCTGGGCCTGATGATTTGGCCGATGCTGGCGCTGGCGTGGATGTTCAACATCGTGGAGCGCGGTAGTGCGGCTTACGGGCGCATTCGTCAACTGTTGAATGAAGCCCCGGTGGTAGCAGACGGTGAAGCATCACTGCCACCGGGCCGCGGTAGCCTGGAGGTTGATATTCACGCCTTTGCTTATCCGCAACAGTCGCGTCCGGTGCTCGACCGGGTGGCGTTCACGCTCGCGCCGGGCAACATGCTGGGACTGTGTGGCCCCACCGGTTCTGGTAAAAGTACGCTGTTGGCCTTGATCCTGCGCCATTACGATCTTGATGACGGCGAGATTCGTTTTCATGGTCTCCCACTCGCGACGCTGAATCTGGATAGCCAGCGCCAACGTTTTGCGGTGGTCGGGCAAACGCCATTTTTATTCTCTGACACGGTGGCGAACAATATTGCACTCGGCAACCCCGGTGCCACGCTGGCGCAGATTCAACATGCTGCACGTCTGGCCAGCGTCCATGACGACATTACGCGCTTACCGCAAGGCTATGAAACGCAAGTGGGTGAGCGCGGCGTGATGCTTTCCGGTGGACAAAAACAGCGTATTGCCATTGCGCGCGCGCTGCTGCTGGACGCGGAGATCTTGGTCCTTGATGATGCGCTGTCGGCGGTTGATGGGCGCACCGAGCACCACATTTTGCAAAACCTGAAACGTTGGGGGGAGAAACGCACCCTGATTATCAGCGCGCACCGTCTTTCTGCCCTCACCGAAGCCGACGAAATTCTGGTTTTGCAGCAGGGTAGCGTGGCGCAGCGCGGCAACCATGGCGCGTTAGCGTCGCAAGCCGGGTGGTATCGCGACATGTTTCGCTATCAGCAGTTAGAGGCGGCGCTGGATGAAGAGCCGGTCAAGGGAGAGATGACAATTGGCTAACGCAAAGCAGTTATGGCCGACGTTAAAGCGGCTGTTGGCGTATGGTTCCCCGTGGCGGAAATCCCTGTTGTTGGGCGTGGTGATGCTCTGGGTGGCGGCGGCGGCCGAGGTGGCTGGACCCGCGCTGGTGAGCTATTTCATCGATCATCTGGTAGCAAAAGGCAATATTCCTCTGGCAATGGCGGGGGGCTTGGCGGCGGTTTACATCCTGCTGCAATTGTCCGCCGCGCTATTGCATTATGTGCAATCGCTGCTGTTCAACCGCGTTGCGGTCGGGGTAGTGCAACAGTTGCGTATTGATGTGATGGATGCCGCGCTGCGCCAACCGTTAAGTACCTTTGATACGCAACCGGTGGGGCAACTGATTTCCCGCGTAACCAACGATACCGAAGTGGTGCGCGACCTGTATGTCACCGTGGTTTCTACTGTGCTGCGCAGCATGGCGCTGATCGGTGCGATGCTGGTCGCCATGTTCACCCTTGATTGGCGCATGGCGCTGATTGCCGTGATGATATTTCCCGCAGTGGCTATCGTGATGGCGGTCTACCAGCATTTCAGTACGCCGATTGTGCGGCGACTGCGCCGCTATCTGGCGGACATTAATGATGGTTTCAATGAAGCGATCTCGGGCATGTCGGTGATCCAGCAGTTCCGCCAACAGTCGCGCTTTGGTGACAAACTGGGGGCCTCAAGCCGTGCGCATTTCCAGGCGCGGATGCAGACGCTGCGTCTGGATGGCGTGCTGTTGCGCCCGCTATTGAGCCTGTTTTCCGCCATGGTGCTGTGCGGGCTGTTGATTCAGTTTGGTTTCAGCTCGGTGGGCACGGTAGGCGTTGGCGTGCTCTATGCCTTTATCAGCTATCTGGGGCGTCTTAACGAGCCGCTGATTGCGCTGACCACCCAGCAGTCCATGTTACAGCAGGCGGTGGTGGCCGGTGAGCGTATCTTTGAACTGATGGATGCGGTACAGCAGTCCTACGGCGAAGATACACGCCCATTAGCGGCGGGCAGCATCGAGATGGACAACGTTTCTTTTGCCTACCGGGATAATCAGCGTGTCCTGAACCATATCAGCATGCAGGTGCCAGCGCGCGGCTTTGTGGCGTTGGTGGGGCACACCGGCAGCGGCAAGAGCACGTTAGCGAGTTTGCTGATGGGGTATTATCAGCCGGATGAAGGGGAAATTCGTCTCGATGGCCGTCCGCTGACGTCGTTATCCCATCAGGTATTACGACAAAATGTCGCAATGGTGCAACAAGACCCCATGGTTCTGGCGGATTCACTCTATACCAACGTTACGCTGGGGCGTGATATTCCTGAAGCGGATGTGTGGCGCGTGCTGGAGATTGTGCAGCTCACTGCGCTGGCAACGGCACTGCCCGAGGGCATACACACCACCATCGGCGAGCAAGGTAATACGCTTTCTGTCGGGCAGAAGCAGCTCCTTTCTCTGGCCCGCGTGCTGGTGAAACCGCCCAAAATACTGATTCTCGACGAAGCGACGGCCAACATTGATTCCGGCACCGAGCAAGCGGTTCAGCGCGCATTGCGTCTTATCCGTCACCACACCACGCTGGTGGTGATTGCGCATCGTCTTTCCACCGTGGTCGAGGCTGACAACATACTGGTGCTACATCATGGTGAAACGGTAGAGCAGGGCGCACACGAGCAATTACTGCAACGTCGCGGGCGTTACTACCAGATGTATCAACTGCAACTGGCGGGGCAGGAGTTGGCTGCCAGCGAGGATGAACCGGTTTCCGTCGTCTGACAAAAGACACACTGCCTGTCGCTGTCGTTTTTTATCCGCGCACCATCAACAGGCAGATGATTTTCATTTTTCCATGTCATGCACCGCAATTACGCGTCATGCACCAAATGGGTGCGTGACCTGTGCGCAACATCACATCTTTATCCTTTCCTTTTACTTCGCCAGCCGTGTTCCACGTTATTTCCCCGCGCAATTATCGGTTCCTTTCATTTGTGGCACAGCCTTTGCTTTATCCCTGTCGTGAAGGTTATTCGAAATGGTGGCGGGCGTAAGTCTGAACTCAATTGGTAAGGGGAAGATAATGAAACTGGTTACTGTGGTGATAAAACCATTCAAGCTGGAAGATGTGCGTGAAGCCTTATCTTCTGTCGGCATCCAGGGGCTCACCGTCACTGAGGTGAAGGGATTTGGACGCCAGAAAGGCCATGCCGAGCTGTATCGCGGCGCTGAATATAGCGTCAACTTTTTGCCGAAAGTGAAAATTGATATTGCCATCGCTGACGATCAGGTTGATGAAGTCGTTGATGTGATTAGTAAGGCGGCTTACACCGGTAAAATTGGCGACGGTAAGATTTTTGTTGCTGAACTGCAACGCGTTATCCGTATTCGTACGGGCGAAACTGACGACGCCGCACTGTAATGCCTGGCTGACGAAAAATTGGGATGGATGAAAATGAAAATACGTGTCTCTTCATTATTAGGCCTTGCCGCCGCAGCGTTACTTCCGTCGCTGGCAATGGCCGCTGATACACCGGCAATCGATAAAGCGGATAACGCTTTTATGATGATTTGTACCGCGTTGGTCCTGTTCATGACGCTGCCCGGCATTGCGCTGTTTTACGGCGGCCTGATTCGCTCCAAGAACGTGCTCTCCATGCTGACGCAGGTGACCGTAACGTTTGCCATGGTGTGCGTGCTGTGGGTTATCTACGGGTACAGCATGGCCTTTGCGACCGGTAATGCCTTCTTTGGCGGCCTGGATATGTTCATGCTCAAAGGCATCGAGCTGAAATCGCAATCTGGCACTATTTATCAACTGATTCACGTCGCGTTCCAGGCTTCCTTTGCCTGTATCACTGTCGCGCTGGTGGTCGGTGCGATTGCTGAACGTATCCGTTTCTCTGCGGTGCTGATTTTCGCGGCTATCTGGCTGACGTTCTCCTACCTGCCGTTGACGCACATGGTATGGGGCGGCGGTTTCCTGGCGGCCGATGGCGCGCTGGACTTTGCAGGCGGTACTGTGGTGCACATCAATGCCGCGGTTGCGGGGTTGACCGGTGCTTATCTGCTGGGCAAACGTGCTGGTTTCGGTAAAGAAGCCTTCAAGCCGCACAACCTGCCGATGGTGTTTACCGGTACGGCGATCCTCTATATCGGTTGGTTCGGCTTTAACGCAGGCTCTGCTGCTGCCGCGAACGAAATTGCCGGTCTGGCTTTCCTGAACACCGTCGTTGCGACTGCGGGTGCGATTCTGGCATGGGTTATCGGTGAGTGGATGGCACGTGGTAAGCCTTCTCTGCTGGGTGCCTGTTCCGGCTGTATCGCGGGTCTGGTTGCTATCACACCCGCCGCGGGAACCGTGGGCGTCGGTGGTGCGCTGATTATTGGTCTGGTCGGTGGTTTCGCTGGCCTGTGGGGCGTGACGGTACTGAAAAAATGGCTGCGCGTGGATGACCCGTGTGACGTGTTCGGTGTGCACGGCGTGTGCGGCATCGTCGGTTGTATCCTGACCGGGGTATTCACCTCCGCGTCTCTGGGCGGCACCGGCTACGCAGAAGGCGTTACCATGGCGCACCAGGTTTGGGTGCAGCTGTTCAGCGTGATCGTTGCGTTCATCTGGTCCGGCGTTGCTGCCTTCATCGCGTTCAAAGTGGCAGACCTGGCCGTTGGCCTGCGTATACCGGAAGAACAAGAGCGTGAAGGCCTGGATGTTAACAGCCACGGCGAAAACGCTTACAACCAGTAATTTCACAGGATATGAAAAACGCGGGCCTAGGCCCGCGTTTTTTTTGTTCAGGATTGAGGATAGTGCGCAACGCCCCTCTTTTTAAGGCGCATCATGCCGCCGCATGACCCCCTCCTGCACCGTTGAGGCCACCAGAATCCCCTCCCTGGTGTAGAATTGCCCACGCACAAAGCCACGGGCACCGGAGGCCGACGTGCTTTCTACGGTGTAGAGCAGCCAGTCATCAAGGCGGAAAGGGCGGTGGAACCACATGGAATGGTCGATGGTCGCAACTTGCATACCCGGCTCAAGAAATCCGACGCCGTGCGGTTGCAAGGCGGTGAGCAGGAAATTGCAGTCTGATGTGTAGCCCAGCAGGTATTTATGAATGCGCTCGTCATCGGGCATGGTGCCATTGGCCCTGCACCATACGTGGCGAACGGGTTCATCCACCTGACCTTTGAGTGGGTTATGAAATTTTACCGGACGCATTTCGATGGCGCGCTGTTGCAGAAATTTGTCACGAAACTGCTCAGGCAGTAGATGTACCATGCTCTGTGCAATCTCTTGTTCCGACGGCAAGGATTCTGGCGCAGGGACTTCAGGCATGGTGTTTTGATGTTCAAAGCCGCTCTCCTGACGCTGAAAAGAGGCGGTCATAAAAAAGATGGGCTTGCCGTTTTGGATGGCGCTGACGCGCCGTGCGCTAAAACTGTTGCCATCACGCAGGTTCTGCACATCGTAGACAATCGGTTTTCGGCTGTCTCCCGGCAATAAAAAGTAGCTGTGGAAGGAGTGCAGCCCTCGGCCCGCCTCGACGGTCTGTTTGGCCGCATACAGCGCCTGGCCGACCACCTGTCCGCCGAACACCTGGCGTAACCCTAAATCTTCGCTTTGTCCCCGGAAGAGTCCTTCCTCAATCTTTTCCAACTTCAGCAATTCGAGAAGATGCTGTAGTGCATGGCTCATGGATACTCTCCCTTGGTGGAAATAGGATGTTGGTAATGCGTAACGGTAAGTCATCAAACCGATAACGGCGGTCAGTAGGGTTCAGCATAGGTATTTTCGAAAAATGATAAATTCAGAATGTTGAACACTGCCAAATGGCTAATGTAGGTCATACTTTCATTATCGCGTCGGTGTAAGCATGCAGCGCAAAACCGTTACATTGTGCGTTGCTGCAAATCCCTGACGTCGTTACAGACAATAACGAAAGGAGACTCGCCAATGAAATTATGGCATATCTTAGGTAGTATCACGTTATCTGTCGTGCTGACTGGCGCGGCGTTAGCCGCGACAACGGTCACCGATTCTCCGACCGCTTCACAAACCCAGCTCGCCATGCCGGCGGTCAGCGGCACCATTAATCTGCATCAGCGCATCGCGCTGCCGCCCAATGCAGCCTTAACGGTTACCGTTTCTGATGCCACCGTGCCGGATACGCCGTCGCGCGTGCTGGCGCAAAAAGTGGCGTGGACGGACGGCAAACAGGCACCGTTTATCTTCTCCTTGCCGTATAACCCTGCCGACGTGCAGCCGAATGCGCGTATTCTGCTCAGCGCCGCGGTGACCATTGATAACCGCGTTGTGATGGCGACGCAGGATTTCCCCGCAGTGATCACCAACGGTGTGACGCGCGCGGATTTGCTGTTGATTCCGGTGGAGTCGGTTGCACTGCCAACCCATTCGCAGGGAGGCCTATTGACCCCCAGTGCGCCAACACCGCTAAACACTGAGGGATAACACCTCATGGCTCTCAGGGCGTTTCGCCCTGCCAGCCATAGCGCGCGAGATCGATGTTGCCCTGACGTGTAAAGGTTACCCCTTCGGCCCTGAGCGCTTCGCGTTGGCGAAGGTAATCCGGGCCAGTTAGCGAAATTTCACCATGGCGATTTATCACCCGATGCCAGGGAAGTGAGCTGCCTTCGGGCAGCTTTTTTAATACGCCGCCGACCTGACGGGCAGCGCGTGCGGAACCCGCCAGGCGCGCTACCTCGCCGTAGGTGGTAACCTTGCCCCAGGGAATGGCGGCTACGACATGAAAAACGCGCTGGCGAAAGTTATCCTGCTCCATCGCTGCTCCTGTAAATACTACGATGAATCAACATAGTGGCACAGCTGCGCGGGCTTGCAAATGTGCGTTTCACTGGCCGAAAGGCTGAAATCGAATAAGAAAACACCGGTCGGCAGCGGTCAACTTGCAATTGAGGTGCGCATACCCGATAATGCCCACGCTCTGTACCACGCAGAGCCAACGAATCAATGGAGGCCCTGTCGGTTCTCCCGCAACATTACCCTGTGGACTCGGTCAGGTCCGGAAGGAAGCAGCCGCAGCAGGAGACGTGTGTGCCGGGATGTAGCTGGCAGGGCCTCCACCCTTTATGTTCACTTCTTTTTTTATTTTCCGCGCTTTTTTATTCTCATTGGTTTCATTCTGTTCTGCGTATTGAATACGTTTATTGATGACATCCGTTGCTGATGATTTGTTCTGTTCGTATTAACGCGTAGGTGGATAAGCATGACAAGATATTGTTGCCTTGGGATAAGTAGAGGAATTTCACGGTAATAAAATAAAATTGCACCAAAAAAAGGCAATGGAGGCGACCAATATTGAGATCAATGCAGGTGATTTACAATTGTGATATTTACGTAAGCAAAGGGCTTGGAGAAAGTAAAACGCCAGCGATAACGCTGGCGTAAGATATTCACCCTAAATCATTTAGGTATATACCTGTCATACTACAATTTGCATCTGCGTTGGCTGCCTTCACTCATCCGAATCACTGACGTGAGTATGCTCATCGGTGTTGCTTCTCTTGCTGCCTGGCTGAAAATCAAATTATTAGGGTATATAAACACAATGATTTAGCGTACGTATTTCCAAACGGCGGTAGGGACCTTGTCGTAAAGCTTGTTCATCGTCAGCTCCGCTAAACGATGATCGGCGGCGGAATAAAACATTTCCAGCTCATCGCTAGACAACTCATACTTGTTCTTCTCGATAACGCGTTCAAGCGTGTCGATCGTTGTACACTTGCGTAAGCGCATCAAATAATCAATTTTTTTCATGGCGACCTTTATCAAAACAATACCAGCACCTGGTGGTTAATTAATATAAAAGCATCTATTGCTTAAGATTTAGCAGATGAACAGACGTTCTCCTGTGAGAACATTCCTAATAACGTGGCTTTGGAGCGTTGCCAGCGTTGCAGTTCGGCACCATTAATCCCATAGTTACTGAACAACGCATAGGTGTCATCTAAATACTGCTCGACCCGTTTTGAAAGCTCGTCTTCATCGGGGTATTTTATTTTAAATGTCAGAATAAATGTAGCTATATGCTCAATCAATTCATTTAATTGGAGATTGATCGCAGATGTTGGGTCATTGACCCAGCCATGACTGCTATCCCCCAATGTGGCGATGCTTTCGTCACAGAGATTTTCACACAAGAATCGGAGTTGGGCAATATCATAATGTTTCGGTGAGTACTCATCCATATCGTTCACTCCGTCATGCTGTTATTCCACATTACCCCAGCTTGCCTTTGAAACCCGCAACGCTGATGGAACGTAATAGAAAACCCTGACAACAGTTGGTGACTCCTTGGGTTAAGTGATGAAATAAGCTCACATTTATCCTGATGGAGAGTGCGGATTACACGACATATCGCACCACCCATACGCTAACTATAGCAAAAGAATCACAGATTATCGCAAAAAATAAGTAAGGTTTTTGACCCTATTTAATCAGATAGACCCTCGGTATAGCCGATATATATAATAGGTGATACCGTGTTTCATAATATTACTTTATTAAATTATCTTACAAATTAGAGCGAGAATTATCTTATAAAGGTTACTTGGGTAGCTATATCATCACGAGGAGAAAGGAAATTACGGGTGTGGGTAACTGGCAATGGACTTTTATTAACGCGTTGATATGTAAAAAAAAGCCCTGGACAGGTCTAGGGCTTGAACGGTGTGTTGCTGTCATTATCAGCGTTTTTTCTTTCTGCCTTGCACGGCCTTAAAACGTGGATTTGTCTTACAAATAACATAAACCCGTCCGTGCCGACGTACAACTTTACAATCTTTGTGGCGCGTTTTCGCCGAACGTAGTGAACTGAGAACCTGCATACTTTCTCCCGCTGGAAATTACATATTTCGCTATTTTAAGAAATGGCCAAAACGCTTGTTAAAGCGTGCCGTACTTCCTTCTTTGGCATACTCTTTTTGTTTCCCGGTGTAATAGGGATGCGATGCTGACGATACATCAATGGTGACATAGGGATAGGTTACGCCGTCCCGCTCGATGGTACGATCTGTCTGGATGGTTGAGCCGACCATAAAATACGCATCAGCACTGGTATCGTGAAAAGCCACGGTACGGTAGTGCGGGTGGATATTCGCTTTCATGAAAAACCTCATTGTTATGTTATAACATAACTCATTGTGCGCTTCTTCGGGCACAAGATCAACCCTGTTGTGTCTGAGGGTTTAACGCGGCAAGGGCAGGGGGCGGTCAACACTGGCAGGCAAAAAAAAGGCCGCTTGCGCGGCCTTTGGGGGAATAACTCAGTTACGGTTTTTCAACGATATGGCTGTGTTCGATATCTTCATTTTTCTTGCTAAAGCGGCGGCGTACCACCACAAAGAAGACAGGAACAAAGAAGATCGCCAACACCGTTGCGGTAATCATCCCGCCCATTACGCCAGTACCTACGGCGTTCTGTGCGCCGGAACCGGCACCGGAGCTGATGACCAACGGCACTACGCCGAGAATAAAGGCCAACGAGGTCATCAGGATGGGGCGCAGACGCATACGTACGGCATCAAGCGTCGCTTCCACCAGGCCTTTGCCCTCTTTCTCCATAAGATCTTTGGCGAATTCAACGATAAGAATAGCGTTCTTCGCCGATAGACCAATGGTGGTCAGTAGCCCTACCTTAAAGTAAACGTCGTTCTCCAGCCCGCGCATGGTAGCGGCCAGCAGCGCACCGATGATACCCAACGGCACCACCAGCATAACGGAGAAGGGAATAGACCAACTCTCGTACAGCGCGGCCAGACACAGGAACACCACAATCAGAGAAATGGCATACAGGGCCGGTGCCTGGTTACCCGACAGACGTTCCTGATAAGACATCCCAGTCCAGTCGTAGCCAATACCTTCCGGCAACTGTTTGGCGAACTCTTCCATCAGGGCCATTGCTTCACCGGTACTCTTACCCGGTGTGGCTTCACCCTGAATCTGCATGGACGGCTGTCCGTTATAGCGTTCCAGACGCGGTGAACCGTGCGTCCAGTGGCTTTGCGAGAAGGAGGAGAACGGCACCATCTGGTTATTGCTGCCGCGAACATACCAGCGCTCAATATCGCTTGGCAGCATACGGAACGGCGCATCAGCCTGCACATACACTTTCTTCACGCGGCCACGGTCAATAAAGTCATTGACGTAGCTGCCGCCCAGCGCGGTTGCCAGCGTGGCGTTGATATCCGACAGGGACACACCCAGCGCCTGGGCTTTTTCCTGATCGATATCGATACGGAACTGCGGAGTATCTTCCATGCCGTTTGGACGAACACCGACCACGGTATCAGGACGCTGTGCGGCCATTCCCAGCAGTTGGTTACGCGCCGCGGTCAGCTTCTCATGCCCCAGGTTAGCCTGATCCAGCAACTGGAAGTCAAAACCGGTTGCGGTACCCAGCTCAACGATCGCCGGGACGTTAAAGGCGATAACGATCGCTTCCTTGATTTGCGAGAATGCGCCGTTAGCCCGACCGGCAATGGCACCGACTTTGTTTTCAGCACCAGGACGTTCGCCCCAATCTTTCAAGCTGGCAAACACCAGACCGGCGTTCTGTCCACGACCGGAGAAGCCGAAACCGTTAACGGTAAACACCGAGTTAACGTTGTCTTTCTCATTCTCCAGATAGTGCTTGGTCACACGTTCCAGCACGCGCTCGGTGCTCTCTTGGGTTGCACCTGCGGGCAGTTGCACCATGGTCAAGAGCACGCCCTGATCTTCTTCCGGCAGGAAGGAGCTTGGCAGGCGCATGAAAAGCACCGCGAGACCCACCACGATCAGCAGGTAGACCACCAGATAACGACCGGTACTGCGCAAAATGTTGGCAACGCTATCGGTGTAGTGGCTGGTGCTCTTTTCAAACAGCTTGTTGAACCAGCCGAAGAAGCCGGTCTTCTCGTGATGGTCGCCCTTGGCGATCGGTTTGAGCAGCGTGGCACACAGCGCCGGCGTTAGAATCAACGCCACCAGTACCGACAGCACCATCGCGGACACAATGGTGATGGAGAACTGGCGGTAAATGGCACCGGTAGAACCGCCCGTGAACGCCATCGGAATAAATACCGCAGACAGCACCAGCGCAATACCGACCAGCGCGCCCTGAATCTGCGTCATCGATTTCTTGGTGGCTTCCTTGGGCGGTAGCCCTTCTTCCATCATGACACGCTCGACGTTCTCCACCACCACGATGGCGTCATCCACCAACAGGCCGATGGCTAGCACCATGGCGAACATGGTCAAGGTGTTAATCGAGTAACCGAAGGCAGAAAGGATCGCGAAGGTGCCTAACAGCACTACCGGCACCGCGATCGTCGGGATCAGCGTGGCGCGGAAGTTTTGCAGGAACAGGTACATCACCAGGAACACCAGCACGATGGCTTCCGCCAGCGTTTTTACCACTTCGTTAATCGAGATTTTAACGAACGGCGTGGTGTCGTAGGGATAAACCACTTTCAACCCAGCCGGGAAGAACTGCTGCAACTTACCCAATTCGGCTTTAACGGCGGATGCGGTATCCAGCGCGTTGGCGCCGGTTGCCAGTTTAATCCCCACACCGGCGGCTGCCTGGCCGTTGTAGCGAGCAATCACGCTGTAATCTTCACCACCCAACTCAACGCGGGCGACATCACGCAAGCGCACCTGCGAACCGTCGGCGTTGACGCGCAACAGAATGTTGGAGAACTCATCGGCGGATTTCAGTCGCGTCTGGGCAATGATGGAGGCGTTCAGCTTTTGCCCCGGCAACGGCGGGGTACCACCCAATTGACCGGAAGCAATCTGGTTGTTCTGCACTTTAATGGCAGCCACCACATCGCCGGTGGTCATCTGGAAGCTGTTGAGCTTATTCGGGTCCAGCCAGATGCGCATTGCGTATTGGGCACCAAACAACTGCACGTCACCGACACCGTTGGTACGGCTGAGCGGATCTTTGATATTGGCCGCCACATAGTCAGCGATATCCTGCTGCGTCAGTGAACCTTCTTCAGAAATAAAGCCTGCTACCATCAGGAAGCTGCTGCTCGATTTCTGAACGCTGACGCCCTGTTGCTGCACTTCTTGCGGCAACAGCGGCATCGCCAGTTGCAGTTTGTTCTGTACCTGAACCTGGGCAATGTCCGGATCCGCTTTCGAGTCAAACGTCAGCGTAATCTGAACTGTGCCCGATGAATCACTGCTGGATGCCATGTACAACAGGTTATCGATACCGTTCATGTTCTGTTCGATAACCTGCGTCACGGAGTCTTGCAGTGTAGAAGCATCCGCGCCCGGGTAGTTCGCCGTTATTTCGATGGCCGGTGGTGCAATGGTCGGATATTGGGCGATAGGCAACTTGATAATTGCCAACGCCCCCGCCAGCATCACCATAATGGCGAGCACCCATGCAAAGATGGGACGATCAATAAAAAACTTAGCCATGAATTACAGGCTCCTGTTAAGACTTCGCGGGTTCAGACTGCGCAGGTTTTTCTTCACCATTCCCAGGTGCCGTCTCTTTTGCTTTGACGGGCGCGCCGGGTCTGATTTTCTGCAACCCAGTCACGATAAGACGATCGCCTGCTTTAAGGCCGGAGGTCACCAGCCAGTTGCTACCGATAGCCTGGGCTGTCGTGAGCGTACGTGCTTCAACCTTGTCGCCTTCGCCAACCACCATGGCGGTGGCTTCACCACGCGGGTTGCGCGTTACGCCTTGTTGCGGCACCAGCAGCGCGTCAGTGTTCACACCTGAATCGAGGCGTGCGCGCACAAACATGCCCGGCAGCAAATCGTGTTGCGGGTTCGGGAAGATGGCGCGCAGGGTGATAGAGCCCGTGGTTTCATCTACCGTGACATCGGAAAACTCCAGCGTGCCGTTTTGGGCATACTCAGTGCCGTTATCCAGCAGCAAACGCACAGTGGCTTTACCACCGGCTTGCTTCAGCGTGCCTTGTTCCAGCTCGCGCTTGAGTCGCAGATAGTCATTGCTGGATTGCGTCACATCCACATAGATCGGATCGAGTTGCTGCACGCTGGTCAACGCTGTCGCCTGACCGGAAGCCACCAACGCCCCTTCGGTTACCGTCGATTTACCGACGCGGCCTGAAATCGGGGAAAGCACCTTGGTGTAGTTCAGGTTGATCAGGGCTGAATCCACAGAGGCTTGCGCCGCTTGTACGCTGGCTTCAGCCTGACGCTGTGTGGCCAATGCCTGATCGTAATCCTGCTTGCTGACATAATTGGTGCCAACCAGCGGTTTGTAACGGTTTACGGTCAAACGGGCGATTTCTGCCTGAGCCTGTGCTTGCGCCAGCGAGCCTTTCGCGCTGTTTAAAGCCGCCTGATAGGTTGCCGGATCAATCTGGTACAGCGAAGTGCCCGCTTTCACGTCGCTCCCTTCGACGAAGTGACGTTTCTGAATAATACCGCTCACCTGAGGCCGAACCTCGGCAATGCGGAATGCGTTAGTGCGCCCTGGAAGTTCGGTAATCACGTTCAGCGGTTGCGTTTTGAGGGTCACAATGCCAACTTCAGGTGCTTGCTGCCCGCCACCTTGATGCTGACCTTCATTTTTATTATCACACCCGGTGAGCGCTAAGCCGCCAGAAAGCATCAGGACTGCCGCCAGAGGCATAAGCCTTCTGTTTTTGTTCATAAATAAACCTCAAGTGTCCGATTTGAATTTGACCAATGGATCACAAGCCCTAAAACCCATTGCTGCGATAATCCTGCAAGCGTGTTATGTTACATACATTCGCGAATGTATGTAAATCACGCTTCCTTTAAAAAACAGCGCCATGGCACGAAAAACCAAACAGCAGGCCCAGGAAACACGAAAACACATTATTGATACGGCCTTACGCCTCTTCTCCGAGTTCGGCGTCTCCGCCACGTCGCTGGCGGGTATCGCAACCGCCGCAGGCGTCACGCGCGGCGCGATTTATTGGCACTTCAAAAACAAGGCTGAGTTGTTTGACGAAATATGGACGCTTTCAGATGCAAAAATCTGCGATTTCGAATCTGAGTATCAGGCAAAATTCCCCGATAATCCACTGCATGTGATGCGTGAGTTACTGATCTATATGCTGCGTTTGACGACGACCGACACCCAGTGGCGCTCGATAATGGAGATCATCTTCCATAAGTGTGAGTTTGTCGGTGAAATGTTACCGTCGTATAACGCCCGCAAGGCGCTCTATTTCTCCTGCTATGAACAAATTGAGGCCAGCCTCAATCACAGTGTTCAACTGGGTTTCCTGCCGTCCGATCTGCATTTGCGTCGTGCCGCCGTGACCTTGCGCGCCTATTTCTCCGGTATCCTGGAGAACTGGCTGTTTCTGCCTGAAAGCTTTGATATCCATCAGGAGGCGCCAACCCTGGTAGACAGCTTTATTGATATGCTGCGTTTCAGCCCAGCGCTCAGGCTGCCGCTTGCCACGACGGTACAAGAAAACGCCGACTAAAATTCAATCCGTTATAACACACTGTCCGTTATAATGAATCGTTACTTTTTCGTCGGGTTTGCTCCGTGCGTTTGCGTGCAGAACCGTGATATTCTTCGCCATTCTTTTTATGCCTGACGACGTATCATGTACTGCAAGTCCCTTTCTCGCGGCCTTGATTTCCCGCGTATTCTATCGATTGTTTCCCGCTGCGTTGCCCTTTTAGTGCTATTTTCCATTGGATTTTCCACTGTTGCACAAGCTGCGACCAGCAATGACATTCCCACGCGCAGTGAGATTCAAGGGCGACTGGACGCCATCGGCAAACAGAAAAACCTGACGGAAGCCGATAAGCTGACGCAGCAGGATCTCACGCACACGCTTGAGTATCTGGATACCATTGACCGGGTACGTCAGGAGACCGCGCAGCTAAAGCAGCAGGCGACGCAAGCGCCCGCTAAACTGCGTCAGGCGGCAGACGACCTGGCGGCGTTAAGCAATAACGATGTTGCCACGGCGTCGCTCGAGGCGCTCTCGCTGCGCCAATTGGAAACCCGTCTCAATGAGTCGCTGGATAACTTACAGTCGGCGCAGGAAAACCTCTCCACCTACAACAGCCAGTTGATCTCCCTGCAAACCCAGCCGGAACGCGTTCAAAGCGCATTAACCGCGCTGTCGCAGCGCAGCCAGAAGATTCGCAACCAGCTTAACGGCGTGGAGGCCAGCCAGAATGCGCTGCGCTCCAGCCAGCAAGCGCTGCTGCAAACCGAGCAGGCCTTGGTGGGTTTGCAAATGGAGCAACAGCGTAAAAGTCTGGAAGTGAACACCACGCTGCAAGATTTGCTACAGAAGCAGCGCGACTATGCCTCTGCCCAGATCAACCAGTTGGAGAAAATGGTGCAGGCGTTGCAAAGCGTGCTCAACGGCAAGCGACTCACGCTGTCGGAGAAAACCGCCAAAGAGGCGCAAACCTCGGAAGACGCGCAGCGCATCCAGGACAACCCGCTGGTGAAGGGGGAACTGGAAACCAACCACCAACTCAGCCAGCGCCTGGTGGCGGCAACGCAGTCGAGCAATACGCTGGTGCAGGAAAGCATTCAGGTGAAGAACTGGCTCGATCGCACCCTGCAATCCGAACGTAACCTCAAAGAGCAGGTTACCGTGCTCAAGGGCAGTCTGTTGCTGTCGCGCATCCTGTATCAGCAGCAGCTCAGCCTGCCTTCTGCTTCTTCCATGAACGACATGAGCACGCAAATTGCCGATCTGCGTCTTGAGCAGTTTGAGATCAATCAGCAGCGCGATGTGCTGTTTCGTGGCGACGAATACATCAGCAAACTGATGGCGGCCAACAAGGGCGTTGCGCTGGATGACGAAGTGCACGATGCGCTGGGCCAGATCCTTGATACGCGACGTGAGCTGCTCGACCAGCTTAATAAGCAACTGGGCAACCAACTGATGCTGGCCATCAATCTGCAAATCAACCGCCAGCAGTTGGTCAGCGTCACGGCGTCATTGCAGCATACGCTGACGCAGCAGATTTTCTGGGTCAGCAGTAATAAACCGATGGACTGGACCTGGCTGAAAGAGCTGCCTGGCGGATTGAAACAGCAAGTGCGCCACTCCAGTCTGGCTTTCCAGTGGGACGACTGGCGTCAGGGGGCGTTACGGACGCTACTCTTTATTGTACCGATGCTGCTGGTGAGCGGACTTATCTATTGGCGGCGGCGTCTTATTGCCGGGTATATCGAGCGCCTGTCGAATGATGTCGGGCAACTAAAACGGGATTCGCAGCGCCATACGCCACAGGCATTGCTATTGGAAACCGTGATGGTGCTGCCGGGGATTATGCTGATCCTCGCGTTCGGTCTGTGCTTTCACTATGCCGAAAATGCCGTTGGCGATGCGGTGTGGGGCATGAGTCAGCAGTTTGCGTTGCTGTGGTTGGTGTTCGGTGTGCTCTATCGGGCGATGAAACCGGGTGGTATCGGTGAGCGGCACTTCAATTTTAGCGTTTCACTGGCGGCCCACTACCGTCGTCAGGCGCTGCGACTGGGCGGTGCGCTGCTGCCGCTGATCTTCTGGTCGGTTATCGGTGAGAAAGCGCCACTCTATCTGGTGGATGACGTGATCGGGCAGATTGTGATTTTCTGCAACCTGATCCTGCTGGGCATTCTGGTGTTTCCGCTTTGTCGTGACAGTTGGCGGGAAAAAGAGACGCACACTATCCGGCTGATTGTGATTACCGTGATGGCGATCCTGCCGTTGGTACTGCTGGGGTTGATG
This sequence comes from Candidatus Symbiopectobacterium sp. NZEC127, assembly GCF_025962675.1. Lineage (NCBI taxonomy): Bacteria > Pseudomonadati > Pseudomonadota > Gammaproteobacteria > Enterobacterales > Enterobacteriaceae > Symbiopectobacterium > Candidatus Symbiopectobacterium sp. NZEC127. The sequence continues at coordinate 236,380 of NZ_JAGFPG010000004.1, forward strand.
GTGTGTGGTTACTTCTACACCACGCTGCGACTGCTGGGGCGCTGGGTGGAAAGCCTGTATTTGTTACTGGTGTGGAACCTGGTCTACCTCACCACCATTCGCGGTTTGAGCGTTGCGGCGCGCCGATTGGCCTACCGGCGTGCGGTTGCGCGGCGTCAGAGCCTGAATAAAGAAGGGGCGGAGGGCAGCGAACCGGCACCGGAGCCGCCGTTGGCGCTGGACCAGATTGGTCAGCAATCGTTGCGTTTGACCACCATGGTGCTGTTGCTGATCTTCTCCGGCGTGCTCTATTGGATTTGGTCCGATTTGGTGACGGTGATGTCCTATCTGGACAGCATTACGCTGTGGCATTACAACGCGACCGTGGCGGGCAATGCCGTGTTGCAGGCGGTGACGCTGGGTAATCTGATGCTGTCGGTGGTGGTCGCGGTGGTGGCCTATGTGTTAATGCGCAACTTGCCGGGCTTGCTGGAAGTGCTGGTGTTGTCGCGTTTGCAATTGCGTCAAGGCACCTCGTACGCCATCACCACCATGTTGAGCTACCTGATCATGGCGGTGGGCACCACCACCTCGCTCAGTTCTATCGGGGTGTCATGGGACAAGTTACAGTGGCTGGTCACCGCGTTGTTGGTGGGGTTAGGGTTCGGCTTGCAGGAGATTTTCGCCAACTTTATTTCCGGCCTGATCATCCTGTTCGAACGACCGGTGCGCATTGGTGATACCATTACTATTGGCACCTATTCCGGCTCGGTCAGCAAGATTCGTATTCGCGCCACCACCATTACGGATTTCGATCGTAAAGAGGTGATTATCCCTAACAAGGCCTTTGTGACCGAGCGGCTGATCAACTGGTCGCTGTCGGACACCATCACGCGCGTGCTGATTAAGATTGGCGTGGCCTACGGCTCCGATCTGGACAAGGTGAAGGCGGTGTTATTGCAGGCGGCGCATGAGAACAGCCGCGTGATGATCGATCCTGAGCCGCAGGTGTTTTTCCTGGCGTTTGGTGCCAGCTCGCTGGATCACGAACTGCGGCTTTACGTGCGGGAACTGCGCGATCGCAGCTATACGGTGGATGAGTTAAACCGCAGTATCGATAGGCTGTGTCGGGAAAATAATATCGATATCGCGTTTAACCAGCTCGAAGTCTACCTGCATAACAAACAGGGCAGTGAAGTGCAGGAGATAAACCGCGCGTTGGGCGGTAACGCGGCCGGTGAACCCGCCTAAGCGGGTTCATTGGTTGTCAGGCACAGGCCCTGTTACCGCATGCGCCTTGGATTGATAGTCGCGTTGCACAATCTCTAACGCCGCCAGCACCACATCGGGCGCGATATCGCTCTCTTCCAGCAGCATAATCAGGTCTACCGCCAGTTTGACCTCTGGCGGGGCATTTTCCAGCGACATGCGTTAGTTCCTTTGGTTGCGGTTACAGCCCTTGTTCACGCCTTTCCACCTGACGCTCCAAACGCGCCAGCGCCTGACGACAGCGCGCCAGTCGGCCCTCGAGCGCGGCTACCTCTCGTTGCAACTGTTGCTGTGCGCTCAGCGTTGTCGCTCTGTCGAGTTGGCTTTCCCGGTCCTGAATCATCAGATTCAGGCGTCGTTCATAGTCCTGATGCTCTGCCAGCTTTTGGTACAAATCGCTGGCGATGGCGACTGGCGTCTTTTCCTGACGGCGTAACGCCTGTGTGGAGAGTTCCCGCTGTAAAGCACCGATCTGCGCGACCAATTTTTCCGTCATGAACGCGACGCGTTCGGTACGGTTTTCGGTTACCAGATGGCGCAAGGACTGAAAATTTTGCTCAACCTCACTCAGATAATCACGCAAACGCGTGCCATGCGATTGAAACAGCTGCCTGTCAAAACGGGAATAGGCCAACGGCCTGTCTGCCAGCGGAGCGACCGCCTGAGCCAACAGGACAAGTTGATGTTCCAACGCCTGAAGAAAGTGGTGGCGGTTCACGGGTTGACCCACATAATGAAATGATAAAGCCAAGCTTGCACGGGATTGTTAGCAGGTACAAGCCTTTTGCGCGTGCGGGAGAAAGATGAGCGCATCTTAACTAACGTCAGGAAAGGGCGGGATGCTAGAGTACCAGGGCGTAACGTGAAGAGGATGAGCAGTGATGTATCGTATCGGGTTGCTGGTGTTGGGATGGCTGGCCGTTGTGCTGGCGACGTTAGGCGTCGTGTTGCCGCTGTTGCCGACCACTCCTTTCCTGCTGCTGGCTGCATGGTGCTTTGCCCGTTCCTCCCCGCGCTTTCATGCCTGGTTGCTCTACCGTTCCTGGTTCGGTCCCTATTTGCGTCACTGGCAGGATCACCGGGCGTTGCCGCCGGGGGCGAAAGGCAAAGCGGTGGTGATGATCGTGCTGACCTTTGCTATTTCGCTGTGGCTGGTGGATATGATGTGGGTCCGCGTGCTGCTGCTCACCATCATGACGGTGTTGCTAACCTTTATGCTGCGCCTGCCGGTTGTTGATCCGCGACAATAAAACCCACCGCAGGCTGTTGCATTTGATCGTCAGTTTGACTAGATTTGAGCGTTTTCGTGTGCCGTTTGCCTCCGGTTATCTCTCAGTATCGATGAGAGGAAAGGAGCCACAGCGGTCATGGGTAAGATTTTTAAAGCGTACTATCAGGCAAAAGATGATGAGCGTAACCGCACAGCAGTCAGAATTAATTAAAAACAGCATTAAAAGCATTCCCGATTATCCCAAACCGGGGATCTTGTTCCGTGATGTCACGAGTCTGCTGGAAGCGCCCGTTGCGTATGCGACCAGTATCGAGATGCTGGTAAACCGTTTTCGTGACACCGGCGTAACGAAAGTGGTGGGCACGGAAGCGCGCGGTTTCCTGTTCGGTGCGCCAGTTGCACTGGCGTTGGGTGTGGGTTTTGTGCCGGTGCGTAAACCGGGCAAATTGCCGCGCCCGACGATTTCAGAAAGCTATGAGTTGGAGTACGGCACTGACAGCCTGGAAATTCACACTGACGCCATCAACGCAGGTGATAAAGTGCTGGTGATTGACGATCTGTTGGCAACCGGTGGCACCATTGAAGCCACGGTTAAGCTGATTCGCCGTTTGGGTGGAGACGTCACCGATGCGGCATTTATCATTAATCTGTTCGATCTGGGCGGCGAGCAGCGTTTGAATAACCTCGGTATCAACTGCTACAGTCTGGTAAATTTTCCAGGCCATTGATCCTGCCTTTTTTCCGCCGTAAATCTGTTGGCTATCCTGATAAACAGTCTCGCCGTGTCCGGCGAGGCTGTGTTAGCATGGCCTCCTCAATCACACAACCGTTGCGGTATTGATGAGCTATCAGGTACTGGCCCGTAAGTGGCGTCCTCAATCTTTCGCTGATGTTGTCGGTCAAGAACATGTGCTGACCGCATTGGCCAATGGTCTCTCTATGGGGCGGGTTCACCACGCCTATCTGTTTTCCGGCACGCGTGGCGTGGGGAAAACCAGTATCGCCCGCCTGTTGGCGAAAGGGCTGAACTGCGAGAGCGGCATTACCGCCACGCCCTGTGGGCAGTGTGCAAATTGCCGGGAAATTGAGCAAGGGCGTTTTGTTGACCTGATCGAGATTGATGCGGCCTCGCGCACCAAGGTAGAAGATACCCGCGAACTGCTGGATAACGTGCAATATGCCCCTGCGCGCGGTCGGTTCAAAGTCTACCTGATCGATGAAGTGCACATGCTCTCCCGCCACAGCTTCAATGCGCTGTTGAAAACGCTGGAAGAGCCTCCCGAGCACGTTAAATTCCTGCTGGCAACCACCGATCCACAGAAGTTGCCGGTCACCATTCTTTCTCGCTGCCTGCAATTTCATCTCAAAGCGCTGGACGTGGAGCAAATCCGCGGCCACCTTGAGCAGGTGCTGCAAGCCGAGGCGATTGCGACAGAACCGCGCGCCCTGCAACTGCTGGCGCGTGCCGCCGATGGCAGCCTGCGTGATGCGCTGAGCCTGACCGATCAGGCGATTGCCATGGGGCAAGGCGCGGTGTTGACCGACGCCGTTGCGCGCATGCTGGGCACGTTGGATGATGAACAGCCGCTGGCGCTGATTGAAGCTATCGTCAATGCCAACGGCGAGCAGACCATGGCGTTGCTCCAGCAGGCGGCCTCGCGTGGCGTTGAGTGGGAAGCGCTGTTGGTAGAGATGCTTACGCTGTTGCACCGTATCGCGATGGTACAGTTGCTGCCCACGGCGCTCGGGCCGGAAGACTCCCCCATTGCGTCGCGCTTGCGCGATTTGGCGCGTACCGTACCGCCCGCCGACGTGCAGCTCTACTATCAGACGTTGCTGGTGGGACGAAAAGAATTATCCTATGCGCCAGACCGGCGTATGGGCGTTGAAATGACGCTGCTCAGAGCCTTGGCATTTCATCCGCAGGCGGTGATTGCACCGGTGGCAACTGCGCCAGTGGCGGCGAGTGCACCTGCCGCACCGCAGGCGCACATTCCGCCTGCGCGTCAGGCGTCTGCGCCCAGTGCGCCGTCATCCCCTGCGGCTGCTCCGTCATCGCCTGTCGCTGCGCCTGAGGAACCTGTTGCACCTGCCGCGCCGTTGCCGGACGCCACCTCGCAATTGCTACAGGCGCGCAGCCAGTTATTGCAGCGACAGGGTACGCCGCCGCCAAAAAAGTCTGATCCGGCGGCGCAGGAACGCGCTCGGCCGGGCACGGCGGCATCGGCGCTGGAACGCCTGGCCTCGGTGACGGAACGCAGTCAGCAGCGTCAGGCGGCTGACAGCAACAGCGAGGCGCAGAAAAAGCCTGAAGCGTACCGCTGGCGCGCGCAGCAACAGAAGGCTGTCGTGACCGAAACCATCGCCACGCCGAAAGCGTTGCGCACGGTGCTGGAATACGAGAAAACGCCGGAATTAGCGGCTAAATTGACGGAAGAAGCGCAAGCGCGCGATGCCTGGGCAGCAGAGGTACAGCGGTTACCGCTACCGAAACTGGTTCAGCAGTTGGCGCTTAACGCGTTCAAAGTCGATTCAGATGACGATACCGTGACGCTGCATTTACGCTCATCGCAGCGTCACCTGAATTCACCGTCGGCACAAAAAACGCTGATGGATGCATTGGCAGCGCATTATGAAAAGCCTATCACCCTTGTGGTGGTAGAGGATGACGACCCCAGCACGTTAACCCCGCTGGAGTGGCGTCAGACGATTTATGAAGAGAAACTGGCGCAGGCGCGCGAGTCTCTGACGACCGACAAAACGATTCAAACGCTGCGGCGTTTCTTTGATGCGGAACTGGACGAAGAGAGTATCCGCCCCGTTTAACCGCTGCAATTCTTGCAGCCATGCAATAGAGAGAAGCATATGTTTGGTAAAGGTGGTTTGGGCAATCTGATGAAGCAGGCCCAGCAGATGCAAGACAAAATGCAGAAAATGCAGGAAGAGATTGCCAACCTGGAAGTGACCGGTGAATCAGGCGCGGGCCTGGTCAAAGTGACCATCAACGGTGCGCACAATTGCCGTCGTGTCGAAATCGATCCCAGCCTGCTGGAAGATGATAAAGATATGCTGGAAGACCTGATTGCCGCCGCGTTCAACGATGCCGCGCGCCGTATTGACGAAACCCAGAAAGAGAAAATGGCGTCAGTTTCCAGCGGTATGCAGTTGCCGCCGGGCTTCAAGATGCCGTTCTGATGCAAACCAGTCCGCTCCTTGAGTCATTGATGGAGGCGTTGCGCTGCTTGCCGGGCGTAGGGCCGAAATCCGCGCAGCGCATGGCGTTTCAACTGCTGCAACGCGATCGCAGCGGCGGAATGCGTTTGGCGCAGGCGCTGACGCGCGCCATGTCTGAAATCGGCCACTGTGCGGATTGTCGCACCTTTACCGAGCAGGAACGCTGCGCGATCTGCACCAACCCGCGCCGTCAGCAAACGGGCCAAATCTGCGTGGTGGAAAGCCCGGCAGATATCCACGCCATTGAGCAGACCGGACAGTTTGCCGGGCGTTACTTTGTGCTGATGGGGCACCTGTCGCCGTTGGACGGCATCGGGCCGGATGATATCGGGCTCGATCTGCTGGAACAGCGCTTAGAGCAGGAAACCCTGACGGAAGTGATTCTTGCCACCAATCCCACGGTGGAAGGGGATGCGACGGCCAACTACATTGCTGAGCTGTGTGCCCAGCACGGCGTGGTGGCGAGCCGTATTGCACACGGCGTGCCGGTTGGTGGTGAACTGGAAATGGTGGATGGCACCACGCTTTCCCATTCGCTGGCGGGGCGTCATCCCATCCGCTTGTAGCGGTTGTGCTGCATTTACCTCGGTGCGGTTTCGTTATCAGAAGGCGCCGCGCTGGGGATAAATTGTTTTTTGCTCTTGAAAATCCTTCGCCTTATCCCCACTTCTTGCCTACTGGCCGGAAATACCGGCACCATTCCCACACCCTCTACAGGGATTGAACATCATCAGCCTGACTAACTATTAGGATTGAGGTAAGTGACAATGAGCATGAAGGGCCAAGAAACGCGCGGTTTTCAATCTGAAGTGAAGCAATTGCTGCACTTGATGATCCATTCACTTTATTCCAATAAAGAAATTTTCCTGCGTGAATTGATCTCCAACGCCTCCGATGCGGCAGACAAGTTACGTTTTCGCGCCTTATCTTCGCCAGCGCTCTATGAAGGGGATGGGGAACTGCGCGTGCGCGTTTCCACCAATAAAGAGCAACGTACCCTGACCATCGCGGACAACGGCATCGGGATGGGCCGCGATGACGTTATCGATAATCTGGGCACCATTGCCAAATCGGGCACCAAAGCGTTTTTGGAATCTATCGGTTCCGATCAGGCCAAAGACAGCCAGCTCATCGGTCAATTCGGTGTAGGCTTCTACTCGGCGTTTATCGTTGCGGATAAAGTGACGGTACGTACCCGTGCGGCGGGCGCAGCGGCAGAAGAGGGCGTGTTCTGGGAATCGGCGGGTGAAGGTGAGTACACCGTGGCGGATGTGGTCAAGGCCGATCGCGGCACCGAGATCACCCTGCACCTGCGCGAAGGGGAAGACGAATTCCTCGATGAGTGGCGCGTGCGTTCCATTATCGGCAAATATTCCGATCACATCGCACTGCCGGTAGAAATTGAAACCGAGACGCCGAGCGAAGAAGAGGGCGGCGAGCCGACGGTTACCTGGGAGAAGGTCAACAAGGCGCAGGCGCTGTGGACGCGTAATAAAGCCGATGTGACCGAAGACGAATACAAAGAATTCTACAAACACATTGCCCACGACTTCAGCGATCCGCTGAGCTGGAGCCATAACCGTGTGGAAGGGAAACAGGAATACACCAGCCTGCTCTACATCCCTTCCCAGGCACCGTGGGACATGTGGAACCGCGATCATAAACATGGGCTGAAACTCTATGTTCAGCGCGTGTTTATCATGGATGACGCCGAGCAGTTCATGCCGAACTACCTGCGCTTTGTGCGTGGCTTGATCGACTCCAACGATCTGCCGCTCAACGTCTCGCGTGAAATCCTGCAAGACAGCCGTGTTACCCAGAATCTGCGCAATGCGCTGACCAAACGCGTGTTGCAGATGCTGGAAAAACTGGCAAAAGACGACGCCGAAAAATACCAAACCTTCTGGCTACAGTTTGGCCTGGTGCTGAAAGAAGGGCCTGCGGAAGATGGCGGCAATCGTGAAGCCATTGCCAAACTGCTGCGCTTTGCTTCCACCCACAGCGACAGCGCCGCCCCGACGGTATCGCTGGAAGAGTATGTCAGCCGTATGGTTGAAGGCCAGGAGAAGATCTACTACATCACTGCCGACAGCTATGCCGCGGCGAAGAGCAGCCCGCATCTGGAGCTGTTTCGCAAGAAAGGCATCGAAGTGCTTCTGCTTTCTGACCGCGTCGATGAGTGGATGATGAGCTACCTGACCGAGTTTGACGGCAAGTCCTTCCAGTCCGTCAGCAAAGCGGATGACGCGCTGGATAAGCTGGCGGATGATGCCAGTGATGACGAAGCGCGCAAAGAAGCGGAAAAATCCCTGGAGCCGTTTGTTGAGCGTGTGAAGACGCTGCTGGGTGAACGTGTCAAAGAGGTGCGTCTGACGCATCGCCTGACCGATACCCCGGCTATCGTCACCACCGACGCCAATGACATGAGCACGCAGATGGCGAAGCTGTTTGCCGCAGCCGGACAGAATGCGCCGGAAGTGAAATATATCTTCGAGCTCAACCCGGAACATGCGTTGGTGAAACGTGCCGCAGACACCGGCGATGATGCACAGTTTGGCGAGTGGGTTGAACTGCTGTTGGAGCAGGCGCTGCTGGCTGAACGTGGCACGCTGGAAGATCCTAATCAGTTTATCCGTCGTATGAACCAACTGCTGAGTGCATAACCGCTCACACTTTCCCGAAAACCCGGTTTTTAACCGGGTTTTTTTTCGCTTTGCGACACGCTGAAGCGAGCCCGTTCCTTGAGGATAAGCCTGTGGAATGGTATGGTTGAGCGTTTTCAAATTTATTTTAAAAAATCTACATAGCAAGGGGATTTACGCAATGCGTATTATTCTGCTGGGCGCTCCGGGCGCAGGCAAAGGCACTCAAGCACAATTCATTATGGAAAAGTATGGCATTCCGCAAATTTCCACCGGTGATATGTTGCGTGCGGCGGTGAAAGCCGGGACCGAACTGGGCAAACAGGCCAAAGAAATCATGGACGCAGGTAAACTGGTCACGGATGAATTGGTTATTGCCCTGGTGAAAGAGCGTATCGCCCAGGATGATTGCCGTAACGGTTTCCTGCTGGATGGTTTTCCTCGCACCATTCCGCAGGCGGATGCCATGAAAGACGCTGGCATTCAGGTTGATAACGTTATTGAGTTCGCCGTGCCTGACGAGCTGATTGTCGATCGCATTATTGGCCGTCGCGTGCATGCAGCATCAGGCCGTGTTTACCACGTGAAGTACAACCCGCCAAAGGTTGAAGGTAAAGACGATGCCACGGGTGAAGAATTGACCATCCGTAAAGACGATCATGAAGATACCGTGCGTAAACGTCTGGTGGAATACCATCAGCAAACCGCGCCGCTGGTGGACTACTACCAGAAAGAAGCCAAGGCTGGCAATACCCGTTACCATAAAGTAGACGGCACCCGCCAGGTAGCACAAGTGCGCGCTGAGCTGGAATCCATTCTGGGTTAATCTAGCGCCGCGTTGCCTGAAAATGCCGGTACCCTGTGTGCCGGTTTTTTTTCGCCTGCATCCAGCGTTATGGTCTGCCATTCGCGACTTCGATGGCAAGTATCGGTAATAACATCGCTTTTCCTATCCCGCCCAGGCAACATTTTCGCTACACTCAGCGCTGGTAACGACAACTGCTGCCCGGTGTCGAAATGTGTACCGTGGGCAGCCTTTTAGTGAGGGCAGACGATGAGTCAACAAAAACTGGGCGTACTGATGGTGAATCTGGGGACGCCCGAAGCCCCGACGCCGCAGGCGGTGAAACGCTATCTGGCACAGTTTCTCAGTGATAAACGCGTGGTAGATACGCCGCGCTGGCTCTGGTGGCCGCTGTTGAATGGCGTGATCCTGCCTTTTCGTTCTCCCCGTGTCGCCAAACTGTATCAGTCCATCTGGACGGTTGACGGTTCCCCACTGTTGGCCTTCAGCCGACGTCAAGAGTGCGCGCTCTCTGCCCGTTTAGGCGACGATATCCCTGTGGCGCTGGGCATGAGCTATGGCTCGCCGAGCTTGCCGTCGGCGTTGGATAGCCTGCTGTCCCAAGGTGTCACCCAACTGGTGGTGTTGCCGCTCTATCCGCAATATTCCTGCTCCACCACCGGTGCGGTGTGGGATGGACTGGCCGATGCGCTGCGCTCGCGCCGCCAGGTGCCCGGTATTCGTTTTATCCGCGACTATGCAACACACCCGGTCTATATCGATGCGCTAAAGCAGCGTGTGGAAGCATCATTCGCGCTGCACGGCGTGCCAGACCGCTTAGTGATATCGTTCCATGGCATTCCGGTGCGTTATGCGACGGAGGGAGATGACTATCCGCTGCGCTGTCAGGCGACGGCACAGGCACTGATCGCTGCGTTGGGATTGGCACCGGAACAGGTGCAAATGACCTTTCAATCGCGTTTTGGTCGTGAACCCTGGCTGACACCCTACACGGATGAAACACTGAAAGGATTGCCCGCGCAGGGAATCAAACACATTCAGGTTATTTGCCCGGGGTTTGCGGCGGATTGTCTGGAAACCTTGGAAGAGATTCAGGAACAGAACCGGGAGATTTTCCTGCATGCTGGCGGTGAACGGTTTGCTTATATTCCGGCGTTAAATGACGATGCCAGACATATCGATGTGTTCGAAACGTTGGTGCGTGATGAATAGCCAAACTCATTACAACTAAAATGGCGCAGCGGGGTTACCGCTGCGCACTGCGTCAAATCGGGCACTCTTTTAATTCTTCAGCCTTTACCTGCTCAAGTTGTAGCAGGGTAATCATGCTGTTAGCGATTTCGCGTTCACCCATTACTACCTGATTGGCACCGTGTTCAGTGATATAGCTGACTTCATCGTCATAATGTGCGCGGGCAATGATCTCCAGGTCCGGGCGTTTTTCTCGCGCCGCCGCAACGATTTCTCCAGCCTCATAGCCGTTAGGAATGGTTAACAGCAGCCAGCGGGCGCAATCCAACCGGGCCAGCTCCATGATTTCCACTTTAGTGGCATTTCCCAGCACGGCCTTGATGCCTTGCTCGCGTAGCGCATCCACCCTTGCACGCGAATTCTCGATAACCACAACGGGAATGCCTTCCTGATGCAGTTTGGCACCGATCAGGCTGCCGACGCGGCCATAACCGACCAATAGCGCGTGATTACACATATCAACCGGGATCTGCTTCTCTTCTTCGATGGCCTCTTCCACAATCTGATCATCAATGGTCTCTGTTTTCTCCAGATAGCGTTCCAGCAGCGTGAAGAGCAGCGGGTTAATCATGATAGACAGAATCGCCCCTGCCAGCACCAGATTGCGCCCCTGTTCAGACAAGAGACCAAGCACAACGCCCAGGCCTGCCAAAATAAAGGCGAATTCCCCAATTTGCGCCAGGCTGGTCGAAATGGTCAGCGCGGTACGCTTGGAGTGGCCGAACAGGCGTACCAGCATAAACGCGGCAGCCGATTTACCGAACACGATAATGGCTAGCGTAATAATGACGGCTACCGGCTCATTCACCAGAATCATCGGATCGAACAGCATGCCCACCGAAACAAAAAACAGTACGGCGAAAGCGTCACGCAGCGGCAGCGTATCGTGGGCGGCGCGTTGACTGAGTTCTGATTCGTTTAGCACCACGCCGGCAAAGAAGGCACCCAGCGCGAATGAGACATCAAACAGCTTCACAGCACCGAAAGCGATACCGAGTGCCATCGCCAACACGGCGAGGGTGAACAGTTCCCGTGAGCCGGTGGCGGCGCTTTTTGCCAGCACCCAGGGCACCAGACGACGGCCCACCACAATCATCAGCGTGATAAAGGCGACCACCTTGCCTATGGTCCAGGCCAGGTCACGAATCAGCTTGCCGGTATCGGCATGCTCTGCGCCAATCATGTCACGGAATGCGGGCAACAGGACCAGCGTTAACACCATCGCCAAATCTTCCACGATCAGCCAGCCAATGGCGATTTGTCCGCGCTGGCTGTCAATCAGTTGCCGTTCTTCCAATGCACGCAGCAGCACCACGGTGCTGGCGGTGGACAAGCAAAGCCCAAACACCAGCCCGCTTGCCAGGCTCCAGCCGAGCAGGGAGGAAAGGCCCATGCCCAGCAGCGTGGCAACGGCGATTTGCGCAATGGCACCGGGAATGGCGATGGATTTCACCGCCATCAGGTCTTTAAGCGAAAAATGCAGGCCGACACCAAACATCAGCAGAATAACCCCAAGTTCAGCCAATTCAGGCGCTAACGCGGTATCCGCGACAAAACCTGGGGTAAACGGCCCCACCAGAACCCCAGCGACCAGATAGCCGACTAAAGGGGAAATGCGTAGTCGATTGGCCAGAATCCCCAGCAGAAACGCGAGGACCAGCCCTACGGCAATGGTGGATATTAGTGGTGTGGTTGCATGCATCCCGACTCCTTTTGCCATTGTTGAAAAACGTTCATGAGCAGACTTCTTGAACAAATTCTATTTCATTTAAAGAAATCCTGCTTGGAAAAATGAGGGTATTCTAGTAAAAATCTTCGTTTACTCATCGAATCTAAGTCTAACATAGATTTCATGATGCTTTCGTAAGATAAGCATTGATAAACCAACGTTATTGCACGCATGAAGATACTTTCTCATGTCTGTTGTGCTGCATTTTCATCCTGTTGGATGAGAGGAACCGGTTTCTCTGCGTTAAAAACCCCAGAATAGCGGGGGTAAATGACATAAATACAACAGAATCAAATGAACTGACCATTTTCATCAGCTTTCTCTTGTGATTCATGCGCGTAACGCCGGTTTTTCTTGTGATATAAGTCACAGGCCGCAAATGAAATCGAGCGTTGAGTAAAAGTGCGCTATTCTGGAGGGAGATCTCAACCTGCGCGTACCTGACTAAGACCAGGACGTGCAGAGGGCTGCTATCGCATTCTTTTAACAGGGGTTGTTTACTAAACGGAGAGTTTCCATGCGTTTTGCAACGAAAGCGTTAGGACGTGCTATTGCGATGTCGCTGATCTTTACCTCGGCAGGGGCGCTGGCGTGGGAAAAAGATAAAACCTATGACATCACCATCCTCCATACCAACGATCACCACGGCCATTTCTGGCACAACGAATACGGTGAATATGGGTTGGCTGCGCAGAAAACGCTGGTGGATCAGATTCGCCAGGAGGTGGCTGCTAAAGGCGGCAGCGTGCTGCTGCTGTCCGGCGGGGATATCAACACCGGGGTGCCGGAATCTGATTTGCAGGATGCAGAGCCCGATTTTCGCGGCATGAATATGGTGGGCTATGATGCCATGGCGCTCGGCAACCATGAGTTTGATAATCCGCTCTCGGTACTGCGTCAGCAGGAGAAGTGGGCAACTTTCCCGCTGCTGTCTGCCAATATCTATCAAAAGAGCACGCAACAGCGTCTGTTCAAACCCTATGCCCTGTTTGATAAGCAAGGCATCAAGATTGCGGTTATCGGCCTGACCACCGATGACACGGCAAAGTTGGGCAACCCGGAGTTTTTCACCGATATCGAGTTTCGCAAGCCGTCGACGGAAGTAAAATCGGTGGTCGATCAACTGCGTAGTAGCGAAAAACCCGATGTGATTATCGCGGCGACCCATATGGGGCACTACGACGATGGGCAGCACGGATCCAATGCGCCGGGGGATGTTGAAATGGCGCGCAGCCTGCCGGCGGGCTATCTGGACATGATTGTGGGTGGTCACTCACAGGACCCGGTCTGTATGGCGAGCGAAAACAAGAAACAGGTGGATTATGTGCCGGGCACGCCTTGCGCGCCGGATCGGCAAAATGGCACCTGGATCGTGCAGGCTCACGAATGGGGTAAATATGTTGGGCGCGCTGATTTCACGTTTAAAAATGGCACGTTAACGCTGGCGCATTACCAACTTATTCCGGTCAACCTGAAGAAAAAGGTGGAGAAGACCGGTGGCGGCACCGAGCGCGTCTATTATACCCAGGAAATCAAACAGGATGATGGCGTAGTGAAAATGCTGACGCCGTTCCAGGAGAAGGGGCAGGCGCAACTAGACGTGAAGGTGGGGAGCGTTAATGGCACGCTGGATGGCGATCGCAAACAGGTGCGCTTCTACCAAACCAACCTCGGGCATCTGCTGTTATCGGCGCAGCGTGAACGCGCCAATGCGGATTTTGCCGTGATGAGCGGCGGTGGCATACGTGACTCCATTCAGCCCGGTGATATCACCTATAAAACGGTGCTGAAAGTGCAGCCGTTTGCCAATACCTTGGTCTATGTCGATATGAAAGGCAGCGAGGTTGAGAAATACCTGGCTGCGGTGGCAAACAAGAAAGTGGATTCCGGTGCTTATGCCCAATTCCTGAACGTCAGCCTGGTGGCCGATGGACAAGGTGTTCAGGATGTGAAAATCAAGGGTGAACCGTTGCAGGCGGATAAAACCTACCGTATGGCTACGCTGAACTTCAATGCGATGGGCGGTGATGGTTATCCGCGCCTGGATGAATTACCGACCTACGTCAACACCGGTTTTGTCGATGCCGAGGTGTTGAAACAGTATATTGAGCAGCATTCACCGCTTGATGCAGCGGCCTACGCGCCTAAAGGCGAAATTCAATACCGCTGATAAAATGGTCGCGCTAACATTTAAGAGGGCTTGCAGAGAAGCAAACCCTCTTTTTTTATGCACCTCGCTCATCAATTGCTCAGTGTGCTTTTGTGATGGACATAACAGTTAAATGTTAGCGATAACATTTTTAGCGCGCTCAGGATCACAAACGTGATCTGTCGTTGTTTTTTATTGAAAAGCCTTTGATATTTTATTAAAACGTCTTTTCAATAGAGGGTGTTGGAATGAAGAAGGGGTTTGTTTTGTCATTGCTTGGCGCATGTATTGCGGTCAGTTCTCAGGCGGGTGCCGCAGCCTTACCTGCCGTTGTCACTTTTACCGATAATGGCAAAGTGTGCGATGTCACGCAATATGGCGCGGAAGGCCATCGCCTGCAAATTGCACTGAATACGGATTCATTCCAACGCGCTATCGATGATTGTGCGGCCGCAGGCGGCGGTACGGTGTTGGTGCCGGAAGGTAACTATCTGGTCAACCCGCTGTTCCTGAAAAGCAATGTGCGATTAAATCTGGCGAAGAACGCCACCATTGTGGCTTCTACCGAAGAAGCGGCCTACCGTGCCACGGAGCAGACCAAATACGCCGAGGCGGAAAATGGCTGGTTGCCGTTTATCAGCGTTGCTGATGCCAAGAACGTCGCCATCACCGGTGAAGGTACCATTGATGGTCAAGGCGCTGTGTGGTGGGAACGCTGGCGTGCCAACATTCGTGCTACGGGTAAGAAAGGTGGTACCGATCGTCCGCGTTTGATCTACATCACCCGTTCCAGCAACGTGCTGGTGGATGGCGTTACCCTGACGCATTCGCCGAGTTTCCACGTGGTGATGCGTTACGCCCATGAAGTCAACGTCAACAACACCAAGATCCTGTCGCCCTGGCATGCACCGAACACCGATGCCATCGATCCTATCGACAGCCAGAACATTCGTATCACCAATAACTTTATTGATTGTAACGACGACCACATTGCCATCAAAGCCGAGAAGCCAGATGAGCGTTTCCCTGACGGCGTCGTCGACAATATCTATATTGCGAACAACGTGTTGCATCAAGGGCGCGGTATTTCTATCGGCAGCGAAACCTCCGGTGGCGTGAATAACGTGCTGGTGGAAAATAACCAGTTCGAAGGTTCGATGTACGGTATTCGTATCAAGACGCTGCGCGGTAAAGGTGGTGAAGTGAAAAATATCACTTACCGCAACACCAAAATGGTCGATGTTGATATTCCGCTGGTGTTTGCAGGCTACTACAAGGCGGCACCCATTGTGCAGGCCGAAGTGGACAAGCTGCTGGCAGAAGGCGGTTTCACCATGGGTGAACAAATTTACCCACCCGATACCGATGCCAAACAGCCGTTTGATAAATACAAGACACCGCATTTTAGCAATGTGACGATCGAGAACCTGGAATCAACCGGCAAAAGTAAAGCCGCTGCGTACATCATTGGCGTGCCCGAAGCACCCTTAAGCGGTTTCCATTTTGACAACGTGCGTATCGATGCCGATCAGGGGATCCGCGTGCGTAACGCTGAAGTGCAAACCAAAGGCTTAACCCTCAACGTGAAGCAAGGGCCGACGCTGTTGGTCGAAAAAGGGGCCAAGGTCGATTAATTACCCGTTCTGAAGCGGTGGCAGGGGACACACTGGCCGTGGAGTCCTCTGCCATCAGCTTCTTTTACGCTTCATACTTCACGCCGTGGCGGCGTTGGCCGCGCTCAGTCACCCGAATCACTTACTTGAGTAAGCTCATCGGGATTCCTTCGCTTGCCGCCTTGCCACAACGCGAATTATTTCGCGTAAAACGGGGGGGCCTCACGCCGTGGCGGCGTTGGCCGCGATCAGTCACCCGAATCGCTTACTTGAGTAAGCTCATCGGGGTTCTCTCACTAATCCCGCTTGGCAATATCACTAAATGACGCTTTCAGCAGGTGCGCCAAATCGGCGGGTGCGAGCCCGATATCCAATCCGCGTTTGCCGCCGGAAACGTAGATCACCGGGAAGTGCTGCGCCGGTTCATCAATGGCCGTCGGCAGCAGTTTTTTCTGCCCTAAAGGGCTGATACCACCCACCAGATAGCCTGTAACCCGCTGAGCAAGTACAGGATCGGCCATATCCGCTTTTTTGGCACCAAAGGCACGTGCCACTTTCTTTAAATCCAACTGCCCAGAGACCGGGGTGATGGCAACGGCCAAATGCTTGGCATCGCCGTTCAGCGATACCAGCAGGGTTTTATACACCTGCTCTTTATTCAACCCCAGCTTACGCGCGGCTTCTTCGCCAAAATTGGTTTCGTTTGGGTCATGGTCATAGCTGTGAAGCTGGAAAGCGACCTTATTTTTTTCCAGAAGTTTTACTGCGGGTGTCATGGTGCTCGTTCCTTAGTCAATCCCGTCGTTATCGCGCTGCACTGTCAGGTTGTAGCAGGGAAGGCAGGCTATTATCGCCATACAGATGCAACGCACCGACAGCCACCACATAATCTCCGGTCGGCAGTGCCTGCAACTGATCGCGCCAGCGGGTATTGCGCTGACGCATCAATACCTCGGACAAGGCGTGGCTGAACGTCGCCGGAATAGCGGCAGCGGATTTTGCTGGCGGTCCTTCCAGCCACCAGCCAGTCATCACCTGAAGCAGGCGTGCATTAACGTGCCAGTGATCCAGCGTATCTTCCAGCAATACTACGCCCCCCTGCGGCAATTGTCGCAGCATGGCGAGCTGTTCCTGCTGGCCCTCAAGCTCAATCACTGGGATGTTTTCCGCTTTGGCGGCCTGAATCAATTGATAGTCGATGCCATATTGAGGCCGCAAGCCGAGCGATTGCGCCTGCATCGCCTGGAGCGTCAGCGCGGCGTGCCAGGCGGGAAGATGCTCGAAGCGGGCCACGCTAAGCGCCAGCGCTTCACAGTGCTGCTGGAACCGCTGATAGCGTTCTGAGTCCAGACGCTCTGCCAGCGGACGCGGCTCGTACTCTTCCTGCAACGGTGACCCCATATCGGAAATATCGGCTTCAACCACCAGTGCAGTTGATTGCCTCAATTGTTGCAGCAACACCTCCGGCAACGGAGACATGGCTTCGCTACCCATATGAATACTGCCCACCAAATGCAGGCGTCCGCCCTGTGGCAGAGAAACATCCAGGGCGGGGTAGGCATAGGCGACCGGGGAAATTAATCCTAACCAGGTGGCCAGTTGGCGCAGTAACGGCATGATTTATCTCCATCAACCACAAACGCCCATGCTAACCGCTTGCGCTGCGCGAGGATACTGCCATAAGGATGAAAAATCCCCAGCCCCTGTTGTGGGGTGGGGATAATGGGGAAGGGCGTTAAACCTTGAGGGCGCGAACGTGTAACGTGATGCCTTCGATGGCAATCACCTCAACCGCCGTTCCAGCGGGTAAGGCATCATCGGCTTTTACTCGCCAGGTGCTGTCACCGATTCTGGCACGGCCTATGCCATCGACTACGGCTTCCGTGAGTGTGGTGCGTACCCCGATCAATTGTTGACTGCGCTGGTTGAGCACAGTGGTCTCAATCGTGCGACGCGCACAGTTGCGTAACCAGTACCACCACAATATGGCTATAGAGATGGTCAATAGGGCAAACAGCGTGCCTTGCCACGCCCAAGGTAAAGGCAGGCCCCAGGTCAGCAGACCGATGATAACCGCGGAAACACCGCTCCACAGCAGATAGCCGCTGGCACCCAACATCTCAGCCGCCAACAGCAAGCCGCCAAGGGAGAGCCATAGCCAATGCGCATTCTCCGCGAGTAACTCAACGTCCATCTTTACTCCGCGTATTGCCGCTTTCTTTGATCAGTTCTGCAATTCCGCCAATGGCACCCATCAGGTTACTGGCTTCCAATGGCATCATAATCACCTTGCTATTGTTGGCTGAACCAATCTGTTGTAGCGCATCGGTGTATTTCTGCGCCACGAAATAGTTGATCGCCTGGATATTGCCGGAAGCGATAGCATCGGACACCATTTGTGTGGCGCGGGCTTCTGCTTCTGCTGCACGTTCTCTGGCCTCGGCCTCAAGAAAAGCAGATTGCCGTAATCCTTCTGCTTTGAGAATTTGTGATTGTTTTTCCCCTTCGGCTTTGAGAATAGCGGCCTGCCGTACCCCCTCCGCTTCGAGAATGTCAGCACGTTTGGTTCGTTCCGCTTTCATCTGGGCATTCATTGACGCGACCAGTTCGGCAGGGGGGCGCACATCGCGGATCTCGATACGTGTAATCTTCACGCCCCACGGGCCGGTGGCTTCGTCTACGATATGCAGCAGCCGGGTATTGATGCTGTCTCGTTGAGACAACATTTCATCCAGCTCCATCGAACCGAGTACGGTACGAAAGTTGGTCATGGTAAGGTTTTTGATTGCCAGTTCCAGATTACTCACTTCATAGGCGGCGCGTGGCGCATCCACAACCTGAATAAAGCAGACGGCATCGATCGTAACGTTGGCATTGTCCTTGGAGATAATTTCTTGTGATGGAATCTCAAGCACTTGTTCCATTACATTGATTTTACGTCCTATTCTGTCCATGAATGGAATGAGGATATTTAAACCCGGCATCAATGTTTTGGTGTAACGGCCAAAGCGCTCCACCGTCCACTGGTAACCTTGCGGTACTATCTTGATCCCGGACCATACAATAACCAGCGCGACAAATATCAATACGGGAATCACACTTAGCATGGTTTTCACCTCCAAAGGTTGTTTTAAAAATAATGCACTGAAATAAAAGTGTATTTTTCTTCATCCTGAAAAAGTCATTCTAGCGCCGTCGGGGTGTAAAACCTATCTTTTCGCAGGCGTAATCGCGCGTTGTTATTGACGCATTATCTGAAAATAGCAAAAACGAGAGGTGAGGCAAGAAGGGGCGTCAATACGCCCCGGTAAGCGGCAGGATTAAAAGGTTGTCCAGTTATCGTTTGAGGATGACGTGCTGGGACTCGTGCCCGCAGCGGCCAGCAGCGGTGTTTTTGTCGCTGCTGTCGGGGCCGTTACGGTCGTTGAGCCGGTAGGCGTAATGACAAACACCGCCACGGCATCCGTCAGACGCTGCGCTTGATGTTGCAACGACTGTGCGGCCGCAGAGACTTCCTCGACCAGCGAAGCGTTTTGCTGTGTTGACGCATCAAGCTGTCCGACGCCAATGTTGACCTGATCGATCCCGACGCTCTGTTCCCGGCTGGAGTGCGCAATTTCCGACATAATGCTGCCCATGTGAGAGGCGTTGGCACTCAGGTTCTTCATGGATGTTTCCGCACCTTCCACCAGCTCCATCCCTTGTTGTGTCGTGTGCACGGCATCGTCGATCAACACTTTGATCTCTTTTGCCGCGGCGGCGCTACGCTGCGCGAGATTACGTACTTCGCTGGCAACCACGGCAAAGCCGCGACCTTGTTCCCCTGCACGAGCCGCTTCAACCGCAGCATTAAGAGCCAATATATTGGTTTGGAAAGCAATGCCGTCGATCAGGGCGATGATTTCCACCATGTGATTGGCAGAATCACGGATTTCATGCATTTTGCTGGCGGCATCGGACATTTTGCTGCCGCTGTTTTTCATCTCTACGGCGGCATCGTTCACCAGCGTATTGGCCTGTTGGGTGCTTTCTGCGGTGTTTTTGACGGTAGCCGCCAACTGGTTCATTGATGCTGCCGTCTCTTCCAGAGAGCTGGCCTGTTCTTCGGTGCGGCCAGACAGATCCAAGTTACCCGCCGCAATCTGTGCGGTAGCGGAGGCAATGCTGTGTGCACCATCGCGCAGTTGCCCGACAAGCTGCTGAAGATTGGTGGTCATCTTGTTCAGCGCATTCAATAAGATACCGGTCTCATCTTTACGCTGATGGGCGATCGATCGCGTCAGATTGCCCTGCGCAACGGACTCCGCCAGTGACACCGCTTGCTGTAAGGGCAGCACCACGCTGCGTGCTGTCACGAATGACAGCGTCAGGCTGATAACGGCGCCTGCGAGAATAATGCACAGCAATATAATGCGAATGCTGCTGTAACTTTGATTAACCGTTTGATCCGCCTGCCACATCCGGTATTCGGCTTTGCTGATGAACTGTGAAATATCTTTTTTGAGCGCAGTACCTAGCGGCCAGGTCACCTCAAGCGCCTGATGGCGTAGGTCCTGACGGTTTTTCGCCAGATTCAGCAGTGCGTCGCTGGCTTCGGCAAACTTACTGTAATCCTGCTTGATGGTATTTAATGCCGCAGTGAGTTCAGCATCGCCCTGTACAGAGTTGCTGAGCGTCGTAATATGTTTAACGATAACGCTGCGATCTTTTTTGATTTGTTCAACCGTAGTGTTGATGTTATTTTCATCATTTTCTGCGGTCAGGGCAAAGAAAGCGGATTGGCTAATAAAGACGTTATTTAAACTGCTCATGACATTGTTGGAGAGCATCACGGTAGGATAATTTTTCTTTACTACGGCGTCGATGTGTTCGTGAAAACTTTTAAGCCCGCCAAAGGCCAATGCACCAAAAATAAGTAGAATAATCAAGCTGGATATAGAGCCGATGGTTAGCCGTGTAGCGATTTTCAAATCCGAGAATTTCATGCGCTTCCCTATTATAAGTATTTGGAAATTTATATTCAGGTGAATGTAATGCAGGTCAGACTAGCCTATGGTGTGATAAATAACCGAGGAGTATATAAGCAATTTTTTGATTTTTTTATATCGATTTCATCCTAAAAATTCTACAACGGTATGAATTACGATAAAAAATCTTGCGTTAATAATATTTCCGAAGCGATAAATTTATCGGGTGAATAATGCCGTGTGGGAAATGTGTAGCGTGGTTGAATAGTTGCTTTTTTGAATAGTTACAGTTGTGAGCTAATTTAAAAAAAGGCCCTTTATACGGGATAAAGGGCAAACAACACCAGGGAAAGAAAATGATAAAATAAACGCTGTCATCGGGATGTCAGAGGTGACTGAGTGATAACCTCTGAATGGAATAACCCGTGAATAAAGAATCACTATACCCGTCATACTTCAAGCTGCAGGTGCGTTGGCTGCACTCATTCACCCGAATCACTTACCTGAGTAAGCTCATCGGGATTCACTCCCTTGCCGCCTTCCTGCAACTCGAATTATTTAGGGTATACCTACAATACTTATTTCAGATCGCCCACAAATTGACCATCTCGCATTAACACTACTCTTCCTGTTTTATAGAAAATCACGGTGTTAAGCCCTTGAGAGTAAACTTGCGCATTTTCATTGTGCTCATCCAGCGCTGCTGGCTTGCCATCGACGGTGATGATGCCATCTTTCGCACGGTTCACCGTAATGCCAAACCCTTTCCACGAGGATTTTAGCGTTTGCTTTTGTGCCACCAGAACGCTGTGCTGTGAGTTATCCGCTGCGTGCGTCTCACTGTTTACCGGAAAGCCGTAGCTGGTAGCGGTAACCAGTGAGCTTGTTAATGCCAGTGCGGAAATCACTAACTGATTGGTTTTCATTCTTTTTTACTCCTTAACGCACGGCGTGTGCGGCATTTTCCAGCGCCTGTTTTTCTGCGCTGGCCGCCATGGTTGACTGGCGATTCTTCTCCGCGATGTAACAGGCATCGCGGCTGACGCCCTGGGCTTGACACTCTGCCATGCGTGATGCCTGTGAGGAACAACCGGCCAGCATAACGACAGCGATCAGTGAAATCTTGTTAATCATAGAAATAACCTGTTGTGCATTTCATGTGTCATCAATTGAACATTACCCATGGATTACCAACCCACAGAGAGGCCAGCGCCATAACCCAGGTTTTCCTGAGTGTCATCACTCACCGTTGCTTTAACCGTTACGTTCTGAGTTGCGCGGAAAGACACGCCAACAGCGACGGCTGATTCTCCGTCGTAGCCACCAATACCTGCGCCAATAGCAACGGTCTGTCCGTTAAGCACTTGCGGAATGTTGGCCTGAGCCATTGCAGCAGAGGAACCCGCAGCGGCTTCTTTCTTGTTTTCCTCAACCAAATTTCTCAGGTGACTAACGTTACCGTTGAGATCGTCAATCTGTTGGCTATTGTCAACGGCACGAGCGTGCGTGGCTTTGATTGCTGAATGCTCTTCTGTCAGCGATTGGGTCGTGTTATCCGCCAGTGTTTGAATCTGCTCACTGTAATAAATGCTTTCTATCTGCTGCTGTTTCGCCAATTTTCTCACGCTGTTGTTTGTGGCCTTGATAGCACTGCGGTTAGCTGTGATGGCTTTGCTGTGGTCATCAGCAGGTTCAGCGTGAGGGATTGCGTCAACCGCCGCTTTTACCGTGGCTTGTGTTTCGGCTTGTTGACGTGCGTGAAGCATATTTTGCACGCGCTCGCTGTTTTGAACATGAACCTGTGCGATGGCTTCGCTGTTGGCCGTAATCAGATGTTGCTGTTGTTCATTGACGTTGGTGTTTGCTGCGACATCATCTTTGACCGTCGCTACATCAGTTTCGAGGGATGCAACGTGTGAAGAAAGGTTAACGGTATTTTTCAGTGCAATGTTCGCGTTGTTGTTGGCGTGTATGGCGCTGGATTTTGCTTGATCCGCCGTAGTCTGTGCGCGATCGGCGGTGGTTTGCACCTTGTCAATGTTGGTCGCGTTGGTGTTAATCGCCACATCAAGACGATCAATGCGGCCGGTGTTTACACCCGCTTGCGACAAGGCCTGATCTGCACGGTTTTGTGCGGCGGCAATCTTGCCTTCAACCGGGACCAGCGCTCCGGAAACATACTTTTTCACACCACCTTCTGTTGCCAGTCGAGCGTCAATTTGTGCTTGCAGGCGTTCAACGTTGGTTTGAGTCTGCGTCGCAGGCGTGGCCGCTGACAGGGTTGCGTTCTCAGGATGGTTTTCTGAAAGCTGATGGTTTGCAGTGGCAAAATAAGCATCAGCGGCCTGTTTGTCAGCACCAGACAAGCCAGCAAAAGCAGGCACACAAACCGCGCTGATGATAACTGCCAGAATAGAGCGAGAACATGTTTGTTTCATTTGTTAATTTCTCATTAAAATTAACGCGCGAGTATGTTTCTCTCGTGGCGTAATTGTCGTTTATATTAGAAAGGATTTTGGTTTACGTTGTGCGGAATTTACGCCGCATGTTTTGTGATGTAAAGCACGTTTGATTGCGGATTGTTGTTCTTTATCACTCATTTGTTTCCAATAAAAACCAATTTAGTTTCTTAATGATGCGATAATTGTTCTCATTTGGCACTGCGGCGGAATGGATCGCAGATAACGAGTTGTTTTTGCTTGTGAAATAATTCTGGTTTCTGATGGGTGAATGAATTTGATGCTGAAATATGCTATCATCGGTTTCTTTGAGAAATATCAATTTTTGCCGGGATTAGAAACAGACAGGTGAAAGTAAATGAATGATTTTGAAAAGATTTTTAATGAGATGGGAATTGATAGGGCGCTGTTACCTATCCTTTTTCGCTCGAATCGGTCAACGGTTCACAAATATTTAAGCGGCGAGAGTCTCGCGCCAGCATCAGCCATGTCACTGATTCTCTTGCTGCAACTACTTCAGAAGCGCAGCCCTGAGCTGTTTGCAGAATGGCTTACGCTGAGTGACTTCACCATTCCGCCTGAAATTTATTTAAACCAACCTGATTACTGGAAGGGTTGGAAGTTCACAGAGCATAAAGTGAATAAAGCGGTGTTGCAGTACCTGAAAGACAATGTTGAAAAAAAATAACACCGCGCTAAACGCGAGCTTAAAGCGGTGGCAATGCATCCGCTAAATAATCCTGACAGGGAAAGCGAAAGGGCGTTCATCGTTGAAAGAGGGTGAGCGCCTTTTTCTTACCGGATAAATCTGTTTTCGCGCTGATTCATCCGCCTTTACCGCATCGGTCATTGATTGTTCACAACTCCAACTCAATATCATTCACCGGCATGCAGCAGCACGGCAAAATTTCATCTTGCTGTACACAGGCAAGCGGCGTTTGGCGATAGGCGACGCGACCTTTCACCAGCCGTAAGCGGCAGGCACCGCAATAGCCCGAGCGGCACTGATACTCCACCGGCACGCGATGTTGTTCCAGCACATCCAGTAATGAGGCGGCGCTGTCGTTGCTGGCAAGCTGCGCGCCTGAGACGCGCAGTGTTATGGTTGAGGTGCTCATCGGCTTAGAGCTGGAAGTCACTCAGGTCGTCGGCGTTGATTTCAGAATCAATTTGGCCGACCAGATAAGAACTCACTTCCACTTCTTGCGGGGCAACCTGCACGTTGTCAGAGACCAGCCAGGCGTTAATCCACGGAATTGGGTTAGTGCGCGTTTGGAACGGCAATGGCAATCCCACCGCCTGCATGCGGATATTGGTGATGTATTCAACGTACTGGCAGAGAATGTCTTTGTTCAGGCCAATCATCGAGCCGTCGCGGAACAGGTATTCCGCCCACTCTTTTTCCTGCTGCGCCGCCAGCACAAACAGGTCGTAGCATTCCTGTTGGCACTCTTCGGCGATTTGCGCCATTTCAGGATCGTCCTGGCCGGAACGCATCAGATTCAGCATATGTTGGGTGCCGGTCAGGTGCAGCGCTTCATCGCGGGCGATCAGTTTGATGATTTTGGCGTTGCCTTCCATCAGTTCGCGTTCAGCAAAGGCGAACGAGCAGGCGAAACTGACATAAAAACGAATGGCTTCCAGCGCATTGACGCTCATCAGGCACAGATAAAGCTGTTTCTTCAAGGCATGCAGATTGACGGTGACGGTTTTACCGTTCACCTGATGCGTGCCTTCGCCCAGCAGATGGTAATAGCTGGTCAGTTCGATCAGATCGTCATAGAAAGCAGAGATGTCTTTTGCGCGTTTCAGAATCTCTTCATTGGTGACGATATCATCGAACACCAGCGCCGGATCGTTGACGATATTGCGGATGATATGGGTATAGGAACGGGAGTGAATGGTTTCTGAAAACGCCCAGGTTTCTATCCAGGTTTCCAATTCAGGGATGGAGATCAGCGGTAACAGTGCGACGTTCGGGCTGCGTCCTTGAATGGAGTCCAGCAGCGTTTGGTATTTCAGGTTGCTGATGAAAATGTGCTTTTCATGTTCCGGTAGCGCCTGATAATCGATGCGATCGCGAGATACATCGACCTCTTCCGGACGCCAGAAAAAGGAAAGCTGTTTCTCGATCAGTTTCTCGAATATTTCATATTTTTGCTGATCGTAACGCGCGACGTTAACGGACTGACCAAAGAACATTGGTTCCAGAAGCTGATCGTTTTTATTCTGTGAGAAGGTGGTATAAGCCATAGGGCTGTATCTCCAAAAAGGGACAGGAGGCGTTTCACCGCCTCCTGAAAAAGACTTACGTAAACAATACCCTACGCGGGAAGCGGTTTAAATCTTGCAGGCACCGCCTTCGCAACCGTCATCCTGTGCGTCGGTTAGGATATCTTCCTGAATGTCTTCCGCGCCGTCACGGGTGTTTTGATAATACAGCGTTTTCAACCCGAATTTATAGGCGGTGAGCAAGTCAGTCAGCAACTGTTTCATCGGCACTTTTCCTGACGGGAAGCGTGCCGGATCGTAGTTAGTGTTGGCAGAAATAGCCTGATCGACAAACTTTTGCATCAGTCCAACCAGTTGCAGGTAGCCATCATTGTTCGGCATTTCCCACAGTAACTCGTAGGCATCCTTCAGGGTTTCATAATCCGGCACCACCTGGCGCAGAATACCGTCTTTTGACGCCTTGATGCTGATGTGTCCGCGCGGCGGTTCAATCCCGTTGGTGGCGTTGGATATTTGTGACGAGGTTTCCGACGGCATCAACGCAGAGAGCGTGGAGTTACGCAGACCGTGTGTTTTGATACTGTCGCGCAGCGCTTCCCAATCGTAATGCAACGGTTCGCTGCAAATGCCATCCAGATCGCGCTTGTAGGTGTCAATAGGCAGCACGCCGCGCGCATAGGTGGTTTGGTCAAACCACGGGCAGGCACCCTGTTCGCGCGCCAGCTCGTTTGACGCTTGCAGCAGGTAGTACTGAATGGCTTCAAAAGTCTGGTGCGTCAGGTTGTTGGCGCTGCCGTCGGAGTAGCGCACACCGTTTTTCGCCAGATAGTAGGCGAAGTTGATGACGCCGATGCCGAGCGTGCGGCGGCCCATGGCACCGCGTTTAGCGGCCAGAATCGGATAGTCCTGATAGTCCAGCAGGGCGTCTAGTGCACGTACTGCCAGGCGCGCCAAATCTTCCAAATCATCCAGGCTATTCAATGCGCCAAGGTTGAACGCAGAGAGGGTGCAGAGCGCGATCTCGCCTTTTTCGTCGTTGACGTCTTCCAGAGGATGGGTCGGCAGTGCAATTTCCAGACACAGGTTGGACTGACGCACCGGTGCGATGGTCGGCTCGAACGGGCTGTGGGTGTTGCAGTGATCGACGTGTTGAATGTAGATACGGCCGGTGGAGGCGCGCTCTTGCATCATCAGCGAGAACAGATCGACCGCTTTCATGGATTTCTTGCGGATGCTGTCATCTTTTTCATACTGCTGATACAAGCGCTCGAACTCGTCCTGATCGGCAAAAAACGCGTCATACAGGCCGGGCACGTCAGAGGGGCTGAACAGGGTGATTTCTTGCCCTTTGACCAGACGCTGATACATCAGCTTGTTCAACTGTACGCCGTAATCGAGATGACGCACGCGGTTGCCTTCCACGCCACGGTTGTTCTTCAGCACCAGCAGGCTTTCGACTTCCAGATGCCACAGCGGATAAAACAGCGTCGCTGCACCGCCGCGCACGCCGCCCTGTGAACAGGATTTCACTGCGGTCTGGAAATGTTTATAGAACGGAATACAGCCGGTATGGAACGCTTCACCGCCGCGAATCGGGCTACCCAGCGCGCGGAGACGACCCGCGTTGATGCCGATACCGGCACGCTGCGAAACGTATTTCACGATAGCGCTGGAGGTGGCGTTGATGGAATCCAGGCTGTCGCCGCACTCGATCAACACGCAGGAGCTGAACTGACGGGTCGGGGTACGCACGCCGGACATGATCGGCGTTGGCAGCGAAATCTTGAAGGTAGAAATCGCGTCATAGAAGCGTTTGACGTAATCCAGACGCGTTTCGCGCGGGTAACCGGAGAACAGGCAGGCGGCTACCAGTACATACAGGAACTGGGCGCTTTCGTAGATGTCACCGGTGACGCGGTTTTGCACCAGATATTTCCCTTCCAACTGCTTAACCGCAGCGTAAGAGAAGGTCATGTCGCGCCAGTGATCGATGAAAGCGTCCATCTGAGCGAACTCTTCTGGCGTGTAGTCCTGCAATAAGTGGGTGTCGTATTTGCCCAGTTCCACCATGTTGGTGACGTGATCGAACAACGCCGGCGGTTCAAACTGGCCGTACGCTTTCTTACGCAAGTGGAAAATGGCCAAACGCGCGGCCAGATATTGGTAGTCCGGGCTGTCGCGCGAAATCAGATCGGCGGCGGCTTTGATAATGGTTTCATGGATATCGGCAGTCTTGATGCCATCATAAAACTGAATGTGGGAGCGCAGCTCTACTTGAGACACTGACACATTGTGCAGGCCTTCTGCTGCCCAGGTAATCACCCGGTGAATCTTGTCCAGATTGATGCGTTCTTTGCTGCCATCGCGTTTGGTTACTAGCAGGCTCTGGTTCATGTGGTGTAGTACCTATCCGTTTTTCCTATTGCAATAGTGTTTTCCCCGATCGAAAACGCACACGACAGTCTAGTGCTGCGGTGTGTGGAGGAAACACTACATATAGGGGGTTTGGTTTAGAATGATAACAAGATAGTGAGAATTTTCGGCTATTGCAAGTGAACAAAACACACTGAAATTGTGGATAACATGGGGAGGAATTGTTACACAGTGGCTAAACGCCTGTAGCGTTGCGGCCTTAACTTTTGTCAATGGATGGGGATAAAAAAATAAAAAATTGATCGGTTGCCGCTTTTTTCCGCGCACAGAAAATTCTTAATTTGATCAGCGTCTAAGGTTATGACTGAAGAGGGAATGGCAGATTGGCGACGATATCACCAATCTGCGTTCCAAACGCTGAGTTATTCCGCCTCGCGCTGCGTATGCAGCATATAGTTCACATCCACGTTAGGACCGAGCGTAAAACGATCGCGCAGCGGGTTATAATGCAGACCGGTGATGTGCTGGTCGGCCAGCGAGGTGCCGTCCACCCAGTCCAGCAGTTCTGCCGGGCGAATAAATTTCTTCGCGTCATGGGTGCCTTTGGGCACCATTTTCAGCACGTATTCGGCACCGAAAATCATCAACAGCCAGGCTTTGGCATTACGGTTGATGGTCGAGAAAAACACATGTCCGCCGGGTTTGACCTGGGCGGCACAGGCGCGCACCACCGATTGCGGGTCTGGCACATGTTCCAGCATCTCCATACAGGTCACAACGTCATAGCGCCCGGCGTGCACCGCTGCGTGAGACTCCACGGTTTCCTGCACATAGTGCACGCTAACGCCGCTCTCCAGCGCGTGCAACCGGGCTACCTGCAACGGTTCGGCCCCCATATCTAATCCGGTAACCTCTGCCCCTTCGCGCGCCATGCTCTCCGCCAGAATGCCGCCACCGCAGCCGACATCCAGCACCTGCTTGCCAAACAGCCCATCGGCGCGGCGCGCGATATAATCAAGTCGCAGCGGGTTGATGCGGTGCAGCGGTTTGAACTCGCCTTCCAAATCCCACCAGCGTGAGGCGACGGCTTCAAACTTGGCGATTTCATCATGATCGACATTGTGCGTCGGTGTTTCTGCGTTCATGCGGTATACCACCTTTTGTTATTCTCATCTGCGGTGAGTATATCGGGTGTACGCAGGATGTAGTAGCGATTCTCCCTTTCGCCTCAGCGATGGAAAAGGCGGTGAATGAAAGAAAAGCGTCATTACTCGTGCGCGTATTTTCCCTGTGAGGTGGGTTTTGTGCTATCATTTTCCACCTTTTGAACTCGGGTTGATGCATTAAATAGAGGGATAGCGGCTCCATGAGCGACCTTGCCAGAGAAATAACACCGGTCAATATCGAAGATGAGTTGAAAAACTCATATTTGGACTATGCCATGTCCGTTATTGTCGGGCGTGCCTTGCCTGATGTTCGTGACGGCCTGAAACCCGTGCACCGGCGCGTGCTCTTCGCGATGAGCGTGCTGGGAAATGACTGGAACAAACCCTATAAAAAATCGGCCCGTGTGGTCGGCGACGTAATCGGTAAATACCACCCGCACGGTGATTCCGCCGTATATGAAACCATCGTGCGTATGGCGCAACCTTTCTCCTTGCGCTATATGCTGGTGGATGGTCAGGGCAACTTCGGGTCAATAGACGGCGACTCCGCGGCGGCCATGCGTTATACCGAAATTCGCATGTCGAAAATCGCCCACGAGCTGCTGTCGGATCTGGAAAAAGAGACGGTAGATTTTGTGCCCAACTACGATGGCACAGAACAGATCCCCGATGTAATGCCGACGCGTATCCCTAACCTGCTGGTGAACGGTTCTTCCGGTATCGCCGTGGGGATGGCAACCAACATCCCGCCACATAATCTGACGGAAGTGATCAACGGCTGCCTGGCGTACATTGAAGATGAAAACATCAGCCTGGAAGGGTTGATGGCGCACATCAAAGGGCCGGATTTCCCGACCGCCGCAATCATCAACGGCAGACGTGGCATTGAAGAAGCGTACCGCACCGGGCGTGGCAAAATTTACATCCGCGCACGCGCCGAAGTGGAAGTGGACGAGAAAAATGGTCGTGAGACCATTATCGTGCACGAAATTCCCTATCAGGTGAACAAGGCGCGTCTGATTGAGAAAATCGCCGAGCTGGTAAAAGAGAAACGCGTCGAAGGCATCAGCGCATTACGCGATGAGTCTGATAAAGACGGCATGCGCATCGTGATTGAGATCAAACGTGATGCCGTGGGCGAAGTGGTACTGAATAACCTCTATTCTCTGACTCAGCTTCAGGTCTCGTTCGGCATCAACATGGTGGCACTGCATCAGGGCCAGCCGAAGATTATGCCGCTCAAGGATATTCTGGTTGCCTTTGTTCGTCACCGTCGTGAAGTAGTGACGCGCAGAACCATTTTTGAACTGCGCAAAGCGCGCGAGCGTGCCCATATTTTGGAAGGGCTGGCGGTTGCGCTGGCAAATATCGATCCGATCATTGAAGCGATTCGCAATGCGCCAAACCCGGCGGAAGCCAAGGCAGCATTGATTGCTCGTGCGTGGGATCTGGGCAACGTCGCGGCGATGCTGGAACGCGCCGGTAATGATGCTGCGCGTCCTGACTGGCTGGAGCCGGAATTCGGTATTCGCGACGGTAAATACTACCTGACCGAGCAGCAGGCACAGGCGATTCTGGATCTGCGGTTGCAAAAGCTGACCGGTCTGGAACACGAAAAACTGCTGGATGAGTATAAAGAGCTGTTGGTACAAATTGCCGAGCTGCTGCATATTCTGACCAGCCCTGAGCGCCTGATGGAAGTCATTCGCGAAGAGCTGGAAGCCATCAAGGCCCAGTACAGTGACGAACGCCGTACCGAAATCACTGCCAACAGCGCTGACATCAATATCGAAGACCTGATCAATCAGGAAGATGTGGTGGTTACGCTCTCGCATCAGGGCTATGTCAAATACCAACCGCTGAGCGACTATGAAGCGCAGCGTCGTGGGGGCAAAGGCAAGTCAGCGGCACGTATCAAGGAAGAAGATTTTATCGACCGTCTGCTGGTGGCCAACACCCATGACACGATCCTCTGCTTCTCCAGCCGTGGCCGCCTCTATTGGTTGAAAGTGTATCAACTGCCGGAAGCGAGCCGCGGTGCGCGTGGGCGTCCTATCGTCAACCTGTTGCCGTTGGAGCCGGAAGAGCGTATCACTGCCATTCTGCCAGTGCGTGAATACGAAGCAGGCCAAAACGTGTTTATGGCGACCGCCAGCGGCACCGTGAAGAAAACCGCGCTGACCGAGTTTAGCAATCCACGTTCGAAAGGGATTATTGCCGTTAACCTCAATGACGGCGACGAACTGATCGGCGTTGATTTGACGGACGGTGAGAACGAAGTAATGCTGTTCTCTGCCGAAGGCAAGGTGGTGCGTTTCTCCGAAGCGGCAGTGCGCGCTATGGGACGTACCGCTACCGGTGTGCGCGGTATCAACCTTCAGGGTGACGATCGCGTGGTGTCTCTGATCGTGCCGCGCGGCGAGGGGGATATCCTCACTGTGACGCAAAACGGCTTCGGTAAGCGTACTGCGGTAAGTGAATACCCGACCAAATCTCGTGCGACCAAAGGCGTTATCTCTATCAAAGTGAGCGAGCGTAACGGTAAGGTTGTCGGTGCGGTGCAGGTCGATGAACTGGATCAGATCATGATGATCACCGATGCCGGTACGCTGGTGCGCACCCGTGTTTCTGAGGTCAGCATCGTAGGCCGTAACACCCAGGGCGTGACGCTTATCCGCACCGCGGAAGACGAAAACGTGGTAGGGCTGCAACGTGTTGCTGAGCCGGTCGAAGATGAAGAGCTCGACAGCGTGGCAACTGCGCCGGGTGAAGTCGCCGAAGAAGAAGACGGCATTGATGATGCCGAAACTGACGACGATGTGGCTGACGACGAATAATCGTTCGTTACACCGGTGAAACCAAAGCCAGTATCTCAGATGCTGGCTTTTTTTATGCGCTCTCGGTACTGTATCGGCAAGCCTTTGCCTTGCAACCGTTTACCAACCCGATGGAATAAATTTGAAATACCTCGCTTCATTTCACACGACGCTGAAAATTTCCCGCTACCTGTTCAGGGTGCTGGCGATGATGTTATGGATGCTGGGAGCGCTGATTTCCATCTTCTATTTCAGCAAGGTTCTTAACGATAAAGAAGCCGAGTTACGCCTGGAATATAACCAGAGCTACGATCAGTCGCAGGAGTATATTCGTCGCACCACGGACATCGTGCGGGAATTACGTTATGTGGCCGTCAGTCATGTCAACATGGCGCCCGCACACGCCATACCGCCTGCCGCCAACACCCTGCGTACGCCGCTGCTTTCACTTTATCCCTTAACCGCAGGTGCAGACTGTCAGGCGATCTACCAGACCCAAAAAGGGCAGTTGGATGCCGTCAGCGCATTTTTTACCGATTGGCAGGATAACTTCTCTACCGTATACGATCTGAACCGGGTGTTTTTTGTCGATGGCGCCTGGCAGTGCATGATGGATTTTGGCATCCGTAATCAGGCGCTGGATCGCGATAATTTGTTGCAGAACCTGCAAGAGCGTTTTGCCGATAAAAAGCATGCCACCCAGGGCGAATGGCGCGATGAAACGGTGTATTGGATAACCCCGGCCTCCGATCCTGACATCGGCTATCTGTATGCCATTACGCCGATTTATAAAGGGGATCGTCTGGAAACCCTTATGGGCATTGAGCAAACCATCCGTCTGGATGATTTTGTTGCCGCAGGTAAATTTACGGTCGGTGCCAAACTGCTCGATCAGTTCAACCAACCGTTGCTGCAATTTACCGATAAAGAGCGCAACGGATCGATGACCTCCAGCTACCCGAACGATCGCACCTATTTTGGTTATGTGGACGGTTACGACGAAATTATCCTGAAGAAAGCCTTACCGCCAACCACCTTTAATATTGTCTATTTCATGCCGTTCAGCGTGCTGTTGTCGCAGTTGAACTCGCTGATTATCAACATGGTGCTGTTAAATCTGCTTTCTGCGCTGGTGCTGTTTATTCTCGCCTGGACGTTTGAACGCAAGATGTTTCTGCCCGCGCAAATTAATGCGTTTCAACTGGAAGAGAACGAGCAGTTTAACCGTAAAATTGTCGCCTCTGCGCCAGTGGGCATTTGTATTCTGCGCATCAGTGACGGCACCAATCTGCTCAGCAACGAACTGGCGCACAATTACCTGAATTTGTTAACCCATGAAGACCGGCTCAAGATCACACGCATTATCTGTGAACAGCAATCAAAATACGTCGATGTGGTCACCAGCCGGAACCATCACCTGCAAATCAGTTTCGTTCATTCGCGTTATCGCAATGAAAATGTGGCAATTTGCGTGCTCTCCGATGTGAGCGCACGGGTGAAGATGGAAGAGTCTCTGCAAGAAATGGCGAATGCCGCTGAACAGGCGAGCCAGTCGAAATCGATGTTTTTGGCTACGGTCAGCCACGAACTGCGCACGCCGCTGTACGGGATCATTGGTAATCTGGATTTGCTCCGCACCAAAAGTCTGTCGAAAGATGCTAATCGATTGGCGGCGGCGATGCAGAACTCCTCGGCGCTGCTGCTAAAAATCATCAGCGATATTCTCGACTTTTCCAAGATAGAGTCGGAACAGCTTAAAATTGAACCCGCTATTTTCACCCCACAGGAAGTGGTCAGCCACATTACCAGCAACTATCTGCCGCTGGTGGTGCGAAAAAATCTGACGCTCTACTGCTTTATCGATCCGTCGGTGCCCGCGACGTTGTCCGGAGATCCGGTGCGTTTGCAGCAGGTACTCTCCAATCTGGTGAGCAATGCGATTAAATTTACCGATACCGGCTGCATTATCTTTCAGGTGTGTTGCACCGACGGCTATCTCGAATTTTGGGTACGTGACACCGGCGTGGGCATCAATCCCCGCGAAGCGCTCAAGCTGTTCGATCCCTTTTTCCAGGCGGGCAGCGGCGTTCAGCGCCATTTTCAGGGAACCGGACTGGGGTTGGCTATCTGTGAAAAGCTGGTGAACCTGATGGATGGCGACATGTCGCTGATATCGGAGCCGGGGCTGGGCAGCCAGTTTGGCATTCGCATTCCGCTTTATCAGGCACATTACCAGGCACGAACGGTCAGTGATGCACTCAGGCAGAAAACCTGCTGGCTGCGGATGCGTAATGCCAGTCTTGAGCACAACGCGCTGAGTTTGCTGCATCAATATGGTCTCTCTGCTGCACGGTATTCTGATCAGGCGGTGCAGGAGGACGACATCGTCATCAGCGATTATCCACAGGCTACGCCGCCGCTCTCGCGCTGGAGCGTGTTGTTTAGTCACGTGCACATCGGCAGCGCACAGGAGAGGGAGGCAGGGCGCTGGGTCATGAGCACCGCTGGATTGCCGGATTTGCCGACGCTGCTGGAACGCCTGTGCCGCCACAAAGACGGAGAAGAAGATACCGTGGCCGTGCCGGGGACGCGCGTCCAAGCGCACTATAACCTGGTGGAAAATAGCGACATATTGATTATGGTGGTGGACGATCATCCAATAAACCGTCGCTTGCTGGCCGATCAGCTTGGATCGCTGGGGTATCAGGTCATTACCGCTAACGATGGCGTGGATGCGTTAAGCACGCTGGCAAAGAAAACGGCAGATATCGTGCTGACCGATGTCAACATGCCGAATATGGATGGTTATACGCTGACGCGCACCCTGCGTGCACAGCGCTGGGAAGCGCCGGTGATTGGCGTCACCGCCAACGCGCTCGCGGAAGAACGACAACGTTGTTTGGCGGCGGGGATGGACAACTGTTTATCGAAACCGGTTACGCTGGATGTGCTGCAACAGTGTTTGTCGCAGTATAGCCAGCAAGTGCGTGAACAGCGTACTCATTCAACAGGAAAGGGTTAACACCCGTCGTCGTTCCTGCGAATAACCATCACGTCATCCTCGGCGAAAGCCGGGGATCTCTTGCAGAATACATGCGTTCATTCTGCAAGAGATTCCCGCTTTCGCGGGAATGACAGAGGGAGTGGGGGAATGTTTAGGCGCCCTCGTTTGGCTCGGCACCGTTGATAGAGGACAGGTATTTCAGCAGGGCAATATCGTTGTCGACGCCCAGCTTGGTCATGGCAGATTTTTTCTGGCTGCTGATAGTTTTGATGCTGCGGTTAAGCTTTTTGGCAATTTCTGTCACCAGAAAGCCTTCTGCAAACAGGCGCAGCACTTCGCTCTCTTTCGGTGACAGGCGTTTGTCGCCGTAACCGCTGGCGCTGATCTTTTCCAGCACCTTGGCAACGCTATCCGGGGTGAATTTCTTGCCCTTTTGCAAGGCAGCCAGCGCTTTGGGCAAATCGGTCGGTGCCCCTTGCTTCAACACAATGCCTTCAATATCAAGATCTAACACCGCGCTCAAAATGGCGGGGTTGTTGTTCATTGTCAGCACAATGATCGCCAGATGGGGAAAATGGCGTTTGATGTATTTGATCAGTGTGATGCCATCACCGTATTTATCGCCAGGCATGGATAAATCGGTAATTAACACGTTGGCATCAAGTTTCGGCAGATGGTTGATCAGTGCTGTCGAGTCTTCAAACTCGCCCACCACGTTAACCCACTCAATTTGTTCAAGCGATTTTTTAATGCCAAAAAGGACAATCGGATGGTCGTCAGCGATAATTACGTTTAAATTACTCATCGTTTTATTTACTCGTCTTGTTGGCCATTAGGCTGCAATAATACACGGACAAGTTCGTCGATCTCATCAAGGTCGTTTTTGATTTCTTCACTCGCCTGTTCGGTAATATGCCGCTCAAGTTGTTCACACAATTGTTTGCCAGGGTGCAGATTTAGCATGGCAAACACACCCTTAAGTCGATGCGCCGTTTGTGCCAGCGTTGAAAAGTCGCCTGCTTCTGCATCAGTATACAGTTTGGCAATGTCGTCGGGTACCGTTTCAACGAACAGCGAAAAATAGTCGCTGGCTTTCAGTTGCCGGGCATATTCTTGAATATCCGTCGGTGCAGCGTCGAGCGTCGTGGACTCAAACTGTTGCTCAATCAAGGTCAATAATGCGTCTTGCAGTAACTGACTGATATTAAAATTGGTGCGTAAACGCCTCGGTGCCAGTATGGTCACCTGGGTATCCTCACCGTTCACCAGCAGCGTGTTATCCGCCATTTTTGCTTCATCATCGACAATGCGCAGGTCGAACTCCTGAGGCATCTGTCGCTCATCAGCGTTGATACATTCTGCCCCCCAACTGGCGAGCAGGTGCTGCACGATCTGCCGTACCTCATTGGCGGTGATGTCTAACAGCACCGTCATGTCTTCCAGCAGTTTTTCGTCTTCATCCCGGCTGCTGGCGCTGGCGGGCAGCGTGAACGTCAACTGGTAGTGCGTGCCGAGATCTTGCTTGCTGGCGATACTTAGCTCTCCGCCAAGCTTGCGTGCCAGTTGATGGCAGAGGAACAGCGCAAACCCTGAGTTTTGCCGGGAACGATCCGCAGACGGCACCGTTAGCCAAGGGTGGCGCAGATTATCCAGTTCTGCCGCTGACATGCGGGTGCCGGTATCACTGAGCCGGATAGTGAGTTTGTCCGCCTGCTGGGCATCCGCTTCCAGTGTGAGCGTAATCTTGCCGTAATCCGTATTGGTGATGGCGTAATCGAGCAACAGCTGCAGCGATTTTTGCAGCATGTCCATGTCGCCCATATACAAACGTTGCGGCTCCAGACGGTAGTGATGAAACAGGTGCAGCCCTTTCTGGGAAAGGCGCGGCAGGCTGGCAAGCAGCAAGCTATCCATCATGGCTAAGGGAGAAAATGGCACCACTTCCGGCTGCCACGCGTCGCTGTCGAGCTGGTCATGGAGCGCAATATTATCCAGCAGTGCGATCGTTTGCGCCGTTTCATCCGAGGCTTTACCTAACAGTCCCGCGCGAACGTCGTCATCCGTGGTTTGCGCCAGGGACAGCAAGTGTTGCTGCAAGGCCTGCATTGGCGTATGCAGCTCCTGACGCAGGTTGGTTAACAGCCGTTGACGCGCCAGCACGTTTTTATCATATTCCCGCTGCGCCAATTGCATCTTTTTATGCACCAGGATTTCTTTATCCTGCTCGCGAATCAGAAACAGATTGTGCTCTGGCATCTGCGGCTGGCTGAACTGCAAAATCTCATACATCTCGTTGTTGATGGTTGCCTGCACTACGCCCTGATGCTCGCGCGCCATCGCGGCGATTTTCTCCAAACTCAGGTGAGGCAACAGATGTTCGGCAATGGCGTTTTGTACCACCACGCGGTTGGCAGCAAAATCATAAACCAGAATGCCAACGGGGATGCGTTTCACGATCTCCTGATAGAGCGCCTGCTGTTTACGCAAGCGCGGTGACGGATCGTCGCGCGCATCGCGGTTGGGCTGACGCCACAGGTAGAACCCCGTGAGGGTCAGCGCCAGCAGCGCCAGATTCAGCAGCAGCAACCAGATATTATTACGCGCCATATCGGCAGCGAATTGCCGCAGAGGTAACTGATAAACGATGTTTACCGGCGCGTTAACCAGCGGTGCCGCCACCTCTAACAGCGAACCGTTTAACTGGACGCGGGTGGTATCGTCGT
Source organism: Candidatus Symbiopectobacterium sp. NZEC127 (assembly GCF_025962675.1). Classification (NCBI taxonomy): domain Bacteria; kingdom Pseudomonadati; phylum Pseudomonadota; class Gammaproteobacteria; order Enterobacterales; family Enterobacteriaceae; genus Symbiopectobacterium; species Candidatus Symbiopectobacterium sp. NZEC127. The sequence continues at coordinate 274,022 of NZ_JAGFPG010000004.1, forward strand.
TGTTGGTGAACGCTTCACTGCTGGCACCCACGGTGTCCGCGCGCAGAATGAAATTGTCGCGCGACAGCGTATGCGGGATCAGATCGTTGATGGGCAAATCAAAGGCGATAATGGTCGCCAGATGGCCCGGCTGGTTGAAGGTGGTGCGCAGCGTAAAATAGTAGTCATTATAAAAGCGCAGCTTACGGATCGGGGAGAAGCTCTCGCGTTCATCGAGCGCGTTCGACTGTTGCAGCATCTCCGTGCGCCGGGCTTCGGCAATGGCGGTGATATAGCTGCCGCGAAACTGTGCGGAAATATCCTTCAATATCTGCGTGGAAATCATGCTCAGGCTGTTATCTACGCCGTTGAGGTAGTACATGGAGTAGATATCGCTCTCTGCGCCCCACAGGATATCGAGATAACGTGAAATCTTGCGTACCGCGCTCAGCGTTGATTTATCGTGCTGACCAAAAATCAGCGCATCGGTTTTCTGGCCGTTTTTCTCCACATAGAACACCTCTGGCAGCAGACTGATGGCACTGACGTTATCTTCACCACCCGCGTCGTTGTTCAGATTGCTATAAATTTGGTAGGTGAAAAAGCGGTAGGTGTCGATGCGCTTTTGCATCCCCAGGGCGAGGGTGTTGAGCGTAGACTTCTTCTCTGCCAACCAGCTGTTCACGATATTGTAGCTCAGCGTGCCGGTCGTCAGCAGTAGCAGCAGGGTGAACAGGGTAAGGTAGCGAAGCAGACTCGCAGGCATGATGACAGTTCCTACTTGGCAGTGCGTAAAGATGAGAGAATGAAATCTTTGTCCGGCTCCCTTTTTATCATAACTTCCCCACTGAATCGAAACTTCCTTAATGCCGTTGGCTAACTTCCGAGATTAATCGGAACAGTTAACCCTTTTTGCTGTGATATTCACCAGTGTTTAGGGATAACGCTCCCAATCTGGGAACGTTATCCCTGCATCTTGTGTGCTGTTCAGCTCGGGTTTTAGATCGCTTTGCGCATAATTGCGCACCATTTCATGGTGTACATAGTACTCAGTTGGTGTACTATGTACCCTTGCGGGGAGAGCATTTCAGTGAGCTATGGGATAGCGTTTATCGAAACTCCGATCTTTACTCGTCAGATAAAGCAGATTGCCACTGATGATGAGCTTAAAACACTACAGAGAACGCTTATCGAATCGCCAGAAAAAGGCGACCTGATACCGCAAACGGGTGGATTGCGAAAAATCAGAATGGCCGTGGGTGCTAAGGGAAAAAGTGGTGGTGTCAGAGTGATTTATTTTCTGGCAACGGTCGAGGTCATCTATCTTGTGTTGGCCTACTCGAAAAGCATGAAAGAAAGTCTGAGCGACGCAGAGAAAATTGAACTGAAAAAATTAACGGCATTATTGAAAGGTGAGGTGTGAAATGCGTTTATTTGACGAACTAAAAATGTCTTTGGAAGAGGCTGTCGATATCAAGCAGGGAGGTAAGTCTCCCGCGCGTGTTACCCACTACGATATTGCAGATGTTCGGGCGATAAGAGAACAGCTCAATATCTCTCAGGGTGAAATGGCAAAAGCACTTGGAACCAGCATTGATACCATTAAAAGCTGGGAAGCTAAACGACGTAACCCCACTGGGCTTGCGGCAAAAGTATTGGCGACCATTCAGGCTAATCCCGCTTTCTTTTATGAACTGGCTGCGCATTGATGAATTTTACCATCTCTGACCGCTAACCCTTATCGGGCCAATTTGTTTATTTTTGCTGTCGTGATAGCCCATATTTCTGTCTCTGATTAGCATGACGGCCAAAAAAAAGCCGGTAAAAACCGGCGAAAGGATCGGAAATTGGGAAATAAATGATGATAGCAACGTCATTTTACCGCGTTGCGTTCGCTGCTTTTGTCGATTAATGCGATTACTTATTGCGCGATCATCGCCATAATGCGCAGCCCCCGTTTGCTGTTGTGCTTGTTTACAATGATTTGACCGTGGATAGCACGCAAGCCTGTCTCACATCATCCGCTTTTTGCCGTATAATCTCGTGCTTTACGTTTGAGTTTTGGGGTAATGGTGAAACAACTTTCTCACTTGTTGCGTCGTATGCAGCAGGTATTGCGTGAACCACAGCCAGCAATGCCGGGAAGCCTACAGTTCGTCGTCTCTTTGACCGTGGATGTCGCGGCGGCAGAAGAGAGTGAGCCGTCATTGTTGCCCTGGTTGGCCACCCAGCCCGTCTATCCCCAGTTTTACTGGCAGCACCGGCAGGAGCCTGAAGAGGCTGCCGTGTGCGGTATCGTGCGCGGTTTTCGTCATATCAGTGATGCCGAAGGGTTTTTTCAGCGCTATCGCAGTGCGCCGGATGTGCGTGTCTGGGGCCTCAACGGCTTTGAGCACAGCGCCGTAGAAGGGGGAGATCCGGCCGACTATCTCTTTTTACCGCGCGTTGAAGTCATGCGGCAGGGCAATCAACTGAGCCTCAAGGTGAATCTCTTCAGTGAGACCTCGTTGCAGGAAGATACCGATGAAGCTGCTGCGTTTATCAAATTCCTGTTGCCCGCGCATCCCATTGCGCCGCTGACCAGTCGCATTGTGGCGCAACAGCACCGACCTTCGCGGGAAGGGTGGGTTAGCATGCTCGAACGGGCACTGGCGAGCATCGCTGCCGATGAGATGGAAAAAGTGGTATTGGCGCGCTGTACCACGTTGACGCTGTCGCAGCCGCTGCGCGCGGCCAGTATGATGGCCGCCAGCCGTGCCGCCAATCATCGCTGTTTCCACTTTATGCTGGCCCACAATGCAGAACAGGCCTTTATGGGCTCCAGCCCTGAACGCCTGTATTTTCGTCAGGGGACCATGCTGAACACGGAAGCACTGGCCGGAACGGTCGCCAGCGATGACAACGACCGCACCGCCGAGACGCTGGCGCAGTGGTTGATGAACGACAGAAAAAACCAGTGTGAAAACCAGTTTGTGGTGGAAGATATCAGCCAGCGTTTGCAGCAATCCGCCGCCACGTTGGATGTTATGCCCCCGGAAGTGATAAGGTTGCGTAAAGTGCAACATTTGCGTCGCGCGATCCGCGCCACGCTGCATCAGGCTTCTGATACCGCCTGCCTGAATGATTTGCAGCCGACAGCGGCGGTGGCTGGGTTGCCACGTCAGGCTGCGCGTGCGTTTATTCGTCAGGTCGAGCCTTTTACACGCGGCTGGTACGCGGGTTCTGCCGGTTATCTTTCACTGGCGCAGGCCGAGTTTTGCGTTGCCTTGCGTTCAGCAGAGATCAATGGCGATAAAATTAATCTTTACGCCGGTGCAGGCATTTTGCCGGGATCTGATCCAGAGCAAGAATGGGTCGAGCTGGATAACAAAGCAGCAGGGTTAAAGACACTATTCGACGGCGAAGTGTCATAGTTTTGTTTTATCTTTGTTGTGCAGAGTGCGGGTTTATATCAAAGTCAGCCTCATGAAAAAAAATATAATAAGCGGCATATCCTGAAATCAGAGCAGTCGAGTCCACCATGTCAACAAGTGTATTTAATCGTCGCTGGGCCACATTATTGCTTGAGGCGTTGACTCGTCATGGCGTTCGCCATATTTGCATCGCGCCGGGCTCGCGCTCAACACCGTTAACGCTGGCTGCGGCTGCGCATTCAGCGGTGATTTGTCACACCCATTTTGACGAGCGTGGGCTGGGCCATCTTGCGCTTGGCTTAGCCAAGGCATCGCGTGAACCGGTGGCGATCATTGTGACGTCTGGCACGGCAACTGCCAATCTTTATCCGGCAATCATTGAGGCTGGGTTGACCGGGGAGCGATTGGTGGTGTTGACTGCCGATCGCCCACCCGAATTGATTGACTGTGGCGCTAATCAAGCCATTCGCCAACAGGGCATGTATGCTTCTCACCCGACTCAGGTGCTCAATTTGCCGCGTCCAACGCCGGATTTGCCCGCGCGCTGGCTGGTGTCGGCGATCGATGGTGCGCTGGGGGAATTAACCCACGGCGCATTGCATATCAACTGCCCCTTTGCTGAACCCCTGTACGGCCCCGATGACGACGATTTGTACCAGGACTGGCTGGCCACGCTCGGCGGATGGTGGCAAACGCGCGCGCCCTGGCTGCGGGTGGCACATCCAACGGCGGTTGCGGTGGAGCCTGATTGGCCGCTGTGGCGCAAAAAACGCGGCGTGGTTCTGGTCGGCCGAGTGACCGCGCAAGAAGGGGCGCAGTTGACGGCCTGGGCCGAAACCTTGGGCTGGCCGTTGATTGGCGATGCGCTATCGCAAACCGGCCAACCGTTGCCTTACGCAGATTTGTGGCTGGCGCACCCGACCGCCGTGCAGCAATTGCAGGCGGCCGAAGTGGTATTGCAATTTGGCGGCAGCCTGACCGGAAAACGCGTGTTGCACTGGCAGGAGCACTGCTGTCCTCAGGAGTTTTGGCTGATCGATCCGATGCCGGGGCGACTCGATCCTGCCCATCATCGCGGGCGTCGTCTGGTAGCACCGGTCAGCGACTGGCTTAACGCCCATCCGGCGCACGCGCAGGCACCGTGGGCGCGCGGGTTGTCGGCATGCGTCGCGGCGGTGCGTGATTATGTGGCCGCGCGCTTGGCGGGACCCTTTGGTGAAGCGCCATTGGCACACCGTGTGGCAGCATTGCTGCCACCAAATGGCCAGCTGTTTGCCGGCAATAGTCTGGTGATTCGCCTGATCGATGCACTGGCGCAGTTGCCGGGTGCCTATAACGTGTATGGCAATCGCGGTGCCAGCGGCATTGATGGCCTGATCGCCACGATGGCGGGGGTCCAGCGGGCAAACGGGTTACCGACGCTGGGGATTGTCGGCGACCTCTCCGCGCTATACGACATGAACTCGCTGGCGTTGCTGCGTCACGCACCGGCTCCGCTGGTGCTGCTGGTGGTGAACAACAACGGCGGACAGATTTTCTCTTTGCTGCCGACGCCCGCTCGGGCGCGAGAAACCTTTTACTGTATGCCGCAAGACGTGGAATTCAGCCATGTTGCTGCCATGTTCGGGCTGAACTACGTGCGGGCGGAAAGCTGGCAACAGGTGAGCGAAGCCACGGCGGCTTGCTGGGCGCAGGGCGGCGTAACCTTGCTGGAAGCGGTTGTCGACGCCAAGGCGGGCGCTGACACGCTCAATCAACTCGCGACGCAGGTTGCCAGCGGTGAGATTGAGACACAGCTGGAAAGCGACATTGCCCGTTTAGAACCGCTCCCGCTATGATCGCTGGGCCCTCCATGAGCTTGCACTGCCTGCGTATTGCGCCTCCCGATGTTTCGCCCGAGACGCCCTGGCTGGTGCTGTTGCACGGGTTGCTGGGTCGCGGTGATGACTGGCAGGCGCTGTGCCCGTTGCTGCCAGAGTGGCCCATTCTGCAAGTGGATTTACCGGGGCATGGTGCTTCGACGTGCGTGCCTGTCCGTGATTTCAGCGAGATGCGCCAGCAGTTAGCGCTGACGCTGCGCGCGCAGGGTATCCATCATTACTGGCTGATTGGCTATTCGCTCGGCGGGCGTATCGCGATGGATTTCGCGGCCTCCGTCGCGGGGGACGCAGCGGCGGGATTGCGTGGCCTGTTGGTGGAAGGCGGCAACCCAGGGCTGATGGATGACACAGAACGTCAGGCACGCGTGGAGCACGATGCGCGCTGGGCGCAGCGTTTTCGCCGCGAACCCTTATCCGTGGTGCTTGCTGACTGGTATCGTCAGGGCGTATTTGCCGATTTGGATGATGAGTCGCGCCAGACGTTAGTGTCATTGCGCAGCAACAACGATGCCGTCGCCGTGGCTGATATGCTGGAAGCCACCTCGCTCGGCCGGCAACCGTGGTTATTGGATGCGGTGCGCCGCAGCGGTTTACCCTTTGGGTATCTGTGCGGCGCGCAGGATCAAAAATTTCAGGCTATTGCCCAGACATACCGCTTGCCGCTGCTGTCGGTTGCGCGGGCGGGCCACAATGCGCACCGTGCCAACCCGGCAGGCTATGCGCAACAGATACGTAGGTTTATCTCTTTGCCCGACGCCGCACAGGCGCAGGGCTGATTCTCTCTCTGCCACGGTAGCGCCCTGGCACCCTATGAAGGAAGGAACACCATGCTTTATCCGAGTGAAGAACTGCTGTATGCCCCGGTTGAATGGCACGATTGCAGCGGTGATTTTGTCGATATTCTCTACCACAAATCGACGGACGGCATTGCCAAAATCACCATTAACCGCCCGCAGGTGCGCAACGCGTTCCGTCCGCTGACGGTAAAAGAGATGCTCCAGGCGCTGGAAAATGCCCGCTATGACGACGGCGTCGGCGTGATTATTCTTACCGGTGCCGGTGACAAAGCGTTCTGTTCCGGTGGCGATCAGAAAGTGCGCGGCGATTACGGCGGTTATCAGGATGACAGCGGCGTTCATCACCTCAACGTGCTGGATTTCCAGCGTCAGATCCGTACCTGTCCGAAACCGGTGGTGGCGATGGTTGCGGGTTACTCTATCGGTGGTGGTCATGTACTGCACATGATGTGCGATCTGACCATTGCGGCAGAAAACGCGATTTTCGGGCAAACCGGTCCGCGCGTCGGTTCCTTTGACGGCGGGTGGGGCGCTTCTTACATGGCGCGTATCGTCGGTCAGAAGAAGGCGCGTGAAATCTGGTTCCTGTGCCGCCAATACGATGCGGCTCAGGCGCTGGATATGGGACTGGTCAACACCGTTGTGCCGTTGGCTTCCCTGGAGAAAGAAACGGTGCGCTGGTGCCGCGAAATGCTGCAAAACAGCCCGATGGCGCTGCGCTGCCTGAAAGCGGCGCTCAATGCCGATTGCGACGGTCAGGCAGGGCTTCAGGAACTGGCTGGCAACGCGACCATGTTGTTCTACATGACGGAAGAAGGGCAGGAAGGCCGTAACGCCTTCAACGAAAAACGCCAGCCTGACTTCAGCAAGTTCAAGCGTAATCCATAATGCGTAGCGCATCGGTTTATCGCTATAGCGTTCCGATGGACGCAGGCGTGGTGTTGCGCAATCAGCGGCTAAAGACCCGCGAGGGGCTGATCCTGCATTTGCGCGATGGCGCGCACCAAGGCTGGGGCGACGTTGCCCCGTTGCCGGAATTCAGTCAGGAAACGCTGCCGCAAGCGCAGGCTGCCCTGTGTGCCGCGCTGACACAGTGGCAAACGGGAGACACGCCGGACGACGCCGGATTGCCACCGTCGGTAGCGTTCGGGCTAAGCTGTGCGCTGGCCGAGTGCGACGCGCGCTTGCCGCTGGCTGCCGATTACCGCAAAGCGCCGCTGTGCAGCGGCGATCCGGATGAGCTGTTTGCGCTGCTGCAAGGCATGCCGGGCGACAAAGTGGCGAAAATCAAGGTAGGGCTGTACGAAGCGGTGCGCGATGGCATGATCGTCAACGTGCTGCTGGAAGCGCTGCCGGATTTGACGCTGCGTTTGGATGCCAATCGCAGTTGGACGCGCGCCAAAGCTGACGGTTTTGCGCGCTATGTGGCACCGGAATTGCGCTCACGCATCGCGTTTCTTGAAGAGCCGTGCAAAACCCGTGAAGAGTCCCGCGCGTTTGCCCGTGACACCGGTATTGCTATCGCCTGGGATGAGAGCGTGCGTGAGGCGGATTTTCGCGTGCAGGCCGAACCCGGCGTGAGCGCCATTATCATCAAACCGACGCTGGTGGGCAGCCTGACACGCTGTGAGCAGTTGGTGCGTGAGGCGCATCAGGCCGGTTTGACGGCGGTAATCAGCTCCAGCATTGAGTCGAGTCTGGGGCTGACGCAGTTGGCGCGCATCGCCCAGTGGTTGACGCCGAACGTTGTTCCCGGCCTGGATACGCTGGATCTGATGCAGGGACAGGTGGTACGCGCCTGGCCGGACAGTGTGCTGCCGCTGCAATCGTTGGAATCACTGGATAAGGTATGGCAGGCATAACGGATTGGCCCTGGCGACATTGGGCTGCGCGTAAACCGCAGGCGTTTGCGCTAACGGTGGAGGCGCAGGCGTGGAGTTGGCAACAGCTGTCCTCGCACTGCGCTGCGCTTGCCGCAGCGTTTTCCCGGCAAGGGGTTAACCCTGACGATATCGTGGCACTGCGTGGGAAAAACAGTGCCGCGATGCTGTTCAGCTATCTGGCGTTGCTGCAATGTGGCGCGCGGGTGTTGCCGCTCAATCCGCAATTGCCGGCGTCGCTGCTGTCCACGCTGTTGCCATCGCTTGGCGTGACGCATTTTCTTTCTGTCGCACCCGCTGAAGATGAACCCTTAACGCCCTTCAATCAACTGCACTATCCCAATAATGTCACCGCCGAGACGCCGTCAGCGCGACCATCACCTGAATGGCAGGCTTCTCGCCTGGCTACTCTGACGCTGACCTCCGGTTCCAGCGGGCTGCCGAAGGCGGCGGCGCATGCTTTCTCCGCTCATATTGCCAGTGCGCAAGGCGTTGTTGAACTGATGGCCTTTACGGCACAGGACAGTTGGCTGTTGTCGCTGCCGTTGTTTCACGTCTCGGGGCAGGGCATTGTCTGGCGCTGGCTGACGGCGGGAGCGCGGCTGGTGCTGCGCAGTGCGCAACCGTTGGAGCTCGCGTTGCAGGATTGCTCATACGCCTCATTGGTGCCAACACAGTTGTGGCGTTTATTGGCGCAAGACACCTTGCCTGATTCGTTACGCGCCGTGTTGCTCGGCGGTGCGGCGATTCCGCTGGAATTGACCCAGCAGGCTGAGGCGCGAGGCATTCGTTGCTGGTGCGGCTATGGCATGACGGAAATGGCCTCAACGGTCTGTGCCAAACGGGCTGATGGCCGAGCTGGCGTCGGTCTTCCTTTACTGGCGCGTGAAATCGACGTGCAGGACGGCGAGATTCTGCTGCGTGGCGACAGCATGGCCGCAGGATACTGGCGCGACGGTGCATTGTTGCCGCTCACCGACAGCAACGGCTGGTTTCATACGCGCGACAGCGGCGTATTCCAACACCATGAGTGGCACGTGCTGGGGCGGTTGGACAATCAGTTCTTCAGCGGCGGTGAAGGCATTCAGCCGGAAAATATTGAAGCGCTGCTGCTGGCGCATCCGAAGGTTAAACAGGCTTGCGTGGTGCCGGTGCCGGATGCCGAATTCGGTCAGCGTCCGGTGGCCGTAATAGACGTCTCCCCCGACGTGACGCTCGCGGCGATCCGCGACTGGCTCACGCCGCAGTTGGCGGGCTTTCAACGTCCGGTCGCCTACTACGCGTTGCCCGCCGAATTACACGGCGGCGGCATCAAAATTGCGCGGGTTCAGGTGCAAGCCTGGGCGGAAAAAATCTATCGCAATGGCGCGAATTAAGCGCTTTTTTTACGCGTTCGTTGATGATATTAATGCAATTTGTTGCTGGTCACTGGGGCTGATTCAGGTAAAATCCCTCAGATGCGATGTCTTGGTAGCGTTTAATGATCGATTTAAGGATAAACACAATGAAAAAGATTGCGATTGCCCTGGCAGGCAGCCTGCTGCTGGCAACAGCGACGGCTCAGGCTATCAGCCTTTCCGGGGAAGCGGGCGATGACTATGCGGGCGCGAATGCGGGCTTTGGTCTGGGCGTTCCTGGTCTCGGCGCTAACGTCAGTTACGGTCACGGTAAAGATAACAACGACGTGTACGGTTTCGGGCTTGGTTATACGCTGCCGCTGGGCGCGCTATCACTGACAGTGGGCGGCAAAGCGCTCTATTTGAACCAGCAACACGCGACCGATGGTTATGGTGTGGCGCTGGGCGGTGGGTTGCAGTTCCCGATCAACCGCTATTTCTCCCTGTATGGTGAAGGGTATTATGCGCCGGATGCGTTCTCCAGCCATATCGATCACTATGTGGAAGCAAAAGGTGGCGTGCGCTGGCAGGTATTGCGTCCGCTGAACCTGGATCTTGGCTACCGTTACATCAATATCGGTGGCGAAAGTGGTCGCTCTGATAACAAAGTGGCCGATACGTTCTATCTGGGCGCTGGCTTTAATTTCTAAGCCAACGCGTAGCACCATAAAAAACGGGTGTTCGCTGAGCGACACCCGTTTTTGTTGGGCGGTGTTTAGCCCTAATGGGATAGGCTATTAGCCCACCGTTGGCAGCCAGCCACTCGCCATGGCGCACTGGATGGCAATAATGCCGATGCCGCATAAAAACACCAGCAGCAGCGCCGGTGTACCGCCCGGCGTCGATCTTCCCACCGGATGTTGTTGCCGCACGCGCCAACTGAGCAGCGCCGGCATTAACAACGCCAGCACCGCGAGCGCAATGGCGGCATACCCCAGCGCCATGACAAATCCTTGCGGATAGAACAGCGCAAAAATCAGCGGCGGCAGAAACGTCAGTGCACCGGTTTGTAGCCGTCCACGGGCATTGTTCTGGCGTTTGAACAAATCGGCCAGATAGTCAAACAGGCCAAGCGCCACGCCAAGGAAGGAGGTCGCCAGCGCCAAATCGGCGAAAAGGTGTACCGCAACCTCTACGTGGGGAGAGGCCACCAACGTTCGGATCGCTTGCATCAGCCCATTCAGACCAGCTTGCTGCGCCAGGATCGCCGTGAAGGTGTTGCCACTCAGCGCGCCAAGCGTTGCCAGTTGCCAGAACAGATACACAAACAGCGGGATGGCGCTGCCGATGATAAAGATGCGGCGCAGCTTGCGACTGTCTCCCCCCATGTAATGCACAATGCTGGGAATGCTGCCGTGAAAACCAAACGAGGTCAGTACCACAGGCAGTGCGGAGAGCGTGAGCCCCTGTTGCAGCGGAAGCGTCAGCAGGTTCTGCTTTTCGACGTGCGGCATCATTATCCCCAGCATGACCAGCAGCATCAGCAATTTTCCGCTGAACAACAGACGGTTAAAGAAATCTACCGACGTGGTACCAATGCACACCACGCTGCCCGCTAATAGGGTAAACAGCAAAATACCCGCAGACGATGGGAGCGCGTAGCCACTCCACTGGTGCAAGCTGCTTGCCAGCAGTTCGCCTGCGCCACTGATATAGGCGGCGGTGAGGGCATACATCAAAAACAGCATGCTGAAGCCCGTGAGCCATTGGCCCCACTGACCCAGATAAATTTTAGCCAGCGTGCCCAAACCGGTGTGGGACGGCTGATATTGATAGACTTCGACCAGTAATAACGCGCTGTAGCACATCAACAGCCACAGGCTTAACAAGATAGCGAAGGTGACGCTAAAACCTACGCCGGAGGTTGCCAACGGCATGGCGAGCATACCCGCGCCAATGGTGGTGCCTGCAACGATAAATATGCTGCCAAATGTACGATTTTTCACCCTTTCTCCTGAGCGTGATGGTATCTCTTTTTCTTATGGCTGCGCAGACTAGAGTATTCCGTAAAGTATGTCAAAACGCCGTTACGACGGCTGTAAAGTTGGCGTTACGATTTAGGCGCTTTCACAAAAAGTGGGCGGCGATGAGCGCAGCGATTGTCTTTCTGCGAGGGAATTTTTACAGTGAAAGAAAAACACAGGAGTAGCACATGCTGAGGGTGGAGATGTTGTGTACCGGAGACGAAGTGCTCCACGGACAGATTCTGGATACTAACGCGGCCTGGTTGGCGGATTACCTGTTTGAACAAGGTATACCGATGACCAGCCGTATGACGGTAGGTGACAAGCTGGAAGAACTGGTAGCGGCGCTGACGCAACGTAGCCAGATTGCTGATGTGCTGATCGTGAACGGTGGCCTGGGGCCAACCAGCGATGATCTAAGCGCGCTGGCAGCCGCAACGGCGGCAGGGGAAGGGCTGGTAGAACATCCTGAGTGGATTGCGCGCATGGAGGCGTTTTTCACTGAGCGCGGCCGGGTAATGGCCCCGAGCAACCGTAAACAGGCGCAGATTCCTACCAGTGCCGAGGTGGTGGATAACCCGATAGGGACAGCCTGTGGCTTTATGTTAACGCTGAACCGTTGCCTGATGTTCTTTACGCCCGGCGTACCGTCGGAATTTAAACGGATGGTGGATGAGCAGATTGTGCCGCGCCTGCGTGAGCGTTTTTCTGTGGCCGCTGCGCCGTTGTGCCTGCGCTTGACCACTTTTGGTCGCTCAGAGAGCGATTTGGCAAACCAGCTCGACAGCCTGCCGCTGCCGGAAGGGGTGGTGCTGGGCTATCGCTCCTCCATGCCGATCATTGAATTGAAACTGACCGGCCCGGCATCGCAGCGAGCCGCGATGGAAGCGGCGTGGGAGACGGTGCGCTCGGTGGCGGGTGAAAACGCCTTGTTCGAAGGAACGCAAGGTTTACCGGCCCAACTGGCGCAGCGCCTGTCCGAGAAAGGCTTGACGTTGGCGGTCGGTGAGTCATTTACCGCTGGTCTGCTCCATTGGCAACTGAATGCCGCACAGGTGCCGCTTAACGGCGGTGCGCTGTGGTCACAGACGCCGTTTGCCTCGTTGACCGTGCTGGCGGAGGTGGCAAATCGCCTGGCTGACGAGCATCAGTCTTCGTTGGCGCTGGTGGTGAGCGATCGTCAGGACGATCGTTTATCCCTTGCATTGCACACCCCGGAAGGCACCTTTGCCCAGGCGATTTCGTTCAATGTGACGCGCTACAGCCTGCAAACCCATCAGGAGGTGGTCGCCATGCTGGCGATGAACATGCTGCGCCGCTGGCTGAATGGTTGGTCACCGTACGGTGGGCATGGTTGGATCACGGTGGTGGAAACATTAGGGTAGGCACCCTGGGTGCAAAAGCGATTTATGCCACTGATTGGCTTGTTTTCGTGCGCGAATATTACCGTGTTTCTCTGCTAACGGCGTAGCACGCGCCCGACGAGGGGTGTGCAGTCGCCCACACCCCTCGACCCCGCGCTTTTTGCGCAATGATGCCGCTGCGCGGTACCTTCGCAAACGGGGTCGCCGGACGGACCGCGCCTGACGTGCTCCCGGCACGGCAGGCGCTTTCGCCGCATCCTTGCGGCTCATCCTGGCGTCCCCTTATTGCTCAGCATCATTGGACGCGGGAGTTCAAAACCCTAAAAGCGCATAACAGACAGAGGATTAATATAATAGCGCGTAAAGTTGGCGTCTGTAGCGCGATGCAAGCGCATCACCGGTCCCTAGCGCGGCCAAAATATCCATCATGGTTTTACGCGCGTTGCCATCGGCGGCGGCCAGATCTTTTTTCAGCATCACCATCAGGCTTTCCAGCGCTTCTTCGTTGCGTCCTACCTGATGCAACTGCAACGCCAGTTTCACTGCCAGTTCCGCATTGGTCGGATCCGCAGCGAGTTGCTGTTGTAGCTGCTGAATTTCTGGCGTGTCGGCGGCTTGCTTGAGTAGTTCAATCTGTGCCACCAGACTGTGATAACGCGTATCCTGATCCTGCAACGGGATGGTGTCCAGTACCGCTTGCGCATCGTCGCTGCGGTTCAGTTGAATCTGCACTTCGGCCAGCATCAGGCCGATATCGCTACGCTGCTGGCTCAGTTGCCAGGCATCTTTAAGCAACGTCAGCGCCGCCGGGAGATCGCCTTCCTGAATACGCTGCTGCGCTTCTGCCACTTTCAGCTCTTCTTCGCGCGGCAATACCCGTTGCAGCAGATCGCGGATCGCTTCTTCTGGCTGCGGGCCCTGGAAACCGTCCAGCGGTTGACCGTCTTTAAACAGATAAACCGTCGGAATGGCGCGCAAACCAAACTGCGCCGCCACGCGCTGTTCTGCATCACAATCAACCTGCGCCAGAATAAACTGACCGGCATATTCCTGTGCCAGTTTGTGCAGCACCGGCGTGAGCGTCTGGCAGTGTTGACTGCGTTCTGACCAGAAATAAAACAGCACCGGCAGTTGCGTGGATTGCTCCAACAACTGATGCAGGTTGGTCTCGTTAACATCCATCACGCTCGCGTAATGGGCGGTGTTGGCATTGGGATCTAGCATGGCAATCTCTCTCATCCGTTTCAGGGATATACCCGTCATACTTCACGTTGCAGGTGTGTTGGCTGCGTTCGCTCACCCGAATCACTTACCTAAGTAAGCTCATCGGGATTCACTCACTTGCTGCCTTCCTGCAACGCGAATTATTTAGGGTATAAATGGGGGCGAATAACGCCATTTCAAGCGGTTGTACTGTTCATCGTTCCACCGAACTGTCGGCGGAATCGTGATGACTATGGGTCAATAGTATATGCCGTTAATCAAGAACGGGTACGCAATATCCCATCCAGCCAGCGGGCAGGTAACAGGCGACGCAGTACGGTAAGCGCGTGTGCTACCAGCGTTACCGGATAGCGCAGTTTGGGGCGCGGGCTTTCCAGCGCATGACGCAATTTGGGCAGTATCGCCTCAGGCGGCAGGGTAAAACGCCGGGCAATGCCGGGATTGGTAACGGGCGCTTCCGCCTGCATTTGCGATACATTATCGGTAAAGCGCGTGGCGATAGGACCGGGTTCAATCAGGCTGACCTGCAGACCGCTGCCGTGCAGTTCCATGCGCAGTGTGTCCGACCAGGCTTCCAGCGCGTATTTGCTGGCCGCATAGGCACCGCGCCCCGGCGTGGCGACAAACCCCATCACGGAGCTGGTCTGAATAATGCGTCCTTCGCCGTGCGGTAGCATGGCGGGCAGCAAACGTAGCGTCAACTGGTGCGTGCCGAACAGGTTGCTGGCAAACTGCTGTTCGAGTTGCTGACGCGAAATAGTGTTCAGCGGGCCATAAACCCCATAGCCGGCGTTATTAAACAGCCCGTATAGTCGATTGCCGGTCAGTGCGATAACCTGCTCGGCCGCCGCCTCCACGCTGTCAGGATCGTCCAGATCGAGCGCAATGCCTTCAAGCCCCAACGTGTTCATGCGCTGCACATCCTCGGTGCGGCGGCAGGCGGCCAACACGCGATAGCCGCGTTGGCGTAAGTCCAATGCCGCAATCAGGCCAATGCCGCTGGAGCAACCGGTAATCAAAACCGTTTTTTGCATAACTTTACCTAAGTAAAAAGCCCTATTTTTCAAGAGTCATGGTTAACTAGCAATGAGACGCAAATAAGCGGTCACAGATTCACTAACGGTTTAAGCTGTTTTGCCATCCAGTCGGCAATAAACGGCTGCGCTTCGCGCGTAGGGTGGATACCATCGTCTTGCATCCATTCCGGCTTAAGATAAACCTGTTCCATAAAGAACGGCACCAGCGGGATGGAAAATTGCTGCGCCAGTCGCGGGTAAATGGCGCTGAACGTCGTGGTGTAGCGCTGACCGTAGTTGGCAGGCAGGCGGATTTGCATCAGCAAAGGCTGTGCATTGGCCGTTTTCACCTGATTGATGATGGTGGTCAGGTCCTGTTCGATGGTTGGTGGGGGAAAGCCGCGCAGGCCATCATTGCCGCCCATTTCGATCAGTACCCAGCGTGGCTGATGTTGTTGCAGCAGTGCCGGTAAACGCGCCAGCCCTTGTGAAGCGGTATCGCCGCTGATGCTGGCGTTAACGATTTTTATGCCGTCAGGGCTCGCTTTTTGCCAGTGCTCATTGAGCAGGGCGGGCCAGGCGGAAGCGGCGGGCATGCGATAGCCCGCGCTCAGGCTGTCTCCCAATACCAGGAGCGTTTCCGCAGCAAATGCGCGGGCGCTGAGTAATCCCAGCAGCAAAAGGATGTAGATATGTCTTTGAATGGCGTCTCTTCGGCAGCCACCGCGTCGGCGGAAAATATTCTGGAAGTTCATCATTTAAGTAAGCACGTCGGTCAGGGTGAACATCGGCTTTCCATCCTCACCGGAGTTGAGCTGGTTGTCAAACCCGCGCAGTCGATTGCGCTGATCGGTGAGTCCGGTTCAGGGAAATCGACGTTGCTGGGAATACTCGCTGGGCTGGATGACGGCAGTGAAGGTGATGTCAAACTGCTCGGCGAATCGTTGGGTGCCCTGGATGAAGATGGGCGCGCTGTGCTGCGTGCCCGCGATGTCGGATTTGTGTTTCAGGCGTTTATGTTAGTGCCGACGCTGAATGCGCTGGAGAACGTGCAACTGCCCGCGCTGTTGCGCGGTGAAAGTGATGCACAAAGCCGTGCGCAGGCAGAACAGTTGCTGCGTCAGTTGGGATTGGGCGAGCGCTTGCACCATTTGCCCGCGCAGTTATCCGGCGGTGAGCAACAGCGTGTCGCCATTGCGCGCGCCTTTAGCGGACGGCCCCGCGTGCTGTTTGCGGATGAACCGACCGGCAATCTGGATCGCAAAACCGGCGAACGCATTGTGGATCTGTTGTTTTCACTCAATCGTGATTATGCCACCACGCTGATTCTGGTTACCCACGATGAGCAGTTGGCAGCACGCTGCGAACGGCGTTTGCGGCTGTTGGACGGCAAATTGCAGGAGGTGGCATGATCTGGCGCTGGTTTTGGCGGGAGTGGCGATCTCCATCGCTGCTGATCGTGTGGCTGGCGTTAACGCTGGCGGTGGCGTGCGTGCTGGCGTTGGGCAATATCAGCGATCGCATGGAGAAAGGGCTAAGTCAGCAGAGCCGTGATTTTCTGGCCGGCGATCGCGTGCTGCGCGCCGCGCGTCCGGTCGATGAGGATTGGCTGCAAACGGCACAGCAACAAGGGTTGGCGGTCAGTCGTCAGGTGTCGTTCATGACCATGACCTATGCCGGCGAACAAGCGCAGTTGGCGCGCGTCAAGGCGGCGGACGATCGCTACCCGCTCTACGGCCAGCTCCAGACGCGTCCGGAAGGGTTGCACCCGGTTCCTGGCTCGGTATTGGTGGCTCCGCGACTGCTGGCATTGCTGGGTCTGAATGTCGGGGATAACCTCGATGTGGGCGATACCACGCTGCGCATCGCCGGGGAACTGATTCAGGAGCCGGACGAAGGGTTTAACCCGTTTGATACTGCACCGCGCGTGTTGATGAGCCGCGCCGATGTGGAAAAAACCGGAGCGATACAGCCGGGCGGACGCATTACCTGGCGCTATATGTTTGCCGGTGATGAAGCGCGTATCGCGCTGTTCAGCGATTTTATCAAGCCGCTGCTAAAACCGGATCAGCGCTGGTACGGCATGGAAGACAGCGACGGGGCATTAAGTAAATCCCTGCAACGTTCGCAGCAGTTTTTACTGCTGTCGGCGCTGTTGACGCTGCTGTTGTCCGTTGCGGCGGTGGCCGTTGCCATGGGGCACTATTGCCGCAGCCGCTACGATTTGGTGGCGGTACTCAAAACCCTGGGGGCGGACAAACGTGCGCTGCGGCGTTTGATTGTTGGACAATGGGTGTCGGTGCTGGCGTTGGCTGGCCTGTGCGGCAGTCTGGTGGGGTTAGGTTTTGAAGCGATACTCACGCGTTTGTTAGCGCCGGTGCTGCCCACGGCGTTGCCTGCGGCGGGGTTGTGGCCGTGGGTATGGGCATTGGGGTCGCTGGTGGTGATTTCGCTGCTGGTGGGGTTACGTCCTTACCGCCTGCTGCTGGCAACCCAGCCGCTGCGGGTGCTGCGTCAGGATATCACGGCGAACGTCTGGCCGTTGCGTTACTATCTGCCTGCGGTGGCGCTGATTGTGGTGGCTGGGCTGGCGCTGCTCTCTGGCGGTGGCATGTTGCTGTGGGCGTTGCTTGGCGGTACGGCGGTGCTGGCGCTGTTGCTGGGCATTGTCGGCTGGGGCGGGTTGATAGTGTTGCGCCGCCTGACGGTCAAGCATCTGCCGCTGCGTCTGGCAGTCAATCGCCTGTTACGCCAGCCGTGGTCCACCTTGAGCCAACTGGCGGCCTTTTCCCTGTCGTTTATGTTGCTGGCGTTATTGCTGGTGATGCGTGGTGATTTGTTGGAGCGTTGGCAGCGTCAACTGCCGCCGGAAAGCCCCAACTATTTCTTGCTGAATATCGCACCCTCTCAGGCGGCACCACTGAAAACCTTCCTTGAGCAGCACGCGGTGAAGCCAGAATCATTTTATCCGATCATTCGGGCGCGCCTGACGGCTATCAACGGTCAGGTGGCGACCGAGCGTATCCACGAAAACGATCCGGGTGCTAATACGGTTAACCGCGAACTGAACCTGACCTGGATGGAGGGGTTGCCGGATCACAATGTGCTGACGGCCGGGCAAGCGCCGAAAGCGGGGGAAGTCTCGATGGAGGCGAATGAAGCACAGGAGATGGGCATTAAGCTCGGTGACACCCTGACCTTCACTGGCGACACGCAGCCTTTTAGCGCCACGGTGACCAGCTTCCGGCGCGTGGATTGGGAAAGTTTGCGACCGAATTTCTTCTTTATTTTCCCGCCCGGCGCGCTGGATACGCAGCCGCAATCGTTGCTGACCAGTTTCCGCCACGACGGTGACGACAAGCTTGTCGTGCAGCTTAATCGCCAATTCCCCACGGTCAGCGTGCTGGATGTGGGCACGATGCTGCGCCAGATTGGTCAGGTATTGCAGCAGGTGAGTCGCGCGCTGGAAGTGATGGTGGTGCTGGTGTTGTTCTGCGGCGTGCTGCTGCTGTTGGCGCAAATTCAGGTTGGCATGCGCCAGCGGCGTCAGGAGTTGATGGTTTATCGCACGCTGGGGGCTGGGCGTCGCTTGCTGCGTGGCACCCTGTGGTGTGAGTTTGCAGCGCTGGGCCTGATGTCGGGCGTAGCGGCCGCTATTGGCGCGGAAGTGGCGCTGTGGCTGCTGCAACGCAAAGTGTTTGATTTCCCCTGGGAGCCTAATGTGGTGATGTGGGGAGCGCTGCCACTCAGTGCGGCCTTGCTGCTGTCGCTGTGCGGCGGCTGGCTGGGACTGCGGTTATTAAGTGGTAAAGCGTTATTTCGGCAGTTTGCCGGGTAGCGAGTTGGGTCATTGAGACGGAATAGTGGTATCCGTTGCGCTGACACGTTTACAGTGAATGATGACGCCATCCTTAAGAGAAGTGCAGGTTATTCTCGCGGGGATGACGTCAACCCAAAGTACATCGGCTCAGTCGGAAGGTCCCTTACCGATCAGACTCACCTCCAATCTCGTTTTATTATTATCACCTTTTGAAGGTGTTAATAGAATACTTTGAATACTAGGCGCACTGAGGCTGATCGTTTTTGTTTTTGATACTGAAAATAGATTTGAGTTAATCATGTTTGTGACGCTGATATTTATTTTTTGCTCATCCTTATTCTTGCCTTGAGATAGAGATACGGAGTTCAGGGATGAGTGTTTGATATTTAATATTCTCTTCAGTATGTTGTAGGGTGAATGGTTACTTAAATGACTTTCAGAGTTGAAATCAATGACGACTGTAGGGGAAGATGTTTTAACTGCTGTCGCTGATAACATAACTATCTCCTTAGTTGAGCTCATAGAGTAATTTGTATCGCGGTCAGTTAAGAGCCAGGAAACGCTTTTTTTTATCTGTGGTATTTTCTTAAGAGATATGAAGTGGTTTTGTTATGTTGTTCATAAGGAAACGCATGGCTGTATTTCCCTTACAATGTATGTTCTGTGGGAGTTAACTGATTATATGTGTTTGTTAATAGTCGATTATATTCAATTTAAATATAACCGACTGTTTAAGTATTTTGAATGCGATTAAATATCAACGCGTGATATCTGCTTCCGGTGACGGCTTTTCTGCTGTCGCGTTCGCCTTGTACCGTTCCATATACTGGTGCTGGAAAATGCACATGCGAATGGTATTCCGGTATTCGCCGTTAATAAAAAACTCGTGGCGCAGTTCGGCCTCGACTTCGAAACCCAGCTTGGCATAAATGTGGATAGCCTTGGTGTTCTCTTTATCCACAATCAGGTACAGCTTGTACAGGTTCAGCACGGAAAACCCGTAATCCATCGCCAGCTTGGCGGCGGCGCTGGCGTAGCCACGCCCTTGATGGGCGGGGTCGATAATAATCTGGAATTCAGCACGGCGGTGGATATGGTTGATTTCCACCAGTTCGACCAGACCTACCCGATTTTTTTCAAACGCGATGATAAAGCGCCGCTCGCTTTGGTCGTGAATGTGCTTGTCGTAGAGATCGCACAATTCCACAAAGGCCTCATAGGGCTCTTCGAACCAATAACGCATCACGCTGGCATTGTTATCCAACTGATGGACAAAATTGAGATCCTCTCGTTCCAGAGGCCGTAAACGCACGATATTGCTCGCGCCAGACATGGTTCCTCCCATTACATGTTTGCCACATGGCAACAGGATGAGTATAGCGTGCTTTGTTCTCAGAACCACCGTTTGTGAGGGGAGGGAAAGGAGCGCGCCCTTATGGTTAAGATCACAGGGCGCGGCATGGCAGGATTAAAAATCTACGCTGGCGCGCAGCAGTACCTGACGTGGTTCACCCACCGCCACTCGCAGGTTGTTGCCGCTGGACGGATAGTAGGTTTTATCAAACAGATTCTTCACGTTCATCTGCCATTTCACCTTGTAGCCGTTAAACGGCACGGTATAGGCAACGAAGGCGTCAGCAACGGTGTAATCATCGACATAGAAACTGTTGGCTGCATCTCCCGCGCGGCGACCCACGTAGCGCGCACCGGCACCTGCGCGCAGGTCGTCTCCGGCATGCCAGCCAAGCGATCCGAAATCTTGCGTCAGAAACAGCGCGGCAGTGTGGCGGGCGGCGTTGGTCATTTCGTTGCCGTTGTTTTTCGGATCGGCAACCACGCGCGCCTCGGTGAAGGCGTAGCTACCGATCAGGCTCAGCGAGTCGGTAAGCTTACCGGCCATATCCAGCTCAATGCCCTGTGAGCGTACTTTGCCTGAGGTGCGCGTCACCGTTTCATTGCCGATGGTTTCATCCACCATCACGTTACGTTTTACGATATCGAACAGCGCCAGGTTGGCGGTGATACGGTCCGGCAGATCGATTTTGGTGCCCACTTCATACGAACGGCCCAGTTCCGGAGGAAGTGCGCCAATTTGAGTGGCAATGGACGAGTTGGGTTTGAACGATTCGCTGTAGCTGGCGTAGAGTGAACTGTTTGGTGTCAGGCTGTAGATAACGCCGGTGCGCGGAACCAAACGGTGGTAGGAGCCGTCGGTGTTGGCGACGAACGGGCGGCCTTTGCCTGCCATGACATCAAAGCTGTCGTAGCGTAACCCGCCCAGCAATTGCCAGCGTTCGTTCAGGCGCAGGGTGTCTTGCACGAAAAAGCCGGTGCTGTCGATATTTTCACGCTGATCGCTGTCTTTGGCGCTGACCGTGGTGGAAGCGGGCAGTGTGCCGTAGACCGGGTTGTAAATGTTGAAGCCGGAGGCCGCCGTGCCACGGATCATGTCGCCACGGAAGGTACGATCGGCTTCATAGTCAACGCCAAACAGCAGTTGATGGTTGATGCGTCCCCAGTCTACGTCGCCGTTCAGGGTCAATTGAACGATTTGCGCCTGACTGCGTGCGTCAGCTGTGGCATCCGCCTGACGGGTCAGTATTCCGGTCGCCGCGTTGAATTTGGTGGCGCGCGCCTGATTGTCGCTATAGCGGTTACGTGCATAAGAGTAGGCGAGGTTGCTTTTCCAGCGATCGTTGAGCGTCCGCTCCATCTGGAGCGTCACGGTGTCCTGATCGCCGCGCGTGGCGTTGTAATGTTCATCAAAGCGGCGATCGCGCGGCGTATTGACCGGCTTGCCGGTGTTAGGATTGATGATGGTGCCGCGATCGAACGGCGTCAGGTATTCCTGATGTTCATAGGCAAGGCGCACCGTGGTGTCATCGCCATACCACATCACTGACGGCGCCACGGTGGTTTGGCGCTTGCGGCCAAAATTGCGCCAGTAATCGGTTTCGTCGTGATCGACCAGCATGCGGTAAGCCAAACCGTTGTCCCCCAGTGGGCCGGTGACATCCACCTGACCGCCGCCCCCGTTAAAACTGCTCTGCCAGCCTTCGATATGGGTTTTTTGAACCAGTTCCGGTTTTTTGCTGATGATGTTGATCACGCCGCCGGGTTCACCCATGCCGTACAGCATCGAGGCGGGGCCTTTGAGGACTTCAACGCGCTCGCTGGTGGGGGTGAAATTGCGGGCCTGAATCGAACGAATGCCATCGCGAAACAGCGAGCCATCGCGG
Organism: Candidatus Symbiopectobacterium sp. NZEC127; assembly: GCF_025962675.1. Taxonomy (NCBI): domain Bacteria; kingdom Pseudomonadati; phylum Pseudomonadota; class Gammaproteobacteria; order Enterobacterales; family Enterobacteriaceae; genus Symbiopectobacterium; species Candidatus Symbiopectobacterium sp. NZEC127. The sequence goes on from NZ_JAGFPG010000004.1 coordinate 295,995, forward strand.
TTGTCGCCAAACCCACGTTTTATCACCGCATCCTGCGTACCCCCGAGCGTGTTGGCTTGGGTAATACCGCTGATGCTGTACAGCGCTTCGTCCAGCGTGCGTGCCGCCTGATCGCGTAACACCTGCGGTGGCACAACGTTAACTGCCTGCGGCACGTCCAGCAGACGTGCTTCGGTGCGTGTGCCGGTTACGCTTTTGTGCGGTTGATAGCTGCTGTCTGTATCCGCGGTAGCGCGGTCAGATTGGGTGACCACCACGGTGTCTTCCTGCGCGCTCGATGAGGCAGCGTGCGAACCCAGTGGCAACAGCGCGATAAGTGGCCAGCCGCGACGGATAAAATTAGCGTTCATGTGCGATGTGACTCCAGAATGTCCCTGAAAATTCAATAGGTAAGAATTGTTGGTAGAGTTGTTTTAAGGTGTCTTGCGGTTGCAGATCGGCAAACAGATCGGGGTAGAGCGCTTTGGCAAACATCTCCACCATCACCACGTGATACGGGCTCAGGTAGAAGTTGTGCCACATACTCCAGGCGCGCCCCTGCTGCACGGCGTGCAGGTGTGACAGAATGGGTTCTTGTTGTAGCAGGGTGGTAAAACTGTTTTGCGCTTGCTGCTCGGAAACATCCGGGCCCAGCATCAATGTTGAGAAACGTTTTCCTTCTGGCCCTGCCATGCCGGTGGCGATGTAGACATCCGGGTTGGCTGCCAGCACTTTTTCCGGGTTGAGTTCACCGTAGACGCGCTGAATGCTGTCGGCCGCAATGTTATCGCCACCCGCAAAGGTTAACAGTTCACCGAGATTGCCACCGACCGCTGTGGTACAGCAGGTATCGCGGCGGCCCAGATGCAGGTGCAGCATCACGGTAGGCTTTTGCCCGTGATAGTGCGCCAGCCGTTGCGAAATGGCATCCATATGCTGCTGATAGAACGCGCTGAATGCGGCAGCACGCTCAGTGCGGTTTAGCACCTCGCCGAGTAAACGGACGCTGGGCAGGGTGTTTTTCAACAATTCAACGCGCAGATCGACATAAATCACCGGGATGCCTGCGCGTTCAAGCGTTTGCTGTAGCGCCTCATCCTCCGCCGAGGTTTTAGCCAGACGCGGCAGGATAACCAGATCGGGTTTTAACGGCAGAATGGCTTCGGCATTCAGCGTACGCGGTCCCCCATCGCCAAGGCGTGGGATTTGTGCAATGGCAGGAAACGCAGCGGTGTATTTTTCCCAGCTTTGCGCATCGTAACGCGCCAGATCGCCGGGCCAGCCGACCACTCGCTGTGCCGGATTGCCGGGTTCCAGCAACGCAAGGGTATAGAGCAACCGGCTTTCACCAAGAAAAAGACGTGAAGGATTATCGGGAATGGCTACCTGGCGTCCCAGCAGGTCGGTAACGGTCTTTCCCCAGGCGGTGGTGTTCGCCAACAACAGCATGACCAGTAACGCTTTGGTCAGGAATAACGCACGCATATTCGCCCTCTGCATAAAATCGAGCAGGGGAAGTTAATGAGTATGAGAGTGATTATCAATAATACTAAGGTGGGGAAAGTGCGACAAAAAGATAATGTTGTTTTATATCATTAGGATGGTAATTATTTTGTAAATAAATAAAGTGTCGATCAATGGGAACTTTCAGGGCGGTAGGGCGCTACCGCCTGAACGTCAAGGGGGATTATCGTTATTCGGCAGCGTAACCCTGTTTGGGAATACGCACGCCGTCAAGCCAGGCTTCGCCCTCGCGCATTTTAAGACGACCTTCGGCAAACCAGTTCACCACCAGCGGATAGATGGTGTGTTCCTGAGTTTGTACCCGAGCCGCAAGCGCTTCTTCCGTATCATCACCAAACACCGGGACCTTGGCTTGCAGAATCAGGGGGCCACCGTCCAGTTCGTCAGTCACGAAGTGGACCGAGGTGCCATGTTCCTTATCGCCCTTTTCCAGCGCTTTGCGATGGGTGTGCAGACCCGGATACTTGGGCAGCAGAGACGGATGGATATTCAGCATTTTGCCTGCAAACAGCGCAACGAATTCCGGGCTGAGGATGCGCATATAACCCGCCAGTACCACCAGGTCCGGCTGGTATTGCGCCATCTCTTCTGCCATTGCGGCGTCAAAGGCGGCTCGGTCAGCAAACCCTTGCGGGTCGATGACATGGGCCGGAATCTCGGCTTCTTGCGCCAGCACCAGACCATAGGCTTCTGGATTGTTGCTGAACACGGCTGCGATATTTGCTTTGACGCGCTTGCGCGCGCAGGCGTCAATCAACGCCTGCAAGTTGCTTCCTTGACCTGAGAGCAAGACAACGATGTTTTTCATTAATTAATGACCACTGCGTCTCCGGCGTTAGCGGGTTGAATAACGCCAATTTTCCATGCGGTTTCACCCTGGCTATTGAGGAATGCCACGGCTTCCTCTGCCTGTTCAGCAGGCAGTGCGATAATCATACCCACACCGCAGTTAAAAGTACGGTACATTTCGTGACGGCTGACGTTGCCCGTCTGTTGCAGCCAGTTGAACACGGCGGGCCACTGCCAGCTGGATTCATCAATGTTGGCCTGCATGCCTTCTGGCAGCACGCGTGGGATATTTTCCCAGAAACCGCCACCGGTCAGGTGAGCAATCGCGTGTACATCTACTTTTTCAATCAGCGCCAGAATAGATTTAACGTAGATCTTGGTCGGTGCCAACAGATGATCGGCCAATGACTTGCCTTCAAGCGTCGTCTGTTCCGGATCGGTTTTGCTCACCTCAAGAATCTTACGTACCAGTGAATAGCCGTTAGAGTGCGGGCCACTGGCTGCCAGTGCTATCAGGGTATCACCTGCCTGCACTTTACTTCCGTCGATGATCTCTGATTTTTCAACAACACCGACGCAAAAACCGGCGACATCGTAATCCTCGCCGTGGTACATGCCGGGCATTTCAGCGGTTTCGCCGCCGACCAGCGCGCAGCCTGACTGCTTGCACCCTTCGGCAATACCGGTGATCACGCTGGCGGCGGTATCGACATCCAGTTTCCCCGTGGCGTAGTAATCCAGGAAGAACAGCGGCTCGGCCCCTTGAACTACCAGATCGTTGACACACATGGCCACCAGATCGATACCGATGGTGTCGTGGCGTTTCAGATCCATGGCAAGACGCAGTTTGGTGCCGACCCCGTCAGTACCGGAAACCAGAACCGGTTCACGGTATTTTTGGGGCAAGGCGCACAGGGCACCGAAACCGCCCAGACCGCCCATCACTTCAGGACGGCGGGTTTGTTTCACTACGCCTTTAATACGGTCTACCAATGCGTTGCCAGCATCAATATCCACGCCTGCGTCTTTGTAGCTAAGAGAGGTTTTGTCGGTCACTGCGGAGTCCCCACGGAGAATACAATTGGTGGTGAGATAGTGAGCATATCCAGCCTGGTGGATCTACCCCTATCGAAGCGCGCTAATTCTAACAGCGAGAGCAATCGTTTGCGAGTGGTGTGTTGCCTGCTTTGCATTTTTCCTGTTCAATGAGAATTTCCCTGCCCGGTTGATCTGGATCAGGCTATAACCTGTAGCGCTTAAGCAAAAAAGCGGTATAATCCCGCGATTTTTTTTATGATGGGCTGCCATGTCCGCCCTCGGCGCACCGATTCTGCGTCGTGAGGATATCCGTCCACTTTCTATAGGGGGAATAGAATGAAGGTCGTCGAGGTTAAACACCCGCTCGTCAAACATAAGCTTGGCCTGATGCGTGAAAACGATATAAGTACAAAACGCTTTCGTGAACTGGCATCCGAAGTCGGCAGCTTATTGACCTATGAAGCCACTGCCGATCTGGCCACAGAGAAAGTAACCATCGAAGGCTGGTGCGGTCCGGTGGAAGTCGATCAGATCAAAGGCAAAAAAATTACCGTGGTGCCGATCCTGCGTGCAGGTCTGGGCATGATGGAAGGCGTGCTGGAAAACGTACCGAGCGCGCGCATCAGCGTGGTGGGCATGTACCGCAACGAAGAGACGCTGGAGCCGGTGCCTTATTTCCAGAAACTGGTCTCCAACATTGATGAGCGTATGGCGCTGGTGGTGGATCCGATGCTGGCGACCGGTGGTTCGATGATTGCCACTATCGATCTGCTGAAGAAAGCGGGTTGCCAGAGTATCAAGGTATTGGTGCTGGTGGCTGCACCGGAAGGGATTGCCGCGTTGGAAAAAGCGCACCCTGACGTTGAGCTGTACACCGCTTCCGTCGACAAGGGGCTCAATGAGCATGGCTACATCATGCCGGGTCTGGGTGACGCGGGCGATAAGCTCTTTGGTACTAAATAAGCCGTATCAGCCGACTGAGTAAGTCGGCTTTTTTTTGCGCCGGTTTCGCCGCGCAAAATCCATGGCGGTTTTTCACCCAGGTTTCGCACGATTTTTATAATCAGCCTCGCTTCCCTACGTGGTGACGCGTGGGGGCGGCTGGGCTGTGATAATGAGGCTGGACCAACCGGCTACCCACAACATCAAGTGACTTTTACAGAGGATATAAACGATGACTCGTCGCGCCATCGGGGTGAGTGAACGACCCCCCTTGCTACAAACCATCCCGCTGAGCTTCCAGCACCTGTTTGCCATGTTCGGCGCGACGGTGTTGGTGCCGATTCTGTTCAAAATCAACCCCGCGACCGTGCTGCTGTTCAACGGCATTGGCACACTGCTGTATCTGTTTATCTGTAAGGGCAAGATCCCGGCGTACCTGGGTTCCAGCTTTGCCTTTATTTCTCCGGTACTGTTGCTGCTGCCGCTGGGCTATGAAGTGGCGCTGGGCGGTTTTATCATGTGCGGCGTGCTGTTCTGCCTGGTATCGCTGATTGTGCAACGCGCTGGCACCGGTTGGCTGGATGTGATTTTCCCACCGGCGGCGATGGGGGCAATTGTTGCGGTCATCGGTCTGGAACTGGCGAGCGTTGCGGCGGGCATGGCCGGTCTGCTGCCTGCGGATGGTGCGTCTGTCGATAGCAAAACCGTGATTATTTCGTTGGTGACCTTGGGCGTTACCGTTCTGGGCTCGGTACTGTTCCGCGGTTTTCTGGCCATCATCCCGATTCTGATCGGCGTGCTGGTGGGTTATGGCTTATCGTTTGCCATGGGCGTGGTAGATTTCGCCCCCATCGCACAGGCTCACTGGTTTGCACTGCCAACCTTCTATACGCCGCGCTTTGAATGGTTTGCCATTCTGACTATCCTGCCTGCCGCGCTGGTAGTGATTGCAGAACACGTGGGTCACCTGGTGGTTACCGCCAATATCGTGAAAAAAGATCTGATGCGCGATCCTGGCTTGCACCGTTCGATGTTTGCCAACGGCCTTTCTACCATGATCTCCGGTTTCTTCGGTTCAACCCCGAATACCACTTACGGTGAAAACATTGGTGTGCTGGCTATCACCAAGGTCTACAGCACCTGGGTGATCGGCGGTGCAGCAATCCTTGCCATTCTGCTCTCCTGCGTGGGCAAACTGGCGGCAGCGATTCAAGCGGTACCCGTGCCGGTTATGGGCGGCGTTTCTCTGCTGCTGTACGGCGTGATTGGTGCTTCCGGTATTCGTGTGCTTATCGAGTCCAAAGTGGATTACAACAAAGCGCAAAACCTGATTCTGACCTCGGTTATCCTGATCATCGGGGTGAGCGGTGCGAAAGTGCATCTGGGTGCTGCCGAATTGAAAGGCATGGCGTTAGCCACCGTGGTGGGTATTGCACTGAGCCTGCTGTTCGCGCTGATCAACCGTTTCAGAAGCGAAGAAGTGGTGCTGGATGCCGAAGATAACGCCGAGGAGACCTCGCGCGCGTCATAAACTGAGCATTGCTCAGGTTTCCGGGGATGGTATTATCCCCGGAAACAGAAAAACATCACAAAGGATTGTTAATCATGAAGAAAACAACGTTGGCGTTGTTACTGGGCCTTTCTTGTTCCGCTTTTGCTCAAGACGCTGATGACGCCGACAGGCTCTACGATCGCCTCGAACAGCAAGATACCACTGCGCTGACCGCCCTCACCGATTTGGCTAAACGTCAGGATCCTCATGCACTCGCTGTGCTGGGGTTTGTTTATGAGTTTGGCGTTTCCGTTCCCAAAAATACCCAACAGGCGATCGACTATTATCAGCAGGCCTGTGCGCTGGGTGGCGATTATGGTTGTTATAACGCCGGGTATTTTTATCAATATGGCGTCGGCGTGCCGCAGGATAACGTCCGTGCCGGCCAATTGCTGGCAAAGATTAATGCTGCGGATATTGATATCGAAACGGCCAAGTCGCTTGGGCACACCATTTATGAAGCCAAAGCCAAGGCTGAAACCGATGCAGAGATGCGCGCACCGATCCTGAAATATGTTTCCCGCTATTTAAATACCGCCGATGCGGAAACACGGCGGATATTCAGCCGCCTTGGTTTGAGTAAAAGCGACACGTTACGGCTGGCAAAGCGTTGGGCACAGCAGGGCGATCCCAAAGTAAATTTCTACGTCGGGCATTTTTATAATTTCGGTTACTCCTCGATCAAAGAGAAAGATATTGAGGCGATGCGCTGGTTTCGCCGCGCGGCAGAGGGCGGAGAGGCGGACTCGCAGAATCTTCTTGGCCTGGCCTATCGCGAAGGACGCTGGGGTGTAGATGTTGCTGCGCAAGACGCTGTCACCTGGTTTGAACGTGCCGCGCAGCAGGGCAATAAGGATGCCATGATCAATTTGGGGGAAATGTATTACACCGGTGAAGAGATTGACGTTGATTATGACAAGGCGCGCACGCTGTTTACCCAGGCCTATGACAAAGGCGTATCGCGGGCGGCAAAATACCTCGCCTGGATCTATTACAACGGTCAGGGTGTGACGAGCGATTGCCAGAAGGCTTGGGAGTATCGCGACCGGGGGCGCACTGACGAAACAAAAGCCAGCTATACGGCGCACTGCGTCAACGATAAGCGTGAGCGTGAAGAAAATCGCCAAACCTTGCCCTCATTGGTATTGAAAAACGAATCGACCTTTCTCGGTGGCAACGGTGGTGCATTGAAATGTGAAAATCATTTTATCGTTGATACCAACAAACTTGCTGAAGTGGCTAATTTGCGCGTCGTCGTCACGCTAAGAAACCGCGAGGGTGCCAGTGGACAATATACGTTGGCGTTTGCCCCCTTTGGCATGAATACCATGAATGAAACGCTGTACGGCCGGGAATACAGCTCTTTTCGTTCCGCCGAGCTGGTTCCACAAAAAACCAAAGACTTTTGCCAGCCTGGTGACGTGACATTCCAAATTGATTCCGCCACGGCGCGCATCAACGGGCAGGAAAAAGAGCTGCTGGCGACCGGGATTATCAAGCCGTATGTCAAAAATGCCGGGTAAGACGATTGCCTTGAGACAATTCTCCTGAAAATTACAGCGGTTTTTAGAAAAACAGCCCGGTTGATGCGCTATCAACAGGGCTCGCTTTCTGTGGTAAACTCAGTCCGTTTTCCTGCCGAATTGAACATGAGGTGCTTCTGAACACGCCGGCACAGCTTTCACTGCCACTTTCTTTGCCTGATGACGAAACCTTCGCCAGTTTCTATCCGGGAGAAAACGTGTCACTTCTGGCCGCCCTTCACAACGTGTTGCAGCAAGAGCACGGTAGCTATATTTACTTCTGGTCGCGAGAAGGGGGAGGGCGCAGCCATCTGCTGCATGCTGCCTGCGCAGCGTTATCGCGTCAGGGCGATGCGGCGGGCTATGTGCCGTTAGATAAACGCGCTTATTTTGTGCCTGAAGTTTTGGACGGCATGGAGCAGCTCGCGCTGGTCTGTATCGACAATATCGAATCCATTGCAGGCGATGATGTCTGGGAAATGGCGATGTTCAACCTCTATAACCGCATTCAGGAAGGGGGGCACACCCGGCTGTTGATCACCGGCGATCGCCCACCGCGCCAGCTTAATTTGCATCTGCCTGATTTGGCATCCCGTCTGGATTGGGGACAGATTTATAAATTGCAGCCGCTCTCCGATGAAGAAAAAGGTGAGGCGTTGCAGTTACGTGCTCGCCTGCGCGGCTTTGAGCTGCCGGAAGATGTGAGCCGCTTTTTGTTGAAGCGACTCGATCGTGAAATGCGCACGCTGTTTATGACGCTCGACCAACTCGATCACGCCTCCATTACCGCCCAGCGTAAACTGACTATCCCCTTCGTCAAAGAGATCCTGGGGCTATAACAGCGCCAGCACCTGCTCCGGTGGACGGCCGATACGTGCCCGTTCACCATTGGCCACGATTGGGCGCTCAATCAGCGTGGGATGCTCAACCAGTGCAGCAATCAGCTGTGTTTCACTCAACGTCGAATCCGACAGGTTCAATTCGCGGTACAACGCTTCTTTCTGGCGCATTAATTCACGTGCGCTGCTAAAGCCCAACTGTGATAACAGTTGACGAATCTGTGCGGCATCCGGTGGCGTATCCAGATACAGCACCACGCGCGGCGTAACGCCGTGTTGCTGCAACAGCGCCAGCGTTTCACGGCTCTTGGAGCAGCGCGGGTTGTGATAAATAACGATATCATGTGACATGGACTGTTCCTTGCTGTTTATACCCGTCATACTTCAAGTTGCAGGTGCGTTGGCTGCACTCATTCACCCGAATCACTTACCTGAGTAAGCTCATCGGGATTCATTCGCTTGCCGCCTTCCTGTAACTCGAATTATTTAGGGTATATCAGGATTTTTCAAACTGACGGAAGCGTTGCTGTAACTGGCGTAACTGGTCAATGCGGGCATCATAGCGTGCCTGCTCCAGACTGCCGAGTTTACTCAGCGAGCTGGCATTGCTGAACAGACCGATGGCCTGATCCAGTTTTCCGGATAGCGCCAACTCCTCTCCGCGCGCGGCAAGCTCTTCGGCGCGCATGCCCTGTGCGGCGGAGGCCTGCGCCAGCAGCGACCAGCCGTTGGGATCGCCCGGATTGGCGTAGGTATAACGGTAGAGCAGGCGGCTGGCTGCCGCGGCCTGACCGCCCGTGACATAGGCGTTAGCCAGGTTCAATTGCAGTACCGGGTTGTTTTGGGCTCCCGGCGCTTTTTGTAACCGGGCGATGGCCTGTGCGGCTTTGTTTTGCGCCAGATCGATATCCGTCATCAGATCGAGAAACCAGGGGCTGTCCGGGGTTTTATCCAGCAGTGGCTGAAGCACGGCGCGGGCATCGTCATATTTCTTCTCTTCATAGGCACGCACCGCTTTGCCATACTGTGCGGCAAGCTGCTCGCGCACATTGCCTTTTAGCCAGTTATCAATGGTTTCATCTGCGGTGGCCTTATAGGCGGTACTGTACATAGACAGTGCGCGCATCTTGGCAAACAGAAAATCCTGAGAGGACTGGGTGGGGGCTGGACGCATCTGGTTGGCGCGGTTGCGGGCATCGGCCAGGCGGCTCTCCGGTAATGGGTGTGTCAGCAGCATCTCCGGCGGCTTGGTGGCGTAGCGTGATTGGTCGGCCAATTTTTGCATAAAGTTAGGCATCGCCTGCGGATCGAACCCGGCACGCTGCAACACCTGTAGGCCAATGCGATCGGCTTCCTGTTCGTTGGACTGGGTGAAGCTGATAATTCCCTGCTGCGCGCCCGCCAAGGTGCCGCTCAGGGCTGCCATCCCCACCTGCGGATTTGCCATTGCCAGCAGAATGGAACCCAATGCACCTACCCAGGTGAGCGGGGCGCTGCGCTGCTGTGATTCCATGGCGCGCGCCAGATGGCGTTGGGTGACGTGCGAAATTTCATGCGCCAGCACCGAGGCCAGTTCGCTTTCGTTTTCCGCGTAGCGGAACAAGGCTGAATGGATAACCACGTTGCCGCCGAAGAAGGCGAAGGCGTTCAGCTCATCGTTGCGAATGATGAAGAAGTGAAAAGGCGTGCGCACCGAGTTGGCGCTTTTGACTAAGCGCTGGCCCAGTTGGTTGATGTATTGTACCAGCAGCGGATCGTCAATCAGCGGCGCACCGCCGCGCATTTGCCTGAGGTAGAAATCACCCATGGCAATTTCTTGATTGATACTGAGCGTACCGCCCGCAGTGGTGCCAATATCAGGAAGCTGATCCTGCATATCCGCAGCCACCGGCGCCGCGACGCTGCTCAGCATTGCGCCGAACAGCAACGCAGTCAGGGTTTTCTTTACTCTGAATCCACGCAGAAACGTCTTGCCTGCCGGAGCGGTAATGCGAGGACGTTCAGCACCTAACCAATTGAAGACCATGAGTGGGACCTTCTCGACTGCACGGTAAAAGCGATTAGCGCCTATCTTAGCCAGCGCGGAGGGAGCATGCAAAGTGGAATGCGGGAAAAGTGCAGCATAAAAGCGCGCCGTGCAAAAAACAGCAAGCACAAGAATGCGCGCAGTGTGAATCAGGGCAATGCAAAAACACCGACACCCTAACGGTGCCGGTGGATACCTGACGCGCGGTCAGGCGCTTTTCAGATAGTTCAGCACGATATCGTGGTGATCGCTGGTTTTGAAATCATCGAACACATGCGCCACGTTACCGTCTTCACCAATCAAAAAGCTGATGCGGTGAATACCGTCGTAGGTTTTTCCCATAAACGTCTTTTCGCCCCACACGCCGAAGGCTTGTGAGATCTGATGATCTTCGTCGGACAACAACGTAAAGTTCAGCAGCTCTTTTTCCGCAAAGCGAGACAGTTTTTCCGGTTTGTCGGTGCTGATACCCAGCACTTCCACGCCATGTTTCTTCAGATCGTCCATGTTGTCGCGCAAACCGCAGGCTTGCACGGTACATCCCGGCGTCATCGCTTTAGGGTAAAAATAGACCAACACTTTTTGTCCCTGGAAGTCGGTTAAATTTACTTGTTCGCCATCCTGGTCGGGCAAGCTAAATTTCGGTGCGGTATCACCGGCTTTCAGTGTGTTCATCACTACTCTCCATCTTTCTCTTCATGCTGTGGATAGTTCACGACGCTAATACTGCCTTGTGCGTGCAGTTCTGTACATAGCTGATGAAAGGCTGGCTCAATAATTGCGCCATTAAGCGTTTCAGGGCTGTGTGCGGTGATTTGAATATATAACGTTGACGGATGTCCACTGGTAGCGGGCTGTGTTTTTGAAACCAGCTCCGCAATGTTCATGTGATGGGCGTCAAACAGGGCGGTAAAGCGTTCAATGATATGCGGTGAATCCGCCAGTTCAACTTTGACCCATACCGTCGAGGGCATTGGTGGGCGAGCCTGAGACTCGGTGCGCTTCATCACGATCAATAATTCCATTTCCGCCCCTTTGAGCGGCAGCGTGGATTCGATAAGCGTAATGGCGTTCCAGCTTCCCGACAGCAGCATGATGAACGTGAACTCTTTGCCCAGCATCGCAAGACGACTATCTTCAATGTTACAGCCACAGCTACTGACGTGACGTGTGATGGCGTTCACAATCCCAGGGCGGTCGACGCCGAGGGCGGTGATAACCAGAGAGTGTTCTTGTTGGCTCGGCAAAATCTTGCTTCCTCTGCATCGGGTTGAGAGTAACATGGTAAACACAAAAAATTGTCTGGGGCAATTTTGAGTGTGTTCTGGGTGCGTTTTCCCGCGCCGTCGTCAGTCGCGGCATGCAGAAAGAAAAAAACCGCATGTCAGACGCCGACAACGCGGTTGCGCGCTTGCTTTTGCAGTGAAGTCAAAAGTACCATGAAGAACTTGTTTTTGGAGGGGATGGCGAATGTTTACGGGAAGTATTGTTGCACTGGTTACGCCGATGGACGACAACGGAGCCGTCGATCGTGCGAGCTTAAAAAAACTTGTTGATTATCATGTTGCTAGCGGAACTGCGGGGATAGTGTCCGTCGGAACCACCGGAGAGTCCGCCACCTTGAGCCACGATGAACACGGCGATGTGGTGATGATGACGCTGGAACTGGCAGACGGACGTATCCCGGTGATAGCCGGAACGGGTGCCAATGCGACGTCGGAAGCCATCTCTCTCACCAAACGTTTTCACGGTACTGGCGTGGTGGGCTGCCTGACGGTAACCCCTTACTACAACCGCCCGACGCAAGAAGGGTTGTTCCAGCATTTTAAAGCGATCGCTGAACACACCGATTTACCGCAGATTCTGTATAACGTACCGTCGCGTACCGGTTGCGACATGCTGCCGGAAACCATCGCCCGCCTTTCCGAAGTAAAAAATATTGTTGCGGTGAAGGAAGCTACCGGGAACTTAAGCCGTGTGAGTCAGATCCAAGAGTTGGTTGATGATAAATTCATTTTGCTGAGCGGTGATGACGCCAGCAGCCTGGATTTTATGCAACTCGGTGGTCGCGGCGTGATTTCCGTGACGGCGAACATCGCGGCACGGGAAATGGCACAGCTGTGCGCACTGGCGGCGCAAGGTGATTTCGCTGCGGCGCGCCGTTTGAATCAGCGCCTGATGCCACTGCATCAGAAATTATTTGTTGAACCTAATCCGATCCCGGTGAAATGGGCATGCAAGGCATTAGGATTGATGGCGACCGATACGCTTCGCTTGCCGATGACGCCGCTGACTGACGCCGGTCGGGCAGTGATGGAGCGCGCATTGAAGCAAGCTGGTTTGCAGTAACCCTTAGGGAGATTTGATGACTTCTTTAGTGCAAAAGTCCATGGTGGCAAAAGTGGTTGGTTTGTCGCTGGTTATGCTGTTAGCAGCGTGTTCTAGCGATCAGCGTCACAAACGTCAGGTCAGCGGCGACGAATCCTATTTGAAAGCGCCGCAACCGAGGACGTTAGTGGCACCGGCGGGAATGATCCTTCCGGTGCAGAATGGGGATTACGAGATCCCGGCAGCCGCATCAACCGGTGAACTGGGTAAAGCGTTAGATATTCGTCCTCCTCTCCAGCCATTGGCGTTGTTAAGCGGATCGCGCACGCAAATTTCGGGTGATACAGCCACCTTGCTGATCGAAAACAGCGCGCAGGCGAACCGTCTGTGGCCGCAGGTGGTGCAAATCGTTCAGGACAAGGGCTATGTGATTGCCAGCCGTCAGGATGCTACGCAGACGCTGACCACCGATTGGATCTTCTGGCCGCGTGACGATGAAAGTGTGCCGTACCGTGCGCGTTATCAGATCTCCGTGCAACCTCAAGGGTATCAGGTCGCAGTTGTGGTGAAACTGCTCGGCCTCGAAGTGCAAAACACGCCGGTGGCAGAAACGCTTCAGGTGCAACGTTACACCAGTCTGATGGCCAATACCCTGTCAGAGGCATTGGAAAAACAGGCGGCTGCGCGTGAAAATGCACAGGTCAATCGCGCGGTTGGTACGCTGGACGTGCTGAGCGGTGCCGATGACAGCGGTCTGCCGTTGCTGGTGGTGCGTGGCCCTTATTCGGTGGTCTGGGATCGTCTTCCTGCCGCGCTGGAAAAAGTCGGCATGAAGGTCAACGATCGTAGCCGTCCACAAGGCTCTATCGCGCTGACCTACAAAGCACCGGGCAGCAGCGCCTGGGAACGTCTGGGGGCGAAAGACCCTGAATTGACCAACGGCGATTACAAATTGCAGGTTGGCGATCTGGGTAACCGCAGTACGTTGCAGTTTATCGACGCGAAAGGGCATACGCTCAGCCAGTCGAAAAACGACGCGCTTGTCGCCGTCTTCCAGGCGGCGCTCAGCCACTAACAGCAAGGGCCGGTTACATCCGGCCCTTCTTTATTCGGCCCGGCGAATGCCGGTAATTTTGTTATTTATACCCTAAATAATTCGCGTTGCAGGAAGGCGGCAAGCGAAGGAGTCCGATGAGCTTACTCAGGTAAGTGATTCGGGTGACAAATCTGCCGGGAGCAGATTTGAACGCCGCTTGCGGCGGCCTCGCTAGAGGTGAGGCCCAGGGATGGGCCGAATAACGAGCGCAACCAACGCACCTGCAACGTGAAGTATGACGGGTATATCAGTATTAAATCATCGGGCCCGTGGTCGGTGGCCCACAACTGTGTGGAGTAATAAAAGATGCAAAAGCTAGCTGAGTTGTATCGCGGAAAAGCGAAAACGGTCTACACCACTGAAGATCCCGATCTGCTGGTGCTGGAGTTTCGCAATGATACGTCAGCCGGTGATGGCGCGCGCATTGAACAGTTTGATCGTAAAGGCATGGTGAACAACAAGTTCAACCATTTCATCATGAGCAAACTGGAAGAAGCGGGCATCCCGACGCAAATGGTCAAGTTGCTGTCCGACAACGAAGTGCTGGTGAAAAAGCTGGAGATGGTACCGGTAGAGTGCGTGGTGCGTAACCGTGCTGCCGGTTCACTGGTGAAACGCCTGGGTGTGGAAGAGGGCATTACCCTGAACCCGCCGCTGTTTGACCTGTTCCTGAAAAATGACGCCTTGCACGACCCGATGGTGAATGAGTCTTACTGCAAAACCTTCGGTTGGGTGAATGAAACCCACCTGGCACGCATGAAAGCACTGAGCTACAAAGCCAACGAGGTGCTGAGCAAGCTGTTTGATGACGCGGGCCTGATTCTGGTGGATTTCAAACTGGAATTCGGATTGTTCAAAGGTGAAGTGGTGCTGGGTGATGAGTTCTCTCCGGACGGCAGCCGCCTGTGGGACAAGCAAACCCTGAACAAGATGGACAAAGACCGTTTCCGTCAAAGTCTGGGTGGTTTGATTGAAGCCTATGAAGAAGTTGCACACCGTCTTGGCGTAAAATTAGACTAACCGCGCAATCGTTTTCGTGTTAAGCGTAACGCGCGTGCCGTTGCCTGTCATTCTCTGCGCTAAGCGGAGAATGACAGTTTACCCGTACCAATAGGGGTATTAGGCTAATGGGCCGTGCCAAAACAGTGCTATCATCTGAGTCTTGAATGAAACCGATATCTTGACTCCAGCATAGCAGGAACCCCCTTCCTCATGACTTCTTTCGATCCCACGCTTCTGATCCTGCTTGGCCTGGCGGGACTGGGTATTATCAGCCACAACATGACGGTCACCTGGGCGATGTTGGCGCTGCTGGCGGTGCGCTTGACGCCGCTCAACGGCTATTTCCCGCTGGTGGAAAAATATGGACTGAGCATCGGGATACTGATTCTGACTATCGGCGTGATGGCCCCGATTGCCAGTGGGAAAATCAGCGCCCATGACTTCTTTCAAGCGTTCCTCAACTGGAAATCGCTGGTAGCGATTGCGGTGGGCGTTGCGGTTTCCTGGCTCGGTGGTCGCGGTGTTTCTCTGATGAGCAATCAGCCTTCCGTGGTGTCGGGATTGCTGATTGGCACCGTGGCCGGTGTGGCGTTGTTCCGTGGCGTGCCGGTAGGTCCGCTGATTGCGGCAGGTCTGCTCTCGCTATTGATTGGCAAATCCTGAGAACGGCATTGGCATGTCTGAGCTCATCACCCCAAACCTGCTCGGTGCTGATGCGAACGGCGCTCCTGCGCTGCTGAGGCATGTTGGCGCACGTCGCCTGCTGGTCCTCAGCGGTGAATCGCACTGGGTGCAAACGCAGGCGCAAGCGCTGTGCCGCCAGACGCTGGGGGATTGGCTTTGGTTGGGCGGTGCACAGCCGGACAGCATACCCGTTAGCAAGGCGCGAAGGCTGCTGGGGCAGGAGTATCAGCATGCCGTGTTTGATGCCCGCATCGGGCTGGATGTGGAAGCGCTGGCGATCGTTGCTGGCACCTTGCGTGCGGGCAGTTGGCTACTGCTGCTGGTCCCGCCCTGGCAAGCGTGGGCACAACGGCCCGATGCTGATAGTCTGCGCTGGAGTGAGCAGCCGCAGGCGATAGCTACGCCAAATTTTATTAGGCATTTTCAGCAACAGTTGCTGGCGGACGAAGAGATAACCCTGTGGCGACAGGGAGAAGATGGCGCAATAAAAGCGCTGTCCCCCCGTGCACCGTGGCACCCTGCCAGCGGTGACCCAACGCCACAGCAGCAGGCACTGCTGACCCGGCTACAGGCTGCGGCACCGGGTGTCTATGTGATTACCGCCGCGCGTGGGCGCGGTAAATCGACGTTAGCGGGGATGCTGGCCGCGCAGTGTAGCGGTGTCTGTTGGGTGACAGCGCCTTCCCGCGACACGGCGGCCCAGTTGCTACAATCCAGTGATGCAGCATTGCCCTTTTGGTCTCCGGATGCCTTGCTGGCGCTTTGCCAATCGTCATCTGTGCCGCCGCTCGACTGGCTGTTGATTGATGAGGCGGCGGCGATCCCGACGTCGGTGTTGCAGGCGCTGGTAAGCCATTTCCCTCGGGTGTTAATGCTCACTACGGTGCAAGGGTATGAAGGGACCGGGCGTGGTTTTCTGCTGAAATTTTGCGCCTTGCTGCCGCAGTGCGAGATGCTGACGTTGGATCAACCGCTGCGCTGGGCCGCGAACGATCCGCTGGAGCGTTTTCTGGATCAGGCTCTGCTTTTTCGAGACGCGTTTACCGCTGCCGATATCCTGAATCCGGAGACAGCGAGATTACCCACTGTTATCACCAAACCTCTGGCGGCGGCGTGGTTGAGCGAACCGGCCGGTTTGCATTCGTATTATGCCTTATTGTGCAGCGCGCATTACCGCACCTCGCCGCTGGATTTGCGACGGTTGTTGGATGCGCCCGGCATGCATCTTTACGGTGCCCAGCGGGGCGACGCACTGTGCGGCGTGGCCTGGTGGGTTGATGAAGGTGGCCTGTCGTCAGCGTTAGCGCATGAGGTGTGGGCGGGCCGCCGTCGCCCGCGCGGCAATCTGGTGGCACAATCATTGGCGGCACACGGTGATGAGTGGCAAGCTCCCTGTTTACGCTCGCGGCGTATCAGCCGTATCGCGGTTGTCGCGCAACAGCGGCGCAGCCGCATTGGTCATGCACTGATTGCCGCACAACGGGACATCGCGAGCGATGACGGCATTGATTTTTTGTCGGTCAGCTTCGGCTATCAGCCCGAACTGTGGGCATTCTGGCAAGCGTGCGGGTTTCGGCTGGTGCGCATTGGCAGCCACCGCGAGGCGAGCAGTGGCTGCTATAGTGCGATGGCGATTTTGCCTATCAGCGAGCACGGTCGGCAACTGGTCACGCGTGCCGAACGGCGTCTCGCTCAGGCGTGGCCTGCCTTGCGCCGCATTATCCCTTTGGCACTGCCGTTGGCGCAGACCATACCGGATCCAGATAAACTCGAAGACGCCGAATGGTGCAGTCTGGCCGGATTTGCTTTTGCGCATCGCGGCATGGAGCCGACCTTTGCCGCGTTGACACGTCTGCTGGCGCGCTCGGGTTTGCCGCTGCCCGCATTGCGTGAGCTCAATGCGTACCCGCACGATCCCGAGCGGGGTGTGACATCGTTTTCATTAAGCGGTAAAAAAGCGCTGTTACAACGCTGGCGTGAGGAGACGGCTCAGGCACTGGCCGAGCTTGATGCAGCGGCCTGCGCGCGTTGGCAACGCTGGACGCAACCGGGTGGTTTCCGGCTGAATAACTAAATGCCTGGTGGAATGGAGATGTTTGCCGGCATAGGTAGGTAATCGACATGGAGAAGAGAGACATATCATGGTGATGGGAATTTTTTGCGGTTCGAGTGCGGGAAGTGACACCGCCTTTATTGATGCGGCGCGTGTGACGGGCAAAACCCTGGCGCAGGCCGGTATCGCCATTGTTTACGGCGGTGGCCGTGTGGGATTGATGGGCGCGGTCGCGGATGCGGCGTTGGCGCAGGGCGGCGAGGTGATTGGTGTCATGCCGCGTCTGTTGGCCGATCAAGAGCTTTCTCATCCGGGTCTGACCACGCTGCATGTGGTTGAAAACATGCATGAGCGTAAAGCCAAAATGGCGCAGATTGCTGATGGTTTTATCGCGATGCCGGGCGGTCCGGGGACGCTGGAAGAGATTTTCGAGCAGTGGACCTGGGCGCAGTTGGGGATTCATGACAAACCCTGCGCGTTTCTCAATGTTAATGGCTATTTTGACCCGCTGAAAACCATGAACGACACTATGGTCAGCCAGGGGTTTATGAAGCAACCCTATGCCGATATGCTCACGTTTTCTGACAGCATTGAGGATCTTCTGCGCGTTTTCGCTGCCTATACGCCGCCGCCGCACAAGTGGACGCCCGCGTTTCGTCAGGTAGGGTGAGCGATGGAGACGTCCTGTGTGATCCGCATCGCCGCTGCCGTGATTACCGACGCGACGGGGGCCTGTCTGTTGGTGCGCAAGCAGGGCACCACCGCGTTTATGCAGCCGGGGGGGAAAATGGAACCCGGTGAAACGGCAGAGCAGGCGCTGGTGCGCGAACTGAAAGAAGAGCTGTCGATACAGGTTGCGATAGCGGATCTGACGTATCTTGGCCATTTTTCCGATCGGGCGGTTAATGAGCCTGGGTATGTTGTTGAAGCTGACGTGTACCGTGTGCAGGGGGTGAGTAGCGTGACACCGGCGGCTGAAATCGCCGAAGTTGTCTGGGTCAACCCAAAAGCGCCGACGGCGCTGTGCCTTGCCCCTTTGACTGAGCAGCAATTATTGCCCCTCGCCGCCGCGTTTTGAGGCCAGGGTGACAGGCTGACCGCCGCGTCAGCCTGGTATTTCCCTGTTTCGTTCCGGCCTATGGGGTGAAAGCGGTTAGGGCGGGTCATTGGAAATAATGGAATGACTTGTTCAATAAATCCCGATAGCACGTGATAGCCGCAGGGGTATCATGCTGGAATACCACGACAAAACGGGACATATCATGAGCGATGCAATTACAGTACAACAACCGGAGCGGGCGCAACGTCTGGTCCTGCTGTTTCACGGCGTTGGCGACAGTGCCAACGGCATGGCGGCGTTAGGGCGTTATTTTGCTGATGCCTTGACGGATGCCTGTGTTGTCAGCCTCAATGGGCCTGAAAGCACCGAATGGGGCGCCGGGCGTCAGTGGTTCTCCGTGCAAGGGGTGACCGAAGAGAACCGTCAGGCGCGCGTTGATGCGGCGATACCGGGGTTCCTGTCAACCGTGCGCCAGTGGCAGGAGAAGGTTGGGGTTGACGCTGCACATACCGTGCTGGTTGGGTTTTCGCAGGGGACCATCATGTCGCTGGAAGCGCTCAAGGCGGACCCGGCCATTGCCGGTACGGTTATCGCGTTTAGCGGCCGTTTTGCCTCGTTGCCGGAATCTGCATTGACGCCAGCGGTGGTGCATTTTATCCACGGCGAGCAGGACAGCGTGATTTTGCCTGCGCACGCACAGGCTGCCGCTCAGTGCCTGCACGCGTTGGGCAGTGCGCATTCACTCGATATGATTGCCGGTGTCGGCCACTCGATTGACGGTCTGATGCTGCAACGGGCGCTGGGTTATCTGGCATAACCACTCACCTTGCTGGTAAGGCGGTTCTACCCATGAATCGCCTTTATTTTTCTTTGCCCTTTCTCGCTATTTTCGCCCCGCACTGAATGAGATATCGCGCCAAAATCATGTCGAGTAGTTTTCCTGTCCATATAAAAAGTGAATTTTTCCATATTTAAATAACGTTGAATGGCAGACGATGTGATTGCACTACACACACCATAATGTCTGACGTTTTTCCCGCTATACCCAAATGTATTCGCGTCGCTGGCCTATTTAACGCCGGTTATTTATACCGCCGCATTATTACGTCAGTGATGTAACGCGCATCATTGAGGGTATATACATGTCACGTCCTTTTAGGAAATAAGGGTGTTATATGTTTAAACGTATAAAAGTTGTGACCATTCTCATTATTGTTCTTTTAACTCTGGGTATTTCACAATTTCTCACCGGTGCGCTTTCCATGCGTGCGCTGGTCAATGACCGAGAAGGGTTTCAGGCTTCACAGCGTGCTAATCAGAGCGTGGCTGCGTTTACCGATGCCTGGATTATGATGAACCAAACGCGTATTGCCGTCGGCACCATGATTCAAAATATGATGATGGGGAATGCGGATAAAGACGCGATGCAGTCGCTGCTGCAAATGGCGAAGGAGCGTATCACCAGCTCCGAAAACCGTTATAAAGCCTATCAGGCCATTCCGCCTTCGCCGGGGGTGGATCCGGCGCTCACCAAAAAGCTGGAAGAGAGCTATATCGTTTATCAGAAACTGTTGAACGATATCGTCAATTCACTGGCCGGTGGATTGGCCGGGGCGGCAATGAAACTGCATGAAGGGGCGGCCCCGTTAAATGTCGCGATGCAGGAAAACTATCTGGCGTGGCGGGAAGCCCAAACGCAAGTCGCCGATAATGGGCTGCATGATAACCATCGTGCGTTTCAGGAGATGTTGTGGCTACTGGGTATTATTTCACTGCTGGTGGTATTGGTGATTGTGCTCAGTTGGGTCGGATTGCAGCGTATTCTGTTGCAACCGCTGCATGCACTGATGCGCCATATCAACGCGATTGCCAAAGGCGATCTGACGCAGTCGATTGACGTTCAAGGACGAAATGAGATGAGTCAGCTTGCTACCGGTTTGCATCATATGCAGCGTTCACTGATTGATACGGTAAGCGCGGTGCGTGACAGCGCGCAGTCAATTTATACCGGTGCCAGCGAGATCTCGGCAGGCAGCAACGATCTTTCATCGCGCACCGAGCAGCAGGCGGCGTCGCTGGGCGAAACCGCGGCCAGCATGGAACAGTTGACCGCCACGGTAAAACAGAATTCACACAGCGCGCGGCAGGCGGCGCAGGTGGCAAAAGAGGCGTCAGAGACGGCAGACAAAGGCGGCGTAAAAGTCAGCCATGTGGTGATCACCATGAACCAGATCTCCGACAGCTCGCAAAAAATCGCGGATATCACCAATGTGATCGATGGTATTGCCTTCCAGACCAACATTCTGGCGCTGAATGCTGCGGTGGAGGCGGCACGAGCAGGCGATCAAGGTCGTGGCTTTGCCGTGGTGGCAGGCGAAGTGCGCACGCTGGCACAGCGCAGCGCGCAGGCCGCGAAAGAGATCAAAACCCTGATTGACGATTCGGTCAATCGCGTCAGCACCGGGGCGATTCAAGTGCGGGAAGCAGGGGACACCATGCAGGAAATTGTCACGGCGGTGAGTCGCGTGACGGATATTATGGGGGATATCGCGTCGGCGTCTGATGAGCAAAGTCGTGGCATCGATCAGGTGGGACAAGCGGTGAGCGAAATGGATCGGGTGACGCAGCAAAATGCGGCGCTGGTAGAAGAATCTGCCTCTGCGGCAGCCTCTCTGGAGGAGCAGGCGGGCTTTTTACAAGGTGCGGTGTCTGCGTTCAATATTGGCAATAATCAGGGCGTGCCAGCGGCTGCCGCCCGGCCGTTTACACACGGTGCGCCAGGATTATTGCCTGCGATGAAAAACGCCTCCGGGCGTGGATCAGAACGCGACTGGGAGGCGTTTTAGCGCGGTATACTCGCTGGGCCGTGGAGCGATGCAGCGGCCTGGTTACAGGCGCTCAACGATCAATGCGATGCCCTGACCGCCGCCGATGCACAGCGTTGCCAGCCCCAGCGTTTTGTCGTAGCTGTGCAGCGCGTGGATCAGCGTAACCAGAATACGTGCGCCGCTGGCACCGATCGGGTGGCCCAGCGCAATCGCGCCGCCGTTGACGTTCACTTTTTCCGGGTCCAGACCCAAATCGCGCTGTACGGCCAGGAATTGTGCCGCAAACGCCTCATTGGCTTCGATCAGATCGATATCCTGAATGGTCAGTCCTGCCTTGAGCAGCGCTTTTTGGGTGGCAGGAATTGGGCCTAATCCCATCACCTCGCTCGGCACACCGGCGGAGGCCCAACTGCGAATGCGCGCCAGCGGCGTGATACCCTGCTGGCGGGCTTCGGATTCCCGCATCAGCACCAGCGTTGCTGCCGCATCGTTGATTCCCGAGGCGTTGCCCGCCGTGACGGTGCCGTCCGGCAGGAAAGCCGGGCGCAGTTTACCCAGAGAATCCAACGTGGTATCGGCACGCACGAACTCATCCTGATTGAAGATACGCGTCTCTTTTTTCACGCGCAGCGCAATTGGGGTTATCTCAGCCTCAAAGCGACCGTTCGCCTGTGCGGCGGCGGCTTTTTGCTGCGAGGCGAAAGCTACGCCATCCTGATCTTCCCGGGTAAAGCCGTACTGTTTGGCGATGTTCTCGGCGGTGATCCCCATATGGTAGTCATTGAAGGCGCACCACAAACCGTCCTTGATCATGGAGTCGGTTAATTTGCCATCGCCCATGCGGTAGCCCTGACGTGCTTTTTCCAGCAGGTAAGGGGCAGCACTCATGTTTTCCATACCGCCCGCGATACAGATCTGATTGTCGCCCGCCACAATGGATTGCGCACCGAGCGCTACTGCTTTGAGGCCGGAGCCGCACACTTTGCTGACGGTAAAGGCGGGCGTTTCCACGCCGAGCCCGGCAGCCTGACCCGCCTGATGCGCCGGGTTTTGGCCTAAACCGGCGCTCAGCACGTTGCCCAGCATCACTTCATCAATCTTCAAACCCTGCGGCAGGGATGACAGGCTATCTTTAATCGTGGCGCTTGCCAGCTCAACGGCGGAAGTATTGGCTAAACTGCCCGCGAATTTACCGATCGCGGTGCGTTTGGCGCTCACAATCACAACGGAATCTTGTGTGTTCATCAGGGTCTCCTTAGTGGATTTTTAACGGTTGCAGAGAGTCGGAGACAATGAAGTGGGCTTCTGTCTTCTGGCGCAGTTCGTCGAGGGTGATGTCCGGGCTGATTTCACGCAGCACCATCTGTTGGTCGATAAATTCAAATACCGCCAGTTCGGTGACCACCATGCTGACTTTGTTGGCGGCGGTAAGCGGGTAGGTGCATTCGTGCAGCAGTTTGGGGGCACCGTTTTTGGCGCAGTGTTCCAGCGCAATGATCACTTTCTTGGCGCCGACCACCAAATCCATGGCACCGCCCATGCCGGGCACCATTTTGCCGGGTACCACCCAGTTGGCGAGGTTGGCATGTTCGTCTACCTGCAAACCGCCGAGTACGCATACGTCTACATGGCCGCCGCGGATCAGGGCGAACGAGAAGGCGCTGTCAAACATCGCAGCACCCGGCACCATGCCGCAGGGTTGCCCGCCCGCGTTAACCAGATTGGTATCGACGTCGGTGACAGCACCTAAGCCGAGAAAGCCGTTTTCCGACTGAAAGGTCACTTCAATGGTTTCGGGTACGTAGTTGGCGACCTGAGTCGGCAAGCCAATGCCTAAATTCACCACGTCGCCGTCGTTTAACTCCAGCGCGACGCGGCGAGCGATAATTGATTTAGCGTCCATTATTTTTCTCCAACATAAAGGTGATCGACCAGTGCAGCAGGCGTCACAATGCATTCCGGCGCTAATTGGCCGACAGGAATAACCTGTTCGCATTGCGCAACAACGTTATCTGCGGCAAGTGCTATCAGAGGATTAAAATTACGGGCGGTAAGGTGATAAATCAGATTTCCACGGGTGTCGGCAACGCTTGCCTCAATAATGGCAAGATCGGCTCTTAACGGTAATTCCAATAAATAGGTGGTATTATCGAGGGTGATTTTTTGTTTATTTTCTTCCACCAC
Organism: Candidatus Symbiopectobacterium sp. NZEC127; assembly: GCF_025962675.1. Taxonomy (NCBI): domain Bacteria; kingdom Pseudomonadati; phylum Pseudomonadota; class Gammaproteobacteria; order Enterobacterales; family Enterobacteriaceae; genus Symbiopectobacterium; species Candidatus Symbiopectobacterium sp. NZEC127. The sequence continues at coordinate 319,442 of NZ_JAGFPG010000004.1, forward strand.
GGTGCCAACGCCCGTCGGGGTGAGAAAACCGCCCAATCCGGCACCGCCGCTGCGAATACGTTCTGCCAGCGTGCCCTGTGGCACCAGTTCGACATCCAGGGTTTTGGCAATCATGCGTTTGCCGGTTTCCGGGTTGGTGCCAATATGCGAAACGATGACTTTTTTAACCTGACCGCTGGCAATCAAGGGGCCAACGCCGGTATCGGGAAATGCCGTGTCATTACCAATCAGGGTTAAATCAGTGACGCCGGATTTCATTATTTCTTTTACCAATAAATCCGGGGTTCCGACACCCATAAAACCACCGAACATAATTGTCATTCCGTCTTTTAATAAAGAACGGAAATAACTGGCATCAATGATTTTGTTTTTCATTATTCAGCTACTCCATCAATCAAAGGGCGCTAATGCCGTTTTTTAGGCAAAAGTTGCCCTGTAGAAAATTGCCGCCAATTTTCTAAGGTCGTTATGTGGATATATCGGGGTATATAGTGGGGCAATAATCATTGCCCCATCGATCTTTTATTTCCATGCCACGGGCGAACCCGTGGCAATCGCTTAGATATCCATGTCCAGAATGGCTGCACTCAGCCCTTTGCCGTGCATATCCAGCGCCAGTGAGCGGGTAACACCGCCACCCAGTGCGCCATACATGACAAAGTTCAGCGCGCCAATGGCGGGCAGTTCGTAGCGAACGACGTCACCGGTGACGATATCGGCAAACCAGGCCTTGACCTTTTCCGCAGTAACGGCCGTTTTGATTTTCTCAAAATCTTCCGCACGATAGGCAATCAGAGAAATATTCGACGTATTGCCTTTGTCGCCAGTGCGAGAGTGGGCGATTTCACGTAGTTTCATTATTTGATCTCCAGGTAGTTAACCGCTGGGGTAACGAAAGCACGCGCCAGCAGGGTGGAATCCATGGCCAGAATCTCTTTGACGCCTTTATTGACGCCACCGCCGCCCGCAGGGCCGTTGGTGTACAGCGTTTCCACTTCATTGCCCACTTTCACTGCCTGTGCGCGGGTGGCGCAGCGAGCGGCCACACGCGCGCGCACTTCATAAGGCTCACTGCGTTGAGAACGCTCTGCGCCGTGCAGCGCGTCTACACCAATCAAATCGAAACGCACTTCTGACGGTGCGAAACCGCATACTTCAAAACGGCCTTTGACGATATCGAGAGCCAGACGTCCGCGTGCAACGGCACCTGGTCCGGCGTAGGAAATTTCCCCTTCGCCGATAAAGCCATCCTGATAACCGACGGAGACTTTCAATGTGTCAGTTTTGGCGCGGCCCGTAGCCCCTTGAACGCGAACCCGGTCGTCACCGACCTGAGTGAAGGTGACACCGGTGAAATCGGCTACCACATCGGGAGTGATATAGCTGTCCGGACGGTGGATTTCATACAGCATCTGCTCTTTGCAGGTATCTACGCATACCCGGCCGCCAGAACCGGCGACTTTGGTGATGACCGCATCGCCGTTTTCATCAATTTCCGCGATCGGGAAGCCAAGGCGTTCCAGATGCGGAATGTCTTTGAAGCCAGGATCGGCATAGTAGCCGCCGGTGATCTGTCCGGCACATTCCAGCAGGTGACCGAGGCAGGTGCCTTTGCCCAGGTGTTCCCAGTCATCGGCTGCCCAGTTGAATTCATACATCATCGGTGCCAGAAACAGCGACGGGTCAGAAACGCGCCCGGCGATAATGATGTCCGCACCATCACGCAGCGCTTTGACCATGGCATCAGCGCCCATGTAGGCATTGGCGGACAGGATCTCTTTACCGCAGGTAGAAACCGGCTGGCCAATTTCATCCAGACGCGCATCTTGTTTAATCAACACATCACGCACGTCATCACCGGTTACCACGGCAATTTTCAACTGTTTGGCACCCAGCTCTTTGGCGATCTCCAGCACGCGCTGGCCCGCTGCCGTTGGGTTGGCGGAACCCATATTGGTGATGATTTTGATGCCTTTTTCCAGACAGGTCGGCAGTACCGCGTACATTCTGTCTGCCAGCAGCTCGTTGTAGCCCTTTTCCGGGTTTTGCTGCTTCTGTTTCTGGCCGATAGCGATGGTGCGTTCTGCCAGGCATTCAAACACCAGGTAGTTGATATCGCCTTTTTGCGCGAGCTCAAGTGCGGGCTCGATGCGATCGCCGGCATAGCCTGCGCCGGAACCTATACGGATAGTTTTCATAGCTTTACCTTCTATATTTAAAACGGCTCTGGTTACGGTGTGTGGGCGCTTATAGCGGGAACACACCAAAGATGACGCAGGCGAATGTCATGACGACACTGGCTGCCCAGAGCACGGGAATAGAGAATTTCTGGTGGTCGGCCAAATCGACGCCTGCCAGGCTGCACAGCAGGAACGTGGCTGGGGTCAACGGGCTGACCGGGAAACCGGTGGTCATTTGGCCCAGAACCGAAGCCTGCGCCACCTGAATGGCCGGCACGCCTAACATTTCGCCGGTGTGAGCGATAACGGGCATGATGCCGAAGTAATAAGAATCAGGGTCAAACACCAGGCTCAGCGGCATGGAGATGAGACCCACCACGAACGGAATGTGGGATGCCAGAGCAGGAGGAACAAAGCCGACGGCCGCTTCAGACATGGCTTTCAGCATACCTGCGCCACCCATGATGCCGGTGAAGGCACCTGCGGCGAACAGGATACTGGCCATCATCAGTGCCGCTTTGGCGTGCGCATTGATACGCGCTTTCTGCATTTCAACGTTGGGGTAGTTCACCATCAGCGCGACGGTCAGCGCGACCATAAAGGCCACGGTTGGCGAGATTTTTGTGAAAACCATGGTGCCGATAACACAGACCACCAGCGCGATGTTAATCCAGAACATGTGCGGACGACGCAGGGCTTTTTCTTCGTCGGTCAGTTCCTTCACGTGCTCTTGTGCATTGAACGAGGCAGAACCGCCAGCCAGCGGGTTGCTGCCCGACAGACCCAGGCGTTTCTCTTCTTTCTTACCCCAGTAGTAGCCCATCAGCACCATGAAGACCAGGCCACAGATCTGCGCAGGGATTAACGGGATAAACAGATCGTGAGTGGAAATGTTCAACGCCGCCGAGGCGCGGATCATCGGTCCGGTCCACGGCAGGAAGTTCACACCGGCGCTCAGGGCGGTGATACCGACCAGAATGCGCTTGTCCATGCCCAGCTTGTTAAACAGCGGTAGCATGGCCGGCACCGTGATCAGGAAGGTGACCGCACCATTGCCGTCCAGATGCGCCAGCAGCGCCAATACGCCGGTACCGATGATGATCCTGACCGGGCTGGTTCCCACCATCCGCAAGATGCCGCGAATGATCGGATCAAACATGCCTGCGTCGGTAACCACACCGAAAAAACAGATAGCAAATACAAACATGGCGGCCATCGGTGCCAGTTTGGTAATCCCATCCACCACGTATTTTGCTGTGTCAGTGCCGCTTCCGGCCAATAATGCCCCAGCAATCGGAATGACAATCAATGCCACCAGCGGTGACATTCGTTTGGTCATAATGAAAAATAATAGGGTGGCAATGGTGAGCACCCCGATTAACGCTAACATATAGCACTCCTCTACTTATTATTGTGCGCAGTTGACAATCCATGTTGGCTTAACGATTATGTTAAAAAATATCGTTTATTTATAACAAACATGAAAATCAACGCCTAACCCAGAACAGATATTGTTGGCTGCGCTATTTTTATCATTTGGAATTGCATCAGACTAACTCATAATGGCAATGGATTCATTTGAAAACAGAATGGGTTTATTCTATTTGCAGATCAAATAAATAGACAAGAATTACCCATATATGGGTAACTGGTTGTTTTGAAATGGTATCACAGAATAATTTGCGATAGGCGTCGGTGAGGTGTTGTGATTTTGCTTCAAAATGTAGCAATTGCATCTTTTATCTGAAGGTCAAATAAGATTAAATAATTGTGGCAGCGATCATAAAAACAAAATAAGTCACTTGATTGAAATAAAGTTTGTTAATTTTTTACCGATGTGTAAGGTCTATTTCAGATAGAGGTGTTATGAACTTATCCATTAAACAATTGAGGGCATTTATTGCGCTCACGGAAACTGAAAACTTTACCCGAGCAGCGCAGAAAATTAACCTGTCGCAGCCCGCGTTTAGCGCGTTGATCGCGGCGTTGGAAGATGAGGTCGGATATCGCCTTTTCGACCGTGACACACGCAAGGTGCAGTTAAACGGTAATGGCATTCACTTTATTGATATTGCTCGCCGACTCATTCAGTCTCACGACGACGCCGTCGTGGAGATTAAATCTTATGCCACCGGGTACAAAGGTAAAATTGTATTGGCGGTGTTGCCTTCGATGGCGGTGGAGTGGTTGCCGCAGGTGCTGGCCCAGCACCATCGCGCACATCCTGACATCAAGGTTGAGCTGCTGGATACGCAGTGGGATCGCTGCCTGAAAGCCATTCTGGACGGGCGCGCGGATCTGGCATTAACCGCAGGTCAGCCTTCTCCGGGCACGTTCAGTTCCCGAATGCTGTTTGCCGATGAGTTTTTCCTGATTTGCCATCGCAATCACCCTCTGGCACAGCGTCAGAGCGTTGACGTTGCCGAAGTGGCGCAGCACGCCTTTGTGGGCTTTTCGCAGGGGACCAGCATCCGTCAGTACACCGATCAACTGATGGCGCCGCACAGCTTTGACTACGTGCTTGAAGTGCGTCAACTGACCACCATGATGGGGCTGGTCGCGGCCAACTATGGGGTGAGCATTGTGACCGGCCTGACGCTGTTTCAGTTTCAGCACAAAGATATCGCCATTGTGCCGTTTCGCGATCTGTCGCTACAGCGCGGCATCTATCTGGTGACTGACAAAGAGCGGCAACTGTCGCAGTGTGCCAAAGAGTTCTATGAATTTCTGCTGGAAAAGGCGGAGAGTTTCACCCCGCGCTCTGCACTCTGACGTGTTGTTAAAAGCGGCCCGCAGGCAACAGGCTGGTGGGGAAGTGCCTCAGGGCTTTTTCTCCGGCCAGTCATCTTCCTTATCCCACTCGGCGTTGTTGTCTCTGTGGGGAGGCAACTCCGGTTTATTCTTGAGGAAGCGCTTATGGTCGAGGCGGCTCAGTTCTTTCATGCCGTTAATCACCATGCCAACCAGAATAATCAGAATCACCCACCAGTAATCAGCCAGCCAGGACATGTTCAATCCTCATCGATATTCGTGATAAAGCGGGAAAAAATATCAGGCAGATTCGGGCGTAACCAGGCATCCCCCGCGATATCTTCATGTTGCCAGGCCGCCAGAATAACCTCTGGCGTCAACTGTTGGGCTGCCGGTCTGGACAAGGGCTGGTAGCTGATGTGCCAGGGTTCCACGGCAACGCCGCCGCGATCGTGGGCAAAGGGTCGGTAAAAATCGAACTGCGCCATATGCGCCGTGAGCCAGTCGCTCAGTTCAGCAAAATAGCCGCCCGCCTGATATTCCCACGGCTCCAGTTGCAGACGAGCCCCTTGAGGCAGGCGCGACGGATCGTAAATATCTAGCTCGGTACCCCAGTGATGGCGGCTGGCACCCGGCAGGGCAGACCAACGCAATATCGCGGCACAGCGTTGCGCCACGGGAAGCGTTGCCGCCACCAGCGGCTGGCTGTTTTTATCCAGCAGCGGGCGCTCGCCGTCGAATTTTTGATTCCAGATGTGGCGCTGGCGGGCAAAGTCACGAAAGGTGCTGGCGGGCTGTAGATTAAAGCCATCACGCGCAGCCGCCTGCTGTAAGCCAGTAAAGGCGGCGAGGGCGGCCGGTTGCAGGCTGTGTGCCTCACCGAGCGGGACAAGGTGCTCACGAGTTTTCCCCGTGAGCATGGCGTGCGTCATCATGCGATGAGCTGCTCCATAATGCGTTGATAAATACGGCTCAGTAGTTGCAGATCGGCGGCGCTGACGCACTCGTCCACTTTATGGATGGTGGCGTTTACCGGGCCAAGCTCCACCACTTGTGCGCCCATCTGCGCGATAAAGCGCCCATCCGAGGTACCGCCATTGGTCAGCAACTCCGGGGTTATTTCGCTGTAATGCTCAACGGCGGTCACCACGGCATCGACCAGATCTCCTGGCGGGGTTAAAAACGGTTGGCCGGAGAGATTCCAGTTCAGCGTGTAGTTAAGCTGATGGCGATCCAGCAGGGCGGCGACGCGCGCTTTGATCACCTCGTCCGTCAACTCGGTGCTAAAGCGGAAATTAAACTGCACCACCAGCTCGCCGGGGATCACATTATTGCTGCCGGTGCCCGCATTGATATTGGCAATTTGCATGCTGGTGGGAGGAAAGAAAGCATTGCCCTGATCCCATTCGGTGACCACCAATTCATTCAGAGCTTCCATGGCGCGATGCACCGGGTTGTCGGCCAAATGCGGATAGGCAACGTGGCCTTGTACGCCATGCACGGTCAGATTGGCGGTGATAGAGCCACGGCGCCCGTTTTTCACCACATCGCCCAGTTTGCTGGTGCTGGAGGGTTCGCCCACCAGACAGTAATCCAGGCGCTCGTTACGGGCTATTAACGCCTCAACCACCTTCACCGTGCCGTTCACCGCACTGGCTTCTTCATCTGAGGTAATCAGAAACGCCAGACGGCCCTGATGATGGGGATTGGCCTGTACAAACCGCTCGGCGGCCACCACCATGGCTGCAACCGATCCTTTCATGTCTGCCGCGCCGCGCCCATACAAAAAGCCATCGCGCAGGGTGGGTTCAAACGGTGGATGCTGCCAGCGGCTGGCATCGCCGCTCGGCACCACGTCGGTATGCCCGGCAAACGCCAGCGTTTTGCCTTCACCGCGCCATGCCCAGAGATTCTCGGTATCGCCGAAATCCATTTTTTCAATGGTAAAGCCCACCGCTTTCAGACGTTCAATCAGCAGGGCCTGACACCCTTCATCGCGCGGGCTGAGCGACGGGCGTTTAATCAATTGTTGTGCAAGTTCCAGTACGGGGCAGGACATCTCACTCTTTCTCCGCGGTAAAGGCGTGGTAACTTTCGGCATTAAAGCCTAACAGGGCGCGCTCCCCGCTCACCAGCAGCGGGCGTTTGATCAAGGCAGGATGAGCCAGCAGCAGGGCGCAGGCGCTTTCGGCATCGGTGACGGCGGCGCGCTCAGCGTCGCTTAACTGACGCCAGGTGGTACCGCGCGTATTGATCAACGGTTGCCAATCACCGACAAGGCGGATAAAGGCGGTTAACTGAGCGTGCTCTAACCCATCAACACGGTAATCATGAAACTGATAGGCAACCTGATGCGCTTCCAGCCAGCGTCGTGCTTTTTTGATGGTATCGCAGTTTTTGATACCGTACATCATCAGCGTCATGGTGATAACAGTCCTTTCTCATCGGGAGGCCACTAAGGCGGCATGTGGATATGTCAGCATGCCGAAAAATGGCCGGGAGATCCACCGATGCAATCTGCGCAGAATGGGATCTTGTTCGCTTTTTATTCGACAGGAAAACGTTTCGCTGGTCAAAAAGTGGGCGTATAATGGCCGCAGTTAACCACCAGGGGGACATGATGATAGAAGTAGAAGTGCGTCACTGGAAAGACTTCATTGAAGAAATGCTACGTAAAAAATAATTATCGGCTACCTAGTTTTTCCCATTGATAGATTTGAGTACAGAACCAGGAACAACATTCCACCCAATGCAAAGGCAGTCAGAACGTTCTGACTGCCTTTTTTCATGGCTAAAATGAGGAAATCTTGAGTGTTTTAGTCAGGAAATTGTGATTTAAAACAATGATTACCTTATTTATGAATATATATCAATTAGTTATTTTCTAATGCGTAGTCCGCAGCGGCGATGGCATGTAGGTGGCTGGTATCAAAAAGGGGAATTTTCGTATCGGATTGCTGGATTAAAAGGGGAATTTCGGTACAGCCGAGGATCACCCCCTGAGCACCTTGCTGGGCAAGCTTGTCGATAATAAGGCGAAACGCCTGCCGTGAACGGTCGCTCAATACGCCGCGGCACAGCTCGTCGTAAATGACCCGATTGATCTCATCGCGCTGATCGGGCTGCGGAATGATGACATCAATGCCGTGGCGCTCCTGTAAGCGACCACGGTAAAATTCCTGCTCCATGGTATAGCGGGTCCCCAATAAGCCAACGCGCGTCATGCCATGCTGTTTCAGGCTGTTGGCAGTGGCATCGGCGATATGCACTACCGGCAATTGACTGGCGCTTTCAACGTCATCGGCCACCTTGTGCATGGTGTTGGTACAGATGACAATCGCTTCTGCACCTGCCTGACCTAGCCCGATGGCTATTTTAGAAAGCTGCAGTGCGGCCTGCGCCCATGCGCCTTGCGCCTGAAGCTGCTCGATATCGTGAAAATCTACGCTATGCAGTATCAGTTTCGCTGAGTGTAAGCCCCCCAGACGCTGTTGAACGCGCTCATTAATGAGACGGTAGTAGGGCACGGTGGATTCCCAACTCATGCCGCCAATCAATCCAAGGGTTTTCATTGTTCGTTTATCCTGTGGGTCATTTACGGTTACCCGACACAGTGTGTAGGGAGAAAACGGTAACAAAGGTGCCCCATTTCAAACTATTGGTAAATCGGAGCGCTTATTTAGCGATTTTCATCACTTTTTATCCAAGTTCAACTGGACAAATGCGTTACTAATTGCTGTACTGTACCGGACACACATTTTGTGTCTTTCATTCATGTTAAAGGTAAGTTTGATGTCTAAGATTAAAGGTAGCGTTAAGTGGTTCAATGAGTCCAAAGGTTTTGGTTTCATCACTCCGGAAGACGGCAGCAAAGATGTATTCGTACACTTCTCTGCAATCATGAGCAATGGCTTCAAAACTCTGGCTGAAGGTCAGCGCGTAGAGTTTGAAATCACTGACGGTGCTAAAGGCCCATCTGCGGCTAACGTTATCGCTATTTAATAATACCGATTTCTTGAAAACCCGCCTCACGGCGGGTTTTTTTTATCCTGTTTTCAGGATGCCATCCCGTTAACCAGTGCGAATGCCAGCGCCGTCATGAGCAGTGAACCCGCCAGATTACATAGAATGTTGATGGCAGCCGCTGAGAGTTGGCCTTGATTGATAAACAGGAACGTCTCCGCCGAGAAGGTGGAAAATGTGGTCAATCCGCCGCACAGTCCGGTGGTTATCAGCAGCTTCCAATGCGATGGCAACTCCGCATGACGGGAAAAATAGGCGAGTGCGCCGCCGATGACGAAAGCCCCGATCAGGTTTGCCATTAGCGTACCTAAAGGCAACACTGACACCGCGGTGGTGTTATAGCGCATTCCCAGTGCCCAACGGGCAACGCTTCCCGCTCCGCCGCCGATAAACACGGCAAGAAACATCATCCACATAATGACCTCGAGTTGTGCATTATTTGACGCTGAAAGTGATACAGAGCGGGCAGACTCCTACGCGCCTGCTCTGAGGCGTACGTAGGCATCATCAGCCCAAAAGGCGGTTAGGGAGGAATGCCATCTCCATGTGACAAAAACAGTGTAGCGGGGATAGGTATCTGGATTCAAGCACTGGCAATAGACGTATCAGCAGTAGGGTCTAATTTTGTTACAAATGGATGTTGTGTTCGCGCTGTAGTAGGCATAAATAAACAATATCGGTATTTTTTCGCTGGTATTCCAGTATTCGTAATCAGGTAGGTGTGTGATGGAAGGTATTAGCATTGCCAAGCTGTTGGTGATTGGCGCACTGATTGTTTTACTGTTCGGCACCAATAAACTGCGCTCGTTGGGCGGTGATTTGGGGGCAGCAATCAAAGGCTTTAAGAAAGCGATGAATGACGATCAGTCAGTGAAACCGACTACCGCAGGGGACGACACAGCGCCTGCCGGTGAAATTCGTCATAACAAGGATTAATCGGCGTTATCAAAAAGGACGGCCCGGTGGCCGCCCTTTTGCACGAGATATACCAGCAACACCTTCAATGTGTAACTAAATATTGTTACACCCTGCGTGCTTACTTGACCTCAATCCCTTTCGCTTGCAGATCGGCGTGATACGACGAGCGCACGAACGGGCCGCAGGCTGCGTGGGTAAAGCCCATCGCCATCGCCTCGGCTTTCATCTCATCGAACTCTTCCGGGCTCACATAGCGTTTCACCGGTAGGTGATGACGACTCGGCTGCAAATATTGCCCTAACGTCAACATGGTGACGCCGTGGCGGCGCAGGTCACGCATTACCTCAACGATCTCGGCATTGGTTTCTCCCAACCCAACCATCAGGCCGGATTTGGTCTGGATTTCGGGATGCAAGGCTTTGAAGTTTTCAAGCAGCTTCAATGACCATTCGTAGTTGGCACCAGGGCGTACCTGACGGTAGAGGCGCGGTACGTTTTCCAGGTTATGGTTGAACACGTCTGGCGGCGTCACGTTCAGGATATCCAACGCTTTATCCATTCGGCCGCGGAAATCGGGCACCAGCGTCTCAATGCGAATATGCGGGTTTTTACGGCGAATAGCGGCGATACAGTCAGCGAAGTGCTGTGCGCCGCCGTCGCGCAGGTCATCCCGGTCTACGGAGGTGATAACCACGTAGCGCAGCCCCATGTCATGAATGGTCTGTGCCAGTTTCTCTGGCTCATTGGCATCGGGCGTTACCGGGCGGCCGTGTGCCACGTCGCAGAACGGACAGCGGCGGGTACAAATCGCACCCAGAATCATGAAGGTTGCGGTACCGTGGTTGAAACATTCGGCCAGATTCGGGCAGGAGGCTTCTTCACACACGGAGTGCAGGCCATTTTTGCGCATGGCCGCCTTGATGCCCTGAATACGGCTGGAATCGGCAGGTAACTTGATTTTCATCCATTCAGGCTTACGCAGTAGCTCCTGCCGCTCAGTGACGACGGTGCGCACCGGGATGAGTGCCATTTTGTCTGCATCGCGGTATTTGACACCGCGTTCCATCTGAATCGGTTTACTCATGATAGCCAGGTTCCAGTTCTGAATCACAGGTTGAATCATAGTTTAAACCTTATGATTCAATGGATTATGTTTCTAGTTAAACTTTTTTTTAAAATCTATAAAAATTATACCATCTTTGCTGGCTGACATTCAGCCTTTACGTCGCACAAATGCATAAATAATGTAAACGGAATGTGATTTGGCACCGATAGGCATAAACCCAACGGCGCGATTTCACGCCGACATACCCTGCGGTGCGGGGGCACCCTGAGTGGCCCAATCCCATACCAGCGGCGCTTGTTGCGTGTAACCTAGCTGTTGCATAAAGGTGGTTACCAACACCGGGGCGACATCTGCCACCGCCACACCGGGGGCTTGCTGACTGACCTGCGTCATCACCATGCCCGCATAACCGCACGGGTTAATGCGCAGGAATGGTGTCAGATCCATGTTGATGTTGAGTGCCAGCCCGTGGAAAGAACAGCCTCTGCGAATGCGCAGCCCGAGTGAACAGATTTTGGACTCCTGCACATAGACACCCGGCGCATCGGCGCGAGCATGCGCGGCAATGCCGAACTGCGCCAGCGTGCCGACCACGGTATTTTCAATGGCGGTGACCAGTTCCCGCACACCCACTTTTCGGCGTTTTAAATCCATCAGCACATACATCACTTGCTGGCCCGGCCCGTGATAGGTTACCTGGCCGCCGCGATCGCTCTGAATTACCGGAATATCGCCGGTAGTAAGCAGATGCTCTGCTTTGCCAGCCTGGCCTTGGGTAAAAACGGGGGGGTGTTGCACCAACCAGAGTTCATCCGCGCTCTGTGTGTCACGCAAATCGGTAAACCGGTGCATCGCCAATGAAACGGGCTCATAGGGTTGTACGCCAAGCTGACGCACGATGATCTTATCCTGTAGCAAAATCGTAATCTTCAGGTTAAGGAAAACAATGGAGCCGATTATAGTCGCGGGAAGCGCCATCGAACAGCGCTGATGCACATTTTCCCGCGATTATCCGGTCAAGCAGGGGTCAAGCCCTTACAGCACGACGCGCACGATATCGATAGCGCCCAGCTCTTCATAGAGCGTCTCGACTTGCTCAATGTGGGTGGCCGTAATGGTGATGGATACCGAATGGTAATTGCCCTTGCTGCTCGGTTTGACCTGCGGGCTATAGTCACCCGGCGCATGGCGTTGCACCACTTCGACAACGCGGTCTACCAATTCTGGCTGCGCGTGCCCCATCACCCGATAGGTGAATGAGCAGGGAAATTCGAGCAGTTCATTGAGTTTGGTTTTCATGTGTTCTCCAGATGGATCGGTGCCCATGCTGATCGTCGCTGTTCACTAGCGTTTGGTTCAACATAAAGTATATACCCGTCATACTTCAAGCTGCGGGTGCGTTGGCTGCACTCATTCACCCGAATCACTTACCTGAGTAAGCTCATCGTGATTCATTCGCTTGCCGCCTTCCTGCAACTCGAATTATTTAAGGTAAAACTCCCGCCGCAGCGGGAGTAATCATCTCTGAATATGGGGCCAAAAAAGGCTAACCCAAGGGCTTAGCCCAACCAGCGATGGAACATCAGGCGAATGTAGTCAAACAGGCGGCCAAAAATGCCCCCTTCTTTCACTTCATTCATCACCACTAGCGGGCGCTGCTCAATGGTTTTGCCATCCAACTGGAAGTTGATGGTACCAACCACCTGGTTCTTGCTCAGCGGTGCGTGCAGTTCGGTATTATTGAGTACATAGCTGGCTTTCAGATCTTTCATCCGGCCGCGCGGGATGGTGAGATAGGCATCTTTTTCCACGCTCAGGGAAACCCTGTCGCTGTCACCGAACCAGACAGGTTCAGACGCAAATTCTTTGCCGGCTTTCAGCGGAGCAACGGTTTCAAAGAAACGGAAACCCCAGGTGAGCAACTTTTTGCTCTCGGTTTCGCGGCCTTTGAAGGTGCGTCCACCCATCACTACCGAGATCAAACGCATCTGACCTTCGGTCGCCGATGCAACCAGATTGTAGCCTGCCGCATTGGTGTGGCCGGTTTTGATACCGTCAACGGCCAGGCTGCTGTCCCACAGCAAACCGTTGCGGTTCATCTGCTTGATGTTGTTAAAGGTGAACTCTCTTTCTTTGTAAATGGCGTACTCATCCGGCACATCGCGAATCAATGCCTGACCAATCAGCGCCATGTCGCGCGCAGAGCTGTGTTGCCCCGGCGCATCCAGGCCGTGCACGGTCTGGAACGTGGTGTTCTGCAACCCCAACGCTTTCACATAGTTATTCATCAGGTTAACGAAGGCATCCTGGCTACCCGCCACGTAATCTGCCATCGCCACGCAGGCATCATTACCCGATTGCAGAATGATGCCGCGGCTGAGTTGTGAAACCGGCACGCGATCGCCCGGTTTCAGGAACATCAGCGACGATCCCTGGAAGGTCGGATTACCGGTTGCCCAGGCGTCTTTACCGACGGTCACGATGTCATTTTGGGTGATCTTGCCGGATTTCAGCGCCTGCCCGATAACATAACTGGTCATCATTTTGGTCAGGCTGGCGGGATCGCGGCGCGCATCGGCATTCATTTCCGCCAACACTTTGCCAGAGTTGTAATCAATCAGGATGTACGACTCGGCGTCGATTTGTGGTACGCCGGGGATCATCGTCTTGAGATTGACGTCTTCCGCATGGGCCGATGTGGCAACGCTGACGGCAAGCAGCGTGCCCAGCGCTGTACCTAGGGTGAAACGAGACGTGATAACAATATTCATGATTGGAACTACAACATCCGTGGAGTGAAGTTAAAAACGAGCCGTACTATAGCAGATGCACTATAGCGCGGCACCAGACATTCCGTTACTTGATTTTGCCAAAGCAGAATAGCGTAACATCCCCTGCCCGCACCTTAACCGCGGGCGGGCAGGGGGCGAGAGGATTATTGCGCGTCTGCCGCCGTCACAAAGGCGTGCTGCTGCGCTTCCGTTGCCAAACGTTGCTGAAGGTCAGTGGCCTGTTGGCGGTTTGGAAAGGGTCCGAGCTGAATGCGATACAACCCGTTGCTGGGCGACACTTTCCCCGTTACGCGGAAGCGTTCGCTCAGGCTTTTCAGCCAGGTTTGTGCGCGCTGTGGGTCGCTCAGCGCGCCGACCTGCACCAGATAGCGTCCGTTAGTGTTGCCAATCGGTGTTGCTGTGGATGTCACTGCAAGCGGGCGTGCTGCCGTGGTTGCCGTTGCCGGTGTGCTGGTAACCGGCGTAGCGGCATGGGTCTCTTCCAATACGCCAGAACGCAGGGCAGTGGGGGCACCCAGCAACCCACTTTGGCGCGCACTGGTGCTGCTGGCTGGCATGTCGCTGTTATTTTGCACCCCGAGGGCGCTGTTGCTGACGGGCCTGCTGGCGATGGCTGTCGGCGCACTGGTTTCCATCATCGGCGTACCCAATCCGCTGGCACCGAGGCTCGGGCGATCGGGCAGGGCGAAACTTTGTTTGGCAACGGCAGTGCCAATGGTGCCCGGCCCAGATAGCGTGCCATCCGGCGCGACCACGATCGCTTCGACTTTCACTTTGGTGTTATTGGAGATATTGAGGCGATCGCCTGCCGCCTTGGACAGGTCAATGATTCTACCTGGCGTATACGGGCCGCGATCGTTCACGCGAACCACCAGACGGCGGCCGTTGCTCAGGTTGGTCACGCGGACATAGCTGGGTAATGGCAGCGTCGGGTGCGCAGCGGTAATAGCGTTGGGATCGAAGATTTCGCCGATAGACGTACGGTTTCCGTTGGCCTCAGCGCCATACCAGGTTGCCAGACCAACCTCGGAGAAGTTCTGCGCATTCTGGACAACCTTGTAGGTTTTTCCCTTGACGGTGTAATCCTGCAACGTGCCCGGATTATAGGGCTCGTAACGCGGCTCGGCTCCGCCAATCTCTTCCACCGGACCGCTATAAGCCGGGGTCGGCGTAATCGGTGCTCGCGGGGCTTCCGTGGTGGTACAGGCTGCGAGCATCACGGTGACGATGCTGACCCAAAGCCAGTCCTTACGCATGTGTTTACCTCACTTTATAAGTTTTTCGAGAGCATCTTACGGTGCGTGTGGATTGACATCACGATGCCAAATCCTGCCATCAACACCACCAACGCCGAGCCGCCGTAACTGATAAGCGGGAGTGGCACCCCAACCACGGGCAATATGCCGCTCACCATACCGATGTTAACAAAAACATAGACAAACAGAATGAGAATCAGGCCGCCGACCATCACCCGGCCGAACGAGGTCTGGGCATTGGCGGCAATCATCAGACCGCGCATGATAACAAACAGATACATGGCGATCAGAATCAGCACCCCAATCAACCCCAACTCCTCTGCCAATACGGCAAAAATAAAGTCGGTATGGCGTTCTGGCAGGAATTCAAGCTGTGACTGGGTGCCTTGCAGCCAGCCTTTGCCAGACAAGCCCCCGGAGCCGATAGCAATCTTGGATTGAATAATATGGTAGCCCGCCCCTAGCGGATCGCTTTCCGGGTCGAGCAGCATCATCACGCGGGCGCGTTGGTAATCGTGCATCAGGAAGAACCAGAGCACGGGAATAAACGCCGCAACCAACATCAGCGCCACGGCGATCAGTCGCCAGCTCATGCCCGCTAAAAAAAGCACAAACAGGCCTGATGCCGCGACCAGAATTGACGTCCCCAGATCGGGTTGCGCCGCCACCAGCAGGGTTGGCAAAAAGATTAAGATCAGGGCGATACCGGTGTTTTTCAGCGACGGCGGACACATATCACGGTTAATAAAACGCGCCACCATCAACGGCACGGCAATTTTGGCAATTTCTGACGGCTGAAAACGGATAAAGCCAAGATCAAGCCAGCGCTGCGCGCCTTTACTGATCTGGCCGAACACATCCACCATGATCAACAGAATGACACAAACGATATAGAGATAGGGCGCCCAGCCTTCGTAAACGCGCGGCGGAATTTGCGCCATGACGATCATCACGGCAAGCCCAATGGCTATCTGTGCCGCTTTACGCTCCATCATGCCGATATCCTGGCCGCTGGCGCTCCACATCACGAATAAGCTGTACCCCAGCAGCGCCAGGATACACAGCAGGAAGGGCAGATCGATATGAATCTTGGTCCAAATCGATCTTTTTTGTTGGCTTTCAGTCATGGCGGCGGTTACTCGCTTTCAGAACCGGGTGCGCTCGGTGGCGCATCGGGCAATTCGGTGTTGTTATCGCCCAGCATAATGTGGTCGAGCATCTGGCGTACCAAGGCGCTGATGGCGGGGCCGGCACCGCCATTCTCCAACACGATGGAGATGGCAATTTTGGGGTTGTTATAAGGTGCAAATGCCGTCAGCAGTTTGTGGTCGCGCAGGTGTTCGGCGATTTTATGCGCATTGTAGGTCTCATTTTCTTTCAGGCCAAATACCTGTGCAGTACCGGTTTTTGCCGCGATCTTATAGGGAGCATCGGCAAAATATTTGTGTGCCGTGCCGTTCTGACGGTTAGCAACCCCGTACATTCCGTCTTTGGCGATTTCCCAGTAGCTGGCGCGCACATCGCTCAGTCGCGACACTTCTTGCTGACGGTAAGGCACTACGATGCCGCTATTGCGGGCACTATACAGCAGGTGCGGTGTTTTGACGTTGCCATCGTTGATAAGCGTGGTCAGCGCTTTCGCCATTTGAATCGGCGTGGCAATCCAGTATCCCTGACCGATGCCGACCGGAATGGTATCTCCTTGATACCAAGGACGTTTGAAGCGTTTTTGCTTCCATTCGCGGGTTGGCATATTTCCGGAACGCTCTTCTGACAGGTCGATACCGGTATATTCCCCGTAGCCAAACTTGTTCATCCACTCAGACAGGCGATCGATACCCATGTCATAAGCGACTTGATAAAAGAAGGTATCCGCAGATTCTTCCAGCGATTTGGTCACGTTCAACCGGCCATGACCCCATTTTTTCCAGTCGCGGAACCGTTTTTCTGAGCCCGGTAACTGCCACCAGCCGGGATCGAACAGCGAGGAGGTGGGGGTAATCACATTGGCACTTAACGCAGAGGCGGCAATATAGGGTTTCACCGTCGACGCGGGAGGATACAACCCCTGCGTGGCGCGGTTGATCAGCGGTTTGTTGGGGTCATTCAGCAGCGCGCGATAGTCTTTGGTCGAGATGCCATCAACGAACAGGTTGGGATCGTAGCTCGGGGTGGAAACCAGCGCGCGCAGGCCGCCATCGCGCGGATCGATAATCACCACCGCTGCCCGGCTGCCTTCCAGCAGTTTTTCAACGTAGATTTGCAGGTTAAGATCGATAGTGAGGTAGATGTCCTGACCCGCCTGCGGCGGCTGCTCGTGCAATTGACGGATGACGCGACCACGGTTATTGACTTCCACCTCTTCATAACCGGGTTTGCCGTGCAGAATATCTTCGTAATAGCGCTCAATGCCCAGTTTCCCGATGTCGCG
This sequence comes from Candidatus Symbiopectobacterium sp. NZEC127, assembly GCF_025962675.1. Lineage (NCBI taxonomy): Bacteria > Pseudomonadati > Pseudomonadota > Gammaproteobacteria > Enterobacterales > Enterobacteriaceae > Symbiopectobacterium > Candidatus Symbiopectobacterium sp. NZEC127. The sequence continues at coordinate 336,859 of NZ_JAGFPG010000004.1, forward strand.
CGTGGCGGCGTAATCGGCAATTTTTTCTTCCTTGTTCAGTCGCTCTACGTCTTTATCATTGATTTTTGATACGTAGCCGAGGACATGGGTAAGGGCGGAACCATACGGGTAATAGCGGCGTTGATAGCCTTTGACTTCCACGCCGGGAAAACGGTACTGGTTGACGGCAAAACGGGCGACATCAACGTCGCTTAAGGCAGTTTTGACCGGGATGGAGGTGAAGCGGCGTGAGCGTTTGCGTTCTTTCTCGAAGTTTTCCAGATCATCGTCAGTGAGATTGACGATGGGTTTCAGAGCAGCCAGCGTATCTTGCAGGTTATCAACCTTGTCCGGCACCAGCTCAAGCTGGTAAATGGTGCGGTTGAGCGCCAGAGGAATGCCGTTGCGATCGTAAATGATGCCGCGGCTGGGCGCGATGGGCACCAGCTTGATGCGGTTTGCATTCGAGCGTGTGCGGTAGTCATCAACGCGTACCACTTGTAAATGGTACAGATTGGTCACCAGCACGCCGGAAAGCAGCAAAATGCCGATGAACGCCACTAAAGCACGACGTACGAAAAGGGCGGATTCCGCCGAATAATCACGAAAGGGTTTATGTTCTGTTTTCATCCGGCAACTATTTCGTGTGTTTCATCGGACAGTCTTACTCTCTATGGTAAGGGTGATTGGTGGTGATGCTCCACGCCCGATACAGGCTCTCGGCCACCAATACGCGCACCAGCGGGTGCGGCAGCGTTAACGGTGACAGTGACCAGCTTTGCTCGGCTGCCGCTTTGCAGGCGGGTGCCAGCCCTTCCGGGCCACCAATCAGCAGGCTGACGTCACGCCCGTCCTGTTTCCAGCGTTCTAACTGGCTGGCAAGCTGCGGGGTTTCCCACGGTGTACCGGGAATATCCAGCGTCACAATACGGTTACCTTTGCCCACTGCCGCCAGCATCAGTTCACCTTCGCGCTCGAGAATACGTTTGATATCCGCATTCTTCCCCCGTTTACCGGCAGGGATCTCTGTGAGCTCGAAGGGCATGTCTTTGGGAAAACGCCGCAGATAATCGGTAAAACCTGTCTGCACCCAGTCCGGCATTTTGGTGCCAACGGCGACCAGTTGCAGCCTCATGCTAGCTCCACAGCTTTTCCAGTTCGTACAGGTGACGACTTTCTTCCTGCATCACATGCACCATGACATCACCGAGATCGACAACCACCCAGTCCGCACTTTGCACACCTTCAACACCCAGCGGGATCATCCCGGCGGCGCGCGAGGCTTGTACCACATGGTCGGCGATAGACGCGACGTGGCGGCTGGATGTACCGGTGCAGATGATCATGCAATCTGTGATGCTGGATTTGCCACGCACGTTTAGCGCAACGATATCCTGGCCTTTTAAATCATCTATTTTATCAATAACAAAATCTTGGAGTGCTTGGCCTTGCAAAGGTTCCTCCTGCCTGGCGGTTCAACCGGAGAAATGCGCTCCGGGGGGATAAAAAAGGTTACGTGTACATGCATGACGCACCGCAGGTGTTTCAGGGTATTAACGGTCCATTTTGCGGCACATGGTGTGGCATAGAAACGCGCTTTACCGTTTTTTACTGGACTGAAAAACCAGCGGCGGAGTATAGCATGCCCGATGAGAGAGTGGTACGTGGGAAGCGGGTTAACGGTATAAGTCGTGAGCATCCATAAAATGCAGCACGGCAGGGGGAACCAAATCGTCGCAGGGCTCACCTTTCTGGCGGCGCTGGCGAATATCCGTGGCAGAAACGGTGACCAGCGGCGTGTGCGCCAAATAGATCAATCCGTGCGGCTGCGCGTGCAGGGCGGCCGCATTTTCAACGCTGTGCGCTTCCAGCCACGCCTGCTGTTCTGGCGTATCCAATACGGTGCGATAACCTGGGCGCGCGCAGACCAACAGATGGCATACCTTGAGCAGGTCTTGCCCGCGGTGCCAAGCGTGTAATGTGAGCAGTGAATCCTGGCCGATGATAAAAGCCAATGGAGTGTTATCGCCCCTTTCTGCGCGAATCATCTCCATGGTATCAATGGTGTAAGACGGCGTGATGCGCTGCAATTCGCGGTCATCCACGCTGAATAACGGCGTCTTGGCGATGGCGAGTTCCACCATGTGTTTTCGCTGTTGTGCTGTGGCTTCAGGTTGTTCGCGGTGGGGCGGTACGTTATTGGGCATCAGCGTGATGCGCGTTAACCCGATCTCATCCGCCAATGCGGTGACCGGACGCAAATGTCCATAATGGATGGGGTCAAAGGTGCCGCCGAAGTAGGCGATCAGTTCAGCGGGATTAGGGCTATTCATCGGCGTTGACCATACTCGGCGCAAGCGCTTTGCCGCACAACAACAGCGTCAGCGTTTGCATTTCCGGCCAGATGGATTGGCCATAATCCTGTTTTAGCGTCAGTTCCAATCGTGTCAGCAGGTGCATGGCCTGCTGCAACTGAAGTGCGTTCAGCCGCTGGAGTGCCTGAGTGAGCAGCGTGCGTCGGTTTTGCCACACCTTGTGCTGATCAAACAGGGTGCGTAGCGGTGTCGTCGCCATGTTGCGCTGCAAGGTCACCAACAGCGTCAGCTCACGCTGGAGTGTGCGCAGCAAAATCACGGGTTCGTTGTCTTCAGCCTGTAACTGTTGCAACACATGCCAGGCGCGTTTGCTTTTGCCTGCCAGCACCGCATCCAGCCAGTGAAACGGCGTGAAGTGTGCGGCATCGTTTACCGCCTGCTCAACGCGTGGCAGCGTGAGCTTGCCGTCAGGATAGAGCAGGGCGAGCCGCTCGAGCGCCTGCATCAAGGCCAACAAATTGCCCTCGTAGCAGTAACACAGCAGTTGTATGGCAGCATCATCCAGTTGCAGGTTGCGCTGCTTGGCACGCTGCGCTACCCAGCGCGGTAATTGCGCCTGTTCCGGGGTTAAGCAGTTGACGATCACGCCGTGTTGCGACAATGCTTTAAACCAGGCGCTGTTTTCTTGCGCTTTGGTCAGCTTGTTGCCACGTAGAATCGGCAGTACGTCCTGATGCAGCAGCCCAGCCAGTTTGACCAGATTTTCTGCCATGGCGGCGTTCGGGCCGTTTTCCGGCAGTTGCAGCAGCAGGCTCTGTCGTGAAGCGAACAGGCTGAGTGCCTGACATACGCTGAAAATGGCATCCCAATCGGTACTTTGATCGAGTGTGAAGCTGAAATGCTCGGTGAAACCCTGCTCACGCGCGCGATGGCGCAGCGAATCCAGGCTTTCCTGCAATAACAGTGGGTCGTTGCCGAACAGCAGATAGCAAGCGCGCAGCCCTTCATTGAGCTGCGCAGCAAGCTGTTCCGGATAGATACGGATCATGAACGCCCGTTGTTGGCGCTGATGGCGGCGGCACGTTGCTGGCGGTTTTTCACCTCATCATTGCCGTTGATGGTCACCAGTTTACGCACTAACTGCTCGGCAGCCTGGCGGCGCATCTCCTTACGTATAATGTCCTGCTCCGCGTCTTTTGCCAACGCCGCGAGCGGGTTATCAAAGAAGGTGCGGAACACCGTGACCGAGAGTGGATAAATATCCTCACCCGGCAACAACACCTGTGCCTGAACGGTCAGTACCAGTTGGTACTCTGCGGTGGTCCCGTCCTGGAAAATAGAGACGGTGTCTCTGGTTTCCGTGGAGCCGAGAATACGCAGGGATGCGATATCCTGACGCGCGGCGTCGTCCTCGATTCTTACATCACTGGCACGTAGCTGATCGCGAATGGCCCGGGTCAACGGACCAAAAGGATCGTTACTGGTCAGCGTTAATACTTTCAATTCGCTGGGCAGTTGTGTGGTGCCACGCAGATGAAAACCGCAGCCAGCGGTGACTAGCACCGCCAACCCCAGCAACAACGTGAATAAACGATGTCGCACAGTGCCTCCTTGGCTTAACCTACAACCAGGTTAAGCAGTTTGCCCGGAACGTAAATGACTTTACGTACTGTAACGCCTTCCAGGTATTTTGCCACCAGATGTTCCTGTGCGGCACGCGCCTGAACCTGCTCCTGAGTGGCATCGGCAGCAACCGTAATTCTGCCGCGTACCTTGCCGTTCACTTGCACCACGACCAGCTTGGAGTCTTCTACCATGGCGTCTTCATCGGCGACTGGCCACGGCGCGGTGTCGATATCGCCATTGCCGCCCAGCGCCTGCCACAGCGTGAAGCAGGCGTGCGGTGTGAACGGGTACAGCATACGCACCACGGCCAACAGCGCTTCCTGTGTCAACGCGCGATCCTGCTCGCTCTCCTGCGGCGCTTTCGCCAACTTGTTCATCAGTTCCATCACTGCGGCGATAGCGGTGTTAAACGTCTGGCGACGACCAATATCATCGGTGACTTTAGCGATGGTTTTATGCAGGTCGCGACGCAGTGCTTTCTGATCTTCGGTCAGTGCAGCGACATCCAGCGCGCTGGTGGCACCTTTTTCCGTGTGGTCGTAAACCTGTTTCCACACGCGTTTGAGGAAGCGGTTAGCCCCTTCAACGCCTGATTCCTGCCATTCCAGCGTCATTTCTGCCGGAGAAGCGAACATCATGAACAGACGTACGGTGTCTGCACCGTATTTCTCTACCATCACCTGTGGGTCGATACCGTTGTTCTTCGATTTCGACATCTTGCTCATCCCGGCATACACCACTTCGCGGCCTTCTGCATCGAAGGCTTTCAGGATGCGCCCTTTGTCATCGCGTTCAACGGTGACCTCAGACGGCGATACCCAGATGCGCTCGCCGTTGTTGCCGGTGTAGTAGAAGGCGTCAGCCAACACCATACCCTGACACAACAGACGCTTGGCGGGTTCATCGGAGGTGACCAGGCCAGCATCACGCATCAGCTTGTGGAAGAAGCGGAAATACATCAGGTGCATGATGGCGTGTTCGATACCACCCACGTATTGATCGACCGGCAGCCAGTAGTTAGCCGCAGCCGGATCGAGCATGCCCTGATCGTACTGCGGGCAGGTGTAGCGCGCGTAGTACCAGGAGGATTCCATAAAGGTATCGAAGGTATCGGTTTCACGCAGCGCAGGCTGACCGTTGACGGTGGTTTTCGCCCAGGAGGGGTCGGCCTTGATGGGGCTGGTAATGCCATCCATCACCACGTCTTCCGGCAGGATCACCGGCAGTTGATCTTCCGGCGTCGGGATAACGGTGCCATCTTCCAGCGTCACCATCGGGATGGGTGCACCCCAATAACGCTGACGGGAAACCCCCCAATCGCGCAAGCGATAGTTGACTTTGCGTGCGCCGACGCCGAGTGCAACCAGCTTGTCAGCAATGGCGTTAAAGCCTGCTTCGTGATCCAGACCGCTGAATTCGCCTGAGTTGAACAGTGCGCCTTTCTCGGTCATGGCTTGCCCAGAGATATCGGGTTCGCTGCCGTCCAGGTTCAGGATAACGGGTTTGATCGTCAACTGGTATTTGGTGGCGAATTCCCAGTCGCGCTGGTCATGGCCCGGAACGGCCATCACCGCGCCGGTGCCGTAATCCATCAGAACGAAGTTGGCCGCCCATACCGGCAGTTTGTCGCCGGTCAGCGGGTGCACCACGAACAGGCCCGTCGCGATGCCTTTTTTCTCCATGGTGGCCATATCCGCTTCGGCAACCTTGGTGTTACGGCATTCATCGATAAAGGCGGTCAGCGCCGGGTTAGTGGCGGCAGCGCGCAGCGCCAGCGGATGCGCAGCAGCAACGGCGACATAGGTAGCACCGATAAAGGTATCCGGACGCGTGGTGTAGACGCTCAGCTTGTCAGCGCTATCAGCCACGTCAAAGGTAATTTCTACCCCTTCCGAACGGCCAATCCAGTTGCGCTGCATGGTTTTGACCTGCTCCGGCCAGCTTTCCAGCGTGTCCAGATCGTTGAGCAACTGATCGGCGTAATCGGTGATTTTGATAAACCACTGCGGAATCTCTTTACGCTCCACTTTGCTGTCACAGCGCCAGCAGCAGCCATCGATAACCTGTTCGTTGGCCAGCACCGTCTGATCGTTCGGGCACCAGTTCACCGCTGAGGTCTTCTTATAGACCAGCCCTTTTTCGTACAGCTTGGTGAAGAACCACTGTTCCCAGCGGTAGTAATCGGGTTTACAGGTGGCGACTTCACGATCCCAGTCATAACCAAAGCCCAGCAGCTTCAGCTGGTTTTTCATGTAATCGATGTTGGCATAGGTCCAGGGGGCCGGTGCGGTGTTGTTTTTGACCGCTGCGCCTTCAGCCGGCAGACCAAAGGCATCCCACCCGATCGGTTGCAGGACGTTTTTCCCCAGCATGCGTTGGTAGCGGGAAATAACGTCACCGATGGTGTAATTACGAACGTGCCCCATGTGTAGGCGGCCAGAAGGGTAGGGGAGCATGGAAAGGCAGTAGTACTTTTCCTTGCCGGGCTCTTCGGTCACTTTAAACGTTTTGTTTTCTTGCCAGTGAAGCTGGACGCGAGTTTCTATCTCTTCTGGGCGGTATTGCTCTTGCATGGCAGCCAGGGGTCCTATTTAGTAAAGAAGCGCTACACCCGTAGCGTGTTCCGATTCATCATAATGATCCGCATAGCATAGCTGATAAGCAACGCTGGCAACAACCGTCTCTATGCCCTTAGCACGTATTTCTGCGCGCAAGCGACAAAGTTGGCAAAAAGTGAGGCAAAGAGCGGCAATGAGCAAGAATAGTGCTTAAAACCGTCTAAAATAGAGAGGGATAGCTAAACAGGTACCGTCATTGCCCCACTAATGTTAACCAATCCGCGTATTCAGGAGGCACCATGAACAAGAAAGCTCGGCATTATCGTGCGCTGATGTCTTCCATCATGACGCGTTTAAGCGCCGGTGAACGCGATCTGACGCAGATGCTCCAACACGCCCGGGAGAGCTTGCACGACAGCGAAGATCTCACCCACAGTGAACGCGAAGACATTATTCAGTCTGTGGAGCGCGATTTGGCTGAATTTGCTCAGCGTTATACGGATAGTCAGGAAGAGGATTTATCCGATAGCGTGTTTCTGCGTGTGATCAAGGAGAGCCTGTGGCAAGAACTGGTGGATATCACGGATAAAACCCAGTTGGAATGGCAGGCGCTGTTTAAAGATGTCAGCCATCACGGCGTTTACCACAGTGGCGAAGTAGTAGGGCTGGGAAATTTGGTGTGTGAAAACTGCCATCATCATGTGGCATTTTATACGCCGGAAGTGCTGCCTCGTTGTCCGAAGTGCGAGCACGATCAGTTTCAGCGGCAACCTTTTCAGCCCTGACGGGGTAGTTTAAGAGAAGCACGTTCCCGCTTGCGCGGGAACGTGAGTCGCAGCGCCTGACATTGCGACGCTGGGTGATGGCTTAGTGCAGGATCTTCGCCAGAAAGTCTTTGGCGCGATCGGATTTGGGATTGTTAAAGAACTCGTCTTTTGGCGTATCTTCCACAATCTTGCCTTCATCCATGAAGATGACGCGGTGTGCCACTTTGCGCGCAAAGCCCATTTCGTGGGTAACGACCATCATCGTCATACCTTCTTGCGCCAGCTCAACCATTACATCCAGTACTTCGTTGATCATTTCTGGATCGAGCGCGGACGTCGGCTCATCAAACAGCATGGCTATCGGATCCATGCAGAGTGCGCGCGCAATGGCGACGCGCTGTTGCTGCCCGCCGGAGAGTTGGCCGGGAAATTTGTTGGCGTGCGCGGACAAACCTACGCGATTGAGTAACTTGGTGGCCTTTTCACGCGCGGCCCCTTTGTCACGCTTGAGCACTTTTACCTGTGCCAGCGTCAGGTTCTCAATGATGGAGAGGTGGGGAAACAGTTCAAAATGCTGAAACACCATGCCCACTTTGGAACGCAATTGTGCCAGATTGGTTTTCTTGTCGTTAACCGAGATGCCGTTAACGTCAATCTGACCTTGCTGCACGGGTTCAAGGCCATTAACGGTTTTGATAAGCGTAGATTTCCCCGAACCTGACGGCCCACAAACCACCACCACTTCGCCTTTCTTCACTTCTGTTGAACAATCGGAGAGCACCTGAAAGTGACCATACCATTTGGAAACGTTTTTTAGAGTAATCATCGAACAGTCCTTCTTTTCAGGTAACTGACCAGCATTGATGCACTAATGCTGATAACGAAATAAACCAATCCGGCAAACAGCACCATCTCCACCTGGGTCCCGTCGCGCTCGCCAATGGTTGACGCAGTGCGGAAGAAGTCCGCCAGGCTCAGTACGTACACCAGCGAGGTATCCTGGAACAGGACGATCCCCTGCGTCAGGAGCAACGGCACCATGGCGCGAAACGCCTGCGGCAGGATCACCAGTTTCATGGATTGCCACTGCGTCATGCCGAGCGCCAACGCCGCGGAAGATTGTCCACGTGAAATGCTGAGTATGCCCGCACGAATGATTTCAGAGTAATAGGCGGCTTCAAACAGCGAAAAGGCTACCATAGCGGAGATCAGACGAATATCCGTTTTTGGTGATAGCCCAAGCACATTTTGTAATAAGCTAGGAACCACAAGGTAGAACCACAGCAATACCATCACCAACGGGATGGAGCGGAAAATGTTGACGTAGCCTTTGGCGAACCAGCGAATCGGGGCGATAGGCGACAGCCTCATCACCGCCAGAACGGTTCCCCACAGGATGCCAAACACCACGGCAATCACCGTGATTTTCAGTGTGACCACTAGCCCTTGCAGCAGGTAGGGCATGCTTGGCGCAATGGAGCTCCAGTCAAATGCGTACATTATTTACTCCCCATATTGCCGGGCAAACGGGTCTTTTTCTCAACCACTTGCATAATCAGCATGATAATGGCGTTAATCGCGACATACGCCAGCGTGATAGCGGTAAAGGACTCATAGGCGTGCGCAGAGTAATCCAGCAGCTTGTTCGCCTGTGCAGCCATGTCAACCAGCCCGATGGTCGAGGCGATGGCCGAGTTTTTCACCATGTTGAGCATTTCAGACGTCAGGGGCGGTACGATAATGCGATAGGCATTGGGCAGCAGAACGTAACGATAGGTCTGCGGCAGCGTTAGCCCCATGGCAAGCGCGGCGGCTTTCTGGCCGCGGGGCAGTGATTGGATGCCAGCACGAACCTGCTCGCAGACGCGAGCGGCGGTAAACAGGCCTAAACAGACCATGGAGGAGACGAAAAACTGAATGTTGGGATCCAGTTCCGCTTTAAACCACATGCCAATCTTTTGCGGCAGTAATTCGGGAACCACCAGATACCAGGCGAAAAATTGGACGATAAGCGGGACGTTACGGAACATTTCCACATAGCAGGTGCCGAGACCTGACAAAAACCGGTTGGGGACGGTGCGCAAAATGCCGAAAACAGAGCCGACAACGAATGCAATGATCCAGGCGCAGATGGACAGCGCCACAGTGACCTGTAACCCAGACCAAATCCACCCAAGATAAGTGGTATTACCGAACGGGGCGGCTTGTAAAAAAATACCCCAGTTCCAATCTATAGACATAGCAAACTCCGGTAAAAAAAGGGTAGCAGAGCTACCCTGAAGATTGATGAGTGGCGATAACCCATTGGTGGGAAAGGGCAGTGCGGTTAGTCAACACCTGCGATATCCACCGGTTGGGCCGGGACGCCAGACGGGGAACGACCGTCTGACGTCTGTCTGTCCAGCCACGAGTCAACAATCGAGGGCAAGCTGTCTGCCCTTGTTTTCACTTGTTGTTAGTTTAATGCTTTATCGTTAGGGGCTTTGAACAGTGCCTTCATCTCTGCTGACAAATCGAAGTTCATGTTGAGATCTTTAGGCGGAATCGGCTGTTTGAACCAGCGATCGAATGATTTTTCCGCATCACCGGAGGTTTGCAATGTCGCAATGGTGTCATCAACCAGTTTCTTGAACTGCGGATCGTCTTTACGCAGCATACAGCCATAGGCTTCTTCGGACTGCGCGGTACCAACGATCACCCAGTCGCCCTGCTGTTTGGCCTTGGCACGTTCACCGGCCAGCAACGCGTCATCCATCATAAAGGCAACGGCACGACCTGTTTCCATGGTGCGGAAGGCATCGCCATGGTCTTTGGCGCTGATGATACGCATATCCAGTTTTTTCTCTTCGTTCAGCTTGTTCAGCAATTTCTCAGAGGTGGTGCCAGAGGTAACCACTACGGTTTTGCCTGCCAGATCCGGGAAGTCTTTAATGCCCGAGTCTTTTTTAGTCAGCAAACGCGTACCGACGATAAAGATGGTATTGGAGAAGGCCGCCTGTTGCTGACGTTCCAGGTTGTTGGTAGTGGAACCACATTCAAAATCAAAGGTGCCATTTTGTAACAAGGGGATACGGTTCTGGGACGTGATCGGAATCAGTTTGACCTGAAGATCGGCAACGCCAATTTTTGCTTTGACCGCATCGACAATTTTGTTCGAGTAATCCTGAGAGTAACCAACGACTTTCTGTTGGTTGTCATAGTAGGAAAATGGCACGGAAGACTCACGGTGGCCTACAACGATAACGCCATTGTCTTTGATCTTTTTCAGCGTCCCCGTTAATTCTTCTGCATGAGCCAGGCTGCTTGCGGCTGTACCAATCAGAAGCAGTGACAGTGCCAGTTTACGCATTTGCATGTTGTAACTCCTTTGCTGTTGTGATGACGGCAGTCGCTATGACGCTAAGGCGGTTGCGAATTCAATCATGCCGATAGAGCGCTCTCTTGGGTGCGGCGGGCTATGCACCATAAAAGAGCGAGTACTTGCCTTTATCTTTAAAAAATAGCCGATTGTGAACAAAATGAAATAAATTTGTTTGTCTTTTGAGAACTCAACTGCACTAAATCACTGCACTAAAATCGTTTGGCACTATTTTGGTGCGCTGATTGCCCTGTTAAGGTGCTTTTTCGCTGGTTTTCAGAGAGCAAACAACGGAATCATCCCGTTACACTCTGTTATTCAATGAATAATAAGCAAATGATGTGCCAATTATGCAAATGGGCGACGGCAGGTATTACGCAAAGGTATGGCAGGTATTGGCGGGAAACCGGCAGACAACGCCTGCCGGTGATAACGTTAACGACGCAGACGGGTGACGCAGGCAATACCGGCCAGTACGGCGAGAATGATCCACATCGGCCAGGCACCAAAGCGAGCGTAGGGGGTGATGCCGGTGGTTGGTGTCACCTTGGTGAGCAGCACTTTGCGCGTAAACTGCGGCAGTTCGGCACTGATTTCACCCTGAGGGCCAATCACGGCAGTCACGCCATTGTTGGTCGCCCGCAGCAGCGGACGCCCTAATTCCAGAGCACGCATGCGGGCCATCTGGAAATGCTGCCATGGGCCGATAGAACGACCAAACCAGGCATCGTTGGAGATGGTCAGCAGCATATCGGTATCAGGCTGGAAGTTATCGCGCACTTGTTGGCCGAGAATAATTTCATAGCACACCGTGGCCGTCATCCGTATACCGTTTACCATGAGCTGAGGCTGTTGGTAAGGGCCGCGGCTAAACGAAGACATCGGCAGATCGAAGAACGGTGCCAACGGCCGTAACAGCGTTTCCAACGGAACGAACTCACCAAACGGCACCAGATGATTCTTGTTGTAGCGGTTAGCGCTGGGGTAGCGGTACGGTTCGTTACCACCCAACACGATAATGCTATTGTAGAAGTCAACCTGCTCGTTTGTGCGACGGCGTGCATCCACAACCCCGGTGACCAGACTGCTGTTGTGCGCGCGCAGCAGGTCGTCCATCTGGTGCAGGTAGTCTTGCTGACGCGTCTCCACATCTGGGATAGCCGATTCTGGCCAGATAACGATTGGCGCTTTATCCAGATAAGGCTGCGTGGCGTCGCGGTAGATATTCAGAATCTGTTGCAGTGCATTCGGATCCCACTTTTGCGCTTGGGCAATATTGCCTTGCACCAGCGCAACGTTGACCGCGCGCTCTGGCTGAGGCGTGAACCAGTGGATAAATTTCAGCGGCCACGGGAGCACCAGTAACGCGATAGCGCAATAAAGAGGGAGGGTTTTGCGTCGTGCGGTACCAAAGACCAGCAGTCCGGCAATGATCACCAACAGGAGGTTGATACCGTCAACCCCTAGCAGCGGTGCCAGGCCTTGCAGCGGCCCGTCAATCTGGCTGTAGCCAAATTGCAGCCAGGGAAAGCCGGTGAGTACCCAACCGCGCAACCACTCAGTGAACTGCCACAGTACTGGCGCGACCACGATCAGGCGCACCAGCGTCGTTCGCGGCCAAAGGCGCGTTAACAGCCCCGCGAAGAGCGCGGGATAAAGCGACAGATACAGCGCCAGCAGTACCACCAGAAATACATTAATGGCTTCCGGCATGCCGCCGAACTCGGCGATGCTGACGTACACCCAGTTCACTCCGCTGCCAAACAGGCCAAAGCCCCAGCTAAAACCAATGGCGGCGGATTGCCGCCAGGTTCTGTTCAGCGTCAGGGCTTGCAATCCGCACAGCGAAACCAGTGCGGCAGGCCAGAAATCAAACGGCGAAAATGCCAGGGTGCCCCAGGCACCGCAGAACAGCGCCAGCAGGATACGCACCCGCTGGCGTCGTAAAACAGACATGACAGACATTGTCGAATTAGGGTTCCAGTGTTGGTTGATGCGCTTCGTCAGGGATTCTGACATGGGCCTGAATAATACGTCGGCTGTCCGCCATGGCAACTTTGAACAGGTAACCGTTGATGTCGATGGTTTCACCACGCGCTGGCAGATGGCCGAAGGCTTGCATCACCAGCCCGCCGATGGTGTCCACTTCTTCATCGCTGAACTGCGTGCCAAACACCTCATTGAAATCTTCAATCGGTGTTAACGCGCGCACGGTGTAGGTGTGTCGGTTCAGTTGACGGATATCGCGATCTTCCTCGTCGTCGTACTCATCTTCAATTTCGCCAACGATCAGCTCAAGAATATCTTCAATGGTGACCAGACCAGAAACACCGCCAAACTCATCGATGACGATAGCCATGTGATAACGCAGCGAACGGAACTCGTGCAGCATGCGGTCCACGCGTTTGCTTTCCGGCACCACGACCGCGGGACGCAACACCTGTTCCATGCTGAACGGCGCGGCATCGCTGCGCATAAACGGCAGCAGATCCTTGGCCATCAGGATGCCTTCAATGTGGTCCTTGTCTTCACTGATCACCGGGAAACGCGAATGCGCCGATTCGATAATCACATCCAGACACTCTTCCAGTGTCTGATTGTGCTTCAGCGTGATCATTTGCGAACGGGGGATCATGATATCTCGCACACGCTGCTCTCCGATATCCATCACCCCTTCGAGCATGTCGCGGGTGTCGGGATCGATCAGATCGTTTTGTTCGGAATCACGAATAAAGGCGAGGAGGTCACTACGATCCTTGGGTTCACCATGAAAAAGCTGGTTAAGGATCAGTGAGAAGAATCCTTTCTTGGGACTGGGGCTATCGCTGTTTTGAGAATGGTCGTCGCTCATGGCGTTTTATTTACTGTCTCTCTGGTTAGTCAATCATCATCAACCACGCAAAAGGGGCATACGCCATAAGACCATCAGGGCGCGCGGGCGGGTTGACATTAAGGTGCACGGTGCTAACCGCGCGTGGCGTTATGTTTAACCATAACGCCGTGAAGCTATGATGACGGAAATGGCATCATAATGGAAAATACATCATCATGAAAAAGCCGAGGCTTGTCGTAATCTACTGTACTTTTCGCAATAACAGAACAACGTGTGCCCTAAATAATTCGAGTTGCAGGCCTGTTGGCTCACTCTTTTTCAGACAGATAAGGGTCCGCATAGCCCATTTGCTGCATGATCTCGGTTTCCAACGCTTCCATCTCTTCCGCTTCGTCATCCTCAATGTGATCATAACCCAGCAGATGCAGACAACCGTGAATCACCATATGTGCCCAGTGGGATTCTGCGGTGATTTGCTGTTCAATGGCTTCCTGCTCCACCACCTGGCGGCAAATGATCAGATCGCCCAATAACGACAGCTCAACTTCCGGCGGCGCTTCGAACGGAAAAGAGAGCACGTTGGTGGGTTTGTCTTTGCCGCGATAGGTGTGATTCAGTTCGTGGCTTTCCGCTTCATCAACGATACGAATGGTCACTTCCGCTTCTGGCTGAAACTGCGGCAGTACCGCCTCCAGCCAACGTTGAAAATCCTGTTCGCTGGGCAGCCCTGCGCTATTGTCGCTGGCGATTTGCAAATCGAGAATAACCTGACTCATTGTGACTCCTGCTTATCACCCGCCTCTGATACGGCGGGTGCACTGGCTGCTTGTGCTTCGCGTTTGCGCTCTTCGGCCTGCGTGGCGCGACGTTTCTGATCGGCTTCTTCCCAAGCTTCATAGGCGTTGACGATGCGCGCGACCACCGGATGGCGTACCACATCTTCACTGTGAAAGAAGTTAAAGCTGATCTCTTCCACATCGGCCAATACGTCAATGGCGTGGCGCAACCCCGATTTCATATTGCGTGGCAGGTCAATCTGAGTGATGTCACCGGTAATCACTGCCTTGGAATTGAAGCCAATACGGGTCAGGAACATTTTCATCTGTTCGAGCGTAGTGTTCTGGCTCTCATCGAGGATGATAAAGGCGTCGTTCAGGGTACGGCCGCGCATATAGGCTAACGGTGCTACTTCAATCACGTTGCGCTCAATAAGTTTTTCCACGCGCTCAAACCCCAGCATTTCGAATAATGCATCGTAGAGTGGGCGCAGGTAAGGATCGACCTTTTGGCTCAAATCACCGGGCAGAAAGCCGAGTTTTTCCCCCGCTTCAACGGCCGGGCGCGTTAACAAAATGCGGCGGATATCCTGACGTTCGAGCGCATCCACCGCAGCAGCGACCGCCAGATAGGTTTTCCCCGTTCCCGCAGGGCCTACGCCGAAGGTGATATCGTGGTCAAGGATGTTGGCGATATACTGCGCCTGATTCGGCGTGCGCGGCTTGATGATGCCGCGTTTGGTGCGAATGTTGATTGCCTTGCCAAAATCCGGCACGCTCTCGGCGCTTTGCTCCAGTACGCCCGATTCTTTGATCGCCAGATGAATCTGCTCAGGATCGATATCGCCTTCCACGCCACGCACGGGCGCGGTATCAACATAGAGACGTTGCAGAATATCTGCCGCTGCCTCAATGCACAGGCCTTTTCCGACCAGTTTGAATGTGTTGTCTCGACGGTTGATTTCGATTCCGAGACGGCGCTCCAACTGTTTGATATTGCTATCAAAGGGGCCGCACAGGTTGAGCAGGCGTTTATTATCAGCGGGTTCGAGGGCAATCTCTTTTATCGTAACGTTCAAATTATTCCTCTTGGTATGTCAACGCTCGTCATCGTGAGTGATGAGAACAATAAGGTGCGAGATGATGATTGAATTATTTATCGGTAACAGGGAAAGGTGCAAGTGGCAATACATCTATGATGACGCGCGGCTAACAAGTGCACGGGCGAGTGCATCGCCCGTGCGGGTCATCCATCAGGGTTGGTAGATGCCGACGCCGATATCGTTCTCTTTACGGGTACGTGCAATCACGGAGGCCGGAGATTCGCTGATGCGCAGGCCCATCTGGTCTTCTGTTTTGACAACCATGCCGCGCAGTGAATTCGGACGAACGTCGACAATTTCAACATCAACGAACTTACCAATCATATCCGGGGTGCCTTCGAAGTTAACCACGCGGTTATTTTCCGTGCGGCCTGACAGTTCCATCACGCTTTTACGTGATGTTCCTTCCACCAGAATGCGTTGGATGCTGCCCAACATGCGACGGCTGAACTGCATCGCCTGCTGGCTGATACGTTCTTGCAGAATATACAAGCGCTGCTTTTTCTCTTCTTCGCTGACATCATCAACCATGTCTGCGGCGGGCGTTCCCGGACGCGCGGAGTAGATAAAGCTAAAACTCATATCAAAATTGACGTCACCAATCAGTTTCATGGTTTGTTCAAAATCTTCCTGGGTTTCACCGGGGAAGCCGATAATAAAGTCGGAACTGATGTGTATATCCGGTCGCGCGCTGCGCAGTTTACGAATAATGGCTTTGTATTCCAGCGCGGTATGGCGGCGCTTCATCATGGTCAGAATGCGATCGGAACCGCTCTGCACCGGCAGATGAAGGAAACTCACCAGTTCAGGCGTATCTTCATAGACGCTGATGATATCGTCGGTAAACTCAATCGGGTGACTGGTGATAAAGCGGAGGCGGTCGATGCCGTCTATCGCGGCCACCAGACGCAGCAAATCGGCAAACGAGCAGATGCTGCCATCAAAATTTTCACCACGATAGGCGTTGACGTTTTGACCCAACAAGTTAACTTCGCGTACCCCTTGTGCGGCCAACTGCGCAATTTCATATAAGACGTCGTCGCAGGGGCGGCTGACTTCTTCACCGCGCGTATAAGGCACCACGCAGAATGAACAGTATTTGTTGCACCCTTCCATGATGGAAACAAACGCCGACGGCCCTTCGGCACGAGGCTCCGGCAGTCGGTCAAATTTTTCGACTTCCGGGAAGCTGATATCGACCACCGGACTGTGTGTGCCCTGAACGTGGTTAATCATCTCTGGCAGGCGGTGCAGCGTTTGCGGACCAAAAATCAGATCGACATAGCTGGCGCGTTCGCGAATATGCTCACCTTCCTGAGAAGCTACACAGCCGCCCACACCAATAATCAGGTCTGGATTGTTCTCTTTCAGCGCTCTCCAGCGGCCAAGTTGATGGAAAACTTTTTCCTGTGCCTTTTCACGGATAGAACAGGTATTCAGCAGCAGAACGTCAGCCTCTTCGGCCACCTCGGTCAGCTCATAACCGTGTGTACTTTCCAGCAGGTCAGCCATCTTGGATGAATCGTACTCATTCATCTGACAGCCCCAGGTTTTAATGTGCAGTTTCTTTGTCATCGACTTGTCATTACTCAGTGCGGGTGAAAAAGCGTATTACCAAATCATAGATGCCCGGAAATACGGACGGGGCACGTATTGTAATCTTTTGCTGCGGTTGTGACCAGAGCGCGAAATTTGTTGAGCGTTTTTTCGCAGAGTCAACGCGGTTGGCGAAAATCCAGTACACTGTGCCTATCAGTCACACAGTTTGAGTCGGTTTAGGCACGATGAACGGAATAAATCAACGGTATGATGCCATCGTGGTCGGTGGCGGGATGGTCGGTGCCGCAGTCGCGCTCGGGCTCGCGCGCAACGGTTTTCAGGTCGCGGTGCTGGAGCAGGCGGCGCCCGCTACCTTTATGGACGACAGTGCGCCGGATATTCGGGTTTCGGCGCTGGGATATGCCTCTGTTTCACTGTTAAAGTCGTTGGGGGCGTGGTCGGGCGTTGAGCAGATGCGCTGTGCGCCTTATCGCCGATTGGAAACCTGGGAATGGGATGATGCGCGCGTTGCTTTCAGCGCCGCCGACTTGCACCTGCCCGAATTGGGATTCATGGTGGAGAATCGGGTACTGCAACTGGCGCTGTGGCAATGCCTGGCCGAACAGCAGCGGTGTGATATCCGTTGCCCCGCGCAGATACGCAGCATGGTTCGCACGCCAACTTGCTGGCAGATTACGCTGGAGAGCGGAGAGACATTGAGCGCGCCTCTGGTTCTCGGTGCGGATGGTGCCAACTCGCGTGTGCGCCAGTGGGCGGGCATTGGCATCAATGGATGGCAGTATCGGCAATCGTGCATGTTGATTGCCGTCGATACCCAGCAGCCTCAGCAGGATTGTACCTGGCAGCAGTTTACGCCTCAGGGGCCGCGCGCATTTTTGCCGCTGTTTGGATCGTGGGGTGCGTTGGCATGGTATGACAGTCCGCGTCGCATTCGTCAGCTTCAATCACTGTCGCTGCCGCAGTTGGACAACGCGATTGCAGAGACCTTCCCCGCGCGTTTGGGGTCCGTGAAGTCGGTTGCCAGCGGGGCGTTCCCGCTGGTGCGTCGTCATGCCCAACGCTATGTGGCTGAGGGCGTCGCCCTGGTGGGGGATGCGGCCCATACCATTAATCCGCTCGCCGGGCAGGGCGTGAACCTCGGTTATCGTGATGCTGACGCACTGATTGAGGTTGTGACTGGCGCGCGGGATGCGGGGGAGTGCTGGCACAGTGAGGCCGTTTTGCTGCGCTATCAGCGCCGGCGTAAGGCCGATAATCTGTTAATGCAAAATGGCATGGATTTGTTTTATAACGCGTTTAGCAATAGTTTACCGCCGTTGACCTTTGCCCGAAATATGGCATTGCTGGCGGCTGAGCGCGCGGGACATCTCAAAACGCTGGCGCTGAAATATGCCATCGGTGTGTAATGTATCGGTGTTAGTGTGGTGATGGTGGTCGATTTCTAAGGCGCTCGGGCGCGATTTTGTAAGGTAGCGGTTGTTTATGACGTATCTGTTTCTTTCTCTCGCCATTGTGGCGGAAGTGATCGCCACTTCGGCGCTCAAGCTTTCAGATGGCTTTAGTCGTTTAATGCCCAGCATTATTACTGTGATATTTTATGGCGTGTCGTTCTATTGCCTTTCTCTGACTATGCGCACGCTGCCGACTGGCATCATTTATGCCATCTGGTCAGGGGTTGGGATTGTGCTGATTGCCACGGTAAGTTGGCTGTTTTACGGCCAAAAACTCGATTTGCCCGCGATGCTGGGAATGTTGCTGATTATCCTGGGCGTGATTGTGATTAACCTGTTTTCCAAGTCGGTGGCGCATTGATACGACATTTTTGATAGGGAAACAGAAGCGCTCTTCGTTTGTTGATTCGCGGTTCAACGTTCTCACTATAATCGTCTCTCTGGTAGGGTTGTCATCGGCCGATGGAGAAGGTAGACTCAATGTGTTAGTAACGATTGTCGCGCCGCGCTGAGGCCACCAACCTTGGCAAGCAAAAAACCCAACTCCGCTGTTGGGTTTTTTTTTGCCTGTTTACTGTGCGTTAATTGTGTTACTCAGGGCCGCTTTTTACTCTCTAGTTGTTGGTATGCGGTTGCGTTCTAGGGCTACGGTTATGTGGCACAAGTCATGTTGAGAGGTAAAGACCTGTCCGGGTTACAGGTGGTGCTGGTTCGGTGCCTTGACCTGAGCGCGACAATTGTTACTAACAAAGGCGATAATCCTTCGTGCAGGCAGCGTAAAGGTAACGATCAGGGGAATCGCGCTCCCAACCGGAGCAAACGGATGAGAGCGATTGTAGAATCGGCCATCATCGTTCTAAAGGCGCTATTAGCGTTTTTGGAGCTGATCCGCATTTTCCTGACTTAATGCCGGAAACGTAACTAAGGCCACCGGGTTACCGCCCGGTGGCCTTTAATCGTTTATTGAATAACGAATAAAAGCAAACAGGGCGACGTCTTTCGACTGTCGCCCTGTTTCTCGCTGTATTACCAGCGTTTTTTTGGCTGGGGTACGAGGATTCGAACCTCGGAATGGTGGAATCAGAATCCACTGCCTTACCGCTTGGCGATACCCCAAAAATGTGGTGGCTACGACGGGAATCGAACCTGTGACCCCAGCATTATGAGTGCTGTGCTCTAACCAGCTGAGCTACGTAGCCAAATAGTACATCTTGGTTTTTTGCTTTTCAACAAAAACTTTTAACTTCAATCACATAGCATCAATTACATGGCTGGGGTACCTGGATTCGAACCAGGGAATGCCGGTATCAAAAACCGGTGCCTTACCGCTTGGCGATACCCCAACAACGTGCAATCCGATGCGGCATTAAGGTGGCTGGGGTACCTGGATTCGAACCAGGGAATGCCGGTATCAAAAACCGGTGCCTTACCGCTTGGCGATACCCCAATACCCTAACATGCCTTGTTGCATAACAACCGTGAAGGAATGGTGCGGGAGGCGAGACTTGAACTCGCACACCTTGCGGCGCCAGAACCTAAATCTGGTGCGTCTACCAATTTCGCCACTCCCGCAAGAAAAGATGGTGGCTACGACGGGAATCGAACCTGTGACCCCAGCATTATGAGTGCTGTGCTCTAACCAGCTGAGCTACGTAGCCATCTTTTCCGCGTCACCTTCATCGGCGTTGCGGGGCGCATTATGCGTAGTTGGCCGAATTGCGTCAACACATTTTTTCCCTAAAAACGCCTGTGACGGTTCGTTTGTTTGGGTTGTGAACAGTATGATGAGAAAAGCGACAATAAAACAGGTTTTCCTGTGACAAAAGGAAAAAAACGGGCCCGCAAAGGGCCCGTTTTTATTCGAGACAATCACCATAAGGCAATGTTCTATAACGTTTGCTATCAGTAGGCTGATTGGTGAACGCCAACCGAACGGCCTGAAGGATCGTCCAGCTTTTTGAAGGACTCATCCCACTCGATCGCTTTTGCCGAAGAACAGGCGACAGAAGGGCCTCCAGGCACGCATTCTGCGGCGCTCGGTACCGGGAACAGCTCTTCGAAGATTTCACGGTACAGGTAGCCTTCTTTGGATGTCGGCGTGTTGTACGGGAAACGGAAGTGGGCGGTTTCCAGTTGCTGATCGGTAACCTGTTTTGCCGCCACCTCTTTCAGCGTGTCAATCCAGCTATACCCTACGCCATCAGAGAATTGCTCTTTCTGACGCCAGGCGACGCTGTGTGGCAGGTAGGATTCAAAACATTCGCGCAGAATGTGTTTTTCCATTTTCCCGTTGCCACACATTTTGTCCTGAGGGTTGATGCGCATTGCTACATCCAGGAATTTTTTATCCAGGAACGGTACACGTGCTTCCACGCCCCAGGCGGACATGGCCTTGTTGGCACGCGCGCAATCGTATTGATGCAGGGCCAGCAGTTTACGTACCGTTTCTTCGTGCAGTTCTTTGGCATTTGGCGCTTTGTGGAAATACAGGTAACCGCCGAACACTTCATCAGAGCCTTCACCGGACAGCACCATTTTGATGCCCATCGCTTTGATTTTACGCGACATCAGATACATCGGCGTAGACGCACGAATGGTAGTCACGTCATACGTTTCGATGTGATAAATCACGTCACGAATCGCATCCAGCCCTTCTTGCACGGTGAAATGAATTTCGTGGTGCACCGTGCCCAAATGGCTTGCCACTTCCTGCGCGGCTTTCAGATCCGGCGCGCCTTCCAGGCCCACTGCGAAAGAGTGCAGTTGCGGCCACCAGGCTTCACTGCGTTCGTCGTCTTCCACGCGGCGTGCGGCAAATTTCTTGGTAATCGCGGAAATAACGGAAGAGTCCAGACCGCCAGAAAGCAGTACGCCGTAAGGCACATCGGACATCAGGTGGCTTTTCACCGATTCTTCCAACGCGTCACGCAGCGCTTCTTTATCAGTCACGTTGTCTTTGACGGCATCGTATTCGAACCAGTCACGGCGGTAGTATTCGCGAATTTCGCCGTCTTTGCTCCACAGGTAGCTGCCTGCCGGGAATTCCTTGATGGTACGGCAGACCGGCACCAGCGCTTTCATTTCGGAGGCGACATAGAAGTTGCCGAATTCATCGTGGCCCATATACAGCGGGATAATGCCTAAATGGTCACGGCCAATCAGGTAAGCGTCTTTCTCACTGTCATACAGCGCAAAGGCGAACATGCCGCGCAGGTCATCTAAGAATTCCGGCCCTTTTTCTTGATACAGTGCCAGAATGACTTCGCAGTCAGAACCGGTCTGGAAGGCATAACGGTCGCCGTACTGCTGGCGCAATGCCTGATGGTTATAGATTTCACCGTTGACAGCCAGAATATGGGTGTGCGCCTGGTTGTAGAGCGGTTGGGCACCGGTGTTGACGTCAACGATGGAGAGACGCTCGTGGGCCAAAATCGCTTTTTCATTGGCATAAATACCAGACCAGTCCGGGCCGCGGTGGCGCATCAGGCGAGACAGCTCCAGCGCTTTTTTACGCAATTCAACCGGATCGGTTTTGATATCCAACACACCAAAAATAGAACACATAAAGAACTCCCTCTAGCTCACCTGTCTGTAGTGAAATAACACGGTTATGGCGTCAGCAACCTTGAGTGGGACAATGCCACAACGGTTCGCGTTGCCTTTTGCTGTACCAATGACAATGATTTAGCATCAAAACGCCACTTGAATTCAATATCATTTAATGAAAAAAGCCTTTGGCATGTGTTTTATTCAATGCGAAAGGCTTGTTTATGAAAAAATGATAATCGGTATCGCTATTGAGGGCGAATTTTTGCGGATTACATAATCCCGCAAACGAGCGCGATCACGAGGGCTCCAGCAAATGTTGCAACAGCACGCCGTTAAGCATGGCGCGTTTTACCAGTGCGAAAGCCCCGATGGGAGAGAGGTGGTTCAGCGTGGACACTTCAATCGGCAGGTGCTGACGAAATTCTTTCAGCACCTGAGTGTTGATGCAGCGTTGAATGGCGGGCAACAGAATTTTCTCGGCATCGGTGATTTCACCGGCAATCACTACCTTTTGCGGGTTGAACAGGTTGATGGCGATGGCAAGCGCTCTGCCTAAATATTTACCCGCGTGCTCGAGCACATCTAGTGCCAGCGTATCACCCCGGTTGGCGGCTTTGCAGATGGCGGTGATGGTGCACTCTTCGCGTGTCAGTTTGCTGCTGAACCCTTGTGATAGCAGGTGAGCAACACGTTGCTCAATCGCACCGTTGGACACCACCGTTTCCAGACAGCCAAAGTTACCGCAGTGGCAACGCTCGCCGAGGGGATCGATCTGAATATGTCCGATTTCGCCCACGTTGCCGTTGCTACCGAGGAATATTTGTCCATTGACCAAAATGCCCGCACCGGTGCCGCGGTGAACGCGGACCAAAATGGAGTCGGGATAGTCGTGAGTGGCTCCAAAATAGTGTTCAGCCAGCGCCAGGCTGCGAATATCATGGCCGACAAAGCAGGTAACCTTAAAGCGCTGTTGTAACAGTTGTACCAGCGGCCAGTTATCGACGCTGATATGCGGCATGTAATGCACAATTCCCGCCGAGGGATCGACCAGGCCAGGGAGCACAACCGAGATAGCGATCAATTCCCGAATACGGCGTTGATTGATGGCGATAAAATCGCTGATGGCGTCAAACAGCGAGGCTTCCAGCGTATCCTGAGTGCTTTCTGTCAACGGGTAGTGGGCATCGTTAAGCGATTTACCCTGAAGATCGTAAAGTGCAATCGTGGCACCGTGACGGCCCAGACGCACGGCAATCGCGTGAAAAGGCCGCGTTTCACAAATGATGGAAATGGCCCGCCGCCCGCCGGTAGAGGCCTGTTGGTCAACTTCTTTTATCAACCCACGCTCCAACAGTTGGCGCGTGATTTTTGTGACGCTGGCAGGGGCAAGCTGACTGAATTCGGCTATCTGAATGCGGGAAATGGGGCCTTGTTGATCAATCAGACGATAGACAACGGCACTATTTAACTGCTTGACCAGATCAACATTCCCTATTTGTGCTTGTCCGCCTGTCGTCATTCTTGAACGCTCGCTTATCTTTTCGGCCTCGTTTTATATCCACCCTACCTCAGATAGCCTAAGCGTTTGCTACACGTGTTATCGCGTATAGACGCTGTTGCCATTCACGAAGGTCTGAAGGACGTGGTACCCATCATCAAATACTGTCAGGTTGGCGATTTTTCCACTTTCGATACTGCCTAACTGATCGTCGACATGCATGGCGCGCGCTGGGTAAAGGGTTGCCATACGCAGCGCTTCATCGAGCGCAATACCGACATGTTTCACGCTGTTCTTGACGGCATCGATCATCGTCAGTGCCGAACCGCTCAGCGTGCCGTTATCATCCACGCACAACCCATCACGGTAGTATATGGTTTTACCGGCAAAAGTGAACCTATCGATATCAGCGCCAGCCGGGGCCGTGGCATCGGTGACCAGCACAAGCTTTTCGCCTTTGATCCGTTTGCTGTTGCGGATATTGGCCCAATCAACGTGCATGCCGTCGGCGATGATGCCGCAGTAGATCTCAGGCGCATCATAAATAGCGCCCACCAAACCCGGTTCGCGTCCGCTAATATACGGCATGGCATTAAACAGGTGTGTGGCAAAGCGAATACCGGCAGCAAATCCGCGTTTCGCTTCCTGCCAGGTGGCATTGGAATGCCCGGCAGAAACCACGATCCCCGCCTGGCTAAGCTGTCGAATCATGGCGGGTGGCACCTTTTCCGGTGCCAGCGTGATTTGACCAATCACATCCGCATTGGCACAAAGATAGTCAACCAGCTGTTGCTCTGGCGCACGGATCAGGCGGGCATCGTGCGTACCTTTTTTTATTACATTCAGCCAGGGCCCTTCAATATGCAGGCCGAGCGCCTGATTGGCGTGTGATGCGAGATAAGCGCGCATCGTTTCTACCGCGTGCTTGATAAAGGCATCACTGGAGGTGATAAGCGTAGGGAGAAAACTGGTGCAACCTGAGCGTTGGTTGGCATGCTGCATGGTTTCCAGCGTGGCAATGGAAATGGCATCAAGGCTGTCATTGAACTGGACGCCACCGCAGCCGTTAAGCTGTAAATCGATAAAGCCGGGGGCCACCGAGGCACCATTCAGACTGTGGCGTGGCAGGGTGTCGGAGAGATCGGATTCGAGACACACGCTTTCGATCGTGCCATCGTTGATAACGATAGCATGGTCATCCAGGATTTGGTGCCCGGTATAGATACGACAATGGGTTAACGCATACATCTTGAACTCCCGGCTTACAGATTAAAGACCGATAAGGCTTTCTGCTTCCAACTCGTGGAAGTATTTCACGGTTTTGACTTTCAACTCCATGGTAGAGGGCTCATCACAAACAATGATGGCCTTGGCATGCAGTTGCAGACAACTGATGGTCCACATGTGATTCACATTGCCCTCTACGGCTGCCTGTAACGCTTGTGCTTTGTTACGGCCAGACACCAAAATCATCACTTCCTCTGCATCTAGCAGTGTGCCGACGCCGACGGTAAGCGCATATTTGGGAACCTGAGACACATCACCGTCGAAGAAACGGGAATTGGCGGTGCGGGTCTCTTCGGTCAACGTTTTGATTCGCGTACGGGACGCTAAGGATGAGGCCGGTTCATTAAACGCAATATGCCCGTCATTACCTACACCGCCCATAAACAGGTGAATCTTGCCATAGGCGGTCATTTTCTCTTCATAGCGTTGGCACTCGGCCATCACATCTGGGGCGTTACCGTTCAACAGGTTAATATTTTCCTGCTGAATATCAACGTGATTGAAGAAATTCTCATACATGAAGGTGTGATAGCTTTGCGGATGTTCGGCTGGCAGACCGACATATTCATCCATATTAAACGTCACCACGTGTTTAAAGCTGACCAGCCCCGCGTTGTGCATCACGATAAGCGCTTTATAGGCTTCTAACGGTGAGCTGCCTGTTGGGAGGCCCAGCACAAAAGGGCGCTCGGCGCTGGGGTTAAAAGCATTGATGCGCTGCACAATGTGTCGTGCCGCCCATTTGCCTACCTGCTCTGATGTGGCTACGGGAATAAGTCTCATACATAAATCTCCGGATAAGCGTTCCAAAACCAGTGAACCAATTTGCTGCTGTCTGGATGATAAAGACAGGTTATTAGTTAGTCTAGCCTGTTTTTTTTTATCTTGAAATAAGGTGAGTTAATCGATAGGTATAATGATTTAATATGCGGGTGTTTTGCGCGTTCTGTCACAGAATGTTAGGGTTTAATTTGCGTGGCGAATTATTTTTTTTACACTTCAAGCACAAGCCGCCTTGAATGGGATGGCTGCTGTGAATGGGTTTAACGGGCAGTTTGGTATCCCCTGGCGGGAGAGAGAGGATAATGTGAGTGTTCTTAGCTATTTACAAAGGGTAGGCCGTGCGCTGATGGTACCTGTGGCGACGTTGCCAGCCGCCGCGATTCTCATGGGGATAGGGTACTGGATCGATCCCAACGGTTGGGGCAGTGAGAGCGCGCTGGCGGCGTTGCTGATCAAATCCGGTGCCGCAATCATTGAAAACATGGGGGTGCTGTTTGCGGTGGGTATCGCTTATGGCATGTCCAAAGATAAAGACGGGGCGGCGGCGTTAACCGGATTCGTCGGTTTTCTGGTGCTGACCACGTTGTGCTCTCCCGCAGCCGTTTCGATGATCCAGCATATTCCGTTGGCCGAAGTGCCCAAGGCATTCAGCAAAATCCAAAACCAGTTTATTGGTATTCTGGTCGGTATTATTTCGGCGGAACTCTACAACCGTTACAGCCATGTCAAACTGCCCGAGGCATTGTCGTTTTTCAGCGGGCGTCGACTGGTGCCTATTTTGACCTCATTCCTGATGATCGCTGTTGCCTTCATCCTGATGTATGTCTGGCCGGTGATTTATAGTGCGCTGGTCACACTGGGCGAGCATATCCAGCAGTTGGGATCGGTGGGGGCCGGCGTGTACGCGTTCTTCAACCGCCTGCTGATCCCTGTAGGCCTGCACCATGCGTTGAACTCGGTATTTTGGTTTGATGTGGCGGGCATTAACGATATTCCGAATTTCCTCGGTGGACAGCAGTCGATTGATGCGGGCAAAGCGGTTGTTGGCATCACGGGACGCTATCAGGCGGGGTTCTTCCCCATCATGATGTTTGGTTTACCGGGTGCGGCATTAGCGATTTATCACTGCTCGCGTCCGGAAAACAAAAGCAAAGTGGCGGGGATTATGATGGCCGCCGCGTTTGCCGCTTTCTTCACCGGGATCACCGAGCCGCTTGAGTTTTCGTTTATGTTCGTAGCGCCCGTGCTGTATCTGCTGCATGCCGTGTTGACCGGGATTTCGGTGTTCATTGCGGCAAGCATGCATTGGATTTCCGGGTTCGGTTTTAGTGCCGGGCTGGTGGATATGGTACTTCAATCACGTAACCCGTTAGCTACCCAGTGGTATATGCTGATTCCGCAAGGGCTGATGTTCTTTGTTATTTACTATGTGACGTTCCGTTTCACCATCAAACGTTTCAACTTGCTGACGCCGGGGCGCGAGCCGTCGGTTGATGGTGGCGAAGCGGAGGGTGTGACGCTACATCAAAGCGTTGCCGAAAAGAAGGTGAATGATACGACATCTCTGGCTCAGGGGTATTTGGCGGCGCTGGGCGGTAAAGCCAATCTGGTCGGGATTGATGCCTGTATCACGCGTCTGCGGCTGAATGTGGTGGATTCTGCGCAAGTGGATGAGGCCCAGGCGAAACGCCTGGGGGCGGCGGGGGTTATCCGCTTGAATAAACAGAATGTGCAAATTGTTGTGGGGACGCAGGCGGAGGCGATCGCTACGGCCTTGAAGCAAATTCACCACGAGCAGTGATGGTGTTGTTAGCGTTGAATGGTGCGGCGTGGGGTATTCCTCACGCCGCATTTTTTATCGCCGTTAGCATAACAGGACGCCCGTTTTAGATTACTTCATGCGTAATCATCCGTTGTTTTGCCTCTTTCTGTGTATTTCATAAAATTTAGTGCAAGTAACAGTTGTGTCCTGCCGTAGCTTGTTGGATCATTGCGGGTTATGTGTCGTTTTGCATCGAGGAATCAAGCATGAGTGAGGCCGAAGCCCGCCCAACCAATTTTATCCGTCAGATCATTGATGAAGATCTGGCGTCTGGAAAACACAGCCTGGTACAAACCCGTTTTCCGCCGGAACCCAATGGCTACTTGCATATCGGCCATGCCAAGTCCATTTGCCTCAATTTTGGGGTGGCGCAAGATTACAACGGTCAATGTAATCTGCGTTTTGATGACACCAACCCGGTGAAAGAGGATATCGAGTACGTCGAGTCCATCAAGCAGGATGTGCAATGGTTGGGTTTCACCTGGAGCGGTGAGATTCGCTATTCTTCTGATTATTTTGACCAGTTGCATCTATATGCGGTCGAACTGATTGGTAAAGGGCTGGCCTATGTGGATGAACTCTCTCCCGAGCAGATCCGCGAATACCGTGGCACGCTGACCTCCCCTGGTAAAAACAGCCCTTACCGCGATCGCAGCGTTCAGGAAAACCTGAACCTGTTTGAAAAAATGCGCAACGGCGGGTTTGCTGAGGGCACCGCATGTCTGCGCGCCAAGATTGACATGGCATCACCGTTCATCGTGATGCGCGATCCGGTCCTGTACCGCATCAAATTTGCCGAGCATCACCAGACCGGGAAAAAGTGGTGCATCTATCCCATGTACGATTTCACGCACTGCATTTCCGATGCGCTGGAAGGGATTACGCACTCACTGTGCACGCTGGAGTTCCAGGACAACCGCCGCCTGTACGATTGGGTGTTGGACAACATCACCATTCCTTGTCATCCGCGTCAGTATGAATTCTCGCGCTTGAACCTGGAATATGCGGTGACGTCCAAACGCAAACTGAATCAACTGGTGACGGAAAAAGTGGTTGAAGGCTGGGACGATCCTCGCATGCCAACCATCTCCGGCCTGCGCCGCCGTGGTTACACAGCTGCCTCCGTGCGTGAGTTTTGTCGTCGTATCGGCGTGACCAAACAGGATAATAATGTCGAAATGGCGGCGCTGGAATCCTGTATTCGTGACGATCTGAATGAGCATGCGCCGCGCGCCATGGCGGTGTTGGATCCGGTAAAAGTGGTTATCGAGAATCTGCCAGAAGGCCACGAAGAGTGGGTTTCCATGCCGAATCATCCGAATCAGCCGGAAATGGGAACGCGTCAGGTGCCGTTCAGCCGTGAGATTTATATCGATCGTGCCGATTTCCGTGAAGAAGCGAACAAACAGTACAAGCGTCTGGTACTGGGTAAAGAAGTGCGTTTGCGCAATGCGTATGTCATCAAGGCGGAACGGGTTGAGAAAGATGAACAGGGCGTTATCACCGCGCTGTATTGCACTTATGATGCCGAAACGTTGAGTAAAGACCCGGCTGACGGGCGTAAAGTGAAGGGCGTTATTCATTGGGTTTCTGCCGCACATGCGCTACCGGCTGAGTTCCGCCTTTACGATCGCCTGTTCAACATGCCAAATCCAGGTGCGGCGGATGACTTCCTCGCAACCATCAACCCGGATTCGCTAAAAGTGGCTCAGGGCTTTGTTGAACCGAGTTTGGCAAAGGCAGAAGTAGAAAAAGCGTATCAGTTTGAACGCGAAGGGTATTTCTGTGCCGATCGCCGCTATTCGAGCGAAACGCATCTGGTGTTTAACCGCACGGTAGGTCTGCGTGATACCTGGGTTGGCTGAGGCCAGCGTTTGACTGAAATGAAAAAACCGCCTGTTTGGGCGGTTTTTTTATGGCATCAATCAGAAAAAACCTGACTTATTTTGGGTCGTGGAGCGTTTCTTCTTCGCGGCAGTCGCCCGTACTGCAATGGCCATAGAGGTATAAACTGTGGTTAGTCAGTTTGATACCGTGTCTGTCTGCGATTTCGCGCTGACGCGCTTCGATAGATTCATCACGGAATTCAATAACGCGTCCGCAATCCAGGCAAATAAGATGGTCATGGTGGTGTTGCTGTGTCAGCTCGAACACTGACTTACCACCTTCAAAATTATGACGGGTGACAATACCGGCATCATCAAACTGGTTAAGCACGCGATAAACGGTCGCAAGACCGATCTCTTCGCCCATATCTATCAGTTTTTTATACAAATCTTCCGCGCTGACGTGATGACACTCCGGATCCTGCAACACTTCCAGAATCTTCAGTCTTGGCAGAGTGACTTTCAAGCCGGCCTTCTTTAATGCGGTGTTATTGTCAGTCATGCGGGTTTAGTCCTGTTGCTTTCTCGTCGATGGGGGCAATTAAGCCTATGACATCGGTCGGCTCAAAAATTGTAATGGCGTCTCAATTATAGAACCGCGCATTAAAAATGAAAACCATGGGATGTTAACAATACCGTCTCCATAAAGAAAGTGTGCATTTGCGCGCAATCTCTTGTTGTAAAATGGAGAAAATTGATAAACGTACAAAACCGATGGGTACTATTGTACAGGCTTAGACCAGGAAGTTAAAAAAATGTTTCTATTAATTTAATCGGTTTTATCTATTAATAAAGCCCTGACATTGCTATCAGGGCTTTTATGTAAAACAGTGGCGATCAACCGGCCAGTGATTTCAGGTTGAGCTCTTCGCTGATTTGTTTGACCCAGGCACTCACGCGTTCACCGGTCAGTTCAGGTTGACGGTCTTCATCAATCGCCAGACCGATAAAGTGGTTGTCGTCTGCCAACCCTTTAGAGGCTTCGAAATAGTAACCTTCCGTTGACCAATTGCCGACAATCGTTGCCCCGCGCGGTTCAATAATGTCGCGCAGCGTTCCCATCGCGTCACAAAAGTATTCGGCGTAATCTTCCTGGTCACCACAGCCAAACAGGGCAACGATTTTTCCATTGAAATCAATTTCTTCCAATGTCGGGAAGAAATCGTCCCAATCGCACTGGGCCTCACCATAGTACCAGGTCGGAATACCCAGCAGCAGGATATCAAACGCTTCGATATCTTCTTTGCTGCTCTTGGCGATGTCATGAACCTCTGCAACATCACTGCCCAGTTGCTGTTGGATTGTCTTGGCAATGTTTTCGGTATTGCCGGTGTCACTGCCAAAGAAAATGCCTATGAGTGCCATGGATAAAATAACCTCTTTATTCTTAATGGTATGGTGCGGTTTATCACCTACATATCAAGTAATAATATCAGACGCAGGGGGTAGGAGAAACTTGTATCTTTTCCCTGACCCAAAGCGAAAATAACCGCTATTAAGTCAGGGTTTTTATCACATAGCTCATTTGCGCAATTCCGCCAGTTTTTTTAATTACTTTAGCGGCGGCATTGTTATCACCCGTTTCCCTATCTTTGTGAAAAATATGAGTAATAACTAATTTTTAGTCACAGCGTGCTGTAGATCACGGAGGGAAACTACTAAATATTCTTTTAATATTGACGATGAAAGTAGAAGGTTCGCTGTGTGCTTGCAAACGTGAAGCATCGCGTGTTTTTCCCGTTAGGGATTGTTTCAAACCTGATGATTTTTTTAAAAATAATAACCCTACCGTACGTTATTTTATATCTGGAGCTGGCTTATGCAATTTTTTAGAAACATCGCCATCAGAACGGCAATGTTATGGGTTTTAGGGGTTTTCTGTGTGCTTTGGGGCGGTGTTTCCGTCTACACCATTTTCTCCTTCAAAGAGATGACCACGACCTCACAGACCAGTACCTTACTGGTCCATAACATGAATTTAGTCAATCAGGGCAACGATCAATATTTTCGCATGGTAACCCGTTTGGCACGGGTAGTGGATTGGCGTCGTAACGGTGAAAACACCCTGGCGGATAAAGAACAGGCGTCAGCATTGACGGCATTGAACAACCTGAAATCCGATCTGGCCACCTTTAGCAGCATCGATCATGCGGGGTTGGATGCCGCGCTGGCTGAAGCGGTGGTCCGCGATTGGGGCAACCTGATTACCCAAGGCGTTGATCCGATGTTTCAAAAGGCGCAGGCCAACGCGTTGGATGAATATCAACGCTATGCCAAGGAAACGGTGCCTGCCCTCAGTCGTCAATTCGGGGCCTCGGTAAACGCGTTTAACAAGGCAGGCTCCGATAAGTTTGCCGCAGCGGGCGTGCGTTTTCAGCAAATCACTGCCGTTGGTCAAAATATTTTGCTGACGGGATTGATTGTTGGGCTGCTGCTGCTGTTTTTCACCGATCGCTATCTGGTGGCCTGTTTGGTGAAGCCACTCGATACGCTACGCGATCACTTCAGCGCTATCGCTTCCGGGCAACTCGGCAAGCCGATTCATGATTTTGGTCGTAACTGTGTGGGGCGGTTGCTGCCTCTGCTGCGGAATATGCAAACCAGTCTGGCGACGACGGTAAGCACCATTCGTTCCAGCACCGATGCCATCTACCTTGGCGCATCCGAGATTGCTTCCGGCAATAATGACCTTTCATCGCGTACTGAACATCAGGCTTCCGCACTGGAAGAGACGGCGGCCAGCATGGAGCAGTTGACCGCAACCGTCAAACAGAATGCGGAAAACGCCAATCACGCGAGCCAATTGGCGTTGCAAGCGTCCAATACGGCGAGAAAAGGGGGCGAGATTGTCGATAACGTGGTGAAAACCATGGCGGAGATTTCAGGAAGTTCAAAACGCATCGCCGAGATCACTACGGTGATCAACGGTATTGCGTTCCAGACCAACATCCTGGCGCTTAATGCCGCCGTTGAAGCGGCGAGGGCCGGTGAACAAGGGCGCGGTTTTGCGGTGGTCGCCGGTGAAGTACGCAGTCTGGCGCAGCGCAGTGCGCAGGCGGCAAAAGAGATCGAAGGGTTGATCGCCGAATCCGCCCACTGTGTGGGCACTGGCTCTCAGCTGGTTGAAGATGCTGGCGTGACCATGAGTGACATTGTTCGTGCCGTGACCAATGTGACGGACATCATGGGGGAAATTGCCTCGGCATCCGGTGAGCAAAGCAAAGGTATCGCGCAGGTTGGACAAGCGGTGGCGGAAATGGACAGCGTGACGCAGCAAAATGCGGCATTGGTGGAGCAGGCTTCTGCGGCCGCGCTGTCGTTGGAAGAGCAGGCTGCGGTGCTCAACCGGACAGTGGCCGTGTTCCAACTGTCAGAGTCCGCCGTGCCGGTGGCCGTTCCTGCTGCGGCGCCAGTCGCTGCTCTGGCGCGTGCTGGCAGTGCGACAACCGTCAAAAAGGCGTTGCCACCGGGAAACGATAACTGGGAAAAATTTTAATCGAGCGGTTTACCGAACAATGCCGTTACCAGGGAGGGAGACAGGGCGTCATGGATGACGCCGGAAATCAACGTATCAGGATGAAAGGTCTTTGTCCGCCAGTTGCGCCAGCAACATGCGCTCAATGAGTTCACTACGGCTGATGTTCTGCATTTCAGCCAGGCTATTGAGTGCTTCCACGGCTTCCTCATTAATTTTCAATTCGATGCGACGCAAACCTCGCACCTTGTCACGACGCAATTGATTGCGCTTGTTAATTCGAAGCTGTTCGTCGCGTGAAAGCGGGTTGGTTTTGGGACGACCAGGCCGACGTTCATCCGCGAACAGATCCAACGTGGTACGGTCCGTTTGTTCTTTTGCCATAGGTAGTGCTGCTGCAAGGAAGTCTGACCAAAATGCACGCATCGGTTCAGCGTGACATTTTGATGATGTGGTTACGGTGCATAAGGCTGATTCAGCCGTCCCTCTACTGCGGGCGCCATCATACCCCAGCGAGGCTGGCGGCGACAATGGGTAACTGCCGCCGATCGCTACGGATTATGCGGGGGACACCTCAAGAAAACGGTGGATAGCGCGCAGAACCGCATCGGGCTTTTCTGCGTGAACCCAGTGACCACTGCCTGCAATCACATGCGCTTTCGCATTGGGAAACTGCTGCAACAGCGTTTCCCGATAGCGGTCGTCCAAATAAGAGGATGCGGCACCGCGAATAAACAGAATAGGTTTGCGCCAGGCGGGTACGGTTTCCCAGCCAACGATGTGCTCATACTGCTCCCACAGCACCGGGACATTGAAGCGCCATTCCCCCTGCTGAAAGGATTTCAGTAGAAATTGCACCACGCCCTCTTCCTTAAGGTGGTGACGCATGATGGCGGCGGCTTCGGTGCGACTGGTGACGCCCGCAGCGCTAACCGCCCGCAGTGCCGCAAAAACGTCATCGTGGCGACGCAGTTGATAATCGACCGGTGCAATATCAATGGCGACGATTTTCTCGATGCGGTCAGGAATCTGTGCACTCAACGCCATCGCGGTTTTCCCCCCCATGGAGTGCCCGATGATAATCACCTTATCGATAGTTAACGTATCCAGCAGTTCTTTCACATCGCTTGCCATGGCGGAGTAGTTCATTTCCGGCGTGCGCGGTGATAATCCATGGTTACGTAAGTCGACCTGAATGACATCGTGCTGCTTTTGCAGGTCACGCGCCAGAACGCCCAGATTATCCAGATTACCAAACAGACCGTGAATCAATACGATAGGCAGCGCATTAGTGGGTTGTTGCGCATTTTGCAGGCGATAATTCAATTTCATGGTGAAGTTCATTCAGAGACACAGACGCTTAGGGTATCATGACCGCTGCCGATGATGTTGCCCTGTGGAAAATGAAGGCTATGCTTTTTGCAGGTTGCAGGTAATGGGGCGAGGGAGCAGATGGGAGATCGTCTGACTTTCGATATTGTTTGTGTTATGCCGCTGTTCGGTGGTATTGATTCGCCTATATACTTCTTGCCGATTAATTAGAGTAAAAACAGTACTGGATAAAGATGAAAACTATTGAGGTCGACGAAGAGCTGTATCGTTATATTGCCAGCCACACGCAGCACATTGGTGAAAGCGCCTCGGATATTCTGCGTCGCATGTTGAATTTCCGGGCAGGACAGGTCGTCACCGCTTCTGAGGCTGCGCCAACCAAAGCGCAGACGTCAGCGAGCGTAGCTACAAAACCGCGTGATGGCGTCAGGGCGGTGCGTGAACTGCTGTTGTCCGATGAATATGCCGCGCAAAGTAAAGCCATCAATCGCTTTATGCTGGTGCTCTCCACATTATATTGCCTCGAACCGAATGCCTTTTCTGCGGCAACCGAGCAGCTTCATGGCCGCACGCGCGTGTATTTTGCTGGCGACGAACACACACTGCTTCAGCATGGCGTCCATACCAAACCCAAACATATACAGGGCACGCCCTACTGGGTCATCACCAATACCAATACGGATCGCAAGCGCAGCATGGTTGAACAAATCATGCAGTCGATGCAGTTCCCAACGGAACTTATCGAAAAAGTGTGCGGTACTATTTAGCAAATAGCGTCTTAACGAATAGCGTCAGGGAGAACGCCGATGGCTAATCACCCCAGAGCCGGACAACCCACCCGGCAAAGTGATTTGATTAATGTGGCGCAATTAACGTCACAGTATTATGTATTAGTTCCCGATGTGGAAAACGCCGCGCACGCGGTGAAGTTCGGGACCTCTGGCCACCGCGGCAGCGCGGCGCGCCACAGTTTTAACGAGGCGCATATTCTGGCCATCGCTCAGGCGATTGCCGAAGAGCGCAAAAAGCAAGGGATCACCGGTCCATGCTTCGTGGGTAAAGACACCCATGCACTGTCGGAACCGGCCTTTATTTCGGTGCTGGAAGTGCTGGCAGCGAACGGCGTTGACGTGGTGGTGCAGCAGGACAATGGTTTTACGCCGACACCCGCTATCTCCAATGCCATTCTGGTGCATAACCGCAAAGGCAATGCGCTGGCCGATGGGATTGTGATTACACCGTCTCACAACCCGCCGGAAGATGGCGGTATCAAATATAATCCGCCTAATGGCGGTCCTGCTGATACCAATGTCACCAGCGTTATCGAAAAACGCGCCAACGCCCTGTTAGCCGATGGGTTAAAAGCGGTGAAACGCCTGACGTTGGATAAAGCCTGGCAAAGCGGTCATGTGCATGAGCAAGATCTGGTGCAGCCTTATGTCGAGGGATTGCGTGAGGTCGTGGATATTCCTGCCATTCAGAAGGCAGGGTTGACACTGGGTGTCGATCCGTTGGGCGGTTCGGGCATTGCCTACTGGCAGCGCATCGCAGAGCACTACCAGTTGAATTTGCGGCTGGTCAACGATGCGGTCGATCAGACTTTCCGCTTTATGACCTTGGATCATGACGGTGTTATCCGCATGGACTGCTCCTCAGAGTCAGCGATGGCTGGGTTACTGGCGCTGCGTGATAAATTTGATCTGGCCTTTGCCAACGATCCGGATTATGACCGCCACGGCATTGTCACACCTGCTGGCCTGATGAACCCGAATCACTATCTGGCTGTCTCCATCGATTACCTGTTCCGCCATCGTCCACAGTGGGGGCAATCTGTTGCTGTTGGCAAGACGCTGGTTTCCAGCGCCATGATTGACCGTGTGGTGGCCGACCTTGGGCGCAAACTGGTGGAAGTACCGGTCGGGTTCAAATGGTTTGTTGATGGGTTATTCGATGGCAGCTTTGGTTTTGGCGGCGAAGAGAGTGCGGGGGCATCCTTCCTGCGCTTTGATGGTACGCCATGGTCAACGGACAAAGACGGTATCATCATGTGCCTGCTGGCGGCTGAGATCACCGCGGTAACCGGCAAAAATCCGCAACAACACTATGATGCGCTGGCGGCCCGTTTTGGCGCACCGAGTTACAACCGTATCCAAGCCTCTGCAACCCACGCGCAAAAAGCGGCACTGTCGCGCTTATCACCCGAACAGGTTGCGGCCAGTACGCTGGCGGGCGATCCGATCACCGCACGTTTGACGGCTGCGCCGGGTAACGGTGCCTCTATTGGCGGATTGAAAGTGATGACGGATAACGGCTGGTTTGCGGCACGTCCGTCGGGCACGGAAGAAGCCTACAAGATTTACTGTGAAAGTTTCCTGGGCGCGGAGCATCGTGCGCGCATTGAGAAAGAAGCGGTAGATATTGTTAGCGCCGTGCTGGCGAATGCCAAATAAGCGTTGCTCGATGGCGCCCTCTCTAGGGGGCCGCTGACCAACAGCACGACTCCCACCGTCATTCCCGCGAAGGCGGGGATCTCTTGCAGAAGAAACGCGTTTATTCTCACAGAGATCCCCGGCTTTCGCCGAGGATGACAAAGGGGAAAGTGACGTAGTCATCAGACTGAGGACGCCCTGTGCGTCCTTTGTTTTTTCTGCTTGAAATAGCAGGAAAGGTTCTCGGCGGCGATGCTATGTAACCACTCATGGAGGTCTGCATGGTTTTTCAGCATCAACTTTTGCATGGCGTGATTACGGTATGCGCTGATGGCTTTGATGGATATTCCGGATAGTTCACTGATTTTACTGTTGTTGAGTCCCTGTTTGTAGCCCCATAATACCTCCCGTTCGCGTGGGCTGAGGCAATGCACGATATTATATCGCTGTACGTGGGAGGGAATCCCAGGCGATGAAGGGCTGGCAACGAAAGTATTCAATAACGCTGACAGCGTTTCTGGCGGATCGTTTAGTGCCAACTGTCCGTCTTCGTAACCACAGCAGAGTGTGTTCTTCTGCTTTACCAGCAAGAAAAGTAAGGTAGCACGCCGTTTGCGGCGAAATTGACGCCACCAGCGCGGTGCATGCTGCGTCGGGGTGGTGAAAATAATATCCGCGTGTGCAAGCTGTTCAGCGCTATGTTGAATATTAACCTCAAGTTTTTGGGTATGGAACCATTGATGGATGAGGTGTTCAAGGCCGACAGTAAAATAGCGATCAAAATGAAGGAGCACAACAGTTCTTTCCATCGTCTAGTACCTATTTAACAGGTTGTTCCCGAAAAAATGTCTGCCTGGGCAAATGCACCTGGATCCTATGTAGGGTGAATACATTCATCGATGGTGAGTTAATAAATGATTGATGTAAAAATTTCCTTGTGTTTATTTTATTATCTGGTTTTATGAGGGTTTATGTGTGCGGATACATCTTCCTCTTGGTGGTTCACGTTTTGTATTAATATTTAATAGCATGGTTTTCTCTAATGTCCATTTTTTTTGTTTAGTTGTTGTGTAACTGTTATCATTTGAAATGACACCCATTGTAACCGTGCGATATCCGTAGCAAAACATATGAATAGTAATCATTTTCTTAAAATGAAAACGAGTGTGAGAGTTATATCCTTTTTGTTCTGTGATGTACTTTTAATTCATCTAAACAGGTAAAGGTGAAAGATATTCATTGAGGTTTTTCAATGGTAATCGTTTGCTCCGTCGATTGATAATCTTTTTTTATCGAGTATCGCTACTAATAGCAGGGGCGTTTTTTTATTGGTTTGCCTTTCGTTTATCGTTTATTGGATATTATCATTGCGTATACTTGTAACCACTAACGGTGAAACCGACGCTCTCAGTGTTGAGCAGGCTTTTAGTTGCGTATGCTTAGTACACCGCGCTGTGTTCGTGCTGCGGCATCCCGCTTAAGCCCGTCCCCTTCAATAAGGTCAATTGCAGGCAGGTCAGAGTAACAACAATTGGGTATATGACAGCGTTAACCTGTTATACCTCAGAGTACTTTTTAATTCTTATCTCATGGGATAGCGATATGGACAGAAAAAATGTTTTTCTTCAATATAAATCATGTGCGGCTCGTTCATTGAAAAAAATCAATACTAAGCGAAAGAGTGATTCTGTTTATTTAATGATGACTCATGTTTATAAAGAAAAAATAAATTGCTTGAGGAATAGGTATGACCTCTATTTCTATTTCAGTGGCAGGGATAAACAGCATTCTGAATTCATATTTTATTCAATATGCTGCTTGCATGAAAAGAGAAAGAGCCTTGGTTGCCATGTGATGCGATTTTCATAACCTGAAGCTATTGCTAACGGCCTGTTGTTTCTTCTTTTTATAAGCCCTCGGCAACGCCGAGGGACACCCTTAGCCTAATGCGACCAGTAGCGCACCAACGGATATCATGGCCACACCCACGCCGCCTAATAGCGATATTTTCTCTCCCAGGAGAACGGCCGCCAAAATAACAGCAAACACAACGCTGAGTTTATCAATGGGGGCAACCTGAGCCACATTACCATTTTTTAATGCCAAAAAATAAAACAGCCAGGAAAGCGCTCCTGCAATCCCGCTTAACACAATAAATGCCAGTGCTTTTTTATTGGCAAGCACTTCACCGATCAGGGTGGTTTTCCCTTGCACCACCACAACGCCCACCAAAAACAGCGCCATCACCACGGCACGAACAGCGGTCGCCGTGTTGGCGTCAAGATTTTGCAATCCCACTTTACCGAACAGGGCCACCGCAGCGGCACACAGGGCGGAGAGCAATGCATAAAGTAACCAGCTACTCATGATGAGCCTCAGCATTAAAAATCAGGATGGAGATCAATAGAATGAGCGTGGGATGTTACGCCTGCTCGGGGGGGATAACCAGTGTTATCCGCTGTTTAATCAGCACGGTGGCTCAAGGCATAAAACGGTAACCTACCGCGGTTTCGGTGATAAAGTGGCGAGGCCGTGTGGGATCGTTTTCCAACTTTTGTCGCAGGTGTCCCATATAGATGCGCAGGTAATGGCTGCTTTCCACCGCATTGGGTCCCCAAACGTGCACCAGCAGTTGGCGCTGCGTTAGCACTTTGCCCGCATTCGCCAGCAGCAGCGCCAGGAGTTTGAATTCGGTGGGCGTCAGATGTAGCGTTTCGCCGTCCCGGCTGACCAAACGCTGGCTGAGATCAACGGTAACGCTGCCGAATGTCACCAACGGGCTTTCCATTGCGTTAGCCCCGTGGCGGCGTAACGCCACGCGCACACGGGCCAGCAATTCACCAATCCCGAACGGCTTGGCGAGATAATCGTCAGCACCCGCATCCAGCGCGTCGATTTTATCCCGTTCATCACTGCGTGCGGACAGCACAATAATCGGTATGCTGCTCCACTGGCGAACGTCACGCAGGTAAAGGGTGCCATCACCATCAGGCAATCCGAGATCGAGAATCACCAGATCGGGCTTGCGGGTAGCGGTTTCCAGCAGGCCGCGTTGCAAGGTCTGTGCATCAAAAACGCGCAGCCCTTCGTTTTCCAACGCACTGCGTACAAAGCGCTGGATCTCTTTTTCATCTTCTACGATCAAAACGCTGGCGGGTAACAGGGTATTTACTCCTTCTGTCTCGTTGCTGCTGGCATTGAGCCGTCTGCACGACGTCGAACGCTATTCTATGACGCTATCATATATTTCCGTGTGCTTGCGACAAAAGCCTTTCGGGTGACGGAAAGCGAGCAGCGCGGCGGTAGCGGATAAAAAATCCAATAAACGCAACATGAATTTATACATTAAATGTAATTCATTAACCATTATGTAACTCAATAACAGAATATTCGGGAAAATTGACGAAAACACGATCTTTTTCTGGTCCGATGAGTAGTAAAGTTTCAGCAAAAGCGGTACTATTTTGAGCAGTTATTCATCGTTATGTTGATTTTGTGAGCCAGGTCGTTGCAGTGGCCGCTCACTGATGAAGGAGGATCGCTATGTCGATTTATACTGCTTATCCCTTGTATCGCGTTCTCCTACGTCGCGTTGCTGTTGTTGCTTTCGGATTACTGGCGTTGCCTGTGATGCTGTTTCGTACCGATCGCGCCCGCTTTTACAGCTATTTGCACCGTGTTTGGTTGAAAACCAGCGATCAGCCGGTCTGGATGGCACAATCTGAAGCGGCAGCCGGTGATTTTTTCTAAGCCTCTCAGCAATTCAGTAACCAACATCGTTGTGCGCTACTGACCTCAAATACGCCTCGGTCAGTAGCTCTGTCTTTTTATTCCCTTTGCTCTTCCCTCTGATACGCCTTGGTTTTTGTTTTCGCTCGATCTGCTCCGTAACCGCTTGAAATCCGCTATGCTGAGGGAATGTTGACGAACGGGAGAGCGTTTATGATGTCAGCTCCTATTCCTGTTGGAATAAGTGCATGTTTGCTCGGTGCGCCAGTGCGGTTTGACGGTGGGCATAAGCGTCTTGAGTTTGCTGTTGATCAATTAGCCCCTTATTGCCATTTTCAGCCAGTATGTCCCGAAATGGCGGTCGGACTGCCTGTGCCGCGCCCGGCGCTGCGGCTTGTCAACGAGGGGCAGCAGGGGATTCGGCTCTGTGCCAGCAACGGTTCTGGCATCGATGTCACGGATAAAATGCTCGCTTTTTCCGAGCAAAAAATGGCATCGTTGCGCGATCTGTGCGGTTTTATCCTGTGTGCCAAATCCCCCAGTTGCGGGATGGAACGGGTCAAGGTCTATGACAGTCAGGGAAAAAATGCCCGGAAAAGCGGGGAAGGGCTGTTTGCACAAGCGCTGAAACGGCACATGCCGTGGTTGCCGTTAGAGGAGAATGGCCGCTTGAGCGATCCTGTGCTGCGAGAGAACTTTATTGCCCGGGTTTATGCCTTGCATGAATTGCAGCAAATCTGGCAGCAGGGGCTGTCGCGTGGCGCACTGATGGCGTTCCATAGCCGCTATAAATTGTTGTTACTGGCGCACTCGCAGCCCGAATATCGAGAACTGGGCCCTTTTGTCGCAGGCATGGCGCAATGGCCGACGTTGGAAGCCTTTGCCACGGAATACCGGCTGCGTTTTATGCGATTGTTGTCGCACCCGGCATCGCGTCGTAACCATACCAATGTATTGATGCACGTTCAGGGTTATTTTCGTCCCCACCTGACCTCCCAACAGCGTCAGGAGTTAGCCAATCTGATCGATCGTTATCGGCAAGGTGTGCAACCGCTGCTGGCACCGATGACGCTGTTGCGTCATTACATGACCGAATACCCTGATGATTACCTGGCGCAGCAGCGCTACTTTGACCCCTATCCTGAAGCTTTGCGTTTACGCTATGGCCACTAATATTTCCCAGTAAGGAACAGTTATGACCACGCATCTGGTCTGGTTTCGCCATGATTTACGGATCACCGATCACTCCGCGCTGCATGCTGCTTGTCAGAACGCCGATGCCAAGGTCATTGCGCTTTATATTGCTACGCCAGGCCAATGGCAGGCGCACGGCATGGCGCCGCGTCAGGCGACGTTTCTGCTACAGAATCTCCAGGCATTACAACAGTCGTTGGCAGATAAAGGGATTCCGCTGTTTTATCAACAATGTGAGGACTTTCATCAGGCGGTTGACGCCGTTGATGCGTTTTGCAAAAAGCAGCATGTTTCCCACCTGTTTTATCATTACCAGTACGAAATCAATGAGCGCGAACGGGATCGTGCGCTGGAAGCCAAACTGCACGGGCAGGTGGTGTGTCAGGGGTTTGATGACAGCGTACTGCTAGCGCCAGGCAGTCTGGTGACGGGAAAACAGGAGATGTACAAAGTCTTTACGCCGTTTCGCAAAGCGTTTATTCAGCGTTTGCTGGAGATGGAGGTTACCTGCTTCCCCGCGCCGAAAAAGCGTGCCAACGCAGACGTGGGAAAATGGGAGGCGTTGGCCCCCTTCGATTACCCTCAACAGGCGGTGGACGAGACGCTGTTTCCGGCAGGAGAACAGGCCGCGTTGGCGCGATTACGCCAATTTTGCCAATCGAATGCGGCTGATTATCACCAACAGCGTGATTTTCCCGCACAGCAAGGCACCAGCCAACTTTCGCCTTATCTGGCATTGGGCGTCATCTCACCGCGTCAGTGTCTCAATCGTCTGCGTGCAGAGCATCCCACTCTGTTAGAACAGTCTGACGGTGGGGCGTTTACCTGGTTGAGCGAACTGGTATGGCGTGAGTTTTATCGCCATCTGCTGGTTGCCTGGCCGCGCTTGTGTAAACACCACCCGTTTGTAGATTGGACGCAGCAGGTGCAATGGCGGCAGGACGAAAAAGCGCTGGCAGCCTGGCAACAGGGTAAGACCGGCTTTCCGATTGTTGATGCCGCGATGCGCCAATTGAACGGCACCGGATGGATGCATAATCGGCTACGCATGATCTGCGCCAGTTTTCTGGTAAAAGATTTGCTTATCGACTGGCGGGCAGGGGAGCGCTATTTTATTTCTCAACTGCTGGACGGCGATTTGGCCGCGAACAATGGCGGATGGCAGTGGGCTGCCTCTACTGGTACCGACGCGGCACCCTATTTTCGTATTTTTAACCCGACCACGCAGGGCGAACGTTTCGATCCGCAAGGGCGGTTTATCCGCCATTGGGTACCCGAACTGGCCGAGGTGCCAGACGGCGATATTCACCAACCGCATCGCTGGGCGCAGCGGCAAGGGCGCACGTTGGATTATCCGACGCCGATGGTCGATCATAAACAGGCCAGGTTGATGACGCTGGAAGCCTTTGAGGCCGCGAAAGCGTCGCAGGAAAAAGGCCAGAATCAGGCATATTAAGGAGCGTTATGCGCAACAGCGAATTGGAAACAGTGATCAACCAGCAACTGAATGTGGCCGCGTTTCAGGATTACGCGCCCAACGGGTTGCAGGTTGAAGGGCGTGAAAACGTGCAGCGGATTATCACGGGGGTGACCGCCTCGCAGGCATTGCTGGACGTAGCCGTTGCTCAACAGGCCGATGCTGTGTTGGTACACCACGGCTATTTTTGGAAAAACGAGTCTCCGGTGATTTCTGGCATGAAGCGGCGTCGCTTGAAGACATTGCTGGCGAACGATATCAACCTCTATGGCTATCATTTGCCGTTGGATGCCCATCCCGAGTTAGGCAATAACGCCTGTTTGGCGGCGTTGTTAGACATCCGCGTGCTGGGTGAGATTGAGCAACTGCTGCCTTATGGCGAACTGTCCCAGCCTGTGAGTGGCGAGACGTTATGTGAGCGTCTGGAGGCGCGATTGGGGCGTACCGTGCTGCATTGTGGGGATAATGCACCGTCGCAGATAACGCGGTTGGCCTGGTGCTCCGGTGGCGGTCAGGGCTTTATTGAGCAAGCGGCGCGCTTTGGCGTCGATGCGTTCATCACCGGAGAAGTATCGGAACAGACGATTCATATCGCCCGTGAGATGGGGTTGCACTTCTATGCGGCAGGCCATCACGCAACAGAGCGTGGTGGCATTAAGGCGCTGGGGGAGTGGTTGGCGCAGCAGCACGGGTTTGATGTAACCTTTGTGGATATCCCTAATCCCGCCTAGTCTGGTGCTAATCAACTCACTGTTTTTTAAAAATAATATAAAAATTTTAGTGAGAGAAAGTGGCATCTTTATTGCTTGTCTATTAACAAACCTTATCGCCCGTGGTGTCGGGCGAAGTGCGTATCAAGGCGGCATGGCAGAGTAATGCCCTACCGCGATGGGGAGAAGAGCGTGCAACGAGCGCGGTGCTACTTATTGGGCGAGCGGGCCGTGGTGCTGGAACTGGAGCCGCCGCTGTCATTGCAAAGCCAACAGCGTATCTGGGGGCTGGCTGAACGTCTTCATCAGCATGAAGCAGTGGAGGCGGCGATCCCTGGAATGAATAACCTGACGGTGGTGTTAACCCATCCGCAGCAGGCGGCGCGCGATGCCATTGAGCGTTTGCAGCGCTGGTGGGAAGAGAGTGAATCGGTAACGATTGAAGCGCGGGACATCACGATTCCGGTGGTGTATGGCGGCGACGCTGGCCCGGATTTGTTGCAGGTGGCGGAGCATTGCCAGCTCTCTCCGCGTCAGGTGGTGGAGGCGCATGCAGCGGCGCACTATGTGGTGTACTTTCTGGGTTTTCAGCCGGGATTTCCTTATCTGGCAGGATTGCCAGAACCCCTGCATTCGCCACGGCGCGCAGAGCCGCG
This sequence comes from Candidatus Symbiopectobacterium sp. NZEC127, assembly GCF_025962675.1. Lineage (NCBI taxonomy): Bacteria > Pseudomonadati > Pseudomonadota > Gammaproteobacteria > Enterobacterales > Enterobacteriaceae > Symbiopectobacterium > Candidatus Symbiopectobacterium sp. NZEC127. The sequence continues at coordinate 381,012 of NZ_JAGFPG010000004.1, forward strand.
CCTGAGTGTGCCCGCTGGCAGTGTCGGTATTGGTGGTCGGCAAACCGGCATTTACCCGCTGGCAACCCCCGGAGGCTGGCAGTTGATTGGCCGAACGTCGGCAACGCTGTTCGATCCGCGAGCGGAGCCACCCACGTTGCTGCGTCCCGGTGACAATGTGCGCTTCGTGCCGCAGCCGGAGGGCCTATGCTAAAGATAACTCATGCCGGGCTGCATACCTCGGTGCAGGATGCCGGGCGGCATCATCTGCGTCATCTGGGTATCAGCCAGTCTGGTGCGCTGGACACGCCAGCGTTAAGCATTGCCAATTTGCTGGTGGGCAACGCGATGTCCGAAGCCGGGCTGGAAATTACGCTCGGAAAATTCGCGGCGACCTTTACCTCATCCTGCTGGATTGCATTGACCGGGGCTGACAGCCACGCCGAGCTCGACGGTAAGCCGGTTTGGACCGGTTGGCGTTTTCATGTGAAAGCGGGGCAAACGCTCAGGCTGCGCATGCCGCGTCGGGGCATGCGCAGTTATCTGGCTATTTCCGGTGGCCTGGGGCTGCCAGAGGTGCTCGGGTCGCTCAGTACTGATTTGAAAGCCGGGTTTGGTGGTTATCTCGGTCGTCCGCTCCAGGATGGCGATGTCCTTCCGCTGAAAAAAGCCGCCTACCGCAAACCGCATAAGCCTGTCGGCATCAAGCAGATTCTGTTCAGTAATCGGGTGCGGGTGCTTCCCGGGCCGGAATATCATGAATTCAGTGAAGAGGCGCGCGACACGTTTTGGCGCACCGGTTGGCAACTGAGTCCGCAGAGTAACCGTATGGGATATCGGTTACAGGGACCGGCGTTGTCACGCATAACACCGCGAGAGCTTTTTTCTCACGGCGTACTGCCGGGGGTAATTCAGGTGCCGCACGGGGGTCAACCGATCCTGTTACTGGCCGATGCGCAGACCACCGGTGGTTACCCACGTATTGCCTGTGTGATTGAGGCGGATTTATTCCATCTGGCGCAGATTCGGCTCGGTGAACCGATACATTTCATTCCCTGCACGCTGGATGACGCCTTGCGTGCGTCAGAGGCGCAAAGGCGTTATCTGGAACAACTGGCGTGGAGGCTCAATGATTATTGATTTAAATGCCGATCTGGGCGAAGGCGGCAACAATGATGAAGCGCTATTACAGTTAGTCACGTCTGCCAATATTGCCTGTGGGTTTCATGCGGGGGACGCTCAAACCATGCGCCAGTCGGTGCGTTGGGGGATGCGCTACGGCGTGGCGCTGGGGGCCCATCCCAGCTTTCTCGATCGGGAAAACTTTGGCCGCAAGGCGATGTCGGTATCCGCAGACACGGTCTTCGCTCAGGTGGTGTATCAACTGGGCGCGTTAAGCGCGATTGTGGCAGTTGAAGGCGGCAGGCTGACGCATGTCAAACCGCACGGCATGCTGTATAACCAGGCCGCGCGCGATCCCATGTTGGCCGATGCGATTGCGCGTGCGGTGCAATCGGTGAATCCGGCGTTGCGGCTGGTCGGGTTGGCGGGAAGTGAACTGATTCACGCGGGTCAGCGGTTGGGATTGGCAACACGGCAGGAGGTGTTTGCCGATCGCGGTTATCTGCCGGACGGCACGCTGGTGCCGCGCGACCAGCCTGCTGCGTTGATCAAAAGCGATGAGCTGGCGCTGGCGCAAACGCTGGAGATGATCAAACGTCGCCGGGTGCGTGCCAGCGATGGCACTTGGGTTGATGTGGAGGCCGATACGGTTTGTCTTCATGGTGATGGCGATCATGCCCTGCTGTTTGCGCGCAAGTTGCGTCAGTGTTTCAATGAGCACCAGATTCAGGTTAGGGCGGCGTAAGTTACGCCACACCAGCAAAATGAGTGAAAATCAAGCATGAAAACCGTATTGGTGACGGCGTTTGAGCCCTTTGGCGGGGAAACCATCAACCCTTCCTGGGAAGCGGTAAAGGTATTGCAAGGGCGTGAGATTGCCGGTGCGCGGGTGGTGACTTGCCAGTTAGCCTGTGTGTTCGACCTGGCGTTGCAGCAGCTCAATGCCGCGCTGGCTGAGCATCAGCCCGACTGCACGATAGCCGTTGGACAAGCGGGAGGGCGCGCCGAAATCACCGTCGAGCGCGTCGCCATCAACATCAACGATGCGCGTATTCCCGACAATCACGGCAAGCAACCCATCGATACCTCGGTGATCCCAGGGGGACCGAGCGCCTATTTTGCCACTTTGCCGATCAAATCGATGGTCAATGCGTTACGCGAGCAGGGGATTCCCGCCTCGGTGTCCCACACCGCAGGCACCTTTGTGTGCAATCATGTGATGTACGGCTTATTGCACGCGCTGGCGCAGCGCTCCGGCGCAGTCAGTGGTGGGTTTGTTCATATTCCCTATGCACCGCAACAGGCGGCGCGCCATCCTGGGGAGCCATCAATGCCGATTGCTATGGTGACGCAGGCGCTGGTCGCCATGATTGCCGTCGCGCTGACTCAGCAGCAAGATGCGATTATTTCTGGCGGCACTACGCATTAGCGTCCGGGGCACATTCCCCGACGAGAAAGGAGAGATTGATGCCTGAAGGGCCAGAGATCCGCCGCGCCGCCGACGCGTTAGCCGCGGCGGTGGTGGGGGAGCCGTTAACCGGGGTTTGGTTTGCTTTCCCTGAATTAAAACCTTACGAAACGGAGCTTACCGGGCAGACGATTGAAAAGTTGGAAACGCGCGGTAAAGCGCTGCTTACCTACTTTTCTACTGGGCGGATTCTTTATACCCATAACCAGCTTTATGGCCTATGGCGCGTGGTTGATGCGGGCGTGACGCCGGATACCAAACGCGATTTGCGCGTTCGCTTCGAAACGCAACATCGTGCGATTCTGCTGTATAGCGCCTCGGATATTGTCATGCTCACGCCGGATGCGCTGGCCACACATCCTTTCTTGCAGCGCATTGGCCCTGATGTGCTTGATAGGTCCGTTACCCCGGAACAGGTGCGAGCCAGAGTGTTGAGTAACAGATTCTGCCGTCGCCGTTTGAGTGGCTTGTTGCTCGATCAGTCTTTTTTGGCCGGACTGGGCAACTATTTGCGCGCGGAGATTTTATGGCACGCTGCGCTGTCGCCACAGCACAGTGCGACGACGTTGGATGAAGAGCAACTGAGTGCACTGAGTGACGCGTTATTATCACTGCCGCGCCTTTCCTATCACACGCGGGGAACGGTAGATGACAATCGCCATCATGGCGCGTTATTCCGTTTCAAGGTGTTTGACCGTGAAGGGGAACCCTGTGAGCGCTGTGGGCACCCCATCGCGCGCACCATGCTCTCGTCGCGTCCGTTTTTCTGGTGTCCACATTGCCAGCATTGAGGCGTAAAAAAGCCGGGAAAATCCCGGCTTGTCGGTGTGGTTGCCTCGCGGATGACGCTTAGCGATTGTTGAGCGAAGAGGTGAAGTCGCGTTTGTCGTAGCCGGTATACAGCTGGCGCGGACGCGCAATCTTCAAGCCGTCGTCGTGCATTTCGTTCCAGTGGGCAATCCAGCCGACGGTGCGTGCCATCGCGAAGATCACGGTAAACATGGAAGACGGAATACCCATCGCTTTCAGAATGATACCGGAGTAGAAATCCACGTTGGGGTAGAGTTTCTTCTCGATAAAGTAGGGATCGTTGAGCGCAATGTGTTCCAGCTCCATAGCCACTTCCAGCAGGTCATCTTTCATGCCCAGCTCTTTAAGCACTTCATGGCAAGTTTCACGCATCACGGTGGCACGCGGGTCATAGTTTTTATACACCCGGTGGCCGAAGCCCATCAGGCGGAAGGAGTCGTTCTTGTCCTTGGCGCGTCTGACGAATTCAGGAATATGCTCAACCGAGTTGATCTCCTCCAGCATACGCAGACAGGCTTCGTTGGCACCGCCATGCGCCGGTCCCCACAGAGACGCGATGCCCGCAGCGATACAGGCAAACGGGTTTGCGCCGGAAGACCCTGCGGTACGCACCGTCGAGGTGGACGCGTTCTGTTCATGGTCGGCATGCAGGATTAGAATGCGATCCATGGCGCGTTCCAGTACCGGATTCACCACATACTCTTCGCACGGCGTAGCAAACATCATATGCAGGAAATTACCGGCGTAGGACAGGTCGTTGCGCGGGTAAACGAACGGCTGACCAAGTGAATATTTGTAACACATGGCGGCCACGGTCGGCATTTTGGACAGCAGGCGATACGCGGCGATTTCGCGGTGACGCTCGATGCTGATATCCAGTGAGTCGTGGTAGAACGCCGCCAGCGCACCGGTTACGCCGCACAGCACCGCCATCGGGTGAGAGTCGCGACGGAAACCGTGGAACAGACGCGTAATCTGTTCGTGGATCATGGTGTGACGGGTTACCGTGGTTTTGAAGGTGTCAAACTGCTCGGCGGTTGGCGCTTCGCCGAACAGCAGAATGTAGCAGACTTCCAGATAGGTGGATTTCTCCGCCAATTGGTCAATAGGGAAGCCGCGATGCAGCAGCACCCCTTTATCACCGTCAATGTAGGTGATTTTGGATTCGCAAGACGCCGTGGAGGTAAATCCCGGATCGAACGTAAAAAAGCCTTTGGAACCGAGGCTACGGATATCGATTTCGTCTTGCCCAAGCGTGCCGGACAACACATCAAGCTCGATGGGCTCTTTACCATTTAGGGTAAGTGTCGCTTTCTTATCAGCCATTTACAGTCTCCTTAGCGCTTTAATTTTAAAAATTTATCACCGAAGAAATACCGTTATGCCTGTACACCGAACGGAGAAACTCGGCCAAAACGCCGAGGTCTCGGCATTTGCACCTATCAGGGTACAGCATCGGGCAGTGGCCGGGCTCACCACCCCATCAAAGGAAAACCGTGTTCTTCTGGTTAGTAACGATTCTCTAAATTCTAGTCTACTCTAGTCATTAACATGACTTTATACGTGGAATTCGACTTTCCACTGTTACACAAGTCATGTCACTTGGGAAAGCCTATCTTGAATTCTTTAACGGATGACTTTCAGATTACAGCTCTATTTGTAATTTAATTGTTTAATATATGTCAAACGAGATAGTTAATTTTATATAAAATGTGAAATAAGTGATCTCACTCACTGTTTAGCCGAAATGTCACTAAACAATTTGTGGGCTAATTGTAATAAGATTGTGAAGTACTTATACTCGCCTCAGGTCTCCGGAACCCCCTGAAGTAGGAGCACCCAGCGTGAATAAGTCATGTGCCGTTTAACATGGGATGTTGACGTTAAGGCCAACGTATCACCCGGAAGCATGTGGCTGCATTCTTCGCGCTGTCTGACCTAGTTACAGGTCCGGAGGAACGAAAAATAATAAAGGTGTGTGGGCAAATCCGTGAAAAAACAAAGACCTGTCAATCTGGATCTGCAAACGATCCAGTTTCCCGTAACTGCGATAGCCTCAATTCTTCACCGTGTCTCTGGCGTAATTACCTTTGTGGCCGTCGGCATTCTGCTGTGGCTGCTCGGGCACTCTCTTGCCTCAGAAGAGGGATTCCTGTACGCCGCGGCCATTCTGGATAGCGTGATTGTTAAATTTATTCTGTGGGGCATCCTCACCGCGCTGGCCTACCACATCGTTGGCGGATTACGCCACCTGATGATGGACTTTGGCTTTCTGGAAGAAGATCTCGCGTCGGGAAATCGTTCCGCAAGGCTCTCTTTTATCATTACTGTCGTGCTTTCACTACTGGCTGGAGTCCTCGTATGGTAAGCAATGCTTCTGCATTAGGACGTAATGGCGTTCACGATTGGCTGCTCATTCGCGCTTCTGCCATTGTTATCGTGCTCTACGTGATTTATCTCATCGGTTTCATCGCGACGGCGGGGGATATCACCTATCCGGTCTGGCGCGGTTTCTTCGCGATGCCCCTTACCAAAGTGTTCACGCTGCTGACGCTGTTCGCCATCCTGGTTCACGCCTGGATAGGGATGTGGCAGGTGCTGACTGACTACATCAAGCCGCTGGCGTTGCGTCTGATATTGCAACTCGCCATCGTGGTGGCGCTGCTGGTGTACGTTATTTATGGAACCGTTGTGGTGTGGGGTGCGTGATGAATTTACCAATTAGGCAATTTGATGCCGTTGTTGTCGGCGCAGGCGGTGCAGGTATGCGCGCTGCGTTACAAATCTCCCAAATGGGGCTTTCCTGTGCCCTGCTGTCCAAGGTATTCCCGACGCGCTCGCACACGGTGTCTGCGCAGGGCGGTATTACCGTCGCACTGGGCAATACCCATGAAGATAACTGGGAATGGCACATGTACGATACCGTAAAAGGGTCGGACTACATTGGCGATCAGGATGCCATCGAATACATGTGCAAAACCGGCCCGGAAGCCATTCTGGAACTGGAACATATGGGGCTGCCTTTCTCTCGTCTGGATGATGGCCGCATCTATCAGCGTCCGTTCGGCGGGCAATCGAAGAATTTCGGCGGTGAGCAGGCGGCGCGTACGGCCGCAGCGGCTGACCGTACCGGCCATGCCCTGCTGCATACGCTTTATCAGCAAAACCTGAAAAATCACACCACCATCTTCTCTGAATGGTATGCGCTGGATCTGGTGAAGAATCAGGATGGCGCAGTGGTCGGCTGTACCGCTATCTGTATTGAAACTGGCGAAGTGGTCTATTTCAAAGCGGGTGCAACGATACTGGCAACCGGTGGTGCAGGCCGCATCTACCAATCCACCACCAACGCCTACATCAATACCGGTGATGGCGTCGGCATGGCGTTGCGTGCCGGTGTGCCGGTGCAGGATATGGAAATGTGGCAGTTCCACCCGACCGGAATTGCGGGCGCAGGGGTGTTGGTGACCGAAGGCTGCCGTGGTGAAGGGGGCTATTTGCTCAACAAGCACGGTGAGCGTTTTATGGAGCGCTATGCGCCTAACGCCAAAGATCTGGCTGGCCGCGATGTGGTTGCGCGCTCCATCATGATTGAAATCCGTGAAGGGCGCGGCTGCGACGGCCCGTGGGGCCCGCACGCCAAGCTGAAACTGGATCACTTGGGTAAAGAGGTGCTGGAATCACGCCTGCCGGGCATTCTGGAGCTGTCTCGTACTTTTGCTCACGTCGATCCAGTGAAAGAACCGATTCCGGTCATTCCCACCTGTCACTATATGATGGGCGGCATTCCCACCAAGGTGAGCGGTCAGGCGTTGACGGTCAATGAAAAGGGCGAAGATGTTGTGGTGCCGGGGCTGTTTGCCGTCGGGGAGATTGCCTGCGTTTCCGTACACGGCGCTAACCGTTTAGGCGGTAACTCGCTGCTCGATCTGGTGGTGTTTGGCCGCTCTGCCGGCATGCATTTGCAAGAATCGCTGCAAGAGCAGGGTGAACTGCGCGATGCCAGCGACAGCGATGTTGAAGCGGCGTTGGAACGTTTGAACCGCTGGAACAACAATCGCACTGGGGAAGATCCGGTGGAAATCCGCAAGGCATTGCAATCCTGCATGCAGAACAACTTCTCGGTGTTCCGTGAAGGGGATGCGATGGCGAAAGGGTTGGAAGAGCTGAAGGTGATTCGCGAGCGTCTGAAAAATGCGCGCCTTGATGACACCTCTACGGAGTTCAATACCCAGCGCATTGAGTGTCTCGAACTGGATAACCTGATGGAAACTGCCTATGCAACGGCCGTCTCCGCCAATTACCGTACCGAAAGTCGTGGGGCGCACAGCCGCTTCGACTACCCGGATCGCGATGATGAAAACTGGTTGTGTCATTCGCTGTATTTGCCGCAAAACGAGAGCATGACGCGCCGTGAGGTGAACATGCAACCTAAATTACGTCCGGCGTTTCCGCCGAAAATACGTACTTATTAATGTCGCGGAGATGGCACGATGAAACTTGAATTTTCAATTTATCGCTACAACCCGGATGTTGACGACGCGCCGCATATGCAGGAGTACACGCTGGAGGCGGAGGAAGGGCGCGACATGATGTTACTTGACGCGCTGATCCAACTGAAAGAGCAAGATCCTACGCTGGCGTTCCGTCGCTCTTGCCGTGAAGGGGTCTGTGGTTCTGACGGCCTGAACATGAACGGCAAAAACGGGCTGGCTTGCATCACGCCAGTCTCGGCGCTGCAACGGGCTAAAGGTAAAATTGTCATCCGTCCATTGCCGGGATTACCGGTAATCCGCGATTTGGTGGTGGACATGGGACAGTTCTATGCCCAATATGAGAAAATAAAGCCTTACTTGTTGAATAATGGACAGAATCCACCGGCGCGTGAACATTTGCAGTCGCCGGACCAGCGTGCCAAGCTGGATGGATTGTATGAGTGCATCATGTGCGCCTGCTGTTCCACGTCTTGTCCGTCGTTCTGGTGGAACCCGGATAAATTTGTGGGCCCGGCGGGGCTGCTGGCGGCTTACCGTTTCCTGATCGACAGCCGTGATACGGAAACCAAGCCGCGACTGGATGCGCTGGATGATGCCTTCAGCGTATTCCGCTGCCACAGCATCATGAACTGTGTCAATGTCTGCCCGAAAGGACTCAACCCCACGCGGGCGATTGGGCACATCAAATCGATGTTGTTGCAACGCGGGGCCTAAAGTACCGCGCGAAACCGCGTAAGCGCCGCCGCGCAGAGAAATTACGGCGCGGCGCAGAGGTAAAACTGCCGTAGTGTGCAGTGGTAAGACGTAACATGATTATCCCCCCCGGCGGTTAGCGGGGGGATGATAGGAAACCTTTAAAAACGGGCTTGTGCGCCAAACCGGTTTTTAAAGGTTCCTTAAAGGGTAAGGATACCCTGGCCCTGCGTATCTGACAGGGAAATGAACCGTTTACGGTGCCTGGTTTTTTTACGGCACAGGACATGTTAACCACGGCGAAAACTGAAGCTTATTAGCTTAAGGGATCACAATGCAGAACGGCGCAATGAAGGCCTGGCTGGATTCCTCCTATCTGGCGGGCGCGAACCAGTCCTACATAGAACAGCTCTATGAAGATTTTTTAACCGATCCGGATTCTATCGATCTTAGCTGGCGGTCTATCTTCCAGCAGTTGCCTACGGCGGGGGTCAAACCCGATCAACTGCACTCCAAAACGCGCGACTATTTCCGCCGTCTGGCGAAAGATGCCTCGCGCTTTAGCTCCTCTGTGACCGATCCTGACATTGACGCCAAGCAGGTCAAAGTATTGCAGCTGATTAACGCGTTTCGTTTCCGTGGACATCAGCAAGCCAAGCTGGACCCGATCGATTTACGCCCGCAAGCCCCGGTTGCTGAACTCGATCTGGCCTACCATAACCTGACGGCAGATGACCTTCAGGATTCCTATAACGTGGGCTCTTTTGCCATTGGCAAAGAGACCATGAAGCTCGGTGAATTGTATGACGCCTTGAAGCGCACCTACTGCGGTTCTATCGGTGCGGAATACATGCACATCACCAGCACCGATGAAAAACGCTGGATTCAGCAGCGTATCGAATCCATTACCGGCCAGCCTTCTTTTAGTTTGGAAGAGAAGTATCGCTTCCTGAAAGAGCTGACGGCGGCGGAAGGGCTTGAGCGCTATTTGGGTGCCAAATACCCGGGCGCTAAACGCTTCTCGCTGGAAGGTGGCGATGCGCTGGTGCCGATGCTCAAAGAGATGATCCGCCACGCGGGCAACAACGGCACGCGCGAAGTGGTGTTGGGCATGGCGCACCGTGGCCGCCTCAACGTGCTGGTTAACGTACTGGGCAAAAAGCCGCAGGATTTGTTCGATGAGTTTGCCGGTAAGCACAAAGAGCATCTCGGCACCGGTGATGTGAAATACCATCAGGGCTTTTCGTCTGAATTCGCGACTGAAGGCGGTCTGGTGCATCTGGCGCTGGCGTTTAACCCCTCGCATCTTGAGATTGTCAGCCCGGTGGTGACCGGTTCCGTGCGTGCGCGCCTCGATCGTCTCAGCAGTGAGAGCGGTCCACGCGTGTTGCCGGTGACCATTCACGGCGATGCCGCCATCAGTGGGCAGGGCGTGGTGCAGGAACTGCTGAACATGTCCACCGTGCGCGGCTACGAAGTGGGCGGTACGTTGCGTATCGTGATCAACAACCGCATTGGTTTCACCACCTCCAACCCGCTGGATATTCGTTCCACGGAATATTGCACCGACATTGGCAAGATGGTGCAGGCACCGATTTTCCACGTCAACGCTGACGACCCGGAAGCGGTCGCCTATGTGACGCGTCTGGCGCTGGATTTCCGCAATGAGTTCAAACGCGATGTGTTTATCGATCTGATTTGCTACCGTCGTCATGGTCACAACGAAGCGGATGAGCCAAGTGCCACGCAGCCGATGATGTACCAGAAGATCAAAAAACACCCGACGCCGCGCAAGGTGTATGCCGATCGCCTGGAACTGGAAAAAAGCATCACGCTGGAAGATGCCACCGTACAGGTTAACCTGTATCGCGACGCGTTGGACGCGGGCGAATGTGTGGTGGAAGAGTGGCGTGAAATGGACATGCAATCCTTTACCTGGACGCCTTACCTGAACCACGAGTGGGATGAACCCTATCCGCACAAAGTGGAGATGAAACGCCTGCAAGAGTTGGCAAAACGCATCAGTGAAGTGCCGGAAGCCATCGAGACGCATCCGCGTGTTACCAAGGTGTATGCCGATCGTGCCGAAATGGCGTTGGGTAATAAGCCTTTCGATTGGGGCGGCGCCGAAACCCTGGCTTACGCCACGCTGGTGGATGACGGTATTCCTATACGTATTTCCGGTGAAGACAGCGGCCGTGGCACTTTCTTCCACCGCCACGCCGTGGTGCATAACCAAAAGAATGGCTCGAGCTACACGCCGCTGGAACACGTGCATAACGCGCAGGGCACGTTTAACGTGTGGGACTCGGTGTTGTCCGAAGAGGCGATTCTGGCGTTTGAATACGGATATGCCACGGCAGAGCCGCGCACGTTGACCATTTGGGAAGCGCAGTTCGGCGATTTCGCCAACGGTGCGCAGGTGGTGATCGATCAGTTCATCAGCTCCGGTGAGCAGAAATGGGGACGCATGTGCGGCCTGGTAATGCTGTTGCCGCACGGCTATGAAGGTCAGGGTCCGGAGCACTCCTCCGCGCGACTCGAGCGTTATCTGCAACTGTGCGCTGAACAAAACATGCAGGTGTGCATTCCGTCGACCCCGGCGCAGGTTTACCATATGTTGCGTCGTCAGGCGCTACGCGGTATGCGGCGTCCGCTGGTGGTGATGTCACCGAAATCGCTGTTGCGCCATCCGCTGGCGATCTCCTCGTTGGAAGAGTTGGCAAACGGTGCGTTCCAGCCGGCTATCGGTGAAATTGACGAACTTGATCCGCAAGGAGTGAAGCGCGTCGTGCTCTGTTCCGGCAAGGTCTACTATGATTTATTGGAACAGCGTCGTAAGAATGAACAGAACAACGTGGCGATTGTGCGCATCGAGCAACTCTACCCGTTCCCGCAGCAGGCGGTACAAGCGGCGTTAGCGCCGTTTGCGCATGTGCATGATTTTGTCTGGTGTCAGGAAGAGCCGCTTAATCAGGGAGCATGGTATTGCAGCCAGCACCATTTCCGCGAAGTGATTCCCTTTGGAGCGTCTTTGCGTTACGCCGGACGCCCGGCCTCCGCCTCTCCGGCGGTCGGTTATATGTCTGTGCATCAGAAACAACAGCAAGATCTGGTTAACGACGCGCTGAACGTTGATTAAATAAAAGGATAGATAATGAGTAGCGTAGATATTCTTGTCCCTGACCTTCCCGAATCGGTAGCGGATGCTTCCGTGGCGACCTGGCATAAAAATCCGGGTGACAGCGTCCAGCGTGATGAAGTGCTGGTCGAAATTGAAACCGATAAAGTGGTGCTGGAAGTGCCTGCGCCTGAAGCGGGCGTGCTGGATGCCGTGCTGGAAAGCGAAGGCGCTACGGTGACATCGCGCCAAATTCTTGGGCGTCTGCGTCGGGGCGACAGTTCCGGTAAAGAAACCAGCGAAAAATCGCAGAGCAAAGAGTCTACGCCTGCCCAGCGCCATACCGCCGGGTTGACCGAAGAGAACAACGACGCGCTCAGTCCGGCAATTCGTCGTCTGATCGGTGAGCACGGTCTGGATGCGGCTGCGATCAAAGGCAGCGGCGTCGGTGGACGTATCACGCGTGAAGATGTGGAGAAGCATCTGGCGGCGCAGACGCAGGCTGCCAGCGGCAGTGATAAAAAAGCGGAGAAAGCGCAAGCTGCACCCGCTTTGGCCCACCGCAGCGAAAAACGTGTGCCGATGACGCGCCTGCGTAAGCGTGTTGCGGAACGCCTGCTCGAAGCGAAAAACAGTACCGCCATGTTGACGACCTTTAACGAAGTCAACATGAAGCCGATTATGGACCTGCGTCAGCAGTACGGCGATGCGTTTGAAAAACGCCACGGCGTGCGCCTGGGCTTTATGTCGTTCTACATCAAAGCCGTGGTGGAAGCGTTGAAACGCTACCCCGAGGTGAACGCCTCCATTGACGGCGAAGATGTGGTGTACCACAACTATTTTGATGTCAGTATCGCGGTCTCCACGCCGCGCGGTCTGGTCACGCCAGTGCTGCGCGATGTCGATGCGCTGGGTATGGCTGATGTTGAGAAGAAAATCAAAGATCTCGCGCTGAAAGGGCGCGACGGCAAACTGACGGTAGAAGAACTGACCGGCGGTAATTTCACCATTACCAACGGTGGCGTGTTCGGCTCCCTGATGTCCACGCCAATCATCAACCCGCCGCAAAGCGCGATTCTGGGCATGCATGCCATCAAAGACAGGCCGATGGCCGTGGAGGGTCAGGTGGTGATTCTACCGATGATGTATCTGGCGCTTTCTTACGATCACCGGCTGATTGATGGTCGCGAATCCGTGGGCTTTTTGGTCACGGTAAAAGAGATGCTGGAAGATCCAACACGCCTGCTGCTGGATGTATAGCGTGTGATGACGTAGACCGCCGCCGCCTGCCGAGCGGCGGTCATACGGGAGTATTGGTTTACTTTGTGCTATGCAGCCGCCCCTGGCGGCGTTATCCAATAATATCAAGAAAGTCATGCGACTTATCTTCAAACCGAGATGGATAGAACATCATGAATTTACATGAATATCAGGCAAAACAGCTCTTTGCTCGATATGGCCTGCCGGCGCCGACCGGTTATGCCTGCACCACGCCGCGCGAAGCAGAAGAGGCCGCCTCGAAAATTGGCACCGGTCCGTGGGTGGTGAAATGCCAGGTGCATGCGGGTGGCCGTGGTAAAGCGGGCGGCGTAAAAGTGGTGAGCAGCAAAGAAGATATTCGCGCGTTTGCGGAAAATTGGCTGGGCAAACGTTTGGTGACCTACCAAACGGATGCGCAAGGTCAGCCTGTACACCAGATTCTGGTGGAAGCCGCAACCGACATCGATCAAGAACTCTATCTCGGTGCCGTGGTCGATCGCGCTACGCGTCGCGTGGTGTTTATGGCCTCGACTGAAGGCGGGGTGGAAATTGAAAAAGTCGCGGAAGAGACGCCGGAACTGATTCATAAAGCCGCGCTCGATCCGTTGACCGGCCCGCAGCCTTATCAGGGCCGTGAGCTGGCCTTTAAACTGGGCCTGAGCGGCAAGCAAGTGGCGCAGTTCACCAAGATTTTCATGGGACTGGCGACGCTGTTCCTGGAGCGCGATCTGGCGCTGGTGGAGATTAACCCGCTGGTGATCACCAAGCAGGGCGATCTGATCTGTCTGGACGGCAAACTCGGCGCTGACGGCAATGCATTGTTCCGTCAGCCGGAACTGCGTGAAATGCGCGATCCGAGTCAGGAAGATTCCCGCGAGGCGCACGCGGCGCAGTGGGAACTGAACTATGTGGCGCTCGATGGCAATATCGGCTGCATGGTGAACGGTGCGGGTCTTGCCATGGGCACCATGGACATCGTCAAACTGCACGGCGGCGCACCGGCCAACTTCCTGGATGTGGGCGGTGGCGCAACTAAAGAGCGCGTAACGGAAGCCTTTAAAATCATTCTCTCCGACGACAATGTGAAAGCGGTACTGGTCAATATCTTTGGCGGTATCGTGCGCTGCGACCTGATTGCTGATGGCATCATCGGTGCGGTAGCCGAAGTGGGCGTTAACGTACCTGTGGTGGTGCGCCTGGAAGGAAACAATGCGGAACTGGGTGCCAAGAAACTGGCGGACAGCGGCCTGAATATCATCGCCGCCACCAGTTTGACAGATGCGGCTCAGCAGGTTGTGAAGGCAGCGGAGGGTAAATAATGTCTATTTTGATTGATAAACACACGAAAGTCATTTGCCAGGGATTTACCGGCAGCCAAGGCACCTTCCACTCTGAGCAAGCACTCGCTTACGGTACGCAACTGGTGGGCGGCGTGACGCCTGGTAAAGGCGGCACAGAACATTTGGGTTTGCCGGTGTTTAATACCGTGCGCGAAGCGGTGGAAGCGACCGGCGCTACGGCTTCGGTGATCTACGTACCGGCACCGTTTTGCAAAGACTCGATTCTGGAAGCGATTGATGCGGGTATTGAGCTGGTTATCTGTATCACTGAAGGTATCCCGACGCTGGATATGCTGACCGTGAAGGTGAAGCTGGAACAGAGCGGCGTGCGGATGATTGGGCCGAACTGCCCGGGCGTCATTACGCCGGGTGAATGCAAAATTGGCATTATGCCCGGCCATATTCACAAGCCGGGTAAAGTGGGGATCGTTTCACGTTCAGGAACGCTGACCTACGAAGCGGTTAAACAGACCACGGATACCGGGTTGGGTCAGTCAAGCTGTGTCGGTATCGGCGGCGACCCGATTCCAGGCTCCAACTTTATCGATATTCTGGCGCTGTTCGAGCAGGATCCGCAAACCGAGGCCATCGTAATGATCGGTGAAATCGGTGGCACGGCGGAAGAAGAAGCGGCAGCCTATATCAAAGCGCATGTTACCAAACCGGTGGTAGGGTACATCGCCGGTGTGACGGCACCGAAGGGCAAGCGCATGGGCCATGCGGGTGCCATCATTGCCGGTGGTAAAGGCACGGCGGATGATAAATTCGCTGCGCTGGAAGCCGCTGGCGTGAAAACGGTACGCAGCCTGGCAGATATCGGCGAAGCAGTGAAAGCCGCATTGGCGCGCTAGTACCGGCTACTACCGTCATTCTCGCGAAAGCGGGAATCTCTTGCAGGTGAAACGCGTTTCTTCTCACAGAGATCCCCGGCTTTCGCCGAGGATGACGAGGAATAAAGTGCAGTTTGGGGGCCATCTTTGGATGGCCCTTTTTTATTGTCTGTACCGTAATAAAAGAGGAATACAAAAATAATTAAGACCCGTTATTAATCTAGTGCTCAATATATTAACCATGGCAACATTAAATTAACAATTTAAACAATGTGGTTATGGTTAAATCATCTACGCTTGATAGGGCAGAAAATTAACTCTGCGCGAGCAAGTCAAAAATTGGTTTGCTAATTGATGCCGTTGTTACGTTTATTTCTACATTTATTTAACAACTAATAGCATGGCGAAAACCTGGTAAACCAGAAATTAACATTAGCGGCGCTATTTGCGCGAGATCAAAATCTTAAGCTGGCTATAAACAGGGAAATACGCTTAAATTGCGCCACATCAATTTTCACCGAAGGTGCGCCGAAAGGGTAAAGTTGATTTGAAACCAAAAACACAATCTGTGTCACGTAAAAACCTATTTATTGTAGGGGATTACAAGCGTAATATAGCCGCTACCCTGTTTGTGGTATCGTTTTAAGCTATTTTTAACGTGTTTTCTTTGGCTTGTTATTGGTTTAACGGTGAACTCTCGCTGTTTATAAAAGCCGGTTCTGAAGCAATTTTCTGTTGTGTTCTTTTTGGGTGTTTAGCGGCTTGTTGGCATTGACAAGCTAAAACCTTCCTGCGAGGAGCAAGGAGTCAAGATGTTTGATATAGTCGAACTGTCACGTTTACAGTTTGCCTTAACCGCGATGTACCATTTCCTTTTCGTACCATTAACGCTGGGGATGGCGTTTTTGTTGGCGATCATGGAAACGGTCTATGTGCTAACGGGCAAACAAATCTACAAGGATATGACCAAGTTCTGGGGCAAATTGTTTGGTATCAACTTTGCACTCGGCGTGGCCACCGGGCTGACCATGGAGTTCCAGTTCGGTACTAACTGGTCCTATTTCTCTCACTATGTCGGGGACATTTTCGGCGCGCCGCTGGCGATTGAAGGCCTGATGGCGTTCTTCCTCGAATCAACGTTTGTTGGCTTGTTCTTCTTTGGCTGGGATCGCCTGGGCAAAGTGCAACACATGGCCGTGACCTGGCTGGTGGCGTTGGGGTCCAACTTCTCCGCGCTGTGGATTCTGGTCGCGAACGGCTGGATGCAAAACCCCATCGCATCCGAATTCAATTTCGAAACCATGCGCATGGAAATGGTGAGTTTCTCTCAACTGGTGCTGAATCCGGTTGCGCAGGTGAAATTCGTCCATACCGTGGCCGCAGGTTACACCACCGGTGCCATGTTCATTCTGGGTATCAGTGCTTACTATCTGCTCAAGGGCCGTGATTTGGCCTTTGCCAAACGCTCATTCGCCATCGCTGCCAGCTTCGGCACTGCGGCTGTGCTGTCAGTTATCGTACTGGGTGATGAATCCGGCTATGAAATGGGCGACGTCCAAAAAACCAAGCTGGCCGCGATTGAAGCCGAGTGGGAAACCCAACCGGCACCTGCCAGCTTTACGCTGTTCGCCATTCCTAATCAGGACAAAATGGAGAACCAGTTCGCGGTGCGCATTCCGTTTATGCTGGGGCTTATCGCCACGCGTTCGACGGATGGCGTGGTGCTGGGGCTGCGTGAGCTGATGGATGGTCATCAGGTGCGTATTCGCAACGGCATCAAAGCGTATGAGTTGCTGGAACAGCTGCGTGCGGGTAATACCGATCCGGCGGTGCGTGAAGCCTTTAACCAGACCAAACAGGATCTGGGTTACGGCATGCTGCTCAAACGCTACACGACGGACGTTGCTAACGCGACAGAAGCGCAAATTCAGCAGGCGACCAAGGATTCAATTCCTCGCGTTGCGCCACTCTACTTCTCGTTCCGCATCATGGTGGCCTGTGGCGTACTGATGCTGCTGATTATCGGCCTGTCGTTCTGGAGCGTGATCAGAAACCGTATCGGTAAAAACAAGCTGCTGCTGCGTGCGGCCTTGTTCGGTATTCCGTTACCGTGGATTGCGGTTGAAGCCGGTTGGTTTGTTGCTGAGTACGGTCGCCAACCGTGGGCTATCGGTGAAGTGCTGCCAACGGCGGTGGCGAACTCTTCGCTCACGGCCGGTGACATCCTGCTGTCGATGGGCTTGATTTGCGGTTTGTATACGTTGTTCCTGGTCGCCGAAATGTATCTGATGTTCAAATTCGCGCGCCTCGGCCCAAGCAGCCTGAAAACAGGGCGTTACCACTTTGAACAGCCGTTGACGCTGGCTCAGGACGCACGGTAAACAGGAGTCCACTATGTTTGAATATGAAGTATTACGTTTTATCTGGTGGCTGTTGATTGGCGTGCTGATGATTGGTTTCGCCATCACTGACGGCTTTGATATGGGCGTCGGCGTGCTGGTGCGCGTGATGGGGCGTAATGATGTAGAACGCCGTATCATGATCAACAGTATCGCTCCGCACTGGGACGGTAACCAGGTGTGGCTTATCACCGCGGGTGGGGCATTGTTTGCTGCCTGGCCGATGGTGTATGCCGCCGCGTTCTCCGGTTTCTATATCGCGATGATTCTGGTGCTGGCATCGTTGTTCTTCCGCCCGATCGGTTTTGACTACCGTTCCAAGCTGGAAGACCCGCGTTGGCGCAACATGTGGGACTGGGGCATCTTCATCGGTAGCTTTGTGCCACCGGTGGTGATCGGTGTGGCGTTCGGTAACCTGTTGCAGGGCGTGCCGTTCCATATTGATGCCAGTGCCAGGTTGTTCTACACCGGTAGCTTCTTCCAATTGCTCAACCCGTTTGGCCTGTTGGCGGGCGTTGTCAGCCTGACCATGATCCTGACTCAAGGGGCTACCTACCTGATGATGCGCACCAACGGCGATCTGCATGTGCGTTCCAAAGGTGCAGCTCAGTTGTCGGCGTTGGTGATGATGGTGACCTTTGCGTTGGCTGGCGTGTGGGTGATTTACGGTATCGATGGTTACACCATCACCTCCGTGCTGGACAAGGCGGCAGAGTCTAACCCGTTGCACAAAGAAGTGGCGCATCAGGCCGGTGCCTGGTTGGCTAACTTCACGGCGCATCCGGTGCTGTGGGCGATCCCGCTGTTGGGCGTGGTGTTGCCGCTGCTGACTATCACGACGGCGCGTGCTAACAAGGGCGGCCTGGCCTTCCTGTTCAGTTCGCTGACTATCGCCTGCGTTATCCTGACCGCTGGGGTTGCCATGTTCCCGTTTGTGATGCCTTCCATCACACAACCGAACGTGAGCCTGACCATGTGGGATGCCACCTCGAGCCTGTACACGCTGAAAGTGATGACGATCGTCGCGATTATTTTTGTACCCATCGTGCTCTCTTACACGGCATGGTGTTACTACAAAATGTTCGGTCGCATTACCAAAGAGCATATTGAACAGAACACCCACTCTCTGTACTAAGTAAGGAGCTTAATGATGTGGTATTTTGCCTGGATACTCGGAACGCTTCTTGCTTGTTCGCTGGGGATTATTACCGCTCTGGCGTTAGAGCAGAGTGAAGCGACCAAAGCGAAAGCGGCAGAAGACAACGCGCAATGAGTAGTCTGGTTGATAAACTCTACCAGCTAATGGACAAGGGCCCGTTACGGGCTCTTGCCCTGCTCATGGCATTGCTGATGGCAGGCTGTGTGATGTGGGACCCGACACGCTTTGCCGCGCGTACCAGCGCGTTGGAAGTGTGGCAAGGCCCGTTGCTGGTGTGGGCGGTGTGCACCGGTGTGATATACGGGGTAGGGTTTCGCCAACAGCGCCTGCTGTGGCGCGTGATTTTTGCGCCTTTTCCTGCCTTTGTGATCCTGCTCGCAGGGCTTATTTACTTCTTTCGCTAGTATTACCGTCTATTCCGTTTGGTTATGGGTTGCGCGCAACCCATAATTATTTTATTTCCCTCTAAGCTAGCCATTCCAAACCTCATTTCTCTTGCGTATAGTAGCGGTGTTTCGTTGTATTACCGGGATGTAGAGTGAGCAATACGTTGTTTCGTTGGCCTGTGCGTGTCTACTATGAAGACACAGACGCCGGTGGCGTGGTGTATCACGCCCGTTATATCGCCTTTTATGAGCGTGCGCGGACAGAAATGTTACGCCAGCACGGCTTTCATCAGTGCGCCTTGCTGGAAGAGCATGTGGCTTTCGCTGTGCGCCGTATGGCGGTCGAGTATTTTTCTCCGGCCCGTCTGGATGATTTATTGAACGTAGAGAGTGAAATCACAGTGATACGCGGTGCTTCTCTCACGTTTGCTCAGCGTATTCTCAATTCTCACGGCGATCTGTTGAGTCAGGCCGACGTATTGATCGCTTGTATCGATCCACATCACATGAAGCCCATCGCGCTTCCTAAGTCTATTGTCGCGGAGTTTAAGCAGTGACTGACATGAATATCCTTGATTTGTTCCTGAAAGCCAGTCTTTTAGTGAAACTTATCATGCTGGTTTTGATTGGTTTTTCCATCGCTTCTTGGGCGATCATCATCCAACGCACGCGCATTTTGAATACCGCTACGCGTGAAGCTGAAGCCTTTGAAGATAAATTCTGGTCAGGCATTGAACTCTCCCGGCTGTATCAGGAAAGTCAGACGCGCCGCGATTCGCTGGCAGGTTCAGAGCAGATCTTCTATTCCGGCTTTAAAGAGTTTGCCCGGTTGCATCGGGCTAACAGCCATGCGCCGGAAGCCGTGGTGGAAGGGGCTTCTCGCGCCATGCGTATTTCCTTTAACCGCGAGTTGGAAATGCTTGAAACCCACATCCCGTTCTTGGGAACCGTCGGCTCTATCAGCCCGTATATCGGCCTGTTCGGTACCGTGTGGGGGATCATGCACGCCTTTATCGCGTTGGGTGCGGTTAAGCAGGCCACGTTGCAAATGGTTGCTCCGGGTATTGCCGAGGCACTGATTGCGACCGCGATTGGTCTGTTTGCGGCAATCCCGGCGGTAATGGCCTATAACCGTCTGAATCAGCGCGTGAATAAACTGGAGCAGAACTACGACAACTTCATGGAAGAGTTCATCGCTATCCTGCATCGTCAGGCCTTCACTGAAAATAGCAAGTAATCAGGAGGCAGCATGGCTCGTTCACGTGGTCGCCGGGATCTAAAATCCGAAATTAACATCGTTCCATTGCTGGACGTGCTATTGGTGTTGTTGCTGATTTTCATGGCAACGGCACCCATCATCACGCAGAGTGTGGAAGTGGATTTGCCTGATGCGACAGATTCCAAAACCGTCTCCACTAACGATAACCCGCCTGTTATCGTTGAGGTGTCGGGCGTAGGCCAGTACAGCTTGGTTATCGAGCAAAAGCGGATGGAGCAACTTCCCGCAGAGCAGATTGTGGCGGAAGCCCAGGCGCGTATGGTTGAGAATCCCAAGTCAGTGTTTTTGATCGGTGGCGCGAAAGATGTGCCCTACGAAGAGATCATCAAGGCACTGAACCTGCTGCGTCAGGCCGGGGTTAAATCAGTAGGTCTGATGACTCAGCCTATATAATCAATGCGTTGCAGTCAAAGCGTGACGTTTTTTCTGGCAATCGTTAATTACAGCAACACAGTATTTGGGAATCGCTTGTGCTAAAGGCCACCGAAAAACCTGATAAGTTAAAACGCGCTATTATCGTCTCGGCCGTTTTGCACATCATACTGATTGCTTTGCTGGTTTGGAGCTCATTCCATTCCTCTATGGATGCCAGTGGCGGCGGTGGCGGCGGCTCGGCAATCGATGCGGTAATGGTTGATCCCAATGCCGTTGTCGAACAGTACAACCGCCAGCAACAGCAGCAGAGCGATGCAAAGCGTGCTGAACAATTGCGCAAAAAGCAGGCTGAACAGCAGGCTGATGAGTTACAGCAAAAGCAGGCTGCTGAGCAACAGCGCTTAAAAGAGCTAGAGAAAGAACGCCTGCAAGCGCAAGAAGACGCCAAGCAGCAGGCGCAAGAGCAGGCCGAGCAGCGTAAGCAGTCAGAAGCCGCTGCCGCTAAGGCCAAAGAACAGCAGCAGCAGGCGGAAGCCGCTGCGGCGAAAGCGAAAGCAGAAGCTGAACAACAAGCCAAAGCCACCGCTGACGCTAAGAAAAAAGCTGAAGAAGAAGTGAAGAAACAGGCAGCCGCTGCTGCTGCCGCGAAAAAGCAGGCTGAAGAAGAAGCCAAGGCCAAAGCGGTAGCCGATGCGAAAGCCAAAACCGATGCTGAAGCCAAGGCGAAAGCGGAAGCCGATGCCAAAGCGAAGGCCGCAGAAGCCAAGGCGGAAGCGGATGCCAAGGCCAAAGCGGAAGCCGATGCCAAAGCAAAAGCTGCTGCTGATGCGAAAGCCAAAGCCGCAGCAGACGCAAAGGCCAAGGCGGCTGCGGATAAAAAAGCCGCAGCGGAAGCCGCGGCACAGTCTGATTCAGTCGACGATCTGCTCGGTGGTTTGGCGTCGTCGAAAAACGCGCCTAAATCGGGTGGCGGTGCGCCAGCCGGCGCCGGTGCGGCGAAAAAGAGCGGTGCCTCCGGTGCCGCCCTGGACAGCTATGGCGGTCAGGTGCGCGCGGCGATCCAGAGTAAATTCTATGATTGGCAGCTTTATCGGGGTAAAACCTGTACATTGCGCATCAAGCTGGCACCGGATGGTCTGCTCGTGTCCGTTGATGCGGAAAGTGGCGATCCGGCACTGTGTCAGGCGGCGATTGCCGCAGCGAAGCAGGCAAGAATACCGAAGCCGCCAAGCACGGATGTGTATGAAGCTTTCAAAAACGCACCGATTGATTTCAAACCGCAATAATCGTGGCGTGCAGTACGAGGCTAAAGGTGCCGCTAAAGCACCTTTAGGACAAGGATGATGGCACCACCCACGGGTATTGTGTTTTGGTGATACCGGTATGTTAAAATTCTGCTAATTTATCCGAGGCGATACCTCTGGATAAGGGAGATGAAATGAAGCAGGCATGTAAAGTTGCACTAGGGTTTTTAATGCTGTGGGTCACAGCGCTGCACGCCGAAGTGCGTATCGAGATTACCCAAGGGGTTGACTCGGCACGTCCAATCGCCGTGGTTCCGTTTAAGTGGGCTGGCGGCGGTGCGGCTCCGGAAGATATTGGTGGTATCGTTGGTGCGGATCTGCGCAACAGCGGTAAATTCAATCCGATCGATCCCAGCCGTATGCCGCAGCAGCCGGGTTCTGCCTCGGAAGTCACCCCTGCGGCCTGGACGGCGCTGGGTATTGATTCCGTTATCATCGGCCAGGTTCAGCCTGGTGCGGACGGCAGCTACGTGATCTCTTACCAACTGGTTGATACCTCGGGTAACCCGGGCAGCGTATTGGCGCAAAACCAGTTCAAGGTCACCAAACAGTGGCTGCGTTATGCCGCGCATACCGCCAGTGATGAAGTGTTCCAGAAATTAACCGGTATCAAAGGTGCTTTCCGTACCCGTATCGCCTATGTGGTGCAGACCAACGGCGGTCAGTTCCCTTACGAACTGCGCGTCTCTGACTACGATGGCTACAACCAGTTTGTGGTGCACCGCTCTCCTGAGCCGTTGATGTCACCGGCCTGGTCACCGGATGGCAGCAAGGTGGCATACGTAACCTTTGAAAGCGGTCGTTCTGCGCTGGTGATTCAAACGTTGGCCAATGGCGCAATCCGTCAGGTTGCGTCCTTCCCGCGTCACAACGGTGCTCCGGCGTTTTCCCCGGATGGCAGCAAACTGGCCTTCGCGCTTTCCAAAAGTGGCAGCCTGAACCTGTATGTCATGGACATCGGCTCCGGTCAGATCCGTCAGGTGACGGATGGTCGCAGCAACAATACTGAGCCAACCTGGTTCCCCGACAGCCAGACTTTGGCATATACTTCGGATCAGGCTGGACGTCCACAAGTCTACAAAATTAACGTCAATGGCGGAGCTCCGCAGCGTATCACCTGGGAAGGGGCGCAGAATCAGGACTCAGAAGTCAGTGACGATGGCAAAATGCTAGTGATGGTGAGCTCCAACGGCGGCGCTCAGCATATTGCTACACAAGATCTGGTGACGGGGGCCGTTCAAGTCATTACGGGCACCTATCTGGACGAAACGCCGAGTATCGCACCGAACGGCACGATGGTGATTTACAGCTCTAAACAAGGGCTGGGCTCAGTGCTGCAACTGGTGTCTACTGACGGACGTTTCAAAGCGCGTCTTCCGGCAACTGATGGACAGGTTAAATTCCCTGCCTGGTCGCCGTATTTATAAACATAAATAATTTTTTCAAAGGACATAAGAGATGCAATTCAATAAAGTACTGAAAGGCCTGATGTTGGCTCTGCCGGTGCTGGCTATCGCCGCATGTAGTTCACACAAGAAAGACGGCAATGACCAGTCTACCGTTGGCACTGCAGGCAGCGGTTATGAAAACGGCAATATGTCTTCTTCTGAGCAGGCTCGCCTGCAAATGCAAGAACTGCAACGCAACAACATCGTATACTTCGATCTGGACAAGTACGATATCCGTTCTGACTTCGCTCAGATGCTGGACGCGCACGCTTCCTTCCTGCGCAGCAACCCGTCCTACAAAGTGACCATCGAAGGTCATGCGGATGAACGCGGTACGCCGGAATACAACATCGCCCTGGGCGAACGTCGCGCAAGCGCTGTTCAGATGTACCTGCAAGGCAAAGGTGTTTCTTCCGATCAGATCTCTATCGTTTCTTACGGTAAAGAGAAACCTGCGGTTCTGGGTCATGACGAAGCTGCATGGTCCAAAAACCGTCGTGCGGTCCTGGTATACTAAGAGCATTGCATGAACAGTAACTTCAGACGTCATCTCGTGGGTCTGTCGTTATTGGTTGGCGTAGCGGTCCCTTGGGCCGCTACTGCCCAAGCGCCAATCAGTAATGTCGGCTCTGGCTCGGTGGAAGACCGTGTCACCCAAATGGAGCGTATTTCCAACGCTCACAGCCAGCTTTTAACTCAACTTCAGCAGCAGCTTTCTGATACGCAGCGCGATATTGACAGTTTGCGCGGGCAGATTCAGGAAAATCAGTACCAGTTAAATCAGGTTGTTGAACGCCAGAAGCAAATCTATCAGCAAATGGATAGCATGGGCTCTTCGTCGTCAACGCCGCCGGCGTCTTCTGCGCCAGCAACCGATACCGGTGCTTCCACCGCCAGCCCCGCCAGCAATGGTGCGGGCGCGGCCGTTGCACCGGCCAGTACGGGTGACGCCAACAGCGACTACAACGCTGCGGCGGCATTGGTGCTAGAGAAAAAGCAGTACGATCAGGCTATTGCTGCCTTTCAGGCATTTATCAAAAAATATCCTGATTCAACCTACCAGCCGAATGCCAACTATTGGCTGGGCCAGTTGAACTACAACAAAGGTAAGAAAGACGACGCCGCTTACTACTTTGCGAACGTGGTCAAGAATTACCCTAAATCCCCCAAAAGTTCCGAAGCCTTACTCAAGGTTGGGGTGATCATGCAGGAAAAGGGGCAGACGGATAAAGCGAAGGCTGTCTACCAGCAGGTCATCAAACAATATCCCAACACCGAAAGCGCCAAGCAGGCACAAAAACGACTGACTGGGCTTTAACCCCTTTCCAGGCACAAAAATTGCGCGTCATGAGCGATTTTTGTGCTTTGTCGTTTGATGATTAAGCAGTTGAACAGTTTTTCAGGAAAATAGGTTGCACTGAGCGGATAAGTTAGTAATATATGCCGCCGTTGCCAAGGCAAGGTGAAAACGCCGAAGTAGCACCATGATGGGTCGTTAGCTCAGTCGGTAGAGCAGTTGACTTTTAATCAATTGGTCGCAGGTTCGAATCCTGCACGACCCACCAT